>NZ_JCALCD010000006.1:0-465586 GCF_059812165.1 Mycobacterium sp. NGS69
TCGGCTGGCAGCAACATGTCCAGCACGGACAGCGCCGTCGGGTCCAGCTGGGCCTGATTCGCAGCTTCAAGGCGGGGCCGCACACCGATCGGTGTGCGGCCCCGTTCTTTGTCTAACGGGTCTCAGAACCGCCCGCCGCCGCCCATCAGGCCGCCTCCGGATGAGCCCGAGGCGCTCGGACCGCCGCCGAATGAGGCGGGGCCCCACCCGCCGAACCCGCCGCGCATGCCCGCGCTGAGCAGGTCGCCGATGATGATCCCGCCGATCATGGCGCCGGTGTCGCTGCTGCCGCGGCGGGCATAGAAGCGCTGGGCCTGCTGGACGTCCGCGTTCGCCAGCGCCTGGGCGTTGGCGGCCAGCGTCGATGCCGCGTTGGCGTGGGCAATCGCCTCGGACAGGTTGGTCGTCCTCTTGTCCTGTGCGGCCTGCAGGTGTCGTTTGGCCTCGGCGAGCCGGGTCCGGGCCTCGGCTCCGATGCTCCCCCGACGGGTGTCGATGTATTCGGAGACGCCGCGCACCCGCGCCTGGGCGGTGAACGCGGCCTGCTCGAAGGAACGCTCGAGTCGCTCGGCGGTCGCCTGCTCCTGGGCGACGGCGGCCAGGATTCGGTTGAGGCCGGCGTCGGCCTTCGTCAGCCGGGCGAAGGCGCCTAGGGGGTCGGCGGCGCCACCGCCGCGGGCCCCGGTGATGGCGGCGGCCGCCTCGTCGCGCGCGGCGCCGAGTTCGGCGGTGCGGCCCGCCCCGGCACCACGCGGCTTCTGCAGCTGCTCGTCGGCGCGCTTGATACCCGCTTGGATCTCGTCGATGAGCGCGGGCAAGGTGGCGACGGCATGCCTGACGTCCGTCGCCGCGTTGTCGATCGCATCCAGCAGAGCGCGGGCCTGCCCGAGCGCCGCCTCGGCGGCATGGATCGCGTCGACCAACGCGGTCTGCTGTCCGCCCGCTACGCCGGCCAGATCGCGGCCGGAGCCGATGTTGCGGTCCGCGAACGCCAGCCTCTCCTTGGTGCTTGCGATGTTGCCGGACACCGAAGTCAGCGCCGCGGCGTCGAATTCCTTGCGCAGCTCGGCCAGCCGCTGCTCGGCGGGGGCGATGCGGGCGGTGAGTTCGACGTACTGCTGGGTCAGCGCGTCCAGCCGCGACGGCGCGTTGACCACCAAAACCCGCAGCTCTTCGAACGCCTCCCGTTGTGATTCGAGTTCCCGGTTGGCGCGCGCCGCCGAGACGACCACCCGGGTGAGCATCTCCCGGCGTTGCGCGGGCGTCTCCGGCATGCTGTCGTCCAGCTGCTGGCGGACGGTAAAGGCTTGCGATAGAGCGACTTTGGCGTTGTTCACCGCCTGGATGAACGGTTGGGTCCGCTCCTCGCCGAACTCGTCGATCGCCAGCGTCAACTCGTTGGCGCTGGTGCGCACCGCGTTGTCGACCTCCACCACCATCGAGCGTGACAGGTCGTCGAGGGCCGCCAGCGGCACCGCGGCCAGCGCGTTCGGATCGGTGGGGTCGACGCGCCGCGCCGCGGCCAACTCGGCGGCGCGCCGCCGTCCTCGGCGATAGCGCATCGCCACCAGCAGGGCCACCACGGCGACGGCGACGACGCCCAGCGTGACCAGCAGGACCAGGCGGCCCGACGACGGCGGCGTCGTGTCGAGCCCGTTGGCCGCCGCAACCGCGGCGCCGCTCCAGTCGCCGTCGTGCAGCGCGGGTTCGACCTTGGTGCGCCGCAGCTGATCGACCTGACCCGCGCTGACGCTCTTGATCGCGGACGGGACGAAGAACGCGTACGCCCGGCCGGTGGTGGCGACTGCCAGCAGCGCGTCGTAGTCACCCAGGTCGCTGACGCTTCGGGTGCGCCTCGCCCAGCTCTCGGGGCTCTCCCCGGAGAAGTCGTCGACGTAGACCACCCACAGCCGGATGTGGCGATCGGCGTAGAGCTTGTCGGTCGCCGACGCCACCGCCGCGCGACCGGAATCCGACAGCGCGTTCGCGTTGTCGGTCATCTGATCCGGCAGCCGAAACGGCGGGTGGGCGCCCGCCGTCGGCGCCAGCAGCAGCCCGGCGCCGAGACCCGCGAGGATCGTCAGGATCACGCCGAGCAGCAGCAGCCGAGCAGAGCGCATAGTTGACCTTCTCACGCGACTGAAGATCGCGTGATTCCCTATACCGCTTGCGCGTCATGGGTCTTCTCGCTTGCGCGAGCACACCCATGGTGGCGGGTGTTGCCTCCGGTCCGGAGGTGAGCGCGGGCTGGATCGCCCGGGCGAGGATGGTGTTGGCTGCCTGAATGTCCGCGTGGTCTTCATGGCCACATTGCACGCACCGGAATTCCGCTTGGCTCTTACGGTTTTCCTGCACGTTGTGGCCGCAGTTGCGGCACTCCAGACTGCTGTACGCGGCCGGGACCTCGATGAGGGCGGTGCCGGACGCGGACGTTTTGTGTTCCAAGCGCTGGGCGATCACACCCCAGCAGTTGGCATAGATCCCTTTGTTCAAACCTGCTTTCGCGGCTTTGCCGTTCGGGAGGTAGTGGCCTTCGTTGTTGGGGTCGGGTTTCGGTTTCGGTGCGCGCACCATGTTGCGGGTCGGGAGCTTCTCGACCGCGATCACGCCGTAGGTCGCGGTGATTCGCGTCGTGGTTTTCTCGACCCAGTCGCGACACCGATCCGCCACCCGAGCGTGCAGTTTGGCGATACGGGCCTGCACCTTGCCGCGCCGCGCACTGCGTTTGCGGCAGCGGGCCAGTTGGCGTTGCAGGCGCACCAGCTTCTTCTGCTCGCCGGGGCGCATGACCGGAGCCCGCAGCATCGTCGCGTCCGACAACGCCAGTGTTGTCTTCACGCCCCGGTCGATGCCGACCATGCGCTCTTCCCTGCCCGGCGTGGCCGGCACTTCTGGCTGTGGAGCCGGGAAGCTGACATGCCAGCGGCCCGCCTTGCACGTGACCCTGGCCATGCCGAGCTTGCCATCGGGCAGCGGGCGGGAGAGCCGGAACTTCACCAGCCCGAGTTTCGGGACGAACACCTGCGCCCATTTACGATTTACCGTCTCGACACGGCTGTCGCGAATACAGAAGCCCTCGTCGAGGTGTTTGCGCCGCCACGTCGGCCGCTGGTACACACCATCGAAGAATCCCGCGACGGCGCGGTCGAAATCCCGCAGGGCCTGCTGCTGCACCGCCGATGACCCCGTCGCCAGCCACTCAAACTCCTGCCTGGCTTCAGCAAGTTGTTTCTGCCGGGCCGCCGGACCCGGCGCCGATCGACCAGACCGTCCCCAGTTGAACTGCTCGACGGCAAGATTCCACACGTAGCGGGCATCGGCGCAGTGCCGTTCCAGCATGAACACCGCCTGCTGGGCAGTCGGATACATGCGGTAGCGGTGCGCCATCGCTACGCGGCCTTCGTCTTTCGTGCGGCCGCGAGTTTCTGATTCTCCACATAGCGGCGTACCACCTCCAGCGGCGCCCCGCCCACAGTGGAGACGAACCACGACGGCGACCACAAGCAGTTCATCCGCGCCAGATACGGGAACTCCTGCCCCAGGCGCCGCGAGGACCGGCCTTTTTGGATCTGCACGAGTTTCGATACCGCCACCTGCGGCGGCAGCTCGATCAGCAGGTGTACGTGATCGGGCATCGTTTCGACCTCGATCACCGTGCCGCCGAACTCACAGACCACCTCGTCGATGATCTGCTTCAACCGCCGTTCGGCTTCGCCGCCCAGCACGCGGCGGCGGTACTTCGGGCACCCAAATCACGTGGTACTTCACCGAAAACACTGCTTTACGCGTCGACCGGTACTGCATGAACCTCACGATAAACTCCACCTACGACAACAACGGTCCGCTACGCGGGCCAAGAGACGGGACCGGCTATCCCCCGACTGAAGTCGAGGGCATGCGCCGAAGAACATTTCGGTCAATGTAGCCCGCGTTCCCTGGCAGACTGTGCTCGGTGATAAGGCAGGCGAGTACGCAACAGCACGACCCCTACGACGACTTCGACCGTCAGCGGCGGGTGCGCGAAGCGGCGAAGACGGCGGGTCTGCCGGGTACGGAAGGCCAGCACCGCACCGACTTCGCCCGGGACCGCGCCCGGGTGCTGCACAGCGCCGCACTGCGCCGCCTCGCCGACAAGACGCAGGTGGTCGGCCCGCGCGAGGGCGACACCCCACGCACCCGGCTGACCCACTCGCTGGAGGTGGCCCAGATCGGGCGTGGAATGGCGGTGGGGCTGGGCTGTGACCTTGACCTCGTGGAGCTGGCCGGCCTCGCCCACGACATCGGGCACCCGCCCTACGGGCACAACGGCGAACGCGCGCTCGACGAGTTCGCGGCCGCGCACGGCGGGTTCGAGGGTAACGCCCAGAATTTTCGGATTTTGACCAGCCTCGAGCCCAAAATCATTGACGCGCAAGGAAATAGCGCGGGACTGAATCTGACGCGGGCGTCCCTGGACGCGGTCACCAAATACCCGTGGACCCGAGGTCGTGGGCCGGGGAGCAAGTTCGGCTTCTACGACGAGGACCGCGAGGCCGCCGAATGGGTTCGTCAGGGGGCGCCGGCGGATCGGACGTGCCTGGAGGCCCAGGTGATGGACTGGGCCGACGACGTCGCATATTCGGTGCACGACGTCGAGGACGGCGTCGTCTCCCAGCGCATCGACCTGCGCGTGCTCGCCGACGACGACGAGGCGGCAGCCCTGGCCAAGCTGGGGGAGAGCGAATTCTCCCGGGTCAGCGCCGACGACTTCATGGCCGCCGCGCGACGGTTGTCGGGCCTGCCCGTCGTCGCAGCCGTCGGCAAGTACGACGCCACGCTGGCCGCGGCGGTGGCGCTCAAGCAATTGACCAGTGAATTGGTGGGCCGGTTCGCCTCGGCCGCCATTGCGACCACGCGTGCGGCCGCCGGCGCCGGGCCGCTGGTGCGCTACAGGGCCGACCTGCAGGTTCCCGATTTGGTGCGGGCCGAGGTCGCCCTGCTGAAAATCCTGGCGCTGCAGTTCATCATGTCCGACCCTCGGCACCTGGAAACCCAAGCGCGGCAGCGCGACCGCGTCCACCGCGTGGCGCAATGGCTGTACTCCGGGGCGCCCGGAACCCTCGACCCCGTGTTCGCCGCGGCGTTCAACACCGCGGCCGACGAACGGGCCCGGCTCCGGGTCGTCGTCGATCAGATCGCCTCCTACACCGAGGGCCGGCTGGAGCGGATCGACGCCCATGAGGCGACCGGATAGCGTTACCCGCATGACCAAACTCAGCACCGTTGCCGCCGCCTTGCTGTCGCTTTCCGTCGTGGCCCTGAACGCGTGCAGTTCGCCCCAGCACGCGACCAGCCAGACAGGCACCACACCCCCGGTCCAAAGCGGTTCTCCGGCATCGTCGGCGACGTCGGGCCCGGCGCCCGCCGCCGGATCGCTGACCGCGCAACTGAAATCGGCGGACGGCAAGGACGTCGCGACGGCCACCTTCGACTTCAGCAACGGCTACGCCACCGTCACGGTCAAGACGGTCGCCGGCGGCATCCTCACGCCCGGTTTCCACGACATGCACATCCACGCGGTCGGCAAGTGTGAGCCGAATTCGGTCGCCCCGAACGGCGGCCCGCCCGGAAACTTCCTGTCCGCGGGCGGGCATTTCCAGGCGCCCGGGCACTCCGGGATGCCCGAGAGCGGCGACCTGACCATGCTCGAAGTGCGCCAGGACGGTTCGGCGTACCTGGTGACCACCTCCGACGCGTTCACCCGGGACCAGCTGCTGGCCGGGGACAAGACCGCGTTGATGATCCACGGCGCCCAAAACAGCGACCAGGCGATGGACCGGATCGCGTGCGGCGTCATCGGGCCGGCAAGCTGATCCGGTCCGGCGTCTTACACTGGGCCGATGGCCGGCCGGATCTCTGATCGCGATATCGCCGCCATCCGCGAACGGGCCCGCATCGAAGATGTCGTCGGCGACTACGTCCAGCTCAAGCGCGCCGGCGCCGATTCGCTCAAGGGCCTGTGCCCGTTCCACAACGAGAAGTCGCCGTCGTTCCACGTCCGCCCGAACCACGGCCATTTCCACTGCTTTGGCTGCGGCGAGGGCGGCGACGTGTACGCGTTCGTGCAGAAGATCGAGCACGTCAGCTTCGTCGAGGCGGTCGAGCTGCTCGCCGACCGGGTCGGCCACACCATCACCTACACCGGCGCCGCCGCCACCAACGTGCAGCGCGACCGCGGCAGCCGCAGCAGGCTCGTCGCGGCCAACGCGGCCGCCGCCGAGTTCTACGCGGCGGCCCTGGAGTCCGACGAGGCGGCGCCGGCCCGCCAGTATCTGACGGAGCGGAACTTCGACGCCGAGGCGGCGCGCCGTTTCGGCTGCGGATTCGCCCCGTCGGGCTGGGACTCGCTGACAAAACACTTGCAGCGCAAGGGTTTCGAGTTCAAGGAGCTGGAGGCGGCCGGCCTGTCGCGGGAGGGGCGCCGCGGGCCGATGGACCGCTTCCACCGGCGGTTGTTGTGGCCCATCCGCACCGCGGCCGGGGAGGTGATCGGGTTCGGGGCCCGCCGCCTGTTCGACGACGACCCGATGGAAGCCAAGTACATCAACACGCCCGAGACGGTGCTCTACAAGAAGTCGTCGGTGATGTTCGGCATCGACCTGGCCAAGCGCGACATCGCCAAGGGGCACCAGGCCGTCGTCGTCGAGGGCTACACCGACGTGATGGCGATGCACCTGGCCGGCGTCACCACCGCCGTCGCCTCCTGCGGCACCGCGTTCGGCGAGGAGCACCTGGCCATGCTGCGCAGGTTGATGATGGACGACAGCTTCTTTCGCGGCGAACTGATCTACGTCTTCGACGGCGACGCGGCCGGCCGCGCCGCGGCGCTCAAGGCGTTCGGCGGTGAGCAGAACCTGGCCGGGCAGTCCTTCGTCGCGGTCGCGCCGGACGGCATGGATCCGTGCGACCTGCGGCTGAAGGCGGGCGACGCCGCGCTGCGCGACCTGGTGGCCCGGCGAACCCCGCTGTTCGAGTTCGCCATTCGCACCACGATCGCCGAGATGGACCTGGACAGCGCCGAGGGCAGGGTGGCCGCGCTGCGCCGGTGCGTGCCCATGGTCAGCCAGATCAAGGACCCCACGCTGCGCGACGAGTACGCCCGCCAGCTCGCGGGCTGGGTCGGCTGGGACGACGTCGCGCAAGTCATCGAGCGGGTCCGCGGCGAGGCCAAACGGACCGCTTCGCCGGCCCGGGGTGGTGCCGGGTCGGAGGCGCCCCGACGGGCCGAGCGGCAGCCCGCCGCCCCGGCCCCGACCGAGGCCAGGGAATCGCGAGCCGCGCGGCCCGACCCGCGCGACCCGACCCTGTGGGCCCAGCGCGAGGCCCTCAAGTCGGCGTTGCAGTACCCGGCGCTGGCGGGCCCGGTGTTCGACACGCTGACCGTGGAGAGCTTCACGCACCCCGGGTACGCGGCCGTCCGGGCGGCCATCGAGTCCGCGGGCGGTACCTCGACCGGCGCCACCGGGGCGGAGTGGCTCGAGGCGGTGCGGCAGCAGACCACCTCGGCCCTGACGACGGGCCTGATCAGTGAGCTGGGCGTGGAGACCATCCAGGTCGACGAAGAGAAGCTGCCGCGCTACATCGGGGGCGTGCTCGCCCGCCTGCAGGAGGTCTGGATGGGCCGGCAGATCGCCGAGGTGAAGTCCAAACTGCAGCGCATGTCGCCCATCGAGCAGGGCGACGAGTATCACGCGCTATTCGGCGACCTGGTCGCCATGGAGGCCTATCGGCGCAGCCTGCTGGAGCAGGCTAGCGGCGACGATCTGACGGGGTGAGGGCCGGATCCGCCGGTTGTTCTCCACCGCGTTCCATGACGGCCGTCTGCTCGTCGATCTCGGTCAGGGTGACAAAACCGGCGTCGGGCGAGATCCGGTTGGCGATCTTGCGGCGACCCCCCTCGATCATGGACTTGGCCACGGGGCTGCTGGTCAGCGCGCGATACGTACCGACGAGCTGCTCGTATCGGCGGCGTCCGGCTTTCGAGCCCAGCACATAACCCAGTCCAAGCACCACGACATACCGGATCAAAGCGTTCCTCCCGACGATCGTTGGCTCCATCCTGCCTCACCTTCGGGGGTTGGCGCGCGGGGCGGGTGGGCGTCAGGCCCACGCGCCGGTAACGGCCAGGCACCTCCCGCCTAGTTGGGTGCGGTCGTGCCAGTACGCTAGAGTCGTCCGGCGATCGGTTTAATCCCCTGTAGCTCAATTGGCAGAGCATTCGGCTGTTAACCGAAGGGTTGGTGGTTCGAGTCCACCCGGGGGAGCGAGGTTGAGCCTCAGTCGTCCACGCTCTGGCCGCCAGGTCGGCCATGGAAGTTTCAGTGCCTCGCAGGAGGTCTCATGGAATTCCTCGTCACCATGACCACGCACGTCCCGGACGGAACGCCACCGGAGACCGTCGACGGCGTCCGGGCCCGCGAGGCCGCGCATTCCCGCGAACTGGCCGAACAGGGGCACCTGCTGCGGCTGTGGCGTCCGCCGCTGCAACCGGGCGAGTGGCGCACTCTGGGCCTGTTCGCCGCAACCGACGCGAACGAACTCGAGCGGGTGCTCGCCTCGATGCCGCTGCGCGTCTGGCGCACCGACGAGGTGACGCCGCTGACCCCGCACCCCAACGACCCCGCGGGTCACAGCAAGTAGTTCAGGCCCCATTCCTTTTCGGCGGCCAGCGGGGCCGCGTCGACGCCGGTCCGAATTTCGTCGCTCCGGCTGGCCAGGGCCACCAGGGCCGAGACTTTCGATCATTCGTCGACTACTCCCCAGAAATGAATCATTTTGCCACGCAATGAAAGAAGCTTTTCTTCGTGAAAGAGGTTGGGAGACGCCACGTTTCGCCGCGACACGCGGCGTCAGCGAATCAACGGCAACAGCGCGTCAAAACGTGTGGCATTGGTCCACCGTAGGGCATGGCCGGTCGGCCGCCGTGTGAGATATCTAATTGGCTCACAAGGGATTTAAGCCTTGCGCCCGTGGCACGCGCTCAGATTTGGAAGTCCTCGCCGTGCCACACCCCGGCCTCGGGCGGGCGGATCACCCGGCCATTCTGCGGGCCGTCGTTCAGGGCCTCGAGCTTGGACACCCTGGTGAGCAGGGACTGCAGGCTGACCCCCACCAGATCGGGCATCTTCGAGTCGTCGGGGGTGCTCCGCCCGTGGCGGCTGATGACCTGCCCGGGGACCCCGATGACGACGGAGCCCGACGGCACCGGCTTGACCACCACGGCGTTGGCGCCGATCCGGCTGTCGTCGCCGACTTTGATCGCGCCGAGGACCTTGGCTCCGGCGCCGATGATGACTCGGTCACCGACCGTCGGGTGTCGTTTCCCGGTCTCCGCGCCGCTGCCGCCGAGGGTGACGCCGTGATACAGCATGACGTCTTCGCCCACCTCGGCCGTCTCCCCGATCACCACGCCGGTCGCGTGGTCGATGAACAGGCCGGGGCCGAGGACGGCACCGGGGTGGATGTCGACGCCGGTGAAGATGCGGGTGAGCTCGGAGAACGTCCGCGCGGCCACCCTGGCGCCGCGGTTCCACAGCCAGTGGCTGATCCGGTGGCCCCAGATCGCGTGCACGCCCGGGTAGGCGAAGACGACCTCCAGCGTGGTGGGCTTGGCGGGATCGCGCTCCTTGGCCGCCCGGATGTCCCGCCGTATGGCAGCGAGCATGGTCAATCCGCCAAGTCGGCGAACAGCGCCGTGCTCAAATAGCGTTCGCCGAAGCTGGGCAGCACGACCACCACGAGCTTGCCGGCGTTCTCGGGCCGGCGGGCCACCTGCAACGCGGCCACCACCGCGGCGCCGGATGAGATGCCGGACAGCAGTCCCTCCTCGCGGGCGAGCCGCCGGGCCATGGTCAGCGAGTCCTCGTTGCCGACGGCGATGACCTCGTCGACCAGATCCATGTCGAGGACAGGCGGGACGAATCCGGCGCCGATGCCCTGGATCGGGTGAGGCCCCTTCTGCCCGCCGGACAGCACCGCGGACGCGGCCGGCTCCACGGCGACGAACTGGGCCGACGGCTTGCGTTCCTTGATGACCTGGGCGACACCGGTGATGGTGCCGCCGGTGCCGACGCCGGCCACGAAGAAGTCCACCTTGCCGTCGGTGTCGCGCCACACCTCCTCGGCGGTCGTCGCGCGGTGGACCGCCGGGTTGGCGGGGTTCTCGAACTGCTGCGGCACGAAATACCGCTGGTCGGTCTTGGCCAGCTCCTCGGCCTTGGCGATGGCGCCGGGCATGCCGTCGGCCCCGGGGGTCAGGATCAGCTCGGCGCCGTAGGCCCGCAGCAGCATGCGCCGCTCGACGCTCATGGTGTCGGGCATGGTCAGCACGCATCGGTAGCCGCGCGCCGCGCACACCATTGCCAGCGCGATGCCGGTGTTTCCGCTCGTCGGCTCGAGGATGATCGTGTCGGGCTTGATCAGGCCGGCCTTTTCGGCCGCGTCCAGCATGGCGACCCCGATGCGGTCCTTCACGCTGTTTGCCGGGTTAAAGGATTCCAGCTTGGCGACGACGTCGGCGACGGCGCCTTCGGTGACGCGGCGCAGCCGCACCAGCGGCGTGTTTCCGATCAGCTGTGTGACGTCATCGGCGATGCTCATGAAGCTTCCTTAGCGGTCTCGGTTCAGGTCGGTACGCATTCGGTGGCTCTTATCGCCCACATCTGGCGGAAAGCGCGAGGCTCTCGTTGAGCGTCGGAAGGCGTCAGTGACTCAACAACAACCACGACAACAAGAATCCACGGCGGGGCGGCGCGTTAGGACGAGGCGCGGCGGTGTGGCCTGTTGCATAGCCCCAACTATAGGACATCCCCATATTGCGCCCGTTTTACTTGACCCCGCGCTTAACCCCTGGCTGATCGGCGGCTTTACCGCTCACGCGCGTGCGGCCGTCGACCCGGCCGCCACCCGGCGCCACGGCGTCGTGCCGTTTAAGGGCCGGGACGAGCGCCGGCCGATCCGACGGCGGTTTCGCGGTACCACGCCAGGCAGCGGATGCCGGGGGAGACGTTCGCTCCACGGGTCTCCCGTTGCCGGACCGATTGATCGTTTGCCCGCACGGTGGCGTGCAGCCCGGGTTCGCACGTCACGCCAATGCGGTTTGACGGCAATTGCTTTGACAACGGACGGGTGCAATGGGCGGAATTGGTCTGTGGGACTTCGCCAGATTTCTTCTTGTTGATTTCAACCCTGCGACTTGTTTCGGCTTGGCTTTAGGCTTCCGGAGTGTTTTGTGTGTGCAGCCAGGCGGAGTGGCCGGATTGCGCGCTGCACACCGCTAATCCTTTGCGGTGACGCTAATCACGATGTTTTTCGCTTCTTTCACGTAAACGGGGACTGCATGAGCCGTATGGATATCTGGACGACGCGGGGGGATTGACCGAACCCCATGAACGGCACCGCCATCGCACGGCCCATGAACGCGCTGGGCCAGTTTTTCCTGCTCAGCGGCGAGGCACTGGTTGCCGCGGTAAGGGGGCCGTGGGCGTGGCGCGAACTCCTCGAGCAGATCTGGTTCGTCGCCCGGGTTTCCATCTTCCCGACGATCATGCTGTCGATCCCGTACACCGTGCTCATTGTGTTCGTCCTGAATATCCTGCTCGTCGAGATCGGCGCCGGGGACCTCTCGGGCGCCGGCGCCGCGCTGGCATCGGTGACCCAGGTCGGACCGGTCGTCACCGCGATGGCCGTCGCCGGCGCGGGTTCGACCGCGATGTGCGCCGACCTGGGCGCACGCACCATCCGCGAGGAGATCGACGCGATGAAGGTGATCGGCGTCAATCCGGTTCAGGCGCTGGTGGTTCCGCGAATCATCGCCGCCACGTTCGTCGCGTTGCTGCTGTACTCGGTGGTCGCGGTGACGGGGTTGACGGGCAGCTACATCTTCGTGGTCTTCGTTCAGCACGTCACGCCGGGCGCCTTCATCGCGGGGATGACACTGCTCACCGGCCTGCCCCAGGTGGTGATTTCGCTCATCAAGGCGACCCTGTTCGGGTTGTCGGCCGGGCTGATCGCCTGCTACAAGGGCCTGTCGGTGGGTGGCGGGCCCACGGGTGTCGGCAATGCGGTGAACGAAACCGTCGTGTTTTCGTTCATGGCGTTGTTCTTCATCAACATCGTGATCACGGCCCTCGGTGTGAAGGTGACCGCCAAATGACCGATGCCGCACGTGAGCCCGTATGGTTGGTCGCTCTCGGACCCAAGTTCGTCGCCACCGCCCGTCGGCTGGGCGAACAGACCGAGTTCTACGGAAAATCGTTGGCCGCCACCGGCGATGCGGTCCGGCGCTACCCGGGCGAGGTGCTGCGAATTATTGCCGAGATGGGTATGGGCAGCGGTGCGCTGGCGGTGATCGGGGGCACCGTGGGCATCATCGGCTTCCTGACGCTGACCACCGGCGCCCTGGTGGCGGTGCAGGGCTATGACACCCTGTCCAACATCGGCGTCGAGGCCCTGACCGGCTTTCTCTCGGCGTTCTTCAACGTGCGCATGATCGCGCCCTGCACGGCCGGCGTGGCTTTGGCCGCGACGATCGGCGCGGGCACGACGGCGCAGCTCGGCGCGATGCGCATCAACGAGGAAATCGATGCGCTGGAAGTGATGGGTATCCGCGCGATCACCTATCTGTCGTCGACGCGGATCATCGCCGGTGTCCTGGTCGTCATTCCGCTGTACGCCGTCGCGGTGCTGATGTCATTCTTTGCGGCCAAATTCGGCACGCTCTACATCTACGGCCAGTCACGCGGCGTGTACGAGCATTATTTCTCCACGTTCCTGCGGCCCACCGACCTGTTGTGGTCGTTCGCGGCGGTGCTGGCCATGGCGACGGGTGTGATGGTCGTACATACCTACTACGGCTTCACCGCGACGGGTGGTCCCGCCGGTGTGGGGGAGGCCGTCGGTCGTTCAGTGCGGTCATCGATGATCGTCACGGCGTTTGTCTGCCTGATGATTTCGCTGTCCGTGTACGGGCAATCCGGCAACTTCAACCTGTCCGGATGACGCGCATGAGCAATCACCGGGACAGCCGAACACGCGCGCGAAACAGGGTCCGCAGCAGCAGGATCGATCCGATCTGGTGGGCGCCCACACTGTTCATCGTTGTCGGTGTACTGGTCGCGCTGACCGCGGCGTCGTTCTCCGGCAAGTTTCAGGAATTCATCCCCCTCACGCTGGTGTCGGACCGGGCAGGATTGGTGATGGAGCCCGGCGCCAAGGTGAAGTTTCGAGGTGTGCAAATCGGCCAGGTCGCTTCGATCGGCACCGACGTGAAAGCCGCTCAGCTGCAGCTGAAGATGGATGTCGGCGCGTTCAAATACCTGCCGAGCAACCTCGAAGCGGAGATCAAGTCGACCACCGCGTTCGGGTCCAAGTACGTCGACCTGATCGCGCCGGACCAACCGAGCCACACAGCGCTCAAGCCCGGGGCGGTGCTGCACTCCCGCAACGTCACGGTTGAAGTCAACACCGTCTTCGAGAACCTGCAGTCGGTAATGCAGGCGATCGATCCGGCGAAGCTGAACGCGATCTTGTCGGCCTTCGCACAATCGTTGCGAGGCAAGGGAGATCGGCTCGGAGAGGCGATCACCGGCGCGAACGACGTGTTGCTCACCGTCAACCCCCGCATGGCAACGATTCACAAGGACTGGCGGCTGTTCGGCAAGACCGCCGCCGCCTATTCCGATGCGGCGCAGAACATCTTGTCAATCCTCGACTCGGCGGCAACGACCAGCAATACCGTTACCGAGGACCAGCGCTCGCTCGACGCGATGCTGTTGTCGGCGGTGGGCTTCAGCCAAGCCGGCATCGGCGTGATCGGCAACAACGAATCGAACATCGTGCGCTCGGTCAACCTGCTCGATCCGACCACGGCGCTGCTGAACAAGTACTCGCCCACCTTCACCTGCTTGTTCCAGGGTGCGCAGTGGTACGTCGATCACGGCGGCCGGGACATGCTTGGTGGCAACGGATATTCGTTCATCATGGATGCCGGTCTGCTCTTCGGCGACGACCCGTACCGATACCCCAGACACCTGCCCAAAGTGAACGCCACCGGCGGCCCGGGCGGTAAGCCCAGTTGTGGCTCGCTGCCCGACCCGAGCGCGAACTTCCCGGTGCGTTCCCTGGTGACCGACACCGGGTGGGGCGGCGCGCCGAATGAGATCCGCACCAACGTCGCCGCCGGAAACCCTTGGTGGTCAAACTACTTCCCGACCACCAAGAACCCCCCGGAGGCGCCGCGCTACTTCTTCCGTGGAGGGCAGCCGCCACCATGAGAAGAACCATGCCCAGCATCGTCACCCGTGTCGCGCTGTTCACGGCCGTCTGCCTGGTATTCACATTCACGCTGATCGCGGTATTCGGGCAGTTGCGCTTCGAGGACCGCACCGGCTATGAAGCGCTGTTCACCAACATATCCGGGCTGAAATCGGGCAACTTCGTCCGCATCGCCGGGGTGGAGGTCGGCAAGGTCGGTGACCTCACTTTGCACCGCGACGGCACGGTGACCGTCGGCTTCGCGGTGGACAAGGGAGTGCGCCTCACCGAGGGGACCAAAGCCGTCGTGCGCTATGAAAACCTCATCGGTGACCGCTATCTCGCCCTCGAAGAGGGCCCCGGGTCGCCGCGCCGGTTGCCGGCCGGTGCGACGATCCCGCTGGCACGGACCTCGCCCGCACTGGACGTCGACGCGCTGATCGGTGGCTTCCGCCCGTTGTTCCGCGCGCTGGATCCCGATCAGGTCAACGCGCTGTCCGGCCAGCTGCTGCGAATCTTTCAGGGGCAGGGCGGCACTATCGCCTCAGTGCTGGCGCAGACCTCGACGCTGACCTCGACCCTGGCCGGGCGCAGCGAGCTGATCGGCGAGCTGATCACCAACTTGGACACCGTGCTGCACACCTTCGCCACGCGCGATCACGAGTTCTCAGACGGCCTGGACAAGCTGTCCCAGCTGGTCAACGGCTTGACGCAGCGCAAAGCAGACATCTCCACCGGGCTGGCCTACGTCAACGCGGCAGCCGGATCGGTCGCCGATCTGCTCGTCCAGGCGCGCCAGCCGATCAAGGACGTGGTGCACGAGACCGACCGCATGTCGGCGCAGGTGCTGGCTGACCGCGAGTACGTGGACAACCTGCTCAAGCAGCTTCCCGACACCTATCAGGTGCTGGCCCGGCAGGGCTTGAACGGCGACTACTTCGGCTTCTACTTCTGCGAGGTCTTGCTGAAGCTCAACGGCAAAGGGGGCAACCCGATCTACGTCAAGCTGCTCGACCAGCCCAGCGGACGGTGCACGCCGCGATGAAGTTACCGAAACTCAAGCTGTCCGGTCGGCGCAGTCCCGTCGTGATCGGACTGATGGGCACCGTGATCCTGACGTGCCTGGTCGTCGCCGCCTTCCAGTACGACAAGCTGCCGTTCGTCAAGGACACGAACGACTATTCGGCGTATTTCGCCGAGGCCGGTGGCATCAAAACCGGTAGCACCGTTCGGGTTTCCGGCATGGGCGTCGGCCGGGTCTCGGACGTCCGTCTGGAGGGCACCAAGGTCCGGGTCGGCTTCACGGTTCGCAAGACCGTCCAGCTGGGCGATCGCACGGAAGCGGCGATCAAGACGGAGACGATTTTGGGCAGCAAGATGCTCGAGTTGACCTCGCGTGGCGACGGCGCGCTGACGGGCACCATTCCGCTGGAACGCACCACCTCGCCGTACGACCTTCCCGTGGCGCTGGGCGATTTGACGACCACGATCAGCGGCCTGGATACCAACCAGTTATCCTCGGCGCTAACGACATTGGCCAACACCTTCAAGGAAACTCCACCGGATCTCAAACCCGCCCTGCAGGGCGTGGCCCGGTTCTCGGAGACCCTCAACAACCGCGACTCCGAGCTGCGTCGCCTGCTGGGGAATGCCGACAAGGTCTCGGGGGTGCTGGGCCGGCGCAGTCAGCAGATCGCCGGTCTGGTCGCCGATTCCAACGCGCTACTGGCGGCGCTGTTGGACGAACGGGATTCACTCGACGCGTTGATGAACAACCTCACGGCGGTTTCGCATCAGATTTCGGGGCTGGTCGACGATAACCGGACTCAGCTCAAGCCGGCGCTGGACAAGCTCAACGGTGTACTCGAGATCTTGGACAACCGCAAGGAGGACCTGCAGAAGACCCTGCCCAAGTTCAAGCGGTATGCGATGTCGTTCGGCGAAGTGCTGGGATCCGGCCCGTTTTTCAAGGCCTACGTGGCCAACCTGATCCCCGGCCAATTGGGCGGACCCACCCTCGACGCACGAATGTATGACCGGCCGTTGGACCCCGATCAGAAGCTGCCCTCGGAGGCGGTCGATCCGCCGACCGGAACTCCACCCGTGCCGCCCGAGGACGCTCCCCGCCCGCTGTGGTCGCAACCGCCCTCGCCGGCGCCGGCGCCGGGTCCCCCGCCGGCACCCGGGCCCGCCGAAACCGGGGGACGCTGAACATGACTCGACGCACTCTCCGAAGCGCGACAGCCATCTGCCTGGTCGCGACCCTTGCGATCGCCTCTTTGGTGGTTGCCAGGAAGCTGTGGAGCGATGTCGAAAAGAACAGCTACTCAGCATATTTCGCGGAAACCAACGGTCTCTTTGTGGGTGACGAGGTTCGCATCCTAGGCGTCGCAGTCGGCGTGGTGGACAAGATCGAGCCGCAGCCCGCCAGCTCCAAGGTGACGTTTTCCGTCGACAAGCAGTATCCGGTGCCGGCCGACGCGCGCGCCGCGATCCTGTCACCGTCGCTGGTAACTTCACGGGCGATCCAACTGGTCCCGGCGTACTCCGGTGGGCTCAAGTTGAGCCCCGGCGGATCCATCCCGTTGAACCGAACCGCGGTGCCGGTCGAATGGGACGATTTCCGCAAGCAGCTGGAAAAGCTGACCGATGCGCTGCAGCCCACCGGGCCGGGCGGCGTGAACTCGGCGGGAGAATTCATCAACTCGGCCGCGGACAACCTGCGCGGTGAGGGAGATACTGCTCGCGATACCGTCATCAAGCTGTCCCAAGCGATTTCGGCGCTCGGCGATCACGCCGACGACATCTTCAGCACGGTGCGCAATCTTCAGTTGCTGGTCTCGGCGCTGTACTCGAGCAGCGACCTGCTGGCTTCCTTCAACGAGAACCTGGCCAGCCTGACGACGGTATTCACCAACAGCCCGAATGAAATCGCCAACGCGGTCAAGGGTCTGGATGGGGCGCTTCGCGATTTACGCGACTTTCTCGCCGAAAACCGCGAAGCCGTGGGCGTCACGTTCGACCGGCTGGCTTCCATCACGACCGCGCTGAACGACAGCCGTGGTGACATCAAACAGATCCTGCATGTTGCCCCCACGGTGATCCAGAACTTCATGAACATCTACCAGCCGGCGCAGAGCGCGATGACCGGCATCCTGGCGTTGAACAACTTCGCTGACATCCCGCAGTGGATCTGCAGCTCTATCGAGGCGGCCTCCCGGCTGCGCCTCGACCGAGTGTCGAAGCTGTGCCTGCAATATGTCAACCCGATCATCAAAAACCGCATCTACAACTACATTCCGGCGGGCATCAACCCGTTCGTCGGGACCCAGGCCAGGCCGAGCGAGATCACCTACAGCGAGGACTGGCTTCGGCCCGGCTACACGCCACCCGACGCAACCCAGCCGCCCCCGCCTGCGGACGGGCCGCAGGAGGCGCCACCCGATCGGCCGCAACTCGCCGACACGCCTCCGCCGCCGAACACCACTTCGAACTCGACTGAGGTACTGCAGAATCTGATGCTTCCGGTGGGGCCCTCATGAGGCGCGCGCTGGCCGCGGGGCTCGGATTTCTGTGCATTGCCACACTGCCCGCGTGTGGATGGCGGGGCCTGAATTCCTTCAAACTGCCCGGCACCGCGGGCGGGGGGCCGGGCGCTTATACGATCCAGGCCCAAATGCCCGACGTCGTCACCATTCAAGAGAACACGCGTGTCCGGGTTGACGACGTTAACGTCGGCAATGTCACCAAGATCGAGCTCCAGGACTGGCACGCGTTGGTCACCATGCGCATCGACGGCGGCGTCCACGTGCCGGCCAATTCGACGGCCAAGCTCGGGCAGACCAGTTTGCTCGGCTCGATGCACATCGAACTCGCGCCGCCCAAGGGGGAGAGGCCCGTCGGTGAGCTCAAGGAGGGGTCCGTCATCCCGCTGTCGCACGCGAGCATGTACCCGACCACCGAGCAGACCTTGGCCTCAGTCTCAATCCTGCTCAACGGTGGGGGACTTGGTCAGCTGCAGGAAATCAACCAGGCGATGGCCAGAGCATTCGCCGGCAGGGAAGGCGACATGCGCAGCCTGCTCGGCCAACTGGACGAGTTCATCCGCGGCACGAACGACCAGACCGACGACATCATCGCTGCGTCCGAGAATCTCAACTCGCTGGCGGGTCAGGTCGCCGCCAAAGACGCCGTCGTCGACAAGGCTTTGACGACCGTGCCGAAAGCGCTTGCGGTGCTGGCCGAAGAGCGGACGAAGATCGCCGACGCGATCGATCAGCTGGGCAAGTTCAGCGCGATCGCGGCCGACGCCATTCACCAGAGCAAGGAATCTCTGGTCAACAACCTGCGCAACATCGCGCCGGTGTTGCGGTCGCTGGCCGACGCCGGGCCGGCGCTCACCAAGGGCCTGGATGGACTGGCCACCTATCCCTGGCCGACATCCACGGTGACCAACTGGTTTCGCGGCGACTACGCCAACCTCACCATGATCGTCGATCTGACGTTGAGCCGCATCGACACCAGCCTCTTCACCGGCTCACGGTGGGAAGGCAATCTCACCGAACTCGAACTGCAATGGGGACGAACGATCGGAATGCAGCCCAGCCCGGTTACGGCAGTCAACCCGCTGACCGTTCCGTACCACAACGGGGGATACTGAATGCTGCGTCTGAATCGCCGGACGTGGATCCAGTTGTCGATCTTGACTCTGGTGACCGTGGTGTCCTGTGGCGCAATGGCATTCAACTTCATGAAGTTACCGGCGACGCTGTTCGGGATCGGGGAATACACCGTCACGGTCGACCTGCCCGCGTCGGGCGGCCTCTACCAGACATCGGTCGTCACCTACCGCGGCACCGACGTGGGCCAGGTCAAGTCGGTCGACGTCACCGCCAGCGGGGTGCGTGCGGCGCTCGCCATGAGAGCCGGGGTCGAGGTGCCCTCCGACGTGCAGGCCTCGGTGCACAGCCGATCGGCGATCGGTGAGCAGTACATCGAACTGACGCCGCAGCCGGGCAAGGACGCGGAACACTCCAGGGCGCTGCGTGGCGGCGATGTCATTCCCGCGGGCCGTGTCGACGTGCCCGTCGATATCGGGCACCTGCTCGACCTGACCAACTTTGCGTTGCAGGCGATTCCGCGTGACAACTTGCGAACCGTGATCGACGAGACCAACAAGGCGGTCGGCGGCCTCGGGCCCGAACTGTCGAGGATCGTTGACGGGTCCACGGCATTGGCCATCGGGGGTGGCCGGACGAGCGACCCGCTCGCCGCGCTGATAGACCAGTCGCCCCCGGTGCTCGACTCCCAGGTCCAGACGTCACAGGCCATCGCCACATGGGCGGACCGAACCGCGTCCATCATGGCGCAGTTCAAGGCGCAGGATACGGCGCTTCGAGATCTGTTGACCCAGGGTGGTCCCGGGCTGGAGGAAGGTCGCGCGCTGTTCGACCGGATGGTGCCCGCGGTGCCCGTGTTGATGGCCAACCTGGTGAGTCTCGGTGATATCGCCGTCGTCTACCGCCACGACATCGAGCAACTCTTGGTACTGCTCCCGCAGGGCATCGCGGTCATGTCGGCGGCCCTCGTCCCGAACCTGAACAGCAAGCAGGATTATCGTGGCTTCTACCTGGATTTCAACCTGAACCTCAACCTGCCGCCACCATGCACGACCGGCTTTCTGCCGCCCCCGCAGCGGCGCTCGCCGGCCAGCGTCGACGCTCCGGACCGGCCCGCTGCGGACTTGTATTGCCGGATTCCGCAAGACTCCGAGCTCAATGTGCGCGGGGCGCGCAACATTCCGTGCGAGACCAAGCCCTGGAAACGCGCGCCCACGGTCGAACTGTGTGAGAGTGACGAAGAATACGTGCCGCTCAACGACGGCTACAACTGGAAGGGCGACCCGAACGCGACATACAGCGGACAGGGCGTACCGCAGTACCCGCCGGGACAGGACCCGCGGCTCCCGCCACCGCGCGGAACCGCGCCGGCGGCTCCGCCGCCGTCGCAGCCGCCGCTCGCCGTCGCGACCTACGACCCGGCCACCGGGGATTACGTCGGCCCCGACGGCCACCGCTACAACGAGGCGGACTTGGCGCATCCGCGCGCCAAGAACTGGCAGTCACTTCTGGTGCCGGCGCCGTAAGCATTCAAAGGAGCAACATGACCGAAGACAGCAAGGAATCCGAGCGCCGGCTCGCGCGCTGGCGGCGCCGGGCCACTCCCCGGATCTCGCGCGCCGCAACGGCATTGGTGGCCGCCGTCGCGGTGGTCGCGGCACTGACCGGATTGACCGGCTGGCTGGGCTACCGGGCTTACGAGAAACACGAGGCCGAGGTCAAGCGCGACTTGTTCGTTCAGGTCGCCCGCCAGGGCGCGGTGAACCTCACGACGATCAACTACACCGACGTCAACGCCGACGTGCAGCGGATCGTCGACCTATCCACCGGAGCGTTCCGTGACGACTTCGAACAACGGTCCAAGTCGTTCGTCGAGGCCGTCAAGGTGGCGCAGTCGAAATCGGAAGGCACCGTCACCGATGCCGGGCTGGAATCTGAGCGGGGCGACTCCGCGCAGGTGCTGGTGGCGGTCCCCGTCAAGTCCCGCACTGCCGGCGGCGAGCAGGCGCCGAAGGAATGGCGGATGCGGATCGAGGTCCGGTCGGTCGGCGACGACGCCAAGGTCTCGAACGTGGTGTTCGTGCCATGACGACACTCCATGACGACACCGAGGCCGCCGCCACCGACGACGAGGATTTGGAGCCTGCGGTGGAAGACCAGACGGCACAGAAGCGGCCCATCAGGTGGTCGCGCATCCTTGCGCGCGGCGTCCTGCCCGCTATCGCATTGCTGCTGGCGCTGGGCGCGGGCTATTCCAAGTGGGTGCTCGGGTCAGCCGACGATCTGGCGCGGGCGCGGGCCGAATCGGTGCGCGTCGCCGGCGACGACGCGGTCGCTTTGTTGTCCTACAAGGCGGATTCGGTGGACGAGGATCTGACGGCGGCGCGCGAACGGCTGACCGGCGATTTCAAGGACGCGTACACCGAGCTGACCCGAAAGGTTGTCATTCCGGGCGCCAAAGAGAAGCACATCTTGTCGGTGGCCAAAGTCACTGCGGCGTCATCTGTTTCGGCCTCCGCCAACCACGCCGTGGTCTTGGCGTTCGTTGACCGGACCGTCACCATCGGCACCGGCGCCCCCACGGATACCCAGCCGGTTGTGCGGGTGACGCTCGACAAGGTCAACGGCCGGTGGCTGGTTTCGCGCTTCGACCCGGTGTGATGAGGCGGATCCCGATCGTGTCCGCCGCGGTGATCGCGACGGCGGCGTTGCCGGCGCCCGCCGCGCACGCCGACAACAAGCGGCTCAACAGCGCCGTCGTCTCCGCGGTTTACACCCTGCAGCACCAGTCGGGCTGCACCAACGATGTCATCCGCAACAACGCGCTGACGCTGGCCGCCGAATGGCACGCGGAAGACATGATCAACAACCGGAACATCAACGACGACACCGGATCCGATGGCTCGACACCGCAGGATCGCGCCAACGCCGCCGGCTTCCGCGGCAAGGCCGCCGAAACGGTGGCGATCAACCCCGCGATAGCGATCAGCAGCCTGGAACTGGTCAACCAGTGGTACTACAACCCCGACGACATGGCGATCATCCGCGACTGCGCCAACACCAACATCGGGGTGTGGTCGGACAACAGCCTGGACCGCACCGTCGTCGTCGCCGTGTACGGGCAGCCGGAGCCATCCAGGCGATAGCGGTTAGTCGTAGAGCGGCGCCCACATCGTGTCGGTCACGGCTTGCGCGACGTCCTTGTGCGTCTTCGTGGCGACCCCGTCTTGCACGGCGGCGTGATAGACGGCCTCGGCGACCGCGACCGAAATCTCGCGCAGGTTCTGCACGTCCGGCAACAGGGAATCGCCGGCATTCGTCGGGCTGGCCTGGTGCACAACGGCTTTCGCCGCCGCCTGCAGCATGCCGGGGGTGACCGTCCTCGCGCGGGAGACGATGATGCCCAACCCGATGCCCGGGAACACCAGCACATTGTTGGCCTGACCGATGGTGTAGGTGACGCCGCCGAATTCGACGGGAGCGACCGGGCTGCCGGTGGTGATCAGCGCCTTACCGTTGGACCATTCAAGCAAGTCGGCCGGCATGGCCTCCATGCGTGAGGTCGGGTTTGACAGCGGGAAGATCATCGGGCGTTCGCAGGAAGCGGTCATCGCGTCGACGACCTTCTCGGTGAACGCCCCGAATACCGTTGAGGAGCCGAGCAGAATGGTGGGCGACGCGAGCTTGATCGCGTCCACCAACCCGACCCGATCCCCGGCGGCCACCCCGAGCCGTTGGCGGTTCTTCGCGTAGGGCACCTGGAAATCGCGCAGATCGTCCATGTCGTCGAAGAGCAGGCCCTGCTTGTCGATCGGCCAGATCTGCGACGCGGCCTGCTCGTCCGTCGCGCCGTCGGCGACCATCGCGTCACGGATCTGATCCGCGACCCCGATCCCGGCGGTACCGGCCCCGAAGACGATCGTTTTCTGGTCGCGCATCGGGATACCGGTGACATGACAACCGCCGTAGACGGCGGCGACCACCACCGCGCCGGTTCCCTGGATGTCGTCGTTGAAGACGCAGTACTCGTCACCGTAGGTTTTCAGGATGTTCCGGGCATTGAGCGGCCCGAAGTCTTCGAAATGCAGGATCGCGTGCGGAAACAAGCTGTGCGCCGTCTCGATGTACCGCTTGATGAACGCGTCGTACTCCTCGCCGCGGCGCCGGGCGTGGCGGTTGCCCAGGTAGAACGGGTCGGCCAGCAGCTGTTCGTTGTCGGTGCCCACGTCGAGCGACACCGCGATGCAGCGGCGCGGATCGATCCCGCCGCCCGCGGTGTAGAGCGCCAGCTTGCCGACGGCGATCTGGATACCACCGACGCCCCAGTCACCGATACCCAGGATCGCCTCGGCGTCGGTGCACACGATCAGATCGACATCGTCGGGTCGCAAACCGAAAGTCTCGAACGCTTCGGCGATCTCGTCCGGCTCGTCGATGCTCAGGAAGAGCCCGCGCTGCCCGCGGTATTCATCCGAGAAGCGTTGAATGGCCTCACCGACGGTGGGCGTGTACACCACCGGCATCAGCTCGGGCAGATGGTCCTGCAGCACCTTGAAGTACAGCAGTTCGTGCCGGTAGTGCAGTTGCTCGAGAAGCAGGTTGCGGCCCAGATCCGTACCGAGGCTTTGCAGTTGATGCCACACCCGATCGGCTTGCTCATCGAGGCTGAGCACCGCCGACGGGAGCCGGCCCGTCAGCCCCAGGCGTCGGCGCTGCTCATGGGTGAATCCCACCCCCCGATTGAGGCTGGGAGCGGCCAGTGCCGGCGGGATCCGTGGCGTGTGGGGATCGCTCATCACAACACCGTAGCGCCGATCGTGGTCAGCGCTGGGAACGGAGGATGAAGATCGCTAACTGCTGGAGACGGACTCGGTCGCGTTCAGGGCCCCGTCTTCGGCGACTTCGCAGGCGCAGGGCTGTGCGCCGTTGTGCACCCACCGCGATAGCCGGCTACCCTGCTTGCGCATCACGTGCTGCACGTAGACCTTGTCGCGCTGCACGCGGGAGAACGCCATGTCCAGGTTGATCGGCAACCCCGCCCAGTCGACTTGACCCGGCGCCGCCGCCCTGCCGTCGGGATGCAGCGGACACTGCCGCCGCGGGCAGATTGGCCTTTCAGAATCGCGAGCCACGCTACGTCACTCCTTTTGGTGCGCGACCTAATGAGTGAATGGTGCGTCAGCGATGTTTCAGCTGCGGGTGTGCGACGTTTCCGTCGTATTACAGGTCACGCGCCCTAGTAGACGTCGCGGTGGTAGCGCTTGTCGGCGCTCAGCGAGCGCACGTATTCCCGCGCCGCGTCCGGGTCGAGGTTGCCGTGTTCGGCCGCGATTTCGCAGAGTGCACGGTCGACGTCCTTGGCCATGGGGTCGGCGTTGCCGCAGACGTACAGCTGCGCGCCCTCCTGCAACCAGCGCCACAGCTGGTCCCCGCGCTTGCGCATCAGGTGCTGCACGTAGATCTTGTCGCGCTGGTCGCGCGAGAACGCCAGGTCCAGCTCGGTGAGCAGCCCGTCGGCGCGCATCTGTTCGATCTCGTCGCGGTAGTAGTAGTCGGTCGCGGCGTGTTGTTCGCCGAAGAACAGCCAATTGGGGGCGGTGTGGCCCAGCGCGCGGCGCTCCTGCAGGAAGCCGCGGAACGGCGCGATCCCGGTGCCTGGTCCGATCATGATCATCGGGGTGTAGGGGTCGCTGGGCGGCCGGAAGTTGCTCGACGGCTGCAGATAGACGGCGACGCGATCGCCGGGGGAGCGGTCGGCGAGGTAGGTCGAACACACCCCGCGGCGTGGGACGCCCTGGAAGTTGTAGCGCACCGGCGACACCGTCAGGTGAACTTCGCCCGGGCACTCTTTGGGGCTCGACGAGATCGAGTACAGCCGCGGCTGAAGGCGTTTGAGGACCCGCAGCCACTCGTGGGCCGACGCGTAGACCGGCAGCTGCGCCAACAGGTCCACCAACTGGCGTCCCCATGTCCAGTTGTTCAGCTCGGCCTTGTTTTCCGGGCGCAGCAGTTCGGCCAGTTTCCGGTTGCCGGTGCGCTCCTGCACGAACCGCACCAAATCACGGCTGATGTGCGCGATCTCGGTTCGCTCGGTGAGCGCCGAGCGCAACGACATCAAACCGTGCTCGCCGACCTCGACCGGGGTCTGTCCATCCAGTCCGGTGACCGACAGCCATTCGTCGACAAGCCGATCACTGTTGCGCGGCCACACCCCGAGCGCGTCGCCCGCCTCGTAGCTGATCGTGTCCTCGGGCACCCGGAATACCAACTGCCGCACGTCCTTTGCCGACTCCGGGCCGCCCAGCTTGATGTTGCGCGCCATGTCGGTGATCAGGGGTTGCTTCTTGGAGTAACCGACGGCACCGGGCTCGTTGGCCGGCCGGGATGGCGCGGCGACCGGGGAGGCGAGCGCCGCCGGCGCCCCACCGTCCCGGCCCACCGGCGCCGGTGTGCGGGCCAGCGCCTCGAGGACCCCGCTCAACCATTTTGCCGCGCCGTCTTCGTAGTCGGGCTCGCAGTCGACCCGGTCGACGATTCGGGTGGCTCCGCGCTCGGCGAGCCGCTCGTCGAGCTTACGGCCGTGGCCACAGAAGTCGTCGTAGTTGGAGTCGCCCAGCGCAAGCACCGCATAGCGGGTGTCGGTGAATCGCGGTGCGCCATCGGAAGTTAACGCCCGCCACAGGCCGGTGCCGTTGTCCGGTGGTTCGCCGTCACCGGTGGTGCTGGTGACCAGCAGTAGCTCTCGCGTCGCCGGCAGCTGCGCCAGCGGGAAGTCATCCATGGCGTGCAGCGCGACCGGCAGGGCGGCCTCGCGCAACTGCGCAGCGACGTCGGCGGCGAGTTCCTCGGCGTTTCCGGTCTGCGACGCCCACAACACCACGACGGCCGACCGCTCGGGGGTGGGGCCGGGTGTCTCGACGATCGGTTCCTGGACGGCCGGCGTCTCGGTGCGGGCGAACAGCCCGGCGAGCAGGCCGTCGATCCACAGCCGGGTGTTGGAATCGAACGGGGCGTTCTGGGGCAGGGTCGGCACTCCGGCAAGGCGGCTGCCGGCCTCCGAGCGCAGCCCCGAGACGAGGCCGGCCAGGTAGGCGCGGCCCAGCGGGCCGAACTGTGGCGCCGGTTCGTTCGTCACGCCGAGGAGTTCGGCGAGAGCATCGACGCGGGCCGGACTGATCTCGTCGTCGTTCGGCAGTGTGCCGCTCGAATCGGGTTGCGCGACGGCGACCTTCGTGAGGGATATGGCGCAGGCCTTGAACTCCGGTTGGTGGGAAACCGGGTCGACGGCGTCGTTGGTGACGGCGTTGATCGACAGGTACTCGCCGAAGGCGTCGTTCCAGTGGAAGGGCGCAAAGCAATTGCCGGGCCGGACCCGGTCGGTGATCACGGCGGGCAGCACGGCCCGGCCACGGCGCGAGGCGATTTCGACCGGGTCGTCGTCACGGATCTGCAGGCGGGCCGCGTCGTCGGGATGGATTTCGACGAACGGTCCGGGGTTGAGCTTGTTGAGTTTGGCGACCTTCCCGGTCTTGGTCATCGTGTGCCATTGGTGCGGCAGGCGCCCGGTGTTGAGCAGGAACGGGAAGGCGTCGTCGGGCATTTCGTCGGGCAACAGGTGTGGACGGGCGAAGAACACCGCGCGCCCGCTCGCGGTGGGGAACGCCAGCCGGGGCACGGTGCCGTCCTCGCGGACCAGCCGGGCCTGGCTCACACCGTCATTCAGGTAGCGGATGGGGTGACGGTCGCCGGCGCCGTCCGGCGGGCACGGCCACTGCAGCGGCGTCTCGCACAACCGCTGATAGCTGGCGCCGCGCAGGTCGTAGCCCGTCGCGGGGTTCGAGAATCTCTTGATCTCCTCGAACACTTCCTCCGCGCAGTGGTAGCTGAACGCCTCCGAAAACCCCATCGCGCAGGCGATCCGGGCGATGATCTGCCAGTCCGGCAGCGCCTGGCCGGGCGCCTCGACGGCCGGCTGGAACAAGGTCAGATTCCGCTCGGAATTGACCATCACCCCTTCGGACTCCGACCACAGGGCAGCCGGCAACAACACGTCGGCGTACTCGTTGGTCTCGGTCTCCAGGAACGCGTCCTGGGCGATCACCAACTCGGCGCTTTCCAGGCCGGCCAGCACTGTCTTCCGGTTCGCCACCGAGGCAACAGGATTGGTGCAGACGATCCAGCAGGCCTTGATCTCACCGTCGGCCATCCGGGAAAACATGTCCACGGTGCCGGTGCCGACCTCGGTGCGCAGCGAGCCGCGGGGGATGCCCCACTGGTCCTCGACGAACTCGCGGTCGGCCGCCGACGCCACCGAGCGCTGACCCGGCAGACCCGGCCCCATGTAGCCCATTTCGCGCCCGCCCATGGCGTTGGGCTGCCCGGTGAGCGAGAAGGGACCGCTGCCGGTTTTGCAGATGGTGCCGGTGGCCAGGTGCAGGTTGCAGAGCGCGTTGGTGTTCCAGGTGCCGTGGGTGCTCTGGTTGAGACCCATCGTCCAGCAGCTCATGAAGTTTTCGGCTTCGCCTATCCAGCGCGCCGCGGTGCGGATGTCTTCGGTTGCGATGCCGGTGATTTCGCCGACCCGTTCCGGCGTGTACTGCGCGAGGAAGCTCGGCATCACCTCCCAGCCTTCGGTGAATTCGGCGATGAATTCGGGATCGGTATGCCCGTTTTGGACGATCAGGTGCAGCAGCCCGTTGAGCAGCGCGAGATCGGTTCCGGGGGCGAGCTGCAGGAACAGGTCGGCCCTCTCGGCGGTCGCGGTGCGGCGCGGGTCCACCACGATCAGCTTGGCGCCGGCCTTGACGCGATCCATCATGCGCAGGAACAGGATCGGGTGGCAGTCGGCCATGTTGGAGCCGATGACGAGGAACACGTCTGCCGCGTCGAAGTCCTGGTACGAGCCGGGCGGTCCGTCGGCGCCCAGGGACAGCTTGTATCCGGAGCCCGCGCTGGCCATGCACAGCCGCGAATTCGACTCGATCTGGTTGGTTCGGATGAAACCCTTGGTCAGCTTGTTCGCCAAATACTGCGCCTCGATGGACATCTGGCCCGACACGTACATTGCGAAGGAGTCGGGGCCATCCTGGTCGATGATCTCGCGGAGCCGCTTGGCGGACTGGGTTATCGCCTCGCCGATGTCGATCGGCTCGAGGGGCTCGCCGCGGTCGGCTCGCACGTGCGCCGATTCCATCCGGCCCGGCGCGGCCAGCAGGTCGGCCGTGGTCGCGCCCTTGGTGCACAGCCGGCCGAAGTTGGCTGGGTGGCTCTTGTTTCCAACAGTTTTCGTAACGTGACGGCCGCCGCTCGCCGGATCCGCTGTGACGTGCAACACCATGCCGCAACCGACACCGCAGTAGGCGCACATGCTCTGCACGGCGTCCGTGCGAACGCCATGGGGCTCTTTGGCCACGCCTACTTTCCTCCCCTCGCGCGCAAGGGCCTAATGCGCCAAATGGTGCGGCAATGATGTTTCGGCATCGGGCGCCCGATGTTTCCGCCGTTTTACGGCTTGCTTGCACCGAATCCGCACTGGCGTGTGAGGTCGCCGGAATGCCGCGTAATCGCAGGTCAGCACCGATCCGCGACGTCGGCCAGATTACCCGTGGACCCCGGTGATTTGCCTCTCAGAAGGGCGCTTCCGACCAAACAAATGGGACATTCACAGTTTTCGTTAAGCTCACGATGTGCGCCGCCCGTTTGTGATTCTGTTGATCTTGCTGGCGTCGGCTTGTGGCGGAAAACCGACGACACCGCCGGCCTCGCGGGCCGATACGTGTAAGGAGTCCGACGCTCCGACGGCCGACACGGTGCGGCAGGCCATCGCCTCCGTCCCGGTCGAGGTGTCCGGCTCGACCTGGGTCGAAATCGCGCGGGGGCACACCAAGAAGTGCCGCCTGTTTTGGGTTCAGATCATCCCGACCATCGCCAGCGAATCAACTCCGCAGCAGCTGCTTTTCTTCGACCACAACACCCCGCTGGGCCCACCCACGCCGAACCCGAAGCCGTACATCACCGTGCTGCCGCCGTCCGACGACACGATCACCGTCCAGTACCAATGGCAGGTCGGCAAGGACGAACCGTGCTGTCCCACCGGAATCGGCACCGTGAAGTTCCAGATCGGCTCGGATGGCAAGCTGCAGGCGCTCGGCAAGATCCCGCATCAGTAGTGCTCGTCGGCGCACAAAGCCGCGCCGCCAAAGCCTCAGTCGGGCAGGTTCTCTGGGTGCAGCATCTCGGCGTAGCGCAGCGGCTCCGGGATGCCGAACCCGTCGACCAGCGTCTCCGCGTACGGGCGCAGCTTGCGGCATCGATCGTTGATGCCACGGGTGACCGCCTTGGCTCGCCCGGTCGACAGGTAGCCATGTTCGATGTACCAGGCCTTGTCGTCCTCGATCACCGACAATGCGTACACGTCGCAGACCATTTCGAGGAGCTCGCGAGCCTCCTTGTCCTCGCAGGAGTCGATCCCGGCGACGAACGCTTCCAGCACGATTCGGTCGATGTGCGCGCTCGCCGCGTGCAGCACGTGATCCTGCACGGCGTTGAACGCGTCGAATTCCGACATCTCTTTGGATTTGCCCTGCAGCCGACGCGCCACCGACGAGAGCAGATAGTCCTCACGCTCCTCGAACATGGTGACCTGGGTGCCGCGGTTGAACAGGCTGCCTTCCTCTTCGCTGTCCTGGCGGGCGTCGATGATCGTCTGCATAATCGCCTCGGCCGCAGTGCGTTTCCGCACCCGCTGACCGACGGTGTTGGCGGCGAAGCGCACCCATTCGACCGGGCTCATGCTGCGGATGTCGTCGGCATAGGCCGTCAGCAGCTCCTTGGCCACCAATTGGGTCAGCACGTGGTTGTCGCCCTCGAACGTGGTGAAGACGTCGGTGTCGCCGCGCAGCCCGATCAGCCGGTTCTCGGCCATGTAGCCCGCGCCGCCGCAGGCCTCCCGCGCCTCCTGGATTGCTCGCGACGCGTGCCAGGTGTTGGCCGCCTTCAGTCCGGCGGCCCGCGCTTCCAGCTCCCGCTGCTCGTCGGCGTCGGGCGCGTCCGCGGTCTGGATGTCGTGGCACCTGCTGACCAGCTCGTTCTGGGCGAACTGCAGCGCGTATGACCGGGCGATCAACGGGAACAGCCGGCGCTGGTGCACCAGGTAGTCCATGATCAGCACCTCGGTGTCCTCGCCGGGCGCATTGAATTGCCTGCGCTGCAACGCATATCGAGTGGCGATGTCCAGCGCGACGCGCGCGGCGGCGCCCGCGCTGCCGCCCACCGTGATGCGGCCGCGAACCAGCGTGCCCAGCATGGTGAAGAACCGGCGGTTGGGGTTGTCGATCGGGGAGCTGTAGGTGCCGTCCGGCGCCACGTCGCCGTACTTGTTCAGCAGGTTCACCCGCGGGACGCGGACATGGTCGAAGACGATGCGGCCGTTGTCCACACCGGGCAGGCCGCCCTTGTACTCGCAGTCCGACGTCGTGACCCCGGGTAGGTCGTTGCCGTCGGCGTCGCGGATCGGGACCAGCAGGCAGTGCACGCCGTGGTTGACCGGCTTGCCGTCCTCGGTGGTGATCAGTTGCGCGAAAACCGATGCCATGGTGGCGGTTTCGGCGGCGCCCCCGATGTAGTCCTTGCGGGCCGTCGGGGTGGGGGAGTCGACGACGAACTCCTCGGTCTCGGGGTCGTAGGTCGCGGTGGTCTCCACCGACTGAACGTCGCTGCCGTGCCCGGTCTCGGTCATGGCGAAACAGCCGCGCAATTCGAGGCTGATGATCTTCTTCACATAGGCCTCGTGGTGGCGCTCGGTGCCCAGGTTCTCGACGGCACCGCCGAACAGCCCCCACTGGACACCGGCCTTCACCATCAGCGACAGGTCGGACATCGCGAGCATCTCGATCATCGTGATCGCGGCGCCCACGTCGCCGGTCCCGCCGTGCTCCTTGCGGAAGTTGTCGGCGGCGACCCCGAAGGCCGCCATGATCCGCATTTGCTCGGCCACCTTGGTGCGGGCGATCACGGTGTTCGGCGTGTAATGCGGGCGGAACAGCTCCTCGGTCATCGTGGCCCGCATCCGGTTCTTCACGTCGCGCCACCGCCCGTCCAGGGCGTTGCGCAGGTGTTCGGCCGTGCTTTTCGTGTCTGGCGCCATAAAGGGACGGTAACCCGCTGCTCAGGCGTTGAAACAGGCCCTGAACAACAATCGCGCAACGCCCGCATTTTCGCGCCGAGTACACGCTGGGCGCCGCGCTGCGAGTGTCATGATCGAGCGATGCCGCAGTATTTCGCCGCTGCCATGATCGTGCTCCTGATCGGCACCGTCCTCGCCAGAGTCATGCTGCTGCGCAGAACCGGCACCCAAGCAATGCATTTCGGGAAGCTGGACAAGACCGACTTCCTGATCCCGCCCGTCGCGCTGTTCTACTTCTACACGGTGTTCGCCGCCGCCTTCGGGTGGCCGCTGGCCAGCCGTCAGCGGTTTTTCCACTCGACGCTGCTCGCCTGGCTGGGAGTGGCCCTCTGCCTGGTCGGGGTCCTGGTCCTGGTGTTCAGCCTGGTGTCATTCGGCGCCAGCTTCCGCGTCGGCATCGACGTCGACCAGCCCGGCCGGCTGGTGACGACCGGCATATTCGCGGTGAGCCGCAACCCGATCTACGTCGGGTTCTTCGTTTTCCTCGTCGGCCAGCTCCTGGCGTTCCCCAACTGGGTTCCGTTGATCTACCTGGTCGCCGCAACCGCGCTGTTCCACCGGCAAGTGTTGCGCGAGGAAGCGTTCATGCGGCAGCGCTACGGCGACGAATTCGCCGACTATTGCCGCCGCGTGCGGCGCTACGTCTAGCCCGAGCCGGCGGACGGCCGCTTCGGCGCGCGCAGCCGGAAAAGGGCGAAGCCGGCCGCGCCGGCGCCCAAGCCCAAGAGCATCACCATGTCGAACACCCACCAGCCCGAATAGTGCGTCCACATCTGGGCGTTGGCGGCCAGCGCGTCGACCCTGCGCAGATCGGCGACCGACGCCGCCGCCGCGAAACCCCATTGGGCCGGAACGAACCAGGAAATCTGCTGGAAGCCCCACTTGCTCACCAGCTGCACCAGGCTGCCGTTGAACAGCAGCGAGGCCAGGACCACCAGCACCAGCAGCGGCAGCACCTCGCGCAGCCGGTTGCCCGTCGCGGACAACGCCAGCCCGACGACCGCCGACACGAGGGCCGTCGCGGCCACGCCCAGATAGAGCTCGGCGGTGGCCCCGCCGGAAAAGCCCAACAGCACCGGGCCGTGCACCGGCCCGCCTTTCACCACGACGACGATCGCGAAGAAGATGCCGGTCAGGACGAGCGCGGCCACGCCAAAGACGACGATCTTGGCGCCCAGGTACGCCGGGCCCGAGAGCCCGACGGCCTGCTCGCGCCGGAAGGCGCGGCGCTCCTCGACCAGCGTGCGGATGGTCAGGGCGGTGCCCACGATCACCGCGGCGATGTTGAGCGCGGCCAGGATCTCGATGGCCTCGTGCGGGTTGGAACTGCTCGGGTTGGGCCGTTCCAGGCCGGACTCGCCGGGGATCAACAGCGTCAGCGCCGCCAACACAAAGGGCAGGATCGCCAGGAACAGCATGTAGATGTGGTCGGCGAAGAGCAGGCGGAGCTGGCGGCGCACGAGCACCCGGACTTGCCGCTTCGCGGCGAGCCCTTGGGGCGGCGGCCACGGCGCTGCCACTTCCGGCGGCGTGGGCGGGGCCAGTCCTTGCTGCCGGGCCCGGAACTCGTCGTGCGCGCCGTCGGGATCCGCCCCGACCCGCTCGATGACGTCGGCCCAGTCGGTGGTGCCCATCGCGGCCTCGACCTGCAACGGGGTCCCGAGGAAAGCCGTGGCGCCCCGCGCGGTGAGGACCAACACCTGGTCGCAGAGGTTGAGATTGCCCAGTGATGCGTGCGACGGAATCGCAACCACCACGACACAGCCGATGTCGGCCTGGCGACGCAGGACAGCCATCACGCGGTCTTGCTGCGGCGCATCCAGCCCGGCGCCCGGATCGTCGACCACGAGCAGCGTCGGCCGGGTGACCAGTTCGACCGCCAGCGACGCACGCCGGCGCACCTCGGGTGGGAGTTTGCTGATCCGCGTCGCGCGGTGGGGCGTCAGCTCCAGCTCCTCGATCACCTGGTCCACCACCCGCCGACGGTGTTCGGCCGCGGTGTCCGGCGGCAGGCGCAGTTCGGCGGTGTATCCCAAGGCTTGTTCGATTGTGAGCCGCGGGTGCAGGCAGTCGTCGCCGCGCACGACACCGATGCGGGCGCGCATCGACTCGGGCTCGGCGTGCACGTCGTGGCCGTCGACCGTCGTTCGGCCGGAGCTGAGTTCCCTTGTGCCGGAGAGCAGTTCGAGCAGTGCCGAGTTGCGCGCCGCCGACGGTCCCACGATCGCGGTCATGGTGCCCAGACCCGCCGTGAACGAGATGTCGGTGAGCACCTCGTGCCCGTCGACCGTAAGCCCCAGCTGGTATGCCGCGACCCCGCTGGTCCGCGCCCCGGACCTGAGCGGCAGCCGATACGTGGAGTTGCCTTCCTGAGTGCGCAAGGACGGGCTCGGGGTCCGCAGCTTGCGCGTGGTCATCCGCTCGATCAGGCCCGGACCGTCGGACGGTTCGGGTTCGATCGCCTCGGGCGCCTCCGCGACGGGCGGCGCGGGCGGTTCCGGCGGGGCGGGCGGACCCGGCGGCTCGACCGCGGGCGGTGGGGGTGGCGGGATGCGCATCCGCTGGGTCGTGCGCTCGGTCGGCGCCCGCAAGCTGGGGTCGTTCGGGCGCTGCCCGGTGCCGGGAGGCGGGGGTTGCGGCGGACGGGGCGGTCCCGGGGGCTGCCGGAACCGCGGCGGCGGCGGCGGTGGGCCCGGTGGCCGCCCGGGCGGGTCGATCTGGAAAACCAGCCGCGGGCCGCGCTGCGGATCGCCGATCGTGATCGCCTGGCCGGAGTGGATGTCGACGGCCGGCACCCGCCAGCCGTTGACGAACATCCCGCGGGGGCTGTTGTCGATGGCCACCCAGTGCCTACCGGTGAACCGCAGCACCACATCGGGGTGGGGCGCCGCCGGTTTGCCCGGTGGTCCGAGCGCGATGTCGACTCCAGGTCCGTAGCCCACCAGCACGTCGCGACCGGGCGCGAAGACATATCTCGTCGGTCCGACCCATACGGTCAACGGGGAGGCCGGGAAGGCGGAAGCCTCGGGCCGCATCACCGCCACCTTTCGTCACCGGTCAGTCCGAACTTCCAGTGTCTACCCGCCCGCGGCGATGCATCCACCGGACGATGCCATCACAGGGTGTGGCGGCGCGGCGTCGACGCGGCGTTCTCGAGGAGCCGCCGCAGGACCCCGACCGCCTCCTTCAGCACCTCGCGGTCCGCCGGCTCGAGCAGGGCCAGCTGCGGTTCGATCGCGGCGGCCCGGTCGGAACGGACGGCGTCGAGCGTGCGTATCCCGTCGGCCGTGATGCGGATGCGGACGGCCCGGGCGTCGCCGGGATCGACGGTCCGCGTGACCAGGCCGGCGTCCTCGAGGCGGCGCACCTGCGTGGTCATGGTCGGTTGCGAACAGTGGTCGACGCCGGCGAGGTCGCCGATTCGCGCCTCCCCATGGGCCTCGATGGTGGCCAGCAGCCGCGCCTGCGCGGCGGGCAGCGGCATCTGGATGCGCTGGGTCGCCAGTCGGTTCAGGCGGGCGACGACGGCGAGGAGATCGGCTCCGAGGCCGGACTGGGACTCGGTGGTTGCGGCGTCAACGACATCGGTGTGGTTGGCGGCGGATGCGTTCATACACCCATGGTTGCATAGCTTTGCTAAGCGAGACGAGCGCCACACGCGTCGGCGCAAAAACCCAGCGTATGTGGTGTGGCGCGGGGACTTGCCGGCGCGGCCTGGCAGAATCGGTGAGGTGACCGTCCCCCGACCATCCCGTTCACACCAACGGGGTGGACCGCTGCGGCCGGTCGAGTTGGCGCAGGCCTCCGTCATGGGGGCGCTGTGCGCGGTCATCGCCATCATCTCGGTGATCGTCCCGTTCGCCGCGGGACTCGCCCTGCTGGGTACCGTGCCCACCGGGCTGCTGGCCTACCGCTACCGGTTCCGCGTGCTGATGGCCGCGACGGTCGCGGCCGCGATGATCGCCTTCCTGATCGCCGGGTTGGGCGGTCTCATGACCGTCATCCATTGCGTCTACATCGGCGGCCTGACCGGAATCATCAAGCGGAAGCGCCGCGGCCTGCCCACGGTGATCTTCTGGTCCTTGATCGCCGGGTTGGCCTTCGGCGCTGCGGACGTCATCGGGCTGACCGTGATGAGCCGGTTGCGTCGCCTGATCTTCGATGTCATCACCGCGGACGTGAACGGGGTCGCGGCGTTCCTGACCCGGCTGCACATGCCGGGCGTCGGCGCGGACTTGAAGCGCTATTTCGCTCTCGGCGTGCAGCATTGGCAGTTGCTGGTGCTCATCTATTACGTGATCGGGATCCTGATCGTGTCGCTGATCGGCTGGTGGGCGTTGTCCCGCCTGCTGGACCGGATGCGCGGCATTCCCGACGTGCACCAGCTGGACGCCCGGGACGGCGAGGCCGAGCAGGGCGCCGTCGGCCCGGTTCCGGTGCGGCTGGACAAGGTGCGTTTCCGTTACCCGGGTGCCCGCCAGGACGCGCTGCGCGAGCTCAGCCTGGACCTCCGGGTCGGCGAACACGTCGCGATCACCGGACCCAACGGATCCGGAAAGACCACGCTGATGCTGGTTCTGGCCGGCCGCGAACCGACGTCGGGCACCGTGGAGCGCCCCGGCGCGGTGGGCCTGGGCAAGCTGGGCGGCACCGCGGTCGTGCTGCAGCATCCCGAAAGCCAGGTGCTGGGCACGCGGGTCGCCGACGACGTGGTGTGGGGTCTGCCGCCCGGCACCAAGATCGATGTGGACCGGTTGCTCAGCGAGGTCGGCCTCGACGGGCTCGCGCAACGCGACACCGGAAGCCTGTCCGGGGGCGAGCTGCAGCGCCTCGCGCTCGCCGCGGCGCTGGCCAGGGAGCCGGCGTTGCTCATCGCCGACGAGGTGACCACCATGGTCGACCAGCAGGGCCGGGATGCGTTGCTACGCGTGCTGTCCGATCTTCCCAAGCGCCACCGCACCGCCCTGGTGCACATCACGCACTACAACGCCGAGGCCGAGTCCGCCGATCGCACAGTCGATCTCAGCGATTCCCCGGACAACTCCGTGATGGTCGAGACCGTGCCGGCGCCGGCCGGAACCAATGGAGCCGCGGTGCGCCACGGCTCGCAGGCGCCGGTGATCGAACTTGTCGGCGTCGGCCACGAATACGGCAGCGGCACCCCGTGGGCCAAAACCGCGCTGCGCGACGTCAGCTTCACGGTGGAGCAGGGAGACGGCGTGCTGATCCACGGCGGCAACGGCTCGGGCAAGTCGACGCTGGCCTGGATCATGGCCGGGCTCACGGTGCCGACGAGCGGTACCTGCCTCATGGATGGTCGGCCCATCCACGAGCAGGTCGGTGCGGTGGCGTTGTCATTCCAGGCGGCGCGGCTGCAACTGATGCGCGGCCGCGTGGACCTGGAAGTCGCCTCGGCAGCGGGCTTTTCGCCGCGCGAGCAGGATCGCGTCGCCGCGGCGCTGGCCGTCGTCGGTCTCGATCCCACGCTGGCCAGGCGGCCGATCGACCAGCTCAGCGGCGGGCAGATGCGCCGCGTGGTGCTGGCCGGACTCCTGGCCCGTTCACCGCGGGCGCTGATCCTCGACGAGCCGCTGGCCGGGTTGGACGCCGCCAGCCAGCGCGGCCTGCTGCGCCTGCTGGAAGACCTGCGCCGCGAGCAGGACCTGACGGTGGTGGTCATTTCGCACGACTTCGTCGGGCTGGAGGACCTGTGCCCGCGCACCCTGCACCTGCGCAACGGCGCGCTCGAGCCCGTTCCGGCCCCGACGGGGGGCATGGCATGACCGCAACCTCCGCCTCGGAGCGCGCCTCGACCCGACGCACGCCGCGTCCGGTCGTGCTGCTCGTCCCGGTGCCCGGAACGTCGACCATTCACGAGCTGTGGGCGGGCACCAAACTGCTTGTTGTTTTCGGTGTTTCGGCGCTGCTGACGTTCTACCCGGGCTGGGTGACGATCGGGTTGGTGGCGGCGCTGGTCTTGGCGGCGGTCCGGATCGCGCGCATCCCGCGCGGCGCGGTGCCGTCGATCCCGCGGTGGTTGTGGATCGTCATCGCCCTGGGCGGCATCACCGCCGTGCTGGGCGGCGGCAGCCCGAAAGTCTCGATCGGCGGCCTCGAGCTCGGCCTCGGGGGTGGTTTGCAGTTCCTGCGGATCACCGCGCTGTCGATCGTGCTGCTCGCGCTCGGCGCGATGGTGTCCTGGACCACCAACGTCGCCGAAATAGGGCCCGCGCTGGCCACTTTGGGCCGGCCGTTCAAACTGTTGCGGATCCCGGTCGACGAATGGGCGGCGGCCCTGGCGCTGGCGCTGCGCGCCTTCCCGATGCTGATCGACGAGTTCCAGGTGCTCTACGCCGCCCGCCGGCTGCGGCCCAAACGGATACCGCGGAGCCGCAAGGCCCGTCGCCGCAGGCACGCCCTGGAGCTGATCGACCTGCTGGCCGCCGCCACCACCGTGACCCTGCGGCGCGCCGACGAGATGGGCGACGCGATCACTGCCCGCGGCGGCACCGGTCAGCTCTCGGCCAACCCGGCCCGGCCCAAGCTCGCGGACTGGGTGACCATCGCGATCACCCTCGCGGTCAGCGGCCTGGCGGTGGTGCTCGAGACGATGATTCACGCAATGCGCTAGGCATGGCCGACATCGCCCGCAGCCGCGGCATCGCGGCCCGCCCCCAACCGATCTGGGACGTCCTCGCGGACTTCGGCGCGATCAGCTCGTGGGCCGGCAACGTCGACCACTCGTGCATCCTGTTCTCCGGAGCCGGCGGGGCCGCCATCGGTACCGCGAGGCGCGTCCAGGTCAAACGCGACGCCCTCGTCGAACGGATCACCGAGTTCGACCCGCCGCGCGCCCTGGCCTACGACGTCGAGGGCCTGCCCGGCCGCGTGCGCAGGATGACCAACCGCTGGACGCTCGCCCCGGGCCCCTCCAGCTCGACCGTCGTGACCCTCACCAGCACGGTCGAAATCGGTGACAGCCCAGCACAGAAACTGGCCGAACGCATGCTGTGTCGCTTTCTCGCGCGACAGTCCGACGTGATGCTCGCCGGGCTGGCGAATCGATTGGAGAACGCCCGTGTCTGATCGCCCCGACGTCATCATCATCATGACCGACGAGGAGCGCGCGGTCCCGCCGTACGAGACCCCCGAGGTGTTGGCGTGGCGCAACCGAATACTCAGCGGCCGCAAGTGGTTTGACGACCACGGCGTCAGCTTCGCCCGGCACTACACCGGCTCCCTGGCCTGCGTGCCCAGCCGCCCAACGATTTTCACGGGCCAGTACCCCGACCTGCACGGGGTCACCCAGACCGACGGCATCGGAAAGACGGCCGACGATTCCCGCATGCGCTGGCTGCGCCAGGGCGAGGTGCCCACCCTCGGCAGCTGGTTCCGGGCAGCCGGATACGACACCCACTACGACGGCAAGTGGCACATCTCGCACGCCGATCTCGTTGATCAGTCCACCGGGCGTTCACTGCCGACCAACGACGACGACGGCGTCGTCGATGACGCGGCGGTGCGGCGCTACCTGGACGCCGATCCGCTTGGGCCGTTCGGCTTTTCGGGATGGGTCGGCCCCGAACCGCATGGCGCGCTGCTGGCCAATGCGGGCATTCGCCGGGATCCCCTGATCGCCGATCGCGTCGTCGGCTGGCTCACCGACCGCTATGCCCGCCGTCACGCCGGCGACCCCGACGCGCTGCGCCCCTTCCTGTTGGTCGCCAGCTTCGTCAATCCGCACGACATCGTTCTGTTCCCCACCTGGTCGCGCCGGGGTCCGGTCAAGCCGTCGCCGTTGGATCCGCCGCCGGTGCCCCCGGCGCCCACCGCCGACGAGGACCTGTCGACGAAGCCGGCCGCCCAAATCGCCTTCCGCGAGGCGTATTACTCCGGCTACGGTCCGGCGCCGGCGATCAGCCGGACCTACGAGCGCAACGCCCAGCGCTACCGCGACCTGTACTACCGGCTGCACGCCGAGGTGGACGGGCCGATCGACCGGGTGAGGCGGGCGGTGACCGAAGGTGGTTCGGCCAAGGCGGTGCTGGTGCGCACCGCCGATCACGGGGACCTGCTGGGCGCCCACGGTGGGCTGCACCAGAAATGGTTCAACCTGTACGACGAGGCCACCCGCGTTCCGTTCGTGATCGCGCGGATTGGTTCGGGCGCCACGCGGCCCCGCACCGTCACCGCGCCGACGTCGCACGTCGACCTGGTGCCGACGCTGCTTTCGGCCGCCGGCATCGAAGTCGCCGCCGTCGCCGCCACGCTGGCCGAGTCGTTCTCCGAAGTCCACGAGCTGCCGGGCCGCGACCTCATGCCCGTGGTGGACGGGGCACCCGCCGATGACGCGCGGGCCGTTTACCTGATGACCCGCGACAACATGCTCGAGGGCGACAGCGGCGCCTCGGGGCTCGCGCGCCGCCTGAAGCGCACCGTCAATCCGCCTGCCCCGCTGCGCATTCGGGTGCCCGCCCACACCGCGTCCAATTTCGAGGGGCTGGTGCTCCGCGTCGACAACGCGACGGCATCCGGCGGCGCCGGGCACCTGTGGAAGCTGGTCCGCACCTTCGACGACCCGGCCACCTGGACCGAACCCGGGGTGCGCCACCTCGCGGCCAACGGGCTCGGCGGCGAGGCGTACCGGACGTCTCCCGTGGACGACCAATGGGAGCTGTACGACCTGACCGCCGACCCGATCGAAGCCGACAACCGGTGGACCGATCCCGAGCTGCATGACCTGCGCCAGCACTTGCGGACGCAGCTCAAGCACGCCCGGGCGGTCTCCGTCCCGGAGCGAAACCGGCCGTGGCCCTATGTATCTCGCCGGCCACCCGCGCCGCGGCCATCGAGGCCGAGGCGCCTCGTTGGATGGGTACGTTCGCGCGCCTAACCGCACTGCGAAAAATCGACCGGAATTTCGCGGTGTGGTTAGGCTCGCGGATCGCTATGTCCGCATGCGGTCGATCAGGTTCGAGAGCACCACGATGCTTTCGCTGCGCTCGATGTGCGCGCTCGAACGGATGCGCTCCAGCGCCGCCTCCAGGTGTCGCATGTCGCGGGCCAGCACGTGCAGGATCGCATCCGACGTGCCGGTCACGGTGGCCGCGCTGACCACCTCCGGCATGTTCACCCACGCCGCCCGCAGCTGCTCGGGGGAGATCGTGCCGTGGCAGAACACCTGCACGTAGGCCTCCGTCTTCCAGCCGAGCGCGTTGGGGTCGACGACCGTGGTGAAGCCCTTGATCACGCCGTCGTCGAGCATCCGGTCGACGCGGCGCTTGACCGCCGGCGCCGACAGGTTCACCGTCTGGCCGATCTCGGCGAAGGTGGCCCGTGCGTTCTGGGTCAGCTCGGTCAGGATGCGCTCGTCGGTCTCGTCGAGACGGTCCACCCGCCACCCCCTTAACAAATCGCCGCATCAACCATCCTAGCGCAATAGATCGACACTAGGCGCGCAATATTCGTCGTTTGCTTGTTTGAACTGTGGCAAATACCGTTGATTTATGACGGATTCATACGTTGCCGCGCCGGCGCCCGCCACGCCCGTCCGGATGCCCCGGGCCCGCCGGTACGCGATGACCCCGCCGGACTTCTTCGCCGTCGAGTACGCGATCAACCCCTGGATGGACGTCGGCACGCCGGTCGACGCCCACCTGGCCCGGGCGCAGTGGGACGCCCTGCGCGAGACGTACCTGCGGCTGGGCCACCACGTGGACCTCGTCGAGCCCGTGCCCGGGCTCCCGGACATGGTCTACGCCGCCAACGGCGGCTTCATCGCCCGCGGCATCGCGGTCGTCGCCCGGTTCCGGTTCGCCGAGCGGGCCGGCGAGTCCCGGGCTTACTCCGAATGGATGTCATCGCTCGGGTATCGGCCCGTGGCCACCCGCCACGTCAACGAGGGGCAGGGCGATCTGCTGATGTTCGGCGATATGGTGTTGGCCGGCTACGGGTTTCGCACCGACCGGCGCGCACACCCGGAAATCGCCGCGGCGCTTGGCGTTCCGGTCGTCTCGCTTGAGCTGGTGGACCCCCGCTTCTATCACCTCGACACCGCGCTTGCCGTCCTCGACGATCACACGATCGCGTTCTACCCACCGGCGTTCAGCGCGGCGGCGCAAGACCGACTGCACGCACTGTTTCCCGACGCGATCGTGGTGGGAAGCGCCGACGCCTACGTGCTCGGCCTCAACGTGGTCTCCGACGGGCTGCACGTCGTGCTCCCGTCGGCGGCAACGGGTTTCGCCGCACAACTGCGCGAGGCCGGCTTCGAGCCGGTCGGCGTGGACTTGTCCGAATTGCTCAAGGGCGGCGGTTCCGTCAAGTGCTGCACATTGGAGGTATTCCCATGACCGTCCTCGACGCCCGGGCCGCACATGACACCGACGCGGCGATCGAACTGGTCGAAAGGCACGCGGCGCATAACTATTCGCCGCTTCCCGTGGTCGCGGCAAGCGCCGAGGGCGCCTGGATCACCGACATTGACGGCCGCCGCTATCTGGACTTCCTGGCCGCCTACTCGGCGGTCAACTTCGGTCATCGCAACCCCGAGATCACCGCGACCGCGCACGCGCAACTGGACACCGTCACGCTGGTGAGCCGCGCGTTCCATTCCGACACGCTCGGCCCGTTCTGCGCCGCGCTCTCCGGATTGTGCGGCAAAGACATGGTGTTGCCGATGAACTCGGGCGCCGAAGCCGTCGAGAGCGGCCTGAAGGTCGCCCGCAAATGGGGCGCCGACGTCAAAGGCGTAGCCCCGGGCCGGGCCAACATCATCGTGGCGGACAACAACTTCCATGGCCGCACCATCAGCATCGTCAGCTTCTCGTCGGACCCGGCGGCGCGCGACGGGTTCGGGCCGTTCACGCCGGGCTTCCGCTCGGTGCCGTTCGGCCACGCCGCCGCGCTGGCCCGCGCGATCGACGACGACACGGTGGCGGTGCTGCTGGAGCCGATCCAGGGCGAGGCCGGGATCGTCGTCCCGCCCGCCAACTACCTGCCCACCGTCCGCGCGCTGTGCAGCGAGCACAACGTGCTGATGATCGCCGACGAGATCCAGGCGGGGCTGGCCCGCACCGGCTACACCTTCGCGTGTGACCGGTGGGGCGTCGTGCCGGACGTCTACCTGCTCGGCAAGGCGCTGGGCGGCGGCGTGCTGCCCCTGTCGGCGGTGGTCGCCAACCGCGAAATCCTCGGCGTGCTGCGGCCCGGCGAACACGGCTCGACCTTCGGTGGCAACCCACTGGCGGCGGCGATCGGCACCACGGTCGTCGCCATGCTGGCGCGCGGCGAATTCCAGGCCCGGTCGGCCCAATTGGGTGCGCACCTGCACCGCCGGCTGCGGGGGCTGATCGGCGACGGTGTGGTGGCGGTGCGGGGCCTCGGGCTGTGGGCCGGCGTCGACATCGAACCCGCCCTGGGCACCGGCAAGGAAATCAGTCTGCGGCTGGCCCGGCGCGGCGTGCTGGTGAAGGACACCCACGGTTCGACGCTGCGGTTCGCGCCGCCGCTGGTGATCACCCGAGAGGAGATCGACTGGGCGATTGACCAGTTCGCTACGGTGTTGCGGGAGGCTCGCGCATAATCAGCTGATCCACGCAACAGGGGGCGCACGTGCCATCCAGCTCGATCAGCCTGACGGACCAAATGCTGCGGCGCCGTCCCGTCGTCGGCGCCCATGCCGCGCGCGGGGCGGCCGACCACCTCAAGCGCAGCATCGGCACGTTCCAGCTCACCATGTTCGGGGTCGGCTCGACGATCGGCACCGGCATCTTCTTCGTCATGTCCCAGGCGGTGCCCGAGGCCGGCCCCGGCGTGATCGTCTCATTCCTCATCGCCGGCATCGCGGCCGGACTCGCGGCCCTCTGCTACGCCGAATTGGCTGCCGCAGTGCCGGTTTCGGGGTCGTCGTACTCCTATGCCTACACCACGCTGGGCGAGGTGGTCGCGATGGGAGTGGCGGCGTGCCTGCTGCTGGAATACGGCGTGTCCACCGCCGCGGTCTCGGTCACCTGGAGCGGCTACCTCAACAAGTTGCTGAGCAATCTGTTCGGATTCCAACTGCCGCATGCCTTGTCGGCGGCGCCCTGGGACGCCGAACCGGGCTATGTGAATGTGCCGGCGATCATCCTGATCGTGATGTGCGCGCTGCTGCTGATCCGCGGCGCCAGCGAATCGGCACGGGTCAACGCGATCATGGTGCTCACCAAGCTCGGGGTGCTGGTCATGTTCGTGATCCTCGCGTTCACCGCCTTCGACGCCGACCGGCTCAAGGACTTCGCCCCGTTCGGCGTCGCCGGCATCGGCTCGGCGGCCGGCACCATCTTCTTCTCCTACATCGGCCTTGACGCGGTGTCGACGGCCGGCGACGAGGTGAAGGATCCGCAGAAGACCATGCCGCGCGCCATAATCGCGGCCCTGACGATCGTCACCACCGTCTACCTCCTCGTCGCGGTGGCCGCGCTCGGCACCCAGTCGTGGCGAGACTTCGCCGCGCAACAAGAGGCCGGCCTCGCCACGATCCTCGACAACGTCACCCAGGGCCGGTGGGCCAGCACGATTCTCGCGGCCGGCGCGGTGATCTCGATCTTCTCGGTCACGCTCGTCTCCATGTACGGCCAGACCCGCATCCTGTTCGCGATGGGCCGCGACGGGCTGCTTCCGTCGCGGTTCGCCAGTGTGAATGCACGTACCATGACCCCGGTGAGCAACACGGCCATCGTCGCGGTCGCGGCAGGCACGCTGGCGGCCTTCGTGCCCCTCGACAAGCTGGCCGACATGGTGTCCATCGGCACGCTGACGGCGTTCATCGTCGTGTCGGTCGGCGTGATCATCCTGCGGGTGCGCGAACCGGACTTGCCGCGGGCGTTCAAGGTGCCGGGTTACCCTGTCACGCCGGCGCTTTCGGTGCTGGCGTGCGGCTACATTCTGGTCAGCCTGCACTGGTACACCTGGATAGCGTTCTCCGGATGGATCGCGGTGGCGCTGGTCTTCTACTTCGCCTGGGGCCGCCACCATAGCGCCCTCAACGAGGAAACGCCGTGACCGTGGTCGCCGGTTACCGGGCCGGCGAGGTGGGCCTGTCGGGGCTGCACCTGGCCGTCCGCGCCGCGCGGACGCTCGGGACGACGCTCACCGTGGTGACCATCGTGCCCAGGCCCTGGCTGACTCCGTCATTCGCGCGTGTCGATGCCGAGTACGAGCAGTGGGCCGAGCGTCTGGCGGCCGACTCGGCCGAGGAGGCCGCGCGGTACCTGCACGATCTGTGCGACGGCGTCGACGTCACCTACCTGCATCGCGCTCACCGCTCGGTGTCCGGGGGACTGATCGAAGTGGTCGAGGAGGTGGGCGCCGACATCGTCGTGCTCGGGTCGCTGCCCAGCGGTGGGCCCGGGCTGGTTGTCATCGGCACGACCGCCGACTGGTTGCTGCACGCGTCGCCCGTCCCGGTGGCCATCAGCCCCCGCGGATATCGTGCGCACACAGGCGGATTGACGCGGATCACCTGCGCCTACGCCGCCACGGCCGACTCGATCGAGGTGGTCCGGCGCTGTTCCGAGACCGCCCAGCGATTCGGGGTGCCGCTGCGGGTGATGACCTTCGCCGTCCGGGGCAAGACGATGTATCCCCCGGAGGTGGGATTCGACGTCGAGGACGAGATCCTCGAGGCGTGGGCGTCGCAGGCGCGCGAGATCATGGCGAACCTGAAGACCGACGGTGTGGTCGGCGAAGACGTTGCGCTGCAAGTGGTTACCGGTCATGACTGGAACGAGGCGCTGGGCAAGGCGGACTGGCGCGACGGCGACATCCTGGCGCTGGGGACCCGACCGCGCGACGAAATCCGCAGGGTTTTCCTCGGTTCCCGCAGTGCCAAGATCATCCGCGAGAGCCCGGTGCCGGTGCTGGTGCTCCCCGGTTAGCGCTGCCGAGCGTCACGCCAGCGTGGCGCTCGCGGTCGACCGCCACGCGAGCGTGACGGTCGCGTCCGATGGCTTTGTCAGCGCCACGCGGTTAGCGCGGCACCTGCACCAGCGGTTGGCCGCCGATCTGGCCCCAGCACCCGGCGGGGTCGCGCCCGTTCTTCACCTGATCGTTCAGGCAGTTGAAGATCGCGATCCGCAGATCCGGTGGCGGCTGGTTGGCACGCTGCTCGGCGGCCAACCGGTTCTGCTCCGCGGTCTTGACGTCCTGCTGGGCATTGATCGTTTCCTGAACCTTCTGGTTGTAGGCGTCGATGCGCTGTTGGGTCGGCTGGTCGTAGAAGATCCGCGGGATTCGCACGTCGAGGATCTCGATCTCAGAGCCCACCGCGTCCTGCAGATCCTTCTTGACCTGGCCGGCCATCGCGGGCAAGTCCGCGCCCTGGGCCGGCGCGGTCATCTGCGCCGACGCGCCCGGTGCGTTCGCCGCCGCCGCCAACATGACCTGCGGGTTGAACGTGGCGAACACCTTCGACAACGCCACCTGCGCCTGCCGGTCCACCAACTGCTCCTTGATCGTCTGGAACACGTTGGCCCCGCCGTAATCCTGGAACAGTTTGGGGGCCGCGCCCTCGCGCAGCCGCCAGTTCAAGTTCTCGTCCACGTAAGCGTTGGAGTTGTTGGCCAGCCGCACGTTGATCGCCGCCGGGTTGTTGTTGGCGCCCCTGCCCTGGCTGGCGTCGTCGAAACTGTTCGACTCGAACGCCTGCAACTGGATCGCCTCCGAGAGCTCACTCACCTTGCGCCACGGCGCATGCCACACGATCCCGGCGCCGTGCACACCCACCGGCTTGCCGAATTCGGTTATGATGCCGACGTTTCGCGTGTCCACCCGGTCGTAGGCACTGATGAGCGTGAAGACCACGCCGAACAACGCCGCGGTCGCGGTGATGCCCCACCACGTCGACCGCTTGTCCAGGAGCAGGCTCGCGACGAGAGCCACCGCGGCCACCAGGAAGAACAGGATCGCAATAATCCACCACCCGGGCATGACATTCCTTCCCTTTATGCAGGTCGGGCCAGCGTACCGCCCGTCGACGGGCGTGGGAACGCTTTCGCGGGACCGGCGGCTAGCGCTGCGCGGCGGCGTTGGCCGCCGCCTGCGCCTTCCGCAGGGTAACGGCGACATCACCTCGACCCAAGAACATTTCGTCGAAATAGCTCTGCAGGGCCGTGTACCCCGCGGCGAAGCCGGCGCCGCCCGGCGCGGGGATCCGGGGGCCCTTCAGCACGGAGAAGAACGGCCTGACGTCGATGCCCTCGGTGGCCCAGTGGTCGAAATAGACCGGCTGAGCCGACAGCACCGCGGGAATGGCCGCACCGTCGCGGCCGAGGTAGGCGTTGCCCTCGCGGCTGCCCATCCAGGCCAGCACCTGGCGCACCGCGTCCGGGTGCTTGGTCGCTGAATTACCAGCCGCGGCAATGCCGTTGGTGACGCTCACCCGGCCGGCCGGCCCCGTGGGCATCATGGCCACGCCCCAGCGGAAGCGCGCATCGCGGGCCACCGGTTTCAGGTTGTAGGTGCCGGACTGGAACAGCGCCATCCGGCCCGCCAGGAACTGGTTGCGGGAGAAGTCGCCGTTGTCGTTGGTGTCGGAGGCCGGCGGCGCGACGTGGTCGTCGTTGATCAAACTGACCAGATATTGGAATGCCGACACCGCCGCGGGGTTGTCGAAGGCGAACTCGTCGCCGCGCTGGAACACGCCGCCCGCCGAGCCGATGTAGTTCAGGTAGATGCCCTGCGGGTCGTTGGCCGCGTTGTAGCCCCACTGCCGCACCCGACTGGGGTCGAAACGCGTTGTGCCCGCGGCATTTCCGTCGGCGTCGAGCGTCAGTCGGGCCAGCAGGGGCCGCAGCGTGTCGCCGCCGTCGGGGCTCCACCGCAACGTGTCCAGTTGGGCGGGGTCGATTCCGGCCGCCCCGAGCAGGTCGGCGTTGTAGTAGAGCGCAATCCCGCCGTCGGTCAGTTGCGGCACCCCCCACAGCACGCCGCCGCGGGTGAACTGCTCGACCACCGCCGGGTCCCAGTCGGCGGTGGCGTCCGGCCCCAGCATCTTGCCGACGTCGAGCAACCGGCCATCGTCGGCGTAGGCGGCGAGGTACGCATTGGACAGCCAGAAGATGTCGTCGGCGCTGCCGCCCGCGACGTCGGTGCGCAGCGTGTTGAAGTACGTCGAGTAGGCGACGATATTGGTGCGGACCTCGATATCGCGGTGCATGCGGTTGAATTCCGCGAACGACTGCTGATACGCCGCGGCGATCTGGTCGGCCCAGACCCGCACTTTGATGACGATCTTGCCGCCGTGGGGTTCGGCGGAATAGTCCAACAGCACGGCCATGGCGGCCAGCAGCACCGCCACCAGCACCAGCGCGCCGGCGACCAGCGTCGAGGAGCGCGGCCGGGTCATTTGAGCCCCGAGACGACGATCGACGCGACGATGTGGCGCTGGAAGCCGATGAACAGCGTGACGAGCGGCACGATCGCGAGCGTCGTCGCCGCCATCACCAACGTCCACTGGGAGTTGAACCGCGACTGCAGATCCGCCGTCGCCACGGTGAGCACCCGCCATTTGTGCCCGCTGGTGATCACCAGCGGCCACATGAAGTTGTTCCACTGCGACACCACCGTGATCAACGCCAGCGCGGCCAGCACGGGACGGCTGGACGGGATCACCACGTGCACGATCACGTCCATGGTGGTGGCCCCGTCGAGGCGCGCCGCGTTGATCAAGTCGTTCGGGATGATGCGAAAGTGCTCGCGCAGCAGGAAAATCGCGTACGGCGAGCCGAACATGAACGGCAGCACCAAAGCCCAGAACGTGTTACGCAGGCCCAGCTGCGCCATCATCAGATACATCGGCACCACCGTGACCGTCGCGGGCACCATCAGCGTGGCGATGTAGACCCAGAACAGCGCGTCGCGACCGGGAAAGTGCAAGCGCGCGAACGCGTATCCGGCCAGCACCGAAAACGTCAGCTGCCCCACCAGGATCACCGCCGTCATCAGGGCGGTGACCGCCGCCGCGCGGCCGAACCCGGCCCCGCCCAGATCGGAGTAGTTGGCCAGCGTGGGCGGGCGCGGCAGTTGCAGCGGCGTGCCGGTGGCGAACTGGTGCGCCGAGGTGAAGGAGGTCAGCAATCCAAGCGCGAACGGCGCCAACGTGATCAGCGCACCCAGCGTCAGCCCGGCATAGACGACCGTGTTGAAGAGGCGGCTAGACGAGGTCATAGCTGATCCGTCGCCGGAAGTAGAGGTGCTGGACGACGGTGACCCCGATCAGGATGACGAACAGCACCACCGCCATCACCGACGCCCGCCCGATCGCCGCCGCCCCGAACGCCTCGGCGTAGATGCGGTGGGCCACCAGGTCCGTGCTGCCGCCCGGCCCCCCACCGGTCAGGGCGTACACCATGTCGAAAACCTGTGCGGTGCTGACGATCCCGGTCACCAGGACGAAGAACGTCGTCGGGCGCAGCATGGGCAGGGTGATGCGCCAGAACCGTTGCCACGCGCTGGCGCCGTCGGTGCGTGCGGCGGCGTGTATGTCGTCGGGGATGGCCAACAGGCCTGCCAGGAACGACAGCGAGACGTAGCCGACGTTGGTCCACACCACGACGGCCGACACCAGCGGCAGCGCGAAGCTGGGATCGGAGAGCCACCCGATGCTGTGCCCGAGCACGGCGCTGACGGCGCCGTCGGTGGGGGCCAGGATCCAGCGCCACAAAACCGCGATCGCCAGGGGCGCGCAGATCCACGGCAGCACGTAGACGGTGCGAAACAGCCCGGTCCCGGGGAGGCGGCGCGCCAGCATGGAGGCGGCCAGCAGCCCGAGGATCGTCTGCGCGGGAACCACGATCGCCACGAAGACGGCGGTGACGATCAGCGAGTTGGCGAAGCCCGAGTCGGCCAGCACCGAGCGCCAGTTGGCCAGGCCCACATAGCGCAGCGGGCCCAGCAGGTCCCACCGGCACAAGCTGAGCCAGATCACGACGAGGATGGGCAGCAATAGAAAGGCCAGCACACCGAACAGGCTGGGCGCCAACAGGGCGTAGCCCAGCGCGGTGGATCGAGGCTGTTTCCTCAGCACGGCGCTGGCCATGCAGGTAATTAAAGCGGGCGCCGCCGTCGTTTGGGGCGAGCGATCGTTACGGTGGTGCGGTGACACCGAACCGGGGCATCGATCCCGACTTCCTGGGCCTGCCGCGCCACGAGCTCGCCGACGCCGCGTTGTCGGCGGCCAAAGCGGCCGGGGCCAGCTACGCCGACCTGCGGCTTCACCGCCTGAGCAGCGAGATCATCCAGCTGCGCGACAGCGAGCTGGAGACCGCCGTGGTGAGCCGCGAGGTGGGCTTGGCGGTTCGGGTGATCGTCGACGGCACCTGGGGATTCGCCTCGCACGCGGAGTTGGCGCCCGCCGTCGCCGCCGAGACCGCGCGCCGCGCCGTGCACGTGGCCACCACGCTGGCGATGCTGAACAACGAGCGCGTCGAGCTCGCGGAGGAGCCCGTGTACGCCGACGCGACCTGGGTGTCGAGCTACCGGATCGACCCGTTCGAGGTGCCCGGTCCCGACAAGATCGCCGTGCTGGAGGAGTACTCCGGGCGCCTGCTGGGCTCCGACGGCGTCGACCACGTGTCGGCGGGCCTGACCGCCGTCAAGGAGCAGACGTTCTACGCCGACACCTTCGGATCGTCGATCACCCAGCAGCGGGTGCGGGTGCTGCCGTCGCTGGAGGCGGTGACCGTCGACCCCGCGGCCGGCAGTTTCGACTCGATGCGCACGCTGGCCCCGCCGATGGGGCGTGGCTGGGAGGCGCTGGCCGACGACGAGATATGGAACTGGACCGACGAGCTCGCCCAGCTGCCGTCGTTGCTCGCGGAGAAGGTCAAGTCGCCCAGCGTGGTGGCCGGGCCGGCGGATTTGGTGATCGACCCGACCAACTTGTGGCTGACCATTCACGAATCCATCGGCCACGCAACCGAATACGATCGCGCGATCGGCTACGAGGCCGCCTACGCCGGAACGTCGTTTGCCACCCCCGACAAGCTCGGCACCATGCGCTACGGCTCGCCGGTGATGAACGTGACCGCCGACCGCACCGTCGAACACGGCCTGGCCAGCGTCGGATACGACGACGAGGGAGTGGCCGCGCAGAGCTGGGATCTGGTGCGCGACGGCATCTTCGTGGGTTACCAGCTCGACCGGGTGTTCGCCCCGCGGCTGGGGCAGCCGCGTTCCAACGGGTGCTCGTATGCCGACTCGCCGCATCACGTGCCGATCCAGCGGATGGCCAACGTGTCGTTGCAGCCCGGCCCCGAGGACATCAGCACGGCCGATCTGATCGGCCGCGTCGAGAACGGCATCTACATCGTGGGCGACAAGTCGTGGTCGATCGACATGCAGCGCTATAACTTTCAGTTCACCGGGCAGCGGTTCTTCCGGATCCGCGACGGGCGTCTGGACGGCCAGCTGCGCGACGTTGCCTACCAGGCCACCACCACAGATTTCTGGAATTCCATGGAAGCCGTGGGCGGCGCGTCGACGTGGCGGCTGGGCGGCGCGTTCAACTGCGGCAAGGCGCAGCCGGGGCAGGTCGCCCCGGTCAGCCACGGCTGCCCGTCGGCGCTGTTCCGCGGGGTGAACGTGCTGAACACGGTCAGCGAGGGCGCCCGATGATCACCCCGCAGCACGTCGTCAACCTGGTGCTGGACGAGGCGGCCAAGCTCGGCGGCGCCAGCGAGACCATGGTGCTGGTCACCGACAAGATCGAGGCCACGCTGCGCTGGGCGGGCAATTCCATGACCACCAACGGGGTTTCGGTCAACCGCAGCGTCACGGTGATTTCGGTGGTGCGGCAAGGCGACAACGCACACATCGGCACGGTGGTCTCCGCCGAGGTGGATCCGCGGGTGATTCCGGGGCTGGTGGCGAGGTCCCAGGAGGCGGCCCGCTCGGCGCCGGAGGCCGGTGACGCCGCGCCGCTGCTGGTCGATACCGGCGTGCCCGCCGACTGGGACGCGCCCGTGCCGGGCACCGGGCCGTTGGTGTTCGCCGACGTCGCGGACTCGCTGAGCCGGGGCTTCCGCGGCGCCGACCGGTTGTACGGCTTTGCGCACCACAGTGTTTCGACGACATTCCTCGCGTCATCGACCGGGCTGCGCCGGCGCTTCAGCCAGCCGACCGGCGCGGTGGAGATCAACGCCAAACGCGGCGACGCCAGCGCCTGGGCGGGCATCGGCACCGCGGATTTCGTTGACGTGCCGACCGATTCGCTGCTCGAGCAATTGTCGACGAGGCTGGGCTGGGCCAAGCGCAGCGTCGCCCTGCCCGCGGGGCGCTACGAGACGATCATGCCGCCGTCGACAGTGGCCGACATGATGATCTACTTGGCCTGGTCGATGGCCGGCCGCGGCGCGGAGGAGGGCCGCACCGCGCTGTCGGCGCCGGGTGGCGGGACGCGGGTGGGGGAGCGGCTGACCGATCTGCCGCTGACGATGTTCTCCGACCCGATGGCGCCGGGGCTGGTGTGCACGCCGTTCGTCGCGGTCAGCGCCTCGTCGGAGACGGTGTCGGTGTTCGACAACGGCTTGGAGCTCGGCCAGGTGGACTGGATCCGCAACGGGGTGATCAACGCGTTGGCCTATCCGCGGGCCACGGCCGAGAAATTCGACACCAAGGTGGCGGTCGCCGCCGACAACCTGGTGATGACCGGCGGGTCGGCCGAGCCCGCCGACATGATCGCGGCCACCGAGCGCGGCCTGCTGCTGACCACGCTGTGGTACATCCGCGAGGTCGACCCGACCACGCTGCTGCTCACCGGCCTGACCCGCGACGGGGTCTACCTGATCGAGGACGGCGAGGTGACCGCGTCGGTCAACAACTTCCGGTTCAACGAGAGCCCGCTGGACCTGTTGCGGCGGGCCACCGAGGCCGGCATGAGCGAAAAAACGCTGCCGCGGGAGTGGGGCGACTGGGCCACCCGGGCGGCCATGCCGTCGTTGCGGATCCCCGATTTCTATATGTCGTCGGTGAGCCAGGCGCAGTAGCGTGTGACAAATGCTGGCGCAATTGGTGGCTTTGTCTCCGGGAGATGGGCGTCTTGCGGGCCTGGTCCGGCGGGTGTGCGCGCAGACGATGTCGTTGCCGCCGTTGCCCTCCGCGATCGAGGTTTCCGAGCCGACGTCGGAGGCGGAGGCCGTCGTCGCCGAGTTCGCCGAACAGTTCAGCGCCGATGTCTCGGCGATCACCGGTGAACAGCGGTCCCGGTTGTGGAAACAGCTGGGGGACAGCACCTTCAGCGTGGTGACGCAGATGTACATCGCCGACTTCGTGCCGCGGGTGCGGGCCGGGCTGGAGGCGCTGGGCGTCGGCTCCGAGCACCTCGGTTGGGTGAGCGGGCCGGTCGACTGGGACCACACGACCGAGCCTGCGGACGTGGTGTTCAACGAGTTTCTGCCCGCGGTGGCGCGGATGCGCGCGGTGGACCCGGTCACCGCCGAGTTGGTCCGGCTACGCGGGGCCGCGCAGCACAACTGCCGGCTGTGCAAATCGCTGCGCGAGACCACCGCGCTGGACGCCGGCGGATCGGAGTCGCTGTACGGCGACGTCGAGGGCTACGAGGACTCAAGTCAGTTAACCCGCCGCGCTAAAGCAGCGCTGCGCTACACCGATGGGTTAATTTGGACGCCTGCGCACCTCGTCGCCGACGTTGCCGCCGAGGTGCGCTCACGGTTCTCCGAGGCAGAGGCCGTCGAGCTCACCTTCGACGTCATGCGCAACGCCAGCAACAAGGTCGCCGTGTCGCTGGGCGCCGACGCCCCGCGGGTCGAGGAGGGCACCGAGCGGTACCTGCTCGACGCGGATGGTCAGACGGTCTTCAGCTGACGGCGCGCCCGCACGTACTTATCCAACGCATCGACGCCGAGCAGTATGGCCATTGATCCCAGCGCGACGGCCCATCCCCACGGCGGCGGGCTCCACTGGCCGAGCAGTCGTGCGACGGGTGGCACCCACAGCAGGATCAAGGAAATAGTCAGCCCGACGAGCGCCGCCGGGATCAAGAGCCGGTTGGTGGCCCAGCCCAGCGCTCCGGGCCAGCGTGAGGAGGACCGGCAGGCGAACACGTTCGCCGTCTGAGCGAACACGACGGTAATGAACGCCGCGCCGGAAGCCATCGCAAGGTGGTGCCCGGTGGGGAATGGATCCGCGGGGCGCCAGCCGAGCGCTATGAGGGACACCAGAAAGGCGGTGAGAGATAGGGCGGCCTCCAGCGGGCCCAGCACCCCGAAGGCCCTGCGCAGAACGGTGTGATTCATCAGCCGGCCGCGAACGGGGGGTCCCTCGAGCAGGTGCTTGGCGGGCGGCTCGGCGCCGAGCGCGACAGCGGACAGCGTGTCGGTGCCGATGTCGAGCGCGATGATCTGCAGGACACCCAGTGCGAGCGGGAACAGGCCGCCCGACAGCGCCCAGACGAGAAACGGTGCGAGCTCGGCGACGTTGTCGGTCAGGTGGTAGGTCAGGAACCTGCGGATGTTGACGAAGGTCGCTCGGCCCTGCTCGATGCCGGCCACGATCCCTGCGAACGAGTCATCGAGCAGGACCAGGTCGGCTGCCTCGCGGGCGACGTCGGTGCCGGACCGGCCCATGGCCACACCGATGTCGGCCTCGTGCAGCGCGGGCGCGTCGTTGACCCCGTCTCCCGTCATCGCCACGACGTGACCCCGTGAGCGAAGCGCGCGGGCGATGCGGAGTTTGTCCTCCGGGGCGACGCGGGCGATCACGAGCCCGTCGCGGTCGAGCAGAGCGGCGAGATGCTGCTCGTCGTCGGGCAGGCTTGCCCCCGATAGCACCGCTGAGTCCGGCAACCGTAGCCGGACCTCGTCGGCGATGGCCGTGGCGGTGGCCGGATGGTCACCGGTCACCATCGCCACCTTGACTCCCGCCCTCCGGCAGGCCTGGAGCGACTCCGAGACGTCGTCCCGAGGCGGGTCCTCCAGCGCCACGAGTCCCAGCAGTTGCAACTGCTGATCACACTCCTTCTGGTCCCGCGGAGTACGGCCGTTACGCGGACTCGCTGCGATGGCGAGTACCCGCAGCCCGCGGGCGGTGAGGATCTCGACCGCTTGATGGGCCGCCGGGTCGTCACCGCAGAGCGGGAGCACGGCGTCCGGCGCTCCCTTCACCAAGATCTCGTCGGCCAACGCCACGGCCATTCGGCGCAGCCGGGGATCGAAAGGAAACCGCAGTTCCGCCGGGCCGATACGACGGTCCTCGACCGTGTCGATGCCCAGTCGCCGGGCGAGGGTATCGAGGGCGGCCTCCATGGGATCCCCGTGCGCCCGCCACTGCCCATCGACCTCTTCGGCGTATCCCGTGGAGCAGCGCTCGCCGGCGAGGGCGAGCGCGCGGACGGAATCCGCTGCGGCGGATGAGGACCACGCCAGTTTGGCCGTTGGCCCGTAGCCGGCCCCCTCGATGGTCAGGGACCCGGCGGGCGTCCAGGCTTCCACGACGGTCATCTGGTTGCGCGTGAGGGTGCCCGTCTTGTCGGTGCAGATAAAGGTGGTGGAGCCTAGCGTCTCGACGGCCTCGAGATTGCGGACGAGGATCTGCCGCTTGGCCATTTGCTCGGAGCCCCAGGCGAGGGACAGCGTGACCGTGGGAAGCAGGGCTTCCGGGACGAGGGCAACCGTGACGCCGATCGCGAACACGAAGGCTTGCTGGATCGGGTTGCCCACGACGACTGAGATAAGCAGGAACAGCACGCCCACGCCGATCGCGATCGCCGCGATGAGTCGAACGACGCTGCGCAGGCCGCGGGTCAGCGGAGTGTCGGGCTTGGTCGTCGACGTTGTCAGCCGGGTGATCCCGGCCAGGCGCGTCTGTTGGCCGATCGCGGTGACCAGAGCGCGTGAATCTCCCTCGACGACGAAGGTGCCGGCGAACAGCGCTTCCCCTTCGGCGACGGAGCCGGCCTCGCTCTCGCCGGTGAGCATGGAGGAGTCGACCAGTAGTCGATTCTGGGTGAGCACCACGGCGTCGGCCGGCACCCGGTCGCCGCTTTCGAGCAGCAGTAGGTCGTCCACCACCACGTCCTCGGACTCGATCACCTGCCGACGGCCGTCACGCCAGACCGTGACGCGGGTCGGCAGCATTTCCTGGAGCCGATCGGCTGCCCGGTCGGCCCGTGCTTGCTGGATCAACGCGAAGACTCCGTTGAGCACGATCACCGCAATGATCGCGACACTGAGTTGAGGAAGCTTCGCGAAAAACGCGAGCGCTGCGGCCCCCCAGAGCAGCAGCGCGAAGAAGTGCGTCAACTCGCCGAGCAATCGGCGTGCGACCGATGGCCGTTTCGACTCGGGCAGCCTGTTGGCGCCGCTCCGTGCGCGGCGTTCGGTGGCCTCCGCGGTGGTCAGGCCTGGCGTCGTCACGTCGGCCATGGATCTCCTCTCAGCTGAGCCGCGACGCGTGATCTTCCGACCGCGATGACAAGCGCGCTAATGAACGTCCGTCGAGTTCTCTTACTCATGATGGCGCTAACCGCGGGCCCGAGCAGAGATTGAGCAGACCTAGCGACGGGGAGATGGCGCCTGCCAGGCGGGACCCGACCCTGACCTGCCCGCTCGGCGGGGTCGTCCAATCAAAGGTGACTCTAGGCGCTGGGCTACCGTTTCCTACGGAAAGATCAATCTGGGGGCGGTAGCTCAGTTGGTTAGAGCCGCGGACTCATAATCCGTTGGTCGCGGGTTCGAGCCCCGCCCGCCCCACCAAATGCTTGTATGACCTCGGCTGATGCTTGACATTTTGCCTTCGGGTGATGCCTGACAGTGTTTCGGCTGATGCTTGACAGTTACTTCGGTTGATCCTTGACACTGGCATCGAGACGGGCGCCGTGCATCGTGTCTGCTTGGGAGTCGCAACGCGCCAGGGTTGGTGCCGTGTCCACGTGAGCCCGGGATGGTCACCGACCACGGCGGGTCTTGGGTCGGGAGCGAGGAGCTTTTAGGGCGGCGTACACGTTGTGGGCTTTAGAGCATCGTGGCGGCCAGCTGCGCGGTCTTCGCGATTAGCACATGACCCACGATTGGGCGACTTGACCCAATACGTGTATCGCAAACCCAGGAGGCGACATGGTTGAGCATCGGCACGTCGAATGGGACCCGGACACGCATCGCATCCGCACGGCCCGGCTCCTATTGCGCCCGTGGCAACTCGACGATGACGTCGCCGCCCACCAGATATACGGAGCGCCGGAAGTTTCGCATTGGCTGTGTCCTGCGCTGCCCCTGATTACCGACCAGGCGCACATGCGCCGACTCCTAAGCGAATGGATCGCCCAGACCGATGCAACCGGACTGCCCCTTGGCCGATGGGCGATAACCGATAAAGGCTCTGGCGACCTGATCGGTGGAGTGGCACTGCTACCGCTTCCACCCGGCGGCACCGATCTCGAGATCGGATGGCAGGTTGCACCGACGCTGTGGGGTAACGGCTACGGCGCCGAAGCCGGTCATGCGGTGGCCCATCAAGCATTCACAAATATCGGTGTCAGTGAGGTCTTCGCTGTTGTGCGGCCAGGCAATCATCGCGGGGTGGCCACGGCGCGACGAGTGGGCATGGAGTGGGTCGGCGAGACCGACAAGTACTACGACCTGACCCTTGAGATCTACCGGCTTAACAAAGCGGATCTGGATCTGCCTGAACCGGCCTGTGCACCGGCGCCGGAATGGCCCTAGCGCCGAATATCAGCGCGCCCAAACTTGCGCGGTCACTCGGGCTTCAGCTGCAGGCGTGGGAGGACGCCGACGTCGCTTTCGGGCAGCAGCCGGATCATCTGTTCGACCCCGAGCGCCTAGCAACTCAGTACACGGTAGAAGGTGGTCTGGGCCTTGCCGCCCTCAGCAAACTGGGCCAAAGCTTCCACGCTGAGCGCGAAATGATCGGTTTGGACATGGAGGTCGACACCGTGCTGGTTGCGGAACCGCTGATAAAGTGTGAAATGCCCAGGCCGATAGCGATCTTCGTGCAGCCGGAAGGTGCTAACGGCTCCTTCGGCCAGCGACTGAGGGATTAGCCTCACAAACGCGCATCGCAGGTCGCCCCTTCTGCCTGGCAAAGCCGTTGCCTCGGTGATCAGCACCACTTCTTCATCCGGCCCGTACATGGTTGACCTCCTTCACGGTCTTACTCAAGGCGTTGCGCCATCACCGGGTCGGGATATGGCCGCCGACTTGGTGAACGACATTCGCCACCGTTTTGCTCGCTTCTTTTCCAGCACTACAACCCGCGTATACGCGTGCCTACGCTCGGCGATTACGCCTGCGCCGAATTGACCACTGCGCGTTAATAATTCAGCGGCACTTCCCCGTGAGTACGCCAGCCTAAGAACCTTGTCGCGGATCCGCACCGCTCCTGGCGTAATCGACGACGTCTGCCGCAATTGGGCCTCGGAGATCCAAACTCACCCGGGTGAAACGACGATGGGGTGATGACGGCTCACCCCGCGGCGCGCCAGACTAAAGCCAGTTCAACGCCGACATACGGGGTGCTGTGTGTCGACGCGACGGCAACAAATCTTCTTGCGGGCAAGGCAGTAATGGCCCCGCGGGAGCACTCGAGAATGATTCGCAGGAGGGTCTCACAATGCATTTCGATTCCAAGAAGGTCATCGTCGTCGGCGGCAGCGCCGGAATGGGCCGGCAGGTCGCCGTCGATATCGTGCGCCACGGCGGTAGCGCGGTTATCGTCGGCCGGTCGAAAGACCGTGTCGATGACACCGTGACCGAACTGACCAGCGCAGGTGGACAGGCTTGGGGGATTACCGCGGAGTTGACGGATCGCAGCGCGGTCGCCGACGTCCAGCGGGCGCTTTCCGAGGATCATAGCGACGCGACGTTGCTCGTCAACGCAGCCGGATTCTTTGTCCCCAAGCCGTTTCTCGAGTACGACGCGTTGACCTACGACTCGTACATGGAGCTCAACTACGCCCTGTTCTTCCTGACGCAGACCGTCGTTGACGGGATGATCAGTCGCGGCGAGGGCGGGTCCATCGTCAACATCGGCAGCATGTGGGCACATCAGGCGATCGGTGCGACCCCATCGTCCGTGTACTCGATGCAAAAGGCCGGACTGCACGCGCTGACCCATAACCTGGCCATCGAGCTTGCCGGGCACAAGATTCGCGTCAATGCGGTGGCACCGGCTGTCGTCAAGACTCCGCTGTACGAGGGGTTCATCCCGAAGGACGAGATCGATGCCACACTTGCCACCTTCGCGCCGCTTCATCCGCTGGGACGAGTCGGCACCCCGGCCGACATTGCCAACGCCGTGACGTACCTGCTGTCTGATGAGGCCAGTTGGGTCACCGGTGCGATTCTCAACGTCGACGGCGGCATCATGGCCGGTCGCAACTAACCGGACGCCAACCGCGAACCTACCGAAACACCAAGCGCATCAATATCACGTGTGCGCGAACGAAGGAGACCAGGTGTCACACCAATACAGCAAAAATCCCGCCGCGGTCGGCGCGCTCAGCCCCCAGCAATACCACGTTACCCAGGAGAGCGGCACGGAGCCCCCGTTCACCGGCGAGTACTGCGACAACCATGAACCCGGTATCTACGTCGACATCGTCTCTGGCGAACCGCTTTTCGCCTCGGTGGACAAATTCGACAGCGGAAGCGGCTGGCCGAGCTTCACCCAGCCCATCGACGCAGATAGCCTCGTTGAGAGGCGCGACCACAGCCACTTCATGGAACGGGTCGAGGTGCGCTCAGCCCACGCAGACAGCCATCTGGGGCACGTATTTCCGGACGGCCCCACAGAAGCTGGCGGCTTGCGCTACTGCATCAACTCGGCATCGCTGCGATTCATCCACCGCGACGAGCTGGAAGCCCAGGGTTATGGGCAATATCTGCGCTTGTTCACGAAAGATGTTTCAGAGCAGCAACCACAAAGCGTCGGTGAGCAGCAATCATGACCGACCACAACAAGATCGCCATTCTCGCCGGCGGGTGCTTTTGGGGCATGGAGGACCTCTTCCGCGGGCAGCCCGGTGTGGTGTCCACCCGTGTCGGCTACACCGGCGGCAGCAACACTCACCCCACCTACCGCAATCACCCCGGCCACGCCGAGGCACTCGAAATCACCTATGACCCAGACGAGACCAGTTACCGGGCACTGTTGGAATTCTTCTTCCAGATCCACGACCCGACCACGAAGAACCGTCAGGGTAACGATGTCGGAACCAGTTACCGGTCGGCAATCTTCTATCTGGACGACGAGCAGAAACAAATCGCGGTGCACACCATCGCCGACATCGAGGATTCGGGTCGGTGGCCCGGCAGGGTCGTCACCGAGGTCACCCCGGCTGGCGAGTTTTGGGAAGCCGAACCCGAGCACCAGAACTACCTGCAACGTTACCCATCCGGCTACACCTGCCACTACGTCCGCCCCGATTGGAAAGTACCCAACCGGGGTGACGATGCCGGCGCAAGGGTGACGACGGCTGAACGTGTCGAGCCCACTCAATAACGACATGGGCCCGGTAACACAAGGCAGGGGCGCGGCAACTCCGCCTGATTGGCAGGTGCTTTTGAGCGCGTACGCGCCATTGGTGCTGTGTGGCGCAGCATACGCCGCAGGATGGGTTCTACTGCGGCCCAACAGTCGACGGGGGGCGGCTACGCGATGACTCAGAACCCGAATCTGGCTGCACTGTCGACGGCGGGGGTGTCGGTCTGGCTGGATGACTTGTCCCGCAGCCTGCTGCAATCCGGCAAGCTGCGACAGCTGATCGACACGAGAAGCGTTGTCGGCGTGACCACTAACCCGTCCACCTTTGAGCATGCACTTGCAAACGGTCGCGCCTACGATGGCCAGATCGCGGAGCTGACGGCTCGCGGTACGGACATCGACACCGCAGTCCGCACAGCGATCACCGACGACGTCCGGGCGGCATGCGATGTACTGCGCCCGCAGTGGGAGGCCTCCGACGGCGTCGACGGAAGAGTGTCCATTGAGGTCGACCCGTCGCTGGCGCACGACACCGATGCGACAGTCACGCAGGCGGTCGAGTTGGCCAAGATCGTGGACCGACCCAACGTATTTATCAAGATACCGGCAACCGCGGCGGGGCTGCCCGCGATCACCGCGACGTTGGCCAAAGGTGTCTCAGTCAACGTGACGCTGATCTTTTCCGTCCACCGTCACCGAGCGGTGATGAACGCCTATCTAGCTGGCATCGAAACCGCACAGCAGGCGGGCGCTGATGTATCCCAAATCCATTCGGTGGCGTCGCTGTTCGTATCCCGAGTGGACACCGAAGTCGACAAGCGGCTCGAGGCTATCGGCACCGATGAGGCACTCACCTTGCGGGGACAGGCGGGCATTGCCAACGCGAGATTGGCGTACGCGGCATATCAGGATGTCTTCGAAGCCGAACCGCGCTACGCCGCGTTGCGCGCCGCGGGTGCTCGTGTGCAACGGCCACTATGGGCCTCCACCGGAGTGAAAAACACCGCCTACCCCGACTCGATGTACGTGACCGAACTGGTGGCGCCCAACACGGTCAGCACCATTCCGGAACCCACGTTGGAGGCGGTGGCCGATCACGGCGTTGTCGCCGGCGACACCGTGACCGGCAAGGCGGTGCAGGCCCAGGAGGTGTTCGACCGGTTGACCGCCGTCGGTGTCGATCTGCCGAACGTGTTCGCTGTGCTGGAGTGTGACGGGGTGTCCAAGTTCGCGGCGTCCTGGTCGCGAGCACTCCAACGCTAAACACGGTGAAACGGTACAACTTTCAGCGGTCTAGGCTTCTTCCAGCGCCTCGCCGAGTGATTGAAGAACCTTGTTGTGCTGTGCGTTGACAAGCGTGTACCCCACTACCAACGCAGCGGCGACAGGCCATTCCATAATCCCAAATAGGGCCAGTGCGGCGACGCCGGCATAGAACGCCAGGTGTTCCGGTGCAGGTAGAGCCAGGTCATTCCGGGGTGACGACCGGGAAGTCTTCGCCGTGCGCTGAGCGGTCGAGTTATTCATCAGGCCTGCTGCTCTACTGATCGAGTCGGATGAACTCGATACCCATGCCGGGAACTTCCTCGAATAGTGCTCATTGCCGGCCGGATGACGCCCGCTGCGCTCGGCGCCGTTGACAATTGCACGCCGTTGGGTGGCTCCGCTCGGGCCCGTCGATTGTTCTGGGCGCATGGTTGATCGGCGAGTCGGATAGTAAATCACGCAACTGTTTTCGTCCGCGGTTGAGCCTCGAACTTACGGTGCCTTGCCGGGCCCCCGTCATGGCGGCGATCTCCTTATACGAGTATCCCGCGATGTCGGCGAAATACACCGTCACGCGAAGTTGCTCAGGCAAGACCATCATTGCCGCCTTGAGGTCGGGGTGTGGCAGCATCTCAAGCGCGTGATCTTCGGCCGACCGCAGGCCCCCAGGCATACGTGGGGCACTCGCCGCTAACTGTTGGTCGCTGATCTCACCAGTCGGGTGTTGCACCGGACGGCGCTTTTGGGTCCTGTAGCTGCTGATATACGTGTTGGTCATGATCCGCCGCAGCCATGCTTTGAGGTTCGTCCCTGGCTCGAAGTTCCGTAGACCGGCATAAGCGTTGAGCATCGTTTCCTGCACCAGATCCTCCGCATCCGATCGATTGGAGGTCATCCGAAGAGCTTGCCGATAGAGAGGCTCAAGCAGCGGGATGACAGCGCTTCCAAATTGAGCGGCCGTCGGGTCGCCCGGCACCGGTGTACATTCCGCGCGCATGCGAGCCACGGCATGTTCCTCCTGTCGCGAAAAGTGTTTGTGTGCACCGAGGCTGGCCTCCACTTGCGCGAACCAGGGAGTTCCGCCTCCGCTTCTCAATCTGGTGCCAGCATCCACCACCGCGGGGTGAGTGGTCATCACCCGCCGATGCAATTCATCCGGATGAGCGCCCGCGCCACCTACTCGATCAAGTCGGCCTTCGGTGCTGGGAACGGTCGCTGCAGTGGTGTCGAGGACGCCATCCGCACGTCCACTATCACCCGGGTGAATGACGGTGATGGGCGACGACAGTTCACCCCCCGCCGCGTCATGCTAGCGGCACCTTGCGTGGCAAAGGCTGGTACAGAACAGGGAGGACATAGTGAGCGCTGCCAGGAGAATGCTGGAGACCTATCCACGCGATCTCGGCCAGATCGATATAGCGAAGCTGATCGAATGTATCGACGCCTGTTTTGAATGCGATCAAGCCTGCACAGCGTGTGCAGACGCCTGCCTCAGTGAGGACGATGTCTATCACTTAACCAAATGCATCCGTACTTGCCTTGACTGCTCGGATGTCTGCGCCACAACGGGCCGCGTCTTGTCCCGGCACACGGACTACGACGCGAACCTCACCAGGGCCGTGCTCCAAACGTGCGTCGTCGCCTGTAAGACGAGCGCAGACGAGTGCGACCAGCATGCCGCGAAACACGAGCATTGCCGCGTGTGCGCCGACGTATGCCGTCGCTGTGAGCGGGCCTGCAGCGACCTTCTTGAGGCGCTCGGATGAGACAACCACCGGACGGGTGTGAAGGGATACCGGGCTGATGGGTATCTCTGAATTCGATGACGTGCAAGCCCATCTGCTGGAACCAGAAGAAAGCCTGGACTCCGAACAGACTGGCATTGACCTCGACGAAGGCTACTCGCCCCCGGAACGCCCGCGTGAACTACGGGCGTGGGGCATCACCGCGAGGGAAGCGCGGACCCATGAAAGTCTGGCGCGCCGACTGGCCCGGGAGGTGCCCGACGTGACCGATCAGTGGGATGGTGACGGAATCGGTGACAGCACCGACAGCGATGGTGAGCCAATCGACGATCAGGTCGGCGACGTGCGCGCAGGTCGGCTCGTCGCCTTCGACATCGACGCTACGGATCCAGGTACGGATTACCGTGCCCACGACGTTGGCGTCGATGGCGGCGCTGCCTCGGCTGAGGAAGCCGCCATGCATATCGTCGCCGATGAAGACGCCAGTTGGTGAAATTCGAACTGTGGTAACCCGCATTGTGATCCTCGGTGGCGGCCCGGCCGGGTACGAGGCGGCATTGGTTGCAGCTGCGCGAGGTCCCGCCGTAGCCCGCGTCACCGTTGTCGACTCCGACGGGGTCGGCGGTGCCGCGGTGTTGTGCGACTGCGTGCCATCGAAGACATTGATCGCTTCCACCGGCCTTCGCACCGAACTGCGACGGGCAACCCGCCTCGGTTTCGACGCCGACTTCGACGACGCGAAGATCTGTTTGGCAGATATCCACCAGCGGATCAAGACGCTCGCTACCGAGCAATCCCTGGATATCACCGACCAGCTGCTGACCTTGGGTGTCGAGTTGATCGCGGGACGTGGCGAGCTGGTGGATGCCGCACCCAGTCTGGCACGTCACCGCGTCAAGGTGACTGCGCGCGACGGCACGATCACGATGCGCGATGCCGACGTGGTGTTGATCGCAACCGGCGCCAGCCCCCGGATCCTGCCGTCGGCGCAGCCCGACGGCGAGCGCATCCTGACCTGGCGCCAGCTCTACGACCTGGCGTCGCTGCCCGACCACCTCATCGTGGTGGGTTGCGGGGTGACCGGCATCGAATTCGCCAATGCCTACACCGAACTCGGTGTGGCCGTGACGATGGTGGCCAGCCGCGACCGGGTGCTGCCGCATGAGGACGCCGACGCCGCGCAGGTGCTCGAGGAATCATTCGCCCAACGCGGCGTCAAGCTGATCAAAAAGGCACGGGCACAATCCGTGACGCGCACCGACGACGGGGTGCTGGTGACGATGACCGACGGGCGCACCGTCGAAGGAAGCCACGCATTGATGACACTTGGGTCAGTGCCCAACACCGGCCGGCTAGGTCTGGAGCGCGTGGGTATCGAACCCGGGCCGGGAAACTACATTGCCGTCGACCGGGTCTCGCGGACGCCGGTCGCGGGCGTTTACGCTGCGGGGGACTGCACTGGCGTCCTGCCGTTGGCCTCGGTTGCCGCGATGCAAGGCCGGATCGCGATGTATCACGCGCTCGGTGAAGCCGTTAATCCGCTCCGGTTGCGCACCGTCGCGGCGACGGTGTTCACCCACCCCGAGATCGCGACGGTAGGCGTCTCACAGACCACGATCGATGACGGCTCGATTCAGGCCCGTACCATCATGTTGCCGTTGAAAACCAATGCGCGGGCGAAAATTTCGGAGCTGCGCCACGGCTTCGTCAAACTGTTTTGCCGGCAGGACAGCGGCGTCGTAATCGGTGGCGTGGTGGTCGCGCTGATCGCTTCGGAATTGATACTGCCGATCGCGATGGCTGTGCAAAACCGGATCACCGTCGACGATTTGGCGCAGACGCTCGCGGTCTATCCGTCGCTGTCCGGCTCGATCACCGAGGCTGCGCGGCGACTCATTGCCAACGATGATCTGAACTGATGCGCAAAGTAATTGGGCCGACCAGGGCTCTGTGGTTCCCGGGGCTGATGCCGCATTCCGTCTTTCGGCGAGCGATTACCATCGTTGGACTGCCTATGGCCCTGTGGTGGCTACAGCCGTGGAAGTTGTTGATCAGGACTGTTGCGAATGAACGGCTGCCGTCTCAAGCGCAGACCACCCACTGCGGAGAATTTACCGCTCACATCCACCGAACCAGCGGTGTGGCGCGCCTCATTGTCCTCGGTGACGGGGCACGGATCCTGTGGCTTGAAAACCTGCAGACCACTCTGGGGCCGCGATTACGCGTATGGCTCAGCGACACGCCGGTCGACCATGCCAGGTTTCCCTGGCGAAAGTTTGCAGACAGCAACCACATAGACCTTGGCCGCCTGCGCGCCAACCGGGGCGATGCCGGTTACGCGGTGCCCAACGGCGCCGATGCCCACGCACTCAGCAGCGTAATCCTGTGGTGCGAGCGCTTCAGGGTTTCCTTCGGTGCGGCCCAACTGCGCCTGTTGCCGCGCCCTTCGAGTTATCACCCGGGTGAATCGTGCTGAGGGGTGGTGACAGACCGATCTGGGTCGGGCGATGCTCTTGCTGGAGATCTCTACAGCTAACTGACCGCCACCCCGCAGATCCTCAACCGTGTGTGGACACCCGAATACCGAACAGGAGAAGCGATATGAGTGCGGTCCCACTTCACCGTCAACCGGAGAAGGCGAAACCGGCCACGTCCGTTGTGATTGTCGGCAGCGGGTTCGCCGCTTTCGAATGCGCGCGCCGACTGGCCCGACGGCTGGGTAAGGCGCGCGCCTCGGATGTGAGGGTTACCATCGTTTCGCCGGTCGATTATCTGCAGTACACGCCATTGCTGCCAGACGTCGCCGGTGGGCTGGTCGATCCGCGGTTTGTCTGTGTTCCGCTGGCCGGGACGCTCAAGGGCGTGCAGGCGGTGCGCGGCCGGGTCGACGGTGTTGACTTCGATCGGCGTCTGGTCTCGTTCACCGATCCGGAGGGCCACACAGGGACGCTGTCGTGGGATCGGCTGGTCCTAGCCCCCGGCTCGGTGACCCGGACTTTCGATACGCCCGGCTTGGCCAAACACGCACACGGGCTACAGTCGACGGCCGAGGCGCTGTACCTGCGTGATCGTGTGATCGAGCAGTTGGAACTTGCTTGCGTCGACGAAAACAAGGCGCGCGCGGCCGCGCGACGCACGATTGTCGTTGTCGGTGCGTCATATTCCGGTTCCGAATTGACGGCGCAGCTGCGTGCGCTCGCCGATGCGGCGGCGAAGCAGATGGGCTTCGATCGGGCCTCGGTGCGGTTTGTGCTGCTGGACTTGGCCGACCACGTCATGCCCGAGCTGGGGCAGAAGCTCGGCGACGCGGCGATGCGTGTGCTGCGCTCTCGGGGAATCGACATACGGTTGGGCACGACCCTAAAGGAGGTTCACGCCGATCATGTTGTGCTCACCGATGATTCGCGCGTCGGTACTTATACGGTAGCGTGGGTGGCCGGCGTGGCCCCGTCACCGCTGATCGCCGCGTTGGGCTTGGGGACCGAGCGGGGTCGGCTGAAGGTGCGGACCGATTTGCAGGTGCCAGGTCACCCGGACGTGTTTGCCGCGGGCGACGCCGCGGCCGTTCCGGACCTAACCCAGCCGGGCAAGATCGCGCCGCCGACCGCCCAGCACGCAATCCGACAAGGTAAGACGCTGGCCCACAACGTCGCCGCAAGCCTCGGATACGGCGAGCGGAAGGACTACCGTCACAGCGACAAGGGAATGGTGGTCGACCTGGGCCCGCGCTACGCCGTCGCCAACCCGCTCGGCGTGCACCTATCGGGCTATCCCGCCAAGATTGTCGCCCGCGGCTACCACCTCTACGCGCTTCCGCGGCTGGTCAACCGCTGGGCGGTCGCGCTCGCATATCTCACCGATGTCTTATTCGCCCGTACGGTGTTGTCGATGGGATTCGCTTGCGCTGCCGACGCCCAGTTCACGGCCGGCGAAGTCCTCCAGCTACCGAAGGCGGCAGGGGCAGAATGATAATCGATGACCAGCGTCGTGAACACCAATGAGTGTCGTCAACAAAGGCTTTCGCGGACGCCGCGCCGCATCGGCCCCCGACCTGCCGCCCGGCCAGCATCTGACCGCGGACTTTCCCGTCCTGCAAGCAGGACCGACACCGCGGATCAATCTTGATGACTGGCGATTCACCATTCGCGATGAGCTCGGCGTCGAACGCTCGTGGACCTGGGACCAGTTCAAGTCCCTGCCAAGCGAGCGGCTCAACGTGGACATCCATTGCGTCACCACCTGGTCCAAGTTGAATACCGAGTGGCAAGGCGTCTCCCTGGACACGCTTTTCGAATCGACCGATACCGCTGCCGGATTCGCACTGGTCGGTTCCTACGGCGGCTACACCACCAACTTCCCGTTGAGCGACCTTCTCGGTGGTAAGGCTTGGATCGTCTACGCGTACCAGGGCGCACCGCTTAGCCCGGTGCACGGCGGCCCGGCGCGGCTCCTGGTGCCTCACCTGTATTTCTGGAAGTCCGCGAAGTGGGTGAGGTCCATCGAGCTGCGCGACAGCGACGCACCGGGATTCTGGGAGCGGTTGGGCTACCACAACTACGGCGACCCATGGCAAGAACAACGCTACGCCGGAGATTGACGAATTCTGTGAACGCCCACGTGACACCGAAGTTGCGTTGGCGGGTCGCGCGTGTGGTGGACTCTGAATCCGAGACCGAATCTGCGCAGACTATCGGGCTGACCGTCCCCGGCTGGAGCGGTCACTTGGCCGGCCAGCATATCGATCTCAAGCTGACCGCTGAGGACGGGTACAGCGCGCAGCGTAGCTATTCACTGAGCAGGCCGGCCGACGGTGAGCGCATCGAGCTCACGGTGCAACAGATTCCCGACGGGGAGGTCTCGCCCTACCTCACCGGACTTGTTGCTGGAGACGAGATCGAACTTCGTGGACCCATCGGCGGTTGGTTCGTCTGGCGGCCTGAGGAGAAGGCTCGGGTTCTGCTCGTCGGCGGCGGATCGGGAATCGTGCCGTTGATGGCCATGCTGCGACAGCGGGTAGAAAAGGGTAGCAACGAGTTTCGGCTCGTCTATTCGGTCCGTAGCCCCGAGGACGTGTACTACGCCCAAGAGTTGGGCCGGCTCGAACGCGAATGCGGCTGGCTGCAGGTCGCGCTGGTCTACACCCGCGTGACTCCGCCGCGGGCCGCCCGGCCGCCCGGCCGGGTCCGCGGCGCTGATCTCACAACGGCGGGGTGGGCACCGGCCGACGGTGCGCGCGTGTACGTGTGCGGACCAACGGGATTCGTGGAATCGGTGACCGTGACGCTGATCGAGCAGGGGCATCAGCCGTCGGCCATCCGGACCGAGCGGTTCGGACCGAGCAACTAATCCGGAAACGAGGCACAGATGACCGAGCCGACTCACGTCGACGGTAATGCGGCCGCGGGCGCCTTCGCCGAAGTGCTGGGATTCGATGTCACCACCGCGATGTTGACCTGCGGGAAATGTCGTTGCACCAGGGCATTCGCCGAAGGTCACGTCTATCACCGCGGGCCCGGCATCGTGGTGCGCTGCCCGTGCTGCGGGGAGGTTTTGGCCCGGCTCGTGCAAACGCGCACCGATGTGTGGCTCGACTTCCGGGGCGCCCAGTCCTGGCGTGTCCCGATCTCGGTTCAGTGACCGAGTCGCTCGACGCGCTCGCTCGTCGTGTCCGTACCGCTGACGTGGTGGACGCGATCTGGCGACTACATCAACATCGCTGCGATCTGCTCGATCTGGTGAGTCCCACGCCCGGCCGCGTGCTTTTTGGACCGGCCGTGACAATCTCTTACTTCCCGACATGTCGAATCGCGCTGGCTCCTGAACGTTATAACTTCAAGCGGCTCTTCTACGAGGCTATCGCTGATGGCGCTGAAGGACGTGTGCTCGTCTTGGCCAGTAACGGATACACCGACACCTCAGTTGGCGGCGGAACTAAGCTGTCGCGTGTCCAAAACCACCGGCTGGCGGGCATTCTCACGGACGGTCGAGTTCGTGACTTCGCGGAGCTCTCGCAATTGGACCTAGCCATCTATTGCCGAGGCGAAGCAACGCGCTGGGGTGGTGACGTGGTTACCCCCTACGAGGCCAACCGCTCGGTAGTACTCGCGGGGGTCGGGATCCATCCCGGCGACTACATCTTCGCCGACCACTCGGGCGCTGTGGCCATACCTGCCAACGAGGTGCGAAGCGTTCTTCAAGGGGCATGCCAGATCACCGTGGAGGACGCTCAATCGGTCGCGGCCATCCGGAACGAGACACCATCCACGTCAACCGACGACACTGAACGCTGACCTCTCATGAGGGCTCTTTGCTTTCCTGGCAGTGGTTTCTCATCGGGGACAGCGCGATTGGCTCAACCAGCGCTGCGCGTCGAGTGCGGCCGCGCAGCCGCTGGCTGCGGCGGTGACTGCTTGGCGGTAGCGGCGGTCGATCAGGTCGCCTGCCGCGAACACGCCCTCCGCGGAGGTATGGTTCGTATCGCCTTCGGTCAGGATGTGGCCGCCGGCACCGAGCTCGACGAGTCCGGTCAAGAGATCCGAGCACGGCGTCTGGCCGACAACGACGAAGACAGCCGCAACCTCGATGGTGAAATCGCCGGCGCGGCGCCTGTCGCGTATGCGCACCCCGCTGACGTGTTGGCCACCGTGTACGGCCAGCACTTCGGCGGATGTCAGGATCGCGACGTTGGGATGTGCCTGAAGACGAGCAACGGCGATGGCGGATGCCCGTAGTTGTGGGCGATGGTGGATGAGGGTGACGTGGCGGGCCAGCGGTGCAAGGTGAAGCGCCTCTTCAACGGCGCCGTCGCCGCCGCCGATGACGGCGACGTCGCGTCCGGTGAAGTGAGCGCCGTCGCGTTTCGCGCTGGTGCTCACGCCGTGGCCGAGGAGCCTGTGTTCGCCGGGCACGTTGAGGGACCGCGGGGCCGAGCCCGTGGCAAGAATCACGGCACGGCCATGGTGCTGGGCATCGCTTACGCTGACCGTCTTGAGCCCGTCACCGAACTCGAATCTGTCGACGCGGCCGCGGCATAACTCGGCGCCGAAATGCTGTGCTTGTCGCCGCATCGCGTCAGCGAGCGCGGGACCCGAGACGAATGGGCCGACACCGGGGTAGTTGTCTACCCGCCCGGCGGCCACCAGCGCACCGCCGGGCTCACGGCCTTCGACGACAAGGGTGTCCAGCCCCGACCGAGCCGTGTAGATCGCCGCCGTGTAACCGGCTGGGCCCGACCCGACGACGAGGACATCACGAATCCGGGTCGTGCCTGCCCTCGGTGTGATCACAGGTTAATGGCGTGGCCGGTCAGGGCGTGGAAGCATTCCTGTAGCCCCTCGCCGAGCGTGGGGTGCGTGTGCACGTTGCGGGCCAGCTCGGTGGCGGTCAGGTCCCACAGTTGGGCGGCGGTCAGTTCGGGGAGTAGCTCGCTGACTTCTGCACCGACGAGATGAGCTCCGAGCAGCTCGCCGTGGGCGGCGTCGGCGATGAGTTTGATGAAGCCGGCCCGTTCGCCCAGCCCGTGCGCTTTGGCGCTGGCTTGCATGGGAAATTTCGCGACTCGAATATCAAGGCCGCTGGCGCGGGCCTGGTCTTCGGTGTAGCCGAAGCTGGCGACTTGGGGTTGGCAGAAGGTCACGCGTGGCATCATGCGGTAGTCCAAGGGCATGGTCGGGGAGCCGGCGATGGTTTCGGCGGCGATGATTCCCTGGGCTGAGGCGACGTGGGCGAGTTGCGCTTTGGCGGTGACGTCGCCGACCGCGAAGATGTGGGGAGCCGAGGTGCGCATGTAGTCGTCGACGTCGATCGCCCCGCCTGTTGTGAGGCGCACGCCCAGCATTTCGAGGCCGATGTTTTCAACGTTGGGACAGAATCCGATACAGATGAACGCGCGGCCGGCGTCGACTGAGGTGGTGTGGCTGTTGCGATCAGTGTAGGTGACGGTGATGTGGCCACCGTGGTCGGTCACCGAGTCGACTCGTGTGTTGGTCTGGATGGCGATGCCGCGGCGTCGGTATTGGCGCGTCAATTCCTTTGAGACGTCAGCGTCTTCGTTGGGGAGTGCGCGGTCGGCGTACTCAAGAATTTGGACGTCGACGCCGTAGCTGTTGAGAATGTAGGCGAATTCCATCCCGATTCCGCCGGCGCCGATGATGATGATGGACTCGGGCATAGATGCGTCGAGGATCTGCTGTTCATACGTCACGATGTTGTCGCCGAGGCTGACCCCGGGCAGCATCCGCACCCGTGAGCCCGCGGCGACGATGGCGTTGTCGAAGCGGAGGCTGGTGGTGGTGCCGCCACGTAGCTGTACGTCGACTGTATGGGAGCCGCTGAAGCGGCCGCGACCGTCGATTTCGGTGATTTTGTTTTTGCGCATCAGGAAGTGCACGCCGCGGACCCGGGCGTCGGCGACTTCGCGGCTGCGTGACACGGCACGGGCATAGTCGAGACGAATGTCACCCTGGATACCGAACTCGTCTGCCTGATGGGTCAGGATGGAGGCGATCTCGGCGTTGCGCAGCAAGGCTTTTGAGGGGACGCACCCTGTATTGAGGCAGACGCCGCCCCAGTAGCGTTCTTCGATGATCGCGACCGTCAGACCGAGTTGGGCCGCGCGGATCCCGGCGACGTATCCGCCCGAGCCGGCGCCCAAGACCACCAGGTCGTAATGGCGGGGGACCGGTGTGCTCATCGCTCCGCATTCCTCCTTTCAGGATGAGTAAACCGGTTGTGTCGCTTCATCTCTCAACGTCGCATGGATCCGGTGCCTGGCGTCGTTGAGTCGCACGGATGGAGTCCGCCAACAGCCATAGGGCCAAGCCCACGAGCGCGATGTCTTTCATGAGGAATTCGCCATTGGCCGATAGGACGGGGAAGCCGCCCGCGGTAGGTTCACCAATCCCCGGCGTGCTGACCATAAAACTCAGCGTGCCGAGGAAGAACGCCGTCGCCAACACACCGCCCACGACGGAGGCTTTCGGATACCAAGGCTTCAAGGCCAGCAACGCTGCGGTCATCAACTCCGTCGTTCCTAGCACTCGGCCGAACGCGCTGATCGACATGAAGTGGTAGACCCAGCCCAGAAATGGGCTGTAGGCCACGAACGGTGAAACGCCGTGGGATTCGTAGTAGGTGAATTTCATTGCGCCGAACCAGGCAAGGACGATGACCAGGCCATAGCGCGCGATCAGCGGTGCGGCTCCGGCCAGTGGCAACACACGACTTGTCGGCCGACCGTCCTCGGTGGTCTCACTCACAGCCATCAGATCCGTCTCCCTTCATTTCCACTTACTTGGCCACCCGGTCGTGGTTTGGCCACGGTTTTCCGGCGGCCCCATCGGCGGGCCACCTGCAGCTTTGTCGGAGGGCATGCGCAAGCGCGAAGGATCCGCGGCCCTTTGTCATCTATGAGGGTGCTGCCGGGCGGGGTGACATGTCGTCACCCTCGAGGCCCGTTCACCCGGGTGATTAAACGGGAGGCGTTGTCCAACAAGGCAATTTGTGACTGGTCACATCCCGCGGGATGCCGGAAGGTGAATTACAACAGGCCGAGTTCTCGCGCCCGGCTGACCGCCGCGCTGCGGTGCTCGACGCCGAGCTTGCGGTACACGGCGCGCTGGTGGGTCTTCACCGTGTTGAGCGAGACGTACAGCCGCTCACCGATCTCACGCCGCGATAATCGGGTGGCGAGCAGGCGAAGAACCTCAAGCTCCTTGGGAGTCAGCTCCTCACCGAGCGCGTACCCGTCGTTGCGTGAAGTCACCGCGACGCCCGCGCCCAGCCCGGCCGAAGTGAGCAAGGTCGAGGCGATGCCGGCGTCCGCGCAACCGCGTAGCAGGGTGCCGACCTCTTCGAGGGTGGCGTTCGCCCTCTGGTGGTCACCGAGATGCGCGAAGACCTCCGCTCTGACCAGCAGCGTCTTGGCCACCTCGAGTGTCGCTCCGCCTTGGCGCGCCGACACGACGGCCACGTCGGCGGCGGCCAACGCTGCAGTCGCGTCACCGCGCCTACGGAGGAGCTCGGCCGTGGCAAGCGACACCATCACGTCCACGAGGTGTTCGGCGTCCGCAAGGTCTCGAGAACTGCCGGACGCCCGGCGGATCTGGCTTTCGGCGTCTGCGAGTTGGCGCTGTTCGGCCGAAATCAGCGCCAGATGACCCAGCGCGTAGATGCGGGCGCGACGATCGCCCATCTTCTCGGCCAGCTCCACGGCCCGCCGGAAGGCGGCTTGCGCTTCGCGGGTGCTGCCCGAAAAGTACAGCGCGGATCCATAGATGCAGTAGGCATTTGATCGGCCCAACGGCGCTTTGCCGAGATCGAGGTTGATCGCCCGGCGAGCCGCTTCGAGCGCCGCGGCGACTTCGCCCGTCTTGAACGAGTGAACCGCGCGCAATACGACGATTTGGGCGTCGATGGCGGCACCATCTGCGCTGTTGGCCGTGGATCGGGTCTCTACTGCCTCGATCCACTCGGCGGCGTCGTCGAGTTGACCAACGCTGAGCGAGACCCAGGCGCGGGCCACGCTCAGCCTCGGATCCTGTAGGACGGTCTGCTCGGGCAGCAGATCAAGCATGCTGGAGACGGTCGAGACGCCGCCCCCGTTGACTTCGTCGCCCCAGTCCGCGGCGATCAGATCGGCACTGCGCGCGATGTCACCGCCAGCGACTAGGTGGCGCACCGCCTCATCAATGAGGCCCTCGGTCTCGAACCAGGTCGCGGCTCGCCGGTGCAGGTCAGCGACGAGATCAGGCTTGCTGCGGCGCAGCTCGGTGCGCAGCAACTCTCCGAACAGCTGGTGATACCGATACCACTGACGCGACATGTCCAGTGGCACCACAAACAGGTTTTCGCGCTCGATCTTTGCCAATACCGAGGCCGAGCCAGACGTTTGCAGCACCGCGTCGCACAGCGCACCGCTGAGTCGTCCCAACACGGAGGTGTGTAGCAAGAAGTTGCGCAGTTCCGGTGGCTGAGCGTCGAGCACCTCGGCCATCAAGTAGTCGACGATATGACGGTTATCGCCGGCGAACGTTCTGATGAATGCGCCGGTATCAGCACGCCCGGCAAGCGAGAGCGCGGCAAGGTAGAGGCCGGCGGCCCACCCTTCGGTGCGCTGGTGCAACAATTCAATATCTTCGTGAGCCAAGTCGAGCCCGAGGACATCGTTCAGCAGATGACCCGCCTCGATAGCGCCGAAACGTAAATCGTCGGTTCGCATTTCGGCAAGCTCGCCGCTGGCCCTCAGCCGAGCCAAGGGCAACATCGGATCCGATCGGGTGGCCAACACCAAGTGCAGATTCGCCGGAATCCGGCTCGTGAAGAATGCCAGCTGCTCATGCACCGCTCGACTGACCACCAGGTGGTAGTCATCGAGGATGAGGACCATCGGGCTGACGATCGTGTCGAGATCATTCAGCAGGGTGGGCAGTACGACCTGCACGGGGTCGGCGCCCATCCCCAGGAGTTCGAGCGCGCGAACCCCGACCCCCGGACTCATCTTCTGCAGCGCGGCGACCACGTACATCCAAAACCACACCGGGTCGGTGTCAGAGGAGTCAAGCGACAGCCAGCCGAATCGCTGGTCCTCGCCGGCACCGAGGGCCCACTGCGCCAGCAATGTCGTCTTGCCCCAGCCCGCCGGAGCACTCAGCAGGGTTAGCTTGCGGCCGCGTCCCGCCGACAGTGCCTCGAGCAGGGCGGCCCGGTGAACGAGCTGGGCTCCGATGGCCGGGACGTGCAGCTTGGTGGCGAGTAGAACTGCTCGCGCAGCGGCTTCACCGACACCGTTGACGCTACGTCCAGCTGAGCCGGTCATGTCCGGACTTTGCGAACCCGTTGAACCCGGTGGCCGGGCGGGAACACGTGGCGTTGACGCGTCATGCGTGGTCGCTGGCGTCGCGGCATCCCAGTTTTTACCTGCAGGGTTGAGCGGGCTTGTTCTGCCCGGCAATCGGGGTGATCCTATTGAATCAGATGCGTTGTCCCCGATGACCTCCGGCGCACGCTCGCGGTGCCCGTTTAAACCGGCGGACCCACGTCGCGCCGACGGCCTAAGGACTTTCTCGTGAGCCGCGCTCACGCTATGCCCGCTCACCGTATTTCTCCTCTTTTCCAATCGATGCAATGCTCGTACGACTCATGACACCGCCGCGGGCAGCGAGTCAGCGTCTCAACATGAGGTGAATTTGCGTCTCAAAGTGAGACGTCGTTGGGCGTCGGCGAGCGGCCCGTCGTCTTCGGGTGCTCATGGTCGTCGGGTCACCAACACGTATCCACCGACGCCAAAGACCACCGGCATCATCATCAACATTCCCCACACTGCGCTCATCATCGTTTTCTCAATTCATGTGTTTCGTTGCTCTCGGGCGCCGGTTCCAGGTTGAGGGGCGGTGGTTGCGGCGATCCGGAGTCCAATGACTACGTTGGCAGGGCGGGCGCCCTGGTCGTATCACCCAGCGGGTGATCTTTAGGGCCGGCACGGTGTAGGCCTAGCCGCCTTGATATTTGACGGACTGGTCAATCCGAGCGGTGCATGAATTGCGCCAGTTGAGCCCGGGATGTGATGCCGAGTTTGGCGAATGCGTTGTGGACGTGGGTCTTGACGGTGTGGGGGGAGAGGTGCAGTTCGGCGGCGACGTCGCGGTTGGTCGCGCCTTGTGCGATGAGGTTGATGACCTTCAGCTCGGAGTGGGTGAGGCTGTCCCAGCCCGATTTTGCCCGCTGATGTGTGACGATCCGCCGTTCCACGCCCAGTCCGCGCAGCGCCCGGCCGACGCGGCGGGCATCGGCAATCGCTTCGCACGCAGTGTAGGTGTCGAATGCCGCGTTCAGGTGGTCGAGCGCCTCGGCGATGCGCCGCGCGCGAGCCAGTTCGCCGCCGGCGTCCTCGGCGGCGCTGGCGTAAAGGAGCGGCCGCGACGACGGGCGAAGCGCGTCGGTGGCAGCCACCAATGCTGAGGCGTCGCTCTCGAGTATCGCGCGGGCGTACCCGGCCACCCCTGCCAGGAGCGGCGCGGCGGGCTGGTCGGATTCCAGCATCTCGGCGGCCTGCAGGACCCGTGCGCGCAAGCCGGCATCACCGGCGGCCGACGCCACCTGCGCACTCAAGATCACGCGATCTAAGGCATAGACCTGCAGTGGTGTTCCGAGTAGGGCGATATCGCCGCCGAGCCAGCGCACCGCTTCGTGAACGTCGTCGCGATGCCATGCCGCCAGCGCGAGCGCATACGCCGCTCCTCGACGGATGGCAGGCGAGCCGGTGGAGTAGGCGTCGTGTGCGTCATTGGCCATCTGCTGCAACATGTTTCGGTCATCCGTACGCGCCGCCACCGAAGCCATAATCACGATGCGCAGCAGGTCCGGCTCACTCACGCCTGCCGGCTGTGGGGATGGCAGGGGTTCAGCCGCATTGCGAGCGGCCGACAACCGGCCCGCAGCGAGGTGAACAATCCCACCAATGACAGTCCACATATTGAGGACCATCGCGTTCCCTTCTCGGCGGGTCTGCGCTACGCCGTCGGCGATCCGGGTCGTCGCATCGTCCAACCGGCCGACCACTGCCAGCAGGATTGCGTAGTACATCCCGGCATAGTGATGCGCCAAGGCCGCATCATTCGTGTAGCCGAGCGAACAAAGCTGTTCGAGGCGGCCTAGGGCGCGGACCCTGTGCCCCTCGCCAATGTCGAGCAAAGCCAGGGTGACCTCGGTCATGATCGTGGCTTCGAGATCATCGGTAGCTGCCGCGGCTGCGGCGGCCTCGTCGGCCGCCGTGCGCTGTTGCCCTCTTTTGTCCTGCAACACAAGGTTGTATGCCAACCACGCCAGGTGCCGCGCCCGGGTGACCTCGCTGATGTCGCTCAACTCGAGCGCTCGGCGATTCTCCTCCGCCCGCCACTGGGTAGTGTGCTTGGTGTGCGCCGGGAGCCGGAGGCGGATCTCGGCCTCGACTTCGGGTGAGACCGCATTTGCGAGCGCCTCGACGGCCAATTCTTCGGCCTCGCCGTGGCGACCGGCCCTGTTGAGCCACTCCACCGCATCCGCGACCAGGGATCCGTGCTCCGCATCGTCGGCGGGCAGCAGCTCCAATGCACGCTTGCTCAAGTCCGCGGCCGCGCTCGCGTCGCCGCGGCCCACCGATTCCGCGGCTTCGCGCAGCGCGTCGATCGCCTCCCGGTCTCCGGGCTCTGCGCTGCGCGCCAGCTGGGTAGCGACCTCGGCCGGGGCTGCGCCCATGCCCAGCATGACCGACGCCGACTGGCGCTCCATCGCCCGCCGCAGCGATTGCGGCAAGCACTGGCGGGTGGCCTCACGCAGCAAATCATGCCGAAACCTAAGCTGCTCACCATCTTCCACGAGCAGATCGGTGCGCACTGCCTCCTCGAGCGCCGACAGCAGCGACGCCGGTGACCGTTCCAGCATCGCGGCCAGCAGGCCAGCAGAAAACCGGTCGGGCAGCACTGCGGCCACCCGCACCACCTCCGAAGCACCCTCGGAGAGCAAGTCCAGCCGCTGCTGCATACCGACGCCCAGCCGGCGCGGCAGCGCATCTCCGGTGGCCATCACCCGTCCGCCGCTGACGTTCAGGCGGTTCTCCTCGCCCAGACCCTGCACAAGCTCACCGATAAGGAATGGATTGCCGTGCGCTTTGGCGGCCAGCGTCAATAGAGACTCATCCGCCGTCGCCCGCACCGCGTCTTGAACCATGTCGGCGACCGCATCCGGCGCCACGGCCCCCAATCGCACGAATGTGGCGTTCGTGCGGTGCAGCACCGACAAGGTTTCCTGCACCGCCGGCCCGCCGGCCCCGGTGCGGGCGGTCAAGACCCACAAAACCGCCGCATCCGGGCCCGCGGCGGCCAGCGACCGCAGCGCCAACAGCGTGCCCGTATCGGCCCAGTGAAGGTCCTCCAACACGATCACCAGCGGGGTTTCCGCCGCCGCGGCATTGATCGCATTGTGCAGATCGTTGACCACCCAATAGCCCAGATCCGCCGAGCCGCCCAGTTCGCGCATCGCCTCGGCGTCTCCAACCGGGGGATCGGCGCGCAGCGTCGCCATAAACAGCGAGAAGAACGGCACCGTTTGCTGGTACTCGAAGGCCTCGCCGAATAGTGCCCGAAGACCCGCTTTCTCGGCGAGCGCCAGGACCTCGGTCAACAAGCGGCTCTTCCCGATTCCCGGCGGCCCCTCGATGACCAGTACGCCCCCGCGCCCCTGGGCGACCGCCGCGAGCAGCGTGCCGATCACTTTCAGCTCGGCTGACCGCCCGCGAATCGGCGGAGTGACTAGGCGCTGACCGCCGACGTCGAATAGGCCGGTCGAAGACCCCATCGGGTGTCCTGTCTAACGGATTCACCAGACTGTCATTAAAGTGCACGTCATTGTAGGCCGCGCACGTCATCGACCAGATTTGCTGTCGGTCAATCCGAGGGGCGCATGAGCTGCGTCAACTGGGCGCGGGATGTGATGCCGAGTTTGGCGAATGCGTTGTGGACGTGGGTCTTGACGGTGTGGGGGGAGAGGTGCAGTTCGATGGCGACGTCGCGGTTGGTCGCGCCTTCGGCGATCAAATGGACGATCGTGAGTTCGGAGTCGGTGAGGCTGTCCCAGCCCGTTGTTGGGCGCGAGTGTGTGACGATGCGGCGTTCCACGCCGAGTCGGCGCAGCGCGCGGCCGACTCGGCGGGCATCGGCAATCGCTTCGTGCTCGACGTAGGTGTCGAATGCCGCGTTGAGATAGTCGAGCGCCTCAGCGTTGCGCGGTGCATGGCTCAGCACGCCGCCGGCGTCCTCGGCCGCGCTCGCGTAGAGGAGCGGTCGCGAAGACGAGTGAAGCCACTCCGCGGCAGCCACCAATGCGTGGATGTCACGTTCGAGGATTCCGCGGGCATATCCGGCCACCCCCGAGAACAGCGGCACCGGTGACCGCTCACGCTCCAGCGCCTCGGTGGCTTGCAGGACACGTGCGCGTAAGCCGGCATCGCCGCCCGCCGAGGCCACCCGCGCACCCAAGACAACCAGATCCAAGACCTCAGGCGTGAGTGGTGTCCCGATTAAGGTGATGTCGCCGAGCCAGCGCATCGCGTCATGGACGTCGTCGCGCTGCCACGCTGCCAGCGCGAGCACATGCGCCGCTGCCCGACGTACGGTAGATGCGCCGGTGGGGTAAGCATTACGCGCGTCATTGGCCGTCTGCTGCAGCAGGTTTCGGTCATCAGTGTGCGCCGCAACTTTGGCCAGAAGGGCCATGCGGATCACGTCCAGGTCGGTCGCGCCGGTCCGCCGCGCGCGTGGCAGGGACTCAACCTCGGCGCGAGCTGCGGACAACCGGCCCGCGGCGAGATGAACCCAGGCGTCGATGTCGGCCCAGATATCAAGGGCCATCGCGTTGCGTTCCCGGCGCGCCTGCTCCATTCCGTTGGCGATCTGGGCTGCGGCATCGTCCAACCGGCCGACCACCGCCAGCAGGTTCGCGTGGTGCGCCGCGAGCAAATCATGGGCTGGTGTCGGATCACTCGCGCGTGCGAGCGCGCCGGCCTCCTCGAGGTGGCCGAGGGCGCGGCCCGCATAGCCGTCCGCACAGTCGAGACAAGCATGGGTGACAGCGGCCACGATCTTGGACTCGATATCGCCGGTCGCTGCCGCAGCCGCAGCGGCCTCGTCGGCCGCCGCGCGCTCTTGCCCACGCTGGTCGTAGAGCAGGTTGTAGGCCAGCAATGCCAGATGTCGCGCCCGGGTGACCTCGCTGATGCCGCCCAACTGCAGCGCTCGGCGATTCTCTTCCACCCGCCGCTGGGCACTGTGCATATTGATCGTCGGGAACCGGAGGCGAATCTCGGCCTCTTCCTCCGGCGACGCTGCCTCGGAGAGCGCCGCAACCGCCAATTCTTCGGCCTCGCTGTAGCGGCTGGCCCGGTTGAGCAACTCCACCGTTTCCGCTACCAGTGACCCGTGCTCAGCGTCATCGTCAGGCAACAGATCCAAGGCACGCTTGCACAAGTCCGCGGCCGCACTCGCATCGCCGCGGCCCACCGACTGAGCGGCCTGCCGCAGGGCGCCGACCGCCTCCCTGTCCCCGGGCTCTGCGCTTCGTGCCAGCTGGGTGGCGACCTCGGCCGGGGCCGCGCCCATGCCCAGCAGGACCGACGCCGACTGGCGCTCCATCGCTCGGCGCAGCGACTGGGGTAGTGACTGCCGGGTGGCCTCACGCAGCAAATCATGCCGAAACCTCAGCCGCTCACCATCTTCCACGAGCAGATCCGCGCGCACCGCCTCCTCGAGCGCAGAGAGCAACGACGCCGGCGACCGTTCCAGCATCGCGGCAAGCAAGCCCGCCGAAAACCGGTCGGGCAGCACCGCGGCCACCCGCACCACCTCGGAAGCACCCTCGGAGAGCAGGTCCAGCCGCTGATGCATTGTTGCGCCCAGGCGCCGCGGCAACGCGTCTCCAGTGACCATCGCACGGCCCCCGGAGAGATTGAGCCGGCCTTCCTCGCCCAGACCCCCGACCAGCTCGGTGACCAAAAACGGATTGCCGTGCGCCTTGGCGGCCAGATCGAGTAGCGATGCATCTGCCCTCGCCCGCACGGCGTCGCAGACCATGTCGGCGACGGCGTCCGGCGCCATGGCGGCCAATCGCACGAACGTGGCGTTCGCGCGGTGCAGCACCGACAAGGTCTCCTGCACCGCCGGCCCGCCAGCCCCGGCGCGGGCGGTCAACACCCACAAGACAGGAACATCCGGGCGCATTGTGGCGAGCGACCGTAGCGCCAACGCCGTGCCGTTATCGGCCCAGTGGATGTCCTCCAGCACAATCGCCAGCGGGGTTTCCGCGGCTGCCGCATGAATCGCGTCGGCCAGATCGTGTACCACCCAGTAACGCAGATCGGCCGAGCCGCCCAGCCGGCGCAACGCTTCCGCATCACCGACAGGGGGATCCGCGCGCAGGGTCGCCATGAATAGCGAGAAAAACGGTACCGCCTGCTGGTATTCGAAGGCTTCGCCGAATAGTGCTCGAACACCGGCCGTCTCGGCGAGCGCTAAGACCTCGGTCAACAAGCGGCTCTTCCCGATGCCTGGCGGCCCCTCGATGACCAGTACGCCCCCGCGTCCCTGAGCAACCGCCGCGATCAGCGCGCCGATCACCTTCAGCTCGCCCGCCCGCCCGCGAATCGGCGGTATGTGCACGTTCCCTGACGCCCTCGTGGTGCTCACGCCAACCGCCGCCCGCCGACGTGAAGTAGGCGGGCGGAAGACCTCCCCGTTGTGTCGTCCACAGTTATCGGCACCGCTAGCGCTGGAAGCCAGTGTAGGCGTGCTCCTCCACCGGACCTGCTGTGGATCGCGGTCGACCATTGCTTGCGACGGACCCGGCAGACACGCGCGCCCGGGTGCACGGGGATGTGTCATGCCGCCACCTGGACTTCCACCGACAGGTAGTCGGCTATCCCGTGTGTCGCAGGCCAGTCACCATCGCGCACCGCTTGGCTGAGCAAATCTACTAGTGGACTGCAGGCGCCCAACTCGGCCAGCCATGAGCCAACCGTCGCCGCGATTTGATCTGCTTGGACGCGTACGGTACGGCCGTTGTGTAGGCGATCGGTCAGCTGATAGATAGTCATTTCTCTATGCCTTTCGCTGGACAACGTTGTGGTTGTCACACCGCATCGGGCGGCTCGGGCGGCGATGACCGGCATCGGATCGCCTGACAGCCGAGCCGCCGTTGCGTTCGACGCTGTGTGCCCATTGCTGCCTCACCGTCATTTCTCCGATCCGTCCGGTGTTAGCTGATGTGACCCATGACACCGCCGCGGGCGTAGACTGAACGTCTCAATCTGAGCAGGGTTGCGCGTCTCAATCTGAGACGCCGGTATTGGGGGGCGGCTGCGCCGCTCGGTTCGGGGAGCGAGGTCCATGCATCGATGAGCTTGCGGGCCGACATCCAAACCGACGTTCGCCGGTTGAGGGAACGGTTCTTGTGCGACGGATCCTTGGTGGCGGACACCGTGCCCCCAAGCGTGCTGGACTCCTGGCGTCGGTCCCAGGCCATGCGGGTTCACCCCGACCGGCTCGATTTGCCCTATGTTCGGCAGCCGGATACCGACTCACGATTAGCTCACGCCGCGGAGCCTGTGCTACAGGGCATCACGCAGGACGTGACCATCGAGGCGATGTCGGTCATCCTCACCTCGGCCGACGGTGTAGTGATGGATCGCTCCGCCTCGGAAGCGGTCTTCATGAACGCACTGGATTCGGTGAGCCTTGCCCCCGGCTACAGCTACGCTGAGGAATTCGCCGGTACCAACGGGATTGGGACCGCGATCGAGACCGGGCGGCCCGCGTTCATTTGTGGCGGCGAGCATTTCGTCGGGCCGCTGGGTGAGCTTGCCTGTGCGGGAGCTCCGATCCGTGATCCGATAACCCAGAGACTGGTCGGCGTCGTTGATCTCACCTGCTGGGCCAGCCGATCGAATCCGGTGTTGTTGCCGTTGGTCAAGAGCCTGGGAAGCCAGATCGAGGACCGGCTGAGAGAGTCGGCCCACGCGAGCGAGATCGCGCTTCTGGAGGCGTATCGCAACCAGGCGCGACGGCTCCCACTCGGTGTGCTGGCGATCGGCGGTGACGTGTTGCTGATGAACCGCTACCTGCGGCAGACACTGGAAACCAATGATCAAATCGCTCTGCTCGAACATGCCTCGGATCTGCTTCACACTACGGCTACGCGGCATCCGCTGGCGGTGCTGCCGAGTGGAACGACGGCCAACATCTCTGTCGTCGACTATGCGGAGATCCGTGGCAGGACGAACGTTGTTTTCCATGTGCATCTGTCGACCGAGGCAATAGCGCACCCTGTCGCCACTCGCCAATCGGTCGCGTCGCACATTCCTGGCATCGTTGGGCGTAGCAGCTCATGGCGGCGCAGCTGTCAGCAGGTCGAGCGCTGTTGCCGAGACCGAGATTGGGTTGTGCTCGAAGGCGAGAAGGGATCCGGACGAGCCAAGCTGGCGCAGGCGGTCGCACAGTACGTACATCCGACGAAGACGGTGCGTGTGATGCGGGCTGAAACATTCCCGACGCCAGCGCTTTTCGTCGCCGAGATCGTGACCCAAACCGACGGTGATGACTTTGCCGTGGTGATTTCCGACGTGGACTGTGTCGACGAGGGGACACTCGCAGCCGTCGTTTCGGTGTTGCAATCGCGTGCAAGTCGCGGATGGATCGCCGCGACGATGAGTTCATCGACGCCTTCACCGATGATTGAGCTGCTGCTGCCGCTCTTCATCCACACCGTGACAGTGCCCGCGCTGCGGTATCGGATTGAAGACATCGAGGTGCTGGTGCCGTTCCTGCTGCGCGAGCTGACCTCCGGCGCTGATGTGCGCCTTGCTGCCGATGCGATGCGGCAACTCTGTAAACTGCCGTGGCCGGGTAACGTGGCACAGTTGCGGCGAGTCCTTGCGGAAACCGTTGCGCGACAACGTTCGGGCGTTATCGGTGCTGACAAGCTGCCGCCCGAGTGTCGATCGCTTGCGAAGCGAAAGCTCACCCAGATGGAGGCGCTTGAGCGAGACGCCATTGTTCGCAGCCTGGAGGACAACGACAACAACAAGCTGCAGGCGGCGATAGCCTTGGGAATGTCGCGGGCGACGATCTATCGCAAGATGAGGGATTACGGCATCGCCTGATCCGGCGAGCCAGAGTTGAGGTTGGGGGATGGGTTCGCAGGCGGGCTCCGCAACTGTCCTCGCGGATGGCCAGCCATAACAACACGGGCACAACAAAGGTCTGGCTACCAGTCGCTAAGCCGCACTCGATGCCGCGGTAACGGCCTCCGAATGTTCTCACCCGGGTGATTGGCTCTGCAGGATGAAGACAGCTCACCCCGCACCGGGCCAGGCTTGCTTACGACGACATGCGCGCCAACGACCGATTGTTTCGGCGCCACACAACCAACGTTCAGAACGGCGTAGCAGGTGAAGAAATCCTGGAAAGGGGACTGAGCGATGGGCGCAGAATTCGACGCTAGACGAGGTCGGCGCCTCAAACGGGTGGACATGGGCCCAGCTCCGCGACTTCCCCTCATTGCCATGAGGCCAATCCTGCTGCAGGCAATCATGCTCCTTGTGTCGTGGACGATCGGACTCCTGGTTGCGGCGTGGATCGTTCCTGGAGTTTCGGTATCCATACCCGGGTTCATCGTCGCCGTAGTGATGTTCTCCGTCATGCAGGCGATTTTGTCCGTGTCGATCGTGAAGCTGCCCCATCGGTATGCGCCGCTGCTCCTTGGGGGCACCGGCTTGGCATTGACGATCGTCGCATTGATCCTCGCGTCAGTATCGTCGCTCGGACTCACCGTCGACGGCATGGCATCCTGGCTGGCCACGACGATGGTGGTGTGGCTCGTGACAACGATTGGGGCGATTACGCTGCCGGAGCTGCTCATCCGCGATGCGGCCGGCTGGACCTGACCAAATACGCGCCGGCGCGAACAGGTGTGCGTCGCTGGTCGGATTCGAGATTCCGTATTTCGACTGGGTCCGCGCGGTGATTAGGGCTTTGTTTATCCATCCGACGATGGAGGGAGCGGTAATGGGAGACACGCACGACGATCCGACGGATCACTGCCGGACCACGCAACCGCACGCGGGTATGACGGTGAAGGATAACTTCTTCTGGCCTGGGTTGATCCTGCTGGTGGTAGCGATGTTGGGGCTGATTAGCGCGGCGGCAGCCGCCGCCTATCGACATTACGAATGGCTTTCCGCCACGGTACTTATCGCCGTTCTCGGTGCGGTCGCCGGAGCGCTGTGGATCGCCGTGGAATATCGCCGCGTGACCCGCATCGATGCGCAATGGGACGCCGCGCACCAAGATAGCCAGACGCACAGGCGCACTCCCTAATCGCAACAGCCGGGCATCCGGTCGACAGCGGCGTTCACTGGTGCCCAAATCGCAACCTCTGCGCAGTCGCTATCATGTTGCACTCCAAGAGGTTTCACACTTCTGTTGGTGCCATTATTTCCCGCGGGTGCGGCATCCGCACTACGTCAACCGTTTTCGGGCCGCTACGAGCAACTTAGAGCCGTCCCAGCTAGCCGTTGTCTTCTGCTTGCCCGCACCTAGCGTCCTTCGGTAGTCACACGACCACCGTCCCTAGTGAATTGGCCCGCAGCGGTTTTCGGATATTCGCAATGCTCGCCAAATCGCCCGGGTGAATCAGTTTGCCGGGTGATGACCACTCATCCGGCATCCGTGAATGCTGGCCCAGTAGATGACGACTACCGGCCAAGTGGAGCCGACCATATGGCGGATCTGCGCTCCGGGCGCATTATGCAGCAGCCGTTTGCGATAACGGGAAGACGATCTGGCTGCGTTAATCACCCCGGCGGGCACCATCGCGACAAATCGGAGAAGACAGATGAAGCGTCACCAATTTCAACGATCGCCTGCTGAATACGGCTGGGGCGCTGCGCGAACACCATGGCTGCCGCATCGAATGCGGGACGTCGCCGCCTTTGCCCGGCGTTGGGCGCATCGGAAAGGAGATGCCGCGATGGACACCGTCCGGACGATCGAGGACCAACTTCGCGCGCTGCAGCCCATCTGCAGCGCGCAGCAGCTGTCGACTGGCATTACATGCGGTGCGCCGGCGGTGGCGGTCGCGGAGATACACGCCGTCGACGGGTGCGACCAGATGGGGCTAAGCCCAGACGGCGACCTCGTCGAGACAGTCTGTCAACCCTGTCTGGCTACTGTGCAATGGGCGATGGCGACCTACGTGGGCGACAAACGCGAGATGGCGTCGCGATGCGGCAACCACCCGGTGTGCAGCACCTGCGGTCGTCCCACTGGATACCTGCGCAGTGTTTTCGCGGTGCGCCCGATTGGGCTTGAGGGACTGACATGACCACCCCACTACGCATTGCCTCCCTGAGTGTGGCTGTGGTGGCCGGTGATTACGCGGTCCTCATGTTGATCATCGGTCAGCTCGTCGATTCCAGCGTCGCAGCCGCCGTAACTGCGGCATCTTTGGTCGTAGCCGGGCTGATCGCATACGCGGGCAGGCGACGCCGCAAGGCCGTGGCGCGGGGACGATTGGTCGTCTGGTCGCGCCGTGACCTGCAGGCGGCCGCCGCCGATGAGCAGTGCCCGGTATGTGGGGGTGCGCGCCAAAAGCCTAATGACTCACCTAGATTCGTTGAGCGGCAGGGCACGCGCTTATGCGGAGCGTGCGCGTCATCCCTCAATCAGGAGCCGGCACGATGAGCCGGCGGTCTGTCTCGGCGCCCGTTTTGATGAGTGAGCAACGTCAGCGAGCGGGCCGGTGGACGGCGAACCGCTTTTTGGCGTCACGTGAATTCGGTTGGGTTGGCTTAAGGCACCCGATCTCCCCGGCCTGGAAGCGTTGACGTGAGCGCGCCCGCCACCGTGTCGGGTTCACCGCGCCCCGGTCCGAGAGCAGCCCGGGAGCGAAAAGCTCGACGGTACCCGCGGCGCGCGGGAGCCGTCGTTGACGTCGTCCAGGACGGTCCGAGCATGGCCGGACGCATCGCCTGGCTGAGCGCTCGGCTAGTGATCCGGCCCACGTTGAGCGTGGGCAGCTACCTGCCCTCGGCGCCATGGCCATGGGGCATCGTCGAGCTCGCGGCCCGCGCCATCACGCCGCCACCGGGCACGGTACGTGCCGGCATCGCGCTGGCGCATTGCACCGCGCAGCTTGTACGTGCCGCCAGAGTGCTACCGGCCGACGGCACCCGCCGCGTCGTGCTGTATCTACACGGCGGGGCGTTCCTCACCTGCGGCGCCTACTCGCACGGCCGACTGGTGAGTATGTTGTCAAGTTTCGCCGACAGCCCCGTTCTGGTGCCCAACTACCGCAAGATTCCCAAACATTCGATCAGCGACGCAATCGACGACTGCTACGACGGCTACTCGTGGTTGCGCGGACAGGGCTATCGACCCGATCAGATCGTGCTGGCCGGCGATTCCGCCGGCGGCTACCTGGCGCTAGCGCTGGCCCAACGCCTGGTCGAGTGCGGTGAACAGCCCGCCGCGCTGGTGGCCATGTCGCCCCTGCTGCAACTGTCCACACGCCCCAAAACGACCTACTCCAACACCGGCTCGGATGCAATGTTTCCGCCCAGAGCCTTCGACGCCTTGCACGGCTTGATCACCCGCGCCGCAGCTCACCGGAACGCCGACGGCCGTCCCGATGCGCCTTACGAGCCGCTCGATCACATCCACCCGAGCCTGCCACCCACCTTGATCCATGTGTCCGGTTCCGAGGTGCTGCTGCACGACGCGCAGCTGGCGGCCCAACGACTGGCCACCGCCGGTGTGCCGGTCGAAGTGAAGGTATGGCCGGGCCAAATCCATGTGTTCCAACTCGCCGCGCCGATGATCCCCGAAGCCGCCCGCTCACTGCGCCAGATCGGCCGCTACATCCGCGAAGCGACCGGATTATCAAGGGACTCTGCGGCTGTCGAGCATGGACCTCGGAGGCGTAGCCACCGGAAGCAACTCCGGGCCGTACGATCGCGACCCGGCCGTGCGCATGAAGGCGTGAACTCTGAGCCCGTCCGGGGCGGCGAGTGACGCCTTTGCGCTCACCCGGGTGAATTGGCTCGCGGGGTGATGACGACTCACCCCGCGTCGATGAATGCTGATCAACAGCTGGCGAGCGGAGGTCAAGTGCAGCCAACGATGTACCGGATCTGCATTCGAGGCCGCGTGACCGAGCGGCTCGGGTCGGCATTAGAAGGGATGCGTCTCGAGGCCGGTGCGACCGAAACCGAGTTCACTGGTGAAATCCGGGACCAGTCACACCTTTACGGACTCCTTGACCGGGTCCGTGACCTTGGCCTTGAACTCGTCAGCGTACAACCGCAGCCCGCGGCTGACCCCATGACAACACCCCGCATCAGGAAGGACATGTAATGCAAGCCATCACTGTTTCAGATCGTGACGCCGGCGTCGCTGGCCTGTCTCTGACGGACGTGCCCTACCCCCAGGCGGCCGACAACGACGTCGTCGTGCGGGTGCACGCCGCGGGTTTCACGCGCGGGGAGCTTGACTGGCCGCACACCTGGATCGACCGCGGGGGCCGTGACCGCACACCGAGCGTCCCCGGCCACGAGCTGTCGGGCGTCGTGGTTGAGTTGGGCTACGGCACCACCCTTTTGACCGTCGGCCAGCGGGTGTTCGGGCTCGCCGACTGGGCCCGCAACGGCTCGCTGGCGGAGTACGTCGCGGTGGAAGCCCGCAACCTCGCACCGCTACCGATGGACATCGACCACACCGTGGCCGCGGCGCTGCCGATCTCTGGATTGGCCGCCTGGCAGGGCCTATTCGACCACGGCCGCCTCGCCGCCGGACAAACGGTGATGATTCACGGCGCCGCGGGTGGCGTTGGGTCGATAGCAGTGCAGCTCGCTCGCGAGGCCGGTGCGCGCGTCATCGGTACCGGCCGGACCGCAGACCGAGACAGGGCGGGGGAGCTCGGCGTCCACACCTTCCTCGACCTGGAGACCGAAAAGCTGGAGGACGCAGGCGAAGTCGATGTGGTGTTTGACGTGATCGGCGGGGACATTCTGGCCCGTTCGGCGGCTCTGGTGCGGGCCGGCGGGACGCTGGTCACCATCGCCGAGCCGCCGAAGACCCAGCCGCACGACGGGCGGGCAATCTTCTTCCTTGTCGAAGCCGATCGCGCCCAACTCGCAGGCCTCGCCGCGCGGGTACGGGATGGACGCCTCAAGCCCGTCGTCGCCGCCGTGGTGCCACTCGCCGAAGCCGCCACCGCATTCGCTCCGGACAAGCGCATCTCCGGCAAGACGATCCTGCGCGTAGCCGAAGACTGACAAGGAAAGGCAGCCATAATGCCGCTAAAAGTAATACTGGCCGCAGTGATCGCCGTTGTGATGCTCGCGCCCGTGGTCCGCGCCGAGCCGGCGCCACAGAATTCGGACCAAAACCCGGTTGTCCGACCAGTTTTCAATCAATCCACCAACGTTCCAGGCAAATCACTTGAAGCGGTGACCGTCAGCTATCCACCCGGGGCTAAAAGCGGGGCTCACCATCACGCGAAATCGGCGTTCATCATGGCCTACGTGATCTCCGGAGCAATCCGCAGTCAAGTCGAGGGTCAGCCTGAACGCATCTATCACCCCGGTGAGACGTGGAGTGAAGCTCCCGGCGCGCATCACACGATCAGCGAAAATGCCAGCACAACCGAACCCGCTGAACTACTCGCCGTCTTCCTGCTCGACACCGGAGACGGGCCGCTCACCACGGACGACACCGAGCCGCCGCGTTAGCAGGAAGAGATCATGCACACGCCAAGCGCTATCCGGATTGTCCGGGTCGCACTAGGGTTGTCACTCGCGACGGCCTTTCTGTCCGCCGTGGCCGACCGATTCGGCTGGTGGAAGCCGTTTGGGCAAGGTGGTTGGGGGAGCATGAGCGCCTTCGCCGACTATACCCATCAGCTTGTTCCGCTTGCTTCCGGTTGGTTATTGACCGTCACTGTGTGGACTGTCACCGTCACAGAAGCGACCCTGGGAGTCCTGCTCCTGACGGGCCGGTGGCCGAAACTCGTCGGGGCGGCAACTTGCCTGGTGCTCATAATCTTTGGAACCGCGATGGCCGTATCCCTCGGTATCGAAAAACCGCTTAGCTACAGTGTCTTCTCCGCAGCAAGCGCAGCCGCCGCCTACGCGATACTTGGCACAACATCGCCGCCTCACCCCACTGGCGTCCTATCCAGTCTTGCTGAAGCGAGGATAGATGAAAGCCGGTAGAGAGTTCGACGTGGTCGTCGTCGGGGGCGGGGTTGGGGGTGTGGCCGCCGTGCGGAAGCTCGCGTCCGCAGGCTTTTCGGTAGCGCTCGTTGAGGATCGTCTGGTCGCCGGGGAGTGTCATTACTGGGGATGCAACCCGAGCAAAACGTTGCTTCGGCCAATCGAGGTCCTCAATCTGGCGAAAGCGGTTCCTGGTGTGCGAGAAGTTATTCCGGATGTAGGACTCGACATCAAGGCCGTGTTCGCGAAGCGCGACGCGATCATCGAGCACCTCTCGGACCAAGACCGAACAGCATCACTGCGGCAAGCCGGTGTAGCAGTGGTTCATGGGTTCGGCCGGTTGAGCGGCGATCGAACAGTACGCGTGACGCACGCCGATAACACCGAAGCCGTCTTGACTGCACGCCACGCCGTCGTTGTGGCCACCGGCACTCGTCCTAACGTGCCGGCGATACCTGGGCTGGCGCAGGCACGCCCGTGGACCAATCGGGACTTAACGACCATGACAAAGGTGCCACGTCGCGCGCTGGTGGTGGGTGGCGGCCCCGTCGCCGTCGAGTTCGCGACCATCCTGACCGGTTTGGGCTCCGCGGTAACGCTTTTCGTACGTGAGAACACCCTACTTACCACCTGCGAACCCGAAGCTCGCGAGCTGGTCACGCAGTCGCTGCGAGACAAAGGCGTGAAGATTCACTTCGAGACAGAGTTGTCGGCGGTAACTCGCCCCGTGCCGGGCGGCCCCGTCACTGCAACTTTTCACCGCCAGACCATCGAGATAGACGAGATCGTCCTGGCCGCCGGACGGCGCACCAACACCGACAACATCGGACTGGAAACCCTTGGCCTGCCGGGCGGCGGGATCGTTTCTGTGAACGACCATCTCCAGGCGGTCGGCGTCACAGGCGACTGGCTCTACGCTCTGGGCGACACCACCGGGCGAGCTCGGCTGTCTCATATCTCCACTTACCACGGCCGTCTCGTGGCCGACATCATCGCGGCCCGGGCCGCGGGGCTCGAACTGTCCGGGGACGAGTTGACCGCCCGTGATGCCGGCAATCTGGCGCAGGTTATCCACACTGAGCCCCAAGTGGCCTGGGCAGGCCGCACCGAAAGTCAGGCCCGAGCAGAAGGATTCGCGGTGCGGACGCGAACTGCCCATTACCCTGGCGCAGTGTCATTCCTGGCCCTTTACCGGGATGGCTTCCGAGGATGGGCGAAGCTGGTCATTGACGACGAGACCAACACACTGCTCGGAGCGACATTTGTCGGCCCGCAGTTCTCCGAACTGGTTCAGGCAGCCACCCTGGCTATCCTCGCGAAGGTCCCAGTCGATCTGCTACGCCATGCTGTCGCGCCACATCCCACGGTCAATCAGGTCTGGGATCCGCTACTCGCCCAAGAGTCTGAACTCGCCTCGCTGCTGAAGAACGAGGCGCAGCAAGCACAGAAGAGCGCTTAAGTGAATGAAACCCGAGGAACCAAAATGAACTACGACTCGTCGGTCTTGTTACCGTGACCATGCTTGTAGCCGGGGTGCGCACGCTCGGCGGCGAAGTAGAGGCGCTCGAAGTGGACGAGCCGCGACCGTTGGCAGCCGACGAGGTCCTGATCGACGTTCGCAGCGCCGGCGTGGGTAACTGGGACGACATCATTCGCACCGGCGGTTGGGACGTTGGCACGAGGCCGCCGCTGGCGCTCGGCGTCGAGGCTGCCGGTGTCATCACGGCCGTTGGGGCTCGCCCGGGCATGTTCAGCGTGGGGGATGAGGTGCTGGGCCACCCTGTGCCGCTCCGCGACCAAGGCACGTGGGCGCCGTTTCTGATCGCACCCATCGGATCGCTCGCCCACAAACCGCCCACGGTTTCGTGGGAGACCGCAGCGATCTTTCCGGTGCCGGCGTTGACCGCCGAGCAGGTGGTCGATGAGGCGTTGGCCGTTCACCGTGGAGAGACGTTGCTCGTCAATGGCGCGGGTGGAATCACGGGCGGCCTGATCGTCCAGCTCGCGGCCCTGCGTGGGGTCGATGTGCTCGCCACCGCCAGCCCTCGCAGCGCCGACCGAGTCCGCGGGTATGGGGCCCGCGAAGTAATCGACTACCGCGATCCGATGTGGCCCCAACACGCAAGCGCGTTGGCGAAGGGCTCCATCGACGCCGCCGCCAACGCCGCGCCCGGTGGTGCTGTCGCGGCAATGACCGCTCTTGCCGACGGCGGCCGGCTGGCCACCATCACTCCCGACCTGCCCGCAGCCACCCGAGGCGTCAGCGTCACCGCAGTTTACGTCCGCTCCGATGGCGCTCAACTCGGCCGCCTGACCGCGCTGCTCGACTCTCATCAGCTGAGGATGCCGACCCCGCGATCCTGCGGCCTGGATCAGGCCGCCTCGGCTCTCGCCCAAGTCGTCGCGGGCCATCAGCCCAGCGGAGTGGTCATCACGAACGACATCCAACCAATTCGCCGAAATAACCACATCACCAAGGAGTCTCGAGATGACCATCATTAGCCGGATCCACACCGGAGTGGCCGCTCACATTGGCAAATACGCCGACGCTGTCACCGTATCCGGCGGCGGCACAAAGATTTTCGTCTCCGGAACGCCCGGAGTGCGCGAAGACGGCACCCTGCCGGAGGACTTCACAGACGAAGCCCGGCAGTGCTGGGCCAATGTCGAAAAAGCGCTCGGCAAGGCCGGTGCGAAGCTCACCGACATTGTCTACATGCGCCAATGGGTCACCAGCCGTGACAATGCGTCCGCCTACCTGGCGGTGAGCAAAGAGATCATCCGCCACGAACCCGCCGCCATGTTCAGCATCATCGACGGACTGGTATGGCCCAACATCCGCGTGGAAGTCGAAGTCACCGCGATCCTGCCGGAATGAGCGATCCGAACGTGAGCGAATACCCCCTCGCCGCTTTGTCCACCGACGCACTGCTGACCACGACCCGCTCGGTACGCAAACGTCTCGATTTGACCAAACCCGTTCCCATCAGCCTGATCCGGGAATGCCTGGAAATTGCGGTGCAGGCACCGACGTCGGCCAACGTGCAGAACTGGAGCTTCATCATCGTCACCGACACCGGACAGCGTCGTGCGATCGGCGAGGTGTACCGCCGCACATGGGACTTGATCGCCGCGTCCCCTTTCGCGGTCGCCGATCGATTCAAGGACGACGCCGCGCGCAATCGCGAGCAGCGCAAAGTGTCCGACAGCGCGGCGTATCTCGCCGAGCACATCGGCGAGGTCCCCGTCTTGACGATCCCGTGCGTCGAGGTCATCGATGGTGACGGCAGGCTGACGGGCGAAAACGCTAACCAGTATTGGAGTTCGATCATGCCGGCCGCGTGGAGCTACATGCTCGCCGCGCGTTCTCGAGGTTTGGGAACCACCTGGACCGGAGTGACCGTAATGGCAGATGACGAGATGCGGGCCATCCTCGGGCTGCCCGACAACGTCTATCACGCCACGACAATCCCCACCGCCTACTACACCGGCACGACCTTCCGCCGTGCCAAACGGATTCCACTCGACGACGTGGTGCATTTCGACCGGTGGTGAGCGATTCCACTCGCCGGCCAGTCACCGCTGCACGAACGGAATATCAAGGAGGACAATGATGGAGGGCGATTACGATGACCCGGCAACCGATAACAGCCGGGTGCACGGCGAATCCCTCGTTTGCGATGACGTCCGCGATGGCGACGGGGGCGTCGTGGTCGATGCCGCCAACCGCTGGATTTCGGTCGACGAGCGTCAGGTCCCCGCGTACTCCAACTGGGACAAAGAGACCACCAGCCGCGACATTGATGCGTTGGTGCAGCTGAAACTTTTGAGAAAGGCGCTGTGAGAAACGCCGATGACCAGCGCACGCAACGGATCTGGCGCCGTGTCATCGTCACGCGCAGAACGGTCCCCGCAGTGAGGTTGCGCGGCGCGGCAGCGACCAGTCGCGCGATGGTGGTCGCAGTAATGGTATCGATGGTCGCGTTTCTCGACTCCACGGTGGTCAACCTGGCTTTGCCGGCCACCGAGCACGACCTCGGCGGTAGACTGGCGCTGCAGCAATGGATCATCGACGGCTACCTGTTAGCGATGGCGGCCGCGATTCTACCCGGCGGGTCCATCTCGGATCTGTTTGGTCGCGTTCCGGTGATGCGGTTCGGGCTGTTGGCTTTCGGGGCTGGCTCGGTTCTGGCGGCGGCTGCCACCTCACCGACGATGCTGATCACCGCGCGCCTCATCCAGGGCCTGGGTGCGGCGTTTCTCGTGCCGGGCTCGCTCGCGCTGATCAATACGGTGTTCGACAAAGCACGCCGGTCTGCGGCGATCGGCGTCTGGACTGGGTGGACAGGAACCGCGTTCGCGTTGGGCCCCCTGCTGGGCGGAATGTGCGTCGATTTCCTTGGCTGGCGTTGGATTTTCGTCTTGTCGGCGATCCCTATGGCGATCGGGTACGCGCTGACGTTCTGGTTGTGTCCGATGTCGGGGCGGGTCGAAGGTGCCTCCGTCGATGCCGCCGGGGTAGGCCTGTCGGCGGTAGGGCTGGCCGCGCCCGTGTATGCGTTAATCGAATCGCAACGCGACGGCTGGACCGACCCAATGGTCGTCACATCAGCGGTCATCGGGGTTGCCGCACTGGCGGGCTTCGTGAGCTGGCAACACCACAGCAGGCACCCGTTGCTTCCGTTGCCGCTGTTCGCCTTCCGCAACTTCGCTGCCGCCAACCTCGTCACCGCGTTCGTCTACGGTGCGTTGACGCTAGGATCGCTTGCCATCGCCCTCTACACCCAAGAAATCGGCGGCTACTCAGCCACCGCGGCCGGACTGGCCACCCTGCCGATCCCGGCGGTGTCGTTCGTGTTCGCCCGTCATGTCGGCCGCATCGCCGCGCGGGTGGGACCACGCGCGTTCTTGATCACCGGCCCCGCAATGGCGGGGATCGGGTTGCTGCTGATTCGTCCGAAACCCAATGGATTCCACGCGATCACCGACCTGGTCCCGGGGATGACCGTGCTCGCCATCGGGCTGGCCGCGACTATCACACCGCTGATCGCGGTGACGCTGGCCTCGGTGCCGACCGAACATAGCGGCCTGGCGTCGGCAATCAACAACGCCGTCTCGCGGCTGGCCGCATTGGTGTCGATCGGGTCCCTCGGACTGATTAGCGTTGGCACGGCGAGCGCCACCGGATTCGCCCACGTGTTAGAGGTGAGCGCCGCACTATTCGCCCTGGGCGCGCTGTTCGCCGCCCTCTTGATAACCGATCCCCCTGCCGGGTGCCAACCTGTGCCCTGCGACATCGCGGCGCTGTGCCGCGACCGGCCCGGTGTGCAACCGGCGCTGGCCAGCAGCTCCTCGACCGCGACCGAACCATCCCCTCCGCAGTAATCGTTCACCGCCACGACAGCTTTTCCACCCAATGTTTCGGATCGTGGCGGCGCACGACTCACCCGGGTGAATTAGCAGGCCGGGGTGATGACAGCTCACCCCGCGCAGATGCAGTCTCAGTACGAACAAAACCGAGAGGGATTTTTGACCCGCCAGCGCGCGCCCGGCTGAGGCCCTTACGCGTCGTTGATACGAAGAGCCCCGGTCCAGTCGAAGCCGACAGGAGAATCAGGAAGGACTCTGAATGCATTTCGAGGCCAAGAAGGTCATCGTTGTCGGAGGCAGCGCCGGCATCGGCCGGCGGGTCGCAGTCGACGTCGTCGATCACGGCGGGAGCGCGGTGATCGTCGGACGCTCGAAATCCCGTGTCGAGGAGACCGTCGCTGAGCTGGTGAGCAGGTCGGGCATAGCCCGGGGCATCGCCGCCGAGCTCACGGATCGCGCCGCTATCGCGGAGGTGCAGCGCGAAATTTCCGAGGATCACAGCGATGCGACACTGCTCGTCAACGCGGCCGGATTCTTCATCCCCAAGACATTTCTCGAGTACGACGCGCAGTTCTACGACTCGTATATGGAGCTCAACTATGCCTTGTTCTTCCTGACGCAGACCGTCGTTGCGGGCATGATCGCCCGCGGTGAGGGCGGGGCAATCGTCAACATCGGCAGCATGTGGGCGTATCAGGCGATCGGTGAGACCCCATCGTCGGGGCACTCCATGCAGAAGGCTGGGCTGCATGCTCTCACCCATAACCTGGCCATCGAGCTTGCCGGGCACAAGATCCGCGTCAACGCGGTGGCGCCGGCCGCCGTGAAGACCCCCGCTCTCGAGCGGTGGGTCCCGAAGGACGAGATTGACCACACGCTTGACGCTTTCGCGCCGCTTCATCCTCTGCGACGAGTCGGTACCCCCGCCGACATCGCCAACGCCGTCACCTATCTGCTCTCCGACCGGGCCAGCTGGGTCACCGGCGCGATTCTCAATGTCGATGGCGGCTTCATGGCCGGCCGCAACTAACCCAATCAGGTTCCTGCGCCGATTGGATCAGCCAAGGAGCACCCGTGTCACACGACTACAACATCCTGCCGCGATCGGCGCGTTGAAACCCGAAAAAGGAGAAATTGCATTGACACTCGACATCTTGAGGCCTGGCGGCCCGCCCGCTAAGTCTGTCGGCCGCACTGAAGGCAAGTCCGTGTTCAATGGGACGATCGGTGTCCGCCACATCCTCGATAGGGCCCAGGCGGAAGGGCGCTTCTCTGTCCTTGAGCATCCGATGTCCCCCAGAGCGCTAGCCGCACCGCTTCATCGCCATCACAACGAAGATGAGTACAGCTGGATCATCGAGGGACGCATAGGCGCTTTGCTGGGCGATGACGTGCTTTACGGCGGACCTGGCGACTTCATTTTCAAGCCACGAGGCCAATGGCATACGTTTTGGAACGCGAGTGATGAGCCCGCCCGCATCCTTGAGATCATTTCGCCCGCAGGATTCGAGCAGTTCTTCGACGAGCTTGCTGACCTCGGGGGCATAGACAAGATATCAGCAGAGACCCTAGACGAACTCTGCGCGCGGTACGAACTGGAGATGGATGTCGACAGCGTTCCCGAACTATGCAAACGCTTCGCGCTGAAATTCCCCGGCGAACCCATCTAGTGCTGAGCCGGCGGCCTCGAAATCACCCCCTGTCCAAGTGATGTCGGTGCAGCCGTAACCAATCAACAGTAACCCTGGAAAGGACATCATGAAGATCGTAGTCATCGGCGGGCGCGGGCTCATCGGCTCGAAAGTAGCGTCCAAACTCAGCGCGCAGGGACACGACGTGCTGCCCGCCTCACGCCGATCGGGTGTCGATTCACTCACCGGTGAAGGCCTTGCCAACGCCATGGCCGGTGCGGATGTCCTGGTCGACGTCGCCGATTCACCGTTGTTCGACGACGAGCCTGTGATGCACTTCTTCACCACCACGACCACAAACCTTCTCTCCGCTGAACAGGAGGCGGGAGTCAAGCACCATGTGGCGTTGTCGGTAGTCGGTGCGCAAATTATGCCAGATAGCGGCTACAACATCGCGAAAGCAGCTCAGGAAAAGCTCATCAGGGATTCTGGCCGGCCTTATTCGATCGTGCGAGCAACTCCCTTCTACGAATTCGCAGTTGGCTTGGCCGATTCCGCGACAGATGGAGACATTGTCAGATTGCCGCACGCATTGTTCCGTCCAATCGCCGCTGACGATGTCGCCACCGCCGTGGCCCGCGTAGCCGCTGGGAACCCTATCAACGGAGTGACAGAGATCGCTGGACCCGAAGCGATGGGAATGGACGACTTTGTCCGAACGAGCCTTGCCGCCATTGGTGATCCACGGCGGGTCGTGACTGACGTCCGGGCTCCGTACTTCGGTGCCGTGATCGACGACCGCACCCTCGCGCCCAACGAGAACGCCATAATCTTCACCACTCGATACTCCGACTGGATCGACGCCAGCCACCGCGCTTAACCAAATCAAATCGAACTCGAGCGTTACCGTGCGTCGCTCCCGCCCGGCCGGGTCGCCCGGCTGCCCGTACAACCTTGACGGGGCTCCGGCCGTGCGTCCGTAGGGTGACCATATGAGGGATAACGAATGTTGCACGATACGACTGACTCCGATTCGAAATCAACAATGAAGGTAGTGCAGGAAGTACGGTCACCATCGATTCCTGGCGATGCCCACGTGATGACCGTTCTCATCAAACATCCACCCGGTGCCCCTGGTTACCCGCCACACCGCCTCCCTGGCGGTCCAGGATTCGGTTACATGATCGACGGTGAAATGTTGTTCGAGATCGAGGGTGAAGCGCCACGCGTCCTACGCGCCGGAGACGCGTTCTGGGGACCAGGCGGCGACGTGATCCACTATCAGGACGCCAACAACCGTACCGACATTCCTTGTAGCTTCGTCCTTACACTGTTCGGCGTGCCCGGGCGACCGATGCTCGAACGGGTTACCGAAGTGGAGCTTGAGACGCGAAAGGGACTGCGTGTCACCAGTTGACTGGCCGGGGCACTCGCCCGCGCCGGTCACCCCGCCGCGTTGGGAAGGAGCGCCGGGCAGTTTCCCGTCGCGTCCGTCGCCAGTTCGAAGTGCCATAGCTCGTTCGCGTAAATCCGGCACAGCCCGAAGCGCGACCCGTTGGAGATGAGCCATTCGTCGGCGCCGGCGCCCCCGACGTCCACCGCCTCGCCCGTGACGTGCTTGGACATCGCCGGGGTCTGCACGTATTGCCGCGCCGCGGCGAGGCTGCCATAGGTCTGCACGGCGTTGTCCAATAGCCGCCGCTGAAACTCCGGCGACCGCCAACCCGAGGTGATGGTCATGGTTAAACCGTCCGCAGCAGCCGCGGTGGCGGCGGCCTGAATCGCTTTCAACAACGCCGGGTCGAGGCGCGCGATCGCCGAGTATTGCACGTCGAACGGCGTCAGCTGACCCCCATTTGGCAGGGAACCGTCGCCGGGGTCGGCCGGAGGGGCCAACGGGACGGAGTGGTCGGCAAGCCTGACGGGACTCCCCGGCGGATCAGACGGCGCGAGGAAACCCAACGCCACGGCACAGGCCGCGGCCAACGCAACTGATCGCATGCTCCATCTCCCGGCTGTTTTCTGACACTCTACCGATGGGGCATCCGGGGGAGCGCCTCGTCAAACCTGGCTGGTGGAAAACGTTTGCGTCTCTTGGCCCGCCAACGCGATGAAGTTATAGATCGGCGTCGTGTCGTAGGTGTAGTGAGATGCGTTGGGGCCGGCGGCCAGGAACATCCCGCCGTTGTAGATCGCCTCGGTGATCGAGATGATTTCTTCAACCGAGGTGGCCGGGTTCACCAGCTTTAACGCGTCGCGCAGAATCGCGAAAATGTTTGGACTATTGGCGTTTTGGACGATGTTGTAGATTTGCGTCTCGATGACCCCCGGGCCTGCCTCGGCCGTCCACGGGTCGGGACCGACCGGGGCATCCGTGTAGATATCGTTACCGACACCGATGGTGTTGACGAAATCGCCCCAGAAATGCCTGACGGGCGTGAGTAGGTGTGGTGCGACATCCTCCGGCCTCATGCACGCCGGACCCGATACGCCGCCGGTGACGACGCCGTCTACATTGGCGGGCATCGGCCATCCGGCGAACTGGTTGCCCGAAGCGAACCCCGGCAGCCTGAGGGGGTTTCCCCAAACGCCCACCGCGACAATGCGGTTCGCGATCCGCGGATTCAGCCACGCTATCGTGTGCAGGAATTGGCACACGACGATAGCGCCCTGCGAATACCCAAGCAAGATAATGGAATTCTCCGGATAAGACGGCGCGCCATCGGGCGGATTGATCTGTGTGCAAAGCCTGTTCAGCTCGGCGACGCCGGCGTCCACGCTTGGGCCCATCGGGAACACGCTGGCGGGATAGTTGCCGACGGGCTGCCAGTAGAACAGGTCGGGAGACGCGGCCGCCAGTGCGGCAGCGACGCCGGCGGGTTGCGGTGGCGCGGTGTTCCACATGTCGACACCGGTTCCCGATACGGTCATCACTATGTGCGGCATCATGCACCTTTCAGCTGAAATGTGAACCAGCGCTCAAAGGTGGAGTGCCCCATCCTGGGCAAACCGACACACAGAAGTTCCGCGTCCAGCGCGCCCGCGAGAGTCGGCCGTTACTTCCAGAATTCGTTCATGGGTTGGGCGTACATGTCGTTGACGGTCAGCGGTCCCAGCGCTCCCGGCGACGGACTCAGCGCGTCTTCGATGGTGGCCATCAGGCTGTACTGGTCGTAGTGGCTGGTGGCGACGAAGTGGCCGGACTGCATCGCCCCGGTCGCGGCGTTCACGGCACCCGCGTTCGGGATGACGATCATCGGGACGTTGTTGCCCTGGTTACCGATGCCCAGCGACAGGTTGTTGTAGTCCTCGTCGAACGTGATGATGATCGCGTCGTGCTGCGTCGGGTCGGTCCACGTGTTCGAGCCCATAATGGTGGACACCTGTTGCTGGACGAACTGGTCGCCCGCAGCGATGTTGTACTGGTGCGTCGTGAGCTGGCTGCCGAGGAAGCTCAGCGCGCCGGTCGGAGTGCTGACGGGGCCTTCCATATTGTTCGACTCGTTGGCGGCTATCCACGTGAATTTCGGTGCGGTACTTGGGTTTTGCAGATCGTGGTTCAAATTCCCCAGCGGGAGCAGGTGGGTCGTCAGGTAGTTCGGGTTGGGGTTGGCATAGACGTAGTTGAACATCGCAAACGGCAATTCGTCGACGGCGTAGTCACCCGAGTCGACGATGGTGCCGGGGGCGGGCATGCTCTGTGCGTAACCGGCCCAGCTGACGCCCGAAGCATCCATCTTCGCCATGAGGTTGTTGTTTCCGAAGATGACGTTTGGCGGCGGGTTGACGTCGATGCCGTAGTCCGTTCCGCCCAGGACCCGGAAGTAGTTGGGGTCGCTGGGGTGGCCGAGCGCGTAGTAGTTGTTCGCGTATCCGTAGCTGCCGATCAGGCTGTTGATGTACGGCGCGTTGGGGCTGCCGAGGATGTCGCCGACGCCGTGGTTCTCCATGTAGATGAGGAACACGTGATCCAGGTGGCCGACGTTGGACGTCGGGGTGGTGAGCGTCGGCGCGGTGAGGTTCGGATCGCCGACGGTGAACGACAGGTTGTCGCCGAAGGCGTTGTTGTAGTTGCCGAGGACCGGGTTGTGGTCTGCGAAGGTCGCGGTCACCACGGCCTTGGTGGTGCCCACCGGAATCGTCCCGGAGACGTCCCGTCCCTGGAATCCGGTGATGCCCAAGCGATCCAGCGACGTGACCGACGTGGTCGTGCCGGTGCCCAGAACGGCGCCGCTGTTGTTGAGGAAGGTGACCTTCAGTGACGCCGAGGACGGGTCCCCCAGGTAGCCGCCGAGCGTTCCGCTCAGCGTGTACGGCGTTGTGCCGGTGTTGATCTTGCCGGCCGCAGCACTCAGGTCGACGATTTGGCTGATGGTCGAGGTGGCCACGGGCCCGCCGCCGGCGAAGTTGCTGCCGCCGCCCGGGGGCGCGCTGCCGGGGAAGCCCAGGAAGCCCGGCAGGTCCGGGATGGAGAAGGGTCCCGGGTAGCCGCGCGGGGTGCCGTAGGCGATGATCGTCGGGGTGCCGCTCACCGTCCAGCCCGGGATGGTCACGCCGCTGTAGCCGGACCCGGACGGGTCGGCCGTTTCGAAGCCGGGGTTGACCAACAGGTTTGGGCTCATCGGTAATCCCGGGATCCCGTTCCGGCCGAGCAGCAGTCCACCGGCCCCCACGGTGCCGGGGCCGCCCAACAGCCCGGCGCCGGCGTGGCCGCCGTTGCCGCCGTTGCCGCCGACGCCGACCAGGATGGAGCTGCCCCCACTGCCGCCCTGGCCACCGCTGAAGGTCGAGGCCAGGGAGACGTCGGCGCCGGCCGCGCCGGGACCGCCGTTGCCCACCAGCGACCCGCCGTTGCCGCCGTGGCCGCCGTTCCCGCCGGGGCCGGCCGTGGCGAATCCGCCGGGACCGCCGGCCCCGCCGGAGCCCACGAAGCCGGAGCTGCCACCGGGCCCGCCCTGGCCGCCGGCGAATGGGCCGACGGTTGCGCCCGACGTGCCGCCTGCGCCGCCGGCCCCGCCGGAGCCCACCCAGCCCGCGGTGGCGCCGATTCCGCCGGGCCCACCGGCGCCGTTGGTGCTGGATCCGCCGGTCCCGCCGCCCCCGCCGGTGCCCGACAGCGGGCCGCCCGCCCCGCCGGTCCCGCCGGCCCCGCCGGCGCCCTGACTGCTGGATCCGCCGTCGCCGCCGCCCCCGCCGGGACCGAACAGCGAGCCGCCGCTGCCGCCGGGTCCGCCGGCCCCGCCGTCGGATTGGATGGACGCTCCGCCGACCCCGCCGTTTCCGCCGCCGGCGCCGAACAGCCCACCGAGCGGCCCGCCGGTCCCGCCGGCCCCGCCCGCGCCGGGTCGCAAACCACTGGTCAGCTGACCGGTTAACCCGCCGGTGCCGCCGACCCCACCGGAGCCCAACAACCCGCCGGCGCCGCCGGACCCGCCGCTGCCGCCGTTCCCGTCGGCTCCCACGGCGGCGCCAACGCCGCCGGCCCCGCCGGGACCGCCGTCACCGAACAGCCAACCGCCGTGGCCACCCATGCCGCCGGCCCGGCCGGGGCCCGACGCCCCGAACCCGCCTGCCCCGCCGACCCCGCCGCTGCCCAACAGCCCGGCAGCGCCGCCGGCCCCGCCCGGCAGGCCGTTTGCGCCGGAACCGCCGGCCCCGCCAGAACCGAGCAACCATCCGCCCGGCGCACCGGGGGCCCCGCTGCCCGCGGCGCCGGCGGCGCCGTTGCCGATCAGCGCCCGCCCGGTCAGCGCGACGCTGGGCGCGTTGATGACGTTGAGCGCCGCCGCCGGCAACAACACCCCGTTGGCGCCGGTGGCGCCGTTGCCGCCGGCCGGCGCACCGAGCCCGCCGGTCCCGCCGGACCCGCCAATCCCGAGCAGCACCGCCCGGCCCCCGGCCCCGCCGATCCCGCCGGCAAAACCGGCGGCCTGTGCGCCGGCCCCGCCAGCCCCGCCGTCGCCGGCCAACAGGCCGCCGGCGCCGCCGGTCCCACCAGCCCCACCGCCCCCGACCGACGCGAACCCGCCGGCCCCGCCGGTCCCGCCGAAACCGATCACGCCGGCGTCGCCGCCGGCCCCACCGTGGCCGCCGGTGCCGCTGCCGAAGTTGTTGCCGCCGGCGCCGCCCGAGCCGGCCGAGCCGACCAGCCAGCCGGAGTGGCCGCCGGTACCGCCGGCCCCGCCGTCGCCGCCGAAGCCGGTGCCGCCGACACCGCCGGGACCGCCGTTGCCCACCAGCAGGGCTCCGGCGCCGCCGGGCCCACCGGCCCCGCCGGCCCCGGTCGCGCCCAACCCGCCGGTGCCGCCGGCGCCACCGGCACCGACCAGCATGCCGCCGGCTCCGCCGGCACCGCCCGCCCCGCCGGTGTCCCCGGCTCCACCGACCCCGCCGGCGCCGCCGCCGGCGCCGAGCAGCCCGCCGAGCGGCCCACCGGCCCCGCCGGTCCCACCGACGCCGCCGGTGCCGGTCGACGAGAACCCGCCGACCCCGCCGGGCCCGCCGGCGCCGAACAATCCGCCGGCCCCGCCGGTGCCACCCGTCCCGCCGGGCCCGGCCGTCGCGAAGCCGCCTGTCCCGCCTGTCCCGCCGGTGCCCAATAGCCAGCCGCCTTGCCCGCCCGGTCCGCCGGCCGCACCGCTGCCGCCCGCCCCGCCGGCCCCACCCGTGCCGATCAGGCCCGCGGGGCCGCCGGCCCCGCCGGGGTTACCCGCCGCGCCGGACCCGCCGGCCCCGCCCGAGCCGAGCAACCACCCGCCGGCCCCTCCCGGGGCCCCGGTCCCGGGGGTCCCGGGAGCGCCGTTGCCGATCAGCGGTCGGCCGGTAAACGTCAGGCTGTACGCATTGAAGGTGTCCAGCAGGTTGCGCTCCACGGACTGCAGCCCGGGGAGCTGCAGAAACGCCGCACTGGTGGCCTCGGCGGCCGTGTATGAGCCCGCGCCGCCGCTCAACGCCTGCATGAACTGCTGCTGAAACGCGGCCGCCTGCGCGCCCAGCGTCTGATACGCCTCCGCATAGTTGCCGAACAACCGCGCGATCGCGGCCGACACCTCGTCGGCGGCCGCCGGCGCGATCCCAGTGGTCGGCGGCGCCCACGACGCCGTCGCCTCTTTGATCGCCTCCCCGATTCCGCTCAAATCCGCCGAGGCCGCGGTCAAGGCCTCTGGTGCTGCGATCAGGAAAGTCGACATTTTCGACTCCCATCAAGTTCAACGGGGAGACTCGGACCGCTAACTCTATTTAATGAAACCCGGGAATGTGAAGCCCTTCTGGGCGCGACACGACGACTATTTCCGCAGGGTGAATTGGTTGAGGTCGGTGTAGCCCTTGCGGAAGAGGTTCGCGCAGCCGGTCAGGTACTTCATGTACATGTCGTAGACCTCTTCGGACTGGATCTCGATGGCCTCGGCTTTGTGTGCCTCGAGGCCCTGCGCCCAGACATCCAGAGTCTTGGCGTAATGCCGCTGCAGCGATTGGCGGCGCTTCAGCTTGAAGCCGGCCTTCGCCGAGAACTGCTGCACCATGTCGATGGTCGGCAAAAAGCCGCCCGGGAAGATTTCGGTTTTCATGAAGTCGCTGAATTCGACGATCGCCGGAGTGAGCGGCAAGCCGGACTCGATGATCTCCTTTTCCGAAAGCACGGTGATGGTGTGCAGCAGCATCGTGCCGCCCCTCGGCAACAGCTCGTAGGTTCTTTCGAAGAAGGCGTCGTAGCGGTCGTAGCCGACGTGTTCGAACGGGCCGATCGCCAGGATCCGGTCCACCGGCTCGTGAAACCGCTCCCAGCCCTCGAGTAACACCTTCTTCGAACGCGGGCTGTCCGATGCGGCGAACAGCTGCTCGACGTGGGCGACCTGGTTCTTGGACAGCGTGATGCCGATGACGTTGACGTCGTATTTCTCGATGGCTCGCATCATGGCCGCGCCCCAGCCGCAGCCGAGGTCGAGCATCGTCATGCCGGGCTGCAGGCCCAGCTTGCTCAGCGAGAGGTCGATTTTGGCGACCTGCGCCTGTTCCAAAGTCATGTCGTCGCCGCCCAGCCAGTAGGCGCACGTGTACATCTGGGTGCGGTCGAGGAACAGGCGGAAGAAGTCGTCGGAGAGGTCGTAGTGCGATTGCACGTCCTCGAAATGCGGCGTCAGCTCCTCAGCCATCGTTATGTAGCCTCCAATCCCTCTGCGGCTAGGGGTTTGTGGATCGATCCACCCGGGGTGACCGTGGCTTGAGGTTACGACGACGCCCGTCATCCTTGCCAGAGATGCGTCTAGCCCCCTGCGTGGGCGAGATCGATGGCGTACTGATTCACGAAGGTGCCCGCCGGCGGATCACCCTTGTCGCACGTTCCGTCGGATTCCCCGGGACGCTTGATCCACAGGTAGGCGTCGGCGTGCGCGCCCCCGGTGGCGGTGGTCGGAGGAGTGCCTAGCCCGCGGCCGCTGGGGTTGCACCAGTTCAGCCCTGAGTCGGGCGCCGGGCCGGCGCCGTTGCGCGACGTGTCGATCACGTAGTGCGAGCCGTTCGTCAGACCCGAAATCGCCTCGCCGTAACCGATTTCGTCCCCCGTTGTGTAGAAGTTGGCGGTGTTGAGGCTGAAACCGCGCGCCCGGGCGACATCGACCTTGTTGAGTCGGGCTGCCATGTCCTCGGCGCTGTGCCAGCGCAGGTGGCCGCCGTCGACGTAGACGGCCGTGCCCGGGTTGCGCGTCAGCGTGTCGACGGCGTAGCGAATCAGGTCGTAGCGTTCCTGGCGCTGGTCGGCCGACAGGCAGTCGGCCATCGCGAGGGCGTCGGGTTCGAGGATGATCGCCGTCCGGGTACCGCCCACCTGGGATGCGATCCCGTCGATCCACCCGCGATAGTCGTCGGCCGTCGCCATGCCGCCCGCAGCGAAGCTGCCGCAGTCGCGGTGCGGAATCCCGTAAATCGCCAGAACCGGGATGGCGCCGGCGGCCGCCGCGTCGCCGGTGTACTTCCCGACCGTCGATGCGGAGGAGCCCGGGACGATCCAGTAGGCCTGCGGAGTGTTGGCGATGGCGGTCAACTCGGGACTCGGCGGATCGGCGTGCTGCGCGGCGCGCATCGCGGCGGAGTTGGGGTTGACGTAGAAGGGCATGCCGGCCAACGGATTGGCGTCGTCCGCCAACCGCACCGCCGGGTCGACGAGTTGGCTCGACCCGACAACGGCCGCAACGGTGAGGAGGGGGGCGATCCAGCGCGCGACTGCGCCGGCAGCTGAGAACGTCACCCCAGGAAAATTAGTGCATTGGCCACCCGTCGCCGACGGCAGGTGACGGCGCGGTCGGCTCCGCCGGCGGCGGACCAAATTACCGTTATGCGCGCCCAACCGCCGTCCAAACTCGCCGACTTATCGCCGACGGCTTGTCTCGTGCCGTTACGGCGGGTGCCGCATGGCCGAGCAACGGCGGGGCGCTTCGTCGAAACGTCCATTCGCTCTCCCGCTCGCGTCTATGGGTAATTCAGCAGCGTGTGATGAGGTTTAGCGCCTAGAAACCCGACATAGCCCTTTCGATTTCTGCGAACGATCGTTATGGTATGTGAAGCACGGCACATCGCGTCTTGCTCGTGATGCGCCGCGCCACGGATGATCGATCGATCGCATCGTTTGGGAGGGCAACTGATGACTTCGTCTACGACATCGCAGCCGCACAGCAGTGTCGATAACCGCGGCCACTTCTCCCTGGCGAGCCAGCGCGCGATCCTGTGGTGGGGTGTTGTTCTGGCCATCGTCTACGGGCTCGCCTTCGTATTCCTATTGCAGCAGTGCCCGTTGAAGAGCCCGCAGTGGTCGCCCGAGCAGGTGGCGCAGTGGTACGTGGACAACGCGACCAAGGTCAAGTGGGGCGCGGTCATCTGCAGCTGGACCGGCTGCTTCATGATGCCGATCTGGGGCGTGTTCGCCGCACAGATGGCCCGCGTGGAACCGGGGCGGTGGAAAGTGTGGAGCGCCCTCACCCTGGCCAGCGGCACCCTGATGTCGATCTACCTGGCGCTTCCGCCGATGATGTGGGGGGTGGCGGCCTACACCGCGCCGCGGAAGAACTCCGAGGTGACGACCCTCATGCACGAGCTGGCGTCCCTGACGATGACGACGACCGACCAGGCGTACATCTTCGCCTGGATCGCGGTCACGGTGATCGCCCTGCGGCCGGCCACCCAGCGGATCAGGAACAACCCCTTCCCGCGCTGGTGGGCCTACGGCTCGCTCTGGATCACGTTCATGTTCGAGGCCGGCGCGTTCGCCTTCCTGCCCCGCACCGGCCCGTTCGCGTGGAACGGGCTCCTGGTGTTCTGGTCGCCGTTCGTGCTGTTCACAATCTGGATCATCATCCAGAGCAACCTTTGCTTCCGGGCCATCCGAGCCCAGCGCGAAGACCCCGACGAGAATTACTTCGCGTAGGCCTTTCAGCCCCGCGACCGTGCGTGTATGTGCGGCGCCACGCCGTAAACCCCGTACATCTGTGCACGCCCGCGCCAAACGGTTACGGAGCACGCCTTAGCGGAGGACAGCCGCCGACGCCGGATCATGCTGGGCGGCCGGTGATGCCGTGAGTGACCATCATGGTCATCTCGTGGATCATCCGCTCTTGACTGGGCCGCCGGACGCCGGCTGGCACCACCCAGTCCTCGAGCAGCACCGCGCCCATGACCATGGCCGCCACCGAGGCGATCGTCGCCGGCGGGTCCAGCCGTGTCAGGTCGCGTTCTTCGGCAATCTCGAGGCCGACCTCCTGCACGGCCCGGATGCCCTCGCGGATGCGGGTGCTGATGGCGACGGCCGATTCGTGCAAATCGTTTTTGGGGTCCGCCCGAGCTTCCATGAGTTCCTGAAACAGTCTGCGGTCCTGGCGCACCAGGGTGAACAGCCCGCGGACGAGGCTTTCGGCGAGGTCCTGGACGGAGGACTCGGCGGAAAACTCGCGCCATGACGTGATCCAGCCGTCAATGAACTCGGTGAACGGTTCCAGCACGGTCATCTCGAACAGGCGTGCCTTGGAACCGAATTGGCGGAAAAGGGTCGGCTCGGCGATTCCGGCCATGAGGCAGATCTGCTTGGTCGTCGTCGCTCGATAGCCGTTTTCGGCGAAGAGCTGGTGCGCGGCAGCGAGCGTCCGGGCCCGCGCACGATCGCGGATGCCCGGCTTTTTTGGTGAATCTGGCTGCATAGCGGGACATTCTAGGTGACCGGCGATCAATCTCGCGGGCGCAACTGGCAGTCGTATGTAAGCGGCACTTGCAAATTTGAGTCGGTCAGGCTCATAATGCAAGTGCCACTTTCATACGTTAGGAGGTCGCGGTGCCGGTGACTAAGGAACGAGGCGTGGCGACGGCCCCCTTTGAGGAGCTTTCTTCCGGAGCGCCGACTCCAGAGCCGCATGCTCATCGGCCGCGTCCGGTTCTGTGGTGGTCGAGCGCGGGAGTTGCGCTTCTTGGCTTTCAGGCCTTCGTCCTAGCCAGGTGGATGCTGGGGCCGAGCTTCAGGTCCACCGACCCCGGGCCGGACGCGCTGCCGGCGTGGCAGTCGGTTGCGTTCACCGTCCTGCAGATCGCCGTCCCGGCTGCGGCCGTGGTACTGCTATACCTCTGGGTGATCCGGCCATGGCGGCGTCATCGATTCCTGACCACCGACGCGATGATCGCGCTGGCGGCATCGACGGTGTTCTTCTGGGACATGGTCATGAACTACACGTCGGTCACCCTGTTCTATAACTCGCACCTCATCAACCGGGGCGCTTGGGCAAACGGTGCGTGGCCCACTTGGACCAGCCCGCGTGCCAACAGGTTGCCCGAACCGCTGCTGATAGTTCCACCGGCCTATACCGCCCTGGTTTTCTCGCAAGTGATCGTGATTCTTTGGCTGGTGCGCAAAGTCAAGGCGCGCTGGCCGCGCGTCGGCGTTGTGGGCATCGTGCTGACCATCGTTGTCGGCTTGACGCTCACCGACACCTTCGTCGAGGGGGCCGTGTTGCGCACGGGGGTGTATGCCTACCCGGGCGGCATCCGCGCGATCACGCTGTTCACGGGTCAGACGTATCAGATTCCGCTGTCGGAAACCGTTCTCTTCGGCGGCTTCTCACTCGGGGCCATCGCATGCCTGAGCTATTTCCGCGACGACCGTGGTCAGACCGTCGTCGAGCGCGGCATCACCACGCTCAAGGTGGGTTTCAAGGGCAAGCAGGTGGTCAAGTTCTTCGCAATTTATGGAGCCGTCCACCTGGGTTTCGTTGTGCTCTACATGATTCCGCAGCAGTGGTTCGCCACCCATTCGGACCCGTTCCCGGCTGGATACCCGTCCTACATGGTCAACGAGATGTGTGCTTCCGGCGCCGACGGTCACACCTGCCCCGGGCCGGGCGTCCCGATGCCGAGGCCCCCGAGCCATCCGTGACCTGCCATCCGTCCGTTGACTCCCGCCCACCCACGATTGGAGATGCCATGCGCGCCGACGGCTTTAACCCGCGGATCCTGAAGATCTGCGCCTACACCGGGATCGCTTTCGCGTTCTTCTGGCCGTTCGCGGCCAACGTGGTGGCTCATGGCCAGTACATCCTGCCGCCGTCGGCGGCCGACCCCGCCACCAAGGTGGTATCGGAATACCTGGCGCACACGACGGGTATCCGGATCGCGACCGTCATCTTCATTTTCTCGAGCATCCTCTACACGACGTGGAGCGCGAGCATCATTCAGATGGTACGACTGCGGGAGCGGCAGTGGCCGATTCTGTTCAACATCATGCTGATCTCGGTGGCCTGCGAGGTCGTGGTGGTGATGTTCATCGGATTCTTCTTCGGCGCGGCCTCCTGGCGGCCGGGGGAGACCAGCCCCGAAGTGACACAGGCGCTGAACGACCTGGGCTGGCTGGGCGTGTTGTTCACCGGCGCCCCCTTCGCGCTCTTCCAAATTATGCTTGCGGTGAGCATCTTGATGGATCACAGTGCGCGCCCGGCTTTTCCGCGGTGGTCGGCGTACTTCAACCTGTTCTCCAGCTTCTTCATGTGCGAGGCCAGCCTTCTACTGTTCTTCAAGACCGGACCGTTCTCCCAGAACGGAGTCCTGGTCTTCTATGTTCCGATGATCGTGTTCTTCACCTGGATCGTGGTGTTCACCGTGCTGACGGTGCGTGCCATCAACGCCGAGGCCGCCGCGCGAGAGCCGGCCACAGATACGCCCGAGCAGCTGAGAGACGCCGTCGCCGCCTGTTGATCGGTCCCACAAAAGAAGGCGACGTTCGGACCTCAGAAGGCGGCGGTCGATGCCAAAATGAGGGGGTGTCGAGTAAGCCAAAGGTCGACGGTCAGCCGGTGGCACGTGGCGAGGGGAGGCGTTTACTCCTGGAATCGGCCCGCGCCCTGTTTGCGGAGCGTGGCTACGCAGGCACGAGCACACGGGAGATCGCGCGAGCGGCGTCCGTGACGGAGCCAATGATCTTCCGGCATTTCGGATCCAAGGCGAAACTGTTCGAGGAAGCCGTGCTGGCCCCATTCAGCACCTTCGTGTCCGAATACATCGCCGACTGGGCCGCGCGCCCACGCGGCGTGAAAAGCCCGTATATGGAAGCGCGCGACTTCTATCGCGGGGTGTACGACGTGCTGACGGAGAATCGGCGACTGATTCGAGAGATGATCGGTGGCCATGCAACGGATTCACTGGCGGCCGACACCATGGCGACGCCCCAGCTGGGCGTGCTCCTCGAACGCTTCGAGGAATTCATCGAGCGCGAGCGCGACGCCGGCGGGTTCCGTGACTTCGATCCCGCGGTCATGACCCGGCTGATGTTCGGGCTTGTGTTTTCCGTTGCGATATACGGAGACTGGATGTTTGAGGGCGCAACCCGCCCGCGCCCAAGCGTCGAGGCTTTCATCGACGAAATGGCACGTCTGACCATCTATGGCGCCTATCCGGAGGGCGTCGGGCCACCTGCGGCACCGTGAGCGACGCTTAGCGGCATCCGCTCGTTAACCGCCGTTCACGGATAATAAGGGAATCCGCCTGTGCCGCGGCCCGGTCGTCGTATCGTGGGCGACGTGCTCACGGTTTGGCCCTTCGTCGGACGCGCGCAGGCGCTGTCAGAAATCGAGCGCGTCCGTACCGAAGGTCTGTGCAGCGGTGTGGTGCTCGCCGGCGTGGCCGGTGTGGGTAAGACCAGGTTGGCGGTCGAGGCGCTCGCGCTGGCTGAGCGCCACGGATTCGCCGCGATGCGAGCGACGGCGACCAACACCGCGCGCGGCATCCCCTTCGGGGCGGTGGCGACCATCCTTCCGCTGTCGACGCATTCATCGGCGTTGAACGATCGTGCCGCGATGATCCATCGCGTGTCTCAAGCGCTGGTCGAGCGCGTGGCGCCACGGCGGCCCGCCTTGCTGGTCGACGACGCCCACCTCCTCGACGATGCGACTGCGACACTCGTTCATCAGCTCGCGAGCTCGGGCGCCGCGTTCGTGTTGCTGACCGTGCGGTCGTCCGAGCCCGTGCCCGACGCGGTGCTCAACCTTTGGAAAGACCGGCACGCTGAACGCATTACGGTCGAAGGTCTCGGCCCGGAGTCGGTCGGAGAAATCCTCGGGGCGGTGCTTGGCGGCCCCGTCGATCATGGGCTGGTGCGACGACTGGTCGCGCGCACTCGGGGAAACGCGCTGTTCATTCGGGAACTCGTTTTGGGTGCGGTCGAGGACGGCAGCCTCCGCAACGACGAAGGCCTGTGGCGCCAGGTGAGTGCCATCAGACCGTCGGAGCGGCTGGTGGAGCTGGTGCAGGCGAGGCTTTCGCTGTTGGGCCCGGCGCAGCGCGCCGTGCTGGAATTCTTGGCCTTCGGCGAACCGCTGGGATCCGAACTGTTGCGTGTGCTCGCCGACCCGGAATCGATCGAGGAGCTGGAGCGCCGCGGCCTGATCGTCAGCGAGGCGTGTGACCGGGGACTGCAACTGAGACTGGCGCATCCGCTGTATGCGGACGTCGTCCGCGCGAGAACGCCCGCCATTCGGACCGTCTCCGTCGCCCGTGCGCTCGCCGAAGCGGTCGAATCCGCCTTTGAAACCGATGATCTGCGGCGCCCGGAAGACACGCTTCGGATCGCTACCTGGCACCTCGAGTGCGGAGGCGGGTCCTCCTCGCTGATGCTCGAGGCAGCCCAGGCAGCGCGTGGCAGTTATGACTTCGACCTTGCCGCCCGGCTCGCCGAGGCCGCCGTCGAACGTGGCGCCGGCTTCCCTGCGCGACTGTTGGCGATACAGGTGGCGGCGTTGCGCGGACGCGGTGCGGAGGTCGAGCGCAACCTCGAGAAGCTCGCCGCGCTCGCGAGAACCGATGCGGAGAGGGGAGCCATCGCTCTGACCCGGCTCGACAACGTCGCGTTCAGCCTCGCGAAGATCGACGACGCATTGCGGCTGGCGGAGGGCGCCGAGGCGGAGATCGCCGATCCGGCGTGGAAGGACGAGGTGCGCGCCCGGCGGGCCAGCCTTCTGTTGGTCGCCCCCTCGGGTGGCCCACGAGCCGCCGTGGCCGCGGCCGCGCCGCTGCTCGAGCGGACCACCGGCAGCGCCAAAGTGTGGGCCTGCTTTACCGTGTCGTGCAGCCTTACCCGTGTCGGCCGCATGCACGAGGCGCTGCACTGGGCGCACGAAGGCGCCTCCGAACACCTGAAGCTGCAGCAGCCCATCGAGTGGCATCCGTGGATCCATAACTACAGTCGCGGCGAAGCCCTGGCTCAGCTCGGCCGGCTGCATGAGGCCGGCGCGCTTGCCGTCGAGCAGTACGAGAAGGGCATCGAGGAACGGTCGGTTGAACGCCAGGCCTTCTTCGCCTGGCAACTCGCGACGCGCGTGGGGGAGCACGGCGATGTCCGCTCGGCGATTCAACGCTGCCGTGAGGCCCGCGCGCTCTACGAGCAGCTCGGCCGGCCATTCTTCGTCCGGCACTGCCTGGTTCACCTATCGCTCTCGCTCGCCCTCGGAGGCCGGGCCGACGACGCGGTCGAGACCCTGACGGGCCTGGATGCGATGGACCTTTCGCCCCGGTTGTTCGCCTATAGCGGCGACCTACTGCAGGCACGCGCATGGACCGCCGTCGCGCAGGGCGACATCAAGGCCGCCCGTGACTTTCTCCGGGAGGGGCTTACGCTCGCCGAGGCAACCGGTGATCTCATCGGGCAGGCCACCGCCCTGCACGGCTTGGCGCGCCTCGGGCAGGCCAGGCGCGTCGCGCCGCGCCTTACCGCGCTCGCCGGCGAGATCGAGGGCGACCTCTTCGCCGCCCGGGGCGCGCATGCGAGGGCACTCGCTCGGGCCAACCCCGACCGGCTGCATGAGGTGTCCGAGGTCTTCGAAGGGATGGGCGCACATCTGCTTGCGGCGGAGGCCGCGGCGGCGGAGGTATCCATCCGAAGGCGAAGGGGTGACTGCCGGAAGGCCACCGCCGCCCGACGTCGCGCCGACGCCTTGCTGCAACGCTGTGACGGGGCGGTTGTGCTCGGTGTCGGCGGGCTCGGCAACGAAACCGCGCTTACCCCGGCCGAATTGCGGGCGGCGATGCGGGCCGTGGTGGGCTGTTCAAACAAGCAGATCGCCGAGGAGTTCCACCTATCGGTGCGGACCGTCGAGCACCAGCTGCAAAGCGCCTACGACAAGCTCGGCATCTCCCGGCGGGACGAGCTGGCCGGCGTGCTGCCCGCCCCGACACACTGAGGGCCGCCGTCGGCCGATTTGGGTAGTGGCTACCCATGCGCGCGCAATCTCGCGCTGGTTGCATCTCCGCTGTCGGCATGCCCGCCTTGACCCCGGCTGCCGCGACCACTCCCATGCCGAGACGAATGAGGTGCCAGGTGACCGCCACGAATGAAATTGTTTCCCCCGCCGTCGAAGTGGACGACGTTCTCATCGAAGCGGCCGAGGCGCTGATCCCTCAACTCGCCGCCCGCGCCGACGATGCGGAGCGCCAGGCGGGCCTGCCCGAGACGACGATCAGCGAACTCGACGACCTCGGAATCCGTCGGATGGCGCTGCCCAAGAGCGTCGGTGGCCTGGAGGCCTCGCCGAGGACCATCGTCGGCGTGACGGAGGCGCTGGCCCGTGGGTGCGCCTCGACGTCATTCATCAATACCGTGTACACGGCCGCGGCGTATCTGATCTGTCAGCTGCCCGATCCCGGTTGGCAGGCGTTTGTCGCCAGCGACAACCCCACTTCCACCATCACCGTCAACCCCGGTGGCACCGCGGTTCGCGAGGGAAGCGGTTATCGGGTTTCCGGCAAGTGGCCGTTCGGGACCGGCCAGCAATACTCCGGCTGGTGCTTCGCCGCCGCGCTCATCGAGGGCGACGGCGACGTCCCGGATGCGGGCTTCTTCCTCATTCCCCGCCACGAGATCGTCCCGCTCGACGACTGGAATGTGACCGGCCTGTGCGCGACCGCGTCCAACACGCTCACCGGACAAGACATCTACGTTCCGGAGGAGCGGGTGCTGCGCATCGGCGACTTCCTTGCGGGACGGTCGGATTCCAGCCTGGTCCGCGAAAACCCCTACTACCAGCATCCCGCCGCCGCCTTCACGCTGGCCTGCTTGCCCGGCACCCCGCTGGGCGTCGTCGCGGCCGCGCTCGAAGTCTTCCGCAGTCGCGTCGGTAAGCGCGGCATCACCTACACCTCCTACCTGCGGCAGGCCGATGCCGCGCTCACCCACCACCAGATAGACACCGCGACAATGAAATTGGATCAGGCGCGGTTCCACGCAGAACGCCTCGCCGACACGGCGTCGAAGCGAGCGTCCGACTTGGACATCGAGACCCGCGCCCGCTGCCGCGCAGACACCGGATGGACGGTTCGCCTGTGCCGCGAGGCCGCGGACGTGATTCAGGCCGCGTCCGGCGCGAGCGCCATCCACCGCAAGGACGCGCTTCAGCGCATGTTGCGTGACATGCAGGTGATCTCCGTTCACTCGCTGCTGTTGCCGACGACCAACTCCGAGGTCTACGGGCGCGTGCTGTGCGGCCTGGACCCCGACACGGCGTTCCTGTGAGGTGGGGCGCGATGACCATGACCGACGAGCCGCTCGGGATCCGCGAGCCCGCGCGCCTCAAGCCGCGAACGCCATCGTGGGGCTGGCCGCAGTGGCTGGCCGTGGCGGCCGTGCCGTTCCTGTTCCTCGAGGGTTGGACGCTGATCGCCTGGCTGATGGACGGGCCGCACCAGGTGACCATGTACCGCGGCCACAGTCACGGTCTTGAGTGGTGGGGAGCCCGCATCACGGAGGCGGCTGTCATCGTCATCTCCGCGATCGTGGCGACCAAAGTGGTGCGCGATTGTCTGCGGCAACGACGGATCCTCACCTTCGACGTGATGCTCTGTGCCAGTACGGCATTGATGATCTGGGGTTGCGGCGGCCTGAACGTCTTCCAGCCGAACTTCGTCTACACCTCGGAGTTCGTGAACCTCAACGACCCGTGCGGCCACCTGCCGTTCGTGGTGAACCCCGACTGCGGCCGCCTTCCCTTCCCGCTGATCTTCCTCGGCCTGCTGTTCACGTTCGGATTGCCGGGCATCGCCATGCTGGCCAACGTCGTCGTCGTCCGCCCGGCGCGGCGCCGGTGGCCGGAGCTGTCCAACGCCAAGCTGTTGGGATTGATACTGGTCTTCACCGCGGTGATCTCGCTCGCCGAGCCGCTGGCGATCATCCCCTTGCACCTGTGGAGCTACCCGGGGGGCCCGTGGGCGATTCGCCTGGGTGGCGACGCGTGGCGCTGGCCCATCTTCCCCGAATACTTCGTCTTCATCCTTTTCGCGGGCCTGCCGGCAGCGCTGCGCAACCTTCGAGATGACCGGGGCCGCAACGTTCTCGAACGCGGCCTGGACCGCTACCGGCCCGGTGTGCGGACGCTGATCATCTTCCTGGCGACCTACACGGCGATCCAATTGGTGTTGTGGATTCCGGGCACCATGCCGGACTGGATCCTGGGATGGCGGGCAACCGAGTGGGCCAAGTTGCCGCTTTCGGTCAACAACGGGCTGTGTGATCAGCCCGGGGTTATCGAGGGCACGCGGTACGGACCCTGCCCCGGCAGCCCTGGCTACCGGATGCCCGTGAGTGGCTCACTTCCCGGCAAGTCACCCTAGGCCGCCGACGTGCGCCTCGATCGGCGAACCATCCTCACCTTGGCGGTCTTTGCGGTGATCTCTATGGTCGCTGCGGGGATGGTTGGGTTGTATTACGCGCAGCTGCCGGCGGTGTATCTGGGGATTGGCCGCTACACCGTGAGGGTGGAGCTGGATCGGGCGGGGGAGTTGTACCGTGCCGGCAATGTCACCTATCGCGGGGTGGAGGTCGGCAAGGTGTCCAAGGTGCACCTGACGAATGCCGGTGTCGAAGCGGTGTTGTCATTGCGGTCGGGTGTTGATATTCCGGCGGATCTGATCGCGCACGTGCATAGCGCGTCGGCGATCGGTGAGCAGTATCTGGACTTGGTACCACGCAGCGGCACGGCGCCGTTCCTCAAGAATGGCGATGTGATCCCGGCGGATCGCACTTCTGTTCCACCGAACATCAATTCGTTGTTGGCGGCCCTGAGTCGGGGATTGAATGCGATCCCGCGCGCGAACCTCAAGACGGTGGTCGACGAGTCCTATCTGGCGGTGGGCGGGCTGGGCCCGGAGCTGTCCCGGTTGTTTGGTGGGAGTGCCAAGCTGGCCAGCGGGGCGCGTCAGAACCTGGATGCGATCACCACGTTGATCGATGAGACCAAGCCGATCTTGGATAGCCAGATCGATTCCTCGGACGCGATCCAGGGCTGGGCGTCTCACCTGGCCGGCATCACCAGGCAGCTGCAGATCGCTGAACAAAACGATGCGGCCTTCAGTGCTGTGTTGCGTGACGCCGGCCCCGTCCTGGATTCGGCGCGGCAGCTCTCCGATCGATTGGAGCAGTCGCTGCCGGGTGTGGTGTCCAATTTGGTGCCGGTGGGCGATACCGCGCTGGCCTATCGCGACAATCTCGAGGCGCTGTTGGTACAGGTGCCCCAGGTGGTGGCCGATTCGCAGGCCATCCAGTTGCCGGACAAGGACCTCAAGGGTCCCCATAAGGGTCTGGGGTTGAGTTTCAATTTGAATTTGAACTGGCCGCCGCCGTGCACGACGGGGTTTTTCCCGGCCCAGCAACAGCGTTCGGCGGTGTTCGAGGACGCCCCGCCGCGTCCGCCGGGGCTGGTGTATTGCCGGATCCCGCAGGATTCGACGTTCAATGCGGTGCGGGGGGCGCGCAACTACCCGTGCGAGACCCGGCCCGGCAAGCGGGCTCCCACGGTCAAGCAGTGTGAAAGTGAGCAACCCTATGTTCCGCTCAACGACGGGTTCAACTGGAAGGGTGACCCCAACGCGACACTGACCGGACAAGGCGTGCCGCAGTTCGACCCGGGGATGCAGATCCCCGCGGGATTTCCCGGGGCGCCACCGGCCGCGCCGGGCCAGGCGCCTCCATCGCCCATCGCGGCGGCCGACTACGACCCAGCCACCGGAGAATACGTCGGCCCCGACGGCCAACGATACGACCAACCCACCCTGGCCGGCGGCCCCGGCAACCAGCGAACATGGCAACAAATGCTCACACCCTCTGGTAGGTGACCGCGCCGTTAGCGTCCGTTCACCACCTGGACACAAACCGTCGATGCTCGACGGCGGGGAGCGGCCAACCCAACGGCCGGCCAGTTGCTGCCGGGAGGCGACCGGCCACGCACCCACTCCAAGAATCAGTGCCGTGTCGACGCGGCGGTGAATGACCGCGTGCAACCAGCGCTTAGCCTGCCAAGAGCTGTTCCATCTGGCCGATCTCGGCCTGGCGCGTCTTAGCGATCTGCCTGGCAAGGCTGGTTGCGTCCACGTTCTTTCCACTCGCGACTTCGGTGTTGGCCACCTCGATCGCCCCCTGATCGAGACCGATCATTGACTTCAACCAGAGCGTGTCGAATTCCGGGCCGTGCAGCGATTCAAGGTTCGCCATAGTGCTGTGATCGATCGTTCCTCCAGGTGTGCCACCAGGCCCAACTTCGCCGGGCTTGTTGCCCTGACCCTCCTTCCACTGGGCCCGGAGAGCCTTCAGCACCTGCGTGTCCACCTCCAGGGCCGACGCGGTCTTGGCGGCCAAACTGACCAGGTCGGCGTTACCGGACCGATCCGGGACCAGCCGCGACACGCTGACCCCCTGCTCCTCGAGTGCGGTCATGTCGTTCGCAAACGTGACATCGGCGGCGTTATTGGCGGCCGGTTCGCCGGTGATGAGTGGCTTCTCGTCTGCTCCGGTGGGATGCGCGTGGTCACCAGAAGGCGAGCCGCTACAGGACGCCAAGAGCAACGCGGTAGACCACGCCGCGAGAGCGACGGCGATTCGGTCGATGAGCGACGGCACGGCGCCAGCGTAGTGGATATCGCAATTCCCTTACTCTTGATCTAGTCATCGACTGCGAGCCCCACGGCGACGCCATTACCAGCCGGCAGATTTTTTACTCACGCGTCAAATTGTGACCTGCGTTGTGGTCCAACCGATTAGGGCCAGGAATTGTCCGGCCAGACGATCACGGCGGTCACCGAACATTTCTGAAGGTGTCTTAAAAAGAGCGATGCCGAGGTGGAGGCTGAATACTCGCCCGGAGAGGCGCGCTTCGGCCGCGGCGAGAGCGCTTCCCTGCCACAGCCGTCGAGAGTATAGCGGCGCTAAACCATAGCGCTTAAAGATCATTCGCCGGCTGGGCCGACCTCCGGTCACATTCGTCGCCCGGTCAGATGGCAGGTCCAGGTGTAGCCGGAATGCGCGACGGCCGGTCTCGAAATGTTGTTTAATCTTGATAAAACTATGCTGTTCCCAATGCTCGAGCACCTCGCAGTTCGGGCTCCGCGATTCGCTTGGTGATCTCATCAAAGATCAAGCAAGCCAGTTTAAGTCGACTAACGCACCTGACCCGCTCGAGCCTATGGCGAAAGTTTTGAGACGGCGAGGACAGAAAACCCTTGACTTAGGACCGGCCGCTGCATAATGTGGTCCCGCACACGTCAGGCGAGAGTGTGTGGTCCCGCACACATCAGCTCGAAGCCGGACCCGAGGAAAGAGCGAGATGGGCAGGGATGGGGGAGATGGACATATTGCCGCAAACCGAGTCGCGCCCTGCCCCGGTGCGGTCGGCAAGCGCGGTTGGTGACACGGGAGAGGCACGGTCGGCACGACAGATTCAAAAGCTTGAGGAAGCAATTCCAAACGGCATCGAGCAACGTGTCAGGGGTTCGGCAGCGAGCTCGAGCATCCCGTTGGTCGGGCTAATCAAGCCGCTGCGAACGCCGCTCCGAGAGGTCGGCGGTTTTATGGCGTTGGCGCTCGACACCTTTGTGCAAGCCATGCGTCTGCCGTTCTTCTGGCGTGAGTGCATCGAGCAGTGCTGGTTCGTCGCTCGGGTCGCGACCTTGCCCGCCATCGCGCAGTCAATAGCTTTCAACGGAATGGTTGTGTTCCTCTTCGGCGTCGCAGCGGTCTCATTCGGCGCGGGTGACATCAACGGGGCGGCCTCGGGACTGGCCACGATATCGCAGATCGGCCCGGTTACCACCGTGTTTGTCCTCAGCGGTGCGGCAGCCACGGCGATGTGCGCCGACCTGGGGGCACGCACCATCCGGGAGGAGATCGACGCAATGAAGGTGTTGGGCATCGACCCGATTCACCGATTGGTCGTACCCAGGGTGGCGGCGTTGCTCATCACCGGAAATTTGATCAACGGCGTGGTGATCATCGCTGGGTTGTGCGCCGACTATATGTTCGCCACCTACGCCTTGAACGGCAATCCAGGTGCCTTCGCGTCGAGCGTGACGCTGCTGACCAACTTTCCCACAGTCATTGTCAGCTTTATCAAAGCCTCGATCTTCGGAATGCTCGCCGGCTTGATCGCCTGCTACAAGGGCATCACCGCGGGCGGCGGTCCGCAGGGCGTCGGCAACGCGGTCAACGAGACCGTCGTGTACACGTTCATGGCCCTGCTGATCGTGAACATCATCATCAGCGTCATCACCGCGACGACGACGTTGGCGACATGATCGACGACATAAAGACGGTCACCAGCGCCCGCTTTCCGCGGGTGACGCGCAGCGCGCGGAACTGGGCGGGCGAATGGAATCGCCTGGGCGAACAGACGGCCTTTTATGTCAAGGCCCTCGTGTCCACTCGAGACGCCATCGTGAAATACAAGGCGGAGACGCTCCGGGTCGTCGCCGACATGGGCTTAGGCGTCGGCGCGCTCGCCCTGATCGGCGGCGAAGTGGTGATCCTCGCGGTCTTGACGGGGAGTGCCGCGGCCATCGTCGGCATTTTCGGCTACGTCCAAGCGAGCAGCCTCGGCGTTGGCGCGATCGCGGGGTTTTTCTCTGCCTATGCGAACGTGCGCCTGCAGCTTCCGCTCATCGTCGCGAACGGTCTGGCGGCCACTATCGGCGCCGGTGCCACCGCGCAGCTCGGCGCGATGCGGATCAGCGAGGAGATCGACGCACTGGAGGTCATCGGCATCCGTTCGATTCCCTACCTCGTTTCGACCCGGGTGCTGGGCGGTCTGCTGGTAGTGCCCCCGCTATATTGCGTGACTTTCGTCGGATCGGTATTCACGACTCGAACTGTCGTCATCCTCGCCTACCACCAGGGGGCAGGCGGCTTCGACCACTGGTTCAACACGTTCCTGCTGCCACGCGACGTGCTCATGTCAGGGTTCCAGTGCACAGTGCAGGCCGTCATCGTCATGTTGATCCACACCTATTACGGCTACACCGCCTCCGGCGGGCCCGCGGGCGTTGGCGAGGCGGTCGGGCGCGCGGTGCGCGCCTCCATCGTCGTATCGATAACCCTGACGTTCGTGCTGTCATTGGTCCTCTACGGGAAGTCCGGCGACTTCCACCTGTCGGGATAGCGCGATGAGACAGAAGCGCAAGGTGCACCCGGGCTGGTGGGCACTGCTCCTGGTCAGCGCCATCCTCGGGTCCATCCCGCTCATCGTCATCGCCTTCAAGAGAGATTTCACGTCGTATGCCAACGTGACCCTGGTGGCGGAGCGCGCCGGTCTGGTCATGGACGCCAACTCGATCGTGAAGTACCGCGGCGTGGAGGTCGGCCGGGTGGCGTCGATCGATCCGAAAGACGGAGCGACTCTTCAGCTGGAGCTGGATCCCGACCAGCTGCAATACATTCCAGCCAACGTGGAGGCACAGATCAGCTCGCCCACCGTGTTCGGGGCGAAATACGTCGATCTGCGTCCGCCCAGCGACCCGAGTCGCAAGCGGCTGGCATCGGGGGCGGTGTTGAGCACCACCAAGGTGAGCATCGAGGCGAACACGGTCCTCAAGGACCTGGTCGGTGTGCTGAATCAGATCGACCCGGCCAAGATCAACGCGGTGATCTCCGCGTTGGCCGAGGGGTTTCGCGGGAAGGGCGAAGCAATCGGGCAGGCCATCACCGACTTCAACCAGGTGTTGCTGGCGGTCAACCCGCGGAGCGAATTGATCCGGGCCGACTGGAACGCGTTCCAGGGCTTCAGCGACACCTACAGCGCCGCCGCCCCGGACCTGATGGCCACGCTGGACGCCGGGAGCGCAGACAGTGTGGTGATCACCAAGTCCGCGAAAGACCTTGACGCTGCCCTCATTTCGCTGTCCGGTCTATCCAAGAGCGGCGAAAATCTGATCGGCCCGAACAAGGGCAACATCATCCACTTGATCAACTCGCTCGAGCCGACGACGCGGTTGCTGATGAAATACAACCCGGAGTACACGTGCATGTTCCTCGGCGCGAAGCTCCTCATGGACCGGGGCTACGCCGATTCGTTCACCTACAACGGACGGTCGTTCATCGCCGATGCCGGGCTGCTCTTCGGGGATGACACGTATAAGTATCCGGATAACCTGCCGGTGCTGGACATCAAGGGCGGCCCCGGCGGAACGCCCAGCTGCGGTTCGTTGCCCGACGTGGAAAAGAACTTCCCGCAGCGGTATCTGATCACCGACTCCGGATTTGGCAATGGCATGGACGTGCGGCCCAACCCCGGTGTCGGCTTCCCGGGTTACGTCAACTACTTCCCGTCCACCCGCGGGACACCCCTACCGCCGACCATGAAAGACCAGGGGGGTCCTGCGCCGGGTCCGGTGCCATACCCGGGCGCGCCACCCTATGGTGCGCAGCGATACGCCCCAGACGGAACGCCCCTCTATCCGGGCCTGCCCCCGGCGCCTCCGCCCGGCAGGCCGAAGGACCCGGGCATGGGCAATCCCCCGGCAGGTTCGGAGCCGTTCGTACCGCCCTTCCCGGGGACACCGGTCAAGCCCCATTAGAGCCGCCGCCAGCGCACCCCAACCCGCGTCCAAGAAAGGCAGACGTTGCACGAGAACTTTCGAGGCATAATGTTGCGCTTTGCCGTCTACGCTGCCGTGTGTTTGGCAGGCATCGCGCTGCTGTTTCTCGTGTTCTCCCAGTACCGCTTCGAGAAGTCGAACACCTATAGCGCGGTGTTCGCCAACGTGTCCGGGCTCCGGGAAAATAACTTTGTCCGCATCGCCGGCGTCGAGGTCGGCAAGGTCAAAAAGATCGCCGTGCAGCCCGATTCCACGGTGCGGGTCGAATTCACCGCGGATGATTCGGTGGTGCTGACCGAGGGCAGCAGGGCGGCGGTCCGCTACGACGACCTCTTCGGCGGCCGATACATGACGCTGGAGGAAGGCGCGGGGGCACTCAAGAGGCTTGATCCGGGGGCAACCATCCCGCTGAGCCGGACCCAGCCGGCGCTAGACCTCGACGCATTGATCGGGGGCCTGCGACCGGTATTTCGCTCGCTGAACCCGGACCAGGTCAACACGATCAGTGGCCAGCTGATCCAGGCGCTGCAGGGCCAGGGTCCGACGATCGGGTCGGTCTTGACCCAAGCCGCGGCGGTGACCAACACCCTGGCCGACCGCGACAAGCTGTTCGGCGACCTGATCACCAACCTGAACACCGCACTCGCCTCGCTCGGCGACCAGAACGGTCAGGTCGGCAAGGCTGTCGACTCGTTGTCGACACTCATGTCCACCCTGCAGGCCCGCAGGGACGACATCGCCCAGGGGTTCAAGGGCGCCGACCAACTCTTCTCGACGGGCGCTGAGGTGCTGAGGAGGGCCCGCTCTCCGTTGAAGAAGGTCGTCGACCAGACCGACCGGGTTGCCGGCACCGTGATGGCCGACAAAGACTTTGTCGACAATCTGATCAATACGCTGCCCGACGACTACCAGATCATCGGCCGGGAAGGGCTTTACGGAGACTTCTTCACCTTCTATCTGTGCGACCTGATTCTGAAGGTGAACGGCAAGAACGGGCAACCGACCTACATCACCTTGGCGAGCCAGCGGTCGGGGAGGTGCGCTCCGAAATGAGACGCCTCTACAGACGGCTTTTCCAAATGCGACAGTTCTCCGAACGCAACTTGTATCTCATCGGCGGGATCGGCATCGCCGTCGTGGTTGTGGCGATACTCCTCGCGACCAATTACGACAAGCTGACGTTCATCACCGGCGAAAAGGAGTACTCGGCGTATTTCGCCGAGGCGGGCGGGGTGGAAACCAATAGCGTCGTCGAGGTCTCGGGTGCCCGGGTTGGGCGGGTTTCCAGTGTCAGCCTGGACGGCCCACGGGTGTTGATCAAGTTCCGCATTCCCGGCGATGTGCGGCTCGGTGACCGCACCGAGGCCGCTGTCAAGCTGAAGACTCTGTTGGGTAGCAAGCTCATCGAGCTCACGCCACGCGGCGAGGGCCGGCTCACCGGGCCGATACCGCTGGAACGGACCACGCCGGCCTATCAGCTGCCGGATGTCCTGGGTGATCTTTCGACAACCGTTGCCAAGCTGAACACCGACCAGCTGTCCGACGCGCTTTCCGTGCTGGCCGGCGAATTCAACGGCACCCCGCCGGAACTCAAGGCGGCGGTGGAAGGCGTGGCGCGGTTCTCGCAGACATTGAACGAGCGTGACAAGGAGCTGCGAAACCTTCTCAGCAACGCCGGCAAGGTCACCGACGTGTTGGGGAAGCGCAGCGACGAGATTGTCAAACTCGTCGGTGACACCAATTCTCTGCTGGCCGCGCTGAAATCCGAAAGCCGTTGGCTCGACAAGGTTTTGGTGGATAATGCCAACATCGCCCGGGCGCTGGGGGGAATCGTCGACGACAACCACGCGACGCTGCGGCCCTCGCTGGAGAAGCTCAACTCGCTGGTGGCGCTCCTCAACAACCGCAAAGGACGCATACAGGAGGCGCTGAAGGGGCTCGACAGCTTTGCGCTGGCGCTGGGCGAAGCGGTTGCCTCGGGTCCCTTCTTCAAGGCGTACCTCGTCAACCTGCTACCGGGACAGTTCATTCAGCCGTTCATCGACAGCGCCTTCTCCGACCTCGGAATAGACCCCGCGACCCTGTTGCCCTCGCAGCTCACCGATCCGCAGACCGGTCAGCCGGCCACTCCGCCGTTGCCGATGCCGTACCCACGGACCGGCCAGGGCGGTGACCCACGCATGAACATTCCGGACGCCATCACCGGCAACCCCGGCGACCGGCCATGCAGCGTGCCGGGCCGGGCGGGTGCTCCCGGGTGCTATCCCCTCAGGCAGGAACCGCCGGCGCCGCCGCCGGGCGGGCCGCCGCCGGGACCACCGGCTCAAGGTCCGGGTCCGGGCAACGCCTCGACGGGGCCGATCCAGGAGCCGGCGCCCGGCCAAATGCCGCCGAACCAAGGTCCCGTCATCGCGCCGAGAGAGTCCTTCGGTCCCCGGCCCGGGCCGCCGCAATCCGCTGAGGGAGGCCAACAGTGAATTCGCGTAAGACACGGATCGCGCTGGCCGCCGTCCTGGTGGTGGCGCTGATCGGTGGGGCGGCGGCGTTGATGCAATCCTCGGGAGGCCGTACGCATGTCGTCGGATACTTCGACAACGCCAACGGCATTTTCGTGGGCGACGCCGTGGAGATCCTCGGCGTCGCCGTGGGCAAGATCGACAAGATCGAACCGCAACCCGACCGCGTCAAGATCTCGTTCTCGTATGACGACAAGTACAAGGTGCCCGCCGACGCGAAAGCGGTTGTCCTGTCGCCAAACCTGGTGACGGTCCGGGCCCTGCAGCTGACGCCCGCCTACACGGGTGGGCCGGCCCTGGCCGACGGCGCGGTGCTCCCGCTGGCCCGCACCGCCGTCCCGGTGGAGTGGGATGACCTTCGTGGGCAGTTGGAGAAGCTCACCGACATTCTGCAACCGACCCGGCCTGGCGGTGTGAGCACGCTGGGGGCGTTCGTCAATACCGCCGCAGCCAACTTGCACGGCCAGGGCGCAGAGATTCGGGAGGCCGTTGTCAAGCTGTCCCAAGCGGTCTCCGCGCTCGGCGACCACAGCGGCGACCTGTACGGCACGTTCAAGAACCTGGCGGCGCTGGTTTCGGCGCTGCATGACAGCGGCGGCCTGCTGCGTCAGCTGAACCAGAACCTGTCTGCGGTGACGAGGGTGTTGACCAACGACCCCAACGAGGTTGGAGACTGGGCTACTTCGCTCAACGAGGTGCTCGTCAAGAGCAAGAAGTTTCTCGACGACAATCGCGAGACGCTGGGCGTGAGTGCGGACAAGCTCGCCGAGCTGACCACCGCCTTGGACCAGAGCCTCGACGACATCAAGCAGGCCCTGCACATAGGCCCCAATGTGTTCCAGAACGTGCTGAACATCTATCAACCTTCGCAGGCCGCCTTCACCGGTGCGCTGGCGCTGCAAAACTTCGCAAACCCGTTGCAGTTCTTGTGCTCGGGCGTGCAGGCAGCGTCGAGGTTGGGCGCCGAGCAGTCGGCCAAGCTGTGCGTCCAATATCTGGCGCCGATCATCAAGAACCGGCAGGCCAACTTCCTACCGCTGGGATTGAACCCGTTCGTCGGCCAATCGGCGCGTCCCAACGAAGTGACGTACAGCGAGGACTGGCTGCGGCCCGACTACATCCCCCCGGCCGGGCCGCCGCCCACGGAGGCGTTCCGCACGGTGCCGCCTCCCCCCAATGGGCCGCTGCCACCGGCGAATGAGATTTTCAACTTCTTCGGCAACGGGATGATCAACACGAACGCGCCGAATGTGCCGGCCAAGCCGGCAAATCCGCTGCCCGAAGATCCGGCCACCGGGCTGCGCTCGATGATGTTGCCGAGCGCTGTAGACAACATGGGCGACGTAGGAGGTGGGCATTGAGCCGGCGCAGCTACTGGCGTCGCTGCGGGGCGATGTCTCTGATCGCCCTGGCGGTCGCAGCGGTTTCCGGCTGCGGCGCCCTACGGGACTTCCGGGGTGCGAACTCACTTCCGCTGCCGGGCAGGGTCGGTGTCGGCCCCGGGTCCTACACCATCCAGGCGCAGATGCCCGACGTCCAGAACCTCAAAGAGAATTCGCGGGTCGAGTTCAACGACGTGCTCATCGGTAACGTGGCCAAGGTCGAACGTCAAGGCTGGCACGCGCTGATCACCATGACGATCGAACCCAACGTTGACGTTCCGGCCAATGTGACGGCCGCGATCGGTCAGACCAGCCTGCTGGGAACGTTGCACGTCGAACTGGCGACGCCCCCCGGTGTCGCGGCGGCCAAAGGCAAGTTGCACGACGGCTCGATGATCCCGCTGTCGTCGGCGAGCGCCTATCCTTCCACCGAACAGACTCTGGGCGCGTTGTCGCTGGTGCTCAATGGCGGCGGCCTGGGCCAACTCCAGGACATCACTCAATCGTTGAGCACCGCCTTTTCCGGACGCGAACAGGACATGAGGAGCCTGATCGGGCAACTGGATAAGTTCACCGCGTACCTCAACGACCAAAAAAGCGACATCATCGCCGCGTTGGACAGCTTCAACAACTTGGTCGGTCAAGTCGCAGGCCAGAAGTCGGTACTCGACAAGGCCCTGAAAACCATCCCCGAAGCGATAAGCGTCTTGAAGGACGAACGGGAAAAACTCGCCGACGCCCTTGGCCCGCTGAGCTCATTCGGCGCGGATACCGGCGATGTGCTCGCGCAAACCAAGGAGAACCTCATCAAAGAGCTCGGAGATGTCGGTCCGGTGGAGCAATCACTGGCCAACTCCGGGCTGGCACTGACCCGAGGCCTCGACTACCTCACTGTCCCGCTGTTCTCCAAACCGCCAGTGTCCAAATGGATCAAAGGCGACTACGGGAACTTGACCGGGATATTCGACTTGACGCTGAGCCGGCTTGATTCGTCGTTCTTCACCGGCACTCGGTGGGAGGGCAACCTGACCGAGCTCGAGATGCAGTGGGGCCGCACCCTCGGCGTGATGCCCAGCCCGTACACCGCCCGCAACCCGCTGGTTGCCCCCTACCAGTTCAATCAGGGGCCATGACATGCGTTTACATCGGCGAACCATTATTACCTTGGCGGTTTTCGCGGTCATTTCGACGGTTGCCGCGGGGCTGGTCGGGTTGTACTACGCGCATCTCCCCGCGGTCTACTTGGGGATTGGCCGGTATACGGTGAAGGTCGAGTTGGAGCGGTCGGGCGAGTTGTACCGCGCCGGGAACGTGACCTATCGGGGCGTCGAGGTCGGCAAGGTGTCGAAGGTGCATCTGACGAACTCCGGTGTGGAGGCGGTCCTCTCGTTGAATTCGGGTACGGACATACCCGCCGACTTGACGGCGTATGTGCACAGCGCGTCGGCCATCGGGGAGCAGTATGTGGACCTGGTGCCGCGCAGCGGCAAGGGGCCCCTGCTGAAGAACGGCGATGTGATCCCAGCGGACCGCACCCGCGTTCCGCCGAACATCAATTCGCTGTTGGCGGCGGTCAATCGCGGCCTGAACGCGATCCCGCGACAAGAGCTCAAGACGGTGGTCGACGAGTCGTATGTGGCCGTGGGTGGCTTGGGGCCGGAGTTGTCCCGGCTGATCGGCGGGGGCGCCAAACTGGCCACGGGTGCGCGCCAAAACCTGGATTCGATCCTGACGTTGATCGACGAGTCGAAACCGGTTTTGGACAGCCAAATCGACACCTCGGACGCGATTCAGGGCTGGGCGGCGCATTTGGCGAGCCTCACCAAGCAGCTCGAGACCGTCGAACGAAACAACGGTGATTTCACCGGCACGTTGCACAACGTCGGGCCGCTCTTCGATTCCTTGCACGAGGTGACCGATCGACTTCAGCCCACGCTGCCGGATGTGGTGAACAACCTGGTTCCCGTCGGCGACGTCGCGCTGACCTACCGCGACAACCTCGAAGCGCTGCTGGTGGAGGCACCCCAGATAGTGGCCGATTCCCAAGCGCTACAGCTAGCTGATAAGGACCTCAAGGGCCCCTACAAAGGTCTGGGCTTGAGCTTCAACCTGAACCTCAACTGGCCGCCCCCGTGCACCACCGGGTTCTTTCCGGTCCAGCAGCAGCGCTCGGCCGTCTTCGAGGACACCCCGCCGCGCCCGCCGGGCCTGGTTTATTGCCGCATTCCGCAGGATTCGAACTTCAACGCGGTTCGCGGCGCGCGGAACTATCCGTGCGAGACCCGACCGGGCAAGCGGGCCCCGACGGTCAAGCAGTGCGAAAGCGACGAGCCGTATGTTCCGTTGAACGATGGCTTCAACTGGAAGGGCGACCCCAACGCCACTTTGACCGGGCAGGGCGTCCCACAATTCGACCCCGGGACGCCGATACCCGCGGGATTCCCGGGGGGGCCGCCGGCCGCGCCGGGCCAGGCGCCGGCGGCGCCGCCACCCAACGCGGTGGCTGACTATGATCCGACCACCGGGGAGTACGTTGGTCCGGACGGGCAAAGGTACCAGCAGCCCACGCTGGCTGGCAGTGCCGGCAAGGAGCGAACATGGCAGCAAATGCTGACACCCCCAACGGGGAACTAAACGAGGCAGCGGGGGAAACATCCTCACCGGCATCGCGCGACGATACTGAGGACGGTTCAGCCGACTCCCCGGGGGACGGCGAGTCGGCGACGTCCGCCTCAGAGAGCGGCGACGCCGAAGAGCCGGAGGACTACGACGCCGCGGTCGAAGAAGAGGCCGATACTGCCTCTGGAGACGCGGCGGCCAATTCGCGGTCGACGTCGCATGTCCGCCTGGCGATGATTGTCGGCCTGGCCATCGTCGCGGCCCTGGCGGGAACTGTTGGGTGGCTGGGCTTCCGGGCCTATCAGTCGCATCAGGCCCAAACGCAGCGGCAGCTGTTTCTTCAGGTCGGTCGTCAGTGTGCGCTGAATCTGACGACGATCGACTGGCAACACGCCGAGGGTGACGTTCAGCGTGTTCTTGACTCGGCGACCGGTCAGTTCTACGACCAGTTCTCCAAGCGCAAGCAGCCTTTCATCGACGTCGTCAAGAAGGCGCAGTCGAAGTCGGTCGGAACAATCACCGAAGCGGGCGTGGAATCCGAGTCGGGCGACAAAGCGCAGGTGCTGGTCGCCGTCTCCATCAAGACCACCAACCTCGGCGCGAGTGACCAGCAGCCGCGGGAGTGGAGGATGCGAATCACGGTGGAAAAGTCGGGCGCCGACGCAAAGATCTCCAACGTCGCTTTCGTGCCATGACCAAGCCCCGTTCCGACGACGCCGACCGGAAATCCGCCAAACCGAAGGGGGAATCAGCCGCTGTGCGGGTACGAACCGATGCTGCAAGCGAGTTGGACACTGAAAAGACCGCCGAATCCGAGCCGGATTCGCAAGATGCCGAGCCGGACAAGGCCACCGGGTCCGTCAGGCGGCAGCGGGCGCGGGCCAGCGGTGTAGGAAGCCGGGGCGCACGAACGCGTGCTCGCGGTGTCAGCAAGCCGGCTTCTGACGAGGCCGATGACGAAACCGACCAACCCGCTGACGGATCACGAGCAGGCGACGAGCAAGCGCATTCGGACGCCACGAAGGCGGACGCGCAGGACAGCGAAGACTCCGAGGCCGCGAAATCCGACGCCGCCGAAGCCGAAGAGGCCACAGCCGAGGAGAAGGCCGAGGAGGGTAGGCCGGCCAAGGCCAAGTTCCGCGTGAGCTGGTCCCGGGTGCTGGCCTATGGCGTCATTCCCGGGATTGCGCTGTTATTGGCCGGCGCCGCGGGATTCTTGAAGTGGCAGGATTCCTCGGCGCGTGCATCGCAGCTTGCGGGCATCGAATCGCTGGCGGCCGCAAAGGATTCCACGATCGCTTTGCTGTCGTACAAGGCCGACACCGTTGAGAAGGACCTTGACGCCGCTAAAGGTCGGTTGACGGGTACGTTCAAGGAGTCCTACTCGCAGTTGATCAGCGACGTGGTGATCCCGGGCGCGAAGCGCGGGCACATCTCCACGACGGCCACCGTCCCCGCCGCGGCCTTGGTGTCGGCGACACCCAGCCACGCGGTGACGCTGCTCTTCGTCAACCAGACCGCCGTCGTGGACAAGGAGCCGCCGACCGACAGCACTTCGAGCGTGCGGGTGACTCTGGACAAGATCAACGGTCACTGGCTGATCTCCGGGTTCGACCCGGTGTAGTTCGTGCGCCCTACAGCGTGACGCGCGAGGGCGAGATGTCTTGGCAGAGTGTCAAAGGCTTCGCCGGACTGTCGCTACCCTCCAATGTGTCGGTACAGCCCTGGCCCTTGACCACATACGTCGCACCCGGACGGTAGGGGTAGTAGACCACCGCCGGGTTGGGATCGTATCCCGAGCCGCATTGTCCGGCCGAGTCGTCGCCCTCGACGGACAGGCAGACCGTCGCTTCGGTGTGCGCATGCAACGTGCATGATCCAGGATGCACCGTTGCCGTCACATAGTTAACGCCCGATACATTCACGACTTTCGGCCCGTCGAGCACAAACGAACACTGCCCGGTTCCACCCGGTGGTGACGCGGCCGAGGGGCCCGCGCAGTAGAGCCCGATCGGGAAAATTATCAAAAGGGCCGAAACAGCGCCGAATGATCGGATCATTGGATTAGCCTAGCGCACAGGCGTTTTTCGGGGAATGAACGCTTGTTAACACCTGCGGCGCAGACGCACCAATTATCACTTGGGCATCAACAGCCGCTGGTTGAGATGCCGGATTTGTGGTCGGCGAAACAGAAGGCCGTCGGCGCCGCCTGGCCTTCGAAGCTCGAGTAGGTTTCATATGCCGGTTAAACAGTAGGGCCGACGCTCAGCCCGGTTGGCCATAGACCGCCACAGTCACGGTGCGATCGAACTGATTCGATGACGTCCGCACTCCGATTTGGGTATTGGCGCAGTTGGACATGATCGCGAAGTAGTCAGGCCGGTAGTACCAGTTCCCCAGGATGTCAATGCCATTGATCGACATCGACGGCAGGATCGCCACCGTCTCGGCCGCAGTACCGTTGTAGCCCGCGGCTCGGGCGCGGTCTTGCACCACCGACCCGTCCGAGCCGATATCACCGTCGAGCGCGCGGTTGTTGAGCACGTCGTCGGCATGCCGTTGCGCCGCAAGCTCGAGTGCCGCGTTGGGCTTGAGGTCGGTCGTGCAGCCGGCCTGGCGCTTGATGACGTAGACACTTTGGGCGACGCCGTTGTTGAGCCGATTGTTGTCCGCGTTTGCTGTCGGCGCGGCGGTGACGACGCAGAGCGCAGCGATCCCACCGAGCACGGTCGAAGTCCGCAGCGGCGTCGCGTATCGTGCGGTATCGCAGACTGCCATAACCTCGATCTTTTCATAGTTGATCCGGCAGGTCTATGAGTTGAGATCACTTGTGGGGCTGGATTTGAGCCAAAATCGCAGTCACTGTTCCCGGGTCGATGACGAACGGGCGGAAATTCTGAATCTCAGCGTCCTAAAATGCTTGCGCGAGGGCGCCTAAGTGCCGATACACTTCAGACACGATCGGCGAACAGGAGGATTGCCGTGCGAAACAGGGTGGTTTTCATCGGTGCCGCCGCCCTGATGATCGGTGGCAGCGCCGCCTGTTCATCGGGGCACCAGTCTGCGAATCCAAAACACGAGACGCTGCCTCCCGGCGCTGCGCAGCTCAGCATTGACGGCAAGGACCTGCCGGTCAGCCGGACGGTGGAATGTGCACCGCGGGAGGAATATCTGACCACGATCACCACCGGCAACGACACGTCGGGCGCGACGGTAATGGTGTCCAACGCGGGAAAACTCACGGTTGAGCTTGTTCGGATCCGCAACCTCAACGGCTTTACCGGTGACTACAACCGGGGGCTGGGAAGCGACGCCACCATCACGCTCACCGACAATACCTATCAGATCGCCGGTGCCGCATTCGGTTACGGCTCGAAATCGCCCGAACCGACGACCGCGCCATTCACCATCAAGGTGTCGTGCTGACGCACCACACGTCACGCAAGTTGCTGAAACAATTGGCCGGAGGCTACCCGATGTTTCCGGCTAGGTCGCTCGACATCGCTGCTAGCTGCTGGCTCCACGTCCCCCAGTCGTTGCCCCCGCCGGCCCCCAAATCGAAGTGGCCGTTGTGGCCGCCGGATCCGCGGTAGCTGGCATAGAAATCCCTGCAGGTGCTCTGCCAGATATCGGGGAAGTCGCCCACGGCGGCACCATCGCTCGGGCTTCCGGCAGCTGGGCTGTACACCCACAGCCGGGTGTTCTGGTCTACCAGGCGCGCGGCGTGGGAATTTGGGGAGTGCCACTTCCACCGGCCAAACTGGGGTGCCCCCCACATGTTCACGGGGTCGGCGCCGCCATTCTTCAGGGCCGCGGTGACCGCTCCGTCGACCCCGGTCCTCTCGGGAGCGAGCACTCCGGACAGCGATCCGGCGTAGCGGAATCGGTCTGGATGAAACGCGGCGAGTGCCACCGCGCCGTAACCGCCTTGGGCGGCGCCGACAACGCCGTGTCCGCCGGGCGCCAATCCCTTGTTGGCGGCCAGCCAATCGGGAAGCTCGCTCGACAAGAACGTGTCCCACTGTTTGCCGCGGTCCTGCTCCCAGTCGGTGTACATGCTGTAGGCGCCGTCGGCCGGCGCGACCACCGAGATGCCCTTACCCGCAAGCGTATTCATTGCGTTGCCCGCCGTGACCCAGTTGCTGACTCCCGGGGCCGCGTTGAACGCGTCGAGCAGGTACACCGCGTGCGGGCCGCCACCCATGAACGACACCGGGATGTCGCGGCCCATCGCTGCCGACGGCACCATGAGGGACTCGACGTTCCCCGCTGCATTGGCCGCACCGGTGCGACCGGCCGTCGTCGTGACGCCCCACACCGCAATGGCGAGCAGAGCAACGCAAAGTATCCGCAGCCGCGTCGACAGACCTCTCACAATCAACCTCGTTCGCGTACTGATGCCGTAATTTTTGGACACACAATGTCAGAACAGTCAACCACTCCACCGGGCGGCGCGGCAAGGTACGCAGCCAGGTCTTTATAACTCGTATTAGAATCGCCCATTGGCGCGGGGACGAGCGCTCGTTCGCCCAGCTCATTACCGAAAACCGGGCTTTCGGCGCGGGACGCCACGTGAACGACCTTTCGCTCTCGACCCGGTTTGCCCTAGACTCCAACAGGGTCGGTGCGGGGGGCGTTGCCGATGTTCGACGGAAGGTGATCGTATGGATCCAAACCCTGACTACGACGCGAGTGACGAGCTGGAATACGGCATCGCGGCGTTCGCCTGGCTCCTCCGGGGCCAATATCCGCCGCCCTACTACGGATCGAACTAGCGACCGTTCGGTATGGGCTGGGTGCGGCGGGTCGGCCGCGGCCCGCGCTAGGTGATACCCAGACCCGAGTTTGACTGGTCGCACCCTTCGGCCAGCACTTGGTGAATCGAGACATCCCACCTCAAATCGCTGAAATGGCGTCGCTGCTTGGGGGCGGTGCGCAGGCGCTCAATCGCAACAGTTCCTCGCTGCCGAGCCGAATGCGTATACGTCAGCTGGGAAACACCGCCCTCCTAAGTAGACGCCTAAGCGCAGTCGCGGATAAAGACGACGGTCGCCCCTGAGAGCAGGCTCGTGCAGATTGCGATCCAATCGGTTATGGTGATCTTGCGAACGATCGTTCGCACCGGTCGTACAACGGTGTCGATCCAAGGAGCGCAACCTTGACGCAATCCACCAAGAGCCGCATCGGAGTGTCGCTGCCGATGCTCAACCAGCCCTACGAGCGGTACGCCGAGTTCGCCGCGCTCGCCGAGGACGCGGGATTCGATTCCGTATGGGACTACGAGTTCTACCGAAATCCGTTCATTACTCACGCCTTGAACGCGCGGGCTACCTCCCGGATCCAGCTGGGCACCGGGATCGCTACCGCGGCACCCCGCACCCCCTACGAGATGGCCAATGCGGCCGCAGACGTCGACGAACTGTCCGGCGGGCGGACCCTGCTAGGTCTCAGCACCGGCGGGGCGGGCTGGATGGAGTGCTTCAACGGAACTGACATCGACCGCCCGCTCACACGGATGCGCGAATACATCCATGTGATACGCCAGATCTGGAGACACTTCGAAACCGACGAACCGTTCGACTTCCGGGGCAAGATCTACCGCGCGTCCAGCCCGCCTCTCAACCCGTGGGGCACCCGCAATCTGGTGCGGCCGGAGATACCGATTTATCTGGCCGGGTTGAAAGAGGGGATGCTGCGACTGGCCGGCGAAGTGGCCGATGGCGTGCTCGGCTTCCTGCCCACGCCCGCCTTCATTCAACAGCACGTCCTTCCGAACGTGGCTGCCGGCGCTGCGAAGGCTGGCCGGGACCCGTCGGAGATCGACGTGACCGCGCTGGTGATCTGCAGCGTGTCGCACGACCGCGACGAAGCGCTGCGGCGCGCTCGCATCAACGTCGGCAACTACGTGGCTTACCCGGTGAGCTCCACGGTAATCGAATTCATGGGACTGCAAGAGGTTCGCGACCACGTGCTGCGGCGGCTCCTCACCGATGGGCCCGCGGCGCTGGCCACCGCCGCATCGGATGAGCTGCTGCGCGCCTTCGCGATCGCGGGCACTCCGGACGAAGCCGCCGAACAGCTCGCCGCCTACGACGGAGTGCTTCCCCACATCGTCTTGCACACACCGTATGTGCCACCGATCGATCAAGCCTCAAGCGACGACGCATTCCGTTCGATGGTGGACACTTTCGCGCGGGCTAACGCGTGAGTCCTGGTGTGGAGGTTGGGATGAATCGAACTGTTCACAAGTTCTGCGCTTGGAGTGGCACGCTGTGTCTCGTTACGATGGCGATCGGGTTCATCTTGATCGCCGGGTTCATTCCCACCCGGTCTCCGAGCGAAAACGCCATTGAGACAGCACAATTCATCCTCGGTCACCGAGACAGGATTCGTTGGGGGATGATCGTGTGCATGTTCTCGGCATCCTTGTTGGTGCCGTTCGCGGTGTCGATGGCAATCCACGTGCGCCGCATCGAAGGGCGATTTCCGGCACTGGCCATGATCGAGTTCGGGCTGGGCACTCTCTTCACCCTCGAATTCATCTACCTGCTCTTCTTCTGGCAGACCGCGACTTTCCGCGTCGATCGCGCGCCCGAACTCGTCCAACTGCTCAACGACATGGCGTGGATACCGTTCGTCGGATTGACGTCCACAGCGGTGCTGCAGATCGCCTGCTTCGGTATCGCCATACTTGCCGACCGGCGTGAGCGCCCCGTCCTCCCGCGCTGGTTGGGCTATTACAACCTTTGGGTCGCGCTGATGTTCACCCCCGGCACGTTCAACGTCTTCTTCCACAACGGCCCGCTGGCGTGGAACGGCATCATCGCCTGGTACCTCCCGCTGGCCGTTTTCGCCACCTGGGCGATCATCAACTCGATCTATCTCTCCAAAGCCGTCGACACCATGGATTCCGACCCGCTGGTGGCAACCGAAGCCGCGCCCACCGGCGGCGACGAGCTTATCCGGCTGCGGGCCGACGTCGACGAGCTACTCGCCCGGGCCACTAGGTAGCTCCCGTGGGTGCTCGCCTGGAACTCGTTGGCCTAACCGGTCGCATCGCATACCAGGTCGCCAAGGAGCGCATCACCAGCCCTCGCCCGGTCACGTTGCGGGAGGTTCCGCCGTCGCCCGAGCATCTAACCAACCGGTGGTTGACGCTGGCGTTGTGCGACGGGATAGCCGGGGCCGAAGTCGTTGACCATGAACTTGGTCCACGCAATGACGGAACATCGTCGCGACGGACGTTGCGCGTCGAGTTCAACGCTGCCGGGCGTGCGGCGGGCCTGACTGAGTGGCTCTTCACGAAGTCCGGACCCGGATTCATGAAACGGATGGTGTCGGCGGCGGCAGGGCTGGGCGTGATCGAGTCGACGTTCTACGCGCAGATCCGCCCGACGTTGGTCATCGAGGCGCCGACCACGCAGTACTCCGCCTTCGACCCCGTCACCAACCGCCAATTGTTGATCGTCGACGACGTATCACGAACCCGCGGAGCGCAATTCGGCAACATCCTTACGCGGCGGCTCGACCGCGAACAGGCCGAGCAGGTGATCGACACGCTGGCGGCGCTGCACATCGCATTTTGGGATGCGCCGCTGCGCAAGCGCTTCGGTCATTGGCTGCTCGACTCGCACGAATGGATGGCCCGACTGAACATCACCATCAACGCGCCGAAAAGGATTTTGGTGGGGTTTGAGCGCGGTCGCGACGTGATACCGCCCCGGCTCTACCGACGTCGGAAAGACGTGCCGGCGATGCTGATGCGCTCCCTAGAGATCAACACCGCGGGCCCGCAGACCCTGCTGCACGGCGACGTGCATCCCGGCAACTGGTATGTGACCGGCGACAACCGGATGGGCCTGTACGACTGGCAGTGTGTCGTGCGCGGGGGATGGGCGCGCGACCTCGCCTATGCGTTGTCGACGCATCTGACGGTCGAGAACCGGCGCGAGTGGGAGCGAGACTTAGTGTCTCGCTATTGCGACCGGCTGGCTGCGGCCGGTCACCGGCCGCCCAGCGCTGAAGAGGCATTTCTGGCTTACCGACAACAGATGCCGCACGCGATGTTCATGTGGCTCGGCACGATCGGGCGCTACTCGTTGCAGCCCGACATGCAGCCGAAGGACATCACGCTCGAGAGCGTGCGCCGAACCTGCCAGGCGGCAGAGGATCTGGACTCGTTAGAGGCGATCGCCGCCCACGAGCGTGGCCGAGTGTCGCTGGGCGGTTGAGGAACCCCGGCGACACGGCCGACCGGCCATCTGCCCAGCAGCGACGCGCCGGTTTGCGCCTCAGTGAGGATCATTTGCGGCGCGCCAGTGCGAGCCGCTCCGCGAACTCCGGCGCCCGGATCGACGTGGCCTGCGGCCCCAATTCGGCGCGAACGGCGAGCGCATGCAATTCGGCGTCGAAATTCCCCGGGCTGCTGGTGGCACGCATGGTGGCCTTCGTCGCGATCACCACCTCTCGCGGTGCCGAGGCCGGACCGGCAGCCAGCTTCAGGGCGGCGGCCACCGGATCGTCGGCGACCTCGAGCGCGAGGCCGTGGCTGACCGCGGCGTCGGCGTCCAAGCGCATCCCGAACAACAGGGCGGCCCGCGCCACCTGCGGTCCGACTGCTCGCTGCAGCATCCACGTCATGCCGCCACCGGGGTGGATGCCGAGCTTTTGGAAGCGCGGGTCGAACATCGCCGCCGGTCCGGCGATCCGCACGTCGCAGGCCAGGGCCAGGTTGAGCCCCGCGCCGACGGCCGGTCCGTTGACGGCGGCCACCGTTGGCAGCGCGCAGTCGGCGACGGCGAGGAAGCCGTCATAGAGGCGGCGTAACCCGTCCTCGGCCGCCGCGCCGAGCGCGCTGAGATCAGCGCCGGCGCAGAATGCCTTGCCGGCACCGGTTACAACGACGGCGTGAACGTTCGGTTCGTTTTGCGCATCGCTGACCGCCCGGCGTAACCCGGCGGAGATCTCGTCGGTGACCGCGTTGCGCCGATCTGGGTCGTTGACGGTGATCAGGGCGACGCCGCCGTCGACCTCGAGCAGGACGTGATCCACTGCAAACCGGCCCTTTCTGGGTAAGGTCGAGCCGCGCGAGGGGAGGGCATCGACGTTCGCGCCTCACGCTACGAGATCGGGTGTTGCGAAATCAATCCGGACGTGAGCGATCGTTCGCCGGAGCGATCGTCGTTGACGGACTAAACGCTTACCCCTACTATTGAGACGAATTATCTCAAAGATAAGACGTTGGCAAAGGGCGGTGGATGACCGACGTTATCGGATCGGCGCGTGCGGCCGACGATGCCGGCCTCAGCGCATCACGCACCTCCGAGCGTCATGTGCCAGGCGAGCCGGGTATTTGGGTGCTGCTGTTCGGCGACATGCTGGTCTTCACCGTGTTGTTCACGGTGTACCTGCATCAGCGCGGTGCTCGACCAGAGCTTTTCGCCGAGTCGCAGGGGGCACTCAATCGAGCGCTGGGCGCGACCAACACGCTCGTGTTGCTCACGAGCTCGATTCTGGTGGTGTTCGCGACACGCGCTTTGCGGCGCCCCGAACTGCGTTACCTCGCCCGGCGTTTGACCCTTGGCGGCGTGCTGGTGGGCGCGTGTTTTGTGGTGATCAAGGCTTACGAGTACCACGAAAAGGTCGCGGCCGGAATCACCCCGAGCACCAACGAATTCTTCATGTACTACTTCGTGCTGACTGGGCTGCATCTGGCGCACGTGGTCATTGGGCTGATCGTCCTGACGGTCCTGTCGACCCTGGCGAGCAAACCGGAACCGACCAAGACGCATATCGCCTTCTTTGAGGGTGGCGCGTGCTTTTGGCACATGGTCGATCTGCTGTGGATCGTGATCTTCCCCCTGATCTTCCTGGTGAGGTGAACATGAGCTCGGTGGTACGGACCAACGCATCGCTGATCTGGTTTCTGTTGTGCGCGCTGACCGTTGTCTCGTGGGCGCTGGGCACCGACCACGGATTCGGCGGGGGACACCATACGCCGGCCAGCCTGGTGATCTTCGCCGTCGCGATCTTCAAGGTTCGCCTGGTCGGCTTGTACTTCATGGAGCTGAAAATGGCCCCGCTCGTGTTGCGCGGCCTTTTCGAGGGTTATTGCCTGGCGTTGTTTGGGCTGCTAACGGCCATGTTCCTGTTCGCCTGATCGGTCGGAGCGATGTCCCGCCACATTGTGCGACATATAGCCTCTAAACTGGGCGCGGAGGTAAGGGAGCCCAGTGCCGAAAAATGAGAACGGCAAGACCAACGGCCGCCCGCGTGGCCGGCCGCGTCTGACAATCGACCGGGATGCGGTCGCCGACGCGGTCGCGGAGTTATTCCACGAGGGCGGCTACGAGGCCGTTTCCATCGTCGACACCGCCGAAAAGCTTGCGGTCTCCCGTGCCACGCTGTATCGCACTGTCCCGACCAAGCAGGACCTGCTCGGCATCCTTTTCGAACGCAGTACACGTGAGATCACGGAGCAAGTCGAGGCGGCGATCCGCGACATCTCCGATCCCGCCGACCGGTTGAAAGCGATGGTCCGGCTGCAGTCGGAGGCGGCGGTGCAAATGCGCAGCTACATGCCCGTCTTCTTTGACGGCGGTGACCTGCCCAGCGATGTCGTCCAGCGCTGGCACAAATGGAGCCGGCAATTCGAGAAGCTGTGGCTCTCGGTGGTCGCCGACAATATGGAGGCCGGCTACATAGAAAAGGGTGATGAGGTCATCACGACGCGACTGATCCTCGGGATGATCCTTTGGGTATCGCGGTGGTACCGGCCCAAGGAAAAGATCACGGCGGAACAGATCGCAGAGGATGCCATCCGGCTCCTGCGGCTGGGCTACGTACCCCCCGAAAGTGGGGAGCGCAAGTCCGGGGCGTCACAGCGACGTCGGCGCAACTCGAGCCGCTAGTACCCGTTGATTGACCCGGCGATTGCCGCGTGCGTGTACGATCGTTCTCGAACATAGGCCGAGGTAGCCCACGGCTAATCGGGCTGCTTAAGGTACTAAGACCAGTCTCGATACCGCAAATTGGCGAACGAACCCTCGCGTAACCGGTTCGGGTGAGATATTGCGTCGGCCGCGGCATCTGCCGTATATTGAGACGCGTCAGTTCAAAAAAGAAATTGGCGACACGATGCCGGGAAGGTTCGTCGTCCGGCGGGGGCGCGGAGTGTCGTCAGTCAAAGGTCGGAGGCGGAACGTTTATGACCACTGCCGCGTCGGCGCCCTGGACGAGGATCCCCAACTGGATTGAGAGCCTTCAGGTAGCGCTCGAGGATGCCAACATCCCGACGTTGCTACTCGTCTTGCAGCATCTCACCGGCGACGCCAAATGGACCCATCCGCCGTACCGGCCGGCGCGCGGAAAGCCATTGGACGACAACGACTCCGGAGGACTCCCGCCGGAAGTCCAGGCTGAGGTACGGGCGGCGGCGCAAGAAGCGATCGTCGGGTTTTACGAAGGCAGGCTCCAACCGGTCACTCCGTCCCCGGACGAGGTGACACGCATGCTCAGCTGCGCGATGGTGGAAGAGGTCCCGGCCGAGTACGGCGAACTCCTCTCGGAGGAAATGGGTTTCATCTCGCGTGACGTCGAGGTGCCCGCGGAGTCAATCCCCGAGAGCTTTCGTGTCGCCATCATCGGAGCCGGCTTGTCCGGGCTCTGCATGGCCATCAAACTCGCTGCCGCCGGCATCAACTTCGTTGTGCTGGAAAAAGATGCTGACATGGGTGGCACCTGGCTGGAGAACGTCTATCCGGGCTGTGGCGTGGATACGCCGGGTCATCTCTATACCTTCTCGTTTGCGCCCAACCCCGACATCACCCGGTACTTCGCCAGGCGAAACGAAGTCGAGGACTACATCCAGCGTGTCGCGACCGAATTCGACGTCAAGCGACACATCAGATTCGGCACCGAGGTGGTGTGCGCGCGCTACGAAACCGCCAACGCGACATGGCAGATCGACGTGAGAGGCGCGAACGGCGACGTGGAGTCGCTAACTGCCAACGTCTTGGTCAGCGCGGTAGGCATGGTGAACCGGCCCTCGATCCCGCCCATCCCCGGGCTGGACGAATTCCCCGGCCCGGTAATGCACACCGCGGAATGGGACAACTCGGTCGACCTGAGCGGCAAGCGCGTCGCAGTGATCGGCACTGGCGCCAGCGCGATGCAGGTGGTGCCGGCGATCGTCGATACCGCCAGTCACGTGAACATCTTTCAGCGATCGAAGCAATGGGCGTTGCCGCATCCGAATTACCATCGCGCGGTCAAGGAATCGGTTCGGTTCTTGATGAAAGAGGTTCCCTTCTACGTTCAGTGGTACCGGCTGCGGTCGTTCTGGAACTTCAGCGACCGGCTGCATTCGGCGCTGCAGATCGATCCGAGCTGGCCCCACCCGGAGCGCGCCGTCAACGAGGCCAACGATCGCCACCGGGTCTTTCTCACCAAGTACATCAAGGAGCAGCTCGGCGATCGGACCGATTTGCTGGACGCCTGCCTGCCGGACTATCCGCCCTACGGTAAGCGGCCGCTGATCGACAATCACTGGTACAAGACGATGTGCCGTGACGATGTCACGCTTTTCACCGAGGCGGTCGATCACGTCAGCGGCCAGAACGTCGTGACGTGCTCGGGCGTCGAGGTGCCTTCCGACGTGATCGTGTTGGCCACCGGGTTCAAGGTTCTCCAGTTCCTCTGGCCGATGGATATCGTCGGCAAATCGGGCAGGACACTGCGCGAGCAGTGGGGCGTCGACGACGCCCGGGCATACCTTGGGGTGACGGTTCCAGACTTTCCGAACTTTTTCATCGTCAACGGCCCGAATACCAATGCCGGTCACGGTGGAAGCGCGATCCACCCCACCGAGTTTCAGGTGCGCTACATCATGCAGGCGATCCGCGATCTGCTCGTCAACGAAACCGCCGCCGTCGAGGTGGATCGTGGCATTTTCGAACGCTACAACGAAGAGCTCGACGAAGCATTGGCGCGCTGTATCTGGTCGCACAAGGGAATGACAACCTATTACCGCAACGGCGCCGGACGCATCGTTGTGACCGGCCCGTGGAAGTACATCGACTACTGGGAACGGATTCATGACTTCAACCCGAGTGACTACCACGAGGTGACGGCATCATCGGAGGCCGCAGAGTTGACCGCCTAGGTGACCCTCCGTCAGCGATGAGGATGAAGATCGATGGCTGCTGACACTGACACCGTGTTCGCAACCGGCGAAGAGGAACGGGCGATTCGCGGATGATCCTGAACTGCGTGGCCGAACATTCTCTCGGGCTGCCCCGCTCTTACTGACGGTTGATCGGCGTTCGCTGTCCGCGGCGGGTTGAACTTCCTTATCTGCCAGCGATTCCTGGCGTGATCCACCGATCGTTCGCCGAGGCCGCTCCTTTTGATACTGCCTCTATCGAAAGTGTCACTACTGTTCTAAGCTAGTAGTACTCATTAAGCGAGTCCGTTCGAGACCTCGAACTGGTCTACGGTCCGGTGCGGGACAAGGAGGATTCGAAGGATATGACGCGGGCACAACTGCGCGGGACCGCGCACTCCGAGCCACCTCATACCGGCTGGCTTGCATCCTTCCGAATCGACCCGTTGTTGATGCGGTTGGCCGTGTGGAGTGGGCTGGTTCTGGTCTTGATGACCGTGATCGGCTTCGGCTGGCTGATGCACATGGTCCCACCGCCATCACCGAGCGACAGCAAGCAGGAGACGTTGAGGTGGGTGAGCGCGCACCAGACGTCGATACTCATTGGCGCGGCGCTGGTCACCTTCTTCTGGTCCTTCTGGGTGACCTGGGCGGCACCGATCATTCTCTACATACGGCGGATGGAGCGCGTACCCCTCCTTACCTTCATGACCCTGGCCAACGTCGGCGGTGGCGCGGCCGTGATCACGACCATCGCCGTGGCGTGGACCGTGATGGCGTTCCGCGCCGAGGATCCGGCCATCGTTCAGGCCTTCAACGACCTTGGTTTCTTTCTGTTCCTCTACACGTGGCCGCCGTTCGGCATTCTGATGGTTATCATCGCCATCGCAATATTTCGCGATGTCAACCCGGAACCGATATTTCCCCGCTGGGTCGCCTACTACAACCTCTACGCCGCGATCGGCATGGCGCCGGCCAGTTTCATGGGCCTGTTCAAGAAGGGGCCGCTTGCCTACAACGGCATCTTGGCATTCTGGGTCGTCGCCGTCGACTTCTTCGTTTGGATGGTGGTCATGTCGGTGGTGATGATGAAACTGATCGCCAAAGACGAGCAGAGGCTGCTGAAGTTGCCCGACTAGCGGGCCGCCGCGCTCTTACTGAGCGCTGGTGTCGGGCGCGACCGCGCTGTCGGCAATCATCCAGTCGTGCAACACATCCAGCGTGTCAGCACCCACCGGCGACGGCGGAGTCGGATGCCGCGGGATGGTTCGGCTGAACCGGGGGGCAGGCGCCGGTTGAGTGACGCCGCCAACTTCGATGAACGTTTCGCGCGCGGCCAGGTGCGGATGAGTGGCCGCCTCGGTCAGTGACAAGACCGGCGCCACGCACGCATCGGTGCCCTCGAACACCGCCACCCAATCGTCGCGGGTCCGGGCGGCAAACGCATGGGAGATCGCGTCGCGCAGTCGCGGCCACTCCGATGGAACATCACGCAGCGCGGCGACATCGTCGGAAAGCCCGAGCAGTCCAGCGAATTCGGCATAGAACTTCGGCTCCAGGGCCCCGACGGCCATCCATTGGCCGTCGGCGGTCACGTAGGTGTCGTACCACGGCACCCCGCCGTCGAGAAAATTGGATCCCCGCCGATCGACCCATTGCCCGGCTGCCATGAGCCCGTGCAACAGCGCGGTGAGCGAGCTCGCACCGTCCACGATCGCCGCGTCGACGACCTGTCCGTGACCCGACCGGCCGGCCTCCCACACCGCGGCGAGCACCCCGATCACGAGAAACGTTGAGCCACCGCCAAAATCGCCCAGCAGATTCACCGGCGGCACGGGCGCCTCGCCGGCCCGGCCGATCGATGCCAGCGCCCCGGTAAGGGCGATGTAGCCGATGTCGTGGCCGGCGGTCGACGCCAACGGACCCGACTGCCCCCAGCCGGTCATTCGTCCGTAGACCAGTCGTGGGTTGACGTTCCAGCAGTCGGCTGGGCCCAACCCGAGGCGTTCTGTCACACCCGGGCGGAAGCCCTCGAGCAGCACGTCGGCTTTCGCGGCCATCGACAACACGGTGCGTACGCCGTCGGGATCGCGCAGATCCACCACGATCGATCGGCGGTTGCGGCGCAACACATCCTTCTCCGGGGGCACCCCGCTGGCGGCGGGCCCGGGGCGCTCGACGCGAACGACGTCGGCGCCCAGGTCGGCGAGCAGCATGGCCGCGTACGGCCCCGGGCCGATGCCGGCGAGTTCAATGACCTTGAGCCCGTCCAGCGGGCCCCGGGAATCCACCATCCGCGTTTGGCCTAGCGAGCCTTGGGGCCCAGGCCCAGCCGACGCCGCCAGTCGTGCATTTCGAGCAGTCGAAGCACCGCGCCGGAGATCCGGGCCTTGCGCGGCGAGTACGGGTACCAATGCGTCTCGGTGGGCAGGTTGAGCTTCTCGCTGACCACAGCCTGTGCGCGGCAGTACTTTCGGATGCCGTCGGGTCCGCCCATGCGGTGGCCGAGGCCGGATTCCTTCCAGCCGCCCATCGGCAGCGGGAACTGGAACACGTGCATCATCGCGTTGTTGATGTTGACCCCGCCGGCCTCGATCCTCCTGCCGACCCGCTCGCCGCGCTCCTTGCTCGCCGTCCAGACGCTGGCGCCCAGACCGTAGGCGCTGTCGTTGGCCAGAGCGATGGCTTCGTCCTCGCTCGAAACCTTCATGATCGGGAGCAACGGCCCGAACGTTTCCTCGCGCATGCACGCCATCGTGTGGTCGACATCCACCAGCACCGTCGGCGGGTAGAACAGCCCACGCTCGGCTCGCTTTCCGCCGGTCAGGACTCGTGCGCCGCGGGCCACCGCGTCGTTGACATGCCGCTCGACGATCGCCATCTGGGCTTCGTTTGCCAGCGCCCCGATGTCGGTGGAAAAGCTGCCGGGTGCATCGTGGCCCTGGCGGAGCTTGTTGACCTCGTCGACGAGACGCGACGTGAACTCGTCGTAGACCGAATCCTCGACGTAGATCCGTTCCACGGCGACACACGACTGGCCCGAGTTGAACAGCCCGGCCCAGATGGCCCCGCGGACGGTCCGCTGCAGCGGCGCATCGGACAGCACGATCATCGCGTCTTTGCCGCCCAGTTCGAGGCTGACCGGGATCAGCCGCTCCGCGCATTGGATGCCGATCTTGCGGCCGGTCTTGGTGGATCCGGTGAACTGCACCATGTCGACGACGTCCACGACGGCCTTGCCGGTTTCACCCCGGCCGGTCACGCAACCCAGCACGGGTGGCGCGCCGATTTCCTCATTCCAGCCACGCACGACCTCGGCCCAACCCAGCGGCGTCTCCTCGGACGGCTTGGTGAGCACGGCCGCGCCGGCCATCAACGCCTGGGGCACGTCGAGCATCGGCATTCCCAGCGGGTAGTTCCACGGTGTGATGACGCCGACGAGTCCGTAAGGGCGGTAACGGATTTTGAGGTTCTTGGCCGCCGATGCCGGTCCGTGCGGGCGGCGGGTCTCGTCGGCCAGGAACTCTGCGCCGTGTTTGGTGTAGTAATTGATGACTTCCATGCAGACCAGCAGCTCGATCTGCGCATCCCCCCAGGACTTCCCGGCCTCACGATGCACCAGGCCCAGGATGCGGTCCTGGTTGTCGACGATCCAGTCCAGCCACCGCCGCAGATGAACCGCACGGCCTTCCGGACCCAGCGCCTCCCACGCGGGCTGGGCCGACCGCAACTCGGAGGCGATCTGTGATACCTGGTCGGCCGGCATGTCCGCAACCACCCCGACCAGCGACCCGTCGGCCGGGTTGCGCACCTCGACGACCGGGGCGCCGGGCGCGCCCGCGTCCTTGCTTACCGTGGTTTCTTCGGCGGTAGTCATATTCAGTCCTCGATGCGAATCGCGCTGACCGGACACATCATTGCGGCTTCCTCAACCGCCGACCGAAGCCCCTCACCGGGTTGGTCATTCAGCAGGGTCACACTGTCTTTGTCGTCTTCGATCGCGAACACGTCGGGTGCGGCCATCACGCATTCCCCGTGCAGCTCGCACCGGCCGGCGTCGACGATGACTTTCATTGCGCGCCAATCCCTCTCAGGCGGGGGTGATGGTGACGGGCAGTTGGTATACCCCCCGCGAATAGGCGTCGCGCACGTAGTCGATGTCGCCGGCGGGGGTGATGTCCTTGGTCCGTTGCAGCAGTTCTTCGAGCAGGATTTTCATCTCCAGTCCCGCGACGTGCTTGCCGAGGCACTGGTGCGGGCCGCGGCCGAAGCTGACGTGGGGATTTTTCTCGCGGGCCAGGTCGAACGCGTTGGGGTTGTCGATCGCGCGCTCGTCAAAATTGCCCGCGGCGAACAGCATCAGCACGACGTCGCCCTCTTTGATCTGCTGGCCGTGCAACTCGTGATCAGCGGTGGCGGTGCGCACTAGATGCGTGAACGGCGTGGCGATGCGCACGATTTCCTGGATCGCGGTGTTGGGGATGTCGTGGGCGTGCTCGCGCAGCCAGGCCATCTGCTCCGGGTTGCGCATCAGCTCGTGCATGCCGTGGGACAGCGAGGTCCGCGTGCTCTCGGCGGCGCCGGAGGCCAGCAACGCCACGTTCCCCATCAGCTCGTCCTCCGAAATGACGTCCGCGCCGGCCTGGACCAGCTGGGTGATGACGTCCTCGCCGGGCTCGCGGCGCTTGAGCTCGCCCAGCTCCACGGCATAACCGAGCAGGTCGAAGATGGCCTGCATGACGTACTCGAACGAGGGCGTGATGCGGGTGTCAAACGGTGCGGCGAAGGTGTCCACCCAGGCGAAAAACTTCTCCCGGTCACCGTTGGGGACACCCAGCACATCCCCGAGGGCCTCCATCGGCATCGCGTGGCCGATGTCGGTGACGAAGTTGAAGGTGCCCTTCTCCAGCGCCGCGTCGACGATGTTGACGGCGTACTCGCGGAATTTTTCCTCGAGCTTCTTGACCATGCCCGGGGTGAAGGCCTTGCTCATCACCCCCCGCTGGGTGCGGTGCTTGGCCCCGTCCATCGTCAGCATCGCCGGCTTGCCGCCCACCTTCGGGTCGAGCGGGGTCACCTTCCACATGTTCACGCCCCCGCGATCGGCGGCGTAGAGCTCGGAATTACGGTCCACGGTCCAGATGTCGGCGTTGCGGCTCACGATCCAGGCCCGGTCGATCAGCATCGGGTCATTGAACTCATGCAGGTAGCAGGGTGCCTCGTCGCGCAGGTACGCGTACTGCTCCAACGGCAGACCGAACGTCGTGGGGTCACCGTCGGCGTATGTGTCGGCGTCCAGAACGCGAATGTCGGGCTTGGCCGTGGTCATCTACTGGCTCCTAACCGGGAGGTGACGGAGGGGCTTGAGACCCACGGACCGGACCACCCCCGTAAGAATTATGAGTTGAGCAGTCTCAATTGTGGTTGTTCGGTGCGCAAAGTGTCAAGCGTCATACCCAGATCTTCCTCAGCGGGCTGGGCGCAGGCCCAGGGTAGCGGAGATGATGTCGCGCTGGATCTCGTTGGTTCCGGCGTAAATCGTGGGAGCGATGCTGAGTCGCAAGTGTCGCTCCATATCGAACTCGGTGCTGTAGCCGTAGCCGCCCATCATCTGGACGCCTTCCAACGCAACCTTTTTCGCCGTTTCGGTTACCTTCACCTTGGACATCGACGTCGCGCGCACCCACTCCTCGGGTGCGCCGACCTGATGCTCGATGTGGTGCACGGTCGCATACGTGAGCGCCCGTGCGGCCTCGATCTCGATGGCCAGGTCGGCGATGCGGTGCCGGAGCGCCTGAAACGACCCGATGGGCGCGCCGAACTGCTCGCGCTCGGTGACGTAGGCCAGCAGGTCGTCGAAGGTGCGCTGCGCCATGCCCAGGCCTTGCGCCGCGCAGACCAGCCGCTCGCCGTTCAGGCCGGCCATTATCTGTTTCCACGCGTTGCCCTCCGTGCCCACCACCCCCGACTCCGGGACGAAGACATCGGTGAAGAACAGGTCATTGACCTCGCTGCCGCCCATCGTCGAGATCGGGCGGATCTGCAGCCCTTCCGCGTCGGTGGGGACCTCCAGCAGCGTCAGGCCGTCGTGGGGCCGCACACCGCGCGAGGTGCGCACGACCACCAGGATCGCGGCCGCGAATTGTGCGTCGGAGCACCACGTTTTCTGCCCCCGCACGCGCCAGCCACCGTCGACCTTCTCGGCCTTGCAGCTGGCCGCCGACGCATCCGAGCCGGCGCCGGGTTCGGAAATGCTGATCGACATCACCTTGCCAGAGCAGATCGCGCCCAGCGCGGTCTGCTTCTGCTGCTCGGTGGCAAACCTCTTGTAGATGCCCGCGACGGTGTGGGAGCTACCCGCTCCGTGGACCGGCGCGAGGCCCTGCCACAGTTGCTCGAAAAGGATGACCTGCTCGGTGAGCCCGCCGCCGCTGCCGCCGTACTCCTCGGGAATGGATACTCCGAGGTAGCCGACGTCGGCCAGCTTCTGATACAGGCCGGCATGGTGTTGCTCGGCGCCGTTGTCGGTCAACGCGTCGCGCTGTTCGCGGGTGCCGCATTCCTTGCGACAGAATTCCCGGACGGCACGGGCGAACTCACGTTGTTCGTCAGTAAGTCCCACCGCGTCCATCTCAGCTCCTTAGCAGAACGATCGCTCGCGGTGTGAAGATCAGAGGCCAGCGTTTGTTCCAAAGATTATGAGTCAACTAGTCTCAATAGTAGACATGAGGCTTTGGCCTGGTCAACACTGCCGGCTGCTGGGGACTGACCGCCTGCCGTCGGTTGCGAGCAAGCACGCCAACGGGGATAACGATCGTTGACGATGCCTCTGAGGTATACGAAGGAGCGTTATGACCCGCTCGGTTTTCACCGAGGAGCAAGAGCAGTTCCGCGGCGCAGTGCGCAAGTTCCTCAACGACCACGTGGCGCCGGAATATCCAGCCTGGCTGGCAGACGGAAAGCCGTCGCGGCGGTTCTGGCGAGAAGCGGCCGGCGTCGGCATTCTGGGGATCGGGGTGCCCGAACAGTTCGGCGGCATGCCCGGTTCGGATTACCGACACAGTGCCGTCGTGACCGAAGAGATCCAGGCGCTGGGCCTGGCCATCGGCGGTTTGCGCGTGCAGACCGATATCTGTCTGCCCTACCTGCTGCACCATGGATCGCCCGAACAGTGCGCCGCCTGGCTGCCGCGAATGACTTCCGGTGATGTCGTTGTCGCGCTGGGGCTGTCCGAGCCGGGCGCCGGTTCGGACCTCAAGGCCATGTCGACGCGAGCCCGCAAGTGCGGAGACCACTACGTGGTCGACGGCGCGAAGACCTTCATCTCCAACGGTGCAGCCGCCGATTTGGTGATCCTGGCAGTCAAGACCGACCCGGACGCCGGTCGGCGTGGCATCAGCCTGCTGCTGGTGGACACCTCGACGCCCGGCTTCGCGCGGGGCCGAAAGCTGGACAAGCTGGGCCTTCGTGCGCAGGACCTGGCCGAGATCTCGTTCACCGACATGAGGGTCCCCGTCGAGAATCTCCTTGGCAAGGAGAACGAGGGGTTCACCTACCTGACGTCGAACCTCGCGCAGGAACGCTTGTCGATCGCGGTCAATTCGCAAGCGGCGGCCGCGGCGGCCCTTTCCTGGGCGGTTGAGGATCATCAACGCGCCGGCAATGCGGGCCAGGAGGTGAAGTTCACGCTGGCGCAGTGCGCGGCCGAGGTGGCGGCCGGTCAGTCGCTCATCGACCAGGCGTTATCGCGCCACGTCGAGGGGCGGCTCAGCGGCAGCGACGCGGCGATCGCGAAGCTGTACTGCACCGAGCTGCAGGGTCGGGTCGTGAACCGCTGCCTGGCGCTGTCGCAGCCGTCGACCGCCCTGCGCGGCGACTCCCGCTTGGGCAACGCCTATCTCGATGGCCGGGTGAGCCGCATCTATGGAGGCTCCAGCGAAATCATGAAGGTAATCATCGGCCAGAGCCTCGGCCTGTGAGACGCTGCTACGGTGACGCGCGACGAAAAGATCCTGGCCGCCGCCGAGAGGCTCTTCTTCGAGCGCAGTTTCGACGGTGTCGGCGTCGATGAGATCGGCAAAGTCGCCGGCACCACCGGGTCTGCGATCTATCGTCACTTTCCGAGTAAGGACGCGATTTTGGCGGCCCTGTTCGACAAGACCCTCGACACGATTCTGGTGCGCCTAGGCGAGCCGGACGACGATCCCATGGCCGAGCTCAACAAACTCGTGCGCGCGTTTGTGGGCCTGGCCAACAGCCATGAGCGTTTGGTGTCGATCTGGCTGCGCGAGCAGCGCTCACTGGCGGAGCGCTATCGCCGGGAACACGATCGCCGGCAACGCCGTATCAACCAACGGTGGACGGATTGCCTGGGACGGTGTTATCCGGACCGCTCGACCGACGAGATCATCACCGCCACACGGGGTGTCCAATTGTTGTTGCTGTCCGAGGCGTTGCGCCCGCCGGGCGGGCGGCGTGCCAAGCAGGCCGAGGAACTCCTGGCCCAGATGGCACTGGCATCTCTTCGCGCCCTGGAGCCGGAGCCCGCCGCTAAGCGCTGACGAATTTAAGCAGCGCGGATTCGAACGCATCCGGTGCCTCGAGCATCGGATAGTGTCCACAATCGGGCACTTCAATAAGGGTGGCGTCGGACAATTGCTGCTGCAGCCAGCGGGCCCCCTTGGCCGAGTGCACCGGGTCGATGGCACCGATGATCTGCAGCACCGGCAGGGTGACTCGCGGGATGTCGGCGAGGAGATCGGTCGTCAGCAGCGACCGATAGCACGCGACCGCGGCCCACGACGGCATCCGAAGGGAGCAGCGGACCAGCCAATCGACCGTTCGCGGATCCGGCTCGTGACCGAACGCCGACGCGATCGTGCGGTACCGTGCCCCCACCCGGTTGGCGTGCTCGTCAGCCACCATGGCCTCGAGCATCGGCCCGGGCGGCCCGCCGAACGGAAATCCTTCGCTGCGGCTCGCGCGAACACCGTTTGACCCGACCAGCACCAGCCCGGTGACCAATTCGGGTGCCGCCGCGGCGGCGCGAAAGGCTACTTGCCCGCCGAAGGAGTGGCCGACCACCGTCGCGCCCCCAATTTCGAGCCGACCGAGCACCGTGAGCAGGTCGGCTGCGAGGTGCTCGACGTCGTAGCCGCGCAGTGGGCTATCGGAGAACCCGTGGCCGCGTTGGTCCACGCACAGCACGCGAAGTCCGCGCTCGGTGAGGACCCGAACTTGGCGATCCCACAGCTCGTGGTCGAGGCCGAAGCCCGAAATCAGCGCCACGACGGGGCCGTCGCCGAGATCTTGCACGTGGATCCGCACGCCACCATCGACTTCGATAAGTGCCACTTCTGATCTCACCCTCGATCATGTAGATTGACGCCTAGATTTATGAGTCTATAAGTCTTAATAATAACGGGGGAGGCCTCATGAGCACCAGCCTTGAAGCACTGTCCGTGGGCCCCGTCGGCGAGGGCGTCTGCGAGATATCGTTGGACCGCCCAAAACTGTTGAATCGCTTCGATAATCAGTTGCAAATTGAACTGGCTTCGGTGCTGGAAGAGGTCGCCAAAGACGACGGCGTCCGCGTGATCGTGCTGGGTTCCACCGGAAGCGCGTTCTCCGCCGGTGGCGACTTCGCCTTGATGCGGGCCGCCCACGACGACGCCGATGCGCGACGCGACACCGTCGACGCCGGCGCGAGGCTGCTGCGCTCTTTCCTTGATCTGCCCCAGCCCATCATTGCGGCGGTGCAGGGCCCCGCAATTGGGCTGGGCGCAACGGTGGCGCTGATGTGCGATGTTGTGGTTGCGGCGCGGACCGCGAAACTCGCCGATACCCACGTAAAGGTGGGGCTCGTGGCGGGCGACGGCGGCTGCCTGGTCTGGCCGCAGGCGGCCGGCATGCTTCGGGCGCGACGCCACCTGCTCACCGGCGATTCAATCGACGCGGCCGCCGCCTATCAGCTCGGCATGGTCACTGACATCGTCGACGAGCCGGGCGATGTGTTGCCGTGCGCCCGCGAAATCGCAAAACGCATCGCGGCTCTGGCGCCGCTGGCCGTCCAGGGCACGAAGCGTGCGCTGAACCGTGTGACGTCGCTTCGTGGCGACGAAGTGGTCGAGCTGGCTTTCGAACTCGAAGAACACACCCTAACCAGCGACGACCTGTTGGAGGGCATCGCCGCATTCAAAGAAGGCCGCGCGGCCAACTTCGTCGGTCGGTGATGGACTCATGACACGTTGTGGCACAACCCCTTACCGCACTATCGGTGGCGGGTAAACCGGGTCAGGACCAACGTTTAGGAGGGGGAATGGTGCCGTGGATCGCAGTGACCGTGGTCGGATTGGGCGTTCTGGGCGTCGGGTTTGTGTCCATGCCGCCGGCGCATGCCGACGATCCTCCCTTCCACGTCCTGAGTTCCCAAGATCTCTGCAACCTGGTTTGGCCGGGCTCTCAAGCGATGCCGGATCCCGCTAAACCCGTCGGCACCATCTGCGCGCGGCAGGGAGGGGTCCTTTCCCGCCTGTCCAATATGATGCCCACCCTATTCGCGGACACGCGCGTTCTCGAACCAGGCAAGGTGCCTGAGCTGCCAATGGGCTCACTGCGCCTCAATCCGAGCGATGCGCTGAGCGATTGGATCATTCCCGACTGTCATGTTCCGGGCCGCGTCGACTGCCAGTAACACGACGGTGGACGTAAACGAGCGTTATGTGCAGGGCGGGCAGGCCCATCCTCCGGGGTTGACAATCCGCCGGGAATTTGTTGATCTCATCTTCCGGAATGACTGCAAAGGACGTAAGCCATGAAGCGTCGCATGTCACTGGCCACCGTAATCGTCGGCGTCGTTGCGGTCGGCGCAGCCTTGGGGGCCGTGGCCCCTCGGGCGCACGCCAAACCCGCGCCCGAGGTGGAATACATGTACGACGTGTCGGTGCGGCGGCACTACAACTTTCCGAACAATGACGCGATCGGCTATGGCTACGGGATCTGCGGCAAGGTCACCGGGGGAGAGGGCTACCCCCAAATCATGGGCGATGTGAAAAACGACGTGACACCCAACGACGAGTTCGCGGCGAATTATCTGGTCTCGTACGCCGTCGACATCTTGTGCCCCGCCCAGATCTGGCAGCTGCGCAACTCGGCGCAGGGGTATCGCCCACCGCCCGGTCAGGAGTACTTCGGTAGTCCCGGCGCCGAATGAGCAGCCGGACGACGTTGTCTACGGAATCGTGTAGCCGCCGCTGACCGAGATGAGCTGCCCGGTCACCTGCCGAGCCGCCGTCGGTGAACAGAACCACGCTGTGGCCCGGCCGATGTCCTCGGCGGTGGTCAGGCGGCGCAGCGGGGTGCCCTTGATCATGTAGTCGATCTGATCCGGGTTGAATACGTTGTCCTGGCCAGCAGACCAAAGGCTCGATTCTCCGACCGCCTCGGGGCCCTCGGGGATCACCAGGCCGGGGCAGATGATGTTGGACCTGATCCCGTGGCGGCCGTGCTCGCGCGCGACGGTGCGGGCCAGGGCCACCACCGCGGCCTTCGACGCGCCATAGATGCCTTGACGGATCTGCCCGAACGCGGCGTCGCTGGCGATGAACGCGATCGCCCCGCCCCCGGCCTCTTTCATCGGACCGATCGCCGCCTGGGTCGCAGCGACAGCGCTGAAAAGGTTGATTTCGATGGTGCGCTGCCATTTGTCACGATCTGTGTCGGTCGCGATGAACCCGGGCACGCTCCACCCGGCGTTGTTCACCAGGACATCGATGCCGCCCCAACTTTCCACGGCGGCACCAATCGCGGACTCGGCTCCACCGGGAACCGTCAAATCATCGATCGCGAGTTCGACGTCGGCCGCGCCCCTGGCCTGCGCCTCACCCCGCACGCGCTCCGCCTGCGGTTTGTCGATATCGCTGATCACGATTCGGGAGCCCTCCGCGGCGAACACGTGAACGATGCCGCGCCCGATGTTGGATGCGCCTCCAGTCACCACCACCCGGGCGCCTGCCAATCCAAGGTCCATCCTCTGCTCCTCGTCCGGGCGGCTGTTGTGACCGCTGTAATGTTAGTTTAACGTGGATTAGAAACCATGATTCCATGGTTTCGGTAGGGAAAGGTAGTTCATGGCCGTGTCGCTCCTTGACCAGCGCGTCGCTGTCGTCACGGGTGGCGGTTACCGGCGCGGGCGGGGGATGCGCCGATGACACTGGTGCTACGCGACGTAGCCGACGGGATCGCCTGGATCACGCTCAATCGACCCGAGCGGATGAACGCCATCACCCTCGCCCTGGGCGGTGAGTTGGAGCAGGCGATCGTCGAATTGGGCAACGACCCCGCCGTCACCGTTGTCGTCATTCGGGGTGCGGAGGGAAACTTTTGCGCCGGTGGTGATTTCGATGAAGTGGAGTCCTTGCGGTCCCAAGGGCCGGACGCGCTGCGCCAACTGTTCGCGGCATTCCGCGGCGCCTGCGAAGCCGTCTCGCGCGTCGAGGCCCCGGTGGTCGCGGCGGTCGAAGGCGTCGCGATGGCGGGCGGGTTCGAGCTGATGCAGGCCTCCGACATCGCGCTGGTCAGCGAGGACGCCCGGATTGCCGACAACCACATCAAGTTCGGGATGATCCCGGGCGGCGGCAGCAGTCAGCGGCTGACGCGCCTGGTCGGCCGCCAGCAGGCGCTGGGCCTGCTGCTATCGGGGGACCGGATCTCCGGCGCCGACGCGGTGCGTCTCGGCCTGGCGTATCGCAGTTTCCCCCAGCCCGAGTTCGACGACGGCGTGCGACGGTTCGCGGCCGATCTGGCGGGCCGCCGGCGCGATGCCGTCGCGTCGGTGAAGCGGCTGGTCTACGCCAGCCTCGACGTCGCATTGTCGACCGGATTGGACGACGAAATCGATTCCGTGGTCGACCACATCTGCGGGCACGCCGGTCCGAACGGGGTGTCCGCATTTCGGCAGCGAGGAGTGCAGCGATGAGCACCGCAGGAACCACCGCACCGGTCGCTCTCGACGTCGCCGACGGCGTCGCCCGGCTGCGCCTGAATCGACCCGCGGCGTCCAACGGGATGAACGTCGAACTCCTCAAAGCGCTGCACGAGGAGATACTGGCGTGTCACGCCGATCCCGCGGTGCGAGTTGTTCTGCTCACCGGTGCGGGTCGCAATTTCTGTGCGGGTGGGGATATCCACACTTTCGAGTCGAAGGGTTCGAGCCTCCCGGACTACCTGCGCGAGGCGACGGCGTGGCTGCAACTGGCCACGGCTGCATTGATTCAGCTCAAGGCGCCGGTGGTGACCGCTGTCCAGGGTTTCGCCGCGGGCGGCGGCGGACTTGGATTGGTGTGCGCTTCCGACATCGTCGTCGCCGCACGCTCGGCGAAGTTCTTCTCGGGCGCGGTCCGGGTCGGCATGGCGCCCGACGGCGGCTCGTCGGTCACGCTGCCCCAGCTGGTCGGCCTGCGCCAGGCGCTGCGAATCCTGCTGACCAATCCGACGTTGACAGCCACCGAGGCGCTCGAGATCGGCCTGATCACCGAGGTGGTCGACGATGACGAACTAGCAAGCCGCGCTGAACAACTGGCGACCGAGCTCGCAGCCATGTCGGCCAAGGCGCTGTCCGCCACGAAACGGCTGGTTTGGAGTGGGCTCGGTTCATCGGTCGAGGAACGTCTGGCCGAGGAAGCGCGCACCGTCTCGGAACTGTCCGGAACCGCCGACGCGCTGGAAGGCCTGCGGGCCGTCATAGAACGCCGCAAACCGAATTTCACCGGCCAATGAGCGCCGACTGTGTCCTGGTCGAAGACCGCGCCGCGGTGCGGGTCATTACGCTGAACCGGCCCGACAAGCGCAACGCGATCGACATCCCGGTCCGCCTCGAGCTCGCCAAAGCGCTCGAGGATGCCGACGCCGACCGCTCGATCCGGGCCATCGTGCTCACCGGCGCGGGCCCTGCATTCTGCTCGGGCGGCGACATCGCCTCGATGGAGCCGCTCGCACCCGAGCCGGCCATGGAGCGGGTGCAGCTGGCGCAGAAGGTGATTCGCGCGATTTGGAAAACGCCCAAGCCCGTCATTGCCGCGGTGGAAGGCTCCGCCTACGGCGCAGGCGCCGCGCTCGCCGCGGCCTGCGACCGCGTCGTCGCCGCCACGAATGTGCGCTTCGCGACGACGTTCACCAACGTCGGACTGGCCGGCGACATGGGCATATTCGCCTCGCTGCCCAGGCGGGTCGGAATCGCCCGCGCTCGCCAGATGCTGATGATGCCGGCCCCCGTCGGGGCGCCCGCCGCACTGGAGATGGGCCTCGTCGACGCGCTCGCCGAACCGGGAACGGCGTTGCAGGTGGCGCTGACCGATGCCGAGCGCCTGGCCGCTGGTCCCGCACAAGCCTATGGGGCGATTAAATCGATGCTCGCCGCGGCGGCCTCCCTCGGCCCGATGGAGATCCTCGATCGCGAGGCCGAGAACCAGGCACAGTTGTTCGGCAGCGATGACTTCGCCGAGGGGGTCGCGGCATTCCGCGAAAAGCGCCGACCGGAGTTCGGAGCGGTACGGCAATGAATTGTCCCGAGAGGAGCCATAAGTGACCTCGCTGATTGAATCGGCCGCCGCCGCCGGCAGCCGCTACGAGCGCTTGATCAAACCCGACAAGGTGCACGGTTCGCTCTACACCGACCCGGACATCTTCGCCGAGGAACTGCGCAAGATCTGGTATCGCACTTGGGTATTCGTCGGACACGAGAGCGAGGTTTCCCAAGCCGGCGACTATGTGCGGAAGCGGCTCGGACTGCAGGACGTCATTATGACCCGAGACCGGGACGGCCAGCTGCACTTGCTGCTCAACCGTTGTTCGCACCGCGGCAACCAGGTCTGCGCCGACGCCAAAGGTAATTCGTCGACCTTCCGCTGTCCCTACCACGGGTGGACGTTCCGCAACACCGGCGAGCTCGTCGGTTTCCCGTTCTTCAAAGGCTACGGCGGGCGCGACCTGGACCTGCCGCTGGGGCGGGTGCCGCGAATGGACACCTACCGCGGTTTCGTGTTCGGCAGTTTCGCCACCGATGGCCCCAGCCTTGTCGAGCATCTCGGCGCCGCGGCCGGCGAGATCGACCGGCTGGCCAGGCTGTCGCCCGAAGGCCGAGTCGAGTTGAACGCCGGCTGGCTGCAGCATCAGACACGCGCCAACTGGAAGCTATTGGCGGAGAACGAAACCGATGGGTATCACCCGCAGTTCGTGCACGGCTCGATCTTCGGCGTCACCGGCAGTCCGATCGCCGCTTTGTACAGCGACACCTCGACAGCGGTGACGCGGGATTTGGGCAACGGTCACAGCGAAAACGATCTGCGGCCCGAATTCCGTAAGTTCGCCGAGCCGATGCGCTGGTTCGGCACCACCGAGGACCGGGTGCCCGACTATGTCGCCGCGATACGACAACGCTACGGGGCCGACGCGGAAAAAATCCTCATCGAGGGCGGCCCTCACGTCATGATCTTCCCGAACCTGTTCATCGCCGAGATCCAGGTCTTCAACATCCAACCGGTCGCGGTCGGCGAGTGCATCCAGTACTCCACGGCCGTCCAGCTGGCCGGCGCGCCGGAGTTGAACAAGCGGATGGTGTCGCAGTGCATGGGCTCGGTGGGACCCGCCGGCATGCTGCTGGCCGACGACACCGAAATGTACGAGCGCAATCAGCTCGGCATCGAGGCCCTGACGCCCGAGTGGCTCGACGTGCGCCGCGGACTCAGCCGGGAAAGCGTCGACGAGAACGGTTTCACCATCGGCGGAGCCACGGACGAGACCGGAATGCGCGGATTCTGGTCGCAGTACAAGACGTTGATGGAGGCGCACTCATGACGAGCACAGCCCTGGACAACGCCGCGGCGCTCGGGCCCGTCCCCGACGGCTTCGACCGCTGGGACGTGGAGCAGTTCCTCTACCGCGAAGCGCGTTACGCCGACGAATGTGACTACGACGCGTGGGAAGCGTTGTGGACCGATGACGCGCTCTACTGGGTTCCCGTAGCCTCCACCGAAGATCCGCTGCGGACGATGTCGGTGATCTACGACAACCGCAATCGGATCGCGACCCGGCTCAAGCAGGTTCGCACCGGAAAGCGCCACGCGCAGGCGCCGCCGTCCAACCTGCGGCGGATGCTGTCCAACATCGAATTCCTGGGCGGCCGCGCCAATCCCAGTGGTGGCGATGACCTGGAAGTCGGTGCGAACTTCCTCGTGTTGGAGTCCCGCGCCCGCGGCAACCACCTGTGGGGCGGTCGGGTGACCTACCGGCTGCGCCGCCAGGACGGCGGGTTGCGGTTGGCCTACAAGAAGGTCGTCCTGGTGGACAACGATCGGCCAATCCCCACGCTGGGCTTCCTGATCTGACTCACCATGACGATTGAATTCGGCGACAGCGAGTCCGTTAACGTGCCGGGCGACGGCCCGGTGATCGGCAGCGAATTCGCCCAAGTATCGGTGACTTTCGACACCACGGGAAATTCGCCGCGGCTAAGGTTGGAGGACCTTCGCTCCGGCCGGGTGCGTTACCTCGACGCGCTTGAGCTGGAAACGATCATCTGGCTGCCCGAGGAACGCCTGACCGCGCTGATGGATCCGTCGGCGGGACGCTGGCGGGGAAACGCGTGAAGCGGGCCGCGATCGTCAGCCCGCTTCGCACCGCCGTCGGCACGTTCGGCGGCAGCCTGCGTCCCCTGCGCGCCGAGGACCTCGCCGCCCGCGTCATCGAGGCGGTGGTGGAGCGTAGCGCCGTCGATCCGGCGGCCATCGAAGACGTCGTCTTCGCGCAGTCATACGCCAATTCCGAGGCACCGTGCATCGGACGATGGGCGGCGCTGCACGCCAACCTGCCGATCAGCGTCCCCGGCCTACAGATCGACCGGCGCTGCGGTGGCGGCCTACAGGCCGTGCTCACCGCGGCGATGATGGTGCAGACCGGCGCCGCCGACGTCGTGCTGGCCGGTGGCGTCGAATCGATGAGCAACATCGAGCACTACACCACCACCGCTCGGTGGGGCGCACGCTCCGGCAACCAGACGCTGTATGACCGGCTCGATCGCGGCCGCGAATTGTCGCAGCCCGTCTGGCGATTCGGTCCGATCAGCGGCATGATCGAGACCGCCGAGAACCTCGCGGTCGACTACGGCGTCGACCGTGACGCCGCCGACAGCTTCGCTGCACGCAGCCACCAGCGCGCCGACGCGGCCCAGCGTGCGGGCCGCTTCGACGACGAGATCGTTGCCGTGCAGGTGCCGCAGCGCAAGGGCGCGCCGATCGAATTCGCCGACGACGAGGGGATCCGCCCCGACACCACACCCGACACGCTGGGCCGCCTGCGCCCCCTGATGGGCGACGGCACGGTGACGGCCGGCAACTCCAGCCAGCAGAACGACGCCGCGGCGGCGTGCCTGGTGGTCGCCGAGGATCGACTCGACGACCTCGGCCTGCAGCCGCTCGGCTACCTCGAAGGGTGGGCGGCGATCGGCTGCGAGCCGTCCCGGATGGGCATCGGACCCGTGGGCGCGGTCGAAAAACTTTTCCGCAGAACCGGTTTGTACTTTGACGACCTGGCGCTGATCGAGATCAACGAGGCATTCGCCGTGCAGGTGCTGGCCGTCCTGGCCGGGTGGGGACTCAAGCTCGACGACGTCGACGACAGGCTGAACGTGAACGGCTCCGGTATCTCACTGGGGCACCCGATCGGTGCCACCGGGGTCCGGATCCTGGCCACCATGCTGCACGAGCTGCGCCGGCGCGGCGGCGGCTTGGCGCTGGAGACGATGTGCATCGGCGGCGGCCAGGGTATCGCCGCGATCTTCCGGGGGGCCCCGTCGTGACCGCTCTCGTCGGCTACGCCGCCTATCTGCCGCACTACCGGCTCGCGGGTGAGGACATCGGGCTGCGCCGCGGCGATCGCGTCGTCGCCGCGTTCGACGAGGACAGCACCACGATGGCGGTGGCCGCCGCTGCCGACATACCCGGTGCGCGCACCGCCAATGCGCTGTACTTCGCCACCAGCACGCCGGCCTACGCCGACAAGACGAACGCCACCGCGATCCACGCCGCGCTCGGCCTGCCGGAAGACAGCCTGGCGGTCGACTTCTGCGGATCGGGACGGAGCGGGTTTGCCGCCATCGTCGCGGCCGCCAGCACCGGTGGCCTAGCGCTCAGCGCCGACGTCCGGGTCGGCCGGCCTGGGTCGGCCGACGAGAAACTCGGCGGCGACGGCGCGGCCGCCCTGTTCTTCGGGGGCGGCGGTGCCGCCATCGCCGAGGTGATCGCCACGGCGTCGTTGACGGCGGAGTTCCTGGACCGCTGGCGCGCAACGACTTCGGTCACCGGGGAGCAGTGGGAGGAGCGGTTCGGCGCCGAGCGCTACGCGGACCTCATCCGTGCCGCGGTCGAGCGGGTGCTCGCCGCGGGGGGAGTGGTCGGCGCCGACCATGTGGTCCTCACGTGCCCGAACAGCGGGGTCGTCAAGCGAGCGGCAACCCTGGTGAAGGGGGAGAAGTCGGTGACGACCTCACCGATCGGCTTTTCGGGCGCCTGCGACGCGGCGCTCACACTTTGCGGTGTGCTCGACACCGCCGAGGCGGGGGAGACCATCCTCGTGCTGTCGGCGGTCGACGGCTGCGACGCGATGCTGCTGCGGACGACCGGCGCGCTGTCCAAGGCGCGGCAACCACACCCTGTCGTCGCGCAACGGGCCGGCGGTTTGCCCGTCGCCCACCTGACGTACCTGTCGTGGCGTGGGCTGGTCGAGTTGGAACCGCCGCGCCGTCCCGAACCGGACCGGCCGTCGGGGCCGGCCGCGGGGCGATCCGCGCCGTGGAAGTTCAGCCTCGCCGGGTCACGTTGTGCCGCTTGCGATTTTGTTCACCTGCCCCCGGGCCGCGTCTGCAAGGGCTGCGGCGCAACCGATCAGATGAGCGTCGCACCCGTTGCGGGCCTGAGCGGCACGGTCGCCACCTTCACCGTCGACCACCTGGCGTACTCACCGTCACCTCCGGTCGTTCAGGCCGTCGTCGACGTGGCCGGCGGGGGCCGTTTCACCTGCGAGGTGGCCGACGCCGAGCCCGAACGCATCCGCGTCGGCTCGACAGTCGGATTCGCCTTCCGGCGGCTGTTCACCGCGGCAAACGTGCACAACTACTTCTGGAAAGCCAGATTGGATGGACGCGATGGCTAGCAGGGGAATAGCCGGCAAGGTCGCGGTGGTGGCCATGGGCTGCTCGCGGTTCGGCGAGCGATGGGACAGCTCCGCCGACGATTTGCTGGTGGAGGCGATCGGCGAATGTCTGGCGTCGGTCCCGGAGTTGGACGCCGAGGACATCGACGCGTACTGGCTCGGCACCCTGAGCTCGGGCATGTCGGGTTTGACGCTGAGCCGTCCGCTGGGCATCGGGGACAAGCCGGTCACCCGCGTCGAGAACATGTGTGCCAGTGGATCGGAAGCGTTCCGCAACGCGTGTTATGCGGTCGCCTGCGGCGCCTACGACGTCGCGATGGCGGTCGGGGTGGAGAAGCTGAAGGACTCGGGGTTCTCCGGGCTGCTGCGCCAGGACCCGCCCGGCGATGGCACCGCGCCCGAACTGTCGATGACCGCGCCCGCCGCTTTCTCCCTGCTCGACCCGGCGTACTGCGCAAAGTACGGCGTCGACGCCGCCGAGATGCGTGCCGCGATGACGCACGTGGCGTGGAAGAACCATGCCAACGGCGCCCGTAATCCCAAGGCACAGTTTCGGTCTCCCGTCGCCAAGGAGACCATCGAGAAGGCGCCGACGGTCGCTGGAAGGCTCGGTGTCTTCGACTGCTCCGGGGTGTCCGACGGTGCCGCATGTGCGATCATCGTGCCCGCCGAGCATGCGCTGCGTTACACCGCAACGCCGATGTACGTGCGGGCGCTGTCGCTGATCGCCGGCTCGGGACGCGGCGCGATGGATTCGTGCTATGACTACACGAGCTTTCCCGAAGTGGTGCGCTCCGCCCGAGACGCCTACCAGCAGGCCGGCATCGACGATCCCCGCACCGCCTTTTCCTTGGTCGAGGTGCACGACTGCTTCACCCCCACCGAGATCGTTCTGATGGAGGACCTCGACTTCGCCGATCCCGGCCAGTCCTGGAAAGACGTGCTGGCAGGCGATTTCGATGCCGAGGGACGGTTGCCCGTCAACCCCGATGGGGGGTTGAAGTCGTTCGGGCATCCGGTGGGCGCCAGCGGGCTGCGGATGCTCTACGAGGCCTGGCTGCAGTTCCGCGGCGAGGCCGGCGAGCGGCAGCTGTCCGATCCGCACACCGCGCTCACGCACAACCTCGGTGGAAGACCGGGCGGCTGCGTGTCGTTCGTGTCGGTCGTGGGCCGGTCGCCGAGCTAGGCGCGTGGCGTAGAACCCGGAGGGCCCGACGTGACGACGACTTCCCGCAACCTCATGCTGTTGGTCTGGACCGGTCCGGTCGGCATCGCCCTCGTCTTGTTGGGCTGGATGGTGCTCGCCGGGTTTCTGCCACCGCCCTCACCCGCGCTGTCCTCGGACAGGGTCGCCGAGGTCTGGTCGGATCACACCAACCTTAAACGCCTCGGAATGGTTCTGTGCATCTGGGGCGGCTGCCTTTACGTCCCATTCACCGTCGCGGTCGGAATCCTGTTGCGCCGCAGCGAGACCGGTGACCGCGTCCTGTCCACCGCGCAAACTGCCCTGGGCACGTTTGGGACGGTGTTCTTCTCCCTGAATTTCATGGTGCTGGCGGTGGTTGCCTATCGGCCCGAGCAACCGGTCCAAGTCATTCAGCCACTGCACGATTTGGGCTTCGTGATGACGTTTTCGCCGGTCGCCCCGTTTACGTTTCAGTACTTCGTGATCGGCCTGGCGATATTGCAGGACAGAAACCCAGTGCCCGTGTTTCCGCGCTGGGTCGCGTACGTCAACTTCTGGGTCGCGATACTGCTGATACCGGCCAGCGCCATACCGTTCTTCAAGACCGGTCCGATGGCGTGGGACGGCATCCTCGCCTTCTGGATTCCGGTGGCGGTTTTCGTCGCGTGGTTCGTCGTGATGTTTTGGGTCATGCGTCAGGCGGTGATCCGCAGACCCGAGCAACCAGCCGGCGCAAACCCTGATCGCAGATAGTGTTTGCGCCATCGCGGCGCCGCCGGGGCGGGCATCGCTAAATCGCGTGCGCGACGGCCGGCCGTATCGCCGATAGCACTCTCGGGCAGGAACGAGCAGCTACTCAATCGCGGGGGACGGAGGCGAATCGGCCCGCGTCGAGCGCGTCGAGCAGCTGGCCGACGATCCACTCGAGGGCGGCCTTGTCGGGAGGCAGGGTCGCCTGCTCGTAGCCGACGAGCAGGTACACCGCCCAATCGGCGAACAGCTGTGCCTGGCGTTCGTCGCGCAGGATCTCCATCGCGGACTCGCGCAGGATCTGGTGGCGCTCAGCGTCGACGTCGACTTGGACCGCGTGCACATCCGGATCCGCGCTGCTCCATGCGCGGATCGCGGCTTCGGCGTGGTGCGGCAGGTTCAAACCGATGTCGATCATGCGGTCGATGCGCCGTCGTGGATCGGGTTCCGTTCGAATCCACTCCACCAGCCGGACGGTGTTGGCCTGCCGCCAGTAGTCGACCAGCTCCTTCGTGTATGTCGGCCAGTTCTCGAAGAAGTGATAAAACGAGCCGGTGGTGACCCCGAGCCGGTTGCACACCTCGGCCAGCTTGAGCCCGCCGTAGCCGAGGTCGGAGAGCACGTCGAGGCCCGTTTCCAAGTAGGCCACCCGCGACACGCCGCTCACCATGCTTGGGACTCTAGCTGGTAGGTGCCCGCTGGACCGATTGTCTCGGCCGCCGATGTGGTTGACGCCCGTCCATATTTTAATCTACGTTAAACTAAGCCGTCAGCGCGTCACACGAGCGAAGGAAGCAGAAGTGCCCGGAGTGCAGGACAAGGTCGTGATAGTCACCGGAGCCGGGGGAGGACTGGGCCGGGCCTACGCAAGGTTCCTCGCCGGCAACGGCGCGCTCGTCGTCGTCAACGACCTCGGCGGGGCGCGCGACGGGTCCGGATCGGGCACCAGCATGGCCGACGCGGTCGTCGAGGAGATCCGGGGTGACGGCGGCCGGGCGGTCGCCGACTACTCCAGCGTGGCCACCCGCGAGGGCGCCGAGGCGATCGTCGCCACCGCGATCGAGCACTTCGGCGCCGTGCACGGTGTGGTCAACAACGCGGGAATCCTGCGTGACGGGGCGTTCCACAAAATGACCGACGAGAACTGGCATGCCGTGCTCACGGTGCACCTCTACGGCGGCTACCACGTGACGCGAGCGGCGTGGCCGCACCTGCGCGAGCAGCAGTTCGGGCGCATCGTGATGGCGTCGTCGACGAGCGGGATATACGGCAATTTCGGTCAGGCCAACTATGGGGCCGCCAAGCTGGGACTGGTCGGCCTGATCAACACCCTGGCGATCGAAGGCGCGAAGTACGGGATAACGGCGAACGCGGTCGCTCCGATGGCGGCCACCCGGATGACGGCGGATATCGCGCCCCAGGAGGTCCTGGACAGGCTGGGTCCCGATCACGTCGCACCCGCGGTCGGATACCTGCTGTCCGAAGAGAATCAGGAATCCGGCTCGGTGTTCGTCGTCGGCGGCGGGCTGGTACAGCGGGTGGCACAGTTTCAGAACGACGGTGTCACCTTCGCCGAACCGCCGACTCTGGAGGAGATCACCAGTCGCTGGGCGGAGATCAGCGACATGTCGAACGCGAAGCTCGGCACCAATCCAGTGGGATAACAACGGGGCCAACGTGGTTGGAGCGGTCCGTTGACCACGAGCATCGAGGCGCGACGGCAGTCGCTTCGCGAGCGCTTCCCGGTGTGGCTACCGCGCGCGCTCGCCGAATGGCTTGACCTATGCGCCGAGCGGTATGGCGACCGGCCCCTCGTGCTGACCGACGACACGCGACTCAGCTATGCCGACGTGGCCGCCGAGTCCCGACGGCTGGCCGACGGTCTCGCCGCCCTCGGCGTTCGGCCCGGCGATCGCGTGGCCATGGTCATGGCGAATTACCGGGAATTCGTCACCGTGAAGTTTGCGATCGCTCGGGTCGGTGCGATCGCGGTGCCGCTCAACTACCTTTACCGGCAGGATGAATTGCGCTACGTCCTTGCCGATTCCGGATGCCGGGTAGTGGTCACCATGACGGAATTCCGCGGTCTCGACTATCAGTCGATGCTCGACGGGATCGCGCCGGGCTGGGACTCGCCGACGCCCGCCACGCCATGGACCGCGGTGCTGCTCGACACCGATGGGCGGGCGCGACTGGGACGCCTGACGGTGGCCGGCCTCGCCGCGCTCGGGGACGAGAACAACGGCGCCAGCGCCGGGTTGGTCGTCGACCCCCACGATGCTGGCGACATGCTGTACACCTCCGGCACCACCGGCTCACCCAAGGGTGTGCTGGTCACCCACGACGCCGTGCTGCGAACGGCGTACGCATCGGCGCTGACCCGCGCGTACGAGGACGGCAGGCGCATATTGTTCTCGCTGCCCTGCTATCACATGTTCGGCTATATCGAAGGATTGCTGTCGGTCACGTTCGTCGGCGGCGCGATCATCCCGCAAACCACCTTCAGCGCCAAGGGCTATTTCGCCGGTATCGAGGGCCACCGCGCCAGCGACATCTTGTGTGTTCCCACCATGGCCGTCGCGATGATTGAAAGCCCGGCCCGCGAGCGGCACGACCTCGGCTCGCTGAAGGCGATCCTGTGCGGATCGGCGCCGGCACCGGCCTGGCTGTGGCGGCGAATCGAGGCGGATTTCGGCGTCAGTGAGATCGTCACCGGCTACGGGATGACCGAGTGCGGGGGCGCGATGACGCTGACCCGACCCGAAGAGTCGCTGCGCCTCACATCCGAAACCGTCGGAAAGCCAAAAATGGCCGGCGCCGCGTCGGTTTCGGGCACCGATGCCCTCGTCGTCTACAAAGCGGTGGATCCCGAAACGGGCGAGGATCTGCCCATCGGTGAGGAAGGCGAATTGGCGTCATCGGGGCCGACTGCGATGTTGGGGTACTGGAACCGGCCCGAGGAGACCGCGGCGACCCTGCGGGACGGGTGGCTCTTGTCCGGGGACCTCGGTCGCGTACGCGCCGACGGCTACCTTCAAGTGACCGGCCGCAGCAGAGAACTGTACAAGAGCGGCGGGGAACTGGTGATGCCCAAAGAGATCGAGGACCTTTTGGCGGGGCATGACGAGATCAGCCAGGTCTTCGCCATCGGTTTGCCCGATGACCGCTGGGGCGAGATCGGTTGTGTCGTCGTCGTTCCGGCGCCAAGCGCGATCCTGACCGAAAGCGATGTGCTCGATATCTGCCGGGCGAAGCTGGCACGCTTCAAGGTGCCCAAACGGGTGGTGTTCTACCGCGCGGAGGACCTACCCACCACGGCGACGGGCAAGGTGCAAAAGTTCAGGCTCGTGCAGCAACTCACGTCGACGGGGCATTGACGCGGTCAGCTGTCGTGCCGACGCCGGCAACCCCGTCGTTCGTCTTGGTCCGCGCCCGCATCCGCGCGACCGCGACGGTGACGCCGACCAACATCACGAACGCGGCGACGCCGGTAAGAAGGTATTGCCAGCTCGCAAAGGCGCCGCCGTAGTAGCCGGCCGTCACTCCCCACCAGAGCACGACCATCGCGGCGAAACAGCCGTAAATGAGTGGGATTTGCGCCACGGCGGATCGCCGGCGCAGGAGCAGAGCCGTGGTGGCGACCGGAAGCAGGAACAGCGTGATCGCGGGCACGGCCTGGTAGAGCGGATCGTCCCAGACGACCTTCATGTACTCCCAGATGATCACGAATGCCGCGGCGCCGCCGACAACCAGAGCGGTCCATTGTGCCTGCGTGCCGTTCGGAAGGTACTCTGCCCGCCCGACTTTGATGGCCTGGGCGAAGAAGATCAACTCGAGGATCAGCGCGCTGAGCAGGCCCAACCAGAACAGCTTGAGGAACCAGTGGTCGTATACGTTGAACCAGGTATTGAAGCGGGCTACGACGCCGAGGTCGTGGGCGAACCACAAGAAGGTACAGGGCAACGGGATCGAGATCCAGCCTTCGCGCCGCGTCATGATGACCGCGGCGATCATCGCGATGCTCTGTAGCACCATGGAAAGCCCGAAGCCCACCAGGATCGGAACCGTGTGGTTGTCGATGGCTTCGAGAATCGTGTGCGCGTCGTACATTCACGAATGGTATCGGTTATGCGCGGGCGTCTGGTTGTCGTACACGATAGGTAACGGTCGATCGAGTGCACACGCCGCCATCCGCGGCCCGGCCAAGCACGTCGACCACAGCGGAGGTGGACCCGACGCGCTGTATGTCGGCTCGCACCGTGATCGCTGTGTCGCCACGTCCGGGTCGAAGAAATATCGTGTGCAACCCTGCTGGAACCAACGCCGGATTATGGTGCGCGACAGCCCGAGACGCCGCCATTTCCACCAGGCAGGCCCACACGCCGCCGTGCACGAAGCCCATGAAGTTGGTCCATGGCGACGGCTCGGACAACGTGAGTAGGACGGCGCCGTCACCCGCGCTGTGATCGACACCCAGGTAGTCGTCGATGTTCGCGGCCGGGCGGCGCGTAGGCGGCGTCGCCGGCGGCGCCTGGCGCGGCGCAACGGCCTCGGCCGGCACGGGCCGACGATGTAGCCAGGCGGCGTAGGTGGCGAGGAGATTGCCTTGCTCATCGTTGAGCTGGCCCCGCGCGTAGCCGCCGCCGGCATCGACCATCGCGGCATCGGCGGCCGCCCGCAGCCTGGTGAGCACCGGGACGGGCGCCAGGAAGTCAACCGCGATTTGCGACGTCACCAACCACCAGCCCGCGGGACGTTGAGCGAAGATGCTCTCACCCATCACGTGATCCAGCGCCGTGACGATCACGCCGGATTGCGTCTGCCCCAGGGTGTTTCGTGACCACGGACCCAGCACGACATCGCACTGCCGCTGGCTGCCGGAGCCCACACAGTTCTGCAGCCCAAATTGGACCTCCACCGATGTGGGGTCGTCGACCTCACAGGGCCTCGTCGTCACATGTCACCCCTGCTGGCCTGGTAGAAACCGATGCGGGCCAACCTACCAAACGAATTTAACCTGCTCTAGAAAATTCCGGCTTGGCAGCCCGTATCGCAGCGGTATGCCTGCGTGGTTGGGGTTTAATCCCGGTTAAGGGGACGCGCCCGCGGCGGAAAGTCGAACACTCAGGGGGCCTTGACCATAAGTCGGCTTATGGTACTGTCTCTGTGACGGGGGTCATAGGTGGCCAACAAGGGTTGATCATGCGACGCCCCCAGTTGCTCGGATCAGAATCTAATCAAAAATAGATTTGGGAGAACAAGAACAATGGGGTTCAAGAACTCGGCGGAGGTCGCGAAGTACATCGGCGGCATTTTCGAGACCGCCTTCGACGATCCGGAGATCGCTCCCAAACTGGTTGACACCGGGCTCGTGGTGGCGTTCGCCTTCACCGACCCCGAAGCCCTCGTCGTCATCGACATGGCGAACAAGTCGGTACGCGAGGGGCTGGAGGGCGGAGCGGCGCCGACCGCGACGATGTCGATGACGGCCGACACCGGTAACGGATATTGGCAGGGCAAGGTAAATCTGCCGCTGGCCATGGCCAAGAAGAAGATCAAAGTCGAGGGCAACGTGGCGAGCCTGCTGAAGCTGGCTCCACTCGGCAAGAAGCTCTACCCCGGCTATATCGAGCGGCTGAAGAACGACGGTCGCGACGACCTCCTCGTCTAATCACATGTTTCCAGGTACCCATGCGGCTTCTGCGCCCGATCGGCCGGCCGTGATCGTGGCCGAGTCCGGCCGGACACTTACCTACCGAGAACTTGACGACAATTCGGCTCGGCTGGCGTCGGCGCTGCATGCGCTGGGCTTGCGCAAGGGCGACGTCATCGCCATGGTGTCGGACAACGCCCCTGAGGCGTTCGAGATCTACTGGGCTGCGCTACGTTCCGGTCTGTACGTGACGGCCGTCAACTGGCATCTGGCGGCCGAGGAAGCTGCCTACATCGTGAGCGACAGCGGGGCGCAAGTGGTCATCGCTTCCGCCGGAGTGGCCGAACTCGCCGAGCGGCTGCCCGAAATGGTTCCCGAGGTGCGGCATTGGTACTCCTTCGGTGCCGCCATCACCGGGTACTTGCCGTACGGCGCGCTCTTGGCCACGACGGATAGCCGGCTGAGCGATCAGCCGCGCGGTTCGGAGATGTTGTACTCCTCGGGCACCACGGGACGGCCCAAGGGCATCAAGCCGCACCTGTTGCCGATCCAGGTTGACGAGCCGGGCGACCCACTGATCGGGCTTTTGGCGCATGCCTTCCAGATCTCTCATGAGGACGTCTACCTGTCACCGGCGCCGATCTATCACACCGCCCCGCTGAAGTGGTGCGGCGGCGTTCAGGCGCTGGGCGGCACGGTGATTTTGATGGAGCGCTTCGATGCCGAGAAGGCACTGGCCGCCATCGAGAAGTACCGTGTGACCGTCACTCAGATGGTTCCGACGATGTTCGTGCGCATGCTCCAATTGCCGCAGACCATTCGCAATTCTTTCGACGTCTCTTCGCTACGCATGGCGGTGCACGCGGCCGCCCCCTGCCCACCGGACGTCAAGGACGCGATGATCGGCTGGTGGGGCCCGATCCTCGTCGAGTACTACGGCGCGACGGAGCAGCACGGCACAACTGTGATCACCGCTTCCGAGTGGGAAAGCAAGCGTGGCTCGGTTGGCAAGGCCGCCCTCGGCGTCCTGCACATCTGCGACGACGATGGCACCGAGCTACCTGTGGGCATGGTTGGCACCGTCTACTTCGAACGCGACGTCGTGCCCTTCGAGTATCACAACGATCCCGAAAACACGGCCGCCTCAAGGCATTCGGCACACCAGAACTGGGCCACCGTCGGAGACATCGGCTATGTCGACGAGGATGGCTACCTGTTCTTGACCGACCGCAAGGCATTCATGATCATCTCCGGCGGGGTGAACATCTACCCCCAGGAAGTCGAGAACGTCCTCGCGCTGCACCCGAAGGTCTTCGATGTCGCGGTGATCGGGGTGCCCGACCCGGAGATGGGCGAACAGGTCAAGGCGGTGGTTCAATTGCGGCCCGGGACAACGCCATCGGCCGAACTATCCGACGAGATCATCAACTACGTCCGGGACCGCATCGCCCATTACAAGGCGCCCCGGAGCGTCGACTTCGTCGACGAGCTACCGCGAACAGCCACCGGGAAGCTCGTGAAAAGAACTCTCAAAGCCCGTTACATGGAGGCACGCGCATGACCACTGAGACAACCCCGAAGATCGACCGCCCGCCCTTCGATCCGGTAAGTATCTCTTCGCTCGAGTTCTGGGCGCAGAGCTTCGACGAACGCGAGAAGGCGTTCAAGATCCTGCGCGACGAACGCCCGGTCAGCTGGCACCCCCCGATCGAGGGTTCCATGATGGAGCCCGAGATCGATGGGGTCTGGGTGGTAACCCGGAATGAGGACGTCTGCTACGTCAGCAAGAATCCGGAGCTCTTCTGCTCGGGGCAGGGCATCACATTCGAGGCGGTTCCCGAAGAGATGCTCGAGGCTGCCCAGTCGTTCCTGGGCATGGACGGCGCCAAGCACTCGAGCCTGCGCAGGCTCGTCAGCTCGGTGTTCACCCCACGGCAGGTCGCCAAGATCAAGGACCAGATCGACCGCCAGGCGAAGTCCATCGTCGACGATCTGCTGAAGACGAAGGAGGGTGACTTCGTCGAGCAGGTGGCCAAACGCCTGCCGATGTGGACCATCTACGAGATGCTCGGCCTGCCCGAGGACGAGCGCGACGAGGCGGCGCACCTGGCCGACGGCATGGTGGCCTGGGCCGACCCGGACGTCGCGGCCGGTCGCGAACCCGCCGAAGTGCTGACTGATTCGCTCGTCGGACTGCTCAACATCGGGATCGGCCTGGCCGAGAAACGGCGGGAGCACCCGCAGAACGACCTGATGAGCTCGCTGGTGCAGGCCGAAGTGGACGGCCGGAGACTTACCGACGACGACCTCGGCCCGTACTTCGTGCTGCTGTCCGTGGCCGGTAACGACACCACCCGCACCACCACCACCTTCACCACCCTCGCGTTGCAGCAATTCCCCGAGCAAAAGGCGCTGCTGGAGCAGGACTTCGACGGCCGCATCAAGGTCGCCATCGAAGAATTCGTGCGCTGGACAACCCCCGTAATGACGTTCCGGCGCACCGCCACCCAGGACACCGAGCTGCACGGCCAGCACATCCGCGAGGGTGACTGGGTGACGATGGTCTACTCCTCGGCCAACCGCGACGAGCGAGTGTTCACCAACCCCTACGAGTTCGACATCACCCGATCGCCCAACCCCCACGTCGCGTTCGGCGGTGGCGGCCCGCACTTCTGCATGGGGGCCTTCATGGCGAAGATGCAGCTGGAATCGATCTTCCGCGAGCTGATCTTCCGGGCGCCCACCCTGCGGGTCGGGGAGCCCGAGTATCTGACCGGAAACTTCATCACGGCAGTCAAATCCCTGCCCTACACCCTCGATTAGGAGAATCATGGCCGACTTCAGGGGCGAGCGCTACGTCGTCACCGGCGCCGCATCAGGCATCGGCCACGCGGTGGCCGAGCGACTCCTATCCGCGGGCGCCGAGGTCTACTGCCTGGACCGCAACCAACCGAAAGCCAAAGTGACCCAACACATTGAGGTCGACCTGGCCAACCCGCACAGCATCGACACCGCCCTCGAGCAACTCGACGGCGACTTCGACGGCCTGATGAATATCGCCGGCATTCCGGGCACCGCGCCCGCCGAGTTGGTGTTGGCCGTCAACAGCCTCGCCGTGCGCCACCTCACCGAGTCGTTCTTCGAACGCCTACGGCTGGGCGGTTCGGTCACCATCGTGTCCTCGACCGCCGGGTTTGGCTGGCCGCTGCGGCTCGACACGATTCGTGACCTGCTGGCCACGGATACCTACGAGGAGGGCGCGGCCTGGTTCAAGGCCAACCCTCAGCAGGGTAACGCCTACAACTTTTCCAAGGAAGTCACCACCGTCTACGCCATGTCGATGGGTTTGGCGTTGGCGGAGATGGGATTTCGCATCAACGCGGTGTTGCCCGGGCCGGTGGAGACGCCGATCCTGGTTGACTTCGAGGAGTCGATGGGCAAGGACACCCTCGACGGGCTGAAGAATCTGCTGGGCAGGCACGCCGACCCGGACGACATCGCCGGCGTGGTGCTTTTCCTGGCCTCCGACGACGCCCGGTGGGTCAACGGCCAGGCGCTCGCGGTCGACGGCGGCATCAGTGGAGCGGTTGCGAGTGGCGTCGTGCCGGCCCCCGAAATCTGAGCTGCCCAAGGAGTATCCGTGACTATCCATGCCGTCCAGACGACCGATAGCGCCGGCGTGCTCGCCGACCTCAGGCGGGTCTTCGCCACCGGGCGCACCCGTCCCGTGGAGTGGCGATTGGCGCAACTGCGCGGGATCGAGCGGTTCGTCGAGGAGCGGGAGCCTGAGATCGCCGCGGCGCTGGCCGACGACCTGGGTCGCTCCCCTGCGGAGGCGTGGCTGGGTGACATCGCATCGACCAAGGGCGAAGCTGTCTACGCGCGCAAGCATCTGAAAAGGTGGATGCAGAAGCGCCGCGAGGCATTGCCGTTGGCGCAGCTGCCCGGCCGCGGATGGGTGCAATACGACCCACTGGGTGTCGTGCTGGTCATCGGGCCGTGGAACTACCCGCTGTATCTGAGCCTGGCGCCACTGGTCGCCGCGGTCGCGGCCGGCAACTGTGCGGTGATCAAACCCTCCGAGCTGGCGCCCGCCACGTCGGCGCTCTTGGCCAGGCTGCTGCCGCGCTATGTCGATCCCGAGGCCGTGCGGGTCGTCGAGGGCGATGCCGCGATCACCCAGGAGCTGCTGGCGGCCGGATTCGACCACGTCTTGTTCACCGGCGGCACCGAGGTCGGCAAGAAGATCATGGCCGCGGCGGCACCGACCCTGACCCCGGTGACGCTGGAACTGGGCGGCAAGAGTCCCGTGATCGTCACGGCCGACGCCGACATCGACGTCGCCGCGCGGCGCATCGCCTGGGTCAAGCTGTTGAATTCCGGTCAGACCTGCATCGCGCCGGACTATGTGCTGGCCGATCACCGGATCGCCCAAGAATTGGTCGCCAAGATCGTCGCCAACGTGCGCGAGTTCCGTTCCGCCGAACCGGATCCGGCACTGCGGATCGTCAACCAACGCCAGTTCGACCGATTGGTCTCGCTGATCGCGACCACCGACGGCAAGGTGGTTACCGGCGGGCGGTCGGAGGCCTCGACGCTTCGGATCGAACCGACCGTGATCGTCGACCCATCGCCCGCCGACCCGGTGATGGCCGATGAGATCTTTGGACCGATACTGCCCGTCCTGACAGTCGAATCGCTCGATCAGGCAGTTGATTTCGTCAACAGCCGTCCGAAGCCCTTGGCCCTGTACATCTTTTCCTCGGGACAGCTCGGCGCCGATCTCATCGACCGCATCCCGTCCGGGGGCGCGGTGATCAACCACGTCGCCATGCATTGTCTGGTGCCGTCACTGCCATTCGGCGGTGTCGGCGCCAGCGGCATGGGCGCCTACCACGGCAAGTGGGGGTTCGAGACGCTCAGCCACCGGCGCGCGGTGCTGTCCAAACCGGCCAAACCCGATCCACGGCTGGTCTACCCGCCGTACAGCAGACGGGCCTTGGCCCTCATGCGGAGGTTGTTCTGATGAGGGTGAGGGTCGACACCGCCAAGTGTTCGGGAATCGGGTTGTGCGAGGCAACCGCGCCGACGGTGTTCGAGATCGGGGATGACGGCCAGTCGCACGTGATCAACCCCGAACCGTCGGACGACGAACGCGCGGCGGTCGAAGAGGCGGTAAACAGCTGCCCGACCGGCGCCTTATCCCTCGAGGACTAGACGCAATGGCTTTCGTGATCACCCAAAATTGCTGCAAGGACGCCAGTTGTGTCCCCGTGTGCCCGGTGGACTGCATCGGGCCCGTGGCCGGGGCGGGTGAGTTCACCGGAACCGAGATGCTCTACATAGACCCCGAGGCGTGCATCGACTGCGGCGCCTGCGCCGAGGAGTGCCCGGTCGGCGCCATCTATCACGAAGACGAATTGCCGCCTCCATTGGCGCGGTTCCTGGACATCAACGCGACCTACTTCGCGCACCAGCCTCTGGAGGCGGCCGTTCGCGCGGGCGACCACGATCACGCAGCCGTGCAGGCCGGTTCGCTACGAGTGGCGATCGTCGGCGCGGGCCCGGCGGGGTGCTACGCGGCGACCGGGCTGGCCCGGGTCGCCGGTGTCGAGGTGGACCTGTTCGACCGTCTCCCGACACCGTTCGGTCTCGTCCGCGCCGGGGTGGCGCCGGACCATCAGCACACCAAGTCGGTGGTCGAGGTCTTCGATCCCGCGTTTACCAGCCCCGGGTTCGGTTGCCATCTCAACGTCGAGGTCGGCCGCGACATCACCCACGAGGAGCTGCTCGGGCTGTATCACGCGGTGATCTACGCGGTGGGGGCGTCACAGGGCCGGGAGTTAGGCATCGCGGGCGAAGGGCTTCCCGGAAGCCACGCGGCGGGGGACTTCGTCGGTTGGTACAACGGGCATCCGGAGCACGCGCGGCACGCGTTCGACCTGTCCGCCGAGCGGGCCGTCATCGTCGGCAACGGCAACGTGGCGTTGGACATCGCCCGCGTCTTGCTGATGGGGCCCGAAGAGCTGGCGAAGACGGACATCGCCCCCCATGCGCTGCGCAGCCTGACGGCCGGCATGGTTCGTGAAGTGGTGATCTTGGCGCGCCGCGGGCCGAGGGACGCGGCGTTTTCGGTCGGCGAGTTCCTGGCCTTGGGCCACCTGCCTGGCGTGGACGTCATCGTCGACAGTGACGAGCTGGAGCCGCACCCCGGTGATGACGTCGAGACGATCATGAAACTCCAGATCGCTCGGGAGTTCACGCGACGGGCGCGGCAACCGGACAACAAGCGAATTGTCTTCCGCTTCCACGCCTCCCCGGTCGAAGTGGTGGGCGAAGGTCGTGCGGAGGGTTTACGGGTCGTGCATCCGGGCGGAGAGACCGAGTCGATCGAGGCTCCGCTGATCCTGCGCTCCATCGGATACCGCGGCTCGCCGATCGACGGGGTTCCCTTCGACGCGTCCACCGGGTTGGTGCCCAATGGGAATGGTCGCGTCGTGAGCGAGGATGGCCGGCCTGTCCCGGGCACATACGTCACCGGTTGGATCAAGCGGGGTCCGCGCGGAGTGATTGGAACGAACCGCAGTTGCGCCGCCGAGACGCTGACCAAACTCTGGGAAGACTTCGACGCGGGCGTGCTGAAGCGCGATGTGGGCGATCGGGCCGCGGTGGGTGCCCTGTTCGCTGATCGAGGTGTCGAGCCGGTGGACTGGCAGGGGTGGCGCGCGATCGACGCCGCCGAGCGCCAACGCGGTACCGAAGCCTCCCGGCCTCGGGTGAAGTTTGTCGATCTGGCCGACATGTTGGCCGTCGCCAACATGTGTGGTGCGTAGGACGCGCCGCGGGGGATAGCTCCGGCGCACCTGAACGTGAGCGACCGGCCCGGCACGGGGCCGGGTGAGCCACCGTTTAATATGGAATAAAAATCTGCTCGCGAGGTGATGCTGTGAGTTCTGCGCTGACCGATGAAGAACGCCTGCTGGTCGAGACAGTTCGAGCGTTCATCGACCGTGACGTCAAACCGACGGTCCGCGATGTCGAACACGCCAACGAGTATCCCGAGAAGTGGATCGAGCAGATGAAGCAGATCGGGATCTACGGGTTGGCGGTCCCCGAACAGTACGGCGGCTCGCCGGTATCGACGCCCTGCTATGTGCTGGTGACCCAGGAACTCGCGCGCGGCTGGATGAGCCTGGCCGGAGCGATGGGCGGCCACACGGTGGTGGCCAAGTTGCTGACGCTGTTCGGCACCGAGGAGCAGAAACAGACGTACCTGCCGAGGATGGCCTCCGGCGAGGTTCGCGCGACGATGGCGCTCACCGAGCCCGGCGGCGGCTCGGATCTGCAGAACATGGCGACGACGGCGGTTCCCGACGGTCAGGATCTGGTGATTACCGGCGCGAAAACCTGGATATCCAATGCCCGCCGTTCGGACCTCATCGCGTTGTTGTGCAAGACCGATCCGAAGGCGACACCGCGGCACACCGGGATCTCCATCGTGCTGGTGGAGCATGGGCCAGGACTGACGGTGTCGCGGGATCTGCCCAAGCTGGGCTACAAGGGCGTGGAGAGCTGCGAGCTGTCCTTCGACGGATACCGCGCGCCCGCCTCGGCGATCCTCGGCGACGTTCCCGGTAAAGGGTTCGCGCAGATGATGAAGGGCCTGGAGACCGGTCGCATTCAGGTTGCCTCGCGCGCGCTCGGTGTGGCGACCGCCGCCCTCGAGGACGCGCTCGCCTATGCGCAACAGCGGGAGAGTTTCGGTCGGCCGATCTGGAAACACCAGTCGGTCGGGAACTATCTGGCAGACATGGCAACGAAACTCACCGCCGCCCGGCAGCTCACGCTTTACGCCGCCGAGCGTTATGACCGTGGCGACCGCGCCGACATGGAGGCCGGGATGGCCAAGCTCTTCGCGTCCGAGGTGGCGATGGAGGTCGCACTCAACGCCGTGCGAATCCATGGCGGCTACGGCTATTCCACGGAGTTCGACGTCGAACGCTACTTCCGCGACGCACCGCTGATGATTGTCGGCGAAGGCACCAACGAAATCCAGCGCAATGTGATCGCCGGCCAGCTCATCGCCCGCGGAGGCATTTGACGCCGTATCGCGGCGAGGCTTAGCGCGTAACGGGCACGCCGTGGGCCGGCGGTACGGTGACGGGTTGCGGGGGCGTCTTCGGCAGCCGTTTGACTGCGACAAGCACGCCGATTCCACCGATGGTGCAGATTGCCCATAATCCGAGGTACCAGAACGAGCGGAATTGCGGTCCGAAGAACGCCGCGATGGCCGCGAACCAGCAAGTGATCATCCCGAGGTATCCCCACCACACCACGGGGGCGGTTCCGGCGCTGCTGCGGCGCCGCATCAGGATGCCGACGTACATCAACGGCAAGGCGGTGTTTGCAACCGAGAAATACGCGATCGCGAGAGGGTCACCCATCGAGCGGTTGAACACATTCCAGACGATGACCGCCGCGGCGGCGCCGGCGACGATCAGGGCGGCAAACTGGCGCGGGGTCGACGACGGTAGCAGCTCCTTTCTGGCGTACCGAACCGCTTGCACGATGTAGGCGATCTCGAATGTGACGGTGAACAGCAGTGCGCCCCAGAATAGTTCGACGTACCAGTGATGGTAGGTGTGGAACCACGTGCCGTAGCGGGCGACGAACGTCGCGTCACCTGCGAACCAGAACAAGGTGCAAAAGATCGGGATCGAGTACACCTTCTCGCGCCAAGCGATCACATAGGCGGCGAAAAACCACGTGTAATTGCAGGCCATTGCCAGCGCGCACAACGCCAGGATCGCGACCTTGTGGTTGTCAATTTGGGCGAGCATCTGGTGTCCGTCGTACATCAGCTGCTGTCCGTCGTACATCAGCTGGATCCTAAGCGAGTCGGGCCAGCCTGTAAACGATCACTCACATTCGCCTGGCGACCCAGGGCGCTTGACTGAAATGCTGATAAAATTTTAATCTGACTAAGAAAATTGCCGTATCGGGCTGACGCGGACGGCCATGCTGCCGGAGGGACGACCCGCCGACGCGGACATCGTCGAGGTCCTGCAACGAAGGGGAGTAACACGCCGATGACCGTCACCGACCTCGCCGACGCCTGGGGACCGCTGGCCGAGCCCATCCACCCCGACGCCGCCGGGCCGGCCGACCCGGTGTGGAAAGACAACGCCTACCTGTCCTTTTGGGACACCTCCAGCGCGGTGTTCTGCAGCTTCCACGTCTCGACATCGCCAAACGGCACGGGCGCGCGACGGGCCCGGTGCAGTGCCTCGGTCCGGGGCAAGGTCCTGGAGATCATCGAGGACTTGGCACCGGGCAGCTTCGCAAGCGCGTCGATCGATTTCGGGCTCGACGGCGCGATAAGGGTCCGGCATCCACGGTTGCGGGCCGATTTGGTGAACACCCCGTTGTTCGTCGCGGCCGATTACGCGGCGGGCGGCGTGGTCCCCGAACTGGTTCCGGGCAAGCCGCTGCAACATTTTCAACAGGCGTGTCAGGTCACCGGCACGTTGGTGCTGGACGGCGCCGAGTCACCGGTGCGCGCGAGCGGAATGCGCGACCGCACCTGGGGTTTCCGCGACGAATCCACGATGTGGATCGAGTACGCGGGTCTGGTGGCGGTCATCGGCGACACCTTCATCACGGTGATGAAGTTTCTGGGTGCCGACGGCACGCTGCGATCGGACGGATTTCTGATCGACGCGGACCGATCGCTCACGGTCGCCGACGTGACGTTTGGGCGCAACGCCGCCGGGCAGTTCCGGCTGGCCCGGCTGCGCGACGCCGAGGGCGGCACCCGGCTGGTCACGCTTTCGTCGCGGGTGGCCGGGTTTTTTGTGCCGATGGGCGCCGACTCCGAGGGGCCGTCGTTCGGCACCTACGACGACTTTATGACGTTGGATAGCGAAAGCGGCACCGGCGGTGGGTTTTTCGAACAGGGCATCCTGCACCGAGTGTTCTGAGCGCGTGCGAGCCGCGATCACGGTCCGTACAGGGTGCCCCGCCACATCGTTACCAACACGTCGACGGCGGCTTCCTCGTCGGCGAGATTCGGTTCAACCCCCAGCCCGGCGATGTACAGCACGCGTTCGGTGCCCCAGAACAGCGTTGCCGCGAGCGTCCTGCTCGGCACTTGCGAGGTGATTATCCCCGCCGCGCGCTCGCGCTCGATCTCCACGGCGCCGGCGGCGATGAAGCGTTCTGCGATCGCCAACCACAGATTGCGCAACTCGGGCTCGGAGTGCCAGTGGTGATTCGCCGCCTGTAGCACCGGACGGTGGCGATGCCACGCGTGTGTGACAGCCCGGATGCTGCGCTGCAGGGCGTCCGTCGGAGAGTCTTCGGAGGAACGGGCCAGGAACGGTTGCACGGTCTCGAAGATGTCGTCCATGGCGCGCTCGAGTAGACCGCTGAGCACCGAAAACTTGGAGGCGAAATAGAAGTAGAAGGTCGCACGGGAGACCTTCGCCTCCGTGAGAATCTGCGCAACGCTGACGTCGTTGAACGGTTGCCCTGTCAACAGGCGCGCGGTGGCCGCGAAGATGCTCTCAGCGGCCGATGCCTCGGTGTCCGCCACCCGTCGTCGACCGACCGCTCGCCGCGTCATCTCGGTCATCGGCGACACCTTACCTGCGATGTGCGCATCTTTACGCGTCCCACCAGAAGAATCTATGCAATTTTCAAAAGAGGTATACACGCTGTCTGAACATCATGTTAGGGTGAGCTGGTTCACACCAGCCGAGGGTTGCCGCAACCACTGGCACGACAAAAACCGCACTTCACCGCGGGGGAGAAAGGTCGGATATCGATGAGTTTGACGCTGAGTAGCAGCAGTTGGTGGCCGCTGGTGGGTGAGGAAGGATGGCCCCCGAACATCAAGCCGAGCCCCGGCGATTTCATCGCCAGCGCTCCGGCCCAGCTCACTTTCTTCTTCGTGGCGGGCGCCGCCGCCGTCATCTTTGCGCTGCCCTGGGCGATCAGGGCGGCGGTGCGGAGCAAGAACTACATTCCTCTGCTGGTCATAGCCAGCGGGTTCATTTGTAGCCAGTGCGAACCCATGCTCGACATGTTGGGCCACTTGCACTGGGCCAAGAACCTGGTTCCGGCCTTCACCAACTTCGGCATCACCGTGCCCGCGCTCATCCCGCTGTGCTACGTGGCGTTCCTCGGCCTTGAGTCGTACTTCTGCTACTTCGTCATCCGCAACGGAGCGCATGCGCGACACTTCATCATGCTGCTGGGATTGGGCATCGTCACCGACGCGGTCATGGAGACGATCGGCATCAACTTGCGGACCTACGAGTACTACGGCGTGCAGCCGTACAAGTTCCTCAACTTCCCTTACTGGTGGGGCTTCATCAATGGCGGCTCATTCGTCACTATCGGCGCGATGTTGGCCTTCGCGGTGCCGCGGCTGAAGGGCGCGCACAAGCTGTGGTTGTTGCTCGTCGCGCCGACCGGCATGATGATGAACTACTTCGGGATCGGCTGGATTCACCTGCTCGCGCACAACTCGACGCTGCCGGTCGCGGCGCGCTGGGTGGCCGCGACGATCATGATGGCGATGATGGTCGGCTGGATGTTCGTCCTGCACAAGCTCGTCGGGCGGCCACAGTCCCTGCCGGCGCCGAACTGGACACTATGGCGGATCTTCGCATACGGGAAGCTGACGCCGAAGCGCTCGACGCGAATGGCGATGTGGCAGAAGATGTGCGAGGAAGGCGGCGTGAAACCCGGCGATGGGATCGCCACCAATCCCGAGGATCCGACCCAGGCACTGATGGTCGGCCCCACCGTTGTCTTCGCCGATGGGGCAAGCGCGACGACGCGTCGACGCGAAGCCTCGGTTTAAAACCGTTGCAGTCGTGGGTCGTTCAGGACATATTCGGGCGACCCACGAGGCGAAGGGGACTGTGCGATGACACCAGGTATTCAGAAGACGATGGCGTTCAGCGGCGCGGCGTTCGTGCTGCTGTTGTTCCCGGCGATCATCATGACCGGCCTGCTTCCGCCGATATCGCCGATGCGGAACGCCAACGAGATAGCTCAATTCTGGTCGACGAACACCGGCCTGAAGCGGCTCGGACTCGTCCTCCTGCTGACCGCTTCGGGATTGCAGGCGCCGTTCGGCGCGCTCATCGCGGTCCGGATCAGGCAGATGGAGGCGGGGCGACACTCCGCTCTCGCCTACACGCAGCTCGTCGGGACGGCGCTGGCGGTGGTCGCGATCATCATGCCGACCTTCGCCTTCGCGGCCGCGTCCTACCGCCCCGAGCGCGATCCGCAGATCACCCAGGCCCTCAACGACCTAGGATGGCTGCCGTTCGTCATGAACTGGCCGGCCGCCACGATCCAGTGCTTGGCCATTGGATTTGCCATCTTCGCTGCGGCACGAGAGATTTGGCCCCGATGGCTGGGCTACTTCAACGTCTGGTGCGGGTTCATCTTCGCCGCCGGCGGTTTGGTGGTCCTGTTCAAGGATGGCGTGTTCGCCTGGAACGGCCTGCTGGCGTTCTGGCTGGTCGCCGTGTTCTTCGGAATGTGGTTCCTGATCATGGCGTGGCAGCTGTGGGTGAGCATTGCGGCGCCGGAAGGAAACTCTGCGCTGAGTGAGGACGAACCGCGGCACAGCCAGTTGCAACGATGACCCTGGTGCGGCAGCCGGACGCGCGGGACGTGGACGCCGATCGACCACGGAAAGTCCCGGGCGAAGAGGGTATCTGGGTCTTCGTACTCGGCGACATGACGGTGTTCGCGTTGTTCTTCGCGACATTCATGTACTCCCGCGGCAAGAACCACGCGGTGTTCGCGCGGGATCACGCCGCGCTGCACATCGCACTGGGCACCGTCAATACCGTTCTGCTGCTGACCAGTTCGCTTCTGGTGGTGCTGGCCGTCCAGCGGGCCCTCGACGGGCGCCGCGCGGGCGCCCCGCGGCTGATAACGGCCGCGTTGTGCTGTGGACTCGGCTTCGTCGCCGTCAAGGTCGTCGAATGGTCCCAGCTGTTCGCCGCCCGCAAAGGGGTCGGCAGCGGCGAGTTCTACTCGTACTACTTCATGTTCACCGGCATCCACCTGCTGCACGTGCTGATCGGTCTTGCCGTGTTGAGCCGGCTGATTGCGGTCCTCCGGCAACCCGAGTTCACCCATAAGCACGCGCGGCTGTGCGAATCGGGCGGAATCTTCTGGCACATGGTCGATTTGCTCTGGGTGGTCCTGTTCGCACTGTTCTATCTGGTGAGGTGACGATGACGGCGACGCGTCGGGTGACCCTGGTGTGGGCGCTGCTACTCGCGTTGACCTTCGGGTCGTTTGTGGTCGGGGTCGAGCAGGGCGCTGGCTTCGCTTCGGTCGGCGCCGCAATCATCATCGGGATCGCGATGTTCAAGGTGCGGCTGATCGGGCTTCACTTCATGGATGTGCGGGCGGCCCCGCGTGCCCTGCGGGCGTTGTTCGAGTGCTACGTGTTGGCCGTCTTCGTGGTTCTGGCCGCTTTCGATATCTTCGTGAGGCAATAACCATGACTGAAATCCTCGCCGGCATTGGCATCTGGGCGTCCAGGCACCTCGATCCCAAGGTCGCGGGGCCGTATGCGGCAGCCTTGCAGGCCACCGGGCAGATCGACTACGCGGTGATCTGGGATCAGCTGACCAGCTGGTGGCCCAATAAATTGTTCACCCCCGAGAACACGCCGCTGGCCGCGGCGTTCCCCGACATCGACTCGCTGCAGGACCCGTTCGCGACCATGGCGTTCGCCCTGAGCGCCGTCGACCGGTTGGGTTTTGCAGTATGCACCGACGCGTCCAGGCGGGACGCCCCCGAATTGGCCCAAACCATGCTCACTCTGGCCGGTTCGACGACGGGTCCCGCGCTGCTGTCGTTGGGCGCCGGCGAGGTGCGCAACATAAGTCCGTTTGGCCGCAAGCGATCGCTGGGTCTCAAGAGGCTCAGCGACACGCTGCAGGTGCTGCGGCTGCTCTGGACCGCCCGAGAGCCGGTCGATTTCGACGGCGAGATCTTCAAACTCAAGGACGCGTTCATCGGCAACGCCGGCAAAGACCGCCGCCCGGAGGTGATCGCCATGGGGGGCGGGCCGCGGCTGACCGAGATGGCACTCAAATACGCCGACGGCTTCGGCACCGGCGCGCCGTTCGTCTACGCCGACCCCGCCAAGTACGCCGCCCTGGTGCAAGGCCACAAGCAGACGCTGAAGGAATTGGGCCGCGAAGACGACACTTTCCATTTCGCCCTGCACCACATCGCCTTCATCACCAAGGGCAAGGACGACTTCGAACAATACGTCGACAACCCGTTGGTCAAGTGGTACGCGGCGACCGGGGGGCGGATCAACCAGCGAGAATGGGAGCCCGAGGGAATCGAACCGGTGATGCCGCTGGATTGGCATTACGCCTTCCACATGAAGCCGAACTCGATGACGCTCGACGAGATCAAGGCGATCACCGACCGGGTGACGCCGGAGATGGTGCGCAAGACGTTCTTCTACGGCACCCCCGACGATATCGCCAAGGAAATAAGGCCTTTCGTCGAGGCGGGCTCCACGATCAACCTCGTCGCGGACTTCGGACCGATTCTGGTCCCGGCGGAACCCGAGGCCACGATCGAGGCTTCCGCGGAGATCTGCCGACTGATCAAGCAGGCTGGACCGAAAGACTAGGGGACCGGCCCCCGCCGATCAGAGATCGGCGGGGAAGGGGTCGTTCTGACCGCTGGAGTACGGGTCCGCATCGGCCTTCTTGCGGCGCGTCACCAGCTCTTTGAGTACGCCCAGCCGGCCGCCCTTGTCCTCGAGGTGGAAGTGTTTGAGCATGGTGCGGGCGGCGTTCTGGCCGGGCATGCCGCTGATGCCGGCGACGGGGTGGGTGCCCGACCCGGTGAGGTAGAGGCCCTCGACCGGGGTCTTGTAGCCGGCAAAGCCGGCCACCGGCTTGTTGGGGCCGAACCGGCTGATGGTGGGGTCGACGTGGTAGACCGAACCGTCGATGGCCCAGAACCGTTCCTCGATGTCGGGCAGCACCAACGGGCGGACGGCGACTTGCAGGTCCTCGACGCCCTTGTAGTACATGTCCGCGTCTTTGAGGATGCTGTCGGTGATCTTCTTCCGCGCCACATCCCAGCCGTCCTCGGGGTAGGACGGGGTCAGGCCGGTCCAGAACCACCACAGGTCTTTGCCGGGGGGCGACATCGACGGATCGAACGAGTTGGTTACTTGGGCCAGACCGGGAATCGCGTCGGGCACCTTGCCGCGCACACACGCCCGCGCCGCCTCTAGCGCCTGCTCGTAGGTGTGATAGCAGTTGCACGCTTGCCGCATGTCGATGCCGTCGCCGCGCCACTTTTCATGCTTTGACATGTCCACCCGCCCCGACAGCGCGACGTTGACCTTGGCGTCGGCAATGCCGCGCTTGCGGGTCGGAATATGGTCGGCGGCGTTCTGCTTTTTGGGCTCAAGCACACCGCGGGGCAGCAGCCTGGTCAATGTGGTTTTCGGGCTGCATGCCGTCAAAACCGCACGGCGAGCCCGGATTTCGGCGCCACCCTTGATCCGAACACCGGTGCAGCGGTTGTTGGTGACGATCAGCTCCTCGACCGGCGAACTGGTGATCACGTCGCCGTGGTTGTCCTTGATGACACCGATCAACGCCTTGGGCAGCGATCCGGTGCCGCCGTGGAACATCGCCACGCCATACTTGCTCAGCACGCCGAGGTAGATCAGCGACCAGCCCGACATGTCGGCATCGAACGGCATGAACGGCAGACTGGCCAGCATTGGCGCGCGGATCATGTCGTGCTCGAAGCTTTCCTCGACCGCTTCGGCCTGCGAACTCGACATCCAGCGGCCGAGAGCGGCCATTTGCTTACGGTTTTTGACGACCGCGCGCGCCGACTTGAGGATGTTCTTGATCTCGGGCTCCACCACATTGGTCTGCATCATCGGCAGGCCGATTTCCACCGCGGCGTCGATCACTTCGTAGAGCTCGAGCAACGCGCGGGCGTCCTTCTTGGAGAAGTACTCCAGCTCGGCGGCGGTCTTGCGCGGGTCACGCCACAGGCCGAGGGACGCGCCGTCGGCGGCGAGCTGGAAGTGGGCGGGGTCGATGACCGTCTGGCGCAGCCCGTAGTGACGTGACAGCCCGAGGTCGCGGTCGATCGTGGTCGTTCGGAACAGTGACGCCTGGATCGACGCCTCGTTGATCGTGTACTCCGGCGCCTCGGGCGCAAAGGAATTCGTCGACGTCATGCCACCGGCGGTCGGGGAAGCCTCGACCACGAGCACGTCGAGCCCCGCCTTGGCCAAATAGGCAGCTGCGACCAGCCCGTTGTGTCCGGATCCGACGACGACGACGTCGGCTTCACGCGGCGGGGAAGCGACCTTCATGACCAGTCCTTCGATTTATGCGAGCGAGCACCGCTCGCCTCAAGCTGAATCTAACTGTCATTAAAATCTTATCCGAACGAATCCGCGATGTCGATCACGCTTCCAGGGCGAATGTCGGTACCCCGTCGCCGCGTGGGAATCGCGCGGAGTCCGGTGGAGATGTGCGGGCCATGCCACCGCCATGCCGCGCAAGCGGTCTGCCGCGGCTCTTGATTTTCCACTGGGCGCAGATAACATTTGATATCTAGTAGAGAAACGATCGATATCTCTATCCAAGATTTCGCGAGCGTCTGGCTGCAGGGAGGATGTGCGTCGGGCACCAAGGGCGCGGCGGCGCCTTCGCCGCGGGTTTCGAGAAAGGGGCGAAAGTGCGAAATGGCGCGTGAGACGTACGAGTTCGCGACCACGCGACGGATTCAGAAGGCCTGCATCTGGACCGGGCCGGCGATGGGGGCACTCTTCGTCGTGGGCTTCGCGGTAGCCGGATTCTTCCCGCCGCCGTCTCCCAACAAGACCGGGGCCGAGGTCGCGGCGCTGATCGATCAGCATCGCATGGCGATCCGCGTCGGGATCGCCATCTGCCTCGCATCCTGCCCTCTGCTGATGCCGTTCCTGGCGTCGTTCACGATCCAGATGAAGCGAATCGAGGGGGTCCGGCCGGTCATGGCCTACACCCAACTCGCGTTGGGCGCGCTGGCGACCATCGAGTTTGTCATCCCCTACGTCTTCATGCTCGTGTCGACCTACCGGTCGGATCAGGATCCGGATGTCACGCGGGCGCTCTACGACATTGGGTGGTTCTTCTTCCTCGGTGTCATCTCCACATTCGTCCTGCAGCTGGTGCTGTTCGGTGTCGCGGTGTTGATCGACTCACGGCCACAGCCGATCTTTCCTCGCTGGCTCGGCTACGTAAACATCTGGCTCGCACTGACATTCACGCCAGCCACATTTCTCGTGTTCTTCAAGACCGGTCCGCTCGCCTGGAATGGGCTACTGGTCTGGTGGGTGCCGCTGTGCGCCTTCCTGGTTTGGTTTCTCCCCAACTTCGTGTGCCTACTGCGCGCTGTTGACGCCGACGACGGCGTGCCCTCCGGGCGCGACGCCCGTCTGGAACGCGAGGTCACCGAGTTGCGCGACCGCCTCGAAGCGCTCTCGATCCGCTGAGCGCCCGACTCAAGAGAAGAGGATTATTTCCGTTGCTGCTTGACGATCTGCTGCGCAGTTACGACCTCGGCAGTCCCGGTATCGTGCGTCTGCTCGTCGTGTCGGCGGTCGCATTCGGGTTCGGCTACGGCGTCTACATCTACTGCATTCTCCTGTTGGTCCGCGAGCGCACCAGCCCGTACCCGGTGTGGATGCACACCTTCTACTTGGCGTGCGACGCGACGGGCACCGTGTTCTGGTTCCTGCTCGCGAAACAGCACGGTTGGTTCTGGTTCTTCGCTGCCAGCTCCGCGGCGATGGCGATCTGGGTGCTCTGTGAGCTGTGGTCGCTGTACATGGCCGTTCGCTTTGAGCGGCAAGAGATCTGGGGCCGTTACTACGACCAGCCGGTCAGCCCGAGGCAGGCCGTGGGGCGAACCGCGGCGCAGACCCTGTGGTTCCTGTGTGTCGTCAACCTGACCAACTACTTCCTCGGCGGACTCCGCGACGCGGCGATGTTCAAGTGGTACGTGTGGACCAACCTCATCGTCGCGGTGGGTCCCGCCTACCTATGCGCAGCCCGCAGGACGAGGAGGGGAACGTCGATGGGACTGGCCATCATGGTCCTGCTGTCCATCGTCGCGACCTATCTCCCTCGCGGATACGGGATGTGGACCACCGCGTCGTCGTATTTCGACACGCCCTGGTTCTACGCCAGCGGGCTGGTGGCGACGGGCTACGCCATCTACAACGTGCTCCTCGTCAAGAGCTTCGCTCCCAAACCTGCCATCATTAACGGGCGCAGAACGGTGTGGTGACAAGGAGAGCAACGGCATTGCCACGAGCTGAACGCGGCGCGACCCGTCATCGCAGGGCGCAGACCCGGCGCAGCACCGAGGAGGTGCGTCGGCTCGTACTGGTCTCTGCGCGCCGGCTGTTCTCGATCCATGGCTACGGCGGCACCAGTACCCGCGACATCGCCGCCGAAGCCGGGGTGACGGCACCGGCGATCTATCGCCACTTCGGCAGCAAGGAACGCCTTTTCGAGGCGGCGGTCGAGCAGCCGCTGCACCTGGCCGTCGACGGATTCCTGCAGGACTGGGAGTTCCTCGGCCCCGACCGGGCCAACAACGCCGCGGCGGTCCGCCTGTACATGAAGAGCCTGGTGCGGCTGCTCAAAGACAATCGCGAGCTAGTAACCGCGTACCTGCACAACCGATCACGCGACGACGCCGAAGAGTCGGTGCTCAGCCGCGAACTCAGCAGCGTCGTCGAGCGCGTGCAGAGCGCCATCACCGACCAGGGCCTCGTCGGTGTCGACGTGCCCGTGGTCGTCCGGTGCGTCACCGGGATGGTGTTGTCGCTGGTTCTCTACGACGACTTCCTGTTCCCACCGAACGACCGTCCCCGTCAGGACCGCATCCTGAACGAGGTCGTGGCGCTCACCCTGCGCGGTATCGAGAGTCGGGGAACATCGGCGAAGTAGCCGGGCGCAGTCGCCACGAAGTCATAGGCACGCCAGCGCGTTTGGCGTCGGTGATGGATCACGACACTCCACACGCACGCTGCGGCGCAGATGCCGACGTACTGCCAGCAATGGGCCAAGCGTCTAACCGGTGACGCTCGATGCCAGCGTTTCGTGGGCGTTGGAGTAGGCCGAGGCCATCACCTGAAGGAAGCGGGCATCGGCGAATGCGTGCGAAATCGGGTATTCGCGCATGTAGCCGTATCCACCATGCAGCTGCAGGGACTGGTCGACGGCCTGCTCGCAGACCCGGCCGGCAGTGAGGCGAGCGGCCGCCGCGTCGGCGCCCTCGAGCCCACCGCTGCCGCGCGCGTGCACGCAGGAATCGACGAACGCGGTCAGGCCGGCCAGCTCGGCCCAGAGCTCGGCCAGCCGGAACCGGGTGTTTTCGAACTCTGCCAGCGGACGGCCGAACACCTTCCTGGCGTGCACGTAGTCGACCGCCAAGCCCATCGCGTTGTGCGCGCTGGCCAGCGCCAGCACGGCGAACCACAGATCGAGGTCGCGACGCAAGGCCGGGGAGGCCACGGCGGTATCCGCGTCGACCCCGCCGAGTGACACGTCGGCCAGGCCGGCGTCGCGTCCGGCCAGGTTCTGATCGATCGGTGTGACGGTGACGCCCGATTGGTCGAGCGGCACCAGGGCAAAACCGTCGCTGTCGGGCACCAGCAGCGCGTCGGCGATGCGCGCGGCGGCGACGTTCGACAACGTGGCGGGTGCGGGGACGGCAATCAACTCGCCGGCGCTGAGCCCGGGTAGCCACTGCTGTTTTTGTGCCGCCGTGCCGTGTTCTAGCAAGAACGGGATTGTGACACCGGCTTGCAGTGCCCAGATCAGCGCGAGGCCGGTCGCCCCGGCCGCGATCGTCTCCTCGATCAGGACGGCGAGGAAGCCGAGATCGTCGGTGCCCCCGCCGCCATACTCTTCGGGAACCGCGGCGCCGAGGAACCCGGCGCCGCCGGCGGCCACGATGATGCCGCGCGGCACGCCATCCGCGCGCCGCCATTCGTCAAGGTTCGGCGCGACTTCCGTCGCGATGAATCGCCTGACGCTGTCGCGGAAGGCGTCGTGGTCGTCGCCGTAGATACGCCGACGGCTCGAAATCACCTGGGTGCCATCCTGATTGCGCCGTCGAGCCGAATCGTCTCGCCGTTGAGCATGCCGTTGTCGATGATGGACAGCGCCAGCCGGGCGAACTCGTCGGGCAGGCCCAGCCGGCTCGGGTGCGGCACGGTCTTCGCCAATGACGCCCGCACCTCGTCGGAAACCTTTGCCAGCAACGGTGTGTCGAACGTGCCGGGGGCGATGGTGCACACGCGGATCGCCTTGGACGCGAGATCCCGCGCGGCGACGATGGTCATGCCGACGATGCCGGCTTTGGATGACGCGTACGGGATCTGACCGATCTGGCCCTCGAATGCGGCCACCGACGCGGTCAGGATCACCACGCCGCGGTCGCCGTCGAGCGGCTCGTTGGTGGCCATCTGCGCTGCGGCCAGCCGCAGCACGTTGAACGAGCCGATCAGGTTGATGCCGATGACCTCGGAATAGGTCTCCAGCGAGCCGGGTGAGCCGTCCTTGTTGACCACGCGGACCGGTCCGCCGCGCCCGGCGCAGTGCACCACCGCCCGAAGCGGACCCGACTCGGTAGCCGCGTTGATCGCCGCGGTGACGTCCTCGGGGCTGCGAACGTCGGCGGCGACGAACTGCACGGTGTCGCCGAGTTCCTTGGCCACCGTCTCGCCGTCGGAGGACGGCAGGTCGGCGATGACCACCTTGGCGGCGCCGCCTGAGACCAGGCGTTCGACGGTCGCGCGCCCGAGCCCGGACGCGCCTCCGGTAACGACCGCGGTGATTCCCTCAATCTGCATGCGTTGCTTTTCCTTTCGCGGCCTTCACAGCCGTTCGATGATGGTGGCGTTGGCCATCCCGCCGGCTTCGCACATGGTCTGCAGCCCGTAGCGACCGCCGGTCGCCTCCAGTGCGTACAACATCGTGGTGAGCAGCCGTGCGCCCGACGCCCCCAGCGGGTGGCCGAGTGCGATGGCGCCGCCGCGCGGGTTGAGCCGGGCCGGATCGGCCCCGAAATGCTGCGCCCACGCCATTGGCACCGGGGCGAACGCCTCGTTGACCTCGTAGTGGTCGATGTCGGCCAGCGAGAGCCGCGATCGGCGAAGGACCCGCTCGGTCGCCGGGATCGGACCGGTCAGCATCGTGATCGGATCATCGGCGGCCAGACCGAACGCGTGGAAGCGCGCCCGTGGGGTCAGGCCCAGCTCGTCGGCGACATCGTCCGCCATGATCAACACCGCCGCGGCGCCGTCGGCGAGCTGCGACGAATTGCCCGCGGTGATGTGCCAGTCGGCGATCTCGGGGAACCGCGCCGCCATCTCGGGGGAGTAGAACGATGACTTGAGCGCGCCCAGCCCCTCGACCGTGGTGGACGGCCGGACGGTCTCATCGGTGATCACAACCGCGCCGTCCGGCGTGGTGATCGGCACGATCTCGGGGGTGAAGTCGGCACGGGCGGCGTTCGTGTGTGACCGGGCGGAGAACTCGTCGATGGACTCGCGGTCGAGTTTCCAGCGGGCGGCCACCAATTCGGCCGAGACGCCCTGGGGCACAAGCCCGGGCGCATACCGTTCGGTCACCGACGGCCCGTAGGGGTCCTGGCCGATCCGCGCGGTGAACATCGGGATGCGGCTCATCGATTCGACACCGGCCGCCACGACGATGTCGCACGCACCCGCGATAACCGCCTGTGCGGCGAAGTCGGCGGCCTGCTGGCTGGACCCGCAGGCACGATGCACCGCTACGGACGGCACGCTCTCGGGCAGCCCCGCCGACAGCCATGCCCAGCGCCCAACCGGGCCGGACTGCTCGCCGACCTGACTCACGCAGCCGGCGATCACATCGTCGACCCGAGCGGGGTCAACATCGTTGCGGGCCATCAGCTGGCCGATTACCTGGCCCAGCAACTCCACCGGATGCACGCCACTCAGGGCGCCGCCGGGGCGCCCATCTTTGGGTGGCTTGCCCTTGGCCATCGGCGAGCGAACGGCATCGATAATGACTGCGCTGCGCGACATTTGGGTTCTCCTCGAGGTTTCTTGTGGCGTCAGGCGTGCTGCGGCTGGGTGATCGCCGCGGCATCCCAATAGAACGCGCGGATTTCGTGCACCAGCCCGTCGGCGAACGACCACACCTCTAGGGCGGAGTTAGGGACGACGTCGTCGGAGCCGGGGTTTTTCCAGTCGAAGGTGATCCAGGCGACCACGTGATCGCCGTCGCCGATCGTCCGCAACAGCTTCAGGTTCGTGGCGCCGGCCTGGTTACCCGCCTTGGCGATCCCCGTGAACAGCCCGCGCAGCCGACGGCTTCCTTCGACCCGCCCGCCGTGTGGCAGCGAGGGCGGCCACTCGATCGCGACGTCCTCGGCGAAGTGGGCGTCGATGGCCGCCGCCACCGCATCGGGGTCGGCGCCGGCGAGCGCGGCATAGAAGTCGGCGACGATCTGGGCATTCGGGCGCTGCGACATCGGGCACCTCACTGTTCGGGGTCGGGGAACAATTTAGAACCTTATCGTCTCATTAAGTGCTCGGCAACGGCGGTCCCGACGAGCCGCCGGCGATCATCGTGCCCTGGCTCGTGGCGCAGCGATCGCCGTTTCGGTCCTCCACGACCACTTCGACGAACTTGGTCCGCCGGCCACCGCCCAGCACGGTGGCGCGGAACGTGAGAGGGGCCCCGGCGGGCCGGTGAAACTGGATGTGTAGGGAGCCGGTCGCGGGCAACAGGCCCTTGTCGCTCTGCCGCATGGTGAGCGCGCCCATGATCTGGTCGGCCGCGGCGGCCACGGTACCGCCGTTCACGGCGCCGTTCGGGTTGGGCGTCAGGGTCGAACGTTCCATCCGGAAGGTCGCCGAATCCGCATTCAACTCGACACACACGAGGCCGAGGTCCCGGCAGTATGGCAGGGAGTTGGCCCAGGTCAGCCAGTCGAGCTCCGCGTCAGAGGCTGGGTGCCACCACGCCGTCTCGGGCGCGGTACCGTCGTGCGACATCGTCGGCTCCAATTCCTTGGTTTTCCTTTGCAAATGTAAACGATCGTTTATGCGGCGATGACCGCCGCCCCAGGTGGATGTGACCATTGACACAAATGCGGCGATCGGCAATTATGAGACGTTGAACCTTAAAAAGGTGACCCGTCGGCAGAACGTCCGTTCGGGAAGGACTGAAGACAAGGACAGCTAGGTTATGGGACTCGCCGACAACAAGGTCGCCTTCATTTCCGGGGTGGCGCGGGGCCAGGGCCGTTCGCACGCGGTGCGGCTCGCCGAGGAAGGCGCCGACATCATCGGCTTCGACATCTGCGCCAACGACGACGCGGTTGAATACCCCCTTGCCACCCGCGACGATCTCGACGAGACGGGCAAGCTGATCGAGAAGTTCGGGCGCAAGGCGCTGCTGTCGGTCGTCGACGTTCGTGATTTCGAGGCCGTCAAGCGGGTCGTCGACGACGGCGTGGCCGAATTGGGTCGGTTGGACATCGTCTTGGCGAATGCCGGCGTCATGGCCATCACCGGCGAGCAGCGGCTGCAGCGCGAGGCCTTCCTGGCCGGGATCGACATCATGCTCGTCGGCGTGTTCAACACGGTGATGCCCGCGATCCCGCACCTGCGGGCCGGCGGGCGCGGTGGATCGATCGTGATCACCAGCTCCACCGCGGGTTTGGTCGGCGGGCTCGGCGACGGTTCGCCGGGCGTGCTGGGTTACACCGCCTCCAAGCACGGCGTGGTCGGCCTGATGCGGGCCTGGGCCAACGTGCTGGCGCCGGAGAACATTCGCGTCAACACGATCCACCCCACCGGCGTCAACTCGCCGATGATCGCCAACGAAGCCTTCGGTCGTTATGTGCAGGAGTTCCCGACGATCGCCCAGAACCTGCAGAACCCGTTGCCGGTGCCCAACGGATTGCTTGAGCCGCAAGACGTTACGGATTCGATCATGCACCTGGTCTCGGACGCGGGCCGCTATATCACCGGCACCACCTACGTGATGGACGCCGGGTTCACCAACAACCGCTAGTCGCTCATCGAAAGGGGGTCGACGATGACCCAGATGGTCGAAAGGTTGGACCACGCGAGGCAGTCGCCGGTTCTGCGCCCAGTCGATGCGACGCCCCGAGCGTCGACACCGGTGAAGTGGTGGGCGGCCGTCGGCGCCGCCTACCTGGTGTTCATGGTGGCCGTGCTGACCGCGTGGGTGCTGAGCCCGTTGTTCAAGACCGTGCCGGCGGGTCCGACGCCGGTGCCGACCTTCATGAAGGTCGCGGTCATTTTTTTCGAGGTCATCTCGATTCCGGCCGTGCTGGCTTGCCTCTATTTCCTGGTCGTGCGGCCCTGGCGGCGTGAGGGCAAGCTCAGCGTGGACGGGGCGCTGACGATCGCGTTCGCGACGGTCTGGTTCCAGGATCCGCTGTCCACCTACAGCGGCACCTGGTTCACCTACAACGCGTGGGCGCTGAACTACGGTTCTTGGACGAACAGCATTCCGTTCGCCACGGGCAAGGCCGCACCAGGTGCGATGCTCGTCGAACCGATCCTGATCGTTCCCGGGGCCTATGTGTATTGCTTTGTTGTCGCGATGTTCGCCGGATCCTGGGTGATGCGCGCCGCGCGCAACCGCTGGCCGCAGATGAGCGCGGTCAAACTCGCCGCCATCTGCGTCGTCGCGATGTGGGGCTTCGACGTCGTGTTAGAGGGCGTCATGTTCATGCCGTTGGGCATCTGGGAGTACGCGGGCGGGCACTTCAACATCTTCCCGAACACGTACCACAAGTTCCCGCTGACCGAGATGATCACGGCCGGTTCGGCGTTCGCGGCCGTCGCTATCTTGCGCTTCTTCAAGAACGACCGCGGCGAAACGCTCGCCGACCGCGGTCTGGAATCGCTGAAGGTGTCGGATCTTCGCAAGAGTGTGTTGCGAGCGCTGGCAATCATCGGTTTCGTCAACATGTTGTTCTTCGTCCTGTACAACGTGCTCAACACGTGGACCGCGACGCGCCAGGCCGAATGGCCGGCGGACTTCCAGAAGCGCTCGTATTTCACCAATGGTCTCTGCGGCGAGGGAACCGACCAAATGTGCCCCGGACCGGCCGTTCCCCAGTTCCGCAACAATAACCACGACCCCAGCGGTGGATCGGCGCACCTGGACCCCAACGGAAACCTGGTCGTGCCCCCGAACACCGCGCTGCCGAACGTGGTGCCCTTCGACCGCGGGAAGTAGTGCGAGGCGCGACATTTCATCCATCGGTAGGTTCGCAGTCCTCGCGTCCGCAATAGCTTCACGTCCGTTGGCCGTTGAGGAGACGCATACCGAACCCATCCACACCGACGGGCGGAAGGTATTCGTCGCCGCGGGTCTGGATGCCGCGGACGCGCGCGACGCGGTCGCGGTGCAGGCCGCGCTGCTGGGCGGCGGCGCGCTGCGCAAAGACCTGATGACAAGGCTGGCACGGCATCGCCCGCGTGTCGCGCAGCGTTACCTCGCCCTGGAACTGGGCCGTATCGCCGAGCGACTCGACCATGTGTTGCCGACCGCGACGGCACGTCGCATGAAATCCGCGGGGGCACAGCCGGTCCCGAGCTGCAGCGAAGAGTCATTCGATCGGGCGCTGGGCCACGAGCGCATCCCGCCGGTACCGGAATGGGCCGGCGTGTTGAGGCCGTCCCGGCTGCGCCGGGTGCGCGCCGAGGAACTGCGTGCCTCCCCGACCGACCGGGACCTGGCACGCCTGGGCCAGTTGGAAGATGAGCCCTCCCAGCAGGATGACGAATCGGCCGACGAAACCGACGAGAGCAAGATCGTCAACCTCCTGTCCGCCCCAGGCATCCCCAATCCTCTTGGCGACGCCATCCAGAAGCTGCTCGGGATGGGCCGCAGCGGTCTGGACAAGAACCAGGGCTCGGCCGAAATCCCGGTCGCGAAGCAACGTTTCGGCCCGGTCGGCCGCAACGCCGCGAAGCGTCGACTCGGCCAGATCATTTCGGCGGCATTGGCGACGGTGCCGGCGGCGGGCATCCGGTATCCGGAATGGGACTGCCACAAGGGCACCTACCGCGCGGACTGGTGCACGGTCAACGAATATGACCCCGCCGACGTCGAGTCCGCGTCCGAGCGCGTGGCCATCGCCGGGCCGTCGTTGCAGCGGCCCCTGGCGCGGGTCGGAATCGAGCCGGAACGCCACCGCCGCCAGGCCGACGGTGACTCGTTGGATCTGTCGTCCCTCTTGGACTACGAGACCGACCGCCGGCACGGCGACAACCCCGACCCGTACATCTATGAAAGCAGCCGCCTGACCAAACGTGACCTGTCGGTACTCGTCCTGCTGGACTGTTCCGGCTCGACCGCGGAAGCCTCAGGCGGTCACGTCGTCTTCGAAGAGGAACGACGACTGGCCGGAGACGTCACGGTGGCCTTGGAAAGGCTGGGCGACCGGGTCGGGACCTATGGGTTCTATTCGCGCGGCAAGGACGCGGTGCGCTTCTTGAGGATAAAGGGTTTCGCCGCAAGGTTCGACACCGCCGCCAAGCGTCGCCTGCAGTCGGTTCAACCGTCCGGCTTCACCCGGATCGGGGCCGCGATCCGGCACGCCACCCATGTTTTGGAGTCGCAGGCGCTGGCAAAGAATATGGTGCTGTTGGTGATCGGTGACGGACTGCCCTACGACGACGGCTACGAGGACCGCTACGCGCGCGCGGACGCCCGGCAGGCGATCCAAGAGGCCGTGCGGCGCGGCATCGGGGTCGCCGGAATCGGCATCCGATCGTCGACCGAGGCCCAGGTACTGGAGGACGTGTGGTCGGACGCGTCGTTTCGGGTGATTGGACAAAGCGAAGACATCCGCCGTCACCTGCGCGGGCTCTTGATCAATGCGCTGAGCGCGACACGAAGCAACGGTCGCCGGCGCGAGTACCTGACCGAAGAACACCACGCCCACCTGCGGTCCCATGCGGCCAGGCGCGGCGCCATGAACACGTACAGTTGAACCGCGAGGTGGAAATGAGCGAATTGACGATGGACCAAACGGATTTGACGCGAGAAGGTGACCGGGAGGAACACGGGTACATACCCGTCGGCGACGAGGTTGAGGTCTTTACCGCCGCGTGGCGGTCCGGTCTTCCGGTCATGCTGAAGGGCCCGACCGGTTGCGGCAAGACCCGGCTGGTCGAGCACGTGGCAAAGAAGGTTGGCGTGCCGCTCTTCACGGTGTGCTGTCACGAGGACATGACGTCGTCGGACCTGCTGGGCCGGTTCGTGCTGCGCGATTCGCACACCGACTGGGTGGATGGCCCGTTGACACAGGCGGTGCGTCAGGGGGGCATCTGCTATCTCGACGAGGTGGTGGAGGCCCGGCAGGACGCGATCGTCGCGGTCCATTCGCTGTCCGATCACCGCAGGGAGCTGAACATCGAGCGCCTCGGCGGGCTCAAAATCCATGCGGCGCCGGGATTCCAGCTCGTCGTGTCATACAACCCCGGGTACCAGAGCATCCTTAAGGACCTCAAGATGTCGACGCGGCAGCGCCTCGTGGGCATCGACCTCGGTTTTCCACCGCCGGACATCGAACGCGAGATTCTGCGGCAGGAGAGCCGGCTGGATTCCGACCTGCTGGAGGACATCATCCGGCTCGGTCAGGCGATCCGGCGCCTCGACGACGCCGCGCTGCGCGAGACCGCTTCCACCCGCGCGCTCGTCGCGACCGCCACCCTGGTCCGCGCCGGTTTACGCCCGCGCGCGGCAGCCGTGTCGGCCATCGCAAGTCCGCTGACCGATGACCCGGAGACCCGTGAGCGGTTGGCCGTGTTGATCGAGTCGTATATCTGACGGCGACGCCTCAGGACTTGGCGCTGGCCGCGCGAACATACCGCGCGGCGCGCCGCGGCGGCACCCCTGCCATTCGCAGCAACACTTCCGCGCACGCCAGATCGGCCCGGTCGCCGAGCCGCCCGTCGACGATGCCGTGGATTACCTCGAAGGCCGCCGCCATGGACATCGTCAGCGTGGTCTCGAGGTCATCGATGGCGAAAACGCCGTCGGCCACGCCACGCTCCAGCAACGCCCCGGCCTGGGGGCGAATAATGCGCTCGAAGCGAGCTTCGGCTTGGCTGAGGTTCACCAATAGCCTTGCCAGATCGGGGTCTTCGTAGGCGATCCGCACGATCGCCAGCGTCGACGCGACGTGCGCCTCCGCGGGGTCGGCGAATGCGGGGGAGTCGGCGATCGAGTTCGCCAGGCCGACGAGGGTATCCGCGACGACGGCCTCGACGATGTCGTCTTTGGTCTTGAACTGGTTGTAGAAGGTGCCGAATGCGACGTCCGCGCGTTCGGTTACCTCGCTCACCCGGAGGCTCTCGAGCCCCCGCTCGGCGATGATCTCGCGCGCGGCCCTGATCAGGTCTGCCCTCGTCTTGGCCTGCCTGCGCGCCGTGCGGGACATGCCGGACGCCGTTTCGGTTGTCACAAAGGCGAGTCTAGATCTGATTATCAAATCATTCTTGAATAGCAGATCATAAATCGCTACGGTGAAGCGGTGAGCTTCGAGGGGCGGACCGCGATCGTCGGCGCGGGCATAGCGGGCCTGGGCGCGGCGCGGCGAATCCAGCAGTCGGGTGGCACGCCGGTGGTGTTCGACGCCGAGGACCGAGTTGGCGGACGCATCAAGACGATTCGGCGTGACGGCTTCGTCTTCGACGTGGGTGCGTTCATCTATCTCGGCAGCTACGCCGAGGCGGCGCAGGAGATGCGGGACGTCGGACTCGGTCCACAAATGCACAAATTCGACGCATTCGGCGCGATGCCTCGCGGCGGAGAGCTCAACTTCCTCGACCTGAGCAAGCCACTGAGCCTGCTGAGGACCCGTTACGTGTCCGGTCGCGCCAAGCTGAAGCTTGCCAAGCTGCTGTTCTTCCTCGCCAGGCACTGGAAGGACCTCAACTACGCCGACGCGTCGCGCGTCGCGGCGATCGACACCGACACGGTCACCTCGTACAGCCGGCGCGAACTCAGCGAGGAACTCTTAGATTACGTTGCGGCCGTGGTGGTCCGGGGACCGTGGCTATCCGACCCGGCATACGCGTCGGTCGGCCAGCTGCTGTGGACGCTGAAGAACTTCTTCAAGCCCTACTTCTACGGCCTCGACGACGGCATGGACGCCCTGCCGCGGGCGATGGCGGCGCAGCTGAGCGACGTGCGGCTGGCCACGCCCGTCACCAACGTCACCGACGCCGGCGACCGGGTCGAGGTGACGTTCGTCGAATCCGGCCAGGAGCGGACCGAGGAATTCGCCAACGTTGTCATCACCACCCCGACCGGAACCGCGCTGCGCATCTACCCACAGCTGTCCGGATTCGCGCGGGAATACTACGAAAACACCGATTACATCTGCAGCGTCAACTGCCATATTGCGCTGGCGGAACGGCCGTCGAATCCGGCGACCTACATTATGTGTTCACCACGCGAGCAGCCCGACCTCTGCGGCGTGATCGTCGACCATCTCAAGGCCGCCAACCGCTGCCCCCCTGACAACGGCTTGCTGACGACGTTCTGTCGCCATGAGTGGTGCCTGGACAACCTGGACAGCCCCGACGACAAGATCATCGACAGCGTGTTGCAATTTGTCGCGCCGTACTACGGCGACTTGAGTTCGCAGATAGTCGATTACGAGATCGGCCGCTGGCGCGACGTCGTGCCGATCATGCGGCAGGGACGGTTCCGCGCGGTCGATCGCTTCATGCGCGAGGTCGACCCGACCGCACGCGTCCAGCTCGCCGGCGACATCGGGCCTATTCCCGGCGTCAACGGGGCCTTGGTGTCCGGGCAGGCGGCCGGTTATCGGATCGTTGACCAGCTGGCCGCAATCAGGAGCGTGGTGGTATGAGTGCCCTTCCGATCAGCCAGGCCACACCGCGGCAGGCGCCCCCCGAGGTGGACGACGAGGTGTCACGCCCCTGGCGCCCCGTGCTCGCGTGGGCTGCCGCCGGGGCGGCGCTGCTGGCGTTCGAAGCGGTGGTGCTGGCGCGATGGGTGTTGGGGCCCAACTTCAAATCCACACCGCCCGGACCCGATCAGATTTCCGCGGGCCAACAGGCCCTCTTCACTGTGCTGCAGATCGCTGTGCCGCTTGCCGCCGTTGTCGCCCTGTACTTTTGGGTGTTCCGTCCCTGGCGGCGCGAAGGACGGCTGACCACCGACGGCATGCTCACCTTGAGCGCCGGCATGGTCTTCTTCTGGGACATGTCGATGAACTACACGTCGGTGTCGCTGGTGTACAACTCGCACCTGGTCAACCGGGGTGCGTGGGCGAACGGATCGTGGCCGGGGTGGGTCAGTCCCAACGCCAATTACCTGCCGGAGTCGCTGTTCATCACGATCCCCGGATACGTCGCGTTGGTGTTCTCGCAAGTCGTCCTCGTGTTGTGGATCCTGCGCAAGATCAAGGCGCGCCGGCCGCGCCTCGGCGTGGGCGCAAGCGTGGCGATCATCTTCTTCGGCCTGATCCTCGTCGACACGACGATCGAAACGTTGCTGTTGCGCAGCGAAATATATGCCTATCCCGGGGGGATCCGGACCATCACGTTGTTCGCCGGCCACACCTACCAGGTGCCCCTGTCGGAGACGGTGTTGTTCGGGGGAGTCGCGCTAGGCGCGATCGCGTGCCTCAGCCACTTCCGCGACGACCGCGGTCAAACGATTGTCGAGCGCGGCCTCGACAAGCTCCGCGTGGGTACGAAGTCCAAGCAGCTGATCAAGTTTCTCGCCATCTTCGGCGCCGTACACCTGGCCTTCCTGGTGCTCTACATGGTTCCGCAGCAATGGTTTGCGGTGCATTCCGGCCCGTTCCCGGCCGGGTACAAGTCCTACATGATCAACAACATGTGTGCCGCGGGCGGCGACGGAGGGACATGCCCGGGACCCGGCGTGCCGATGCCGAGGGAGCCATGGCGACCCTAGATCGCGGTCCGTCGGTCGATCGCCAAGTCGCCCAAAGCAACACAGCGACCCTGTGGGTGGCCCACGGCGCGCTGTGGTTCGGGCTGATCTGCTATTGCTGGACGGCGTGGGTGGTCAGCGGAGACTTCAAGACCAACACGCTCGGACGCGGTCAGGAGCCCGGCTGGTACGTGGTATTGATGCGCGGCTGGGAGGCCTTCGCGCTCGTCGTCACCGTTGTCATCCTGTGGGTCTTCGTGATCCGGCCCAAACTCCGGAACGGTCGCCTGTCCTTCGACGGACTGTTCGTCCTCGCGTGCGGCTTGATGTTCTTCCAGGAGCCGTGGATCAACTGGACGAGTTACCAATTCCTCTACAGCACCACCTCGATCAACTTCGGCAGCTGGCTCGGTCACATCCCAGGGTGGAGCTCGCCGAACGCCTCGCTGATACCCGTCTCCATGTGGGCTGGCACCGCGTACTTTTGGCTGGTCGCGATTCCCGCGATCGCCGGCTCGCGATTCATGGGTTGGCTGACCCGGCGCACCCCGGGCATCAGCAAGCTGCGCCTGATCATGCTGACATACCTGGCGTTTTGCGTGTTCGATCTGGTGCTGGAAGCCTTCATCACCCGAACCAATCTGTTCAGCTACGCCAGCGTCATCCCGCGGCTGAGCCTTTTCGCCGGGACGGATCACCAATTTCCGGTGTACGAGACGATCAGCTGGGCAGGCACATACGTGTTCCTATCCAGTGTCCATTTCTTCCGTGACGATCACGGCCGTTCGCTACCCGAACGCGGGATCGACGCCTTTCGGGTCGGTGGTGACCGGTTGAAGACCTTCTTTCGCTTCCTCGCGATTGTCGGCATGTGCCAGCTGTCGATCCTGCTGACCTACAACATCCCTTACCAGCTGTATGCGCTGCATTCGGACATGTCCAGCGTTTACCTGAAGCAACCGTGGCGGCTCGGCGGCGTGTGCGGTCCGAACACCGACTTCGATTGCCCAGGGCCCGGCGTCCCGATCCCGCGGCGGGACAGCAGGACCAACCACATCGACCAGAGCCAGTCCGGCCCCGGCCCGAGGAGATGACGGCATGCTCACGCCCCAACCCCCGCTCGATATGGTCGTCGACAAGACCGCGGAATTCGGCATCACTGTTGCCCTAGCTGGCATAGTGGCCGTCGCACTGATCGCGTCGTTTATTGACTGGTATCGAACCGGACGGCCACTCGTCTTGTCTCTCATGGTTTCCGGCGGCGCCATCATGATCTTCGAACCGATGGTCGACACCGTGGGCGGTTGCTGGTTCCCGTCGAATTCCTGGACGGCCTTTTCCGCTTGGGGCAGACCAATGCCGGTCTGGTTGTGCCTGGCCTACTTCTTCTACTTCGGCATCGCCACCTCCGCCATCTGGACCGCCATGCGCAAAGGCCTGACACAGCGGCAAGTCTGGCTGGTGTTCTGCGCCGCGATGCTGGGGGATCTGGCCTTCGAAACGGTGCTGCTGACCATGAATCCCTACGTCTATTACGGGCATCAGCCCCTGATGCTCGGCAAGTTTCCACTGGGGTGGATGGCGGTCAATGCCGCCATCCCGCTGGTCTTGGCCGCACTGATCTACCGGTTCGATTCCTACTTCCGCGGCTGGCGAACCTTGGCGATTATCCCGCTGGCGCTGACCACCAGCGCGGCGGTCAACGCGGCGGTGGGTTGGCCGTCGTGGCTCGTCGTCAACACAGACGTCGGCTGGGCACTGACACAGGTGGGCGGGCTGGCCACCTTCGTAGCGGCGTTCTACGCCGTCAAACTGGTGGCCGCCGCGGTGGCGAGTCCGGTCGCCGGTCGTGAAGCGCTGCCCCACGCGACCCGGCAAGTGCCGGCATGAACGTCACCGCCGCGACCGGGATCCCAGCGCGTGCCACGATCGTCGCGGACCGCGTGACGGTTCCCGCGAAATGGTGGGCGACGCTTGGCGCGGTGATCCTGGCGTTTCAGACGTTCGTCTTGGTCCGCTGGCTCACCGGGCCGTACTTCAGGCACGTCGAGCCCGGGCCGACGCCGCTTCCCGGCTGGATGAAAATCGCCCTCACCTTGTGCCAGATCGTGTTGCCGGTTGCCGGAATCTGTTGCCTGTATTGGTTTGTGCTTCGCCCGTGGCGACGCGAGCGACGCGTCGGGCTGGACGGGCTGATGGCGATCGCGTTCCTGACGCTGTCGTTTCACGACCCGCTCAGCGCCTACGTCGGCCACTGGTACACCTACAACGCCTGGCAGGTGAACATGGGCTCGTGGCTGCAGAGTGTGCCCGGTGCGCTGTCACCGGGCACCCCGGATCACCAGGTCGCCTACCCGCTGCTCATCGTGCCCGGCGCGTACGTCGTCATCTTCCTGCTGGTGACCGCCATGGGCGTCGCGATCATGCGCCGAGCGAAGGCGCGCTGGGCCGCGATCCCGCGAATCGGATTGGTGGCCATCTGCTTTGCGGTCATGGTGCCCTTCGACCTGGTTTTCGAGGGCATCGTCTTCATGCCCCTCGGCTCCTGGGAGTACCCGGGCGGACACGTCAAGATCTTCGCCGACACCTTCCACGCGTATCCGCTGAACGAGGCACTTACGACCGGCGCCATCTTCACGATGTTCGCCTGCATCAAGTACTTCACCAACGACCGCGGCCAATCGCTGGCCGAGCGGGGCGTCGAACGGCTCGGGGGCGGACCCGTGCGCGTCAACGCGGTCAGGGCGCTGGCCGTGATCGGGCTGGTCACGCTTGCGATGACGCTGGGCTACACGATTCCGAACACGTGGTTCGGCGCCCACTCCACCGCGTGGAACAAAGACATCCAAACCCGCTCGTATCTGACCTACACGTGCGGCGAAGGTCCGGGCATCGCCTGTCCGGCGCCCGATATCCCGTTGCTGCGCAACGATAACCGCGACCGCGGCGCCAACGGCCGGGACTTCGGGCGAAACTACCCGCCGGATTTTCGGTACGACCGTGGGTAAGACGAGGGACCTCAGGATAAATGATCAGCGCGTGCAGCGCCGTCTTCTTGCATAGGTACATGACATCGAGCTCGTAGGCGCGTCCGCAGGATCGACGCGGCCCCACGAGAGCCTGTGATAACTTTGAGTACTGATAACGATCGTTTACTTTTTGGCGAATCCAAGCCTGGTGGAGTTGTCTTATGAATCCTGCTGGATATCTAATCGAACACCGGGCCGGTCGGCCGTGACGTCGGCCGTCGTGGTCGGTGCGGGGCTTTCGGGGCTGACTGCCGCCTTCCGCCTGCAGCAGGCCGGCTTAGCGGTCACTGTGCTGGAGTCCGGCAGCGGGGCGGGCGGTCGTGTGCAAACGGAGCGCCACGGCGGCTACCTCGTGGACACGGGCCCGGACGCTCTTACCGCCGGCTATACAAGCTATCTGCGGCTCATGGAGGACCTCGGGCTAACCGACCGTCTGGTGGACACCAGCGCGGTCATCGGGTTGGTTCGTGGTGGGCGTCTGATCGACCTCGATCCCGCCAAGCCGCTGAGCCTGCCGTTCACCCCGGCCTTGTCGCTCAGGGGCAAGCGGCGACTGGTTACCGGATTCCTCAAGCTCCGCGGGGCGATCAAGAACGTCGACTCCTATGACATGTGCCGCTCGGCGGCGTTGGACGATCCCGACGTCACGGCCCGCGACTTCGCGGTCCGCCACTTCGGCGCGGAAGTGGCGGAGTACCTGATCGATCCGATGATGCGTCTGACCGTCGGCAGCGGCGCGCGAGAGGCGTCGAGCGTCAACGTGCTTGGCGCATTGGGCGCGTGGTCAAGCACGTTACGTAACATACGTGGTGGACTGGCCACGGTCCCCGCCGCGCTCGCGTCGCGGCTCGATGTGCGCTACGGCGCGACGGTCACCCGGATCGATGAGACCGGTGGCGGGGTGGCGGTGTCCTACACCGACGGCGACGGCGTCCACGAGCTGACTGCCGAGCACTGTGTCATCAGCGCGATGTATCACCGCGCCACCGAGATGTGGCCGTCGCTGTCGGCCGCTTCGCCGGAATTCGGCGACAAGCTGCGCAACGTCAGGTTGATCAGCATCTCGCTGGGTTACCGGGCACCGACCAACAGCAGGGCCTATCCCGTGCTGGTCCCCACGGTAGAATCTCCCGAGGCGCTGCTGATCTTCCTGCAGCACAACAAGAGTGCCGATCGCGCACCCCGCGACCACAGCCTCGTTACCGTCTACACCGACACCACCGTTACCGACAGGTTTCTCGACTACACCGACATGCAACTGGAGGCGTGGGCGGCGGGCGTCATCGAGCGGATCTGTCCCGAGCTTGCCGGGCATAGAGAACTCTGTGTGGTGACGCGTTGGCCATACGCTGGCTACTTGGCTGATCCCGGCTTCTGGCGGCGAGTCAGCGCGTTGCGCGACGCGCTTCACGAGGGTCCGGTCCACGTCGCCGGCGATCTTTTCGGGGCGGGTTCGATGGAGTCCGCTACGCGCTGGGGAGACCATGCCGCCCAGCGCATCCTCGGGCGCCGCTGACACAGCGAACGTTCTTCAGCGCCGAAATAGCAGATCGGAAGCTGGCGACGGTGGGTGTGACGAGCTCCTGGCACATCTGCAGCGCGCCGCGAGCGTTGACGAGGATTCGGGCGACGGTGAGGCTCTAAACTCGGCGAGCGGGGGTATACCCCCCCGAAGTGCTCGACACCGAGCGTTGCCACCGGACCGCGTGGGAGGCGAGTGATGGCAGCAGAGTCCACCACCACGAACGGGCGTCCGCGTGGCCGCCCGCGCCTGAGCATCGACCGGGACGCGGTGGCAGACGCCGTGGCCGAGCTCTTTGCCGAGGGTGGCTATGAGGCGGTGTCGATCGTCGACATCGCCGAGAAGCTGTCGGTGTCTCGCGCCACGCTTTATCGAACGGTGCCAACCAAGGAAGAATTGCTGGGCATTCTGTTTGAACGCAGCACCCGCGAACTAGCCGATCGGGTCAAAGCCGCGATCGCCGAATTCGACGATCCCCGTGAGCAGTTGATCGAGATGATCAACCTGCATGCGCAGGCCGCGGTGCAAATGCGGAGCTATATGCCGGTCTTCTTCGGCGGCGGCGACTTGCCGCCGGATGTCTACAGGCGCTGGCACACATGGAGCCGCCGATACGAAAAGATGTGGGTCGGAGTGGTCTCCGCCAACATGCGTGCCGGTTCGCTGGACGAGGCCGATCCACGCGTGTCCACCAGGCTGATTCTGGGCATGCTTATCTGGGTGTCACGATGGTATCGGCCCACCGAGAAGACGACTCCCGCCGAGATCGCGGACGCCGCAATCAGCCTGCTTGGACTACGACGACCGCGCCCGCGTTCCAACGCCCGTCGGCCGGCTGCTCGGCGCCGTAGATCGGGCGACGGCCGCCTGGGCTAGGCGGAGCTTGCCGGCCCACCGGGCAACCGGACACGGGCTACCGCAAGCCCAGCGAACCGCTGATGATTTCGCGCTGAATCTCGTTGGTGCCCGCGTAGATCGGCAGCACCAGCGAGTGGCGGACGTGGCTTTCCATGTCGTACTCGGTCGCGTAGCCGTAGCCGCCCATCATCTGCATGCCCTCCAGCGCGATGCGTTTGGCCACCTCGGAGGTCTTGACCTTGGCCATCGACGTCATGCGCGTCGTCACCGGGTCGGGCCCCTGTTCGAGTCGTTCGGCGACTTCGTACGTGAGCAGGCGGGCGCACTCCAGATCGGTAGCCAGATCGGCGATCCGGTGCCGCAGCGCCTGGAACGTGCCGATGGCTTTCCCGAACTGCTTGCGCTCCTTGACGTATGCGATGGTGTCGTCCAGCGCGCGCTGGCCGATGCCGAGGCCGACCGCCGCGCCGAGCAGCCGCTCGCCATCCAGCCCGGCCATGATCTGGGGGAAGCCGCGCCCCAGTTCGCCGACGACGTTGTCGGCGGGCACGAAGCAGTCGGTGAAAAAGACGTCGTTGACCTCGCGGCCGCCCAGCGTCGAGATGCGGCGGGTGTCAACGCCTTCGGCGTCGCGGGGCACTTCGAAGATGGTCAAACCGGCATGGGGCTTCCCGTCGCGGCCGGTGCGGGCGACCAACACGATGCGCCCGGCGCGGTGCGCGTAGGAGCACCACGTCTTCTGCCCGTTGAGCACGTAGCCGTCGCCGACCGCATCGGCCCGGCACGCGATCGCCGCGACGTCGGACCCCGCGCCGGGCTCGGAGATCGAGATCGACATGATCTCACCGTTCGCGATCGCGGAGAGCGCTTCCCGCTTTTGTTCTTCGGAGCCAAAACGCTTGTAGCACCCGGCGACGGTGTTCGTCGGGCCGAGCGCCTTGACCGGCGCAAGGCCGCGCCAGAGTTCCTCGAACAGAATCGTCTGTTCCACGTACGTGCCGCCGGAGCCGCCATATTCCTCGGGGATCGCGACGCCCAGCCAGCCAAGTTCGGCGAGTTTCTTGTACAGGACTGAGGATTGGTCTTCCTCGTCGGCGTCGAGCAGCGCCTCGCGTTGGTCGCGGGTGCCGCATTCGCGCGCGCAGAAGTCGCGCACCGCCGTTTGGAAGTCTCGCTGTTCGACGGTGAGGGTCATGCTTGGGGGAACCTTCGGTCGGGGAACAGGCCCGCGGCCACGCCGTTGCGCAGCACGGCCGGCGCGCCCCCGGCCACCACGTTGGTGACGCAGTCCCGATGAATGCGTTGGATGGGGAAATCGGTGGTCACGCCGTAGCCGCCGTGCAGTTCCATCGCCTTGAGGGTGATCTGCGGTCCAACCGTGGCGCCGAAGAGCTTGGCCTGGGTGACTTCGGCGAGTTTCGGGAATCGACCTTCGATCGCCGACGACGCGGCCCGGTAGGCGAGCAGCCGCAGGGCCTCGATCTGCACCCACATGTCGGCCAGCGAGTGGTAGACGGCCTGGAAGTCGATGATCTGCTTGCCGAACGCCTCACGCTCTTGGGTGTATCTGGCCGCCTCGTCGAAGGCGGCCTGGCTGAAGCCGAGCCAGAAGCCGCAGTTGTGCAGGCGCTCGAGGTTGAAGGCCGTCATCAGCCGGGCGAACTGTCCGGGGCCGACGATGACGTTCTCGGCCGGCACCCGCACGTCGCGCAGCACCATGTCGCCGTGATGGATCCCGCGGTCGCCGATGTAGACCGGGCCGCGCTGGACCTCGACGCCCGGCATCGACGCCTCCACCACGATGGCGCCGATCCCCTTGGCGCCGGGCACGTCGTCGAAGCGCACGAAGGTCGCGTTGAGATCGTTGACGTTCGAACCGGTCAGAAAACTCTTGGTGCCGTTGAGGAGGTACGCGTCGCCGTCGCGGACGGCGGTGGTGCTCAGATGCGTCAGGGCCGAGCCGGCTTGCGGCTCGGTGAGCGCGATGTTGCATGCGCGACGGCCGGCGACGATGTCATGCAGGTACTTCTCCCGGACCGCGTCGCCGCCAAGCAGGAACATCGACGGCCCCGGACCGCTGGTGCAGAACACCGGCTCGGGCGGCAGCCAGGACTGGGCATAACGGAACAGCGCCTCAACCACGATCAGGTACTCGACCGCGCCACCACCCTGGCCGCCGTACTCGGTGGGCATCGCGACGCCGAAAAGCCCCTCGGCGCCGACGCGGTCGAAGATCTCACGGTAGGGCGCCTCGTCGGACTCGTCCCACTCGCGTGCCTGGTCGGCGAACGACCGGCCGAGCTTCTCGGCGCGTGCCTGCAGGTCCTGTTGCTTCGGTGTCAGGGTGAAGTCCATCTAGCGGCGCTCCTCTTTGGCGACGGTCAGATCCATCGCTTCGAAATCCCATGTCTCCTCGGTATTCCCGGCGTCACGCAATTTGTGCTTCAACACGCGGCCCACACCGTTGCGGGGGAGTGCGTCGAGGAAGTCCACGTAGCGGGGGATGGCGAAGTAGGGCAAGTTGTTCTTGAAAAAGTCGAACAGCTCGGCCGGTTCGATCGGCGAGCCGGCGACGACGCAGGCCTTGATGTCGTCCTCACCCAAGTCGGAAGGCACGGCGACCACCGCCGACTCGACGATCGACGGGTGGGCGTCGATGGCCTGTTCGAGTTCGAAGCTTGCGATGTTCTCGCCGCGGCGGCGCAGACTGTCCTTTTTCCGGTCGACGAACGCGTACGCCCCACTCGGAAGGCGGCGGCCATAGTCGCCGGTGTGATACCAGAGGCCGCGAAGCGCCTCGAGTGTCGCCGTGGGGTTTTCGAAGTAGCCGTCGAACATCGCGTACTTTGCCTTGGGCCGAAGACAGATCTCGCCGGTCGCCTCGCCGTTGAGGACGCTGCCCTCGTCGTCGAGGAGGGCTACATCGAGGTCGGGTGCCCCGATACCGCAGCCGTTCGGGTCCCGCCGGTCCGACGAGAGGGGCGTCAATGTCGTTGGCATGCATTCCGTCTGGCCGAAGACGTCCACCCAAGGTTCCACCCCGAAGCGGTCCCGGAAGGTCGCCTGCGCCTCGAGTGACAGCGGCGCGCACATGATCCGGGTGACCTTGTGGTCGCGGTCGCCCGGCGAGGGCTCCGTCGCGAGGATTGCCGCGCCCATCGCGCCCACGGCGATCATCAGTGTCGCGCCGACCTCCTTTGCGCGCGGGAAGTAAGCCCGGGCGCTGAACGTCCCCTGCAGGTAGGTGGGAATGCCGTAGACCAAGGGCAGTGTCACGGTCACCAGGCGCGCGCCGGCGTGGAACAACGGCAGGCCCGCGAAAAGGACGTCGTCTTCGGTGACCTCGAGCGCCCGGCCGATGAGCTCCCCGCTGCGGCAGTAGTAGCCGTGGCTGGCCACGCATCCCTTTGGCAACCCCGTGGTGCCGGAGGTGTAGAGGATCGACATCGTGTCGTCGGCGGTCAATTCCACCCGGGGCGGTGCGTCTCCCCGGTCGAACAGGCTCGCATACGGAATCTCGTCACCTTCTGCGTCATCGAGCATGATCACCGCTCGCAGGTCGGGAAGCTGGCTCCGCAGCGGAGCGACCGCCTCGCGGCCCGCGGCGTCGGTGACGAGCAGGCCAGACCGCGACTGGCGCAGCTGATGCAGCAGAAACTCGCCCTTGAGGTATGCGTTGAGCGGCACCTGCGCCGCCCCGGTCTTGGCCGCGCCGTAGAACAGTTCGAGCAACTCGATGCGATTGGGAGCAAGCATTGCGAGTTGCTCGCCCCGGGCGGCGCCGAGCCGAGCCAGTCCGGCCGCGAGCGCGTCGGACCGTCGATCCATTTCGGCATAGGTGAAAACGTTCTCGTCCATCGCGCAGCAGACACGATCGGGCGTTTGTAAGGCACGTTCGCGCAGGATGTTGCCAATGGCGTCACGAACCATTTCGAAGACCCCTTCTGAGAGCGGGGTTGGGGTGATAGCGGTCGTTGACGCGCCGGGCCGGCGGACCGGCAAGCCTTGGGGGAGAGGTTAGTCGGTGTCGCATGTCTTCCGTCTTCGAGGGTGCGTTAACGCCCATTTACGCATTTTCCTCCGCGGTATCCCGGGTTTTGGTGACACTCTCTGAACATCCGCGATTATTTTGAGACAGTACGGCTATAAATTCTGCATGTCAACGGTGTCAACGCGTTACCGAAGGTGGGATCGGCCCGCCATTTCGAGCGGCACTGTACGCCGGGCGAGGTCGCTGGCGATGGGGCCGGGCTGGTGTGATGCAGGTCACATCCTTCCAATTAGATCCGTGTCCGATAGTTAGGTACAGCAGCACTAAAACAAGACTAATATTTAACGTTGGTTAACCCAGGTTTCGAGGTCGGAGGAAATCATGGAGGTCGTCTGCCCCGCGCTGCCGGCGATGGAATCCTTGCCCTTCGCGCACGACCGCGACACGGCATGGCACACGCTACTGGCGTCCGGCAAGGTCGCGGTGTCCGACGCCGGCGTGTACTTCCTCAGCGGCGCGGACGTCGTTGAGGCGGCGGCCACCAATCCGGAGGTGTTTTCCTCAGAGGGCGCCTTCGATCTGCTTGGTAGCCCTTTTCCCTTGGTGCCGATCGCCTTCGATCCGCCGGAGCACAGCCGCTTCCGGCGAGTGCTGGACAAGTTCTTCGGCCCACGCCGGATGGCCGAGCGCGCACCCGAGTTGCGAAGGCAGGTGGGCGAGCTGATCGAGCAGATCAGGGTTTCCGGCGACAGCTGCGACGTCATGAGCGCGCTCGCCGTCCCGTTTCCCTCGCAGGTCTTCCTGACGCTTTTCGGCCTGCCGCTTGTCGACCGGGACCTGCTGATCGGCTGGAAGAACTCGGTTATTGAGTTTTCCGCCGCGCGGGGTTCCACACCGTCGCAGGAGACCTTGACACGAGCCGGCGAACTGTTGGCTTATCTGAATGGGCACCTTGCCGATCGCCGCGGCGGCGACGGTGATGACCTGCTGAGCCTGCTGCTCAGCGACACAAGCGACGGCGCGCTGACCGAGCACGAAATGATCGGGCTGTGCTTCTTATTCGTGCTTGCCGGGTTGGACACGGTAACCGCCGCGACGGGGTTCGCCCTCTACGAGCTGGCCCGCGACCCGGTGCTGCGGGCCAAGGTGATTGACGACGACGAAGCAGTCGCCCACTTCATCGAGGAGGTCTTGCGCATCGACCCACCCGTCCCCTACGTTCCTCGGGTCACGACGGCCGAGGTCACTGTCGCCGGGGTGACGATTCCCGCCGGGTCAACGTGCTGGCTTGGGCTTGGCAGCGCGAACCGTGATCCGGATCGATACGAGGACCCCGACGCCATCCACCCAAATCGAAGCAACCACTTCGGGTTCGGCCGGGGTCCGCACCGTTGCCTGGGCTCGCACCTGGCTCGCTTGGAATTGCGCCTGATCATCGAGGAATGGAACCGTCGGATCCCTAGGTACTCGGTGCTGCGCGAACCCACGGTTGGCTGGCCGTGCGGGACACTCCACTTCCAGGAGCTGCAGTTGCAAATCGGCTGATTTGGGCCCCGCCGGCCGACACCGCGTTGGCTTTTGGCGCCAGTAGGGAGTTGACAATTCTGTCGGCGGCCTCCTGGCCGCTGACCAAAGCGCCGTTGAGCCCGGATATCCGGTCCAAATCGGACGCGAACTGGACTCGCGCGGTCCAATCGAGGCGCTTCTGAAAATCGGCGATTCGCGCGAACCGGCCCTTGTCCATGACCGGGACGGATTCGGGCCAGCGTGCGACGGCGTGCTCCTCGAGGGAGTCCACCACACCGCCGTAGTAGCGGCGGGCGCGGCCGATCGCGTACTCCAACACCTCTTCATCGCTGAGATCCAGTGTGCGCTCTAGGTATTCATGCGACAGCAGGACGGTCAGCAGGCCCTTGCCCTCGGGCGCGCGGCCGGGTGCTTTGGCGTGGTCGGCGATCACGGCGATCGTGTCGGGGTCCTCGTGGGGCGACACCATGTAGTAGGTCGCGGGGTCGCTGGGGCGTTCCGATAGCCCGAGGCAGATGCTGCCGAGGCGGCGGTAGCGGGTGGTTTCGTACAACCCTCGGTGGTTGTCGTCCATCTGCGGAAACATCGCCAGCGCGTGCTGGGCTTGGGTGGCGATGACGCAGGCGTCGAAGGACTCCGTTCGTTGGGCGCCGCCGTCATCGGGCGTGAAGGTGACCTCGACGGCCAGTCCGTTGTTGGCGACGTTGGCCACGGGGTGCCCCAACCGGACGGGGAGCCGCCGGGCGAGTTCCTCGGGGAGCCCGCTCACCCCGGGGCGGAGGTTGTACATCGTGCTGACGAGCATGTTGCGTATCGTCCAGAGCAGCAAGGCGATCGAGGTATCGGCGTCGTCGGCGACCCAGGTGCTGCTGACCAGCGGGCGACCGGCCCATTGGAGCAGTTCCTCATTGAGTTCGCGACGGAAATACTCGCTGACGGTCTCGGTATCCAGCTGGGCGACCTGGTCGTAGGTGTGGTAGCCGAGGCTGCCCCTGGCCTTGACCATGGGCCTGACCAACTTCAGGGCCTTCAGCTTGCTGCGCGCCGACAATGCCCGGGTGGTCAAACCGGTGCGCAGCAGCTTGCCGTAATCGAGCAGGTGCGCCTCACCCCGCTTCGGCATCACACCCCACACCGGAACCTCGGTGAACAGCGGACCGAGGCCGAGTTCGTGGATCAGGTCGATCGCTTCGCGATAGGTACCGAGGTAGAAGGCGGCACCCAGATCCATGATGTAGTCGCCCTTGCGGACCGTCCATACCCGGCCGCCCACTCGGTCGCGCGCCTCGAACACTGTGACGTCAAAGCCGCGTTGTTGGAGTCGATATGCCGCGGTGAGACCGGCCAGCCCGGCGCCGATGACCGCAACGGTTCCCCTGGGTTCGCTGGTCACGTCGCGCTCAGCCCGGGCCTCGCGAGTTCTGGGTTGTTACCGGTGAGCCAGTCGTTCACGCTCGCTTGTTCCTGTGCACGCTCGTCGTCTCGGATGGCTCGCAGTAGCAGCACGACCATCACGACGAACCAGCAGAAGTAGACGCACAGCGGGACCCACCACGCGAACAGCCCGTTCCACGCCAGCGGGCCCGTCTTGAAGAACGGGATGATCGCTGCGGGCACCCAGATCATCGAGACCCAGATGTTGAAGTACCCTGCCCAGCGCGGAAAGACGGGCTTGGCGCCCTTGTCGAGCAGAATTGCCACGCCCAGCGACGCGACTTGGATGCAGGCCGAGGAGATGATCCCGAGGAACATCAACCAGGCCATGTCGTTGAGCATCTGGACGATTTCGGGACTCCACTCGTGGAGGCGGTACAGCGCGGTCTGCCAGATAGCAAAGGGCACCAGGAATTCGACGCACAATAGGCCGCCCGAGACCAGCTGCGACTCGGCGAGAACCGACCGCACCCCTTCCATCCGGCGCATCTGGGCGGCGATCACCGCGCAGAACGGCACCAGCAGCGCACAGGCAAACAGGCTGATCACCAGGCCAAGCCGGATCACATTGGTGTGCTCGCCGAACTGGGCGACGAGCGCCGCGCGCGACTTGGCGGGGCTGGGGGGAGGGATGAAGTGGCAGAGGAATGCGAACGCCGATGCCCAGATGGCGATCATGATCGGGCCGCACCATACGCAGAGCCGTTGGGCCGTCACATTCATGTTCGGCATCGGCCGTCCTCCTCGTTCACATCGAATTGCCTTGTCACGCCTACTCGTTACGCAGCGCGTGCTGGGCGGCCAGCCGTCCCGGCCACCCGACCACCCCGCCGCTCGGATGCGTGCCGGCGCCGGTCTGGAAGAGCGCCTTGATCGGGGTGTCGTAACCCCCGAGGCCGGGTGCCGGACGATTCTTGCCCATCCGCGTGACCAGCATGTCGACGTGGAAGTACGCGCCCGCCGGTGCGGCGAAGCGGTTCTCCAGATCCTGCGGGGTTGACACGATCCGCCCGATCTCGGTCTCCAGGCCACCGAGGAAGCGCAGGCTCGACTTCCAGATCTGTTCGGTGTAGGCGTCTTTGTTGACGTCCCACCCGTTGCTCGGGTACGCGGGAACATTCGAATGCAGGTAAAGCACATCGCCCTCGGCCGACGCGATCGATCGGTCCGGAGCGGACAGGATAGCCATGTAGACCGGCGGAGTGTCCACGTTGACCCCTCGCTTCATCGCGTACATCTGCTCGATGTGGTCCTCGAGGGTTCCGGTCATGAAGGTGGTGGTTCGGATGTCCTCGCCGTCGCGCTTGGCCCGGGCCGCTTCGGCCTTCGGGTATCCGATGCGACCCGCCGTCGCGACGTCGATCTTGAATGCGGCGGCGTTGACCGAATTCGCGGGGATCAGCGCGACTTTGGTGCGGTCTTCGCGGGTGAGTTGGTCCTGCGGGACGAGCTTGCCGAGAGTGACCTGTGCGGCCGCGTTTGAGACCACCCCGCGTCGAGCGGCCAGCTCGGTGCCGTCTTCGAGAAGGACTCCGGTGGCGCGGCCGGCGTCGACGAGTATCTGCTTGACCCCGTTGCCGAGCCGCACGACGCCGCCGTGGCTCTCCAGCTTGCCTTTGAACGCCTCGACCAGGTTCGTCATCCCGCCGCGGGGACGCTGGACACCGAGGTGGCGGTGCACCCCTGCGAAGCCCAGGAAGTAGGCGCCCGAGCCGACCGAGTCCGCCGGGCCCACCATCGACGACCAGTAGGCCCACAGGCCACGCATGGCGTCGGACTCGAACGTCTCCGAGATGAGCTCGAAGACGTTCAGCGACAGCATGCTTCCCAGGAAGCGGCGGGTGGCCCGATCGGGTCGGTGCCTCAGCAGGTACTTGGCGAAGTCAAGCTTGCCCCACGCTGAGGGGTCCTGAACGGTGAGGACGTCGATGAGGTCCATCACCCAATCGATCGGTCCACGGAGCTGCTCGTAGGTGCGCGCGTCCTTCGGGGAGAAGTAGCGGATGTCTTCGAGCGTGCGGGCGAAATCGCCCCACAGCAACAACGTGTCGCCGTCCTCGTTCATCCAGCCGTAGGGGTGTGCGAGCGGCACGGTGTCATAACCGAAGTCGGCCAGTCGCATCTGGCGGGCGAGCGGGGTCTGTGCCATGAAGAGGTCGTCCATCGCCCCGATGCTCAGCTTGTGCTCGGGCGCATCCTGCAGGTAGGGATAGCTCGCCGACAGACCGCCGAGTACCGGCAGTCGCTCGACGACACACACGGACCGGCCCTGCTCGGCGAGGGTCGCCGCCGCACAGAGCCCGTTGTGCCCCGCTCCCACCACGATGTAATCGAACGTTTCCATAAATCAGAATCCTAGGTCAGTCGGATTGGGCAGTAAAGGACAGAGAAATACAGGCCATCTAGCTGCTGTTACTACGCTGAACGCCACCTTTCACAAGCCCCCCGGTGGTATCAATATGAACGATCGTTATGAAACTAACGGGAGAGCGCATGTGTTCGCTGCTCCGCGGATGTATCTTCCGGCCGCGGCGGCAGTAGTCGCCACTGACCGGTTCCCAGCCGGATGAGACCGTCGATCGCGATCGCCCCGAGGGCCATGCTCAGCAGCGCCGCCGCGATCCGCACGCCGGTCGGCAAGTCGGTGTTGGTGATCGCGAAGTGCGGCATCGCCAGCACCCAAGACGCCATATATGTCGCGAAGGGCACGAAGACGAGCAGCGATTGCCGTGCGCCGGTGAAGAACCACGAGAGACGGACGACCACCACGGCGCCAAACAGCGCTCCCAGGCTGTTGATCACCAACCAACTGAGCGGAAAGCCACCAACCGCGAAGGGTTGATAGCCGTAATACACATACAGACCCGAGCGCAGCATCGGTAGCTCCAGCATGGCGTTGAGCACGCCGAAAATGACGATGCCCAACCACATGGTCCGGTGGCTGGCACCGCGCTTGAACGCCAGCGCCATCACGTAAGACAGCCCCCCGAAGAAGACGACGTACGCCAGCACCACCCAGACCGGAATGGGCCGCCCGAAGGCGCTATAGGCGATCACCCCACCGACGGGAAAGAAGCAATGGCCCAGCACGTCCACCGTCGCTTCGTTGAACGAGCAGACGTAACCGCCGATCAAGATGAGCAGGAAGGTCGGCGAGCCGGATCGTCTCCAATCGACCAGGGCGGCAACCACAAAGGCCGCCGCGACGACCGCGAGGACGGCGGTGATGATCGTCTGCGCCGTGCCTGGGGTGGTCATCTCCCAGGGCGGCTGAGCGATCGCGAGTACCGAGGTTGTCATTGCGTCCTTCCCTCCTTTGCGAGACCGATGAGGCGCGCCTAGCGGACGCCGGCAGACACTTTGTCGGCGAACAGGGCCGAAACGCGCGCGGCCGCCTCTTTGCCGCTGACGAGGCCTCCGTTGAGGCCAGGGATGCGATCCAGGTCGCTGGCGAATTGAACACGCGAAGTGCGGTCGATCTTCTTGCGGAAGTCGGCAATTCGTTTGAACCGGCCCTTGTCGAGCACCGGAACGGATTCCGGCCAGCGGAAAAGTGCGTGCTGCTCGAGGTCGCCGGGAAGTTTGCCGTAGTAGTACTTGACCCGTCCTAGCGCGTGGTCGATCAGATAATCGTCGTCGCGGTCGTCGGTCCGGTCGAGATAGGCGGGGGACAGCAGCACCGAGATGAGGCCCTTGCCCGCGGGCGCCCGTCCCGGCGCCTTGTTGTGGTCGGCGATGACGGCGATGGTGTCCGGATCGTCGTAGGGGGAAACCATCGAGAAGGTTCCGGGATCGTCGGGCCGCGCCGAAAACCCAAGCGACACATTGCCCAATCTGTGGTAGCGGGCGGTCTCGTAGAGATTGCGGTGGTTCTCGTCCATCTGCGGATACATGCCCAGCGCGGGTTGGGCCGTCGTCGCTATGACCGCGGTGTCGAATGTCTCGGTTTGTTCTCCGGATGACGGCGTCACGTAGGTGACCTCGACGGCGGAGCCGTTGTCTGTGACGTTGGTGACCGTGTGCTCGAGCCTGGTTTCCACCAGCGTCGCCAGTTTTGTCGGCAGCCCGGCCACACCGGAGGTCAGGTTGAACACCGATTTGACCAACATGTTGCGCACCGTCCAGTGCAGCAAAGCCACCGAGGTGTCGTGATCCTCGTGGACCCAGGTGCCGCTGACCAGTGGTGCCGCCAGGTAGCGGGCGAGCTCCTCGTTGAGCACCCGGTGGCTGTAGTCGTAGACAGTCTCGTCGTCGATGTCGGCGAGCCCGTCATCGGTGTCGTAGCCCAGGCTCGCCCGGTGCTTGAAGATATCCGCGAACAGGCGTAGCGCTTTGATCTTGGCCGGCCACGAAATGACCTGCGTGCTCAGGCTCGCCCGGATTGGCTTTGCCAGATCGAGATAATGCTGCTTGCCTTGTCGCGGCATCCCGAAAATCACCGGAGTTTCGACGAATTCGTTGGTCAAGCCGACCTCATGGATCATCGCGACCGCCTCGCGGTAGGTCCCCAAATACACCGCGGTACCCAGGTCCATCACGAAGTCGCCCTTGCGCACCGTCCAGATTCGCCCGCCCACTCGATCGCGGGTCTCCAACACGGTGACGTGGAAACCGGCTTTCATCAGTTCGTAAGCGGCAGCCATGCCGGCGATGCCGCCCCCGACTACCGCGGCCGTGCTGTGCTGTGTCATCGATGCCTTTCTGGTAGGAGCTCCGGCCGATCCGGTGCCGATTGACGCGAGATCGGGAGCTTCGGATCGGGACAGTTGAAGGCGGTCGTGGGGCCACACACCCCACCGTTGCGCCATGCCCGTTCGATGTGCGGTTGGGGCATGGGACCGGAGTGCAAGGCGTAGAACCCGTAGGGGAAATTGAAGGCGATCAGGATCGCCAGCTGTGCCGCGCCGGCGATCGCGCAGAACCTCGCGAAGGTCTTGACCCCTTCGTGTTTGAACGCGAGTTTGTCGATGCCGCGTTCGGGCCACGACCGGCCGCGGTCATCGCGGAAGAAGTGCAGGCAACTCAAGATGATGAATGTCCCCGGCCAGCTCAGCGGCTCGTAGAGCGGGAACTGGTGATCGGTGCCGGCGAACAGCGTCAGCCACGGGATGGTCGACGAGTAGCTGATCAGCCCGGTCCTGGTCATGATCAGCTCGACGATGACATCGCCGACGATCATCACCAGGTAGGTCTGCGCGATGAGCCAAAATACGCTGCGCGATGGGTCTTTTCTGCGCTGATAGGTCATGTACCGGGATCCGGCGTAGCCCGACATCGCGCACATCCACAGGTAGGCGGTGAAGTACACCATCGGCACCGGGATCAACTGCCCGTTGCCCGAACTCCAGCCGGGGATGTGCGGCAGCCAGCTGCCGAAGTTGACGAACGTCGTGGCGTACTGAAATTGGTAAGTGGTCCAATCGATCCAGGGCTCTTGGAAGAACATCAACCAACCGGCAAGGAAGAACAGGCCGTCAAAACTGAACCGACCGGTGCGCAGCTTCGGCCCGATCACGAAGTGCCACAAGATCCAGCCGGTGATGAGAATCCCAAAGATCACTTCGACGCAGCGAACCAGGACCACGTACCACGTGGGCTCTTGACCCCGACCGAGCGTGTTGGGCGTGAAGTCGCCGCCGACGACCCACATGGTCCAGCAGTAGGCGATCAGGGCGAGCCACAGGAAGCCGTGCACGATCCAGACCTTCGCCCATGTCCGCTGCGCCGCGTCGGGATCCGGACCCGCCGCGCCGAGCCCCACCGGCCTCGTCGCCGTTAACGGGCGTTCATCGGGCACGTGACGACGTTAACACGTCGATCTGTCGATGAACAGATAAATATCTGTTTTCGGACAGAATCGTCGTACACTTCTGAGGTGCCCAGTGCGATCACGCGCCGCCCGAGGACGAATCAGCAGCGTGTCGAGGAATCGACGCTCGCCCTCATCGCGTCGGCGATCCAGCTGTTCGCCCGCCAGGGCTACGAACGCACCACCGCGGTGGAGATCGGCATCAACGCCGGATTCAGCCGCAACATGGTCCGTGACCGCTACGGCTCCAAAGAGGCGTTGCTGCAGTCGGTCTTCGAAACCTTCGCCGAACTCCTGCTTCCCGCCGTGCGGCGCGAGCGGGGCGGTACGGGCTTGGATCGCGTCCTGGGCCAGCTCGACGATCTGCTGGATGCGGTCGAGCGGGAACCCGAGACGATGCGGGCGATGATCGTGCTCACGTTCGAGACGCCTGCCGCTTTGCAGAACTTTTCGGGCTGGTTCGACGGCCTCATCGCCCAGTACGAGGCGGAACTCGCCGGCCACCTCGCGGCGGGGCAGGCGGACGGCTCGGTCCGACACGGCCTCGAACCCGAGCGCGAGGCCGAAATCTTCGTGTCCTACGCGATCGGTCTGTGCTTCAGGTCTGCGTTGCGCCGCGATGGTTACGACTTCGTCGGAGAGATCAGGGCGTGGCGTGCCCGGCTCGCGCAACACTATTCGGCCTGACGCGTCTGGACGCGGCCGAAGACTGCTCCAAGGCGCCGAACGAATCCAGGTCGTCGATCATGCTCGTCATGCGCTCGAGGTTGGCCAGCGATACCTCGTCGGGTTGCATGGCCGGCTGGAGCCGGCCGGCGCCGATGGTGTACAGCCAGAACACCAATCCGTGGAACGCCTGTTGCCGGTATGCCAGCCACGCTTCCTCGAAGGAGAGCGCGGGGCCGCCCGCCGCATGCAGGCGGTCGACGTACAACTCGATAAGCTCGCGCTCCCACGCGCGCCGATCCTCAACGGTCAAAGCGGAACTGAGCGCATAGGCGACATCCAGGGCCCAAATGCCGCGACTGATCAGCTGCCAGTCGTACAGGCCCATCCCGCCGTCGGGTGTCAGATACCAGTTGCGGGAATGCACGTCGGAATGCAGCAGCGTGTTGGGCGCCGAATTGTGCATCGCCAGGGAGGCCATCGTCGCCGGGAAGACCTCGGCCCGCCGACGGCGGAACCCGGCGGGGAAGACCGACGTCGCGCGGTCGAAGCCGATCAGGGTCCGGCGCGGAAAGTCGATCGTCCCGTTGACGTCGGTCTGCCACGTGTATGCGTCCTTGACGAGGGCCAGGTCACCGGCGAAGCGCGGGCTCTCCCAAAGGGTTCCGTGGACGGTGGCCAAGGTGCTGACGATCGATTCGGCCCGCGTCCGGTCGATGTAGTGCTTCGTCGGATCGCCAAACGTCGCGTTCTTGGAGCTCGCCACGTCTTCCATCAGGAACATCGAGCGTCCGGATCTGTTGTCCACCGCCATGTAGTAGCCACGGGGCGCCTCGATGTGGAGGGTGGGGCGGATGCGGTCGTAGAACAGGGCCTCGCAGGTCAGCGCCGCAGACGGGACGGTCACGGCTCGCGACGTGAACTTGGGCGTCGACTTGGTGAACACCGACGTCGGAAGCCCGGCTCGGCGGCCCACATCGTTGTAGTCGATGCTCAGCACTCGCCTGGTGGTCGACCCGTCGCTTCCCGATGCGGTCGAAACCGAGGTCACCCATGCGCCCGGGTGTGCGCGGCACAAGGCGGCCGTCAGCCACTCAGGAGTCAGCGCGTCCACCGACGGCGGAATTTCGGCCAGGGTCGTGGGTCTTGGCCTGCGCAAACGCTCGTTGACGATGTGCGCGCCGATCCGGCCCAATTGGCCGGCGACCCGGACCTTCTGGGTGAGCGATTCGGGCATGAGGTTCTTCCTTCGCGCCGACGAGACCATTCGGTTATTGATATCATCGATATCAAAATTATGCACGCAGATTTCTGCCAGCGGCGGAGACTCGTTATGTCAGGCGCTGTGTGCTGCCGCTACGGACGAGGCGGGCAGCGGCGGGATGGAAAAGCGCTCGCGGAGCACGGCTCGGCGCAAGACGATGAAGTTGACGATGAAATAGCCGCTGAAGACGACGACCGGGATCCAGATACCGAACAAGCCGTTCCACGCGAACGGACCCTTGTGGAAAAAGAACAGCAGCTGGTCGGGCAGGAGGGTCAACGCCAGCCAGCCGTTGGTGTATCCGCACCACCGTGGGAAGGCGGGCTCCGCGCTCTTGTCGCACAGCGATGCGACCATCACCGAGAGCGGCATGGCCAGGTACATGGTTACGCCGCCGAGGAATTGCAACCATGACATGTCGTTCATCAGGTAGATCAGCTCGTCCCGGCGATCGGGACGAAACGCCGCGGTCAACCACCAGATCGCGGGGTAGAAGGTCAGCGCCATGTTGCCGGCCGCGCCGAGGAGGAAGGTGTAGGTCAACACGCCGGCGTTCCCCTCGATGCGAGCGATGAACTGCGACGTCACCGCGGCGAACGGGATGAAGATCAGCGCGGAGAGCATGACGACGAGCATGCCGATGCGGATTCGCGTGTAGTCGCCGTGGTAGAGCGCGGCGATCTGTGCGGCGTCGGCCGACGGAGCTGTCGGCGGCAAGAACCCGGCTATCGCGCCCCAGCCGATGAACAGGGCGGCGAGATAGCCGATGGCGCACCACACGCCGAACATTTGGACTCGTGATCTGGTCAGGGGCTCCATTGGCATCTCCTCGAGTTCGCCCGTGGCCGCCGCGACGAATAGGGCACCCCTGCGAGCGCATCTTCTGCGCGAATGGTATCCCAGTTAACGAACGTTCACAAGATCGGGACTGGGTGCGCCTCAGGCCGAACGAGGTCTCTTTTGCCGAACGCTCTTCGGTCCGGACGTGGGGCGCGCCGCGTCGGTGCCCAACCACTCCAAGCCCTGTAGGGCCATTCCGGTGAGGACGTCTTCGAGCCCGACCGTCCGCAGTGACTTTTCGGGCCACATCGAGACCGAGTCAATCAGTCCATGGGTCGCGTGGACGGCAGCGGTCAGCACGTCCTGCGACTGATTCGGGTAACACGCATCGAGGCAATCCACCCACCGGTCGATGTAGCGCTTGATCCGGGCGCGCAACCTCGACCGGTATGCCTTGGGAATCGAATTGCGCTCCCTGGTCCACACGCTCATGAGTTCGCGCTCCTCGAGGGCCCGCTGCACGTGACCCCGCACCAAGTGCTCCAGCTCCTCGCGCGGGTCGTCGAACTCGCCACCCGTCGACATCAGGACCCGGTCGATCGCCTCGTCCAGCAGCGTCATCAGGATTTCGTCCTTGCCGCTGAAATAGCGATAGATCGCCGGCCCGGAGACGCCAGCCTTCTCGCCGATGAGATCCACCCCGACACCGTCGAAGCCCCGCTCGTGGAAGAGGTGCATCGCCGTGCGCAGGATCTGTTCTGAACGGTCGTTACGATTGGCCATTGCTCAACGGTAGCGCAACTCGCTCAGTGAGCCCGGTATTCGCCCGACCGGCGCAACGCAGCCTTTCAGCTCCTCGTGTCCGGCGGCGTGCGTTCGGCCAGCCGCGGTGGCCGCTTTTCGGCGAACGCCCGGGTGGCCTCGGCGAAATCGGGTTGCTGCTGGAGCCAACCCTGTGTCTCCGCTTCGTAGTCAAGCTGGCTCGCAAACTCGGCTTCGAAGGTCCGACGGTGCGCCTGTTTGATGGCGGCCACGCTCACCGATAGTTCCTCGAAACGCCGGGCCACCGCGACCGCATCGCTAAGCGCCTCACCATCCTCGGACAGACGGTTCACCAGTCCCCAGTCGTGTGCCTCGGCGGCCGACAGTCGCCCGCCCAGCAGTGCCATTTCGTTGGCTCGGCCCAGCCCGACAACGCGGGGGAGCAGCCAGGTCAGCCCCGCATCGGGCATCAGCCCAATCTTCGCGAACGACAACTCGAATCGCGCCGACGCGGCGGCGACGCGCAGGTCGCACGCCAGCGTCAGCGACACCCCTGCGCCGGCCGCCACGCCATTGATCGCCGCGATGATGGGTAGCTGCAGCGACCGCATGGTCATCACCAGTGGGTTCCATGCCTCCAGGAGTACCTGCCGGGCGTTGCCCACATCGCCGGAAATGTCTGCGCCCGCACAGAATCCGCGGCCGGCGCCGGTGAGTACGACAGCGCGGATGCGACTGTCGGCCTCCAACTCGAGGAAAGCTGATCGCAGGGTGTCGCCAGTCTCCGGGGTAACCGCGTTGAGTCGCGCCGGCCGGTTGATCGTGATGACGCCGACTGCGCCGTCACGGTCGATGAGCACGTCGCTAGCGTGCTGGTCGTCTGCACTTGAAGTCGAGGGAGCCGACAGTGTCATCCGAGTAGGTTAGCATGCTGTGGTGAACGATCGTTATGCGCGCGGCGATCCGGCGCAGACACATCGCAGCAATGGTAGAACACTTGCGCGCAGATCGCGGAATGGGCCATGCTGCTAGCCAGTTAACGTTTACTCACGTTCTCCGTGGGGCGTTGGCCGGCGCGACGAGGAGATCGACGATGAGTGGGACCGATGACAATGCCGCCAGCCGGCGGTTGGCCAGATGGCTGGCGGAGGAGACAGAGCTCGAGGGGCCGCTCGACGTGCTGGGGCTCGAGGCTCCGACCGGCAGCGGCTACTCCAACGAGACACTGATGTTCGATGCCGTCAACAGTCACGGACAGCACACCGGGCTGGTCGCGCGCCTGCATCCGAGCGGGCCGACGCTCTACCCTCCCGTCGGCCTCGATCGCCAGCGGCGGATCCTGGAGATCCTCCAAGACTGCCCGACGGTGCCGTCGCCGCGTGTTATCGGCGGTAGCGACGATCCCGAGATACTCGGCGCACCCTTCTTCGTCATGGAGCGGCTGTACGGCCGCGTGCCCGCCGACGACCCGCCGTTCACCGTGGCCAGCTGGGTCCTGGAGTTGTCGCCAGAGGAGCGCGCCCGACTCTACGACAACGGCCTCGCGGCCCTGGCGGCGTTGCACCGGCTGGACGCGGGGGAGCGGGGCCTGGGCTTCCTGGCTTACCCCGAGCTCGGCGCCGCACCGATCGCGCAGCAGATCGCTTACTACCGAAACTATTACGCGTGGGCGATGGGCGACAGGCCCTCACCCACGATCGAGGCCGGGTTCGCCTGGCTCGACGAGCACTTGCCGCGTGAGTCCGAGCCCGTCGTCCTCAGCTGGGGCGACTCGCGCCTCGGCAACATGGTGTTCGGGACGGACCTTGCGGTCCTCTCGGTGCTCGACTGGGACATGGCGACGCTCGGCAGCCCCGAGCTCGACCTGGGCTGGTGGTGTTTCTTCGATCGAATGCACACCGAGGGCATAGGCGTATCGCGGCCCGATGGCTTCCCCGACCGCGATGCGGTGATCGCTCGTTATGAGGAACTGTCGGGCCGCGAGGCCCGCCACCTAAGCTTCTACGAGCCGTTCGCGGCCTTCCGCGGCGCCGTTGTGGCCCATCGGATGTTCACCATGCGCATCGACGCCGGCCAGCTTCCTGCGGGCACAGACCTGCTGGTCACCAACCCTGCGCTCCAGCTGATGGCAACGCTCATGGGCTTGCCGTCACCCTCGGCGAAGGCCGCCCAGTACATCACGAAGAACTGAGAAGGCCAAGAACCAAAGGTCTCTCCGATCAGTGAGCGCCTAAGAACTGCCGGACATAGTCGTGCCACTGGACTTGCTGCAGGTCGCCATGGCAGACCTGTCCGTCGCACTCCCACCGCGCGAGGCAGACCCAGGTGTCCATATTCGGCCACACGGGAATGCGATTGGCCGCGATGACGTCGCCGCGGATCTCGTAGTCGCGGCCGTTCGCATCGGTCATCACCATCTCGGCGTTCATCGGCGCCAGCGTCGAATGGTCGTTGCGGACGCGCTTGCGGGTCGAAACGACCGGAATCAGCGAGCCCTCCCAGTAAACCCAGCCGCCCTTGGTGGGATCGCCACCAGGCACCTGCAGGTGTCCCTTCCAGTCGGGTTCTAGATCCGGATGGTCGAACGCGGTACAACCAAACATGAAGTTCTCGTTGAAGACTCCGGTCATCCAGTCGATCGGCGGCGTCGGCGCGTGCTGTTCGCTGCGGCTTTCTCCCCACGACCGATCGCGGACATGCGTGCAGTCCACCTGGTAGGTCTTGCCGCGCAACGTGAGTTCGCCGCGCGCCCGCACCGCCTGCTCGAAGTGCTTGCCGCTTTGCAGCAGCATCGGCTCCATGAGCGCCTGTGTCTCGATGTCGAATGCGTTCTGACGTAGCTCGTCGGTGTAGCGCAGCCGATGCCTCTTGAGGGGTTCGATCGTCTGCACGTGATAGCCGTTGTCGAACTCGTAGTCCCACAAGTCTTTCGCGACGACGTCCTCGCTCGCGAAGGAAGTCCAGTTGAACAGGTCGGATTGCAGCACGTGTCGTTTGATGCCCTGCCACACCCAGGCCCCACCGCTTACGACCCCCAGGTTTGGGTGATGCCACAGATAGGTCAGCGCGTGGATGTTTTCCTCGGGGACGCTGAAGCCGAAATACTGCGTTTCGGTCAGGCTTGGTGTTCGATTCGACTCCATGAACTGCCGATGCAGCAGGTCGTCCTCGGGTGTGGCGGTTTTGAACGATGTGTTCTTTTCTTCCCAGAACGCCTTCTCGTGCGTTTCAGTGGACATCACGATCTCCCCTCACGATTCCACGAGCTCCCAACACGGCTGCAACAGCGGCGCTTGCGCCTCTTGTTCGGCTTCGGTCAGGTTGCGCTGCAGAGCCCCGACCGCGACGAGGATCATGTAGGCCGCGAATTTCTTGAAGTAGTCAAAGTCGCGCAATTCGCGGCCGCCGGCGGAGCGGTACATCGCCAGCCATTCCGCTTCGCTCGGCGGCTGCAACAGCCCGCTTTCGGGCGGGGCCGCGAATATCCGGTTGCTGACGCATTGCAGCGCGAGGTCCGCCTCGGCGCGGCCGAGGCTCGACATCTCCCAGTCCAACACGGCGGCCAACCGCGTGCCGTCGAAAAAGTAGTTCTGCAGTGTCGAGTCGCCGTGCATCAGCTCGGGTTCGCCATCGGGAAGGTGATCGAGTAGCCAGCTGCGCACCGGAACCAACCGCTCGAACAGCGGTAGCTGCACCCACTCCCAGGTCTGCCAATACCAGTTGATGCAGCGTTCCAGCGGAGCGGCGCCGGGCGCGTTCATCACGAAGTTCTCCAGACCGCGCGCCTCGATATCCGTGTTGTGAATCGCGACCAGCGCCGCCATGACCTTGCGGAGCATCTCCTCGCGATCGGCCGGTGAGGCCTCGGCGATCGGGCCCTGGATGAAGGCAGCCGGATGCTGACCCCTGCCGCGTGCGCGTGTCATTACGTATCCGGGTGCGCCGAGCCAGCGGCCGTCGGGATCGAGCCACAGCGGTTCCGGCACCGGCACTTCGCTGCCGTATAGGGCGCGCTGGACGTGGAACTGTCTCGGCAGGTCGTATTCAAAAAACAACCGCTTGTCGCTGACTGGCGCGTGCCGCAGTACCAGTTCGCGTGTGACACGGGCCTGGTTGGTGTCGAAGGTGGCGTCGAACAGCACTGTGCCACTTGACGCGCCGACTTCACCGCCATCGCCGAGCACCGCCACTTCGACCTCGCCACCGATGCCGGGCTGGCTCTCGACGAGGCGGCGAATCTCGTCGGCACCGATCTTGTGAACCGCGGTCTTGCCCGCGCCGATCACCGAGCTGAGCATCGACTGCACGTCAGCCATGGGTGAGCTCCTCGCGTCTCATGTGGGTGCGGTGGCCGTGGTGCCTCTGCGGGTTCGTCGCCGCGCGGATGCCCGGCGCGACGTTACCGGCCAACATGATCCGAGAGGTCGGTTTGACGATCGATGGTCGGGACACGTGTGGCTTTACGAATCTCGTGCGGATGTTATTTTGAGACATTAAGTTTATAAATCGGCGGTGTCAACCATCGTTTACCTCGACTCGTGAGTTGACCGGGCGGCAAGCCGGTACTGTCTGGCCGGTCGCATGGTGATAATCAGAGCCAAAAGCGCGCTCCAAGAGGTAGTGTGTCGATGCGAACGGTAACGATCGTTTACGCGTCTCGATATTCGTCGGCTCGGGGCACTGCGGGCGACCGGGAGGATGCGAAATGCTGTCGACGCAAGGCGGCGTGAGGATGCGCGCAGCCATCGTGGGAGCGGGAATCGCCGGGCTGACGGCCGGCTATCGGCTCCAGCAGGCTGGCTGGCAGGTCGATGTCTTCGAAGCGACCAATTCGCCGGGTGGCCGGGTGCAGACGGTGCGGCGTGACGGCTACGCGATCGACACCGGCGCGTCGGCGCTCGGATCGACGTACCACGGCTACCTGGCGCTGGCACGCGAGCTCGGCATCGAAACCCGAGGCACCGCACCATATATCGCCATCCGTCGGGCGGGGGCGACGCACCTACTCGACATGGACCACATGGTGCGATCTGGGATGAAGACCGGCGTACTGTCGTTGGGCGCCAAGCTGCGCGTCCCGCGATTGGCGCTCGACGTGGCGCTGGCAAAAGCGCGCGGCCGGCTGGACTACGCCGACATGCGCAAGGCCGCGCCGATCGACACCGAGAGCGCTCGCGCGTATGCGACGCGCGCGCTGTCGGCCGAGCTCGATAGTTACCTGTGCGAGCCGATTGTGCGCACCATGCTGATCGCCGACTCCGACAAGGTGTCCAAGGTGGAGTTGTTCTCCGGGATCAGCAACATCTTCACTGCCAAGATCCTTGCCGTTGCCGGTGGCCAGGGCAGGATGCCCGAGGCGCTGGCCGACCGCCTCAAGGTGCACCTGCAGACACCGGTCACCGAGGTGCGGCGCACCGAAAACCGCGTCCGGGTCAGCCATTCCGGAACGACCTCGGAGTACGACGTCTGCGTCGTCACTTGTCCGCTGCCCGAGGCGGCGGCGATCTGCGTCGACGATCGCGGCATCCTTAGCCCGCTTGCGAACAGCCTGGGCTATACCCAATGCGTCAGCGTCGCGGTCGGAACCACCAGGCCACCTGACTGCCCCGCGTTTCTCCTGATGTTCCCGTCAGTGGAGAACCCCGACATCGCGCTGATGTTCCTCGATCACCACAAGGCTCCGGATCGGGCGCCCGCCGGACACGGCTTGCTGAGCTGCCTGTGGGAGACCGGCGCGTCCGAGCGAATGATCGAGGCGCCCGACGAGCAGGTCGTTGAGCACACGTTGGCGACGGTCTTCAAGGTATTCCCCGAATTGCGCCACACCGTCGAGTTCACCCACGTGACCCGGTGGCGGCGGGCGTTGCCGTTCACTCGTATCGGCGCCTACCAGGACATCGGGCGGCTCAACGCTCAACTCGATCCGGCGTCGCCGGTGCAGTACGCGGCCGATTTCATGTCGGCCGCCGGGCAGAACACCGCGGTGGAATTCGGAAATCGCGCCGCGCGCAACCTGATTCGTTCGGCGGCCTCGGGCTGACTTAGCCGCCTGTCGAGGTGGGCGAGGCCGCCGTGCCGCGGGTTGTGACCGGGCACTCGGGCAGCCGGGCGGCTGCGGGCGATGCCGTCACGGCGGGTCGCCTGGCCTGGACACAGATGCGCGCGCCGTGGTGCGGCACCAGGACGACGTGCTTAACCTTCTGTCGTTCGCCTTTGGCCGTGGTGGTCTTCAACTCGACGCGGCGCAGCACCTCGCGCAGCACGACCCGCATCTCGGCCATCGCGAACGTCGCACCGAGGCAGCGGCGATTGCCGCCGCCGAACGGCAGCCAGGTGGTGGGACTGAGGGTGACGCCGAGCATCCGATCCGGGTCGAACCGGTCCGGATCGGGGTACTGCTTGGCGCTGCTGTGCACCAGGCCGATGCCCGGAGCGACCATGACCCCGGCGGGCAGGCGGTAGCCCGCGAGGTCGACGGGCTGGGTCAGGACTCGGCCGACGTCGAATACCACCGGGCGGATACGCAGCGTCTCCTTCGCGATCGCGTCGAGGTACTCGTCGCCCGCGGGATCGCCGGCAGCGCTCGCGTCGGCGGCGCGTACCGCCTTCTCGAGTGTGTCCGGATGGCGAATGAGTCGCTCCAGCGCCCACGACAGCGCCGTCGCAGTCGTGTCGTGCCCGGCGGTCAGCAGTGTCATGAGTTGGTCACGCAGCTCAGCGTCGGTCATCGTTCGGCCGTCGTCGTGGCTGGCGCGCACGAGCATCGCAAGTACGTCGGTGCGCGCGCCGAGGTTGGGATCGGCGCGGCGGTCGGCGATCTCGGCGTACAGCAGCCGGTCGGCTTCGTCTATGCGCCGACGCACGTATCGCCAGGGGCGCCGGCGCTGAAGGTCGGGATTGGCGATCGCCAGCGAGGCCCACGACCCCAGGTTGAGTAGCCGCGGCATCACCTCGCGCAACGAGGCCAGCCGGGCCGGATCGGTGGCCCCGATGACGGTCCGCAGAATCACCTCGAGGGTGATCTCCGACATTCGGGGGGCAACCGGGAACTCCGTTCCCACCGGCCAACGGGCGATGTTGGCGGCGGCGACCTCGGCCATCACCGCGGTCTGCCGCGCAACCGCCTCGCGCTGAAATGGGCCGATCATGAGCCGACGGCGATCGCGATGCACGTCGCCGTCGATCACCAGCACGGAGCTCTCGCCCACCGCACCCGCCAGGATCGAGTTGGCTTCGCCGGCATGGTAGACGGCGGGATCACCGGCAAATACCGTCTTGATATCGACGGGATCGTCCAGGTAAACCAGCGTTCCCACCGACGCGACCCGAATCGTGAACACCTTGCCGTAGCGGCGCCGGCAGGCGGCGACGAAGCGCGGCCAGTAGCGCAGCAGCAGCGCGGTCTGCACCGACTGGGGCAGCGGGGGGCCGGGCGGCAGTGGGCCCGGCTTGGATTCACCCATGATCGAAGCATACGAGTGGTCGGGGCCGAGGCGATAGCGATTCGCGGATAAGCGGGGGCAAACGTGCCCCTCCCGGACCGGCGGCGGACCGCCACAGGGCATGTTGAAGCGGCGAACGTTCATGAGCCATCGCCCGTGTACACTTCGTAAACGATCGTTAAGTTCACCGAGCGATGCGACACCACCCGGGCGATGCGTGGCCCGCGGGAAGGGGCACCAATGCATAACGCAATTGTCGAGCGCACCAAGCTGATCGGCGCCTGGTGCGGTGTCATCTACATCGCGTCGGTGCTTACCGGCTGGTGGCTGGTAGGGGGGTACTTCCCGCTGCACCGGCCCTCGGCCGGGGCTCAGGAGGTGACCGAGTTCTATCTAGGCGACTTGACGCGGATTCGCCTCGGCCTGCTCATCGTCATGTGGTCCGCAGCGGTCTTCCTGCCGTTCGTCGCAACGATGGCCGATGCCGTAGCTCGATTCGAGGGGCGCAATGGTCCGCTCACCCGGACGATGACCATGGCCGGATATAGCAACGCGATGCTGACTTTCTACCCGCCGCTTTGGTGGCTGATCTGCGCGTTCCGCCCTGCCCAGCGGTCCGCGGATCTGACCTACCTGCTGAACGACATCGCGTGGCTGCAATTCATCGGCGGCGTCTCCCTGGTGGTGCCGATGTACATCACCGCGGCCATCGTCGCGCTGGCGGACAAGAGTCAAGACCCGGTATTCCCGCGCTGGTTCGGTTACCAGAGCATCATGACGTGTATCGGGCTACTGCCCGACCAGATGTTGTTCTTCTTCAAGACCGGTCCCTTCGCCTGGAACGGCATCCTTGGGATACCACTGACCCTGTTCGGCGGCTGGTTCGTCACGGTGTTCGTCTTGCTGCGGCGCGCGGTGCTGCGCGACATGCGTGAACCCTCTGCGGTACCGGTGCCGGCGTAACCGGGAACCGGGCCGCACGCAACCGGATTACAGCGACTTCAGGACGGTGCGCGCGGTGGTCCGACCGGCCCAGCCGTGCACGCCGCCCATCGGGTGCGCACCCGCACCGGTGTGCCAGAGGCCCGGAATGGGCGTGCGGTAGCCCGCCAGCGCCGCGGTCGGGCGGTTCAGACCCATCTGATTGAGCGACATGTCGACGACCACGTAGCTGCCGTCGTGGGTCATTTCCCGAAGCTCGTCCGGGCTCTTGACCCAGCTGCCGATGACGGCGTCGGCGAAACCGGGCACTACCTCGTCGACCTTGCCTATCGCCTGAGTGGCGAGGGGTTCGCGGTGCGACGCCCACGCGCTGCCGTCGGCGAAGGACTGCGGCACCGCGGTGCAGAACAGGTACATGGTGTCGCCGGCGCTGCCCGGCGGTACCTGCGAGCGGTCGAAGGCCGAGGGCATCAGCGCCCACATCGGGGTCTCGGGCGGAATCGTGCCGTGCATGGCGCCGTCGAGCGCGCGGTCGACGTAGTTCTTGCTGTCGCCGATCAGCATGTAGCTGCCCCACAGTTCCGGCCTGTCGCACAACAGCTTTGGGCGCCGCGATAGCGCCACGTCGATCTTGGCGTTGTTGATGCCCCAGCCGTTGACGCGGATGTTGCGGACCTCGTCGAGCACCTCATCGGAGACGTGGGCCGGGTCGACCAGCTTGCACATCAGCGTGATCGGGTCGACCGCCGCGACGACCTGGCTTGCGTGCAGCACTTCGCCGCTGACCAGCCGCACCCCGGTCGCCTGTCCGCCGCGCACCAGGATCTCTTCGACCGCCGCGTCGGTGCGGGCCTCGCCACCGTGGTGGCGCAGGCATGCGGCCAGCGCGCGGGTGAACTCGGCCATGCCGCCGACCGGGCGTTTGATTCCCCATCCGATGTGCAGCATGATCACGCCCAGCACCGCGCCCGATCCCGGTTCCCGCAGTGGGGCTTCCGAACCCGAGGCGTAGATCGCCAGCAGCGATTTGACCTCGTCGGACTCGAACATCGTCTCGATGAGCTGATGCGGGGAGGCCATCAGCATGCGCGCGACGGGTGCGAGGTTGCGGCGCTTGCGGACCGCTCGCCAACCAAGCTCCGCGACCGTCTTCACCCGCGGCCGGGTTGGGTGGTCCATCAGGTAAGGCGCCGCCACATACCAGAAGTCACACCACATCTCGCACAGCTGCGCGAACTTGGTGGCGTCTCGTTTCGAATACCGCCGGATCTCCTCCACCGTGCGATCGAGCGAACGCCACAGCCCGATCGATTGGCCTTCCGGCCCGAGGTAGGCGCCCCACGGCTCGGGACTGGCCTGGTGCAGCCCAAACGATTCCAGCCGGAGCTCGCTGATGATGGACGGCTCCAAATTGGTGAACAGCAGGTCCACCGCGCACGGATTCATCACGAATCTCGGTGCCTCCGAGACAGTTTCACGCGAGTAGGTCATGCCTCCGAGCCACGGGTTTCGCTCCAGGACCACCACGCGCTTGCCGGCGCGGGCCAGATAGGTGGCGCAGGTCAGGCCGTGGTGGCCGCCACCCACGACGATGGCGTCGTACACGTCAGGCGGCGGTTGCCTTGGCGCGCTGCTCGGCCAGCCGGGCCTGATTGCGCGCGATGGCGTCGGCCGACAACGGGAACGGCAGGAAGCGGCGAGTGCGGGCCATCAGCTCCTGGTACTCCGGCCGCACGCCCATGTAGTTGTCCTGGAACGCCGAACCCAGCACCGACGTCAGCATGATCGTGTTGATGATCGGGCCGGCCACCGTCCACCAGCAGGCCGGGTTACCCGCGACGGCCACCAGCCACATGCCCCACCAGACCGTGGTGGTCCCGAAGTAGTTCGGGTGGCGACTGTGCTTCCACACTCCGGTGTTGAGGTAGCGCGGGCGCTGATCCAGCGCAAGGAAGGCCTGCAGTTGCGCGTCCGCGACCGTCTCGAAGTAGAGGCCGACCATGAACACCAGCAGGCCGGCGAACGCGAGCAGGCCGATGCCGCCATCGGGCGCCCGGTTTTTCAGGATCCCGACGACGGCCGGCATGCCGATCAGCACGATGATCACCGCCTGGGGCTCCATCACCCGGAAGAAACTCTTCCACCAGTAGCCGGGGGACATCTCCTTGACGAAGTTCAGGTAGCGCGGGTCGCCGCCGTACACGGGCACGTAGCGCCGCCAGCGCGCCGCGAGATACCAGCCCAGCCGGCCGCCGTGCAGCATCACCATGAACAGCAGCAGCGCCGCGGTGACCGATTGGGCGCCGACGATCAGGTACGCCAACAACGCCGGAACGGCGTAGGCGAAGCCGTACCAGCCGTCCATCATCGAGTGGTTGCCCTGAATCAGGCCGACGCCCCAGAGGATCGTGACCACCGCGAAGGTGAAGATCGCGCAGAACAGGAAGACGCTGAGGTCGCTGGACGGGTTTACGCCCAAGCTGCTGACTAGACCGCTCACGTCGCTCACTCTAACAAATAACGAGAACGATCGGTCACAAAAATTCGAAACACTGCTATGGTGCTTCACATGCGCCGCTCCGACCGGACGTTTACGATCGTTCAGATATCGCAGGGCTGTCGGGAACGGGGCTGACCGATGCGCATCGGACACGGTCATTTCTTTCAGAATCTCGACGGACGGGCCGATCACGACGTCTGGCGGACCGAGATGGCACTTGCCGACCGCGCCGAGCACCTTGGCTTTGATTCGGTGTGGGCGGTCGAGCACCATTTCGCCGGCTATTCGATGTCGACGGACCCGCTGCAGTTCCTGACCTGGGTCGCGGCCCGGACCCAGCGCGTGCAGTTGGGCACTATGGTTTCCGTCCTGCCATGGCACGATCCGATCCGGCTGGCTGAGCACGCGTGTGTGCTCGACCACCTCTCGGGCGGAAGGCTGATCCTGGGCATGGGGCGCGGTCTGGCGCGCCAGGAGTTCGACGGCTTCGGCGTCGAGATGGCGCGCTCCCGGCAGCTCTTCGACGAGTACGCCGCCGAGCTGCTGGATGCGTTTGAAACCGGGCGCATCCGCGGCGTCGAGCTACGCCCGGCGCCGCTGGCCCCGCTACGCGGGCGGGTGTTCGCGTCCTCGATCTCGCCGGAGTCGGCCGAGGTGATGGCGCGGCTGGGCGCCGGAATCATGATCTTTCTGCAGAAGCCGTGGGAGCAGACGGTGGGGGACCTCGAGCGCTACGGCGAGCACTACCGCCGATACCGCGGCGGCGACCCGCCCAAGCCGATGGTGGTGATCTTCAACGCCTGCCACGAGGACCGCGACATCGCCGCCCAGCTGTTCGAGCAGGTCGTCGCCTACTACCGGTCGACGATTGACCACTACGGGTTCGCCGATGAGGCGATGGCGGCCATCCCCGGCTACGAGTATTACGGCAACATCGCCCGCACGATCGCAAAGCACGGCCGCGAGCAGTTCGCGCACTTTCTGGCCGAGTTGCAGCCGCGGGGGACGCCCGAGGAAGTCATCGAGCAGACCCGAGAGATCGTGCGGCGCACCGACGCCGGCGGTCTCATCGTCGTTTCGGCGTTCGGAAACCTGGCTTCCGACGTCGCGGTGGCCAACCAGGAACGCTTCGCGCGGGCCGTCATGCCCGCGTTGTACGAGACCGTCGGCAGTTCAACCTGAGAAGGGGTAGGGGATTTGAAACTCGGTATCACTATGCCCAGTCGCACGGCGCCGCTCGCGCGCATACCGGAGTACGCGCGAATGGCAGACGAGGCGGGTTTCGAGTCGGTGTGGAGCTATGAGCTGTACCGAAACCCGTTCGCGATGCTGTGCACATCGGCGCTGACCACGTCGAGTGCGGAGCTGTGCACGGGGCTCGCGACCGCCTTCACGCGGTCTCCGTTCGAGGCGGCCAACGCCGCCGCGGACGTGGACGAATTGTCCGGTGGGCGGATGAAACTGGGTCTGGGAACGGGGGTGCCGGAGTTCCTCGGCGCGTTTCACTCGACCGACTTCAAGACCCCGGTCAGGCGCATCGGTGAATACATCGACGCGCTGCGCAGCTCCTGGGCGTACCTGGCGGGCGAGCAGGTGAACGGCTTCTCGGGGGCCCACTATCAGTTCGCCGCGCCGCCGATCAACCCCTGGGGCCTGCGCGAGATGGTCCGGCCACAGATTCCTATCCTGCTCGCCGGCATGCGCCCGGCGCTGCTGAAACTGGCCGGGGCGAAGGCCGACGGATGGATCGGATACCTTTGGACGCCAAAGTTTTTCGATCTGGTCGTATTGCCCAACATCGCGGAGGGTGCGCGCTCGGCCGGTCGTGATCCGGAGGCACTGGATCTGGCGTGCGAGGTCATCTGCTGTGTGCACCCCGACCGCGACGTCGCGCTGGCGCGGGCCAAGAAGCATGTCGGGTTCTACATCGCGCACCCGATCTCCGACGTGGTCGCCGAAATCGAGGGCGTGCAGGACCTGGTCAACGGATTGCGCGTGTCGATGATGCAGAAGGGGCTGGCGGCCTTCGAGGATACGCCCGAAGAGCTCGTCGAACTGTTCTCCATCACCGGGACACCGGAGGAGTGCCGCCAGAAACTGGACAACTACAAGGGTTTACCGCATCTGGCCCTGCACACATCCTACGTGCCGCCGTTCACCGCCGAGGAATCCGAGGACTGTTACCTGCAGATCATCGACGCGTTCAAGCGGTAGGGCTGACATGACGGACGACGTCGTCGTCGTCGGAGGTGGTCCCTCGGGATTGGTCGCCGCGCACCGGCTGTCCCGGGCGGGCGTTTCGGTCAGGGTGCTGGAGGCCGGCGACCGGGTGGGCGGCAAGATGCGTACCTCGCACCGGGACGGTTTCGTCCTCGACGAGGGTGCGTTCTTCCTGCCGACCACCCACCGGACCCTGCTGGCCACCGCCGTCGACATCGGAATGGCCGACGAGATCGTCCCGGGCGGATTCATCCTCGGGGTCGTCCGGGACGGGGTTATTCACGATCTGGATGGCAATCATCTCGTTTCCTCCCTGGTTCGCACCCGGCTGCTATCGATCCGGGCGAAAGCGGAGGCAATCAAGCTCGTTCCGGAATTGCTGCGCGCCCGAAAAGCCGGCTACGCGCGGATGCCCGAGGTCGGACGCTATGACACCCAGACGTTGTCGGTGTGGTCGCGCTCGCGGTTGAGTCCCGAACTTCAGGAGTACCTCGCCGAGACGGTGTTGCGCGGCATCGCCGCCACGAGCGGCGACACGGCGTCGCGGGCCGATTTCTTGTCAATTCTGGCGCTCTTGGGTGGCGCGAAGCTGGTCGGATTCCGCGGTGGGATGGGTTCGTACACGGATCGGCTGGCTCGCGACGTGAAAACAGAAGTCGGCGCGGAGGTTATCTCGGTCGAGGACAACCGAAGTGGCGTCACAGTCACCTGGACAGATCAGGGTGGCGTCGAACGCGTCGACCGCGCGGCGGCCTGTGTGGTCGCGACCCCGGGGCAGACGACCGCACGGATCGTGCCCGGACTGGATGCTTGGCGGCGATCGTTCCTCGACCGGGTGCGCAACGGGAAATTGCTCCTGCTCAAGGTCGGCCTGTCTCGTCGACCGCGGGATGTGAGATCCACCTACGTGCTCGTCCCGCGAGCCAGTCACCCCTTCCTAACCGGGGTCATGCTCGACCATCACAAGACGCCCGGTCGCGCCCCCGCGGGCAAGGCACTGCTCACCGTCGCGGTCCTGGACTCATGGAGCGCCGAGCATTGGGACGATAGCGACGATCAGATTCGCCAGGCCATCCTCGGCGCGCTTGAGCAGATCCTGCCCGGCACGACCGACTGCATCGAGTTCGCCGATGTGTACCGGTGGCGCGAGGAATACACCACGGTCGGCTTCTACCGCGACCTTGGAAAGTTCCGGCAGCTGTGCGGTCGGGATCGGCGCATCCAGCTGGCCGGCGACTCCCAAGCGTTCCAAAATCTGGAATCGGCAACGATATCCGGTCTGCGGGCGGCTGAGCGGTTGCTCTCTAGCCAAGTCCTGTCCTGACGATCGCACGGAAGGCGCGGCCATGATGACTGAACGACAACAGCGTGTATGCGTGTGGGGCGGCATCACTTTTGCTCCGCTATTCTTCGTAGGTTTTTGGCTTTTCGCCGGCTTCATACCGCCGCCCTCACCGGGCATGAGCGTGGACGCGGTAGCGCGGATGTTCGCCGAGGGACGCGGTCGGATCCGGATCGGCATCTGGATCGCCTCTGCCGCGGCGCCCTTCCTGGCGTTCTTCGTCGCGGCGCTCACCCATCAGATCCGGCGCATCGCCGGTCGCGATTCGCCGCTTGCGACGGCGCAGCTGATCGCCGGTTCGTGTTTGATCCTCGAGTTCCTCTTCCCGCAACTGGTTTGGCAGACGGCCGCCTATCGAAGCGGACGCAGCCCCGAGATGCTTCAGATGCTCAACGACCTCGCGTGGCTGCCGTACGTGGGGATCGTCGGAACGGCGATGGTCCAGATGGCGATCATCGCGATCGCCGTACTCCAGGATCATCGTCCGCAGCCGCTGCTGCCGCGCTGGTGTGCCTACCTCAACATTTGGACCGCGCTGGGTGTTGCGCCGGGCAGTTTCGTCGTGTTCGTTCACGCCGGACCCCTGGCATGGAACGGGATACTGGCCTGGTGGGTGCTGTGTGTGTCGTTCTTCGTCTGGATGGTCGCCATGACCTGGCTCATGTTGCGGGCGAGTCGCGCCGCTGAGCGCACCGAAGAGGCGGGTGTGGCGAGATTGCAGCCCACACTTGGCTAAAGAGGCGAAAACCTGTCGCTATTAGATTTCTGAGCTCGGCTATTGGTGCTTTTCACGGCCGATATCCGATAATGTGCTCATGGCTCGCCCCTCCAAGCCGCTTATCCGCCGCGACGCCGTGGTGGAGGCGTCGTTGCGCATCATCGACACGGAGGGCCTGGACGCGCTCAGCCTGCCCAGGCTCGCGCGGGAACTCAACGTGCAGGCACCGTCGCTCTATCACCACTTTGAGGACAAGGCGGCGATCCTCAAAGCGGTAGCGCGGGCGATCGTGGTGGAGACGCGGTTACCCGACCCCACATCGGTGCCGAATTGGATTGAATGGCTTGTCGCGCTGAGTTTGGCGTTTCGCGAATCTATGCTGCGGCACCGCAATGCGGTGCCCCTGCTGCTGCAATTCATGCCGCGTGATGTGTTGATCCGCAACTATAACGAGTCCGCGACGCACCTGATCGAGATCGGGGTGCCCCCGGAGCAAGTGGTGTTGATCCTTGACGGCCTGGACAAGCTGACCTTGGGGGCCGGCATCACCGAGGCAATGCACGGCGACGACGCCGGAGGCCGCCCATTCGCCAACGCCGATCCCGCCACCGAACCTGCGCTGGTCGCGGCGGTGGCTGCCAACCAGCGATCCGCGGCAGGGGCCTTCGCCGAAGCCATCCGTAGTTTCCTGCGCGGCGCCGCGCCGACCGTGCCGGAGGCGGCGCCGCCGCCGCAGCATTGGGGGCATTTGGACTTGGCAGCAACCGATCTCGAGAAGTCGACGGCCTCCTAGCGGACGTCTGCGGTGGCGGAGATCTCTCGCGTCAGGTTGCGGTGGACGGTGATCGTCATCGACATTATCCAGACAACGAATCCCGTAAGCGGTATGTAGAGCCCGACAATGCCCGTCCAGGCGAACGGGCCTTGCTTGAAGAACAAGACGAGGCCCGCCGGGATGATGAGCAGCGCCACCCACAAGCTCAAGTATCCGAGCCAGTGCGGAAGCACCGGCTCGGCGCCGCGATCGATCAAAATGGCGGCGGCAATGGCAAGAAGCTGCAGCCACAGCGACCAGATCACTGTCATGAACAGGATCCAACCGACGTCGTGGAGCGCTCGGGTGACGTCGGCCGCGCGGTCGTCGAAACGATAGCTGGCCGCCATCCAGATGCCGATCGGCGTGATGAATTCCAGCGACAGCAGGGCGCACGAAACCATCTGCGTGTCCGCAAGGGCCTTGGCGCCATTGATCCGTTTCAGTTGCCCCGAGATCGCGACCGCCCACGGCACCAGCAGAGCCGAGCCGGCCATCGAGATCACCATCCCGATCTTGATGGCGTTTGTGTGGCCTTGATACAGCGCGAATATGTCCGCCGCGCTGGCCTTTGGGGACGACGGTGGAATGAACCCGGCGATAAAGAGGAAGGCGCCGAGCCAGAGGACGATCATCGCCGGCCCCGTCCAGATCAGGACGCGCTGCACTTTAGCTTCCATAGTGACCTCCCTAACGGGCTGTTGCCGATATTCTGTCGTTGACGATGCTGCGGACTCCGGAATCATGTTGCGGCTCAAAGGAAGAGGAACACTCCTAACAGCAGCACGCAAACGATGAGGCAGTACGCTTCGAACAACCCCCGCAGGACATTCGGCGCCTCCCGCAGCTCCATGAAGTACATGCCGACCAGGCGGACTTTGATGAATGCGATCAGCAAGATGATCACGCTCGCCAGCTCATGATTGTGCGTTCCGTGCTGACTTCCGAGCGCCCAGGACACGGCGGTGGCGCTGACCAACACCAACCACACCGCCGTTGCCGGCGTGCGAAGCAAGCTCGTCATTCGATTCACCTGACCAAGAAAATCAGCGGGAAAAGGACCAGCCAAAGCAGGTCGACCATGTGCCAAAAGCACGCACCGCCCTCGAAGAAGGCCCACTGGTGCGTGGACAGGCCGGTCTTGCGGGCCAGGACGAACAGCGTGGCGAGCACACCCAAGCCGATGATCAGATGGAAGAGGTGCAAGCCGGTGAGTACGAAATAGAGCAGGTAAAAACTATTGGTGGTGGGGATCTGGTGTGCTGCAACCCGTTCGGAGTACTCGAATGCCTTGACGACAATGAACGCCACACCGCAGACAAAGGCGCCGACGATCAGGCGTTGCGCGAGCACCCGCTCGTCCACCCTCATCGCGCGTACGGCCAACACGACGAACAGCGAACTGATCAGCAGGAACACCGTGTTGACGGCGCCGAGGTTCTTGTTCAGCGTGGACTGGGATAGATCGAACAGGTCGACGTGCTTGCTGCGCTGGATCAGGAAGTAAGTGAAGAAAACGGCGAAAACGCAGATGTCGCCGAGGATAAAGATCCAGACGCCCGCTTCGCCGGGGACTTTCTTCGTCTTCTTCGCGGCGGGTGGCGCTAGCGGCTGTGTGGTGGTGGGTTGCACGCGGCTATGCTTCCTGGTCAAAGGGCGGGCGATCGGTCGTATGGCGACGTGCGGGGGCGGCCTGGGCCACCCCCGCAGCACGACCTCAGACCGCGGCCATCGCAATCTGGTTCTCGGGCCGGCTCGCTTTCTGCCTGTCGATGGCTTGCAGGGTTAGCACCGACATGGCGATCATCCACCCGAAGAAGATTGCGAACGGGATCCAGAACGCGCCGACGCCGTTGTAGGCGAACAATCCGTCGTGGAAGAACACGATCAGCCCGGCGGGGAAGATCAGGATTGCGCACCAGAAGTTGAGATAAGCGACCCAGCGCGGATACAGCGTGGGCACATTGTGGTCCTTGATGATCGCCAGGCCGATCACGGCCATCCACAACGCGAATGGCGGCCAGGTGAACAGGAAGTCGAACCACACCCAGTCGTTCATGATCTGCATCACCGCGGGGTCGAGCGACTCTGGCCGAAACGCGATGACGCCCCAAGTCATCGGGATCAGAATGAAGAAGACATAGCCGCCGCCCTGCAGTGCGATCGACGAGTACGTCAGGATCGGCCAGCCACGTTCCATCTTGCGGATGAAGATGGTGATCGCCATGCACCACGTCGCCCAAAACGACCAGAAGATGCACTGGATCAAACAGCCCAGACGGATTTCGTTACGTCGGTCGATGAACCTCTGGGCGAGCTCCTTCGCCGACAGCGCGGGCGAGGGTGGTGGGATGAAATGCATCATGAACCCCTGCGCCACGATCATCGCCACGATCAGTGCGATGCCCGACCAGACGGCGGCCTTGGCCAGGCCCGAGTCCAGTTCAATCCGTTTCGCCATGAGTCTTCACTCCCAACTAGACGATGATAAGTGACACTAGCTTAAGTGGTGAGTGGCGCTTACGATAGGGGCAAGTGCACATTCGGCACCGCGCGCCAGGTCATCCCAGACGGGCTGGCCCGGCGCCTTATCGCACGCCGGCACCGGCTAGAAGTTCGGGCCCGAAGACGACTCGGGTTAAAGTCAGTGAAAATGTCGTTCAGTAGGGACAATCCTGTGCCAAATCCTCGAAACGGACGCCGCGGCGGCGACGAGATCAGAGAGCTCGTCCTGAAAGCTGCGCATCGCCTGTTTTCAGAACAGGGCTATCACGGCACCACGACGCGCCAGATCGCCGAGGTGGCCGGTGTCGGCGAATCGGTTCTGTTCCGCAACTTCGGAAGCAAGGCGGAACTGTTCGAGACGACGATCCTTTCGCCGTTCTCCGACTTCGTCAACAACTGGGCCAAAACCTGGAACGTCAGCGTGACATCGGAAACTGAACCTTCCGAGATCGCGCGCTCGTTCGTCAAGGGCTTCTACGCGCTGGCCTCCGAGCACAAAGAGTTATTTCGCACGCTCGTGGCCGCTCAAGTCAAGGGCGGCGAACCGGCGCTCGCGGAGGCCGCCGCGCGCGTCAGCGGCCAACTCGCGGATAACCTGCGCGCCGTGCAACTCGTGCTGCGGGAACACGCCGCCGCGCGGCATTTCCGTGAACTTGATGCTCCGGTTACTGTCGCCATGTCCGTTGGGTCGGTGCTGTCGCTGGTGCTGCTCGACGATTGGTTGTTTCCGCCGGATCGGCGCCGTCCGGGCAGAGACAGGCAGATTGAGGAGGTGGTGCAGATGCTTCTGTACGGAGTGACGGGACGCTAGGCCGGCGGAATAAACGCGGGCAACACAAAGGTCTTCAGTAGTGCACGCATGCCGGGGTCGTCGGCCCCGGTGACATCACGGCGCCCGACCATGACGAATTGCACCAGTGCCAGCCACTGGCCGACATCCAAAACGTCAAGGTCCGAACGGATTTCGCCGCGCAGGATTGCCCGCCGGAGCACCGGCTCCCACATCTCGGCGGTCAGCTCGGCTGCCAGGGCGGAACCGTTCACGATCGGACTGGTGACGCCGAGATGTTCGGGGCCCACCAGAATCCGGACGATCGGGTCCTTGCGGCCATGATCGATCAGATACAACAGTCCTTCGACGAGCTGTTCGGCGAAGGACTCGAACCCGAAGATATAGTCACGGGCCCCGTCGAACAGCATCCGCGAGCGCCGCTCGATCAACGCGGCCAGCAGGTTGTCGCGGTCGCCGAAATAGCGATACACCGTGGGACGGGAGACGCCGGCCTGCTTGCCGATGTCGTCCATCGTGGTTTTCGAGACGCCGTAGCGCGCGATCACGCTTTCGGCCGCGGCCAGGATCTGCTGGCGTGCCTCGGCGGTATCGGTGCTGAGAACGCTGCTGTTGGTGCGCCGTCCGGTCCGGCCCCGCCGGGCTTCACCGGGCGCGGGTAAACCGTTGACCGATGTCACGATATTCCTCCCGGACCGCCTGTTTGGCGATCTTGCCGCTGGGCAGCCGGGGCAGCGGTTCCGACCGCAGCACGACATACCGCGGGACCTTGTAGTCGGAGAGCAGTTGTTCGCAGTGCGCGATCACCGCGGCCTCGTCGAGGCCCGCGGCGTCGGGTGCCACCGTGATGATCGCGGCGGGCGTCTCACCGAAGCGCGGGTCTGAAGCGGCGATGACGGCGACCTCGGCCACGCCGTCGAGCCCCGCGATGACCGCCTCCAACTCCACTGGCGAGATGTTGATTCCACCGGAAATGATCAAGTCTTTCATGCGGTCGACGAACGTGACGCGCCCGCGTTCGTCGCGGGTTCCCAAATCACCGCTGTGCAGCCAGCCGTCACGGATCGCCGCCGCGGTGGTTTCCGGATCGTCCCAGTAACCCGGCGTGACCCCGGGGCCGCGCACCACGATCTCGCCCTGCTCGCCCGGTGCGGCCAGCGATCCGTCGTCCGCCATCACCGCCACTTCGGTGAAGATCGAGCCGATGCCGCACGAATCGGGGTGGTCCAAAGCCTCGGCCTTCTGCGTCGCGGTTGCCACGCCTCCCGCCTCGGTCATTCCGTAGATTTGGCGAAGCAACACGCCCTTGTCGGCCCATCGCCTCAGTAGATCCGTCGGCACGGCGGCCCCGCCCACAATAGCGGTCTGCAGCGAGCTCAGGTCGGCGTCGTCGAATCCTTCCGCGCGAGAAAGGGATTCGAAGATCAATGGGACACCGAAGATCGCGCGCACCGAGTGCTCTTGGATGAGCTTGACCGCGCGGGAGGGATTGAGTTCTCGTTCGACGACGAGGGTTCCGCCCAGCACCGTGGTGATCAGCAGCCCGTACACCAGGCCCGGGGTGAACGCCAGCGGCAACACCAGCAACGTCACCGTGCCGGGTCGGAAGCCTTCCTCTGTCAGCGTGTTCTCCAGCACGATGGCCAGCAGGGTGTTGCTGGTCAGGATGACGCCTTTGGACAGGCCGGTGGACCCGCTGGTGAAGATCACCGCGATCGGCTCGTCGCCGGCACGGTCGATGCGGAAATCGTCGGGATCGCCGAATCGCTCGGCGTCGACACTGTCAAAGGACAGCACGGCGAATTCGCGGCCTGCTTGCCGTGCCTCGTGTGCGACGGCGGTATGAGAGGGCGCGGCGATCATCCGGCTGAGGCCGGCGTCGTCGGCAATCTTGCGTACCTCGGCGGGCTTGAGGCGCGCATTGAACGGCACCAGCACCGCGCCGGCCTTCATGATCGCCAACGCCGCCACGGGCCATTGCAGCGTGTTGGGTGCCAGCAGCCCGACGCGGTCGCCGGGTTTGACGCCGTCATCGGCCAGCCGCCGTGCCAACCGGCCGGACCAGTCGTGCAGTCGGCGATAGCTGAGCGCATCGGTTCCGAGGACGACCGCGGGCGCCTCACCCTTGGTTCGTGCCCACCAGTGCAGTGCGGAGCCGACTGTCGCGGCCATCTTCCTCCTCGATTCCCCGGTGCGTCAGATCGTGGCCGCGGACCCGAACACGGTCGAGCTGACCAGTGGGGCCATCGGGCCGCCGATCAGCAGCGAAACCTCGGCACCGGCAACGGGATTGGGCGAGCCGCCGCGGATTTGGCGCACCGCCTCGGCCACCAGGCCGATGCCGTGCACGAAGCCGTCGGCGATGTTTCCGCCGGCGGTGTTGATGGGCAACCGGCCGCGCTCGACGGTCAAGTTGTCCAGGGTGAGAACCTCACCGGCGGCTGGCCCTGGGGGGCACAACCCGTGGTCGATCATCGACGCCACCGCGGGGCCGGTGAAGTTCTCATACACCTGGGCCACATCGACGTCGGCCGCTGTGAGTCGGGCGCCGTCCCACAATCGCTGTACCAAAGCGGGGTGAAATCCCGCGCTGGTGTACTCGGCTTCGTTTTCCACCGACTCGGTCCAGCCCGCCGAGGCGCCCTGCACGCCGGACAGGATATACGTCGGTGTCCCGCGGTACTCGCCGATCCGTTCGGCGCTGACGACCAAAATCGCGGTGGCGCCGTCATTTTCACGCGAGCAGTCGAAAAGTCGCAGCGGTTCGGAAATCAGCCGGGCACCCTGGTAGCGGCCGTGGTCGAGCGGCTGGCCGTACGCCACCGCGCGCGGATTGTTCTGGGCGTGGTGGTAGCCGGCCAGCGCCACGGCCTCCACGGCCGACGGCGGCACCCCGTCGACCTCCAACATCCGCTGGGTGCGCATCGCGCACACCTGGGCGGGGGCGATCATGCCGTGTGCGGCGTAGAGGTGACCCATGTGCCCTTTGTTGTACGCACCGCGCCCGTCGGTGGCCTGCGACAAGCCGCGGTAGACCGCGACGCAGCTGGCCTGTCCGCTGTGCACCGCCGCGGCGGCGCAGTTGACCGCCGCCGCCACCGCGCCGCCTCCGCCGCCCCACACCTGAGTCGACCAGCGCACCTCATGCACACCCAGCGCCGCGCCGATGGCCAGGCCTTCGCTGGAATCCCCGGCGTAGGAGACGAAACCGTCGATGCCGCGCGGGTCGGCGCCGGCGTCGTCGCAGGCCCGCAGGATCGCCTGCAGCACCAGTTGCGCTGACGACAGCGGGCTGGTGCCTCGCTTGTAATAGTCGGTCGAACCGACCCCCACCACCGCGGTCGACGCGCGAAACCCGCTCACCGAGCTTCCAAGCCCGGATCCAGGTGCCAACGGACGAGCGGCCAGTACTTTTCGTCCGGGGGCCGTTCGATCACCCCGCGCACCATCGCGCCGATGCGTGGGGTCAGCCCGTCCGCGTGCTGGAGGACTCCCAGGACCCGGCGGGCGCCGGCCGCGGGTAGTTCCACCAGCACCACGACGTAGGGCAGGTGACCGGTGGCCTCCGGGGTGAACGGCTGCCAGGTTCGCGTCCACGAGTAAATGATGCCCACCGGGTCGACGGCCTCGAAATTCAGGTCGAAGCTATGACAGGCCGGGCAGATCGGGCGCGGCGACCAGACCCACGTCGCGCACTGCCGGCAGCGTTGCAGCAGCAGCCTTCCGGCGCGCAGCCCTTCCCAGTGGGCCGCGTCGAGGCCGTCGGGGGAGGGACCGGTGAGGCCCACCCACGGCGGCGAGTCGGGAATGTTGCGGACGCTGGCGACGCGCCAGCTGCCGTCGGCGAAAAGCACCCAGCGGCTGCGCAGTTCAAACCATTGGTCATCGAGTTTGGTGTAGCGGATGATGGCGTCGTAGTGCCCGGGCTCGGCTTCGGTGATGGTGCGTACCTGGGCCCCCTTGAGGCGGGCGGGTACGTCGGCCGAGGCGATCAGCTGACCGATGCGGTCGGGCAGGAAATCGGCCAGCACCGAGTCATTGTCGCCCGCGGCAACGGCCTTGCCATGGGCATCGACGGTGCTTGCCAGGTCGGCCGGGATCGTGTCGGTCATGGCTGGCCGCCGATTTGGTAGCGCACGTCGGTGCGGTCGTGTTGAAAGCCCGCCAGTCGACAGGCGTGGACCAATTCGGGGTTACCCGAGTCGACGTGAATCGCGATGCCGGTCATGCCGGCCTCGTGGGCCAGGGCCGCCGCACCCTCGAGCAACCGGCGGCGCTGCGGCGCTTGGGCGACCGGTGCGGCGAAGGCCGACACGATGGTGGCGCAGCGGCCGAACTCCTCGGACGCCACGGCGCGCAGATCCAGCGCCGCCACCCCGACAACGCGCCCGGCCTCACGCAACGCATAGGTGTGAGCGCTTTCGGGGGGCGCTGACAACCAGGCGAGGTCGGCCAGTGCCGCATCGTCGACTGGTTCCAGAACGGGTGCCGCGGCGGCGTTATCGAGGGCATCGGCGGAGCGGATGAGTTTCCAGACCCGCCGGGTGCGCGGGATCAAGAACCGGTCGGAAAGCCTGCTCGCCGCGGGGTGGTTACCTTGTGCCCACGCGGTGACCGTGTGGGCACCGGTGTCCAGCCAGCCACCCGGACGCGCCGTGTCCAAGCCGACGCGTTCCAGCAGCAGTGTCATGATCCCGATCGAACGCAAGCCGGGATCGACCACGGCGCTGGCCGTTGCCGAACCGTCCGACGAGCACTTCAGGCGGATCAGCCCGGCGATGCGCTCGGGTTGGTCGGCCTCGCCCATCGCCGTGGCGTAGGGCAGCATCCAAATCACGAGATGGCGTGTCGACGAATCGGACCGCGACATCGCACGATCGACGTCGGCGAAGTCGATCGTGTTGTATTCGGGCTCGGCGTCGTACTCGGCGGCACGCCCGAGCAGGCCGGACAGTTCGGACGATTCGTCGGGACTCAGACTGGTTCGCCACTCGTACTTGATCATCGAACGGTCACTAGGTGCCGTGGCCCTCGGCGAGCAGCTTCTTGGTCTCCCGGCGGAATACCTGGTTGGCGGTCTCGTTGCGGCCCAGCAGCATATCGCCGGCGTCCGCACTCGCCATCCCGCGCTGCGAATTGCGCAGCAGCGGGAAATCCTCGTTGTGCAACACGGCGAGGAGAATTTCCCAGTTCTTGTCCCAGAGGCGATTCCAGTGAGCCTCGTCGATGCCCGCGTCTTCCTGCGTTGGGACCATCAGCCGTTGCTCCATCCGCGACTTGGTCGGATCACTCTGATGCGGCCGGAACGTCAGCAGCTGGAAGTGATCCGGTTGGCGCAGCAACGTGCTGTTCGGCAGCAGGAAGTGAGTCTCGGTGACATAGCGATCCAGTTGGCGGTCGCCGGGATCCTCCTCCAGCCAGCGGTCGATCGACTTGCGTGGCGCGATGAACCGGCAGTGCCGCCCGAAATCTTCGAAGGCCATGACGTTGGTGTGGATGATCTTTCCCGCGGTATTGGGGTGGGCGTACTGAATGTGGTAGCCGTCGAGGAACGCGTCCTGCATGATCTTCCAGTTGGTCGGTTCGTCGAATCCGGCCGACCGGACGCACTGGAGCTTGTCGATGCGATAACCGGCGAGGATCGAATCCATATCCGGCCCAAGCCAGGCCGCCACATCGATCGAGGCGTGAGCATTGTCGACCACCCAGACGAAGCCATGCCGCTCTTCGCACGGGAGCTCCACAAGACCATGCTCTTTTCGATCGACCTCGCCGAAGGTGGCATCGCGGGTGACCATCCGCAGCGACCCGTCGGGATCGTAGGACCACCGATGATATGGGCAGGAGAAAACTCGGCAGCGGCCTTTCTCGCTGTCCTCGAGTAGGGCGCCGCGGTGTCGGCACAGATTCACGAACGCCTTGACACCGTTGTCTTTCTGGCGCACGACGATGATGTTGTTGCGTGGCATTTGCGCGGTGATGAAGTCATACGGGCGGGCGATCTCGGAGCCGTGGGCGACGATCGAGGGAACCCGGCCGAAGATGAGATCACGCTCCTGCTGCGCGAGAACCGGATCCGTGAATTCGCTCGCGGAGAAACCGACAACGTCGTCGAACTTGTCGGTGGTTTCGTTACGTAACAGCTCAAGTGCCCGACGGATTCGGTCTTGGCGGGGAAGCGATGTCGTCATGGGGCTTACTTCTCTGGTGTAAAGGTGATCGGCATTCGGAGGCAGCCACGCACCTGCGTCGAGTGGTATACGGGAGGATCCGACTCCACCAGCTGATAGTCCGGGATCCGCCGGTGCAGTTCCTCGAGCGCGATCGTCAATTCGACGCGGCCGAGGTGCGAGCCCAGGCACCGGTGCACCCCGGCCCCGAATGACAAGTGCCGGTTGGGGAAGCGGTTGATGTCGAAGTTGACGGACTCAGAAAACGTCTTCGGGTCGCGGTTCGCCGAAGAGAGCACCAGGAGCAGCTGGTCGCCCTCCGCGATGCTGACGCCGCCCAGCTCGACGGCGCGCGTCGCACGCCGGCCGGCGGAGACTGCCGCTTCGATGCGGAGGATCTCCTCCACGGCCTTCGGGATCAGCGCCGGGTCGGCGATGATGAGATCCCGTTGGTCTGGGCTCTCGACGAAATGCATGATTGCCCAGGCCAGTGATCCCTGCACGGTGTGCAGGCCACCCATCAACAGCAGGTAGAACATCAAGATGAGTTCTTGGTCTTGAAGCAGCCGGGCGCCGTCGGCAAGTTCGACTTTGGTGTTGATCAGCACGGACGTCGCATCTCCGCGAGGATGGCTGCGCCGATCCTCGATCACCTGCTGGAAATAACCGGCCACCTTCAAACCGGCGGCAATGCGGGCTTGGTCGGACTCCTCCGCGGTACCGCCCGGCTTGCCGAACAGCACGATGTCCGTGGCCTCGGTGAACAGCGGGGCGTCTTCCAGCGGCCAGTCCATCAAGGCCAAGAAGATCCGGGCCGGTAGCTCGTGGGCGAATTCAGAGATGAACTCGGCGTGGCCCTTTGGTGCGAACCCGTCGATCAACTCGTTGACCACTGCACGGATGTCGTCCGAGAGCTTCTTCATGCGTTGGGGACTGAACAGGGGCTGCAACACGTGCCGGTAGGCGGTGTGCTCCGGAGGGTCGAGCTCGAGCGGAATGAACTTGCCGAAATCGACCGGGGTGACCAGGTTGTTCGGGTAGCTGGAAAAGGTCTCATGGTCGGTAAGGACTTGGTGGACTTCGTCGTACCCGGTCACCACCCAGTGCCCGCCGTAGGCCGGCGAGTAAAGGACCGGGCCTTTCGCGGCGAGCTCGGCGACCCGCTGCTGAAACACGTCCACCGGGGTGGCCAGGCTCGGATCGTAAACGTCGAAGTCCGTGACGAGGTTCGGCGGCACCCGATCCATTGCTGTGGTCATCTCGCTACTCTCCATTCCTTCGAATCATCTGCGGCGCCTGCTCAATTCGCGTTCGATGCGAGCTCGGGATTGAGGTCCTCGGGGAACCACATTCCGACGCGGGCAAGGGTGCCCCCGTCGGTCGCGCCGATGGTGGCCCCGGAGATGTAGGCCGAGTCGTCGGAAACCAGGAACAGCGCCACCTTGGCGTTGTCCAGCAGCGATGGGGGGCGAGGCACCTTGAGCGGTATCGGCGAGACGGTGGGATTCCACGGGCCCGCCACCTCTTCGTAGGATTGGCCAACCACCGGTGCACCCGGGGGCAGCAAGAAGTTCGGCGACATGCCGTGGGTCGGCGCGATGGCATTCACCCGGATGCCGAAGCGGCCCAGGTCCAGGCTGAGGGCGCGTACCAACCCGTTGACGCCGGCCTTCGTCGCGCAGTACAAGGCGATCTTTGGGTAGGCGACCAACGACGCCGCCGATGACGTGGCCAGAATGGTGCCACCGCCATTGGCCTTGAGGTGGGGAATCGCGGCCTGAGCCGTATAGATAACGCCACTGAGGTTGACGCCCAACACGTGCTGCCAATCGGCCTCGGTCATGTCCTCGAACTCGACGGCCGGTTCGGTGCCGAGGGCCGCAGCGCCACCGCGTGACACAACGCCCGCGTTGGCCCACGCGATGTCGAGCTTCCCGAAGTGGTCGACGGCGCTGGTCACCGCGGCAGTAATTTGGCTTTTCTGGGCGACGTCGGCCGTGATCGCAATGGCGTCACCACCTTGCTGCTCGACCAGCTTTGACGTCTGCTCGGCACGGTCCGCATCGATGTCGACGATCGCGACCCGGGCGCCCTCTGCGCTGAATAGTTGCGCCGCCTGCCTGCCGAGGCCCGAGCCCGCTCCGGTGATCAAGGCGACCTTGCCTTCGAGTTTCATCGTCCTCCTTTGTGGGCCTTTGCCCCGGCGTCGAGAAGTCTTGTGCGTCGGAGCATCGATGTGGTCGACGAGCGGTATGGGCCGCGCTGCGCTCCGACTGGCATTAAACTTACGACACTAGGTATGAGACGTCAATCAAAAAATGTCAGCTGGTTCGTGAGCCGGCGGGCCGGCCAAGTCTGGTAAGCGGATAATCCCTGTGTCCAGGCAGTGCAGAAAGACGGAGACGCGCACCGCTGACACCTGGTACGCGGGTCAAGGCGTTGGAACGGTAATCTATGAGAAAAAGATTTATGGCGGCAGCGGAGGTGTGATGGACAGCGACCTCTTCGGGGAGGACCACGAACGGTTTCGCGCGTCGGTGCGCGCATTCGTCGATGAACAAGTGGTCCCGAAGCTGCAGCAGTGGGACGCCGACCGTTTGATCGACCGCGAGACCTGGCGGGCCGCGGGCAAACGGGGCCTCCTGGGCTTGGCCGCGCCGCGGGAGTTCGGCGGTGCGGGGGAGCGGGACTACCGCTATCGGGTGGTGATCCAGCAGGAGATCGCCCGGGTGGGCGCGTCGGCCTTGCAGTCGGGCTTCTCCACCAACGACGACATCGTGATGAATTATCTACTGCGCCATGCCAATGAAGACCAGCGTGAGCGGTGGCTTCCCGGATTTGTAACCGGCGAGAACATTGGTGCCATCGCGATGACGGAGCCCGGGGCGGGCAGCGACCTGCGCGGCGTCCAGACCAGCGCCAGAAAAGACGGGCGCGCCTGGGTTCTCAACGGCTCCAAGACCTTTATCACCAGCGGCATCCTGTGTGATCTCGTGATCGTGTTCGCCAGGACCGATCCGGGCGCGGGCTCCCGAGGTTTCAGTTTGTTTGTGGTCGAAGATGGCACCGCGGGGTTTCACCGCGGTCGCAAGCTGGACAAGGTGGGGCTGCACGCTCAAGACACCGCGGAGCAGATCTTCGACGACGTGCGTCTCGGAGAGGGCAACTTGCTCGGCGACGAGGGGGCCGGCTTCGCCTACCTGATGCAAAGCCTGCCGCTGGAGCGCCTGGGGATCGCGATCGCCGCCCAGGCCTCGGCGGAGGCGGTGTTCGACTGGACGATGGGGTACGCCACGCAGCGGCGGGCGTCGGGCGAGCGGATCGGCGATTTCCAGGCGCCGGGATTCGTTCTGGCCGAGCTGCGGACGGCTATCGAGGTATCCCGCGCGTACTTGGATCGCTGTGTGCGCGCATACAACCAAGGCGCACTGACCGCTGTCGATGCGGCGAAGGCCAAATATTGGGCGACCGAACTACAGGGTCGGGTGATCGACGCGGGCGTCCGGATGCATGAGGACTACGGCTACGTGCCCGAATACCCGGTCGCGAAGGCCTTCATCGACGCGCGGGTTCAGCGAATCTACGGGGGCACCAACGAAATCATGCGAGAGATCGTTCGCCGGGATCTGATGGCCGGTGGTTGAACGCTAGCGGCTCGCTAGTCGTCTTCGAGCACCAGCGCGACCTCCGGGCATGCCGCGACACCCTGGCGGGTGGCCTCCTCGTCGCCGGGGGCGACGGTGTGCTCCTGCAGTGTTGAGTAACCGTCGTCGTCGATCGGGAACAAGTCGGGCTCGAGCGCGTAACACTGCGCGTGTCCGGCGCACTTACCGCGTTCAAGGCGCACCTTCATCACCCGCTGCCTCCACTTCGTTTATGTGCCACGCCGCTTGCTGGCGTCACTCTGGCCCGCCCGCCGACAGAAACCTCATGACAATAGGTTAACGCACGTTGACTTCCGACCAGTGTTCAGAGTCAGTCGGCCACGGGTTGTCGGCGACGAACGACCTGGATTCCTACCATCGTCATCACCAGGTCGCCGTCCTGATCCGCCATCTCGTATAGGCAGTGCACGTCGGCTTTTCGTGCGCCCATCCTGACCTCGACGACCTGTAGGGATCCGTGGAGGACCGAACCCGGACGGACAGGATTCGGCAGCCGCAAACGGTCGAACCCCTTGCCCGCGACCAAGGCGAGCCGGGCCATGAACTTGGGCGACGAGATGCTCGCGAACAACGACAACGTGTGCATCCCGCTGGCGATCACGTCACCAAACGGTGATTCGGTTCCATCGACGTGGATGGGGAGCGGGTCGAATTTCCGTGCGAAGCAGACGATTTCGTCCCGAGTCACGCCGACGGGCCCCAGCTCCATCCAGTCTCCGACGGCGAGGTCTTCCGCGTAGAGAATTTGACCGGGGCTCACGGACGCAAGATCGCGGCCCTCGTGACGGGGCAGGCTCATTCGGCCAGGCTAGCGGGTGGCCCCGGCCGCGCTTCGGCCGCCCGCACTGATTTGAGACATAAAAACTCAAAATGTTATCGTTGCGTCGTGCGCCACTCGGAGACGGGACTGCGGGCATGACGGAGACTGCCTCCATGACCGAACACGACTCACGCGCCGATACGGCGCGGCCGCTCGGCGCACTGCGCGAACAGGTGCGCGAGCTGACCGGTTCGTGGTTGTCCGCGGGCCGCTACACGCCGCGCAGCGACTGCTGGCTGCGCTCCTTTGACCTGGAGTTCTCCCGCGAACTCGCGGCGCGGGGGCTCATCGGGATCACGTGGCCGGTGGAATTCGGGGGTGGCGGCCTGGACGCCCGGTCACGCCTCGTCGTCACCGAAGAGCTGCTGCGTGCCGGAGCGCCGGTCGCCGCCCACTGGATCGCCGATCGGCAGATCGGCCCGGCGATTTTGCGTCACGGCACCCACGAGCTGCAAAATGAGTTGCTGCCCGGCATCGTCAAAGCCGAGTACATCTTCTGCCTGGGTATGAGCGAGCCGGAAGCGGGATCGGACCTGGCCGCCGTCCGGACGGCGGCGAAGAAGGTCGAGGGGGGCTGGTTGGTCACCGGCCGCAAGATATGGACCAGCGTTGCGCATCGCGCGACGCACGCCTATCTGCTGGCCCGCACCGATTCGATCGGCAAAAAGCACGAAGGCCTGTCGGAATTCGTCGTGGACATGTCCACACCCGGGATCGAGGTTTCCCCGATAGTCGACATGTCGGGGGAGCACCACTTCAACGAGGTCACCTTCACCGACGTCTTCATTCCGCAGCATCGCCTGCTCGGCGCGGAGGGAAACGGCTGGCGTCAGGTGGTCGAGCAACTGTCGTTCGAACGCGGCGGTCCCGAGCGAGTGTTGAGCACGTACCCGCTGTTGGTCGAAGTTCTCGGTCACCTGCGTCGCACGTCTGATGACCGTCACGATGTGGAACTCGGCGCGCTGGTCGCCCGCCTCGCCACGCTGCGCAGACAATGCTGGGAGATCGCCAGCGCGATGGACGCCGGCCGGGCGCCCGTCGTGGAGGCGGCGAGTCTGAAGTATCTCGGCACGGAGTTCGAGAACGACGTCGTCGAATTCGCCCGCAGAGTGGGGCTGCCAACCTCGCGCACCGACCCGCTGGCGGAAGCACTCTTGGCTTCACCCGGGTTCACCCTCCGGGGAGGCGCCTCGGACGTATTGCTTTCGATCGTCACGAAAAGCGAGACCCGGCCATGAGTGAATTCGCGCACGAGTTGACGGAGCTCATCAGGAACCTCGCAGCCGACGCGGGCGATCCGGGTTGGGTATGGGGCCAGGTCTGCGAGCTGGGCCTCGCCGGGATCGGTATGCCCGACGACAAAGGCGGTTCCGGGGGGAGCGTGGCCGACCTGGTGGTCGTCGTCCGGGAGTTGGCACGCGCCGGGCTGAATACCCCGATCGTCGAGGCGACGACGAGTGCTTACGCCGCTGACGCCGTGGCGGCCGGCGAACGTTTCGACACCGTCGTCATCGCTCCCGACCTGGACGTCTCGTCAAATCCCGTCACCGCCAACTTGGCTCGAGTGCCGTTCGCCGACCGGGCCCGCGAGCTGGTGATCGTGACTGCATCCTCAGTCGTGACAGTTCCGCTGTCGGCGGCGTCGGTGACCGTCGAACCCGGCCACGACATCGCCGGCCTGCCCGACGCGCGGGTGAGCCTTGCCGGCACCTCCGTCGCGCCCATACCGGGCGGACCCGGCGCTGCGCAGGTGATCGACCGGCTGTCACTCACCCGGGCGGCCGCATTGCTCGGCACCGCCTGGGGGGCCTACGAGCTCACCCGCAAGTACGTCATGGAGCGCGAGCAGTTCGGCGCCCCGTTGGTGAAGATTCCGGCGGTGTCGAGCGCGTTGGCGCAAATGGCGGTGCGGACCAGGTTCGCCCAGTCGGCGCTCGACAAGGCGACGGCGGCGTGCGCGGATGCCCACGCGTCCGAGCTACAACGGTTCGGCGCGATGTCGGCTGCCCGCATCGGCGCGGCCACTGCGGCGACGCTGGTGGCACGGACTTCGCACCAACTGCACGGGGCGGTCGGCATCACCGCCGAGTACGACTTGCATCGCTACACCAGCAAGTTGTGGGCGCTGCGAGACGCCGACCAGTCGGAATTCGCCTACTGCCGACGGCTCGGGGCACGGGTGCGAGACGAAGGCGAAATTGAGCTGTGGGAAAGCATCTCGGCTTAGCCGACGGGGCACCGGCAAAACTTCAGGAGGCAGACAATGAGCGACACCGTCCTGGTCGACACCGCCGATCGAGTCATGGTCATCACGATCAACCGTCCGGAAGCCAAGAATGCGATTGACAGCTCGGTTGCCACCGGCATCGCCGCGGCCATCGACGACTTGGAATCCCGCGACGACCTCACGGCGGCGATCCTGACCGGTGCCGACGGAACATTCTGTGCCGGTATGGATCTCAAGGCGTTTCTGCGTGGTGAGTCACCATCGATTCCGGGCCGCGGCTTTGCCGGCCTCACGGAAAGCCCCCCGACAAAGCCTTTGATTGCGGCGGTGGAAGGCTGGGCGCTGGCCGGTGGTTGCGAACTGGCCCTGAGTGCGGACATCGTGGTGGCGAGCACCGCCGCCAGATTCGGTTTGCCGGAGGTCAAACGGGGCCTGGTCGCGGCCGCGGGCGGGTTGCTCAGGCTGCCGAAGGCGCTGCCGTACTCGCTGGCGATGCTGACCGCGTTGACGGGCGAACCGATCAGCGCCGAAGACGCGGAGCGCCACGGACTCGTCGCCGTGCTCGCCGAACCCGGCCAGGCGTTGGCCGCGGCCCGCGACATCGCGGCGAAAATTGCTGCCAACGGTCCACTGGCGGTCAAGGCGACAAAGAAGATTCTTGCGCACCAAAGCAATTGGACCGATCTCCCGGCGTTCGAATGGCAACGCGAGATCACCGGTCGAGTACGGGAATCGGCCGACGCTAAGGAAGGCGCGCTGGCCTTCGCGGAAAAACGCGCGCCCCGATGGCAGGGCAGGTAGCGGTCCGCTATCCGCCGTTGAGGTCGGCACCCGGCTGACCGACGCCAGGCTGGCTGACCGGTCCATGTCCGGTCCAGGCGTCGGGATCTTGGCTGAGATCGATGTCGTGGTCGAGGTCGGGCATCATCGGGAACATGCGGCAGAGGAACGGAACACTCGAGTGGCACGGATCGAAGCCCGGGTCGGCACCGGCCGGTGCGGCAACACACAGGCCGGTCGTCACGGCGCCTAGCACAATGATTGCGGCCCTCGTCAAGGCGGACATGAAGGCTCCCTCCCCAGTCGGCAGCGCTGCGAGGCCAAGCCAGTATATTGAGACGCCATATCTCACACAAGCGTCAAGTAGGCCCTTTGCCCTAGGTGTGGCTCGCTTCGCGGCTCAGCTTTTCGTGGTCGCCGGTGGTACCGGCACCGAGTGCTTCGTCGGCCTCGGAGTTGATGGCCTTGATGAGGCAGACTGCGTTGACGACGAATAGCGCGGTGAACACCGTGGCCGGGATCCAGAAGACGAACAGGCCATTCCACGCGAACGGGCCGGATTTGAAGAACGGCAGGATGATCGCGGGCGTGAACATCGCCTCCGCCCAGATGTTGAAATAGGCCAGCCAGCGCGGAAACAGCGGCTGTGGTCTCGGGTCCGACAGGATCGCGAAGGCAAACGCGAAGTACTGGGCCATGAACGGTATCCAGGGCATTACCAGCATGATCCAGCTCATATCGTTGAGCAGCAGGGTCGCGTCGGGTGAGCGGTCGGGACGAAACGCGGTGATGGCGAACATCAGCGCCGGCACCAAAAACGTCAGGCAGGCGAACGCCCCTCCGGCCAGCTGCGCGTTCATGACGGTGGGATGCACGCCGGGAATGCGCCGCATCTGCCCGGAGATGACCGCGGTCCACCACACGTAGAACCCGGAGCTGAGGAAGATCAGGCCGGCGCCCAGCCGGATTCCCGCGGTGTGCGCCTGATAGTGCGCCGCGACTTGCGCCGCTGACATGCCCGGGGACAGCGGCGGCAGGAAACCGGCGGCGACAAATCCGCCGAAGAACAGCAGCACGCAAATGATGCCGCTGTACGCGCAGATCCGCTGGAACGTCACCTGAGCGTTCATGTCACTGGCCTCGATTGCCGATGAAGCTGGTGGTGATCCCGGTAGGCGCCGGCAGGTCAAGAAGCTTCGCGACGAGTTGGCTGGCCGGATTGCTCTGCGCCATAGGGGAGTCCGGCGGCAGCAGTCCGGCCGCGATCATCATGTGCGCGGCGCGGACCATCAGGATCGCGAGCTTGGTGCCCGCCAAGACCTCGTAGTAGTCGAGGTCGCGCAGCGTGTGGTCGGTGGCCTGCTGGTAATAGTCGATTGTTTCGCCGCGGTCCGGGATGCCCGCCGGCAACGGAAGCCCGACGCCCTCGGTGTGGTGGCGCGCCAAGAACAGCCACCAGCCAAGGTCCTGTTCGGGGGTGGCCAGTTCGACCATCTCCCAGTCGAGCACGCCGAGCGGCGAAAGCTCGTCGGAGAAGATCATGTTGCCCACCCGCGCATCTCCCCAATTGAGAACCTTGGGTTGGTCGCGGTCCGGCCGATGTTCGTCCAGCCAACGCAACGCCGCCTCGATCGTCGGGTTCGGCTCGCCCTCGGCCGCCCAGTCGAATATGCCTCGCCATTGAGCCAGGCCCGCGTCGAGGCCGCTGTGGTTCGCGGGCGTGTCGAGGAACTCCAGCCCGAGTGCGCGCCAGTCGACGCTGTGGATCTGTGCCAGCACGTCGATGCTGTTGTGCCACATCTGACGTCGCTGGTCCGGCGTCAGGTCCAACACCCACCCGGTCGCGGTGAACGGGGGATCATCGGCAGGGATGCGACCGTCGATCCGCTGCATCACCAGAAAAGGCGCACCGAAGACGGACGGGTCGTCTTCGAAGTAGTACACCCGGGGCACCGGGACCGGCGAGTGATCGGCGAGCGCCCGGATGACGGCGGCCTCCTTGGCCAGGTCGTACTCCTGAAACACGCCGGGCCCGTCGGGTTGCACGCGGGCGACCATGCCCTGGGACTGCTCACCGTCGGCATCGCGCCAGTTCGCCGTGAACAGAACCGTCTCGTTGGAGAGTCCCCCCGCACCCGGCACGGACACGTCGGTCACGGTTATGTCCTGCGCCTCAGGCTTTTTCGTCGCCAGCCAGTCGGCGAGCCGCTTGGCGGCCAGCTCGGTGTCGATGATGTTCTTCAGGGCCATCGTTTGCTCCTATTTGCGTCTTTTTCCGTTAGTGCGAGGCCGCCAGCGCCCGGCGTTTCATCATCCGCTGGTAGTTGTCGAACCACAGTTCCTGATACGTCGCATGCGTCGTTCGGCCCCGCTCGTCGGTCCAGCGGTACACGCTGTCGTGAAACGAGGTGTTGGGCCAGGCCGGCAGCGACGCGCACGCGATCGCCTCGCCCAGGAACCGGTACACCTCGCCGGCTTCGTCCTCGGCCGTGATCTCCTGGCGGATCGGCAGGTGAATGCGCGGGTGATATTCGAAGACGTTGCGGCGCACCCACTTGATCGAGCGGGTCTCGTCGCCACGCTGGATCCAGGCGAAGTGATGCGATGGGCGGTCGCCGACGTTGTACAGCCCGGCCCAGGCCGGGTCGGTGTCCAGCGGCTCGAAACTGATCTGGTTGAAGATGAGGTCGGGACCGAAGTACATAGGTGACCAGCCCACGGGCGGAACCGGGACCGCGCCGCGGCGTTCCACCCGGATCTGGCGCCAGGAGCGGTCCCGGGGCGCATAGCAGTCGACCGGATAGGTCGTGCCGTCGAGCACCAATTCGCCGGTCATGCGCATGAATTGCTCGCTGCCGCCCGGTTCGCGGGTCACGTCGTGGTGGTTTTCCTCGCCCGGCATGACATGCCCCCGGGCCAGGAGGGGGGTCACGGCCTCGGCGACGACGTCGACGGCGCATGCCCCGTCACCGCTGCGGTAGGTGATCCGCGCGGTCCGGCCCGGCTCGACGAAATCGATCTGCAAGCCGTTGTCGGTGGTGATCGTGCTGCCCTCGACGCGCGGCCAGGGCATCGTGACCTCGTAGTCGAGAAAGGCCATGTCCGTGTATTCGACGTTGTCGGTGCCCTGGAAGATGCAGACACCGCCCTGCGACAGCGGGAACGCCGGCTGGTAGCGCACGTACAGGAACGCGCCGATCGCCGCCTCGGGAACGGAGAAACCGAAGTAGTGGGTGTGGATCAGGTGGGGATCCCACTGTTCCCCGGCCGCCGGCAGCGGCAGCAGCAGGTCGGTGAAGCCGGAATGTGTGGCGAGTGCCATGTCCGCTCCTAAGCGTTGACGGGGGTGGGGACAGTCGTCCGCGGCTCAGGCGCTGAGATCGCTTTGAGCTTTTGCCACAACGTCTCCGACTCCGGGTGCGCGAGGTCGCCGTGACCGACAACGGACAACCCGATGATCCACACCGAGAACAGCGCCAGCCCGAGGGTGACGAAGGACGCCAGGTAGGTCCAGACGTAGGAGACATCCGCCTGGTTGAGCGCCGCCCACATCGGCCAGGCGGTGGCGCCGTTGGCGATGCCGTCGGCCATCGGGATGCACGGTATGACTGCGAGCAACTTCCATCCCGTGTTCAGGCGCGGCAGGATGTGGAAGATCAACGCGCCGGCCACCATTGGCATCACCGGGTTGACGAATCCCCACCACAACGGAAATCCCCAGATATTGAACGGCTGATGACCGTAGTACAGGTAGGTGCCCGCCAGGATGCCCGGGCTTTCCAGGAAGATGTCGACGAGAAAGTCCGTCGCCCACAGCAGAAACAGGTCTCGCATCGTGACGCCCCGCTTGAACAGCTTGTAGGCCAGGTAGCCGAGGCCGCCGACGTACCAGGGGTAGACGAAACAGATGTAGAGCGGCATCGTGCGGTCGAGGATCGTGAACGTGCCCAACGCATTTCGCTCCTTCAAGAACACCAGGCCGAGCACGTCGACGACCGGTTCGAAGCTGCACGCCAGCGCCCCGCCGAGGATGCAGTACAGCAGCAGCGGACCCTGCCCCTTGAGCAGCTTGCGCAGCGCCAGCGCCAGCGCGATGCCCAGTGGAATGAAGATGAAGACGTTGAACATCGTCTCCGCGGTCTTGGGCATCTCCGCGTCGACCGGCGGCTGCGGGATCGTCGCCGCCAAAATCGTCGTGATCATCGTCGCCCCCTATTTGTGAGCCAGTTCACCTCGGCAGGCCTAAGCTAGCATCAGATGAATATAGTTTCAAGAGTGAAAATCGATTCATCCGGTAAGAATCCGGGTGTGACGTCCGAAACCGAGGGCAGGGCGACGACGCGCACCGAGCGTCAGCGGTTGCGCACTCGGCGGCTGCTGCTGGACGCCGGCCGGAAGCTCATCGCCGCCAAAGGCGTGGCCGGTCTGCGCATCCAGGACATCACCGAAGAAGCCGATGTGGCGCTGGGATCCTTCTACAACTACTTCCAGTCCAAAGAGGAGCTCCTCGAGGCGGTCATCACCGAAAGCCTCTCCGACCTGACGTCGGCGATCATCGCCAATGTCGACGACGACACCGACCCGGCCGAGGTCGTGGCAGTGGCCAACCTTCAGGTCATCCAGCTCGCCTACGACGAACCCGACTTCGCGCGCCTGATCGTCAACATCGGCCACTCCGAGGCGCTGTTCGGCGACGCGGTGCATCCGTACGCGCGCATCGCCGTCGAGCGCGGAATCGAAAGTGGGCGCTTCGTCGTCGGCGATATCGAGGTCCTGCTCACCGCGGTGATCGGCGGCGCGTTCGCGCTGATTCGAGAAATCCTTGACGGTCGGCACGGGGCGCACGCCCACGAGGCTTTTGCCCGGCACGTGCTGGCGTCACTCGGCCTGCCGCCGAACGAGGCCGAAGCCATCGTTCGCGCGGCGGCCGATCGAGGCCAGGCGCAGAAACCCAACTAGTCATCGCGCTTTCTGATCGCGAATCGCCGTCTGGGCGGCCAACTTTCCAGGAAGTGCGCACACGCCGCCGACGGGGTGCGTGCCGGCGCCACTGAGGTAGAGCCCCTTGACCGGCGTCCGGTATCCGGCCAGCCCGGCCGCCGGCTTTAGCGGCCCGAACCGTGAGATCAGCGGGTCGACGTGGTAGACGTTGCCCGCCGGAGCGTTGAACCGAGCCTCGAGGTCGGGCCCACCGAGTACCGCCCGACCGATCTCGAGTCTGTCGAGTCCCTCGTAATACTGTGCAGAATCACGCAATACGGCGTCGCCGATCTTGTCGCGCACATCGTCCCACGGCTCCTCCGGTGTCACCGGGATAACACCGGACCACAGCCACAAATTGTCGTGCCCCTCGGGGGCTTGGGTCGGATCGACCGCCGTCGGGATGATGGCGCAGCTCACCGGAACCGGGTCGGGCCACTGCCCGCGAACCAGGGCGTTCCAGCCGGCGTCCTGTTCTTCCAGGGTGTGCCAGGCAATGAGGTACTTGCGCAGGTCCAGACCGTCGCCGCGCCATTTCTCGTGCTTTTTCATCGTCACGCGGCCCTCGAGGGCGACGTTGATCTTGAGCGACGTGGCGTGTGTCTTGCGGATCGGAATGTCCTTGGCGCGCGCGGAAAGTTTGGTATCCAGCGTGCCCGCCGGCAACAGATCGTTGAGCGTGACGACTGGGTTGCAGGTGGTTAGGACGCCGTGCCGGGCTCGGACGAGTTGGCCGGATTCGAGGAGCACCCCGGTCACCCGGTCGTTGGACACGGCGAGCTGCTGCACCCGGCTGTCGGTGTGCACCGTGCCGCCGTGCGCGGTAAGACAGCGATGCAATGCGGCGGGTAGCGCCCCGGTTCCCCCCACCGGCATCGCGTTCGAAACCTTCTGCACGACACCGAGATAGATCATGGCCCAAGCGGTCACGTCCAGACGCATCTGCGAGAACGCGGCCATCGCCGCCAGCGCGCCCTTGGGCAACTCGGTCTCGAAGGTCTCCTCGAGAAACTCGGTGTGCGACGCAGTCATCATGTGCCGCAGGGCCCAAACGTCCTTGATGTGACGCGTGGCGCCCAGCAGCGAGCCGGCCATCTCGCGGTTGAACGGCCGCAGCGGATGCGACTTCATGTAAGCCACCACCACGTCCATGATCGGAGCCAGCGCGTTGGCCATGTCCAGCCAGGTTCGAGCATCCTTCGGCGAGAATCGTCGCAGCTCATCGGCAGTGCGACTGGCATCCTTCCAGATCGCCAAGGAGCTCCCGTCCGGGGCCAACTGGATGTGTGCGGGGTCCACCGAGATCTGCTGCAGCCCGTACTTGTGCAATTCGAGGTCCTCGGCGACGCCGGACAGCCGAAAGATTCCGGTCAGCTGGATCGCGCCCTCGTTGAAGTAGTGGCCCGGCGCGCTGGACAGGGTGGCGTTGGTGGAGGTCATCCCGCCCACGGTCGGCGATGCCTCCAGCACGGCCACGCGAAATCCCGCGCGGGCCAGGTAACACGCGGCGGTCAGGCCGTTGTGTCCGGCACCGATGATCACGAAGTCGGCTTCGGTGGGTAGGGCGGGGTTCGTCATATCTGCGATCCTGATCGAACTCGATATCAAAATCAAGATTGAGATAGAGATCGAATGCGATACTGCTGTCGTGACGATGTCAACCGCCCCGATGGGACGTCGCGATCGCCGCAAGGCCGAAGCCCGCCAACGTCTGCTGAACGCCGCCCAGCGGCTGATCGCCGAGAACGGGGTGTCCGACCTTCGAATCGGCGACGTCACCGATCTCGCCGACCTCGGCTTCGGCACCTTTTACACCTATTTCCCGTCGAAGGACGCGCTCATCGAGGCGGTCGTGGCCCAGGTACTCGCCGGCCTCGCAAGTAGGATCGGAGCGGATGCGCTCGAGTTCACGGACCCCGCGGAGGCCGCGTCGGTGTCCTACCGGCGTTTCCTCCGGTTCAGCCGGGACGAACCCGAACTGGCGCGGGTCCTCGTCGAACTCGATCGTGCCAATTCGACTTTCGAGGACGCGGTGACGCCCTGGGCCATGGAAACCCTGTCGCGTGGCCGGAAATCGGGTCGATTCGTCCTAGACGATCTGGACCTGGCCCTCACGTCGATCGTCGGAGCCGCGCTCGCCGCTATCCGGGCGATTTTGGCCGGCCGGATTCCGCCGGGCCCGAAAACCGAGTCGCGAGGCGCGGAGATGATGCTGCGCGGCTTCGGCGTCGATGCGGCTGCAGCGCGGGAGATTTCCCGCCGTCCGCTGCCGTAGCTGCAGCCGTTGGGTGTGTGGACAAGGATGCGAACGAATGTTCTTGACCAAGTGCGGCTGAGCACTATTGTCGTTGAAGTGAGCAGTAACCCGTTCATATAGGTCTCAGCACACGTGTAAGCACTCGTTAACGCTGTGGAAGGAACGTTGCCCGCCATGGTCGAAATCCGCGACTTCACCGTTGAAATTACCGAGGCCGACATCGCCGATCTGCGCGCCCGCCTGGCGCGGACACGGTGGCCAGACGCCGAGACCGTGTCCGACTGGTCCCAGGGCATCCCGCAGGATTATGTTCGCGAGTTGGTCCGGTACTGGGCCGAGGACTATGACATGTACCGGGTCGCCAACCGTCTCAACGCGTATCCCCAGTTTCACGCGACCATCGGTGACCTGGGCATCCACTTTCTGCATGTTCGCTCTCCGCATGACGACGCCCGGCCGTTGATATTGACCCATGGTTGGCCCGGCTCTGTGGTCGAGTTTCTCGACGTCATCGGCGCGCTGACCGACCCGCAACGCTTCGGTGGTCACGCCGACGACGCGTTTCACGTGGTCATTCCGTCCCTGCCCGGATATGGATTCAGTGACAAGCCGTCGGCCCCCGGGGTGGGCATCGAGCGGATCGCCGAGGTGTGGAACGAACTCATGGTGGCCCTGGACTACCGCAACTACTATGCGCAGGGCGGTGATTGGGGCGCGTTCGTGACCACGGCGATGGCGACCAAGCCCCCAGCCGGACTCCTCGGGATTCATGTCAACATGGCGCTTGCCTCGCCGGAGGCGCTGGCCGGGCTCGGTGAGCTGACGCCTGATGAGCAGGCCGTCGGGGGGTTGCCGGCGTACATGGAGCAGGAGGGCGCCTACGCCGTGCAGCAGGCGACCCGGCCACAGACGCTGGGATACGGGCTGGCCGACTCTCCGGTCGGTCAACTCGCCTGGATCACCGAGAAGTTCTACGCCTGGACCGACTGTGACGGGCACCCGGAAAACGCGGTGTCGCGCGACGTGATCCTGGACAACGTGATGGTGTACTGGTTGACCAACACCGCCGCCTCCTCGGCGCGCTTGTACTGGGAGAGCTTCTCGATGATCAGCTCATTCGACGAGGTTGTCGCGCCGTCGGCCTACACCCGGTTCCCCAAGGAAATCGTCAACGTCAGCGAACGGTGGCTTCGCACCAGATTTACCGACCTGCGCTACTACCACTCCGTCGACAAAGGCGGTCACTTCGCCGCTTTGGAACAGTCGGAAGTTTTTGTCGACGAGGTCCGCGCCGGCATCCGCGCGCTGGCCTGATTAGCCGGCGCCGAGGTCCCAGATTTGCGCGGTGTCTATCAGTTGCCCGTCACCATCACACCGGCATGACGAAGAACCTCGTTGGAGGTCCGAGCGCTCCGGTGCTCGGACCGATCCGGCAGAATCGCGACGGGCGATGCAGATCAGGTCGGGGTCACCGTCACAGGTAGTTCGTACACGCCACGGGTGAATACGTCACGAACATAGGAGATTTCACCAGCCGGGCGGATGTCTTTCGTCTGCTGTAGTAGTTCCTCGATCAGGATCTTCATCTCCAGGGCGGCCACATGCTTGCCCAGGCACGTGTGCGGGCCGCGGCCCCAACTCAGGTGCCGGTTGGGGGTGCGCGACAGGTCAAAGCGATTGGGGTCGTCGAACGCGGTGGGATCGAAGTTCCCCGCGGCCATCAGCATGCAGACCCGCTCACCTTTAGCGATGGGCTGGCCGTGCAGTTCGATGTCCTTGGTGACGGTGCGCACGAAGTGCAGGAAAGGTGTTGCGACGCGGACAATCTCCTGGATCGCGCTGCCCGGGATGTCGTCGGCGTGCGCCCGCAGCCAAGCCATCTGGTCCGGGTCGCGCATCAATTGATGCAGTCCGTGGCTCAACGCGGTGCGAGTGCTCTCGGCGGCGCCGCTGGCCAGCAGCACGATGTTGCCCAGGATCTCGTCTTCCGAGAGCGTCTCGTCCCTGTCGGCCTGCACCATCTGCGAAACCACGTCCTCGGCGGGAGACAGCCTCTTACGTGCCGCCAGGTCGCCCGCATATGCGGTGAGGTTGAAGATCGCCTCCAAGGCTGTCTCGAACGACGGGGTGAGGCGCGTGTCGAACGGTGCCGCGAAGCGGTCCACCCAGTCGAAGAACTGGGGCCGTTCGGTCGTCGGCACTCCGAGGACATCCCCGAGTGCCTCCATTGGCATGGCGTGCGCGACATCGGTCACAAAGTTGAAGGTGCCCTTCGCCAACGCCTCGTCCACGACGGTGCGGGCGTAGCCGCGGAACTTTTCCTCGAGGCGCCGCACGACCGTCGGCGTGAAGCCACGGTTGATGACTTGCCGGTGGCGTTTGTGATCGTCCCCGTCCTGGGTGAGCATCGCGGGTTTGCCGCCAATGGTCGGGTCGATCGGGTTGACCGTCCAGATGTTGACATGACCAAGGTTGGCGGCGAATGTTTCCGGGTCGCGGTCGATGGCCGAGATGTCGTCGTAGCGCGAGATCACCCACACCTGTTTGATAAGCAGCGGGTCGTCGAAGTTCTGGAGGTAGACCGGCTCGTTGTCGCGCAGGTAGGTGTACTGATCGAGCGGCAACCCGTAGGTGTCTGGGTTGCCGTTGGCATAGACGTCGGGGTCCAGCACGCCGATAGCGGCGCGGCGTTCGGTGGCAGCGGTCATGGTGAGCTCCGTTCGGGTATTCGGCCGGGACGGGTTCGGATACAGCCCCGAAAGTGGATGGCGCTCAATGGCCTACGGTGGTGGGCCGCGCCGCATTGATGGTGCTGCGCATCGTGATTCCGTGCGCCGCGTTGATTCCCTTGGGCATCAGCTCCAGCTGACGGCGCCGGTGCCGGCGGTACGCTTGCCAACCCGCGACGCTCGCCGCCAACGGGACGGCGATCTTGCCGACCAGGTCGCGGTTCACTGCGCACCGCCGGCCGATCCGGTGCCGCTGGCGGTCCGAGTAGGGTCGTCCGGCCAGGCACAGCTGGCCCGGGCTCCGGCGCTGTGCACGTTGTCACCGGCCCACAGGCTGCGGTCGAGTAGCCGGCTGTCCCAGAACCTGCGGAATTTGACCAGGCCGCGGTCGAACCGGTTGTAGGCCGGCTGTTCGGGCTCCTGGCGATGCAGCATCAGCGCGGTGTCCTGCATGATGGCAAACCAGTTGCGCCGCACCAGCAATGACCGCAAGACCGGGCGACCGATCAGGCGTAGCGCCGGGTTTTTGATCTTGGGCACGATCATCGTCAGGTAGACGATGTGACTGTCGGCGTCGACCGGCGTGAAGCTGAGGATCAGCCGCGCGCTGTCGCTGAGCTGGTTGATCTTCTCTGTGAGCGCGATGATCGCCCGCGGCAGACGCGCGGTCACCTTGGAGCGGCTTTCCACCAACTCCGGCGGGGACGCCGTAAGGTCGATCAGGTGCAGGCCGCCGCCGTAAGTCGTGGCATGGAAGTCGCCGCCGGCCGCGTCGGACACCCCCCACATTTCGCCGCGCCGGTAGCTCCGCTTGAGGTCCTCCCAGCCGACGTAGGGCGCGCGGCCGTAGAAATGGCAGATGTATTCGAGTCTGGTGTCAGACTTGGAAAGGATCTCGGTGTTGCCCCACGACCCCAGCCGGTGCAGGCCCGCGAAATGTGCTGAATCGGGCAGATTCTCGACGAACCACTTGGCCGGGAACGGCAGCTTGTATCGGATGTGCTCGAAGACGATCGACCCCTCCTCGATGCCCTCATCGGCCAGAAAGTCCGGCAGCTCGTGGTCGGCCGGCTCGGGTCCGTTCCACAAGAAGACGGTGCCGTAGCGCTCGATCACCCGGTATGTCGGCAGGCACGTCTTGATCTTTGGTGCTTCCCTGAGGCCCGGTACGTGTACGACCTTCCCGTCGCCGTTGTAGCGCCAGGCGTGAAAGGGGCAGCGCAGTGTGTCATTGACAACTTCGCCGCCGTACCCGAGGTTGGCGCCCAGATGGAGGCAGTGGGCGGCCGCGCAGTGCAGCACCCCGCCAGAGTCGCGCCACAACACCACGTCGCGTTCGAGAACCCGCAGCGGAATGACCGATTCCTTGGCCACGTCATGGGAGAAGGCGATCTGCCAGTACGACACCGGGTACTGCGGATTGAGCACGCCTCTGGTGATCGAGTTCGGTTGGACCGGCTGTGTGCCGACGGAAGTATCCCCGCTGTGCGTAGTGGCGGCGGTGGGATCCGAAACCATGCCGGTAGTCATCTGGCACTCCTTGCTGACCGAGTCTCAGCGACCTTCACGGTGCGCCGACGCGACCTCAGTGTGGAGGGTCAAGCCGATATCTGTCAAGGGACAATATTGTCCCTTAGCCGTCCTCGGGTTCCAGCGCCAAGCCGTAGAGAATCAGGGAAGCCAGGTGCGTCACCACATCGTCTTCGTCGGCGGTGGCGGTCTGCAAGAGCGCCGGGTCCAAAGTCACGTATCCCATCACCATGCTGATGATCGCCCGGACGGTCACGTCGACATGGCGCGTCGGATAGCCGTGCGATCCGATCTCGCGGTTCGCGATGTCCAACACCGCGCCCAGCCCCTCGTTGAGGGTCTTCCAGACCTGTTGTCGCACTGAGGGTTCGAGGTGCTCATCGGAGAACATCAACAGCCGCAGCGCGCCGACATGGGCGCGGCTGTTGCGGTAGAGATCGGACACAAACTCATACACCAATTCGGGCTCGGTGGGCTGCCCGTCCAGCCGGCTGGTCCACCGCCGGGTCCATTCGTCAATGAACTGCAGCAGCGGCTTGGTCATCACCTCGGCGAAGAGTTCGGCCTTGGTAGCGAAGTGGCGGGTTAGTACCGATCGGGTGACCCCGGCCCGCTGGGCGATGCCGGCCATCGTGGCGCCCTTGTAGCCGAGTTGGCTGAACGCGTACTCGGCGGCCTCCACGATCATCGCCCGCAGCTCCCTTGAGCGCCGCCGCGTGCGGATCGGAGTTGTTGCCCTATTCGCTGTGCCCATGGCTGTGATCGTCCCGCAAAGATGTGCGATTGCGATAGAACCTCGTCGGGCAGGTCGCGGGGGAATCGCCATCAGCGCTTCAGGAGGCGGCGCCGCCAGTCGCCGGCTGATAGTAAACGGGCGGCGCGGGTCATCAACCGGATGTTACGGACTTTGGTTGGGTACCAGTAGATCTCAGACGGCATGTTGAAGCGCTCTTCGATGATCGACTTGCTCCAGCAATACTTGCGGATGCCCTCAGCGCCGCCGTGGCGGGCGCCCAACCCGGAGTTGCGGCGACCGCCGAACGGTACCGGCAGCTGGAACACATTGGTCATGACGTTGTTGACGTTGACCGAACCGGAGTCGATGCGTTCGGCGATTGCTCGGCCTTTGGCGTGGTCGCGGGTGAACACGCTGGCGGCAAGCCCGAAATCCGAGTCATTCGCGCGTCGCACCGCTTCGTCTGCATCGGCGACTTTGACGATTGGCAGTGTCGGCCCGAACGTCTCCTCGACCATGCAGGCCATCGATTCGTCGACGCCTAGCAGCACGGTGGGCTGGTAGAACAATCCCGGCCCGGGCACGGTGTCACCGCCGGTGGCGACCGTTGCGCCTTTAGCGACGGCATCGGCGACGTGACGCTCGATGATCGACAGCTGTTGGGGCGTGGCAATGGCTCCGATATCGGCGTCGTAGGAGCCGGGAGCGTCTGTGCCGACGCGGAGCCTCCTGGTGAGGTCGACGACTTTGGCGACGAACTCGTCGTAGACCGCGGCCTCTACGTACACGCGCTCGATTGACACGCAGATCTGGCCGGCGTTGTAGAAACCGCCCCACACCGCGGCCTTGGCCGCGCGGTCGATGTCCGCATCGGCCAGGACGACCATCGCGTCCTTACCGCCGAGTTCGAGGCAGCAGGGGATCATGCGTTCGGCCGCACGTGTACCGATGCGCCGTCCGGTCGCAACGCTGCCGGTGAACTGGATCATGTCGACGACGTCGACCACGGCGGCCCCGGCCTCGCCGCGGCCCGTGACTGCATCGAGCACATCCGGGGCGCCGATTTCCTTCCAGCCGTCGACCGCTGCGGCCCAGGCCAAAGGTGTCACCTCGGAGGCCTTGGTGAGCACGGCGCAGCCTGCCATGAGCGCGGCCGGGATGTCGAGCATCTGCATCGCGAGTTGAGCGTTCCACGGCGTAATTGAGCCGACCAGTTGGTACGGCTGGTAGGTGACGCGCATGCGTTTGGTCGCCATCATCACGTTGTGCGGGCTGGCCTTCTGCGGCGCTAGGAACTTCTCTGCGTTGCGTGCCCAATAGTTGAGCACGTCGACGGACGCGACGATCTCGCCGATTGGTAGGTCTCCCCAGGTCTTGCCGGTCTCATCCTGAACCGTTCGCAGCAGGCGGTCCTCGTTGTCGAGGATCCAGTCCCGGAAGCGTTCGAGCCACATGCGGCGGCCCGCGAAGCCGATGGCGGCCCAGGTCGGCTGGGCGCTGCGCAGCCGTTGGGCGATGGCTTCGACCTCGCTGGCGCGCATATCTGCAACGGTGCCCACCAGCCGACCATCGGCCGGGGAAAATACCTCTATCTCCGGCCGGGCCTGAATGGCGCTGCCGGTCTTGTCGGTGGATGGGGCGACCACAGTACCTCCTGTGTAACTATCGTTCGCGATCAGAAGCGAGTATGAGCATGTGAGTGCCGTTCCGTCCAGAGAATGTTATCGTCGTCGGTAAATGAAGATGTGAACGATCGTTCCTAGGCAGTCTGAGACCGTACTTGGCGGCCGTGCGCGATCGCGTTGCGCGCAGCCGCCGCATCGAGTGGACAACGTCGAAACTAATGTCCAGCTCGATGATGTCGCACGGCGGATGGAGGACATCGATCGAATGGTGAGATCGCCTACGCTGGTGCCGGTTTCAGTATCGTGTCGATGAACTCTCCGAGGTAGCAGCGGGGCGCACGCTCGGCCGACTTGTCGGCGGAGTCGTTACGGAAGGGATGCAGGTCAAGATGAAGGTCGGGATCACCGTCGACGATCCGGGCAGCGTGGTTGCCGAAGCGCGCCGTGCCGAAGCGCTCGGTTTCGACTTTCTCGGGTGCGGCGAGCACCTGTTCTTCCATGGCCCGACACCGAATTCGTTCGCGATGCTCGCCGCCGCGGCGGCGGTGACGTCGCGCATTCGGCTGGTCACCTCGATCGCGCTCCTGCCTCTATATCCTGCGGCCGTCGTCGCCAAGTTGGCCAGTGTCATCGACTGCATTTCGGACGGCCGTTTCGATCTAGGTGTCGGGGCCGGCGGTGAGTACCCACCCGAATTCGCCGCGGCGGGAATCGATCCGGGCACGCGGTTCTGCCGCCTCGACGAGGGTCTGGAGGTCATCCGTCAACTCTTTACCGGCGAACCGGTGACGTATGAGGGCACCTACGCAAACCTTTCCGGCGTCGCCCTGGACCCGCCGCCGCGTCAGCCCGGCGGCCCACCGATCTGGTTGGGTGGACGCAAAGACGGCGCCCTTCGCCGCGCGGGACGCTACGCCGACGTGTGGATGCCCTACATGGTCGAACCGCGGCAGGCGCGCGACGGGCTGGCCAAGGTCCGCGCCATGGCCGAACAGCATGAGCGGAGTGTGGACGCGGTGTCGGTGGCGCTGTTCGCCTGGACGGCTGTCGACGCGGACTCGTCCTGGGCGCGCACCGTCGGTGTCGGCGCCGTCAGCGCGGCCTATCGCCAGGATTTTTCGATGCTCGCCGACCGCTACCTGCTGATCGGCGCGCCCGAGGAGGTCGTTGATCGGTTGGCCCAGTTCGCGGCGGCGGGAGTGGGCGCCGTGCTGATACAGGTCGCCGCCGATTCGACCGAGAACCGCTCGAGGATCGTCGAAACCTTTGCCGGCCGCGTGCTACCGATCGTCAGAGATCTGTAGGGCCACAGGGCAGACACGACCAGACTTGCTGGGCGGGAAAGATAGGAGGGCCACGATGGCGATTCAAAGCGGTGCCGTTCTGGACGATAGTGCGGAGCATCGCGCGATGCGTGAGGCCGTGGGGGACATTGTCGCCAAGTTCGGGCCGGACTACTACCAGCAACAGGTCGATGATGGTGGTCACTGTGCGGAGCTTTGGAAGACGTTGGGCGCCAACGGATATCTGGGCGTGCATTTGCCGGAGAAGTACGGCGGTGGCGGGCGCGGCCTCAGTGAGCTGGCCATCGTGGTGCACGAGGCGGCTGTTGCCGGCTGTCCGATGCAGTCAATGCTGTTCTCATCCGGTGTCACGGGCACCATCCTCGAACGCAGCGCCAACGAGGAGCAGAAGGCACGCTGGCTACCCGGCGTCGCCAGCGGCGACGTGCGGCTGTCGTTCGCAATCACCGAACCGGACGCGGGTTCGAACGCGCACCGAATCGCGACGACCGCCCGCCGCGACGGTGACCGATACGTCCTGAACGGCCAGAAGGTATTCATCACCGGGATGGAGTCGGCCCAGTTGGTGATGGTGGTTGCGCGTACGACCCTGGACGAGGCCAGCGGGCGCGGCCGGCTGTCGGTGTTCATGGTCGAACGGGATTCGCCCGGGCTGTCGTGGACGCCGATCCGCACCGTGATGAACCAGCCCGACAAGAGCCACCAAGTCTTCTTCGACGACGTCGAAGTACCTGCCGAGAATCTGATCGGGATGGAGAACAAAGGACTTGCCGTCGCCTTCACCGGCCTCAACACCGAGCGCATCCTGACCAGTTCGCTGTGTACCGGGATCGGGCGCTATGCGGTGGGCAAGGCGGTGAGCTACGCCAACGACAGACGGGTTTGGAACGTACCCATCGGTGCACACCAAGCCGTGGCTCACCCGTTGGCGGCCGCGCACATCCACCTGCAGGCAGCCGAACTGGTTACCGACCGCGCATGCGCGCTCTACGACACTGGAGCCGAAGTTGGGGAACTCGCCAACACGGCGAAATATCTCGGCGCGTCAGCGGGGCTGGAAGCGCTGGACGCCGCGGTCGCGGTGCACGGTGGCAACGGCGTGACCTACGAATATCAACTCGCGCCGTATTTCTGGGTGGTGCGCATGCTCAACATGGGGCCGGTATCCAAGGAGATGATTCTCAACTTCGTGGCAGAACACAGTTTGGGCCTACCGCGCTCATATTGACCTGCGTCGGTGCTGAGGCAGCTGACGGCGTTGACCTCGCGGCCCGACGCTCCCTATATTGATATAACTGGGCTCAATAATAGGTACAAGAGCGAGGCAGGTCATGCCGACCATAGGCGGAACGGCGTTACTGAACGCGACTCGGGTCGGCGAACGCGAGGCCATCGTCACCGCTGAGCGGCGTTGGACGTGGCGACAACTCGAGACCGACATCGCCAATGCCGCGTCGGCGCTCGAGGCTTTCGGGTTGCGCAAAGGCGACCGGATCGCCGTCCTGTCGTCGAACTCGCCGGAATTCATCATCGCCTCGCACGCCGCGTCGCGCCTCGGCGCGATCGTCGTGCCGGTGAACACCAGATTGGCCGCGCCCGAGCTCGTGCACATCCTTCAGGATTCCGGCAGCACCCTGTTGGCGTTCAGCGCCGGTGAAGCCAATCTGGCGGAGGCCGCGGGCCGCGCGGCGGCCACCACGTTACTTTCGCTGGGCCCGTCGAGTCGCTATCCCGATCTGCTCGCCGGCGGCTACTCCGATGCGCTACACGAGGATCGGGCCGTCGAGCAGGACGACGCGTTCATTCTCTACACCTCCGGTACCACCGGAAAACCCAAGGGCGTGCTGCTGGATCACCACCGTGCCGTGTGGGCGGCGATGGCGCAGATCGTCTCGCTAGGCCTGCGTGACGGGGATCGCTACCTGCATTTGGCGCCGATGTATCACTCGGGCGGGATGACATTCATGAACGCGACGACGCTGCTGGGCGGAACGCACATCGTCGTCCCGAAGTTCGATCCGCGAACGGTGCTCGATGCGATCGAACGGCACCGAACCACATGGCTTTTCGGCGTTCCAACCATGTACCAGCAAGTCCTTCGCTGCTACGAGGCCAGCGGCCGCGACCTGACATCATGGCGTGTTGGAGTCTTCGGTGCCGCGCCGATGCCGCCCGCGGCCGTCGAGCGTCTACTGGCCGCGTTTCCGCGCGTCTCGTTCTTTCAACAGTGCGGCCAGACCGAGGCTGGACCCACGGGCATTTACTCCACGATGGAGCAGGTGCGCTCCCGTCCGCAGTCGAGCGGCCACCTCGCCCAGCCGTTCGTCGAGGCGCGCGTCGTCGATGAGCACGGTAACGACACGCCACCGGGCCAGGTTGGCGAGCTCGTGTTTCGTGGCGAGGCGATCACCAAGGGCTACTGGAACCAACCGCAAGCCACCCAGGAAGTGATCCGCGACGGCTGGCTGCACACCGGTGACCTGATGCAGGTCTACGAGGACGGCGCCATGCGTCTTGTCGACAGGTTGAAAGACGTCATCATCACCGGCGGGCGCAACGTGTACTCCGCGGAAGTCGAGCAGGCCATCGCCGACCACCCCGATGTGATCGACGTGGCCGTGGTGGGTCGGCCAGACGTGGAATGGGGAGAAACGGTCGTGGCGTTCCTGACTGCGGCTCCCGGGTCCGACCTCACGCCCGCGTCGCTGCGGCAGCACTGCAGCCGGCGCATCGCCGACTACAAGATTCCCCGCGAGTTCATCTTTGCGGTCGTCCCGCGCAATGGGGCCGGAAAGGTCCAAAAACACTTGCTCCGAGGCGAATTGAATGTGAGCCGTGTTTGACCCTGGCGAACTCGGATTCGCGAACTAGTTGTCCGACTTCTTTTTGCGGCTGTGGGTTCGCCCGCCCGGGGCCGGGGGACCGCTGAGATAGACCACTCGCCAAACGATCTCGGTCAACGCATCGAGTTGTCGCTCGACCTCCTCCTCGTCGGCGGCCCCGATCAGTTGATAGAGCCCGCGCTCGATCATCCAGATCAGCCAGGGCGCAGTGCGTGCGGCGTCCAGCTGGGGATCGGCAACTCCGGCGCCCTGCGCTTCGCCGATGTAGGCGGTCAGCGCCGCGACGACTTGGTCGATCAATTTTTGCTGCTGTTCTCGCACCCGCGGGTCGTAGGCCGCGGTCTCGGCGACGGTGCCCAGGATCGTCCGATGTTTGCGATACGTGTCGATCGGCACGCGCAGGGCCTTGTGCAGGTCTGCGCGCGTCGCGTCGACGGGCAGTTCCCACCACGATGCGCCGTCGGCCAAAAGGTCACCGATGACGTCCTGCGCCATGGCGACCAGGAGGTCGCCCTTGTCCTCGAAGTAGACGTAGAACGTCGAGCGCGAGATTCCGCCTGCGGTGATGATCGCCTCGACGCTCAGGTCGGCGTACGTTGGCCCGTTCTCCACCAGATCCTCGACCACGGTGACGAAATGCCGGCTGAGCATGCTGCGGCGTTGAGGCCGGGACAGTTGCAGCGGCCGGGGAGTCGAAGCGTCCACCCGACGAAGTATACGCACTGTTCAGAGGATCATACAGAATGTCTGTTACTCAGATGAACTGTTTGATAGCGTGGACGGCATGTCCGATTTGTCCAAGGTGTACGTCGTCGGCGCGGGGCCGTCGGGGCTGGCGGCGGCCTGGCGGCTGCAAGAGGCCGGACGCGACGTAGTCGTGATGGAATCCCGGGATCGTGTTGGGGGCCAACTGCTGTCGATCAAGCGCGACGGCTATCTGATGGAAGCCGGAACCACGATCCTGCCGGCCGCCTACGACAGCGTGATGCAGCTGATCGACGACATCGGGATGACCGACGAGCTGATACCGGCGAACTCGCTGATGGGATTCATGCGCGGCAGCCAGATGCATTACCTGCGCGCGAACCGGCTCGTCATTGACGCGGCACGCACAAAGCTGCTGTCGCTGAGCTCCAAGTTGAAGGTCGCCCGGCTCGCCGCGGACTCGTTCAGGCTGCGCAAACTGCTGAGCTACGAGGACTTGTCGATCGCCGGCGCCTTCGACACCGAGACGCCCGAGCAGTACTGCCGCAGGCGGGGCCTCGACGGTGAGCTGTACGACTATCTCATCGAGCCCACCGTGCGCGGGGGAGCCGGCGTGCCGGCCAGCGTGATCTCGGTGGTCGAGTTCTTCTTCCTGTGGCAGAAGGTGCTTGGCTCGAAGCTGTACGCCTTCCGCGACGGATACTCCTCGTTTCCCGAGCGGCTGGCCGCCGCCATCCCCGACGTGCGTCTCAACACCGAAGTGGTGGAAGTCGTCGAAGACGCCGGCGGCGTGACGATCACCTGCGTCGGGCCCGACGGCGAGCAATACACCGAACGCGGCGCCGGCGCCGTCGTGAGCTCCATGGGCAACAGAGTTCCCGACATCGTCCCGCAGCTTGATCCCGAACGCGCCAAGTTCCTGCGGGAGTTGAATTACACCTCGACGATGTCGATCAACCTGGGCCTGAAGCGAATTCCGGACTGCCCGGCATCGTTCGTCGTCGTTCCCCGGCCGGTGTCCGAGGGGCTGTTCGCGATCATTCTGGAACACAACAAGGCGCCGGGGCGTGCGCCGGCCGGCAAGGGCTTGGTGTCGCTGTTCATGATGAACCAGTGGGCCGTCGACCACATGGACGCCACCGACGACGACATCCTGGCCGACGTGCTGCCCGACGCGGAGAAGGCGATCCCGGGTTTGGGAGATGCCATCGAGTTCGCGCGGGTCAATCGGTGGTATCCGGTGCTGGTGTACAGCCACCCCGGGTTGTATCGCGCCCTCGGTCGCTTCCACGCCGCCCGGGATTTGACAAGCCGAATTCACCTCGCCGGCTCCTACAACTCGTCGGGCAACGTCAACACCGCCACCACGGCCGGCGAGCGGGCCGCACGCGAACTGTTGCAGGCACTTTCACCCGCTGCCGTCCTGACTGCGTGAGCATTATGGCCCAATTCAACGTCCCGACGCCGCCGCAGATGGTCTTCCCGCGGACACCCCAAACCATCGCCGAAATCGTCCTGTGGACCGCGGTGGTCGCCTTCGTAGGGTTTGCGGTGCGCCAGTGGCGACGGACCGGATCGCCCTTGGGACTGGTGCTCCTGGCGGGCGGCGGAATCGCGCTGCTGAACGAACCGCTCGACGACATCTTGGGTCTCGTGCACCACCCCCGCCCGGGACAGGACGTCGTCTTCGAGACGATGGGCCCGATACCGCACTGGGGGCTGCCCACCTACATCATCTTCTTCGGCGGCATCGCCTATGTGCTGCTGTTGGAACTGCGCAGGCTGACCTTCACCCCACGCGCATTCTGGATAGGGATCGCGATCACCTTCGCCGCCGATCTGCTGATCGAGCTGCCGCTGCTGCACTTTCGGCTCTACACGTACTTCGGCTACGGCACCGTGCCGATGAGTGTCGGCGGATTCCCCTTGTATTGGCTGTTCATCAACACCACCGGCCCAATCCTGTGCGCGGCCATCCTGTTTGCGGCACCGGGCTATTTCACCGGCTGGCGCGCGTCGCTGGTGCTGTTCTTGCCGCTGGTCACCGACGCCGGCTGCAGCGCGGCGGTAGGCCTGCCCGTGTACAACGCCCTGCACGTGCCCGGCGCCCCGACGTGGCTAACGTGGGTCAGCGCATTCGCTTCCTGCGCGATCGGTTTGGCGATACTCGATGCGTCGGCACGCTGGATCTATTCACACACCCTGAAGATGCGACGGGCCGCCGAGTCGGCACGCCAATTGCAGGAGCAGGCGTGAATGACGTGAGCGCCCCGGCTATGGTCCGAACGGGTACTGCGCCGGCAGTTTGGTGTTTGGCGGTATGACGGCCTTCCCGTCGGGAGTGATGTAGACCGAGCCCTTGCCGGAGCCGCTGTTGTCGTTGCGGCTCAACGGAACACCCGGACCTGGGCAGGCGTGGTCGGTGCCCTGCCCGCACAGCCCGTCGGTGAAATACGACCGGTCAACGAGGTCGCGCTGCCATTCCTTGGAGTGGGTCCCGATCCAGTAGTTGGGGACGTTGTAGGTGAGGAACAACGCCACGTGCACGCCGGCCACCACCGCCAGCGCCCGCACCACCATCTGCGCGCGGTCGGACATCCGAAGATTTTCGGCGCCGCGTTCGACCAGCGTCTGGCCTCTGTCGTTGCGGAAGTAGCGCAGGCACGCGACCGCGGTGAACGTCGCCGAGACGGTGACGACTTCGTTAAGCGGAAAGGCGTGGTAGGTCCCGCTGAAGATGGCGAAGCCGCGCCCGCCGGGGTATTCCCAGATGCCGAGCGGCATGAAGATGACGCCCTCCAGGATGATGTCGAAGCCGACCATCGCGACGAAGCAGGCGGAGATCAGTCCGAGTGTGCCGATCCGGGGCCACTTGGCCTTGGCCCGTCGCATGACCGCGCAGCCGAGGAACATCGTGATGACGAAGACGTAGACATACAGGCCCGGCATGATCAGGATCGGTTCGACAATCATCGCGCCCGGCTTCCCGTTGGAGAGCCAACCGGGGACGCTGTGGACCCATGAGCCGTAGTTGATGGGCCACGAGTTGTAGCTGAACCAGTGCCCACCGTATGCCGATAGCGGATCTTGGAACCACAGCGTCGAGAAGGCCAGCACCAGCATGCCGTCGAGGGTCAATCGGCGTTGCCGGATGATGGGGCGTACCACGAACCAACCGATGAGGCCGATGCCGACGGGAATCGACACGGCCTGGAACAGGACCATGGCCACTTTCATGAATGTCGGTGGGTCCATGGGACCGGTCGGCACCCGCTTGAAGAACGGACCAGTTATCCAGTCGATCAACACGTAGGCGATGAAGGTCAGGATTACCGCGCCGAGGCCGGCCCACCACTTCACGGGAACCAGGCGGCGCGGCTCCTGCGCCACCGGGGCCGAGGTGGCGGCAATATCGGTTGAGCTGGGGCTTCTTATTGCGGTGGCGGACGCCTTGACCATGCATTTAATAATGAAACCTTGCGTATCAAATTGTCAACGCTGACGCAATGTTGCCCGCGAGCGGAATTCAATTCGGTGCGTGGGCCTCGATCAGTGCCGTGAGCCCGTCGCGTAGCTGGCGGTCATCGGTCAGCGGGCCCGCGATGGCCGACATCGCGGCGTCGATGAAGGGCGTCCCTTCGTCGATCAACACGGCGGTTGCGATCAATGTGCGGGTTGAGGCAACCTCGCGAAGCCCCGCATCCCGCACGCGGCGGACCGCGGTTCCCAGCCGGATCAGCGCCTCGGCGGTCACCGAGTCGACTCCCGATTCCTGCCGGAGGATCTCGAGCTCCACGTCCGGCGGAGGAAAGTCGAGTTCGATGCACACCATGCGTTGCCGCGTCGAGGCCTTCAGATCTTTCAACACACTCTGATAGCCGGGGTTGTAGCTGACGACGAGCTGGAATCCGTCTGCGGCGCTGAGGCTCTCACCGCCCAGGCGTTCGATATTGAGTTCGCGGCGATGGTCCGTGAGGGAATGGATGATGACCGTGGCATCTTGTCGGGCCTCGACAATTTCGTCCAGGTAGCAGATGCCGCCCGCGCGAACCGCCCGAGTCAGCGGGCCGTCGACCCATTCTGTCGAGCCCCCGGAAAGGACGTAGCGGCCCAGCAGATCGGAAGCCGTCATGTCCTCGTGGCAGGAGACCGTGTAGAGCGGAACACCGGCAGTAGCTGCCATGTATTCGACGAGGCGGGTCTTGCCGCAACCGGTCGGGCCCTTCAACATGACCGGCAAACCTCGGCGCATGGCGGCGCTGAACAGCGCGACTTCGTGACCGACCGGGTGATAGAACGGCCGCTGCCCGTTGCCGGCAACCGCTTTGGTCATCGCATCCTGCGTCATCGCAATTCTCCTCGACTTCGTTGGCCATCAGTAGATCCCAGTGAACGTGACGTAGCCTTGGCCCTCTGCAGCGATGTGCGCAGGATCGGGACCAGTGATCCTGCGAGTTCCGATGGGCCATCCAGCCGGCAGTGCGGGACCTCGCCCCATACCCGCTGGATCACGTCCGCCCGGGTGGCGGAACCGATGCTGAGACAAGCGCATCCGATACCGCCGGCGGCTGACTCACGCAGCGCTTGCCGGCTGTCTTGTTCCGCGTAGGTGCCCTCATAACCCTCTTCGTACGGAAAGCCGTCGCCGACGAGTATCAGAAGTTTCTGGGTGGTGCCGGCCCGTGTCTTCAACAGGTGCGACGCGTGCCGAACGGCAGCGCCGAGCCGGGTGAAACCGTTGGGTTCCAAAGCGGACAGGCGTCGGTGCACGGCGCTGTCATGTCGATCATCGAATTCCTTTATCCGCATGAATCGCACCGCATTGCGGCCTGCTGAGAAGAAGCCGAATAACGCAACCCGGCAACCCAACTCGTCGAGTGCTGCGCTCAGCCGCCGGGCAACCTCTCGCTGTTGGTCGAACACACGCCATCCCGACCCTTCGTCCCGGGTCGAACTGGTCGCATCCAGCAACACAAGCACGCTCAAATCGTGGGCGGTGCGGCGCATGCACTCATAGATGTCCGGGCGGGCGTCCACGCCGGCGGCTCGGTGCACCACCATGTCGACCAGCGCCCTTAGATCCAAAGTGTCGCCGTACGGTTGGCGTCGATGTCGCTCATGGGTGAGGCCGAGGCGGGCGAGTTCACGACGCAACAGGCGATCGCCGTCGGGCATCGGGCGCAACTCGGCGGCTGTCTGAGGGGGATCGTACTCGGCGACGGTGCACCAATCGGGGCGGTAGCGGTTGGCTGTGGAGTCCCATTCTGGATAACGAAACCCGACGGGAAGCGCTGGTGCGGAAGCGAAAACCGGGCGGACGGACTCGACCGGGTTTGCGTGCTGTCCGACCGGACCGACACCATGCCCGCCTACGGGAGTCGCCGCGCCGCCATTGCGATCACCTCCTGGCGCCCGGCCCATCCCGAAGAATCGGGTGATCATGGACGACAGCGGGGTTTGGATCGGCGCCGAGAACAGCTCGAGAATTCGGCTACGGTCGGATTCCTCGTCATCGTCGAGTTCGCGCAGCGAGTCTTCGGGGGAGGCAGGCGCTTCCCGGTGGTCCGCGGGCGAGGCGTCAATTCGGTTGGTGGCCCGAAGGATACTCAAGGGCTTGATGGTGCCCATCCAGTCGGGGGGCACCGGGAGACGGCGCCTGGCGTGGCGGGCCCAGGCCAGCGATTCCTGGGGGCATGACGGCGCGGGGCCGTCATAGATTTCCGCCGTCAACTCGAACAGCTGAAGCGGTAGTGCCTGTCTCAGCACCGAGACCGCGCGTACACACTCCAGCAGCAGATAGCGTCGTTGCAGCGAGTGCCGCCCGGCGATCCGTGCCATCACATGGCGGTCGAAACTTCCAACCCCGATGAGGCCGGCTTGCGCGATCACCGAGCAGCACTGCAGATGCGCGGGCCGCGCCGGCAGGAATATCGATTCGCCATCGGTATAGGCCAGCGGGTGATCGCCCTCGACGACGAACAACGGGCGGTCCGCGACGGCGCGTGCGAGCAGCGTAAACCGCGACCCTTGAGCAATTCTTGACACTTGGCCGAGCACTCCCTACTGCTCAGTTACGGTCAGGCGGCCACCGTGGTGCGCTCTTCCGTATTGATGGCCCGGCGCAGTAGCACGACCATGACCGCGATCCAAATCGCGAACACGGTAAGTGGCAGATAGAACGCGAATGCCCCGTTCCAGGCGAGTGGACCGTGCTTGAAGAACGGGACTACCCCGGCCGGTGCTACGAGCATTGCCACCCAGATATTGAAGTATCCGGCCCACCGTGGAAATACCCCCGTGTTTCGCTCGTCGCTGAGGATCACCACGCCAATAGACCCGAATTCCACCACCGCCGACGAGATGACCCCCACGAACATCAGCCATCCCATGTCATTGAGCATGCGGATCGTCACGCCCCCGATATCGGGCCGGTACGCCGCCGTCTGCCAAACCATCAGGGGGATAATGAATTCCAGCGACAACAGGCCGCCGGAAACCAATTGCGTCGACGCCAGCACCGAACGTGGTCCCTCGATCCGCTTCATCTGGGCGGAGATGACCGCGGCGAATGGGACCAAGAGCGCGGACGCGAACATGGTGAGCATCAAGCCCAGCCGAATCAGGTCGGGATGGTGCTGATACATGTCGAGGACCTGCTCGGGGGACTTGCCGGGAGCCGGCGGCGGGATGAAGCGAGCGAGCAGAACGAAGCTGGCCACCCACCCCACCACCATGACCGGTCCTGCCCAGACGCATGCCATCTGCATGCGTCTGTTGATCGCCGGCTTGCCGGGCTGATCGACGCCTAGATCACCGTGCTGCACAACAGCTTTGACGGCGCCGCCCGTGACGAAGCCTTCGGCGGTCACTTTCCGCCACCGGTGGAGAACTGCGTAGCCGTGTCCGACGCGGGGGCGGGAATGCCCGGTGGCACCACGACCTTCCCGTGCGGGTCGAAATGCACCGCGTCACGACGCGAGAGTGGCAAGTCCTTCGACGGGCAGGCCTGGTCGGTGTCGGGTCCGCATATTCCGTTGGTGAAATACGAGCGCTCCTGCACCTCGCGAGGCCATGAGTGCGCCTGCAAGTTGAACACCTGATAGGGAATGTTGTAGGTGACCATGTAGATGGTGCTGCCGGCACCCAATATCGCCAGGAACCGCAGCAGGGTCTTGATTCCCGCGCTTGCCCGGATCTCGTCGGCGCCTCGTTCGACGACGGTGTTGCCCTTGTCATCTTTGAAGTACCGGAGGCAGGCGAAACCGGTCCACCAGGCCGCCGTGAGCAACGATTCATACAGCGGGAACTGGTACCAGTGGCCGGCGAACACCGTCAGTTGAGGCACCGTCGCCCAGTAGTTGTAAAAACCTAAGTGGACCCAGGCGCCTTCACAGACGAGGTCGAGCACGAAGCCGAACAGCATAGAGACCGAGATCAGGCCCAGCACACCGATATTCGGGAAGCGCTCTTTCGTCTTACGCATCACCCATGTGCAGGCCAGAGCGATCGGGAAGAGCATGTACAGATATGCCGGCAGGATAAAGAACAACGGTTCCTGGAACATGTGACCCGGTGTACCGGCCGCGATCGACTGCCAGCCCGGGACGTAGGCGATCCACGAGCCGGCGTTGAACATTGCGGAGTTATACGTGAACGTCGGCTGATAAAAGTTGATAAACGGGTCCTGGAACCACAAGAGCACGAACGACAGCAGCAGTAGCCCGTCGGTGGTCATCCGCCTTTCGCGGATGCGCGGACGGACGACGACGACATAGAGGACGCCGATCGTGACCGCGACGCCGACCGGCAGGTAGAAGTGAAACAACGTCGACATCCAGCCCGGAAGCTGGGTGGGTCCTTGCGGTACTCGCTCGGTATCCGGGCCAGATACCCATCGCACGAACAGGTAGAGGTAGAACACCAGCCACAGTCCGCCGAGGAAGGCCCACGCCTTGATCGGTTTCTTCGCGGACGGGCTTTCGAGAACGGCGCGCTGCGTTCCGAACGGCGACACCTGGGGTGCGTTGGTCGTAATGCTCATGACGTCTCCTGCCTGCCGAGTGCGGTCAGTCAACACTAAGCAACACCGTTACTTACGTCAAGGAACAGTGTTGCTTAATGTGTCATTCTGGATGTCGGGGTCAGCGCGGCCCGAGGCGCATGCCGTAAAGCGCCATCCGCGTTGCCGCGTCGATCAGCGTGTCTTCGTCAACCTGAGAGGCTCCGGCGAGTAACGGCTGCAGCAGAACCAGGCCGCCAATCATGGCGATGGTCAAGGTGTTACCGTCCGCGACGGATTCGGCGGGAAGCCAGCCCCGTCGGCCGGCTTCATGCTCGGCCATCGAACGAAGGTCGCGAAGGCTGTCGGCCATGCCCTGTTGGGCCTTTTTCAAGAGCTCGCTACCCGAGTCTTGATCCGCTGCCAACAACGTGATCACCAGGTGTCGATATTTGACGAGATTGCCGTACAGGTCGCGGACGAACTCACCGACCAGCCGCGCGTCCTCCCACGGTTCGTCGACCTGGCTGCTCCACGCCGAGGCAAACTCTTCGAACGAGGCGAGAAACGGCGCGAGCAGAGTAGCGGCAAACAGGTCGTCCTTGTTGGCGAATTGCCGGTAGAGCACCGAGAGGCTGAGCCCCGCGCGGGATGCGATGTCGCGCATCGAAGTCTGGGCGTAACCGCGGTCGGCGAAGAGCTCGTTGGCGGCAGACAGGATTAATGTACGGACTTCCTCGGTGCTGCGCCGTGCGGCGCGACGGGACACGGCCATGCCGGACTCTATCCCTTCACCCCCCGGTAGACGTATCCACATTGTACCTGGACATAAGTAACGGTGTTGCTCTACGGTAGAGCAACACCGTTACTTAGAGGTCATCGGAGGAGTGAGATGTCGCAGAAAGTTCGGGTCATCCAATGGGCGCCCGGTCTCGTCGGGAAGCAGACGCTGAAGGGCATCATCGATCACCCGGACCTGGAGTTGAGCGGCCTTTGGGTGCACAGCAAGGACAAGGCGGGGGTGGACGCCGGTGAGTTCTGCGGTTACGCCGACACCGGGGTAGCCGCCACGGCAGACATCGAGGAGGCGCTGGCGATTCCCGCCGACTGCGTGGTCTACACCGCCACCGACCTGCGGCGGCAACCGGCCGAACTCGTCGACGACATCGCATCGATGCTCGCGACCGGCAAGAACGTCGTGGGTGTCCAGGCGTCGATGAACTACCCGCAATCGCATGGACCCGCCCTTGTCGACCGACTGGAGAGGGCGTGCCGGGAGGGGAGGGCGTCGTATTATCCGACCGGAATCAACGCCAGTGGCAGCCAGACGGTGCTCGCGGCCCTGGCCAGCATGTGCCAGCGCATCGAGTCGACTTATCTGTGCGAGATGTACAACTTCGAGACCTATGAGGATCCCGAGGTTTTCGGTTACTTCGGTTACGGCCTGACCCCCGAGCAGGCCGAATCTCACGATCTGCGACCGCTTTTCGAGTACCTGTTCGGACCCGCGTTGCACCTGACCGCGCGTTGGTTTGGCGTGGAGTTCGACGACGTGCGGTGGGACCAGGAGTTCGCTCTTGCCAGTCGCGACGTGCAGGCTCCGCTGTTCAGCCTGAAGGCTGGAACGGTGTCGGCGATCCGGTTCAACCTCGACGGTTGCATCGGGGGCAAGCGCCGGATCACGCAGGCCGGCTGCTACTGGCTGGGCGAGTACCCGGAGCACTGGGATCCGGCGCCCGGCGAGGGCGGCTACCGACTGGCGATCACCGGCGAGCCCGACATGCAGGTGCAGTGGGCGACGCGGACGCGCAACGAATCTTTCCGGGGCCCCTTGGCAAAGCCGCGGGGCCCCCAGGATCTGGCAATCATGGGCGGGTTGATGGCGACGGCAGCGCGCGCGGTGAATTCGATTCCTGAGGTATGTCGTTGCGCGCCTGGAATAGTGACACCGGCCGATCAGTCGGTGCTGTTACCCCGGGTCGACTGGAGTTGAGGCGCGTTTAGCGGAAGTCCATCCAGTGGCCGTGGGGCGTCCAGCCCATGTGGAAGGGAAGCTCGATCTTGCAGATCGGACCGGCGGTGATGTCGTCGGTGTCGAAGATCTGGAATTCACCGCGGTGCTCACCCCACCACGACACCGGCACGATGATGTAGCCGTCGCCCTCGGGGGCGCTCGTCGTTCGCGGCGCGAATGAGGCTTCGAGCACCGCGGCCAGCTCGCCCTGGCCTCGGATCTGGTAGATCTGCTCGGTCACCTTGTCGACGTCGTTGCGGATGAGGCTGTCCATGCGCATGCCGCGTTTCTTGGGCTGGCCGCCGATCTGGAAGCCGTAGCGGTGGCCTTTGCCGTAGAAGCGCTGGTCGACCTTGCATATCTCGGACGGCAGCTCCGAGAGCTGCTCGGCCTTGGTGTCGCCGGTCGTGAGGTTGACGGTCCACCGGCCCAGGTAGCTGGCGGCGTTGCTGAAGAACAGCGCGGCTTGATCGCCTTCGTTGAACTCCTGCTCCATCGGGAACGGCGGCGTGTTGAAGATTGGCGCGTCGAGGATGAGCTGATCACCCTTGACGTTGGCCGTCATGGTGTGCATGACATATTGCGCGGGCAGATCCGTTTGTATCCAACGGATCTCACCCTGCAGGTTGTGCCGGGGGATCAACGCGATCGTGATCGGCAGTTCGGGCTCCCAGCCGAAGACGGCGTATCCCTTGCTATTGCGCTTCAGGTCGATGATGAACGGCTGGAACGGCATGACAACCCATTCCGGCGTCAGCCAAATATCGTGCGCCACCGTGTTATACGGGGCGTCCCAGAGGTCACGCGATTCCACAGTGCCGTCGGGGTGGACATATTTCATCGACACATAGGGTGCCGTGTCGCTGTATGACCAGCCATAGAGGATGCCGGTGTCCTCGTCCCACTTCGGGTGAGCGCAGAACGTGCCATCCCCGAAGCACACGGGCTCGTGCGGGCCCCTGGACAGCGCCGGCGCCCAGTCCACGATGCCCTTGGTCTCCAATGTGATCGGATCGATCGTCTGCGGCGGAGCGCCCAACTCGCCGGAGACGATCAGCTCGCCGGCGAACGGGAAGATGTTGATGCTCGCGGTGCCCTGCGGCGTGTGCGCGTTCTCCGTGGTGCGCACCACCTCGCCGTAGCCGTAGTCACGGTAATCGCCGAACCCGCCGTCCGAGTAGTCGAACATGCCGCGGCCATATTTGTCTTCCAACACATACTTCGGTGTGCGCACCCAGCGGTTGCGGAAATCGGCCCGGCCGTTCTCGAAGACCAGGCCCTGCACCATGCCGTCCATCGCCAGCAACGGTGTCGTCCCCTGCTTGGTCGGCCGCTTCCAGCACGGTCCGGTGCGGTAGATACCGCCGGTGAGGTCCTTGGGGATCTCACCATGGGTGACGATGCACTCCTCGACCGTGGCCTCGAACCGCATCGGTTGGAACGGCCCTTTGGTGGTCACCGTGTCGGGAATGGAGTAGCTCATGTTCTGCTCCTGGTCCTCATCTCTTAGCAAGATCGCCTACGCAAGGGCTGCGATATGGGCGATGTTAGCGCCGAAGCGCTCATTTGTAAACGACCACTTACGTCATAAGACGGGTAAGAGTTGTGGCTTCACGCACCTCGGGAGAGCCCGGCTCGCATGCAGCTTACGCGCATCTTTCGTGGCGAAACTGCACGATAGAGCTCATTCGCACGGGGTCGGATGCGTACTTGTGTGACGTTCGCCACCGGCAAAGCAAATGCGAGCGTGTAAACGATCGTTAGGGCCCCGGACGCTGGCCGTCATCGCAAGTCGATGCGGCGGCCTCCAGCGTCCGGGCCAACATCGTGGCGGTCCAGTGCGACGAGGGGGCGCGTCGGGCGGGCCGTCGGTGTCACTACGCGGAGGTCGCCGCGGACGCCCGAGGGTCGGCCGACGAGTTGATTGCGGCCCTGAGATGATTGCGGGCCTCGAAGATCTAGGTGTTTAATCTTAATTCAAAGTTCGGGAGGTGATGGTCGCGGTGTCGGAATCGACGCTCCACCGGAGCGACCCCCCGCGGGGCAGGACTGCACCAGAGCCGTCCCGCACGGGCGGGGTCACCGTATGGGCCGTAGTCGCCGTCGTCTGGCTGGTAATCGCCGCCCAGGCGCTGGTGCGATGGATCGCTTCCAGTGATTTCGGGCCCGCGCCTCTGCTCGGCCCCGACCGCATGCCTGTGTGGAATCTGGTGGCGCTGAGGGTCTTTGAAGGGATTAGTGTCGCGTTGCTGGGCTTTCTGGTCTGGTCCTGTGTGATCAAGCCGTGGCGCCGAACCGGCGCCTTGAGCCTCGACGGCAAGTTCGTCCTCGGCGGAATGGCGGCCTTCGTCGCCGACGCGTTCCTGAACTGCTACACGTATCTGTTCGCGTGGAACGCGCATAACGTCAACATGGGTGTTTGGACCGCGTTTCTGCCCTTTCACAATCCGGCGGCGTCGTCGCGCTACGCGGAGTCGCTGCTGTGGGGCCCGCCGATGTATGTGTATTTCTGCGCCGGTGTGGCCATCGTGGGCTGTCCGGCCTATTTCGCCTTGCGATCCCGTTGGCCTCGGCTCTCCAATGTGTCGTTGCTGGCGATCGTGTTCATCGGTGAGTTTGGTTTCGACTTCGTGGTGGAGAATCTGGCGATCCGATTGACGCACGGCTACGCCTACGCGCGCACCTACGGGCCACTGACGCTTTGGGCGGGAAGCCAGTTCCAATTTCCGCTCTACGAGTCGTTTCTGGTGGCAGCGCTGGGTCTGCTCTACACGTGGATGCGGCTGCAGGCCGTCCAGTCGCCAGACGGTCTGTCGCCAGTCGAGCGAGGTTTCGATCGCTGGCGCCCAGCATTCCAGCCGATGATACGCACCCTGGCGGCGATCGGATTCTGCTGCGCGGCAACCATATTGATTTATCACCTGCCGTTCAACTGGTTAGGCATCGTCGGAGCGTCGACGGCACATCTGCCGACCTACCTGTTGCCGGGCTAACCTGCGTTCTGGTTGCTCAGAGCGATACGACACCAAGCCTAGGCCTGTCCTTCACCCTCCAGGCGGCGCAGCGCGCGGAAGGCGTAGGGCGTCACGATGACGATCAGCACAAAGAACATGACGAACACCGCCCAGAAGTTGAGCAGGCCATGCCAGGCGAACGGGCCGGTTCGGACAAATGGCACGAGGCTGAGCGGAACGTAGAGTGCCGCGGTCAGGAAGCACACGTAGCCGACCCAGCGCGGAAAGAGGGGCTGCGCGCGGCGGTCGAGCAGGATCGCGATGCCCAGTGCGACGCTCTGCAGCAGCGAGAACACAAACGTGAGGTCGAAGAACAGCCATCCGAGGTCGTACGACGTCTGTACGGTCTCCGCCGAGCGGGTTTCGGCTCGGAACGCCGCGGTCTGCCACACCACCGCCGGCACGGCGGTGACGACACCCGTCATCAGTCCGCCGAGGAGTTCCGTCGTCGACAGGATGCCCATGGGGCCCTCCATGCGGCCGATGATCTTGGAAATGGCGGCACTCCACGTGTAGTAGCAGGGCGCGCCGACGACCATCAGCACCATCCCCACCTGGATGCCGGTGTGGTGACTCTGGAAATACCGCGAGATCGCCGATGCGTCGAGGTCTTGCCCAGGGGGCGGCCAAAAGCCCGCGAATACCGCGAAGCCGAGCAGACCCAGGCCCGCGTAAATGCATACGGACCATAAGCCGAGGCGAAGAGTCATGTAGTCGCTACTCGTGTTCTGGGCACTCGGCAGCGCTGCGTGTCGTGTCGTCGTTGTCACAGTTCCTCCGGCCGTCAGCTCGTCGTCGCGATGTCCAGGTGAATTTAACCCACAATAGAAAAATATGCTAGCGTGCCGAGAGGACAGGCTTTCAACTGCTGAGATCTGTATCGAATCAAAATTAAATGCTTGTTAAGTTGTGTCGGTCATGCGATGAGAGGGGCGTGTTGTGGTCGACGTCGACTCAGCGACCCGCGACGCGCAGGTCGCCGCCGTTCGAGACCTTTACCGCGCGTTAGCCGCCGGTGACCGGGAAACACTCGGAAAGCTGCTACATCCCGATTTCGTCGGCCATGCCACCGTGGGTCTGCCGCTCGGCGTGGGCGGCGAGCACGTCGGGCCGGACGCGATGCGGCGCGAGGTGTGGTGGCAGCTCGGGCGCCACTATGACGTCCGGGCCTATCCCGACGAATTCCACACCCTTGACGACGGCCGCCTGCTCGTCGTCGGCCGCTATCGCGGCGAGGCCCGCCGGTCCGGCAGGAAGCTCGACGCGGCGTTCCACCATGTGATCGGCTTCGCCGACGACGGCCGCATCACCTCGCTGGATCAGCTGACCGACAGTGCCGCATGGATCGAAGCGCTCGATGAGCAGGGCCGGCTGGAAACGATCGACTACACCGTGGTCGACGGTGTGGCGACCGTCTGCCTGAGCCGGCCCGACGCCCGCAATGCGATTGACCCCCGGATGGCTGCGGAGTCGCTCGTCGTGGCCCGCCGCATCGCGGATGATCGGTCGGTGCGCGCCGTCCTCATCTGCGGTGACGGGCCGTCATTGTCCGTCGGCGGCGACACCGATTCTTTTCTGTCCGACGCGTCAACGCCACTAGGCGAGGTGCTGGAGGGCATGGTCACGCCATTTCATGAAGCTTTTCGCGTGCTCAACCGGATCGACGCGCCGATTGTGACCGCCGCCCACGGTGCCGTCGCCGGCGGCGGGCTGGGCTTCGTCTACGCGGCCGACCTGGTGCTGGCGGCCGAGGGCACCAAGTTCGTCACAGCGTTTGCCGCGCTGGGCCTTTCGGGCGACGGCGGCGGCACCTGGCACCTGCCGCGGCTCGTCGGTGCGCGCCGGGCCGCCGAGGCGTACCTGCGGAACAGGCCCATCGAGGCAACCGAGGCTTTGGAGTTGGGGATGATCAACGCGATCGTGCCCGCCGAAGAGCTGCGCCCGCGGGCGTTGGCGCTGGCCACCGACCTGGCGCACGGGCCGACCCGCGCGTTCGCCCGCATGCGCGCTCTGTTGCGCGATTCATGGCACACCGACCTCGCAACCCAACTGCAGTCGGAAACCGAGGCGCTGAAGGCCACCGGCGACACCGCCGACGCCGCAGAAGCGCTTTCGGCGTTCAACTCCAAGCGCGCGCCCCGCTTCACCGGAAGGTAAGGACATGGGACTGATCAACGATTCTCCCGAGCACAAGGCGATTCGGGAAAGTGTCGCCGGCATCGCCAAGCGATATGGACCCGAGTACTTCCTGGAGCGGGGGCGCTCGGGCGGCGGGATCGACGAGTTGTGGCAGGATCTCGGCGCCGCTGGTCTGCTCGGCCTACACCTCCCCGAGGACTACGGAGGCGGCGGGGGAGGGCTGGCCGAAGCCGTCGTCGTCGTGGAAGAGCTTGCCGCGCATGGGATGCCGTTGCTGATCTGGGTCATTTCGCCGGCCATCTGCGGCAGCATCCTGGCACATCACGCGTCAGAAGAAATGAAGCGTCGATGGCTTCCGCCGATCGCGGACGGGAGCAAGAAAATGGCCTTCGGCTTGACCGAACCCGACGCCGGATCCAACAGCCACAACGTCAAAACCACCGCGAGGCGCAGCGACACCGGCTGGACGATCTCCGGCTCCAAGTACTACATCTCGGCCGTCGATCAGGCCGACGCAATCCTGCTGGTGACCCGCGACGCGGAACATTCGACCGCGGAACGCAGCCGGCTGTCCCTGTTCGCCGTCCCGACCGACAGTCCCGGATTGACCTTTGCCCCCATTGACACGTCGATCGTGTCGCCGGACAAACAGTTCACCGTGTACCTCGATGACGTCGCGGTTGGCGAGGACGCACTCATCGGAGTCGCAGGCAACGGGCTGCGGCAGGTCTTCGACGGGCTGAACCCGGAACGCATCCTGGTCGGCGCGCTGTCCAGCGGGATCGGGCGCTACGCGATCGGCAAGGCCGTCGACTACGCCAGGCAGCGGCGCGTCTGGTCGACGCCCATCGGCGCGCACCAGGGCATCGCCCACCCGTTGGCTGACTGCCACGTCGCCATCGAACTGGGGCGAATGGCAACCGCGCGCAGCGCCGAGCTCCTCGACGCCGGCGAGCCGGCGGGCGAGGCCGCCAACATCGCCAAGCTCGCCGCCTCCGAAGCGGCATTGAAGGCTCTCGACCAGGCCATTCAGACGCACGGCGGCAACGGCCTGTCCCACGAGTACGGGCTGGCGGAACTGTGGTTCGTCACCCGGCTGATGCGCACCGCGCCGGTGAGCCGGGAAATGGTGCTGAACTTCATCGCCCAAACCTCGCTGGGCCTGCCCCGCTCCTACTAGGCCCCGACCCGTTTGAAAGGGAAACGTACATGCCAGGAACGCAATTCGACGCAGTTGTCATCGGCGCCGGCGCCGGCGGCCTCTTCACGGCCGCCCGGCTGGCCACCAACGGATATCGCACGCTTGTCGTGGAGCGACTCGACAAGGTCGGTGGGCGTGCCTCCACAGATGACATCGACGGCTTCAAAGTCAACACCGGTGCCATCGTGATCGAAGTCGGCGGTATCACGCAGCAGACCTGTGACGAGGTGGGCGCTCCGTTCGACATTCGCGAACCGAAACCCGCGCTGCTGTACCGGATCGGCGGCAAGAATGTCGACGTGACGGGCGGCGGGTGGGGTTTCCTGCTGAGCAAGCTCACCCGCCAGGGCGCCAAACTTGTCGCCGGAATCGGCGCCGCCCGAAGCGACTCCGGGCTGCCCGAGGACCAGATCAGCACCGCCGAGTGGGTTTCGCGCTACACCAAAAACGAACGCGTTCACGGCATTTTCCGCAACATGTGCGCATCCATCTTCGCCGTCGGCTCCGAGGACCTTCCAGCGCGGGTGTTCCTCACCTACTTCACCCGCAAGAGCGCGTTCAAGCGGTTCGGCTTCCACCCCGAAGGCACCATCGGGCTGTGGCGTGGCCTGGCCGGCGTCGTCGAATCGCACGGCGGTGAGGTGTGGCTATCCACGGCGGCCACCAGGATCGTCTCGGACGGCGGCAGTGTCACGGGGGTTGAGGTGATCCGCGACGACGGCGAAAAGGTAAGCGTCGCTGTGCCAGTGGTGGTCAGTGACGTCGGGCCTGCCGCCACAGTGAAGCTGCTCGGTGAGGAAAATGTGCCCGCCGACTACCAGGATCTGGTCAAAAAGGGCGACCGCCCGACCGCGATGATCTCGGTGAACTTCGCGAGCCGTAACCGCCTCGTGGATGTTCCCGGCATGCTTAGCTTCGCAACATCGCGACGGCTGGCCTATATCGCGAATTTCACCGATACCTGCCCGGAGATGGCACCTCCGGGTTGGCATCTCTACGTCGGGACGTCGGTGCCCAAGCCGTCCATCGGGGACTTCGACGATGCCGTCGAAACCGAGCTACTGCTCGAGGATCTGCGCGACAACATCGACGGATTCGATGTGCAGGCACGGATATTGAGCATTGCGGTCACTCGCGACGACTGGCCGCCCCAGCGTGCGGTGGCGGGCTTCGATCTGCCGCACGACACGCCCTTCGCGGGTCTGTGGAACGTCGGTGACGCGGTCAAGGAATACGCCAACGGGGGCACCACGGCGTGCGCGGAGACGGCGGCGCTGGTGGTGGAAAAAATACTCGCGGGCTAAACGGTCGTGGGCTCCGCCAATCCGTACCGCACGAACGACTGAGCGTTGGCCACCACGGTTTCCAGGGGACCGCGTCGGGGGTCCCACCACTCGACTGCCCAATTCAAAGCGCCCAAGACCAACATCTGCGCCAGGTACAGGTCGAGGTCGGTGCGAAGCTGGCCCGAGCGCGCCATGTCGTTGATCAGCCGGCGCCACACTTCGCCGTAGCGCTGCTCCTCGAGGATTTGTCGCTCTCGGATCCCCGGTGGCACTTGACCGGCGTTGCGGATGGCTGCGGTCGTGTAATCGGAGATCGCGAGCTCGTGTCGCAGATGCGCCTCGACGGCGGCGAGCAGGCGATCCAGCGCTGAGACCTCGGAGGGCAAGCCGTCTAGCACGGCGATGACATGTTCTCGCATATCGGCGATGCCGGCCCACATCACCTCCTCAATGAGGTCATCTCGCGACGGATAGTAGTAATAGATCGCCGGTGCCTGCAGTTCAGCGTGTGCCGCGACGTCATTGAGGCGCAATCCCGCATAGCCCTTGACGCTCAGCACATGGGCGGCCGCGTCGAGGATCCGCCGTCGTGTCTGTGCCGATTTCGGCTCGGCGGTCGCCGCGGAGGCCGGACCCGTCACAGCAGCCACATCGGTCCGCCTGGTCATTGATTGATTCTAGCCAGTGAAGCCGATGACGCCGCCTTATGGCGACGAAATTTCTATTCAACATTCGATGTGGCACCGCGCGCACTGGTACAGCGCAAACCCATGTGGAGCGGGTCAGCAGTGGGAATTTCTATCACAGATTAAGTGACTTGTTAAGGGCAAGAGACTGCGGCGACCAGCCCGATAAAGGATGCCGGGGCGGGGGATGGACACACCCCGCCACGGCAAGTCCTGGGCTCGCAGCGCCGATAGCTAATGTATATTAAATTAAAGCCGCGAATCAATATTCATTGCGAGCAGAAGTTGGGTTCGATCCGGCAATCTCCCGGCCGATGAGCTCCTTCATGATCTCTGTCGTTCCGCCGTAGATTGTCTGGGCGCGGGTGTCGAGATACGCGCGGGCGACCGGGTATTCGACCATATACCCGTAGCCTCCGTGAAGTTGCAGGCAGCGATCGAGGAGCCGGCGCTGCAACTCGCTGACGTACCACTTGCCCTTCGCGGCATCGACGGGGGAAAGTTCGCCTGCGTTGAAAGCCTCAACCGATTTGTCGACGTATGCCTCGGTGACATCGAGCTCTGTGGCCATCTCGGCGAGTTCGAAACGGATGTGTTGCAGCGCGGTGAGCGGCTGGCCGAATGCGTTGCGCTGCTGGCAGTACTCGACCGTCTGGCCGAAGATCGCGCGCGTGGTCGCGATCGCCTGAGCGGTGACACCAAGTCTCTCGCGCGGCAGGTGGCTCATCAGATACTGAAGGCCGCGGCCTTCTTCCCCCAATAGGTTTTCGGCCGGAACCGCTGCGTCATCGAAGAACAATTCGGCCGTGTCTTGCCCAGGCAGCCCGATCTTGTCGAGCTGGCGCCCGCGCCGGAATCCCGGTGTATCGCGCTCCACGACGAACAAGCTGAACCCGCGTGAGCCGCCCTCCTGATCGGTGCGTGCGGCGACGACGACCAGGTCGGCCATCAGGCCACTGGAAATGAAAGTCTTCTGGCCGTTGAGGATCCACCTGTCGCCGTCGCGTCGAGCGCTGGTGCGAATCCCCCTGAGATCGCTGCCGGCTCCCGGTTCGGTCATCGCGAGGGCACCGATCAGTTGGCCGGAGGCGATGCCGGGCAGCCATCGCTGTTTCTGTTCCTCGTCGGTGAGATCCAGGAGGTAGTGCAGCACCAGGTCGTCCTGCAGGCTGACCGTCAGGCCGAACGACAGCGCGTTGACCTTCGCGATCTCCTCGCAGACCACCATCCGGTAGCGGTAGTCGTGTTCGCCGGCACCGCCGTAGCGCTCGTCGATTTCGAGTGCATAGATTCCCGCCTTGGCGGCGTGGGCGAACACTTCGCGGTCGATCCGGTGGTTGTGGTCCCACTCATGTTGGTGCGGAACAACTTCGCGAGCCAGGAACTCCCGAACCGTGTCCCGGTATGCCTCGTGGTCGGGGCCATAGAGCGCCCGGCGCACCGGTCAGAGCCTCTCGATGATCGTGACGTTGGCCTGTCCACCGCCCTCGCACATGGTCTGCAGGCCGTAACGGCCGCCGGTGCGTTCCAGTTCGTGCAGAAGCGAGGTCATCAAGCGCGCACCGGTGCACCCGATGGGGTGTCCCAAAGCTATTGCCCCGCCGTTGACGTTGACGCGCGCAGGGTCGGCTTCAAGCTCCGCCTGCCAGGCGAGTACCACGGGCGCGAATGCCTCATTGATTTCCACCAGGTCGATGTCGTCGATCGACAGCCCGGTTCGTTTGAGCGCGTGCCGGGTGGCCGGGATAGGGGCGGTCAGCATGATCACGGGATCGGCACCGCGCACCGACATGTGATGGATCCGCGCTCGCGGTGTCAATCCGAACCGATCGACCGCGTCCTGCGATGCGATCAGCAGCGCCGCGGCCCCGTCGGAGATTTGGCTGGCCACCGCCGCGGTCAATACCCCGCCCTCGACCAGGGTGGGCAGCTTGCCCATCTTTTCTAACGAGGTGTCCGGTCGCGGCCCCTCGTCCACCGTGACATCCGCGTGAGCGATGATTTCCCGCTCGAATCGACCTTCGGCGATTGCGGCCAGGGCACGCTGGTGGCTGCTCAGCGCGAAATTCTCATTGTCCTCCCGGGTGAGGTGCCACTGGCTGGCGATCATCTCCGCCCCGCGGAACTGGGAGATCTCCTGAGTGCCGTAGCGGGCCTCCCACCCGCGGCATCCAGTCCACGGATCGCCGGACCCGAAAGGCTCACCCGCGGCGAACGCACTCAAAATCGGGAACTGGCTCATCTTTTGGACTCCGCCCGCGACAATCAGGTCGGAAGTGCCGCTCATCACGGCTTGCGCCGCGAAATGTACTGCCTGCTGAGCCGATCCGCACTGCCGATCGATCGTCACCCCGGGTACCGACTCGGGCAGGCCGGCCGCTAGCGCTGCCGTGCGCGCGATATCTCCCGCCTGCGAACCGATGTTGTCCAGGCAACCGAGGATCACGTCGTCGATGGCTTCGGGATCCAGGTCGTGTCGATTGACGACGGTCCGAATGACACTGGCGGCCATGTCGGCCGGGTGCTCCTGGGCGAATCCACCGCCGCGCTTGCCGACCGCCGTGCGAACCGCATCAACAATATAAGCTTCAGTCACCCGAGGAATTTAACACAGAATCAAAAAGCTAAGCCACCCGCTCCGAGGTGGAGGTCCGGCGTCAGCGTCTGCTAGCCGTTGTGCGCGCCTTCCTGGTGCCGCGGGACCGGGATTCGGGGCGCGCCGACAGGCCGTTGCGGACCAGGGATTGGGCGTTGGAGACGATGCCGTCGACGGAGTCGCGGCGTGGGTCGCGCCACTCGGCCGCCCAGTTCAGCGCTCCGAGGACCAACAGCTGCGCGTAGCGGGGGTCAAGGTCGGCCCTGATCTCCCCGTCGGCCATCGCATTCTCGAACAGTCGGCGCCACACCCGTCCATAGCTGGTTTCCTCTTTGAGCTGTCGGGTGCGTAGGTGCTGTGGGATCTGTCCGGAGTTGCGGATCGAGGCGGTGGCGTAGTCGGAGATCTCGAGTTCGTGCCGCAGGTGGGCCTCAACGGCGGTCATGATCCGGTCCAGCGGCGAGGTTTCCGGCGGCAGATCGTTGAGGGCCTCCTGTACGTGTTTGCGCAGTTCGGCGACGCCGCAGTACATGACCTCTTCGATGAGTTCCTCTCGGGACGCGAAATAGTAGTAGATCGCCGGTGCCTGTATCTCGGCGTGTTCGGCCACATCTGAGAGTCTCGTCCCGGCAAACCCTTTCGCGCTCAGGACGTGAGCGGCCGCATCGAGGATGCGGGCTCGCGTGCGAGCGGACTTGGACTCGTTATCGGTCGTAGCTGCGCTTTTGGAAGCCTCTGCAGGTTTTATAGCCACGGTTAAAGGATATCGTAGGGGCGGTCCGCGGCCCGATCTCAGTGCAAAAGCGGACGTCGGAGTTGCGGCCACGTCCGTTTCAACGGTCGACCCGTCAGCCAATCTGCAACGAGGTGCACCGGCTCGTCGATCGGAAGCCAGGTATTGAATCTTGGTTAGAAAGTGGGTAGTGTCGGCGATCACATCGAGCCGCGCCGATCTGCGTCGCTCGACCCGGGGGGTCATGAATATCACGTTGGATTGGCCGCAGTGCGGGCTTGGGCGACGGGCGTGTCAGTCGCCGGGTCTGGCGCGCGCGTGACGCATCTCTTGGAGTGCAGGATGAGAGCCCGAAGCAGAACCGTCCTGCGCTCCGTCCTTCTGCTGGTGTTCGGCCTGTGCGTGTGGAACGCGGCGCAGGCACGGGCCGCGACCGCGGAGTCTGCGACGGCACCGTTAGCTGCGCATGGCTCCACAATTCTCGTCGCCTTTCCGGTCAGCAGATCTCACACGGACGTCAACGGCGTAAGTGCGCCTTAACGGGAGGAATTCGCATGGGTACGGCTATCAAGGTTGAGGGTCTCACCAAGTCCTTCGGATCCCAACGGATCTGGGAAGACGTCACGTTGGACATCCCACCGGGGGAGGTCAGTGTCCTACTGGGGCCGTCGGGTACCGGCAAATCGGTGTTCCTCAAGTCGCTGATCGGTCTGCTGCGCCCGGAGCGCGGCAAGATCATGATCGACGGCACCGACATCCTCAAGTGCTCGGCGATGCAGCTCTACGAGATCCGCACGCTGTTCGGCGTCATGTTCCAGGATGGCGCGCTGTTCGGTTCGATGAACATCTTCGACAACACCGCGTTTCCGCTGCGCGAGCACACCAAGAAGAGCGAAAGCGAGATCCGTGACATCGTCATGGAGAAGCTGACCCTGGTGGGCCTCGGCGGCGACGACAAGAAGATGCCCGGTGAGATCTCCGGTGGTATGCGCAAGCGCGCCGGCCTGGCCCGCTCGTTGGTGCTCGACCCGCAGATCATCTTGTGCGACGAGCCCGACTCCGGTCTGGACCCCGTGCGTACGGCGTATCTGAGCCAGCTGATCCTCGACATCAACGCCCAGACCGACGCGACCATCCTGATCGTGACGCACAACATCAACATCGCCCGGACCGTGCCGGACAACATGGGCATGCTGTTTCGCCGCAAGCTGGTCATGTTCGGCCCGCGGGAAGTGCTGCTGACCAGCGACGAGCCCGTCGTGCGGCAGTTCCTCAACGGCCGGCGCATCGGGCCGATCGGGATGTCCGAGGAAAAGGACGAGGCCACCATCGCCGAGGAACAGGCTCACCTGGAAGCCGGCCACAGTGACGGTGGAGTCGAGGAGATCGAGGGGGTGCCGCCGCAGATCACCGCGACGCCGGGCATGCCCGAGCGCAAGGGCATCGCCCGCCGTCAGGCCCGGGTCCGCGAGATGTTGCACACGCTGCCCACCAAAGCCCAGGCGGCCATCCTCGACGACCTGGAAGGCGCCCGCCAGTATCCGGAACTCGAGCTCGCTGACGAGAACGGCGACGGACGCCACCGCGCCGACGAGGCGCCCACCGAAAGCATCCTGGCTGACTATCGGTAGTGGCGCCGAGGTCTGACCAAGGATCCCGCGTGCTAAACAAGTCGTTCGCTGCGCTGCTCGGTCGGTTCGTGGACCGCCCCGGCCGTGCGACGGGGCGCCACAGGGCAATCCACGGGGCGCGAGGCCGGGCATTTGCTGTCGCCATCATCGTTCCGCTGGTATTCGCGAGCGCCGTCGGCGCCACGAATCCTCGATTGCCCATGAGGGCCTCGGCGATGCGCGGATTGATGATTGCCCCGGTGGCCGCGGTAACACGCGCCTCCGCGGACCCGTCTGGGCCGCAGGTGATCGGGGTCGCGGCCCCGCCGAGCGACTTCCACGTTGCCGCGGCGACTGTGTCGATTCCCCCGCCGACCGCTGTGGTGAATTCGCTTGGTGCGTTGGGTATTCCGTCGACGGCGTTGGCCGCCTACCGTAACGCCGAGCAAATGATGGCCCGCTCCGATCCCGGTTGTGGAATCGGCTGGAGTCTTCTGGCCGGCATCGGGCGCATCGAATCGGGACACGCCAACGGCGGTGCGACGGATGGTCGTGGCACGGTCGTCCAGCCGATCTACGGTCCCGCCCTGGATGGCACGCTGCCGGGGAACGAGGTCATCGCCGAAAGCGATGGCGTCGGTCGCGTCAGCTACGCGCGCGCGATTGGGCCGATGCAGTTCCTGCCCGCTACCTGGGCGCGGTACGCCTCCGACGGCGACGGCGACGGGGTGGCCGATCCACAGAACCTGTACGACTCGACGTTGGCGGCCGCGCGGTATCTGTGCAGCGGCGGCCTGAATTTGCGAGAGCCGTCCCAGGTGATGGCGGCGATCTTGCGCTACAACAACTCGATGTCCTACGCCCAGAATGTGCTTGGTTGGGCCGCGGCGTATGCCATCGGCGTTGTTCCGGTCGATTTGCCGTCGCTGACGGGCCCGGCACCGGCGCTGGGCGACCCGCATCTGGAGAACCCGGAGGGGCTGGGTCCGGGGCTGCCGCTCAACATGCACGGTTTGCAACCCACCGATCCGCTGGAACAGACGCCGCTGCTCGACCTCAGCCGACCCGGGGTTACCGATCAGCTTCCCAGTTGCACCGTGATCTGCATTGGCTCGTGAGGCTCGTTGTCGCGCAAAGAGGCCTGAGCACCACCGAGAGCTATCACGATCCACACGTCGGGAATCCACTGGTCGCGGGTTCGAGCCCCGCCGCCCCGCCCTGGATCGAGGGCTAAATTACTTCTATGCGTGTTGTTCGCTTGCTGGCTGTAGTCCTGACGATCCTCACGGCCGGGCTGCCGCTTGCAGCACCCGCCGGCGCCCAACCGCCGTCCAAGCTCACCGACCACATCACTGACAACACCGGGGCGCTGAGCGACTCGGGCCGCGCGGCGGTCAGATCGGCCATCGACCGGCTCTACCGCGACCGGCACATCCAGCTGTGGGTGGTCTACGTCGACAACTTCTCCAGGATCAGGGCCGACAACTGGGCGAACCAAACCCGCAGCGCCACCGGCATGGGCGACCACGACGCGCTGCTGGCCGTGGCCACGAACACCAAGCTCTATCTGTTCGACGTGCCGGGTCTGCCGGCGGCGGACTTAAACGCGCTGCGCAGCAACCAAATTGATCCGGCGGTCAATGCCAAAGAGTGGAGCATCGCCGCGGTCGCCGCGGCCGACGGGCTGGACAAATCGGCAAGCCCGGCCACCTCGCCGAAGCGCAACTGGGTGCCGATCGCAGTCGCCGTCGCCGTCGTCGTCGCGGTCGTCGTGCTGCTGGTGGTGGTGTTCGTGCTCTATCGCCGGCGGCGGCGCGCCGCGCGTGGCGGCGGGCAGGTGAGCATTGAAGGACGCTCGCTGGCGCACGCGTTGTCCATCGCGGACGACAGATTGCGTCAAATCTCCGATTATGTGGCCCGGCATCGCCAGAGCATCGGTAGCGAGGCCCAGCGCCGGTTCGAAGAGGCGCGACAGCATCTGGAAGCCGCGCACGGCAACGAAGCAACGAACGAACCCGACGCGATTGCCTATGCCAACCGGGCGTCGACGCTCGCCGCTCAGGCGCAAACGCTGGCCAACGCCGACGTCCAAGCAGCACACCGCACGCCGCGACGTCGAGGCACTACGGCCGCGCGATGATCGGTGAGACCTGGCCGATATTGTCGCGACGTTGTCCTTGCCGAGATATCGCCCGTCGGGTGAGCATCGACATATGGACATGACTCTGCGCGCGGCAGCCGTCCAGTTGGACGCCGTCCTCGCCGACGTCGGCGCCAACCTCGCCGCGGTCGAGCGCCTGGTCGATGAAGCCGCGGCCGCCGGCGCAACAGTGATCGCCCTGCCGGAGTTCTTCACCACCGGCATCGGCTTTCTGCCGGAACTCGCCGATGCCGCGCTACCGCCAAACGGCCAGGCCACCGACCTGTTGCGAAGCCTGGCCCAACGCCACGGCGCCATGATCGGCGGGTCGTTCTTGGCCAGGGACACCGACGGACACGTGCGCAACGCCTACCTGCTGGTGACGGCGGAGGGCGTGGTGGGTCGGCACGACAAGGACCTGCCCACCATGTGGGAGAACGCGTTCTACATCGGCGGCCGCGACGACGGCGTGATCTCGGCCGGCGAGCTCACGGTGGGCGTCGCCATGTGCTGGGAGCTCATGCGCACGCAGACGGTGCACCGGCTCCGCGGGCGCATTGACCTGGCGATGACGGGATCGGGCTGGTGGTCGGTTCCGGACTGGCACCCGTCGGCCGTCTTCCGCTGGATGGAAACCCGCAACGCCGCAACCGCCCGGCGAGCGGCCCAGTCCTTCGCCGGCTACGTCGGCGCGCCAGTGCTGCACGCCGCACACGCCGGCGCACTGCGATGCCGGATGCCTTGGCTAGCAATCGATTACAGCGGTCACTTCGAGGGTGGAACCATGATTGTCGGCGGCGACGGCGTGGTACTCGCCAGCCGCGACCAGGGCCAGGGTGAGGGCGTCGTCGTCGGTGATATCGACGTGGGCCGTTGCGCACCGAAAGCGCAACCGCCGGAAGGCTTTTGGCTGCACCGGCGCGGACTCCTCCCGTCCTCCGCATGGCATTACCAGCGGCTGCACGGTAGGCGCTTTTACCGCCGTCATGTCGCCCGCGAATTCGATGTGGGTCGACGTGCCGGCAGCGTCAGCAGTCGGTGAACATTCTTGGTTGCATGATCGGACGCGCGATTCGCGTGTTAACGGCACGAAAATTGTGAGCCCGGGATTGTGGCGCCGCGACGGCTAGCTGCCGTAGCAGTTTCCGCCGATTAGGTCATCCAGCAGCGCGTTTTCCTCGTCGTGGGCAACATCGCGACGCGGCTCGCGACGCCGAATATGACCGCGGTGTTAACCCGAGCGCACAACCGGACCAGGGCGTCGGTGCGATCTTTTGAGCGGCTAAAAACCTCCCCTACGCTCGGTAAATGACCGCGCAATAGGCCCCGTTTCGAGAGGAGGCGCCATGGTCGATCTCAACGCGAATCGCCAGTCCGCCGCCGACGCCTTGCTCGGATTCAGCAAATACTTTCATCGGGGCGAGATCTCGGCGGATCACCGCGCGCTGCACAAGGTCGGTGGCCGGTCGGCGGATGACTTCTACCGGGATCGCTGGGCGCATGACAAGGTCGTCCGCTCGACGCACGGCGTGAACTGTACCGGCTCGTGCTCGTGGAAGATCTACGTCAAGGACGGCGTCATCACCTGGGAGTCCCAGCAGACGGACTACCCCTCGGTCGGCGCCGACAAGCCCGAATACGAGCCGCGCGGTTGCCCGCGCGGGGCCTCGTTCTCCTGGTACACGTATTCGCCTGCCCGCGTGCGCTATCCGTACGTGCGCGGCGTGCTGCTGGAGTACTACCGCGAAGCCAAGGCGCGACTCAACGACCCCGTGCTCGCGTGGGCCGACATCGTGGACGATCCGGCGAAGGCCGCCCGCTACAAGGCCGCCCGCGGCAAGGGCGGGTTTGTCCGGGCCGAGTGGTGGGAGGCCGCGGAGATCGCGGCCGCGGCGCACGTGCACACGATCAAGAAGTACGGCCCCGACCGGGTGGCCGGGTTCTCGCCGATACCGGCGATGTCGATGGTCAGCCACGCCGTTGGGGCACGGTTCATTTCGCTGATCGGCGGGTCGATGCTGTCGTTCTACGACTGGTACGCCGACCTTCCGGTGGCCTCGCCGCAGGTGTTCGGCGACCAGACCGACGTCCCCGAATCGGCCGACTGGTTCGACGCCGGCTACCTGATCATGTGGGGCTCCAACGTCCCGGTCACCCGGACCCCCGACGCGCACTACATGACCGAGGCGCGCTATCGCGGCCAGAAGGTGATCGTGGTCTCGCCCGACTACGCGGACAACACCAAGTTCGCCGACGAATGGCTGCCGGCACGGCCCGGAACCGACGCCGCGCTGGCGATGTCGATGGGCCACGTGATCCTCAAGGAATTCTTCGTCGACCGGACCACCCCCTACTTCTCCGACTACGTGAAGAAATACACCGACCTGCCGTTCCTGGTGACGCTGACCGAGCGCGACGGGGCCTGGCTGCCCGGAAAGTTCCTCACCGCTGCCGATCTCGGGGACACAAGCGAAGGCGCGTCGTCCAAAACGGTGCTGCTCGACGCGCAGGCCAACCCGGTGGTGCCGAACGGCTCGCTGGGGCATCGCTTCACCGCATCCGGCGAGGGCAACTGGAACCTCGACCTGCGCGGCGTCGACCCGCTGCTGACGCTGCACGGCGCCGACGGCGACGCGGCCGCCGTGACGCTGCCCCGGTTCGACAGTAGCCGCCCGGACGTGCTGACCCGCGGCGTGCCGACGAAGACCATTGCCGGGCAGCGGGTTACGACGGTGTTCGACCTGTTGCTCGCGCAATATGGCGTGCACCGCGACGGCCTCCCCGGTGAGTGGCCGATGCACTACGGCGACGCGAGCCAGCCGTACACACCGGCCTGGCAGGAGCCGATCACCGGGGTCTCGGCCAAGGCGGCCGAACGGATCGCGCGCGAATTCGCCGACAATGCGGAGCGTTCGGGTGGCCGGTCGATGATCTTGATGGGAGCCGGGACCAATCACTGGTTTCACTCCGACCAGATCTATCGTTCGTTCCTCACGCTGGTGATGCTGACCGGTTGCCAGGGCGTCAACGGCGGCGGCTGGGCGCACTACGTCGGGCAGGAGAAGTGCCGACCGGTCACGGGTTGGTCCACGCTGGCTTTCGGGCTGGATTGGCAGCGGCCGGCCCGGCAGATGCAGGGCACGGTGTTCTGGTACCTGGCGACCGACCAGTGGCGCTACGACCGGTTCACCTCCGAGGTGATGGCGTCCCCGACGGCCGCGGGCCGGTTCGCGGGCCGGACGGCGGCCGACAACATCGCGCTGGCGAGCCGGCTGGGCTGGATGCCGAGTTATCCGACGTTCAACCGCAACCCGCTGGATCTGGCTGACGAGGCCGAGCGCCTGGGCAAGGACGCCGCGGCGCATGTCGTGGACGGGCTGAGGTCCGGCCATCTCCAATTCGCTTGCGAGGACCCGGATGCGCCGGAGAACTTTCCGCGCTGCCTGACGGTGTGGCGCTCGAACCTGCTCGGCTCGTCGGCCAAGGGCAACGAGTACTTCCTCAAGCACCTGCTCGGCACCGACTCGAGCGTCGCCGCCCGTGACGAGGATGCCGTGCGTCCGCAGGAGGTGCGCTGGCGCGACGAGGCACCGATCGGGAAGCTGGACTTGTTGCTGTCGTTGGACTTTCGCAACACCAGCACCACGCTGTTCTCCGACATCGTGCTGCCCGCGGCCACCTGGTACGAGAAGCACGACCTGTCCAGCACCGACATGCATCCGTTCGTGCACGCCTTCTCGCCGGCGATCTCCCCGCCGTGGGAGACCAAGACGGACTTCGACGCGTTTCACCGGATCGCGCGGGGGTTCTCCTGGCTGGCCGACAAGCACCTCGGCAAGCGCAAAGACATCGTGGCGATGCCGCTGCAGCACGACAGCGCCGACGCCACCGCCCAGCCGGGAGGGCGCGTGCTGGACTGGAAAACCGGCGAATGCGACCCCATTCCGGGCAAGACAATGCCGCGGCTGGTCATGGTCGAACGCGACTACCCGGCGGTCGCCGAGAAGATGGCGGCGCTGGGGCCGATGGTGGAAACCGTCGGGCTGACCACCAAGGGCGTGACGACGCATCCCGACGCGGAGGTCGAATACCTGCGCGGCGTCAACGGCACCGTCGTCAGCGGCATGGCGGTCGGGCGGCCGTCGCTGGCCAAGGACATTCACGCCGCCGAGGCCATCCTGGCCCTGTCCGGCACGACGAACGGGCGGCTGGCCGTCGAGGGATTCGAGGCGCTGCAGCGCCGCACCGGCATCGAGCTCGCCGACCTCGCCAAGGAGAACGAGGGGCGGCGAATCACCTTCGCCGACACGCAGTCCCGTCCGGTGCCGGTGAACACCTCGCCGGAGTGGTCCGGTTCGGAGACCGGGGGGCGCCGGTACTCGCCGTTCACCATCAACACCGAGCGGCTCAAGCCCTGGCACACGTTGACGGGCCGGCAGCACTTCTACCTCGATCACGACTGGATGGGTGAGCTGGGGGAGCAGTTGCCGATCTTCCGCCCGCCACTGGACATGACGGCGCTGTTCGACGAGCCGGCGGTCGGCGACACCAGCGGCGGGATCACCGTGCGGTACCTGACGCCGCACTCCAAGTGGTCCATCCACTCGGCCTATCAGGACAACCTGCACATGCTCACGCTTTCCCGTGGCGGGCAGGCGATTTGGATATCCGACGTGGACGCGGCGAAGATCGGCGTCCAGGACAACGACTGGATCGAATGCACCAACCGCAACGGGGTGGTGAACGCGCGCGCGATCGTCAGCCACCGGATGCCCGAAGGTCTGGTGTTCATGTACCACGCGCAGGACAAGGCGGTCGACGTGCCGCGCACCGAGAAGACCGGCAAGCGCGGCGGCATCCACAACGCCCTCACCCGGATCATGATCAAGCCGTCACACCTGATCGGGGGCTACGCCCAGCAGTCCTTCGCGCTGAACTATCACGGCCCCACCGGAAACCAGCGCGACGAGGTCACCACGATCAGGCGGCGCTCGCAAGAAGTGGAGTACTGACGCATGAGAGTCATGGCTCAGCTCGCGATGGTGATGAACCTCGACAAGTGCATCGGGTGCCACACCTGCAGCGTCACCTGCAAGCAGGCCTGGACCAACCGCGGCGGCGTCGAGTACGTCTGGTTCAACAACGTCGAAACCCGCCCCGGGCAGGGATACCCGCGCCAGTACCAGGACCAGGAGAAGTGGAAGGGCGGCTGGACACTCAACAAGCGTGGCAAGCTGACGCTCAAGTCGGGGTCTCGGATCAAGCGGCTGCTGAACATCTTCGCCAATCCCGACCTGCCGACGGTGTCGGACTACTACGACCCGTGGACCTACGACTACGAGAACCTGCTGTCCGCGCCGGCGATGGACACCACGCCGGTGGCCCGTCCCAAGTCACTGATCACCGGCCAGGACACCAAGGTGACGTGGGGCGCGAACTGGGATGACGACCTGGGCGGGGGACCGGAGCAGATCGGCCGGGATCCACTGCTGGCCAAGGTGTCCGACAAGGTGAAGCTCGAGTTCGAGCAGACCTTCATGTTCTACCTGCCGCGCATCTGCGAACACTGCCTGAATCCGTCGTGCGCGGCGTCCTGCCCGTCCGGCGCGATCTACAAGCGCAGCGAGGACGGCATCGTGCTGGTCGATCAGGACCGCTGCCGCGGATGGCGGCAATGCGTCACCGGCTGCCCCTACAAAAAGATCTACTTCAACCACAAGACCGGCAAGGCCGAGAAGTGCACGTTCTGCTACCCGCGGGTCGAGGTGGGCATTCCGACCGTGTGCTCCGAGACCTGCGTCGGCCGGTTGCGCTACATCGGGGTGCTGCTCTACGACGCCGACGCGGTGGCGGCCGCGGCGTCGGTGCGCGACGAGAAGGACCTCTATCCAGCGCAACTCGGCGTGTTCCTCAACCCGCACGATCCCCGGGTCGTCGCCGAGGCGGAGCGCGCCGGCATCTCCGGCGAATGGATCCAGGCCGCCCAGAATTCGCCGGTCTATCGCCTGATTGTCGACTATCAGGTGGCGCTGCCATTGCATCCGGAGTACCGCACGATGCCGATGGTCTGGTATGTCCCGCCGCTGTCCCCGGTGGTCGACGTGCTCGCCGAGACCGGCCACGACGGCGAGAACCGCAACAACCTGTTCGGCGCCATCGACGCGTTGCGCATCCCGATCGAGTATCTGGCCGAGCTGTTCACCGCCGGCGACGTCGGGCCGGTTCGCGCTGCGCTGCAACGGCTTGCGGCGATGCGCTCGTACATGCGGGCGGCGAACCTGGGCGAGGAATTCGACGACTCGATACCGGAGTCGGTGAGGCTGAAGGGCGAAGAGATCGAAGCGATGTACCGGCTGTTGGCCATTGCCAAATATGCCGACCGCTACGTGATTCCCAACGGCGCGGGGTCGGATGCGCACCGCCTCGATGCGCTCGCGACCGGGTGCAGCCTCGACGGCGACGGCGGGCCCGGCATGACGGCGTTCGACGCGATGGCCGAGAAGTTCCACCTCACCAACGGCAACGGCAACGGCAGCAACGGCAACGGCGGCAAGCCGGTCAACCTGCTCAACTGGGACGGCCGCAGCACCGACGGGTTGGTGCCGACAAAGTGAAGATGCTGACCCTCACCCGCAGGCCGGCCAACTCGGCGGGCCTGTCCGAGCGCGACCGGCGCCTGGTGTGGCGTATCGCCGCCCTGCTGCTGGACTACCCGAGCGAAACCATGCTCGCGATGACCGACCAACTGATCACGGCCGCAGCGGAATTGCCCGACTCGGTGGGCGAGCCGCTGCTGCACGTCCTGCATGAGCTGCGCGGCGGCCACCCGCTGCAGCTCGGCGCGCGGTACGTCGAAACGTTCGACATGCGTCGGCGCGCCAGCCTGCACCTGACGTACTACGCGTACGGCGACACCCGAAAGCGGGGCATGGCGCTGCTGCGCTTCAAGCACGCCTATCGCCAGGCGGGGCTGCAGCTCGGTGACGGCGAGCTTCCCGACTTCCTGCCGCTGGTACTGGAATTCGCCGCGACGATCGATCAGCTGCAGGGTGAACGGCTGCTCGGCGAGCACGTCCCGGTGCTCGAGCTCCTGCGACTGTCGTTGGCGGACACCGGCTCCGCGTACGCCCCAGTGCTGGCGGCGGTCCTGGCGACGCTGCCGCCGATCAGCACCGCGGACCGACGCCGCATCGCCGAGCTGGCCGCGGAGGGTCCCCCGGAGGAAGAGGTCGGGTTGGAACCGTTCGCGATGGATCCCATGGTCTCGGGCGGCCGGCGATGAACACCGTGTTGTGGATGACGGTTCCGTACGTCGCGTTCACGTCGTTTCTGCTCGGGCACGTCTGGCGTTACCGCACCGATCAGTTCGGTTGGACCACACGGTCTTCGCAGAGCTACGAGAGCCGACTGCTGCGAATGGGCAGCCCGCTGTTTCACTTCGGCCTGCTCGGCGTGGTCGGCGGTCACGTCGTCGGCCTGCTCATCCCCGAATCGTGGACGTCGGCGGTCGGGGTCTCGGAGTTTTTTTACCACGTGATGGCCGTCACGATGGGCTCGCTCGCGGGCTTCGCGGTCGTGACGGGAGCGGGAATCCTGTTGTACCGGCGCGTCACGGTGGCCGCCGTGCGCAGGGCGACGACCCGTAGCGACAAGGTGATGTACCTGCTGCTGGTGGGCGCGCTGGTGACCGGGATGCTCAACACGCTGACCAACGTGTTCGCCGCCTACAACTACCGCGACACGGTCTCACCGTGGTTCCGCAGCCTGTTTTCGCTGCATCCGGCGATGGAGCTGATGGCCGGCGCGCCGTGGACCTTTCAGCTGCATGTGCTGATTGTCGTTGCACTGCTTGGTATCTGGCCCTACACGCGGTTGGTGCACATGTTCAGCGCCCCCGTCGGCTACCTGACGCGTCCGTATCTGGTGTACCGCAGCCGGGACCCGCAGAAGGCGTCCGCCAACCGCTACGCGAGAGCGTGGGCCGCGCCCGAAGCCCCGCCTGCGCGCAACCGCTGGGTATGACGCGATCCGGCATCTAACTCACAGCGCTTCAGGGTCAGATTGTGAGCGGCTTGTAGCAAGCAGGTCATCGCGGGCAAGCGCTGCCGCAACAACACTTTCGTACGGTTCACGCATGCGCCAACACACCATTGATGATTGGGACGCCGAAGACGTCGACGCGTGGAACAACGGCGGGGCGAAGATCGCGCGCCGCAACTTGATCTGGTCCATCTTCGCCGAGCACGTCGGGTTCTCGGTCTGGTCGATCTGGTCGGTGATGGTCCTTTTCATGCCGCAGAACGTCTACCACATCGACGCCGCCGGAAAGTTCTTTCTGGTCGCGATGCCGACGCTGGTCGGAGCGATCCTGCGCCTGCCCTACACGTTCGCGACCGCAACGTTCGGCGGCCGGAACTGGACCGTGTTCTCCGCGATGGTGCTCGTGATCCCAACGGTGTTGACGCTGTATTTCATGGCCCACCCCGGCACGTCCTACACGACGTTCATGGTCGTGGCGGCCGTCGCGGGGTTGGGCGGGGGCAACTTCGCGTCGTCGATGACCAACATCAATGCCTTCTATCCGCAGCGGCTCAAGGGATGGGCGTTGGGCCTGAACGCCGGTGGCGGAAACATCGGAGTCGCGATGATCCAGGTCGTCGGGCTGCTGGTCATCGCGACCGCTGGTAACCGTTCCCCGCACTTGGTGTGCGCGGTGTATTTGGTGCTGTTGTCGGTCGCCGCGGTCGGCGCCGCGCTGTTCATGGACAACCTGACCAACCAGCGCACCAACGGCCGCTCGATGATCGACGTGATGGCCTACCGCGACTCGTGGCTGATCGCCGTGCTGTACATCGGCACGTTCGGATCGTTCATCGGCTTCTCGTTCGCGTTCGGCCAGGTGCTGCAAATCAGCTTCCTGGCCAACCTGAGTCACGGCGCGAAGGTGACCCCGGCGATGACGGCGCAGGCGGCGTTGCACGCCGCGCAGATCGCGTTCATCGGGCCGCTGCTGGGCTCGATCGTGCGGCCGGTCGGCGGATGGCTGTCCGACCGCGTCGGCGGCAGCAAGGTCACGCTGTACACGTTCGCCACGATGATTGCGGCCGCCGGCTGGCTGGTGGCGTTCGGCGGGATGGCCGACGCCAAACATCGCGCCCCGTCCGGCGGCGTCCTGCTCGCCTACGTCGTCGGGTTCGTCGCGTTGTTCATCCTGTCCGGAATCGGAAACGGCTCGGTATACAAGATGATCCCGTCGATCTTCGACGCCAAGGCGCAGAGCAACGACGGCCTCGACCCGGCCGAGAAGGCCGACTGGTCGCGCCGGATGTCGGGCGCGCTGATCGGGATCGCCGGCGCCATCGGCGCGCTCGGCGGCGTCGGCATCAACGTCGTGCTGCGGGCGTCCTACCTGTCGCCGGCGAAATCGGCGACGACGGCGTTCTGGGTCTTCCTGGGCTTCTACGTGTTGTGCGCGGTGATCACCTGGTTCGCCTACGTGCGCACGCCCGCTACGCGGCGCGCAGCGAAGGCCGCGGTGGCCGCCGAAGCGCTCGCTCCGGCGGCGTGATACCGGCGCCGTTGGGAATCAACGGGATTCGAGGCGTCACGTCGGCAAGAACGGCCTGATCGGGTCCATCCAGATCGGCGAGAGCAGCACCGGATCGGTCCACGCCGGCCACAGCAGCGCCGGGTTCGCGCCCGGCGGCGGCCAGTTGTTGTCGTTGGCGTAGGCCCATACCTCCCATGGGTTGTCGTAGTACGACGCCGTCTCGACCAGGCTGAACCAGTCCAGGTTCGGGTGGGTCAACCAGTAGCCCGTCCCCACGAAGTAGCCGCCGACCGCCCAAGCGGCGTAACTGGTTTGGAAGAGCGGGCCGAAGATCCTGCTCTGCCAGACGTGGACCTCTTCGTGGTTGACCATCACGTCATCGGCACCCGGCCCGGTTCCCAGGTGGGTGGTGACGTTGCCCATCGTGGTGGCGAAGCCGGGCAGCCCGATGCCGCCGCGGTACACGTGGGAACCCACGAGCGCACTGAACGCGGAATCGTAGCCGCCGGCGCTCGGCGTCAACGCATTGAGCGCTTGCACGCCGTAGCCCAGCGCGGTGCCCTCGAAGCCCCACGTGTAATCCAGCAGAAACGCGGCCCAACCGCGCCAGTCGCGGAAGTTGTAGATGCCGAATTCGCGCTGGACGAGCTGGTTCAGCTCGCCGATCGCCGCGTCGGCCACACCCGTCCCGGCCGCACTGCCGGTGCCGACCAACGGACGGCCCAACAACGCCTCGGTGGAAGCGTTGACCGCACTCAGCAGCGACGCGCTCGCCTCCTCCGCGCCCGCATACGAGCCGGCCGCCGAGGTGAGAGCCTGCACGAACTGCAGTTGAAACGCGCCGACCCGCGCGCTGAGCGCCTGATACTGCTGCCCGTAGCCGGCGAATATTGCCGCCACCGCCTGCGAGACCTCATCGGCGGCGGCCGCCGCCATCCCCGTAGTCGGGACGGCGACCGCAAGATGCGCCTCCTTCACCGCCGCGCCGATGCTCTCCAAATCCGTGGCGGCCGACGTCAACAACTCCGGAGCCACCACCAGAAGCGACACGTTTCCTCCTCATCCCTGTTGCCGATGAAGCGTATTCACGTCTCAATTCGGCAGGTGGGTTTTTCGGCGCATCGGTAATCGAGCTGTGGCCAAAACCTTGACAGTGTCATCATGACAGTGTCACTATCGACGTATGGCCGACGTGGCGACGTGGACGCTGGACGAGCTGGTTCGGCGGGTGGCCGCCGGGCTGGCCGATCCGGCGTACCCGGGCGCGCCCAACGGGCGGGTCCGGGGGCTGCCCGATCGGCGGGTGGTCCGGTGGTACACGACGACCGGACTCGTCGACCGGCCGACCATGCAGGGACGCACGGCGCTCTACAGCCCGCGGCACCTGTTGCAGATCGTCGCGGTCAAACGGCGCCAGGCCGAGGGCCGCTCGCTCGCCGACATCCAGGCCGAGCTAGCTGGAGCGACAGACGAGAAGCTGCGCAAAGTCGCCGCGGTGCCCGACGAGCTGATGGCGGCGGAGCTCGAGGAACCGGAACCGAGTCCCGTTCGCCGACAACGCTTCTGGGCCGAACCGCCCGCCCCCGCGCCGGTGGCCAATGGCGACGGCGCTGACAGTGTCACCAAGTTGGCGGCCGTCAGCCTGCCCGGCGGGGCACTGTTGCTGCTGCCCGCCGGGTCCGGGAGTGGCGGCCGACCCGATGAAGACGACATCGACGCGATCCGTGCGGCCGCCCGGCCGCTGCTCGAACTGCTGGCCGAGCGTGGCCTGCTGACCCCTGATGAACGGAGCCCCTCATGACCGTCCGCATCACGTCGATGGCCGACGCTGAGATCAATCGGGTGGCCGCCCCGGACGACGAGGCCGGACTTGGCGCTCTGAGCACCGAGCGCGGCAACCTGCCGCTGGAGCGCATCGACGTGCGTGCCGAGATCACCGGGCTCACCAGCCGGGTCGAGCTGACGCAGGACTTCGTCAACTCCTTCGACGTACCCCTGGAAGCCAGCTACGTGTTCCCGCTGCCGGATCGGGGGGCGGTCACCGGGATGCGGATGACGGCCGACGGGCGGGTCGTCGATGCCGAGCTGCGGGAGCGGGAGGCCGCCCGCCAGGCGTACGACGACGCCATCGCGTCGGGTCGGCGCGCGTCCATCGCCGAGGAGGAGCGGCCGGATGTCTTCACCATGCGGGTCGGCAACATCCTGCCCGGCGAACGGGTCAGCGTCGCCCTGACGCTCGTCATCCCGCTGGCCTACGCGGACGGCGAGGCGACGTTCCGCTTCCCGCTTGTGGTTGCGCCACGGTACATCCCGGGCCGCGCGCTTGCCGATGTTGCGGTCGGCGACGGACACGCCGACGACACCGACGCGGTCCCTGACGCGTCGCGCATCACGCCGCCGGTGCTGCTGCCCGGTTTCCCGCACCCGGTTCCGCTGTCCATCGAGGTGGGCATCGATCCCGCCGGCCTCACGCTGTCGGAGGTGCGATCGAGCTTGCACGCGGTGTCGACCGACGGCGGCCGGATACGGGTCCACCCCGGCGAGCGCGCCAACCGGGATTTCGTGCTGCGGCTGCGCTACGGCGCGGAAGACGTCACCGATTCGCTTGTGCTGGTGCCCGATTCCGAGGGCGACGAGGGAACCTATCAGCTCACCGTGCTGCCGCCGGCGGCCAGCGCGCCGCCGCGCCCGCGGGACGTGGTGCTGGTGCTCGACCGCTCCGGCAGCATGGCCGGCTGGAAGATGGTGGCGGCCCGCCGCGCCGCGGCCCGCATCGTCGACACGCTCACCAGCGAAGACCGGTTCGCGGTCTTGACATTCGACGATCGGATCGACCGCCCCGCCGGGCTGCCCGACGGGCTGGTCGAGGCCAGCGAAAGCCACCGGTACCGCGCCGTCGAGCACCTCGCCCGCGTCGACGCCCGCGGCGGCACCGAGATGGTCGCGCCGTTACGTCAGGCCCTCGCGTTGTTGGGCGGGTCACGCAACGGTGAGGCCCGCGACGCCGTCGTCGTCCTCGTCACCGACGGCCAGGTCGGCAACGAGGACCAACTCCTGCACGAGCTGTCCGGCGACCTGCGCCGGGCGCGCGTGCACGCGGTCGGCGTCGACCAGGCCGTCAACGCCGGATTCCTTTGGCGCCTGGCCAGTGTCGGCGGCGGCAGCTGCGAACTGGTGGAAAGCGAGGACCGCCTCGACGAGGCGATGGACGCGATTCACCGCCGCATCGGTGCGCCGCTCGCGCACTCGCTGTCGCTGCGTGCCGAGGGGCTGGCGATCATCGACGAAACCGGGACCCCGTGTCGGCTGCCCGACCTGTTCCCGGGGGTGCCGCTCGTGGTGAGCGGGCGGTATCGGGGCAGCGCGTCGGGCTCGCTGGCCCTGCGGGGGACGACGGGGGAGGGCGGGGACTGGTCGGTCACCGTCGCCGGACGACGCCTGGACGCCCCGGCCGTGACCGCGCAGTGGGCCCGGGCCCATCTGCGTGACCTCGAGGACCGCTACGCCGCGGGTGCCACGCGGGACCTGGAGGAGCGGATTATCAAGACGTCGTTGCGGTTTGGCGTGTTATGCCGGTTCACCGCATTCGTCACGGCGGACAGCCGTGTCGTTGCCGACGGTGAAGTGCCGCACCGCGTGCTGCAACCCGTCGAGGTGCCGGCAGGTTGGGAGCCGGGGCCGGGGCCGGCGCCAGACAATGCCGTGTTTGCGGCAGCCCTGCCACCGTCGCCGTTGGCCGGGGCCACCGTGATGCCGAGCCAACCTGTTCCGTCCGTGAAGGAGCCTTCGAGCAAATCGCAAGCACGAACCGTCAAGCTGCGCAACGTGATTGCGGCGGCGATCGTCGGCGCGCTGCTCATCGGCGGCGGCTGGACCTGGTCGACGAGTCGCGACGGTCACCCCGGCCCGACGGCCGACGGCATTGTGAGCGGCAAGATTTCAGCATCAGAGGATAGGGGTGCCGCGGGCCAGGCTTCCGGGACGAGGGCCGGCGTTCCCGAGAACACCGTCACGTTACCGGAAGCACCGCCACCGCCGCAGGCCCCCGCGGACGCCACCTTCAAACGTGATGTCATCACGACGGGCTCGATGCAGATGGTCGTCTCTGAGCCCGCCCAGGTGGCCGATCGGCTCGTCACCGCAGTCAACGATGCCGGCGGGCGTGTCGATTCACGTTCGGAGCGGTCCGGATCATCTTCGCCGACGGTTGATCTCGTGTTGCGCATTCCCGCCGACAAACTCGACGGGGTGCTGGCCGATGCCAAGAAACTGGGGACCGTCGACACGATGTCGATCGGGCACAACGATGTGACTTCGCAGCGCGTCGACCTCGATGCCCGCATCGAGGCGTTGCAGACCTCGGTCAATCGACTTCTGCAACTGATGGGGCGGGCCGGCAACGTCGCCGACCTGCTCGCAGCGGAGTCGTCGCTGACCCAGCGACAGGCCGAGTTGGACTCGCTGCGGGCGCAGCGCGCCACGCTGGGCGACCAGGTTTCCTACGCGACGATCAACGTCAGCCTTTCGACCAAACCGGCGGCGGTTCCTCAGCCAGGTTTCCTGAACGCACTTCAACACGGGTGGCAGTCGCTGCTCTCCGCCATCCACGGCGTCGTGATGGCGGTCGGATTCCTCATCCCGTGGATACCGGTGCTGGGTGTGGTGGCGCTGGTTCTCGTCTTGGTGTTGCGCCGTAGGCGTTTTCGGGGCAAGCCATCAGGCGAGGCTAGCCAGGTCGGTTGAGCTGGTCGAACCTCGCGAGCGCGGCGTCGAGGTCCTCGTCCTCGTAAACCTCCAAGCGGGGTCCTCCGACGGCGAAGAGAAGGGTACGACGCCACTGTATTTCATTTCCATGCTTGTCGGTGCCTTCGATCACGAAGGTGACGACGGTCCCTCGGGTGTCGAGCGCGTGGACACACGGCACCCGGTAGTGGGCATCTGGTACGAGCGCCCACAGCTCCTCGACGCCGCGGCCAAAGTCTTCCCCAGAGGGGAACGGTATGCGTCGATGATCGACGTAGGCGAGCTGCCTCAACCTAGGCCCCGGTTCGTGGCGGTTGAGCTCGGCGACAGTTTCCAGCCCGGCCTTCCAAACACTCGCGTAGGGGGCCGCTTCTCCGGCGAGGTATCGATTTTCGATTTCCGCGAAGGCAACGTCGATGTCGTCGACGTCGAAGAACACACCCCCCGCGATTTGGTTATCGGCGTCGATCTCGATGAGGTACAGGAGTTCGCTTCCATATTCTGCCTGGCGCAGCTCGCTGTTCACGTGAGTAAGGGCGAGGCGCTCTCCGCGGGTCGCGATGACGGCAGACGTCATGTTCGCTGTGAACTTGTCGAGGGCTCGCATGTTTTCGATGTGAATTTCGCGGCCATGTAGGACCCCCGCGTTTACGACGCGACGTCGATCGTCCGTAGAAACGTCGGCGGCCAGCAACGCAGCCATGGCGTCCCAGTTGCGGGCCCTATAGCAGATCCAAAAGCGTTCGTCCGCTTGGCTGGCCGCGTTTTCCAGTCGCCGGCCCTGCGGCTGCAATTCATCAAACCGAGCCAGCGCCGCGTCGAGGTCCGCCTCGTCGAAGGCTTCGACGCGGCCGTAGAGGTCGCCTTCCACTATGCCAACGACGATTGCCCGCCACTCGGCGTCAAATCCCTCTTGCGAGCTTCCACGCGCAACCTGGGTGATGACCGCTCCTAGGTCGCTCAGCCGATGCACCGCCTCGATGTGGACGCTGATGTCCGGCGTGAGGTCCCGCACGCTACGTAGATATCCTGCCAGATCCTCCAGCTCATTCGTTAAGACCGTTCGATGGTCGATGTATACCGAATTCGGTTTCATGCCGGGAAGTACGTGCCGATTGGACGCGGAATAGCTTTCCGCAATGACCGACCAAACGCGCCAGTGGGCGGCCGCTTCGCCGGCGAGGTAGCGGGCGTCAAGCTCCGCGAAGGCCGCGTCGATGTCATCCGGGTCGAATGCGACGCGCGCCACGATCCGCTCTTCGGCATTGATCTCGAGGACACTAAGAAACTCCATGTGGAATGCCTCAGGTTGCTCTTGGTACCGGATACACGTCCGACATAGCTCGAGACGAGCGCCTCGGGTCGCGATGACGGTCAATGAAATACCCGTAAGCCCCAAGTCGACGGCGCTGCGCATATCCGCGATGGCGGCATCTCGTCCGTGTTGAATCCCGGAGTTCACGACCCGACGGCGATCGTCGATTGCAATGTCTTCGGCCAGGATCTCGACTACGGCGTTCCAGTTACGGGCCGCGACAAATGCCTTGAGTCGCCCGTGCACTCGGCTTGCCGCGTTTTCCAGTCGCCGCGTCGGTGGGTGAAATTCCTCGAAGCGGGTGAGCGCGGCGCCGAGGTGTTCCTCGTCGAACACCTCGACGCCGCTGATTAGGTCGCCTTCGACTGTGAACATCATGATCATCCGCACTTCCGCGTCGAAGCCGTCTCGCGAGGTCATGTTCAGGACCTCGGTGAAGACTGCTCCGCGTTCGTTCAGCTGGTGCACGGCCTCGATGTAGACGCTGGCCTTCGAAGTGAGGTCCCACACGGCCCGGATGGATGCGGCTAGATCAGCCCCCTCGACCGACACGAGCGGTCGATGATCGATGTAAATCGGGTCTGGAGTTGTCGCGAAAAGTTCTTTCCGATTGAAAGCGGCGCAGATCCGCGTGATCATCGGCCATGTGTGTCGATGGCCGGCCGCTTCGCCGGCAAGGTATCGCGCGTCAAGTTCGGTGATTGCGGCGTCGAAGTCATCGAGGTCGAACACGACATCCGCGGCAATTCGGTTGTCGTCGCTGATCTCTAGAATCGCAAACGCCGCGGCGTCAAACGCATCAGACGACCGGTCTTGGCTCGTGAAGGCGACTTTGATGAGCGCGAGACGCTCTCCGCGGGTCGCAATCACGGTCGACTCCACCCGCGTTGTCCAGATGTCGGCGGTGGCGCGCCAGTTCGCCATCTCGGCGTCTCGACCGCGTCGGATGCCGGCGTTTACGGTACGACGGCGATCGTCTGAGGAAACGTCGTCGGTCAGTAGGTCGGCCATGGCGTCCCAGTCGTGGGCCGCAAAATGAGCTAGGAATTGCTCGGCCATTTGGCTCGCCGTGTTTTCCAGCCGCGGCGCCTGTGGACGCAGTTGCTCGAGCCGCTCAAGAGCCGCGTCGATGTCCGTCTCGTCGAAGATTTCGCAGCGGTTGATCCGGTCGCCTTCGAGAGTCAAAAGAAGGATCATTGGCCACTCGACATCCAAGCCCTCTGGGGAGGTCCCAGACGCCGCATAGTTGGCGACCACTCCGAAACTGCTGAGCCGATGCACCGCCTCGATACGCATGCTGAGGTCCGGCGTCACATCCCAAATGGCGCCCATGGCTGCTTGGCCTTCGCGCGCGTCGATTACCGCGAGCTGCCGGTGGTCGATGGTGACCCACTCCGCCGCCGGAAGTTCGTGTCTGTTGAACGCCGCGCATTCCCGTGCGATGGCCGACCACGTCCGTGCGTGGAGGCCTGCTTCGCCCGCAAGGTATCGGGCGTCGAGTTCTTCGAAGGCGGCTTCGATATCGTCGGGGTCCAACGCGACTATTGCGGCCATCTTTTCGTCAGCGTCGATCTCGACAATGATGAGCGCCTCGGCGATGAAATCCTGCGGCTCGTGGTCGAGGCCCGAGAAGCGGGCACGAGTCAGAGCGAGGCGCTCGCCGCGGGTCGCGATGACGTCAATCGTCGGGTTGATTCCGATATCGGCATACACCCGCATGTCTCGCATCTGGGCATCCCGACCATGCAGGAGTCCAGCGCCCACCATCCGACGCCGATCGTCATGGCGCATGTCGTCGGCGAATAGCGGGTTCATTCTGTCCCAGTCGCGCGCGGCGAAGCAAGCCCAAATGTGCTCGTTCACTCGGGTTGCCGCGTTTTCGAGCCGTGGTACCGGTCGGCTCAGCTGTTCGAACCGCGCGATCGCGGCATCTAAGTCGGTGTCGTCGTAAATTTCGTAGCGGTTGATTGCGTCGCCGTCGACGATGAAGAAGCTGGTTATCCGCCACTCGGCCTCGAACCCTTCTCGTGACGTCGACTTCGCGACATGGGTGGTGACCGCGCCGAGGTCAGTCAGCTGATGAACGGCCTCAATGTAAATGCGGTTTCGAGGCGTGTCTTCCGTATCTTCCAACGAAGCACGAAGGTATGCCATGAAGTCACCAGACCCGATCGCTGAAAGCGCACGATGATCAACGTCTACCAAGTCGGGTGCGACCGCCGGCATTTCACGTCTATTGAGCGCGGCGTACACCGCGGAGATCACTGACCATGTGTGCGCGTGGGCGGCGGCTTCGCCGGCGAGGTAGCGCGCGTCGAGCTCTGCGACGGCGTCGTCGAAGTCGTCGAGATCGAACACGACAACCCCCACGATTCGCTCGTCGGCGTCGATCTCGACGATGCTGAGGGCATCGTTTTGAATCGCCTCGGGTTCGCTGCCCGAGACGCGAACCCGTGTGAGCGCAACGCGCGTCCCGCGAATTGCCAGAACGCCCGCCATCGCCATTGTGAAGCCGACATCAACGGTCGCCTGCGCATCTTTGATGTTGGCATCTCGACCATGCAGGATCCCGGCATTCACCACTCGCCGGCGATCATCGACGGAGACGTTCTCGGCCGATATCTGAGCCACGGCATTCCAGTCGCCGACGCCAATGTAGGAGTAGAGGTGCTCCCACACCCGCGTTGCGGTGTTCTCCAGCCTTGGTGCCGGCTGGGTGAGTTCGTCGAACCTCGCGAGCGCGACGTCCAGGTCAGCCTCGTCGAATACCTCGGTGCGGCTGAGCATGTCGCCTTCCACCGTCCCAATGGTGATCACCCTCCACTCGGCGTCGAAGCCTTCGTGCGAGGTCTCATGCGACGTGTTGGTGACGACGGCTCCGAGATCGTTCAGCCGATGCACAGCCTCGATGGAATGCCTGAGGTCAGTCGTGAGGTTCCACGCGGCGTCAAGTAACGCAGGCATTTCACCGGACGCAAACGATGCTCCTCGGCGGTGGTCAACGTTCACCCAATCTGGCGTCGTCGAAGGCATTTCATGCTTATTGAGCGCGGCGTAGGCCTGCAAGAGGACAGACCACGTGCGTGCGTGAGCCGCCGCCTCCCCGGTGAGATACCTAGCATCGAGCTCGGCGAAGGCGGCTTCGATGTCTTCTGGGTCATATGCGGCGCGTGCCAGTATCCGTTTGTCGGGGGAGGTCTCGACGATAATGAGCATCTCGATGCGGAATGCCCCGGCTTGGTTGTCTTCGCTCGAGATACACGTGCGGCACAGGACAAGGCGTTCGCCTCGTGTGGCAATGACCGTTGCCGTACTTGTCTTTGCCCCGATGTCGGCGAAGGCGCGCATGTTCGCGATTTCGACATCCCGACCACGCCGGATTTCGGCGTTGACGACACGTCGATGGTCGTCGACCGACGTATCGGCGGTCAGTAGCTCCGCCATTGCGGACCAGTCGCGTGCGGCGAAGCACGTCCGGAAGCGTTCGTACGCTTGGCTTGCCTCGTTTTCCAGCTGCGGTGCCGTCCGGCTGAGCTGATCGAACTTCGCGAGGGCGGAATCCAGGTCCGCCTCATCGAATACCTCCATCCGGGAGACCATTTCGCCGTCGACCGTCATCAGAGTAACTCCCCGCCACTCGGCGTCGAAGCCCTCTTGCGAAGTTCCATGGCCCGTCCAAATGAAAACCGCGCCCAAGTCGTTTAACCGATGTGCTGTCTCGATGTAGATGTTGAGGGTTTGGTCGAGATCCCATCCCGCACGTATGTATTCGAAACCTTCACCGGGCGCAAACGCTGCCCCGCGGCGGTGGTCGATACTCACCGCGTCCGGTGTCGTCGCAGGGAGTTCGCGACGGTTGTGCGCCACGAAAACACCCGCGATCACCGACCAGCTGCGAGCGTGGGCGGCCGCTTCACCCGCGACGTAGCGGGCGTCGAGTTCCGCGAAGGCTGCGTCGGTGTCGTCGAGGTCGAACACGACGACCGCCACGATCCGGTCATCGGTGTCGATCTCGACGATGCTGAGGGCGTCGTTTTGAACCGCCTCGGGGTCGCGGCCCGAGACGCGGACACGCGTGAGGGCGACGCGGCCACCCCGGGTTGCCAGGGCGCCCACCACCGTCATTGTGAAGCCGACATCAACGGTCGCCCGGCTGGCTTTGATCGCGTCATCTCGACCGAGTCGGACCCCGGCGTTGACCACGCGCCGGCGATCGTCGACGGAAACGTTCTCGGCCGCCGTTTGACCCACCGCGTCCCAGTCGCGGGCCGCAATGTCCGCATAGACGCGCTCGAATACACGAGTTGCGGTGTTCTCCAGCCGCGGTGTCGAGGGGTGCAGTTGCTCGAATCGCGCGATCGCGGTACCGAGGTCTGACTCGTCGAACATCTCAGAACGGCTGATCAGGTCGCCTTCGACCGTGAGCAGGACGACCTCCCGCCATTCGGCGTCGAAGCCCTCTTGCGAAGTTCCATGCACCACATGCGTTACGACGGCACCGAGGTCGTTCAGCCGATGCACGGTCTCGATATGCGTCCGGCCGTCCTGCGCGAGATCCCAGCTGGCCCGGACATACGCGATGAGATCGCCGGGCGCGAACTTCGGACCCCGGCGGTGGTCGATGCTCACGAAGTCTGCCGTCGTTGCCGCGATCTCATGTCTGTTTAGCGCGGCGTAAACGCCCGTGATGACCGACCACGTGCGGGCATAGGCGCCCGCTTCGGCGGCGAGGTAGCGCCCATCGAGTTCCTGGATGGCTGCTTCGAACTGGCTAGAGTCGAATGCGACCAGCGCCGAAATCCGCTCGTCGGCATTGATCTCGACGACATAAAGGACATCCACGCGGAACGCATCGGGTCCGTCGTCGATGCGCGAGAAGAGGGTATGGGTGAGGGCGACGCGATTCCCGCGGGTGGCGACGACGTCTGACGCCGCTCGCGTGACGTCCAGGTCGGCGGCGGTCTGGAATTGCCTGACCATGACATCCCCACCGCGCTGGATTCCGGCGCCAAAAACAGGACGGCGATCGTCGCCGCAGTAGTCGTCGGCAACTATCGCGGCCATCGCGTCCCACTCGCGTGCCGCGAAGCGCGCCAACCATTGCTCGAGCGCTTGGCTTGCGGCGTTTTCCAAGCGCGGTGCCGGCCGGCTGAGTTGTTCGAATTTCGCGATCGCGGTATCCAGGTCTGCTTCGTGGAATACCTCGCAGCGGTTGATCTTGTCGCCTTCGACCGCCAGCAGCGCAACCCCCCGCCACTCGGCCTGGAAGCCCTCGCGCGAGGTCTCATGGGCTGCGTAGATGATGACCGCGCCGAGGTGGGTCAGCCGATGCACGGACTCGATATAGATAGCGATGCCTTGGTCGAGATCCAGCCCGTCGCGGAGATATGCACTCAAGTCAGCCGGCCCGAACGCAGTCTCGCCTCGGTGGTCGACGTTGACCAAATCTGCCGTGGTGGCGGGGAATTGGTGGCGGTTGAGGGCGGCGTAGGCCGCCGCGATGACCGACCACGTGCGCCCGTACGGTGCCGCTTCCCCGGCGAGGTATCGGGAGTCGAGCTCCGCGATGGCGGCATTGAAGTCGTCTGGGTCGAAAAGGATGCGCGCAGTCATCCGGTTATCGGCGTTGACCTCGACGATGCCGAGCATCTCGGTCTGGAAGGCGTCGGGCCGTTGGTCTCGTCCCGAGAGGCGGATACGCACGAGGGCGAGGCGCTCCCCGCGGATGGCGATTGCGGTCGACGTCCCCTTCGTGGTGCCGAGGTCGGCGGTCGCCCGCATGTCGGCGATTTTGGCATCGCGACCGTGTCGGATTCCGGCGTTCACTACCCGCCGGCGATCGTCGGCAGCAATGTTGTCGGCCAATATCTTGCCCATCGCGGCCCAGTCGCGGGCCGCGAAGCATGTTTGGAAGCGTTCGTCCACGCGGCTCGCCGCATTTTCCAGCCGCGGTGCTGGCCGGCTGAGTTGATCGAACCTCGCGACCGCCGCCTCGACGTCGGCATCATCGAACACCTCGCCGCGGTCGACCATTTCGCCGTCGACCGTCATCAAGTTGACGCCCCGCCATTCGGCCTCGAAGCCCTCGTCTGAGGACCCATATCCCGCCCAAGTGAAAACGGCACCGAGGTCGCTCAGCCGGTGCACGGTCTCGATGTAGATGTCGAGCTTTTGGCCGAGATCCCAACCCGCCCTGAGGTAGTCGATACCTTCACCGGGCGCAAAGGCCGCCACCCGGCGATGATCGATAGTCGCCGCATCCGGCGTCGCCGCTGCAAGTTCGCGGCGGTTGTGGGCAACGAGGGCACCGGTGACTACCGACCACGTCCGCGCATACGGCGCCCCCTCGCCGGCCGCATAGCGCGCGTCGAGCTCCGCAATGGCGGCATCGAAGTCTTCTACGTCGAACGTGACGGTCGTCGTGATCCGCTCATCGGCGTCGATCTCGACGACGTTCAGGGCATCATTTGAAATCGCCTCAGAGTCGTGGCCGGAGGCGCGAACACGCGCGAGGACGAGACGCTCGCCGCGGACCGCGATCGTGCCCACCATCGATATCGCGAAGCCGACGCCGGCGGCAGCCCGGAGATCGTTGACCACGGAGTCTCGGCCATGCTGGGTCCCCGCGTTCACGACCCGTCGTTGATCGATCCCCGAATAGTCGTCGGCGACGGTCGCTGCCACGGCGCCCCAGTCGCCGGCCGCGAAGTGCGACCAAACGTGCCGGAATACTTTCGCGGCGGCATTTTCCAGCCGGTGTGGCGGGCGCTGCGCCTCTTCCTCGAATCGGGCTGCCAGGGCGTCGATTTCCGCGAGCGCGGCGTCCAAGCCTTCGACGTCGAAGAACATCTGCAGCGCGATTCGATCGTCATCGTCGATGGCATACAGATGAAGCAATTCGTCGTACGGGGCCCCAGGGTCCAATTCTTCGGTGCCGGCCCTCATTCGAGCGAGTGCCAGGCGCTCGCCTCGCGCCGCGACCACGACGTGCTTGACCCGCATGCCGCCCGTCTCGACTTCGTGTCTCCACCTACGTCGCCAATCGGCGGATGGCAGTGTAAGACCGACGACCTTCCGGCGATTTTCGATCGAGATGTCGGGTGCGAAAAGCTGCTCGACCTCGTCCCAAGCCCCGCGGTGAATGGCGGCCATCACGCATTCGCCCACTCGCACCGCGGCGTTGTCTATTTCGACGCTCGGAGCTTCGGGCGGAGCCTCGGTCACCGGCGGGACGTGGTCGTGAGCTCTGGTCGCCGCATTTTCCAACCGCCGCGCCCTCGGCTGCTCCTCCTCGAATCGGGCGTGCACGGCGTCGAGTTCGGCGATCGCGGCATTCATATCTTCGACGTCGAACTTAACCTGCAGCGCTATTCGACCTTCCTCGTCTAGGCCGATTACTTGGAGCATCTCGTCCTTCGGCGCCCCCGAACTTACATCCGCAGTGCCTAACTCCAGCCGCATGAGGGCGGATCGCTCACCACGAACCGCGACGACCTGGGTGCGGTAGCGCACCAAGCCCGTCTCGATGTAACGCCTCATATCCCGGGGCCAGTGGTTCGATGGAACGTCGATCCGCTTGAAGCCGACGATCTTTCGGCGGCTCTCCACGGACACGTGCGGGGCAATAAGCCGCTCTACCTCGTCCCAAGCCTCGCGATTGACAGCATCGACCAGACGGCCGCCCATTTGTACGCAAGCGTTGGTCAATTCGACGCTCGGCGCTTGCGGCCGAGCTGGTGGTGGCTCGCGCTCGCCGAGAATGGGGCGCGCCTTCTCGGCAAGAGCCGCAGCGCCTTTCCGCTCGTAAAGCCCGACGGCCTGCTCGGCGGCGACCAGCGCCCCCGCGACATCGCCGGCGGCGCGCAAAACCGTTGCCAGGGAGAGGCATGCGTCGCCGTGATCGACCAACGCGTCAGTCCGCTCGGCCAGGCCGACGGCCGCCTCGGCCACGCGCCGAGCCTCGCCGTGATCACCGGCGCGCGACAACAGCCGTGCCCGCAACGTGCGCCAGGCGATCGACGGCTTCAAGGCGTGGCCCGCGAGGCGCTCGCTCTCCGTACACAGTTCGTCGGCCTCGGCCTCGCGATCGAGCAAGAGGCACGTGCGGCCGAGCAGCGCGGCGGTCTCGGCGGTGTCGGCGTCGAGGCCCATCCGCCGAAAGCCGTTGTAAGCCTTGCGCAGATGGGGCTCGGCCGCGGCAGGATCGTCGACGACCAACTCGACGATGCCGGCGAACTGCTCGACCTCGAGAAGGGCATGGCGCAGGCCGAGCTCGGTCACCGTGCGCCGGGCGGAGTCGATCATCCGCCGGGCCGCCGCCGCGCGGCCCCGGAAGGCTTCCAACACGGCCTGGCATCGCGTCGACGTCGCCTCAACCGCGGGCGAGTCGGTCGTGATTCGCAGCAGCCGCACCACGTCAAGGCACCGCCCGCCGGCGCGCGGGACCGGGTTTGGTCCCCACAACGCCGCGAGGGGCGCTTGCGCCAAAACCGCATTTACCCGGCGGTGTTCACGCGCGCGCCGCGCCGCGGTCAAGGCGTCGTCCAGGGCGATTTCGCAGTCGCCGATCCTCCCGAGTCGTGCCAGGCAGCCGGCACGAACGGTGTGCGCCGTGGCTTCTCCTGCGGCATCACCCAATTCGGCCAGCTTTTCGGCAGCCGCGCCGACCGCGGCCTCGATCTCATCCAACCGCTCCGGATCGGTCAGCATCGACAGCTGCCCGTCGAAGCAAGTCGCCCATGCCGCTAGCCGAGCCGAATCGACGGTGGCGCTTTGTAATTGAGAGACCGCACCGGCCGCGGAACCCACGTCACCCGCGGCCAGCAGCGCCTCGCAGCGCGCGACCAGCAGCTCGGCGGTTTGATCGTCGCGGTCGGGCAGCTCGTCGTCAATCTCCTCCAACGCGTGCAGCGCCCGATCGTAGAGGTCGGCCGCGCCCTCGTAGGCGAGGCGGGCCATCGCCTGGTCTGCCGCGCGCCTGCAGTACTCGACGGCCTTGACGGCGTTTCCCGCCCAAGCACATTCGAAGTAGTGGTGCGCCAGCTCGGCGAGCAGTTCGTCGTCGGCGCCGGGCTCGTTCTCCAGCGTCGTGGCGATGCGTTGGTGCAGTCGCATGCGCCGCACCGATGGCAGCTCGGCGAGCAGCGACTGTCGCACGAGCGCGTGGTTGAACCGGTAGCGACCACCGGGCTCTTCGATGACGATGCCCGCCTTGCAGGCCTCGTCGAATGCGTCGACCAGGTCGTCGCCGACTACCCGCTCGACCAACTCCAAGGCGAACCGACTACCGACGACCGCTGCCGCGGCAAGGGCCTTGTTCGTCTCCGGTGTCAGGCGAGAAAGGCGGCGGCTCACCGCCTCTCGGACGCCCTGCGGCAGGGTGCTCTGGTCCCACCGGCCGCCGCTTTCCTCGACGTGGCGCAGGGCCTCGATGAGGAAGAACGGGTTGCCACCCGTGACTGACGCCAACGCCCGGGCCAGCTCCTCGTCGTTGTAGCCGGCCTCGGCGACGTAGGCGCTCACGTCGTCCTCGTCGAGCCCGCCGAGCTGAAGGCGGTTCGCGGTGCCGTCACGGTGCAGGTCGGCGAGCATGGCCGAAAGGGGATGGGAGCGATCGAGATCGGTGCTGCGATAGGTGCCGATGATTTGCACGCGGGCCCGCTCGCCGAAACGCAGGAGATGCCGCAATAGGAGCAACGTGGGTTTGGCCGCCCAATGCAGGTCATCGAGGATCAGGACGACGGGCGCGCTCGCTGACGCGACGCCCAGCAGCGCGACGACGGCGTCGAAAAGTGCGTAGCGTTCGGTGTCGGGGTCGGCGCGGGTCGGCGCGGCCAGGTCGGGGAGGACATCAGTCAGCCCGGGAACAAGGGGGAGTAGCGCTTCCACGCCGCGCAGCTCACGAAGCCGACTGCTTCCGAGGCACGGCACCAGCGAACGCAGGGCTTCCGCGAACGGCTGGTAGGGCGCTCCAAGGTCCTCGTCGCAACGGCCGTAAATCACCAGGGCGCCTTGGTCGTAGGCCTGCCGAGACCATTCGCCGGCCAGGCGCGTCTTGCCGACACCCGGTTCGCCGGCGATCAGCACGGCGTTCGTGCCGCCCGCGAGCGCGGTCTGCCAGGCGGAGAAAAGCCGCTCGAGCTCTTGCCCGCGACCGACGAACGGCCCGGGGCCGGCCAGCACCGCGGGCAGGCTCGGCCGCTCCAGAGGAGCTTCTCCCGAGGCTTCCTCACTGCGTTCTTTGGCGGTTTCCAGCCGGAGCTCGAAGACGTGCTCTGGGCGCGCAAGGTTGCGGAGCTGGCGCGTGCCGAGGTCGGCGAGCACGACATCGTCGGGCAGGGAGTCGATCACGAGCTCGGCGGTCGCACCCGAGCACAGGATCTGGCCTCCCGCCGCCAACGACCGCAGCCGCGCCGCGCGGTTGACCGCCCGACCGAAGTAGTCGCCGTCGCGGAACTCGGCCTCCCCGGTGTGCAATGCCACGCGAATGCGCATGGGCTCCCGCAGCGCCCACGGCTCCTGAACAATCGCGTCTTGCAGCTCCAGAGCGGCGGCGGCCCCCGCGGACGGCCGCTCGAAGACCGAGAACGTGGCATCGCCCTCGCCGCGGGTCTTGATCAGCCGTCCGCCGCGGGACGTGACGACCTGTTCGACGAGCTCGTCGTGTCGCGCGAGCGCGGCGCCCATGGCGACGGCGTCCGCCTCCCATGCGGCGGTCGACCCCTCGATGTCGGTCAGCAGGAAGGTCACGGCGCGGGTCACCGCCGCAACATTTTGTGCGCCAGGGGTTTCCAGTGCCGCGTCCTGCGCGACGATCGCGGCCTCCAGCCGGCGCAGCTCCGGCCCGGGATCGACGCCCAGTTCGTCGGCGAGCAGGGTCCGCGCCCGCTGGTACGCGCCCAGGGCCTCACCTTGCCTGCCGGCGCGGTAGAGGGCGAGCATCAGCTGGGCCCAACGCCTTTCGCGCAGCGGCGCGTCGGCGACCGCGGCCTCGAGCTCGCCGATGATCTCGGCGGCGCGGCCCGTCGCGAGCAGCGCGTCGGCCCGGTCCTCCACCAGCGCGGCGTGGCCCTCGATCCACCGCGTCTTTTCCGACGTTCCCCGGCGGCCGTCGGGCAGTTCGGGGATGCCGCGCCAGAGTTCGAGCGCCTCCTCGAAACGGGCCACCGCCTGGCCGGTGTCGCCGGCCGCGGCGGCATCGCGTCCCCGTCGCGCGGCCGACTTGTAGCGCGACGCGTCGACCTCGCTCTCCGCCAGGGTCCACCCCGTGCCCTCGGTCAACACGAAGCCGTCGCCCAGGGCGCGGCGCAGCGAGGAGATGTGGGTTTGCAGGGCCTTGGCGGCCGTGCGTGGCGGATCCTCGCCCCAGAGGAGCTCGACGAGCGTGTCGGCCGAGACGACGGAACCGACGTGCAGCCCGAGCATGGTGAGGATTGCGCGGGGTTTGGCGCCCGGAATCGCGACCGGCGCGCCCGCACGCCGGACCTGGAGAGGTCCCAAAACCCCCAGTTCCACCTCTAGAAGACTAGTCACGTCCGCAATCGTCGGTAAGACGATTCAACAAGCAGTCAAGATCTAGTAAAAGCTTCTCACCTGGATCTTCGGCGGATATGGATCCCTGCGCGCCGGCAGATCACGGTCGGACAGCAATCACCGTCGGTCACACCTCGACGGCGGCGGCGATCTTGTTGACGACCTCGCCAGCCTGATCGGCGGTGTCGAATCCACACCAGAGCGTGTCGATGACGACGTTGTTGCGCACTCCCAACGCGCGTTCGCACGAGAAGCCGCGGCCGGTGTCGAGGCTCTGTACGAGGCTCAGGGTGGTGTCGGTGGCCGCCAGCGCACCGAACTTCCAGGCGACGGGGCTGTCGCCGGGCTGGGTGATGGTCAGCGGCCGGTTGGCGCAGGCGGCCCACCGCGGCTTGGCCTGAAGGAAGAACTGCTGGGCCACGTCGGCGTCGCGGAGCCGCACGACCGCCTGGAGCAGGGCGTGCTTGTTGTGGTCGGCCTTCGCGTGAGCGTTGTCGAGGAACTGCCCTTCCAGTGCGACCCAGCCGCTGTCTCGGTAGACGCTGGCCTCGACCGGCGAGTAGGCGTCGAGGCAATTCCGATCGGAGACCACGTCGTCGCTGTGCGACATCTCCGAGATCGGCCTGCGCAGCGCCATGCTCGTGGTCTGCCCGACGGCGTTGACGTCCCGGGCGCTCAGCAGCAAGTTCGCCAAGCGCGCGTTGCGGATTGGCGCGGGCTGCCAGTGGCCCAGGTTCGGCGCCGCGACGGGACGCCCGCTGGTGGACACCGTGCAGCCGGTCAACATCAAGCACAGGCCCACCGCGGTGATAACCATGTAGCGCACACCGGCACCGAGGGGTCCGGATGCCTTCACTGATGCTGCAGTCATTCGCTGTTCTCCTGCCCGGTCGTCCCCCCGCACAACACCGCAACTGCGATTTAAATTCACAGTCTCGTCTTCTCAGCCGCGGTCCGCGATCAAATATGACGTTAGGAACAGCAAAAGTGGTTGCGAAATGCCGGTTATGAACTGTCTATGGGTTTTCGCATGAACTCAGAGTGTCGCGTGCCTACTTCCGGCCGGGGTAGACGATCGCCTGGGTCACGCTGCCGCCGTTGACGGTCGGCCCCAGCAACGCGCTGAACGTGTTGGCCGTGGGGTCGTAGGTCAGCAGCGAAGTCCCGGGACCGCAGCCGGCCTTGGCCACGAGGACCAGCTTGACGCCGCTGACGCCGTCGACAACCACGCTGTCGGACAGTCCGGGAACCTTCACCCGGGTGGCGTGCCCGTCGGGAGTCAGGCGGGACAGGAACACGGTGCCGCACCCGCCGATCGACTGCAGGAACGTGCCGCTCGGCAACTGCCACGCGTCGGTGTCGCCGAGGTCGCCGCTGAATCCGGGATCATGGCCATCTCCCGAGTTGACCGCCGTCAGCGCGGTCGGCGTCGTGCCGTCGACGGGCACCTGCCACAGCTGGCCGACGTGGGAGAAACGGCCGGTGTCGGTGCAGTGGGCGAGCACCACGGTTGGTGAGGTCCACCACCGGACCGGTCTGCACGCGGTGAGGTTCCCAGGCATCGGCAGCTCCTTCCCGGGCGTCCCCTCGTTGCCCATCAGGGCAAGGCCTTTGGTTGTGCCGACGACCAGCTGTGTGCCGTCGGGTGTCGGCAGAGCTCCACCCTGATAGTCCGGCCCCAGCGGATAGGCCAGCTCCTGCTTACCGGTGAGGTCGACACGTTGGAGCGAGGGCCGATCCGGATAGTGCCCCTTGCCGATCAACACGGCCGTGCCGTCGGGGCGCGCATAGCGGACGGGGCCGCCATCGACGACGTCGAATGTGGTCTGATTGCCATTGCGAAGGTCGACCGCAATGATCGATTCGTCGTACACGGACCCGGGTTTGGCCGCGTACAAAAGCGCGTGGCCTCGGTCCCCGGACCAGTCGATCAGGCCGGCGGTGGAGCCGGCCTGGAACGTGGTGATCGGGTAGCGCCCGCCGACGGGGTCAACCAGGTACAGCGTCGTGGTGACCTTGTTCGCGTCGGGCTCGTTCGGATCCCGCCGCTCGCCGGGCCGATGGCTGATGGCCGGGCTCCACAGGGCGAGCATCCAGCCCGGGCCGACCTGCGACCACGGGATGGTCGCCATCGCGGCTTCGACACCGCGGGCCGCCGGCTGCGCCTCCACGGCCGGCGTGCCAGAGGGGTTATGCGCCGCAGTGGAATCGGTGATCGATGAGCACCCGGTGGCCAGCACAGCCGCCAGCGCGACGACACCCATCCGGTTGCGCCATGCGGCGGCGTGGATGCGAATTCGCTTGGGGTTCATGTTGGTTCGGTTCCTTTCCTGCGTCATGCGAGCATGGCTGCGAGTTCGATGCGGGGGACCGCGACTTTGTGGGGCCCGGCGTTGTCGTGCACCACTTGGTCTTGGCCGAAGAAGAAGATCACTGCGTCGTCGGTTATGCCGAAGTTTTGGTACGTCGTCTCGTCGAGATCGGCTGACGGAGCGTCTAATTCGGCCCTGACGATGGGGTTGAGCAGCTCCAGCGGTTTGCTCCCGGGCTTGAACAACGTGTCGAACGTGATGGGGACGCGCTTGGCGAGGTTGAAGTTGAACGCCCGGAAGGTGGTGTTCGGGTGACCTTCGTGGGCGAAGCCGGCGTCGTTGTCGATCTTGAGCACCAGGCTTTGGGTGCGGGCGTCCGGTTTCCCCGAACGGTAGGTCTTGGCGGTGACGGCGTACTGATACGGCCGATTCCGTCCGCCGCTTGGGCCGAACTTGGCGACCCAGTCGACAAAGTCGTCACGATTCTTTTTCAGGAACGCGGCGACCGCCGGCATCTCCGCGTAGTCGATGGGAAAGCTCATGTCGGTCGCGTAGCTGGGGGTCGCGCTCCGCACCTGGCAGATCCCTTTGGATCCAACGGTTCCGCCGAGGTCGGTGCACGCCGATTGCCCCTCCGCCGCGGTCGATGTGGTCGCCGTCGTGGACGGCGCCGTCGCTGTGCCGCTTGTCGTGGAGCAGCCAGCAATCGAGAGTGCCGCCACGGCGAGCCCAATCGTCAGGACTCGGGTGATCGATTTCTTCATGCGTAAAAGCCTGCGGGGGAGGCCTTGCGCGATCCTTGCGTCAGCCTTGCGTCAGTTGACGGCCTGCACGCCGTCCCGCGCCATGGTCAAGTCGCCGCAGCTGATTGTTGCCGCCGAGGTCCATGCCGGGTCTTGAATCGACGTTGCGGTGACGGTATCCGAGCGGCCGATCGTCGCCGTCGTGCCATTCAGGTCAATCTCGGTGCGGCGCACCGTCAACAGGGGTGTCTCGAGTATGTCCCGAACCTGTAGCAATCCGACCAAGCGACGGCCGTCGCCGAGGTCGCTGCAGCCGATGCCGTCGCCAAAGCCCCTGCGGTGCCCAATGTCGAATCGGAATTCCTTGCCCTGCGGATCGACAACCGGGGTGATGGTGCAGCCGGACACCGCGTACAGGATCGCGTCCCGGCCGGTGTCGACGATGATCTGGTGATTGCCGTCTTGCTGGGCGCCGATCAGCAGTGCCGAGCGCCGGATGGGGCTGGCGCTCACTATCTTTGCCTCGCCGTAGCCCTGGTCGGTCGTGATGCCGACGGCCATGTCGGTGATCCACAGCGTGGCCGGCTGGCCGTAGACATCGCTGACGTCCTTGCTCGCCGCGCCGGGTGGAGGCCCGCCCGGTCCACACCCCGCGTCGGCGACTGCGGGCGGCGCGATAAAGACACCGAACGACGCCATCGCGATGGCGAGGAGAAGCGACAGCTTCAGCTTCATTTCTGGTCTCCTGGATTCAGTTTGACAACGTTGTGATTGCCGATGTCGGCGACGTAGACGCTGCCCGCGGCGTCCACCGCGACAGTTGCCGGCCGATTGAGGCCGCTGAACGGCAGCACGATCGGCTTGTCCGCCCCGGCCGCCAACTTCAGCACCTGCTTGCGCTCGGAGTCGACCACATACACGCCTCCGGCGGAGTCCACCGCCATGCCTCCGACGCTGCCAAGGTCGAGCGGCAGCACCGTTTGGGTGTCCGTTCCCGCCGCTAGCTTCAACACTTGTTTGAAGTCGCCCGCGTACACATTTCCAGCGGCGTCCACCGCCATGCCGCCGACGCCGAGGATGTGTGCGAACGGCAACACCGTCGGAGTGTGCGACCCCGCTTCGGCCTTCACCACGTGGACGGGCCGGCAGCACCCGCCGTCGGGGTACACCCCACCTCCGTCGGTGCCGTAGGCGCTACCGGCGGAATCCACTGCTAGTAATTCGCTGCGCAAGCCGAGATCGGGCAGCGGCAGCACGGTCTGGGTGCCCGACCCGGTGGCCAGCTTCACCAATTGCTCGTGTCCCGTGTCGAGGATCCACACGCCGCCCGCGGAGTCCGCCACCAGGCCGGCGTGAACGAACTGCGGCAACTCCGTTTGGGCGTTCGACCCGGCCGGCAGCTTGACCACGCGGGTGGTCACGGAGGGCAGTCCCGCTTCACCCTTCGAGTGACGAAGGTCGGTGACATACACGTTGCCCTCGGTGTCCACCGCCAGATCGTGCGGATTCTCGAGGCCGGTGAACGGCAGCACGGTTTGTCGGGGCGCCGGCGCAGTCGTCGGCCCACTTGGTGGGCGCATTGAGCCCACGTGGGGGGTGCTGATCGAGCATGCCGCGCCGAACGTGGTAGTCGCGAGGGTCAGCGCCGCTATCAGCAGACGCCTTCCAAGTCGTTGGTGGCGTGCGGTTTTGGTCATGTCGGTCGGCCCCTCGTTACCGCTGGCCCGGGTAGGGCACCGCGTGGATGACACCACCGCCGTTGACCGGCGGCCCGAGCAACACGGTAGAGGTGCCTGCGGCGGGGTTGAAGTCGATCAGTGCCTGACCGCCCCCGCACCCGGCCCTGGCTTTGAGCTCGAGGTGGCCGTCGTTGACGCCGAGGACGGCGACGCTGTCGCTTTTCGCCTCGGGCACCGAGACCTTCGACGTCGTGCCGTCGTCGTTGACCTTGGCGAGGAAGATGACGCCGCACGCGCCGGTTGCCTGAACGTACCTGCCGGCGGGGACCTGCCACGCGTTCAAGTCGCCGTAGTCGGGACGGTGCTGCCCGTTGTTCGGCGCGGTGAGCGCGGTCGGTGTCCCGCCGTCGATGGGCACGAGCCACAGCTGCGATCCGGCGGAGCCACTGCAGCGCGCGACGGCGATCGTCGAGTCGGCGTCCCAAAACCGCGTCGGCGTGCAGTCCGACGCGCCGGCGATCGGCAGCGCCTTGCCGGCCGCGCCGTCGTTGCCCATGAGAGCCAGGCCGGAGGCCGTGCCCAGAACCAGCTGCGTGCCGTCCGGAGTGGACAGATACCCGTCGAAGTCCTGCCCCACCGGATACGTCATCTGATGGTTGCCGGCGAGGTCGACCCGTTCGAGCGATCCGGGCTTCGAGCCCTTCCACTTGTACAGCAGCACCGCCTTGCCGTCGGGGAGCGTGTAGCGCGGATTGACGCCGATGCGGTCGACGGTGAACGTGGTCTTCGCGCCGCTGCGCACGTCGACCTCGGTGACGACCGTCCGGTCCGTCTCCTCCGTGGAGAACAGGGCGCGCGTCCCGTCGCCCGACCAGTCGACCAACTTGGGGCTTTGACCCTTGCCCGGCGCCGGGAAGGTGGTGATCGGGTAGCGGCCACCGGCGGGGTCGACCAAGTAGAGCGTGGTCGTTGCCGTCTCCCAGGTCGGTGTGCCGGGCGGAGGCGCCTCGCCGGGATGCAAGCCCGGAACAGGGCTCCACATAGCGAGCATCCAACCGGGACCGACCTGCGACCAGGGGACGGCCGAGAGCGGGGCCTCGACGCCATGGGCAGCCATCGGCTGGGCGTTGTCGGGTTGGGCCTGCGCGGCGGGCGCGAGGGCGATCGTCGCGGCGGCCATTGCCATCAGCGCGGACATCGCGCGGGACGTGGTGGTCATATCGGGCTCCTGAGAGGCGCTTCCGGGTCTTCGCCGCCCGGTCATGTAGAGGCTGCGGCGGGCCCCTTGCGCGTTTCTTGCGCGAACCTTGCGTCGGGTCGTCGAACCGCCCGGGACGGCTCGCGCAGCAAAGAGCTGCATCGCCCGGCCGCCTCGGGAGATACTGCGTCGGTACCCGAGGAATCGAGGCGGTGGTAGTGGACGCGCGCGTCGGTACGACATTCGGCAAGTACAACCTCACGCGCCAGCTCGGCAAGGGCGGCGGCGGGGTGGTGTACGAGGCATACGACACCGGCAAAGGGCGGACCGTCGCGCTGAAGATCCTCGCCGAAGAGCTCTCGACCAACGACACGTTTCGGACCAGATTCCAGCGCGAGTCCCAGGCGGCGGCGATGCTCCAGGAACCGCACGTCATCCCGATCCACGACTGGGGCGAGATCGACGGCAGCCTCTACATCGACATGCGCTTGGTACAGGGGCAGACCCTGCTCGACCTGATTGCCGAAGGCCCGCTGGCGCCATCGCGGGCGGTGGCGATCATCGGTCAGGTCGCCGCCGCCCTGGACGCGGCGCACGCCGAGGGATTGATTCACCGCGACGTCAAGCCGCAGAACATCATCGTCACCCCGGCCGATTTCGTGTACCTCGTCGACTTCGGCATCGCGCAGACCAAAGGGGACCCCCGGCTGACGACCGCCGGGACTCAGATCGGCACCTTGAATTACATGGCGCCCGAACGGTTTAACGACAAGGCGACGACGCCCGCCGTCGACGTCTACTCCCTGGCGTGCGTCTTGTACGAGGCGCTGACCGGGGACGCCCCGTTCGCCGGCGACAGCCTCGAGCATCTGGTGGCGGGCCACCTCGTCTTGCCGCCCCCGCGACCGAGCGCGGTGAACAAGCGCATTCCGGCGGCGCTCGACGAAGTCGTCGCGCGCGGCATGGCCAAAGATCCCGACGAGCGGTACGGAACGGCGGGCGCCCTCGCCCGCGCCGCGCAGCGCGCATTGGGAGGCCCGTCGGGCGACGGGGACCGCACGCGACCGTTTACGGCGGGCGCCGTTGCCTTCGGCGGCGCGACGGACGAGATCGCGACGGGGGAACTGCCGAGGCGCCATTCGGGCGAAGGCAAGCGGAGATGGCTGCTGCCGACCGTGATTGGGCTCTCGGCCGCCCTTATTCTCGCGGGCATCGGCGTGGCCATCGTGCTTGTCGCCCAATCGCCGGCCGGCCAGCCGCAGATCTCGCCGCCGCGCGCCTCGGTGCCCCCGCTGATAACCGGACCCGATCTGAGCAGCCTGCATCAGTCCTGCGATCAGGGCTTCTCCTTGCCGACGGCCTCGGGGTTCGGCACCCACGCCGGACGCGGGACTCCGGAAACGTCATGCCTTTTCGCCAACAGCGTGCTGACGTCGTACTGGGCCGAATACGGCAACGCCAGCCCGCTGCCCCGGGCCATCTCGGCGCCGGGCGCCGTCGACTGTAAGACCGTGCCCGGCGCGCTGTGCAACGGCTCGAACTTTCTCATGCACTGCCAGCAGCACCCGGGCGACAGCTGGATTACGTGCGTCGGCGGCAGCAGCGCCCGCGTGTACCTGTGGTGACGGCGAAGGGAGGTGTGATGGCCCACGACGCTCTCGGTTTCGGGGTGTTGGGACCCTTGCAGATGAGCGCCGACGGCACCGACATCGCGCTGGGCCCGGCCAAACAGCGGGCGGTGCTGGCCACGCTGCTGATCAATCGAAATCGCACCGTTGCGATCGACTCGCTGATCGACGCGGCGTGGCAGCAGAACCCGCCGCCCGAGGCGCGGGCGAGCCTGCATGCGCACGTATCTCGGCTTCGCCGACTGGTCGGCAGCGCCGGCGTGGATGCGGCGGCCGTTCTGGTCAGCGCCCAGCCGGGGTACCGGCTCAACGTGCCCGACGAGGCGTGCGACGTCGGGCGATTCGCTGTCGAACAAAAGGCCGGAATCGAGGCGGCCGCGGCCGGCCGGTTCGAACAGGCCAGCCGCCACCTGTCGGCCGCGTTGGCCGAGTGGCGCGGCCCGGTGCTGGAGGACTTGCGCGACTTCGAATTCGTGGAGGCCTTCGCCGCCGGGCTGGCGGAGGACAAGCTGGTGGCGCTGACTGCGCGTGCGGAAGCCGAGATCGCTTGCGGGCGGATTCATTCCGTGATCGCTGAGCTCGAAGCGCTGGTATCCGAACACCCTTACCGAGAACCGTTGTGGGCACAGTTGATAACGGCCTACTACTTGAGCGAACGGCAATACGACGCGCTCGACGCGTACGGCCGGCTGAAGACGACGCTCGCCGACGAGTTGGGCATCGACCCGGGGCCCACCCTGCGCAGCCTGCATCAGCGGATCCTTCGCCAGGAGCCGCTCGACGTCCAACAGGTCGCGCGCGCAACGGCGAAACGTGTTGTCGAGACTCTCCGCAGGCCTACCGAGGTCTCACGCGAGTCCGCGGTGGCGCACCTGCGCGACACCGACGGCGGTCGTTATCCGCTGCGGGGGGCGACCACCAGGATCGGCCGTCTCGCCGACAACGACATCGTGATCGACGACGACACCGTAAGCCGCTACCACGCCGTGATCGTCGACACCGGGAACAGCTTCGTCGTCACCGATCTGCAGTCGGCCAACGGGGTCGACGTCGCCGATCGACGGATCCGGACCAGTGCGACGCTGGCCGACGGCGACCGCATCAACATCTGCGGCCACGAATTCACCTTCGAAATGCGGTGAGCGGGAACAGCTTCAGGCTTGGGAGGCTGCCTTCGGCCGGTCGGTGATCTTCACGTCGCGCCCGGCACCGGCGGACATGGTCGCGGCCTCACCGCGGGCCAGACCGATGGTCGCAACGATCACCACCACCGCGGCCGCGGCCAGCAGAAACCAACCTGTGCCGTCGGCGTTCAAAGTCTCGGCCAGCAACGTGATTCCGAGCACCCCTGCCACGACGGGTTTGGCGACGATGATCGTCGGCAGTGACGCGGTGAGCGCTCCGGCGCGATAGGCCGACTGATGGATGATCATTCCGGCGACGCCGGTCAACAGCCACGCATAGAACTCGGGCGTGTGCCATAGCTGGCCGGCGTGGTGTTCGATGACGTCGACAACGCCCTTCATCAGCACCGAGAACACCGCCAACAACGAACCGGCCACCGCCGCCAAAAGCATTGCCGCGGCGGGACGGTTCGACCAGATCCGCGCGCCCAGCAGGAACAGCAACAGCGGTGGGCCTATCACGATGGCCACCACCAGCCAGGCTCCCAGCGTGCCGCGCTCATGGCCGCCCGCCGGCTGGCCGACCGCGATCATGACCGCCAGCGCCGCGGCCAGCAAGATCGCCCACAGCCATTCGACACGGGTTACCCGATGACGGGTCACCCGCGCGTAGATGGGCAGCGCGAACAGCAGCGCCGTCACCTGAAGCGACATCACCAGCAGCACCGATCCCTCGTCGAGGGCCCAGGCCAGCAGGAGGTAACTCGAGATGTCCCCCAAACCGCCTAGCCACCAACGCTTGTCGCGCAGCAACATGCCGAACAGTGCCAGATGTCCGACCGGCTTGTCGGTGACCTCCTGCGCGGAGCGCTGCCGGATCACGTTGCCAACCGCGGATGCCAGCGCGGCGCACAGGGCGAGTAGCACCGCCAGGTCCCTATCCGACATGGCACGACCTCCTCACCCAAACCCACTCGCTGTTAGCTGGCTCGCCTCCGTGGATTCGCACCGAAAGCGGCTGACTGACTACTCACCAATCTAACCTCGACCCGGGGGGCGGCCGGTCGATGGCTGCGCGCTTGGTTTCACAGCGGGAATTTCGTGGCGGTGAGCTGTTCGGACAGCTCCCACAGCGCGGCGGCCGTGGATGCACGCCTGGCCGGCCAGTTTCGCCAGGTCGGCTGGCTGCGGCCATACAGGCCGAACCGTGGGCCGACGAACGTGTCGCCCGCGAGGTCCTGCGACGCCGCGTACAACGTTTGCCGGGCGCCGAAGTCGGCGTCGGTGGACACGACGCGGTCGACAGCCAGCACCGCCGCGTCGCCGAATCTGCGACCCGAGTTGCCCTGCAGGTTCGTATGCGACCAGCCGGGGTGAGCGGCCAGCGCGCGCAGCGGAGAACCGACCCCATCCAGGCGCCGCTGCAGCTCGCTGGTGAACAGGAGGTTGGCCAGCTTCGACTGGCCGTAGGCCAGCCACGCCGAATACGGCCGGGACCGCCAGTTCAGGTCTTTGCGGCTGATGTAGCCGATGTGGTGCAGCAGGGAGGACACGGTCACCACGCGATCGGTCAGCTTGGGCAGCAGCAGGTTGGTCAGCGCGAAATGGCCGAGGTGATTGGTGCCGATCTGGCCCTCGAACCCGTCGACGGTGACGGCGCGCTTGGTGGCCATGATGCCGGCGTTATTGACGAGGACGTCGACCTTTTCGACGTGGTCGGCGAAGCGTCGCACCGAGGAAAGGTCCTGCAGGTCAAGGCGGCGCACCTCGACGTCGCCGGCCATTCGCCCGGCCGCGGCGTCACCCTTTCCGGCGTCGCGGACCGCCAGGATGACGTGGGCGCCGACCCGCGCCAACTCGCGCGCGGTCACCTCGCCCAGCCCGCCGCTGGCGCCGGTGACGATGGCGGTGCGTCCCGCGAACGACGGCAGGTCCGCTGCTGTCCAACCTGGCATGGCAGCCACCCTAGCGGCGAGACGGCAAGGGCCGTTCCGGCAACGGTTTTGGCGGTCGTGCGTCGGCGACTGTTATCGCGTCGGCTGGCGCACTTTGGCTTCGCGGGTATCGTGCGGACATGGACAGCGGAATCCCAAGTGCGCGCCGGGTAGGGCGTGGGTCGGGGGTCCCCGCATGTATCTAGGGGTCATCGTCAATCCGCTCGCGCGCAAGAATCGGGCCGCGCGGCACGACGTCGCGGCCGACATGCGCGGCATCGTCGGCCCGTGGGGCGAGGTGCACGAAACCACCTCGGTCGCCGAGCTGCGCGACGCCGTCGAACGGCTGTACCCGCGGGTCAGCCACCTGATCAGCGACGGCGGCGACGGATCGCTGAACTGGTTGATCAACGAAACCCGCCACTGCGCCGACGATCCGGAGCGCTGGCCGGCGTTCGTGCCCAGCAATGGCGGCAGCGTCAACGCCGTCGCGCGCAAGGCGCGGGTGCGGGGGAGGCCCGAAGCGGTGCTGCGCGCGCTGGTCACGGCGGCCGAGACGAATCAGCCTCCGCCCGAAACGTTTCTGGACACCCTGGCGCTCGACGGCGAAACGGCGGACGGCGCGAAGTTCTATCGGCTCTGCTTCGGGCTGGCCGCCGGGGGCGTCGGAAACCGGTTCTACGACAAGTACTACGACAACCACACGCATGGCCGGGCGGACGTCGTTCGAGTGATGGCCCGCTCGTTCGGCGACTACTTGAGCAACAAGGTGGTCCCCGGGCACGCGAACAGGTCAAACTACGCGACCCGACTGTTCGCGCCGACGCACGCGCGCGTGGTGATCGACGGCGTCGAGGTCCCAACGCGCACACACACATTGCTGCACGCGGGCGCGATCGACCTGCACATCGGCGCCGGTTTCCGGCTCTTCCCGAAAGCGTCGAAACCCGGCGCGCTGCACTTTCAAGCCGGGCACCTGAGGCCCTCGAGGATCATTGCGCACCTGCCCGCGGCGCTCCGCAACGGAACGCTTCCCGGTGATCTGGTCCGCGACGTCAATGGCGACGAGATGATCATCGAGGCCGAGGACGAGCCGCTGTCGCCGATCATCGACGGCGAGCGTTTCGACGGCATCGTCCGCCTCGTCGCCCGCGCCGGGCCGCGAATCCGCATCGCACAGGTCGGTCGCCAACTACCGCTCGACGCGCGGCCACTCCGCCATGCGATGTCGCGCGGCAACGATCCGCGGGGTTCGGATTCCTGACAGCGCGCGCGACGCTACCGCCGCGCCCGGATGGTGCGCGTGATCTGGGCCGTGAGCTTGGGGTCGTTGAGCAGTTGGTCGACGAGCGTCGCGAGAACCTCTTGCCCGGTGACGCGAGCGACACCAAGGCGGTCGGCGGCTTCGCGCTGCCAGATGTCGAGGGCCCGGTGCTGGGCGGGCGTGAGGTCGACGGTTCGTCGGGTTCGGGGATTGCGCGTTCGCCCGACCGCGAAGCGATCGGTCGGCGCCGCTGCCATGCGGTCCGGAGTGCTCATCAGACGTGTCTCTCGTCGTAGCCAGTACAGATGGATCAGTAAGTCAGTTTCAGTATATCCGTAGGTTATGAGGCTTGCCCGCGTCGCCGCCGGGCGCACCGCCCGTGCGGTGTCGTGAGGACCCATCGGGTTCGCGCTTCGAATAACCGCCGCCTATTGCCCGCCTTTCGGCCCAGTGGAAAATAAACCCGCGAGGGCGCCGATATTTGCAAAATCCCGTCGGCCCTGTTTATCGAAAAATGCCGCCAGCGATCCCGGCCAGTCATCGACTACGGAACCCCGGAAGTCCGTAGGTCAGTATCCACGTATTTTTGTGCTAGCAGGGTATACGCCGGACGCGTGCTGTCCTTACCTACTGAGACGAGTATTTGCATAAATAAATTCTTGCGTGTAGAAATCGGCCTCGCTTGGGGCTCCCTGTGGGATGGATCACGCGGAGCTGTGAGATTAATGTGCGGCGTTGAAATCGCTTTGCGTGGCGTCGATTAACGGCGCTACCGTGAATAAATTACGACGTAACCAGTTCTTCTTTTGATTTCGCCTAAATCGGGCCACCACCTGGAAGGGGAGTGACTCCTTGATGGAGACGCTGATCGATTACCTGCGGATGTGGGAAGCGCGGAAGCCGCATGACACCCTCTTCCGGTTCGTCGACTCCGATGGTCGTGAGCTCGAGCGCTACACGTACCGGAGCTTCACGGAGCGGACGCAAGAGCTGGCCGCCTACCTGTCCACGGAAGCCGGGCTGAAGCCGGGAGATCGAGCACTGCTGGTCTACGCGCCAGGTCTGGAGATGGTGGCCGCGTTCTACGCCTGCGCACGCTTGGGAATCATCGCCGTCCCGGTCAGCCCCCCGTTGCCGATGTCGTTCGACGCCGGGCTGGCCAAGCTCAGCTTCATCGCACGCGACTGCCAAGCGAAGGCGGTGCTGTCGACCAAGGAACTCGAGCGCACCTTCCACCAGCTGCTCGGCGACCGCCAGGGCGCGACGACTTGGCCGGACGCCGAACGGCTTCCGGAGCTGCCGTGGGTCACGACCGACGCGACGCGCGATTTCGGCGGCGACCCCGTCGCCGACACGCCCGGCCGAGTGCTCTTCTTGCAGTACACGTCCGGTTCCACCAGCGACCCCAAGGGCGTGGTCGTCACGCACGCCAACGTCATCGCCAACGCGTCGGCCTTCCCCGACAGCGAGGTCGTGGTCAGCTGGCTGCCGCAGCATCACGACATGGGTTTGATCTCCGCCTATCTGTTCATCGTGGTGATCGGCGGCAGCACGCACGCGATGTCACCGGAGGACTTCCTCAAGCGGCCCTCGTCCTGGCTGCGGCTCATCAGCGAGGTGCGCGCCACCCGCACGCCTGCGCCGAACTTCGCACTCGAGTACTGCCTGCGTGAGGACAAGCTTCCCGCGTCGGAGCTGGAGGGCATCGATTTGGGCAGCCTCGAGTCATTGCTCATCGGGGCAGAGCCGTTGCGCGCCAAGACGTTTACCCGCTTCCGGGAGCGGTTCGCCCCCTATGGCTTGCGTCCCGACGCCCTCACCGGCAACTACGGGCTGGCCGAGAACACCCTGATCGTGTCCGTGCGGGGTCGCCAGACGCTGGCCGTGAACAAGCGGGCCCTGCAACAAAACGTGGTGCGGGTCGAGAAGGCGCTGCCCGAGAACAACAACCAGACCTCTCTGGTGAGCAGCGGCAGGCCCGCCGCCGGGACTGTCGTCCGCATCGTCGACCCCGAATCCCGGCGGGCGCTGGGCCAGGGCAAGGTCGGCGAGGTCTGGCTGGACGGACCGTCCAAGGGCGGCGGCTACTGGCACCGACCGGACGTCACCGCGGAGATGTTCGAAGCCCGTATCCACGGCGAAGACGAGCACACCTACCTGCGGACGGGCGATCTCGGTTTCCTTTACGAGGGAGAGCTTTTCGTCTGCGGCCGGACCAAGGACCTGATCATCGTCCGCGGTGTCAACTGCTACCCGTCGGACATCGAAGCCGTCGTGGAACGGTCGGCCCCGCAGGTCCGGCACGGCTGCGTCGCCGCGTTCGCCGTCGAACGCGACGAGGAAGAGGCGTTGGTCGTCGTCGCCGAGGTGCGCGACGGTAACGACCTCCCGGACGGCAAGGCCCTGGCGCGCGCGATCCGCCGTCACGGCCACATCGATCCGCACACCATCGTGTTCGCGCCGCCGCGCAGCATCCCCAAGACCACCTCGGGGAAGATCAGGCGGTCGCAGACCCGCCAGCTGTGGCTGGACGACAAGCTGCCCGCGCTGGCGACTTGGGTTAACCAAGCGGCCCACCACACCCACAACGGGCCGGGCGCCAGCGCGGGCCCGCTCGCACGCTTCCGCAACCTCGTCGAGAGCTACGACCTCACCGGGTACGAAGATTGCTCCTTCGCGGATCTGGGGATCGACTCGCTGGCCCTGGCGGAGCTTCGCGCGGACCTGCAGGCGCTCCTGGAAGAGCACGGGGCGGGTGAGTTGGCCGAGGAGGTCAACACGCGCCTGCTTCAGCGCCTGACCGTCGCCGAGTTCTTCCGGCTCATGCGGCAATTCGGCGATCGGTCCGGGCAGCCCGTGGAGGCGCTGCGGCGGGCGCTGGATCAGATCTCGGCCGTGTACGAGGCGCAGGAGATCGAGCAGATGCGCGCCGATGCGCGGCTGCCCCTGCCCGCGCTACCGTTGGCGCAATCGGGCCCGGCCAGCGACATCCTGCTGACCGGCGCGACCGGATTCCTGGGGCCGTTCCTGGTGAACAGCCTGCTGGGCCAGACGTCCTACACGATCCACGCGCTGGTGCGCGCGACGGATGCGGCCCACGGCCTGGACCGAATCGTCGCCTCGCTCCACCGGGCTCAGCTATGGTCCCCGGCTCTCGAAGCCGAGGTCCGGTCGCGGGTGCGCGTGGTCTGCGGTGACCTCGCCGAGCCCCACCTCGGCATCGGTGCGGCGGCGTTCCAGCGGCTGGCCGAGAGCGTCGACGCCATCCTCCACAACGGCGCCCTGGTCAACTACGTCAGGACGTATGACGCCCTGCGCGCCGCCAATGTGATTGGCACGCATGAGCTTTTGCGCCTGGCGATGACCGCTCACCGCAAGACGTTCCACCTGGTGTCCAGCACGTTCATCTACGGCTGGAGCACCGAGCCCGTGGTCGGGGAGTGGGATGCCAACACGAAGATGAGCGGCCTGGACTTCGGCTACTCGCAGACCAAGTGGGTCGCCGAGCAGTTGGTCCTGGCAGCGCAGCGACAAGGGCTCGATGTGCGCATCTTCCGGCCCTCGCTGATCTCGCCCACCAGGGCGGGCTTCGGAAGCGAGGACGACATCCTGGTGCGCTTGACCGCGTTCATGATCGAGCACGGCGTGGCCGTGAACGCGCTCAACCAGCTCAGCATGCTGCCGGCGGACCTGATCGCCGATCACATCGTCGCGATGATGGACCTTCCGGCCGAGGCGGGCGTTGTTTTCAACATGACCGCCGACGATTACTACAACCTGACCGACATCACGCGAATCCTCTCGGAACGCTTCGGCTACCGCTTCGACTATCACGACATCCCGTCCTTCACCGAGCAGCTGAACCGGCGGTGCACCCCGCGCGATCAGCTCTATCCGCTGGTCGATTTCCTCACCCGCTCGGCGGACAAGATCGCGGCGATGCGGGAAAAGCGTTACGACAACACCCAATACCGGCACGCCCGCACGCTGGCCAAAGTCCATTTGCGGGAGCCGGCCCTGGCCAAGACGGTCGAGAATCTCGTGCGGTTCTTGCGTCAGGAAGGCTTGATCACCGAGGCTGAGGGGGAGGCGCAACGCAGTGCCTAGTGACGTTGGGGGGTCCACCATGTTCACGGTCGACGACCAGGCGACGGGCCCGCACGACGCGTCCCTCGATCACGAGCGGATCGTCCTGCAGGCGCGTGACGTCGAATTCGACTGGGGCAAGCTACCGTTCTACTACGTGCCCAACGAGCCCTTCACCACCCACTTCTGCAACGTGCTGCACCTGTTGCTGCCGGCGGGCGAGGAGTTCATCGTCGACGCATTCAAGAACACCCTGCCGCTGATCAAGGACGATCAGCTGCGGCTGGACGTGCAGGGGTTCATCAGCCAGGAGGCCATGCATTCCCAGGCGCATTCGGGGGTGCTCGGGCACTTTGCCGCCACGGGCGTCGACGTGACGCCGTTCACCGACCAGATGGCGTGGCTGTTTCAGCGGCTCATCGGTGACCGGCCCCGGTGGAGCCGGCGACGACGGGAAAGCTGGTTGCTCGAGCGGGTTTCGATGGTGGCGGCGCTGGAGCACTACACCGCGATCCTCGGTGAATGGATTCTCGACACCCCGCAGCACGACGCGCTGGGCACCGACCCGGTGATGCTGGACTTGCTGCGCTGGCACGGCGCCGAAGAGGTCGAACACAAGGCGGTCGCGTTCGACACGATGAAGCACCTGCGGGCGGGGTACTGGCGCCAGGTGCGCACCCAGCTGTTGGTGACGCCCGCGTTGTTGTGGCTGTTCATCCGCGGCGTGCGGTTCATGTACTCGGTCGACCCGAACCTGCCGCCGGGCAGCAAGCCGCGCTGGCGGGATTACTTCCGCGCGGCGCGACGGGGGTTGGTACCCGGGCCATTCGAGTTCCTGGGCGTCATCGGTGCGTACTACCGGCCGAGCTTTCATCCCTCCCAATTGGGTGGCGTGGGACGCGCGGTCGACTACCTGGCCAGGTCACCCGCCGCGCGGGCGTCGCATTGAGAGCCGACGAATGACTCAGTCCACCAACGTAACCGCCTCCGACGGCGTATCCCTGGCCGTCCACGCCTACACCGACATCGACGCGCGGCGCCCGACCGTCCTCGTTGTGCACGGCTACCCCGACAACCACCACGTGTGGGACGGGGTCGCCGAGAAGCTGGGCCGACGCTATAACGTGGTGGCCTACGACGTGCGCGGGGCCGGCGAATCATCAACGCCGGCAGACCGATCCGGATATCGCCTCACCCAGCTGGCCGCCGATGTCGGCGCGGTGATCGACAGCCTCGGGGTGGGCGAGGTGCACCTGCTGGGCCACGACTGGGGCTCGATCCAGGGATGGGCGGCCGTCACCGACGAGTCGGTGATGGCCAAGGTCGCCTCCTACACCTCGATTTCGGGCCCGCACCTGAACTACGCGGGCCGGTTCCTGCGGTCACCGCGCACAGCGCGCGCGATGGCCGACGTGCTGAGGCAGTTCCTGGCGTCCGGATACATCTGGTTCTTCCTGTGCCCGGTCGTGCCGGAGCTAGCGATCCGGTGCGGCGCCACCGCGAAAGTCTTTGAGACGGTTGAACGCATCGGTCGCTCGAGCGTTGACGGCCCGCGTCGTGCCGCGCCGCTCCGGTCGATGGACGACTACGTCAACGGGCTCAACCTCTACCGCGCCAACATGCCCGGCCCGATCCTGGCGCCCGGGGCGCGGCTGCCGCGGACGACCGTCCCGGTGCAGGTGCTCGTGGCGCGTCAGGACCACTTCGTGACGCCCGCCCTGCAGCAGTACACCGGTTGCATACCGCCCGACAGCAGGATCGTCCCGATCGAGGGCGGCCATTGGGTGGTGGCGTCGCATCCCGACGTCATCGCCCGGCTCACCGGTGAGTGGGTCGACCAGATCGCTAACCGACGAGAAACCCGCGGGGCATGAGGATGACCGTGTCGCAGAGCATTTGGGGCAGCAGACCCGCCGACCTCTACGGGCGCCGCCGGCGCGACCGGAGCTACACGGCGCTGTGGAGTGTGGGCACGCTCTTCGGCGGCTTCGCGTCGGCGTCGCGATGGACGCCCTCCCGGATATCGCAGGTGCATCGGACCATCACCGCGTCGGTCGTCAGGCGCGAGCCGCTCACGCCCGACGTGGTCGCGTTGACGTTGGCCGACCCCGACGGCGGATTGCTGCCGTCCTGGACGCCGGGGGCGCACATCGATGTTCGGCTGCCCTCGGGGCGCCGCCGGCAGTATTCGCTGTGCGGCCCGCCCGGGCGGCGCACCGACTACCGCATCGCCGTGCGCCGGATCGCCGACGGTGGCGGCGGTTCCGTCGAGATGCACGACACCTTCGACGTGGGCGACACGTTGGAGTTCGAAGGCCCGCGTAACGCGTTCTATCTCGTCACCGACGAACGGGACATCCTGTTTGTCATCGGCGGCATCGGGGTGACGCCCATCCTGCCCATGATCCGGCTTGCCCAGCAGCACGGAATCAATTGGCGCGCAATCTATGCCGGCAGGGGACGCCACCACATGCCTCTGCTGGACGAGGTGCTGGCGGTGGACGCCGACCGGGTCACCGTGTGGGCCGACGACGAGCGGGGCCGGTTCCCGACCACCGATGAGCTGCTGGCCGGCGCGGGCCCGAAGACCGCAGTGTATGTCTGCGCGCCGACCGTTGTGCTCGAAGCGGTTCGTGTGGCCCGCGACGCTCACGTCGATGCGCCACTGCACTACGAGCGGTTCAGCCCGCCGCCCGTCGTCGACGGTGTCCCGTTCGAGCTCGAACTGGCGCGATCGAAACGGGTCATCAGCGTGCCGGCGAACCGGTCGGCGCTGGCCGTCATGCTCGATCGCGAACCGGCGACCCCGTATTCGTGCCAGCAGGGGTTCTGCGGGACATGCAGGGTCAAGGTGCTTGGGGGACAGATCGATCGCCGGGGAAGCGGTGCGGAAGGTGACGACGAAATGTTGGTCTGCGTGTCCCGGGCGAAGAATGGCCGCGTGGTGATCGACGCCTGACGGCGCGGGCTACGACCCGGTCGTCCCCGTAGTGCCGTACAGCAGCCCGCGCTGGCCGCCGGGCCCGCCGTGACCCGCCCCGGCGGGGATGCCGTTGCCGCCGTCACCGCCATTGCCGATCAGCACCGAGCTGCCACCGGTGCCGCCGATGCCCACACCCGTGCCGCTGGGGCTGCCCGCATCGCCGCCGCGACCGCCGTCTCCGAACAGCAGGCCACTGCGGCCACCGCTACCGCCTTGGCCGCCGGCTTGGTTGCCACCCGCGATCGCGCTCCCGCCGTGCCCGCCGGCACCGCCGTTGCCGAACAGCCCAAGCGCCGCGCCGCCGTTACCTCCGTCAGCGCCGGGTTCGAACGGCACCAGCGGGTCGCCGCCGTTACCGCCGGCACCGCCATTGCCCCAAAGGAACCCACCGTTACCTCCGTCGGCACCGGCGAGGATCGTCGAACTGCCGCCGGCCCCACCGTTGCCGATCAGGCCGACACCCCCGCCGGGGCCAGCAGCGCCGACGACGTGCCCGCCGCCAAAGATCGCAAAGTCCATGCCGGGCCCACCGTTGCCGCCGTTGCCGTAGAAGAATCCGGCGGTCCCGCCACCCTGCGAAGTCCCGCCGTTGCCGCCGTTGCCGACCAGATAGGCGGCGCCGGGCACGCCGCCGGCGTTCACGCCCAGTCCGGCACTGCCGGCATTACCGAACAGGCCGGCGTTACCGCCGTTGCCGCCGGCCCCGGTGGGGTCTGTGTTGAAAACACCCGAGGTGCCGCTGGGGCCGCCGTTGCCGCCATTGCCGAACAACGCGAGGGCGCTGCCGCCGTTGCCGCCGTTGCCGTTGGACACGCCGCTGGTGCCGCCGGCGCCGCCGTCGCCGCCGTTGGTGAACAGCCCGAAGGCGCTGCCGCCGTTGCCGCCGGCGCCGCCGCCGCCGGTTGCGGTGGTGTTGTTGCCGCCCGCGCCGCCGTTGCCGCCGCCGCCGAAGATCCCGCCGGTGCCGCCGGTGCCGCCGTTGCCGCCGAAGAAGCCGGCCACGTTATTACTCGCGCCGGCCCCGCCGTCGCCGCCACGGCCCCACAGCAGGCCTGCGGCTCCGCCGTTTCCGCCAGATCCGGCGACGCCTGCACCGGACCCGCCGTTGCCGCCGTTGCCGATCAAGATCCCCGCATCGCCGCCGTTCAAACCGCTACCCGCGGGTGCGTTCGCGCCGTCGCCGATCAGCGGGCGCCCCAGCAGCGTCTGCGTGGGCGCGTTGATCACGGCCAGCAGGTCTTGCTCAAGGGTTTCCAGCGGGGAGGCGTTGGCGGCCTCGGCGGCGGCATACGCTCCCGCGCCCGAATTGACGGCTTGCACAAATTGGCTGTGGAATGCTGCGGCCTGCGCGCTCAGGGCCTGATAGGCCTGGCCGTGCGCTCCGAACAGGTCCGCGATCACCGCCGACACCTCATCGGCGCCCGCCGCCAGCATTCGCGTCGTCGTGGCCGCCGCTGCCGCGTTGGCCGAGCTGAGCGCGGAACCGACCTGCGCCAGGTTCGCCGCCGCCGCGGCAATCGCCTCGGGCGCCGCGATGAGGTATGACATCTCCGTCCTCCGTGGCAAATCATCTGTGAGGTTCGAGCAAAGGCTCGTTAAGCCGTCACAATCGCAGAGCTTATCACGGTCGCGCGGCTGGCTTGGGGGTTTCCACCAGGGCTTTTAACCCTTTAACTCGATCGATTCAGGTTGTTGGGCTCGCCGTTGACGCGCGCAGCGCCGTCCCGATCGCTCGGCTGGCTGGCGAACTCGAAGCGTAGCGCCGATCAGCCGGCGGGCCGGCTGCCGATGGTCGGCGTCCGCGGACGGGCGCCCTTGCGGGTGAGGTCGCGGAACCTGACGCTGACGCGCTGAAAGGGCTTGACGCGCTCCGCTTTTGCCTTCTTGGAGTAGGTCCTGCGATCGGCCTCGGTGAGATCCGCGTCGTCGACGAAGGGGGTGAGCAGTGCGCGCGGGTAGAGGCGCTCGACGAGAACCACGTTGATCTCGGCGCACAGCACCAGCGTCGACGACACCAGATAGAGGAAGGCCAGCAGCCCGAGCACCAGCGCGAAGACGCTGTTGGTGGCGCTGGACGACTTCACCGTGTGCGCGACATAACCGGCGCCGAACCGCTGCAAGATCTGCCAAATGACCGCCGCCGCAAGCGCTCCGGGCCATACCTGGCGGTAGGTGAGTTGGCGGGCGGTGGTCACGCGGAACGCCACCAGGCAGATCAGCCCGTTGATCGCGACGGCGGCCAGGGTAGCGCCTATCTCGCCGAGGATTCCCAGCGATCCGGTTGCCTGGCCGATCGCGGACAGGGCGGTGGACGTGAGGGCGGCCGAGCCGAGGACCACCAGCAGGAGCAGGCTTCGCAGGCGTGAACGAATCGGGTTGGGGCGCTTGTTCCTTGGCACCGCCCACACCGAGTCCATCGCGTTTTGCAACGCCTGACCGACGCCAAGTCCGCCATAGAGCGCGCCCACGACGCCGACGAGCACGGCGACGGTGCCGCCGCTCAGCCCCTGGGGTTGATGCAATTGGCTGCCGATCACCGGGAATTGGCTCAACGTGCTGTGCAACACCTGCTCTTGCAGATCGGGCCGTCCGGCCAGGATCACCCCGAGTCCCGTGGTCATCAGGAGCAGCAGCGGGAACAGCGACACGAACCCGTAGTAGGTGATCAGGGCGGACAGGTAGCCGCCCTGGTCGTCCACGTACTTGTAGATCACCGCGATGGCCACGCCGACGGGGCGGTTCCGCCGCTGCAGCCTGTCGAGCCAGCCGACCATCCGCGCTCACTTCGTCTCTGTAAAAGCCGTCCTCCCAATCGATGGGATGATCAGGTCATACCCAGATTCGCGGCGGATCAACCCACCGCGTCGGCAGGCCGGCCAGCCGGGACCCGTCGCCGGCGCCGATTGCGTTGCCGGGCAAAGGATTCGTAATCGGCGGTGCCGGCGATTGCCGTTGTCCGCGGGACCACATAGACTTCGGCGGTCGGTGTGCTCGCCGAATCAAACGGAGGGATCGGTTGGTGGCCAAAGTTCTGTTCGTCATGACGGCAACAAGTTTCTGGACGCTCAGCGACGGGACCAGGCACCCGACGGGTTATTGGGCCGAGGAGTTCGCCGCCCCGTACAGCGCGCTCAGCGGGGCCGGCCACGAGGTCGTCGTGGCGACTCCACGTGGCGTGGTGCCATACGTGGACGTGATGAGCCTGCGTCCCTCGATGGCCGGCAGCGAAGAGATCGCGCGCCAGCTCGAGGACACCCTGCGTTCGGCCGAAGAGTTGCGCAGGCCGATCGAACTGGCCGACGCCCGCTTGGACGACTATGACGCGGTCTATTACCCCGGCGGTCACGGGCCGATGGAGGACCTGTGGCGGGACGCCGATTCGGGGCGGCTGCTCATCGCCGCGCTCGCGTCGGGTAAGCCCCTGGCCATCGTGTGCCATGCGCCGGTGGCGATGCTGGCCACCCGGCGCAAGGGCGTCTCACCGTTCGCCGGCTACCGGGTCACCGCCTACACAAACGACGAGGAGGACGCCGTCGGCCTGCGCGAGAAGGCGCCGTGGACGGCCGAGGACGAATTGATCAAGATGGGCGTCGACTTCGTCCGCGGCGAGATCTGGAAGCCGTTCACGGTCGTCGACCGAAACCTGTACACCGGGCAGAACCCCGCCTCGGCCGGCCCGCTTGCACAGGAGTTGCTCAAAGTCCTCAAGTAGCCGCGGACGCGAGCGCTCGGTCGTCGACGCCGGCGCGGACCCGGCGCCCTCGGACGCGAAGCCACAGCAGCGATGCCAGCGCGGCCGCCAACACCACGCACAACCCCGTCACCGGGGACCAGCCGAGCCGCGCGTGGCCCAGGGTGAGCAGGTACGGCACCGCAAATCCCAGGTAGCTCAACGCCTGATAAGCGGACGTCGCGACCCCGAGCCGGGCCGGCTCGGCGACGCGTTGGATGTCGGCCAGGCCCGCGAACTGGGTGACGCCGTACGCGGCGCCCAGCACCGCGGCGGCGATCAGGACTGCCCACACGGTCGCCACGAACGCCGCCCACAGGGCGACGATCAGCGCGCCGACGGCGATCAACATGGCCGGCGCGAGCAGGCCGGTTCGGGCGTTGGGTCGCAGACGAACGGCCAGCGGCTGAACGATCACCCCGGCCAGCGCCGGGATGGCCGTCGCGACAGCGGCGAAGGTCAGCGGTTGCGAACCGGCCCGGTTTGCGACCAGCGCCGGCAGGTAGGCCAGCGCGATCGCGGCGGTCCCGAATACCCAGGGCGCGAACGGCGCCGACACCACGAGCAAGTGTTTCCACAGCGATTCGCCCCGCTCGCCACGGCGTTCGGTGCTCGCCGTCGGCGCTAAGGTGCCCGGGCCGTCGCCGCGAGCCCGGCTCACCGCGAGAAGAGCGAGAATCGAGAGCGCGATCTGTGGCAGGTAGGGCCACAGCTCCGGTCGCGAAACATGCTGCGCGACAAGCCCCGCGACCAACGGGCCGCCGCCGAAGCCGATCGTCATCGCGATCGTCGCGCGCCGCGCCCCCGCCTGGTGGTGAGCCTCCATCGACGACAACTCCCGGATCCACGCGGCGCCGGTGCCAAACGCCATGCCGCTGCTGATCCCGGCGAGCAGCCGCCCCGGAAACAGGAGCCCGTGCCACGCCGAACCGGCCATCAGGACGGCCGAGGCGACCAGGGACACCACCAACGCCGCCAGCACCACGACGCGCCGCCCGGCGCGATCCGACCAGCGACCGCCCACCATGAGCGCCGGGACCAGACCCACCGCGTAAAGCCCGAACATCACCTCCGTCGCCGCAACGGAGACGCTGCGCTGTTGATACAGCACGATCAGCGGTGCGAATTGGTTTGCGCCCCAACCGATCGCCGCGACCGCGACGGCGGGCCTCAACCAGTCTTTCGACAGGGTTCTCCGAGTCATGCAAACAGCATCCGACCGGCGGCGGCGACGCACCAGTGGCCGATATGACATAAACCGTACAATTTCGGTCATGGCCCACGTTTTGGCGATCGCGCTGAGTAACCAGGTGCCGATCTTCGAGCTCGCGGCGCCGTGCGCGATCTTCGGCACCAACCGGTCGGACCTGGCGGAGGACTGGTACGAGCTGAGGGTGTGCAGCCCGTTCGAGGGCGCACGCGTGGACCGCTGGTTCACCGCGGCAACGCCCTACACCTACGCGGACCTCGTCACCGCCGACACGGTCATCGTCCCGGCCTGCCACGACGACGCCCTGGAACCGCCGCGCGACCTGGTGGACGCGATCCGGCGGGCGTCGCGGCGGGGTGCCCGGATCGCGTCCATCTGCACCGGCGCCTTCGTGCTCGCGGCGGCGGGTCTCCTCGATGGCCGGCGCGCGGCGACGCACTGGATGCACGCCGGCACGCTTGCCGAGCGTTACCCGCAAATCCGGGTGGATTCGGCGGCCCTGTACGTCGACGAGGGCGAAGTCCTCACCTCGGCGGGAAAATCGGCCGGCACCGACCTGTGCCTGCACATGGTGCGACAAGATTACGGCGCGGCGGTTGCCAATCAGGTTGCGCGACGGCTGGTAGCGCCGCCGCACCGCGAGGGGCACCAACGCCAGTACGCGAACCCGATTCCGGGGAACGTGAGCAATGACGTCGTCGGCGACACGATGGATTGGGTGCTGACGCATCTCGACGAACCCCTGACCGTCGAAGGCCTCGCCCGGCGCTCCGGCGTCAGTGTCAGAACCCTTCACCGACAACTCGTTACGCGCACCGGAAGCAAGCCCCTCGACTGGCTGAATGGCCAACGCGTACGACGCGCGCAACAGCTCCTCGAGACCACCGACTTACCAATCGAACGCATCGCCACCGACTGCGGCTTCGGCAGCGCCGTCACGCTGCGACGGCACTTCCGCGACACGCTTGCCACCACTCCCGACGCCTACCGCAGGACGTTCACCACGGCAGCTCCGTGAAATTGGCAAAACGCCGGTAGATGAGCGCGCGCAGCGATTTAATCAGTGGTTAGCGGGCATCGAGGCACCGGGCAGGAGGAGGACCGACATGACCGAGGCAAGGCATCTTCGAACGCGTTGCGCGATCGGGGCGTTCGCGCTCGCGCTGGCGGGATTGCCGGCGATCGCCATCGCCGCGCCGGCGATCGGCAGGGCCGACGATCCGCCGCCGTGCGCGCCGGGCTGGGTGTGGAGCGCCGAGGAGAATCAATGCGTGTTCTGGCTTCCGGCCGCGAATGGACCCGGAGGACCGGGCGGCCCCGGCGGCCCGGGCGGACCGGGTGGCCCCGGCGGGCCCGGTTTACCGGGCAGCCCCGCCGGGCCGGGCGGTCCCGGCCGGCACTAGTTGCTGCCGCCGTTTGCGTGTGAGTCCTGGGCTCTCCGTGTGCATCCTGGGCGGAAAAATCGCCGAAACTCCGCCATTGGTACCCACTCAAAGCCGTCAGCGCACACTGCCCCGTATTGCATCGTCATACTGAGCCGATGACGTCAGCTCAGCGCCGCGGGCTCAACGACGCGGTCACCCGGATGTGGAGCTTCCTCGCCCCGGCCTACGACCTACCTTTTCTACAGCGGTGGGTGTACCGCCCGCCGCACGACGAGGTGATCGCGCAGCTGCGCGCCCACAACTGTCGCAAGATCGCCGATATCGCATGCGGCACAGGAATTCTCAGCGACCGGATCGAGCGTGAGCTACATCCCGACGAGATCTATGGCGTCGACATGTCCGACGGCATGCTCGCCCAGGCGCGGGCCCGGTCCGACCGGGTGCAGTGGCGGCGCGGCCCGGCCGAGCAGCTGCCCTTCGCCGACGGCGCCCTCGACGCCGTCGTGACCACGTCGGCGTTTCACTTCTTCGACCAACCTGCGGCGCTGCGGGAGTTCCATCGCGTGCTGGCCTCCGGCGGGTTGGTCGCCGTCTCGGCCTTGAGCACGCGGCAACCGATGCTGCAGTCGTCCGCGACCAATCGGTGGAAACCACAGCACAATGCGTCGCCGGCCGAGATGCGGAGCCTGTTCGAGGACGCCGGGTTCACGATCAGCGATCAGCACCGCATCCAGCGACCGGTCTGGACGCGGATCGTTTCGGACCTGATCACCGTCGGCGCCAAGAGCTAGCCGCGCCGCTGCGCGAGGATTTCGCGAAGGGCTGGCAGCGCTCGCTGGTCCTTAGGTCGGTTCGCTGCTTGTTTCGATCGGATGACGTCACGTAGTGATGCGATGCGCACACTCACTCCGTAGAGCTGGACCTGGTCCGCATCGCGGCGCAGATCACGATATCCGCTTGTGCCAGACGGCTGGAAGGTCACGTCGAGATCGCCGGCGTCCGTCGTTAGGTTCCAGGTTTCCGCGCCGGCCAGAGTTTCACCGTCGCAGCTGAAAGGTAGGCCGCGCGGTTCTGACTCGGTGCGGACTCGTGCGTTCAATTCACGTAGGGCAGCGGCGAGGTTGTCTAGGTTTCGCCGTCCAACTTCTGGTGTGATGTCGGCGTCTTCCGTCGGGAAGGGGGAGCCATGGTAGACCGCGGCGAGGCCGCCGATGAGGATGTAGGCAACCTTGTTCCGGTCCAGAACCTCGAGGATGCGAGGCAGGTCGAGGTCCACCTCAATCCCGCCCAGCACTCCGCAGCGCCGCGAGTTGCCCTGCCAATCGGGCGTGGCGATCCATCCGCTGTTGGCCACTGAGACCGGCAAGCCGGGACGCCTGAGCCATGTCACTATCATCAAGCGGCACGAGCATGAGCTCGAGATCGTAGCCGCACAACCGCACCACCCGGCGTACGTCGTCGAGACTGACGGCGGTGCGCCCGGACTCCCAACGCGCAATTGCCGATTGGGTCGTGTCGGCGCGCGTCGCCAACTCGGCCTGCGTAAGGCCCGCGCGTTGCCGGGCCTCGCGCATCAAATCGCCGCCGTACGAGGTCATACAGTCATTATAGCAGCTCTGCTATATCATCGACCGATGCCGCGGCACCGGTCAGAATGCAAGGTACGGGTTGTCGAGCACTCCAGGAGCCCAAATGAAGTTCGCTTTCCCGCTACCGCACATGCTGCGCCTCAAGGCGATCGCCCAGCCCTGGGAGGCCGGCGTCACCGGTGCCGACCAGACCCGAATCGCCAAGCGCGCCGAAGCGATGGGCTACGACATGATCGCGATCCCCGAGCATTTCGTCATACCCACCGAGCACGTCGAACTGTCGGGCCCGCATTACCTTTCCTCGACCGTCGCGCAGGCCTACCTCGCGGGAGCCACCGACAAGATCCGGCTGAATTCGTGTGTCACGATACTGCCGCTGCAGCACCCGATCGTGCTCGCCAAGGCGCTCGCGACGGCCGACTGGATGAGCGGCGGACGCATGATGGTGACGTTCGGAATCGGCTGGCTGGAGCGCGAATTCGACTTCCTCGGGGTGCCCTTTCGCGAACGCGGCCGCATCGCCGACGAGTATCTCGAGGCCATCCTCGAGCTGTGGACCAGCGACTCGCCCCGCTTCGAGGGCCGTTACGTGTCGTTCCGGGACATCGCCTTCGAGCCCAAACCGGTTCAGAAACCGCATCTTCCGGTATGGATCGGGGGCGACGCCGATGCCGCGCTGAAGCGCGCCGCGCGATTCGCCTCCGGTTGGTGGCCGTTCCTGACCCCGCCGGAAAAGATCGCCGAGCGCGTCGAGTTCATCAAGAGTCAACCCGCCTACGACGGGCGCCCGTTCGAGGTCATGCACGGGCTGGGCACGACGCGGGTCGGTGAGGGACACCGCGTCGTCAAAGACTCAGACGACCGTCCCGGCGGGGGCGTGCAGGAGATCGTCGATCGCCTGAACTGGCTCGCCGAGCAGGGGGTGACCTTCAGTGCGGTGCCGGTTCCCGCAGTCCGCGGGGTCGACGAGTACCTCGACTACGCACAGTGGGTCATCGAGGAGATCAAGCCCAAAGTCGTCTGAGCGCAAACGATCCCGCCGATGCCCGCCCCACCGACCGGCGAGGCGGGCAACGTGCGGGTCGACCCGTTACAGCGGAATCCAGACCCCGAAGAACCAGAAGCCCCACTGGTTGAAGCCGGGGTCCCAAACGGGCGTCTCGTTGTAGCCGTAGTAGTTGATGGGGCCATACCCCCACGGGCCGCCCGGCGGCGGAAGGGGCCTGTCCCACGCCGGCCGCGGTGGCTCACCCCAGCCCCAGGGCGCGGGCCCCTCCCCCCACGGCGCGCCGTGGAAGTAGCCGCGATGCGCATCGCCGCGCCATGGGCCACCCGGTCCACCCGGGCCGCCGGGACCGCCGGGATGATCGAACCCGGGGCCGCCCGGGCCACCCGGTCCGCCCGGGTGATCGGGCGGCGGTCCGCCAGGCCCACCGGGGCCGCCAGGCCCAGCGGGCCCGCCCGGATGACCGGGCCCACCCGGGCCCCCGGGACCGCCCGGTCCGGCGGGGCCGCCCGGGCCCCCGGGTCCGCCCGGATCGTTCGGTCCGGCCGGGCGGTGATCCCCCGGGGCCGGGCCGCCGTGGTTGCCGCCGGGAGCCGGCGGCTGTCCCGGTGCGGCGAACGCCGAACCGGCGCCCATGCCCAGGGCGGCGGCGCCCAGAGCGCCGACGATCGTTCCCCCCGCAATGAATTGCTTGAATCTCATAGTCCTTCACCTGTCCAAAAGTGAGTACCTAGAACCCCCCGACAACCACAGGCTAGATAGCCCATCTATGGATCCGCTGTGACTGACCCAAGCGCAACTTTTGGGCATTAAGGCAAGGCTGTGCTAGGTATGGCGAGGCTATAGTTGCTGGTCGGACGCGGTTTTGGCGTATATGGTTGCGGTCGTGTCGACTACCTCCCACCCCGCCGAACCCCATGTGGGTTCGGTGTCGTCCAAGCTGAACTGGCTGCGCGCCGGAGTGCTGGGCGCCAACGATGGCATCGTGTCCACCGCCGGCATCGTGGTCGGTGTCGCGGCGGCGACGGTGGACCGCGGCCCGATCTTGACGGCCGGAATCGCCGGGCTGGCCGCCGGGGCCGTGTCGATGGCGTTGGGTGAATACGTCTCGGTCAGCACCCAGCGGGACACCGAGCAGGCGCTGTTGACCAAGGAAATGCAGGAGTTGCAGGACGATCCGGCCGCCGAATTGGACGAGCTCGCCGAGCTTTACGAGGCCAAGGGTCTGTCACCGGCAACCGCGCGCACCGTGGCCGAGGAACTCACCGACCACAATCCCTTCGTCGCCCACGCCGAGGTCGAACTGGGCATCCACCCCGAGGAGCTGACCAATCCGTGGCAAGCCGCGCTGTCCTCGGCGCTGTCATTCACCGTTGGCGCGTTGTTGCCTTTGATCGTGATCCTGGTGCCGCCGACGGCCTGGAGAATTCCGGCCACCGTCGTCGCGGTGCTCCTGGCCCTGGTGCTGACGGGGGCGGTGTCCGCGGGACTCGGCGGTGCGCGGCAGGGCCGGGCGGTGGCCCGCAACGTCATCGGCGGCGGGCTCGCGTTGGCGGTCACTTACGTGATCGGGCACCTGGTGGGAGCCGCGATCGCGTGAGCATCTCGGCGGCGGCCGCCACACGTCGGGACTGGAAACAGAAACTGTAATATCAACTGTTGCCGTCCTGACGAGAAAGGGTCGCGCTTTGACCGAAACGAAGATCGCGCCCGATGACGCCGATGCCGAGGCGCAGGTCCCGTATTTTGTGCGCGACGAAAACCGTTTCGTGCCAAATGGAATCGCGCGGGGCGGCTGGGGCCCGTCACTCAGCGGCCACGTCGTGGGCGGGCTTTTGGGGTGGGCCGCCGAACGCGTGGTGGACGATCCGCAACTGCAACCCGCGCGGCTGACCGTCGACCTTCCCGCGCCGACCCTGCTGGAACCGATCGAGGTCCACACCCGGGTGCATCACGACCGCCGGCGATTGCGGCTCGTCGAGACCGTCCTCACTCAGCGCGGCGCCCCCGTCGCGCGGGGGAGCGCATTGTTTCTGCGGCGCGGCCCACAGCCCGAGGGCGACGTGTGGTCCCCGGCCGTGCAGATGCCGCCGCTACCGATCGACGACGGCCCCGCACCCTCGCTTTTCATGCGAACCTACGGCTGGGGCACCGAGATTCAGAACCCCGATCCCGAGTGGGCCGACACCTTCGGACCAAAATACACCTGGCTGCATGACACGCGCTCGCTGATCGACGGCGAACCGCTGAGCGCCTTCACCCGCGCCGCAATGTCCGCCGACATCACGGCCTCGCTCGCCAATTGGGGCACAAACGGATTGCAGTTCATTAATGTCGACTACACCCTCACGCTGACCCGATTGCCGGAAGGGCCCCACATCGGCCTGGCCTCCCTCACGCACTACAGCAACGACGGGGTGGCCACCGGTTCGGCCGCCCTCGTCGACCACAGCGGCCCGATAGGTAGCTCCGTGTCAGTCGCCATCGCGCACTCCGGGTTCAAGCCGCCGACGGGATGAGCGAGGAAACCTACTGGGCGTTGATCGCCGCGGCCGCAGCGCGCGGTTCCGACCGGCCGCTGCTCGCCGACGAGTTCGGCCGCAGCCTCACCGCCCGTCAGTTCCACGATGAGGCATGCGCGACGGCCGCCGCGTTCGCCGAACGGGGGATAGGCGCGGGAACTGTGGTGTCGTGGCAGCTGCCGACGACGCTCGAGGCCGCGGTCGTCATGGCGGCGCTGGCGCGGCTCGGCGCGGTCCAGAACCCGATCATCCCGATACTGCGTGAGCACGAGGTTGGCTTCATCACCGCGCAGCTGTCATCGGAATTCTTTGTGGTGCCCGAGTTTTGGCACGGATTCGACTACGGCGGGCTGGCGCGGGCCCTCGCCCCGGACCGCGGCTTCCAGGTCATCACCGTTGACCTGGCGACACCGCCGGCGGCCCGCGAGCTGCGGCTGCCGCGGGCGAGCGCCGACGCCCTCGGGCCGCCGCCGGGGCCTACCGCCGGTGCGCGCTGGATCTACTATTCGTCGGGAACCACCGCGGCCCCCAAGGGGATTCGCCATACCGACGCGTCGGTGATGGCCCCCGCCGCAGGGTTGGTGGAAAAGATGGGAATCACCAGCAGCGACGTGGATCCCGTCGCCTTTCCGTTCGCGCACATCGGCGGTGCCGTGATGCTGGCCGCCGGCCTGTTGACCGGCATGCGGTTGGCGCTGTTCGAGGTATTCGACCCGGCCACCACGCCGCTGTCCATCGCCGCGCACAACCCGACGTTCCTGGGCATGGCGACCCCGTTCTTCCTGGCATTCCTCGATGCCCAACGAAACCACGGCGACCAGCCGCTGTATCCCTTCGTGCGGGGTTGTCTGGCCGGCGGCGCGCCGATCACCGCCGAACTGGGACACCAGGTCCGCGAGACCTTCGGTGTGGCTGGCATCGCCAACGCGTGGGGACTCACCGAGTTTCCGGTGGCGACCTCGCCGCCGCTGGTGGCGGCGCCGGAGGTGCTCGACCACACCGTCGGCGCGCCGGGACCCGGGGTCAGCGTCCGGGTCGTCGACGACCGGGGAATCGAACTGCCGGTCGGGCACGAGGGCGAGCTGCGGCTCAAGGGACCCCAATGCTTCCTCGGCTACGCGGATGCCAGGCTTGACGTTGACGCGTTCGACGCCGACGGATGGTTGCGCACAGGCGATCTCGGGCTGATCGACGCGGACGGCAACGTCCGCGTCACGGGCCGGATCAAGGATGCGATCATCCGCAATGCCGAGAACGTCTCGGCCCAGGAAGTCGAAAACGCGCTGGCGAGCCATCCCGCCGTTGCCGATGTCGCGGTTATCGGGGTGCCCGACCCGCGCACCGGCGAGCGCGTCTGCGCCGTGGTGGTACCGGCGTCAAGTGACAATGTGTCGCTGGAATCGCTAGTGCAACACTGCCATTCGCAAGGGTTGAGCCGCTACAAGCACCCAGAGCGCCTGGTTATCGTCGATGCGCTACCGCGCAATCAGTTCGGCAAGGTGATCAAGAAAGAGCTGCGCGAGGCCTTCACCGCCGGTCGTCTGCAAACTTGATAGCGCATTCGCTATCAAGTTTTCGATTCGGGTCACACCGCGGCCCGGCTACAACCCCTTGGGCGCGTCGCGAACCGCTTGCACCGCCGCCGCGTCGCCGTCGTACTCGACCCGTGCCTCCCGCCCGACGGAGAACAGCAGCAGTTCCTCGGGCGGACCGGTGACCACGACCGCCGGGCCGGAGCCGGCCGTCAGCAACGTTTTCCCCCCGGGCGTGCGCAACGCCACCCGGCCCGGGACCTTGCCAAGCGTGACCCGGGCCATCAGCGACAGCGTGCGCTGCAGCGCCCGGCACATCCCTTGCTCCAGCACGCGGGGCTCCCAGTCCGGCTGCGCGCGGCGCACGTCCTCGTGGTGGATGAACATCTCGGCGACGTTGGCCACCGGGTCGAGCAGGATGAACGGCGAATAGGCCGGCGGGCCGGACGCGACCTTGTTCACCAGCTCATCCCAGTCGTTCTTCGCGGCCACCTCGTCCTGCACCTTCGCGGTGTGGGCCGCGAAGAACGGGATCATGATGCCCGGCGCGGCGTCGGGCCGGTACTCCCGGATCACCAGGTGGGCGGCCAGGTCTCGCGTTGTCCAGCCTTCGCACAAGGTGGGCGCGTCGGGGCCGACAGCCCGCATGGTCTCGACGAGGGCGGCGCGTTCGCGTTGAGCAACGGACATGGGTTCAGGGTAGGGCCAGCCCGTGGGCGCGGACCATCCGCATCTCGGTAAATTTGCAGCGTCGTATCCGGAAGGAAAGTGCAGGGAATGTCATGAACGCGCGTGTCGAGCAGCTGGAATTTCAGGCCGAGGCCCGGCAACTGCTGGATTTGATGGTTCACTCGGTCTACTCCAACAAGGACTCGTTTCTGCGGGAGCTGATCTCGAACGCCTCCGATGCGCTGGACAAGCTGCGCCTCGAAGCGTTTCGCAACAAGGACCTCGACGTCGACACCTCCGACCTGCACATCGAGATCGATGTCGACAAGAGCGCACGAACGCTCACCATCCGCGACAACGGCATCGGGATGACGCGCGAGGAGGTAATCGACCTGATCGGCACGCTGGCCAAGTCCGGCACCGCCGAGCTGCGCCAGCAGCTCAGGGAGGCCAAAAATGCGGCGGCCTCCGAGGAATTGATCGGCCAATTCGGCATCGGCTTCTATTCGAGCTTCATGGTCGCCGACAAGGTCGAGCTGCTGACCCGCAAGGCAGGGGAGAGCGACGCCACCCGGTGGGAATCCAGCGGCGAGGGCACCTACACCATCGAAACCGTGGACGGCGCGCCGCAGGGAACCTCGGTCACCCTGCACCTCAAGCCCGAAGACACCGAGGACGAGCTGCACGACTACACCGCGGAGTGGAAGATCAGGCACCTGGTCAAGAGGTACTCCGACTTCATCGCCTGGCCCATCCGGATGGAGGTCGAGAAACGCACCCCCGCGGACGAAGAGGGCGGCGACGAGACGGTCACCATCGAGACCGAGACCCTCAACTCGATGAAGGCGCTGTGGGCCCGGCCCAAGGAGGAAGTCTCCGCCGAGGAATACAACGAGTTCTACAAGCACATCGCGCACGCGTGGGAGGACCCCCTCGAGGTCATCGCGATGAAGGCCGAGGGCACCTTCGAGTACCAGGCCTTGCTGTTCATCCCGTCGCACGCCCCGTTCGACCTGTTCGACCGCGACTCCCACGTCGGGATCCAGCTCTACGTCAAGCGCGTGTTCATCATGGGCGACTGCGACGAGCTGCTGCCGAAATACCTGCGTTTCGTCAAGGGCGTCGTCGACGCACAGGACTTGTCGCTCAACGTGTCTCGCGAAATCCTGCAGCAGGACCGTCAGATCAAGGCGATCCGTCGCCGGCTGACCAAGAAGGTCCTGTCCACCATCAAGGAGCTGCAGTCCGAGCGTCCGGACGACTACCGCACCCTGTGGACCCAGTTCGGCCGGGCCATCAAAGAGGGCCTGCTGTCCGACGCCGACAACAAGGACATGCTGCTGCAGGTGTCCTCGTTCGCCTCCACCCACAGCGAGGAGGAGGCCACCACCCTGGCCGAGTACGTGGAGCGGATGAAGGAAGGTCAGCAGCAGATCTTCTACGCCACCGGCGAGACCCCCCAGCAGCTGCTGAAGTCACCCCACCTGGAGGCCTTCAAGGCCAAGGGTTATGAAGTGCTCCTACTGACAGATCCCGTCGACGAAGTGTGGGTGGGGGTGGTTGACGAGTTCGACGGCAAGCCGCTGCAGTCGGTGGCCAGGGGCGAGGTGGACCTCGACTCCGCTGAGGGCAAGAGCGAGGCCGAGCGCGAGGAGCAGGAAAAAGAGTTCGCCGCCCTGCTGACCTGGCTAAAGGAGACGCTGAGCGAGCACGTCAAGGACGTGCGGCTGTCGACGCGGCTGACCGAGTCGCCCGCCTGCCTGATTACCGACGCCTTCGGGATCACACCGACACTCGCACGCCTCTACCGCGCCACCGGGCAGGACGTTCCGATGGGCAAGCGGATCCTTGAACTCAACCCGCATCATCCGCTCGTAACCGGGCTACGGGACGCGCACAAGGACCGCGCCGACGACCCGTCGGTCGCCGAGACCGCCGAATTGCTCTACGGCACAGCGCTTCTCGCCGAAGGCGGGGCGCTCGACGATCCGGCGCGGTTCGCCGAGCTGCTCGCACAGCGATTGGCCCGCACGGTTTGAGCGTTTTCGGGTAGCCAGCGGGCGTTTAATGCGATTGAATTTTGCCTGGAAGGGATAATCACATCGCATGGCCAAGTTCCGGATCATCGACCCACATGGCGGGATTGTGGCGACGAAGGATTTCGAGAGCGCCGATGCCGCACACGCGTGGTTCACCGACGCGGTCGCGGGCAGCACCGAGCTGGGCTGGCGCATGGAGGTCGACGACGCGGGGCAGTGGGCATTCTTCGATGACACCGAGGGCTTCACCGCCCCGGCCAGCCGCCGTCCGTTCAAGCGCTGATTTACCGACGCGACATTTCGGGTGGGCTTTCGCCAAGCACACGGTGGAGCAGGTTGCCGGTGCCGAGCAGGTGCTTGGTGACCAGCGACTGCGCGCCCTCGACGTCGCCCCCGCGCACGGCCTTGAGCAACGCCGCGTGTTCGCGGTCTGACTCTCCCTTGTAGGACGGCAGCCCGAACTTGAGCCGCAGGTAGCGCTCGCCCCGCTCGTGCAGCATGCCGATCAGCGCGAGAAGTTGTGGCCGCCCGGCCGGCTCGTAGAGGCTGGTGTGAAAGGCCTCGTTGCGCGCAACGTAAAGCGACGGCTCGGTTTCGGCCGCGGCCTCGTTGCAGAGCGCTTCGGCGTGGCGCAGGGTGGCGGCCGTGTGAGCGGGTATCGCCAGCCCGATGGCGAGGCTCTCGAGGGCGGCGCGCATTTCGTAGACTTCGCGGGCCTCGTCGGCCGATAGCGGGGCGACAGTCGCCCCCTTGTTCAGCTCCACCTTGGCCCAGCCTTCGCTCTCCAGCTGGCGCAGAGCCTCGCGAACCGGGATCGCGCTGACGGAGAAGTGCCGCGCGATGGCGTCTTGGCGCAGCGGTACCCCCGGCCCCAGCGTGCCTTCGACGATGGCGGCGCGCAGCGCGTTGGCAATCAACCGTGACGTGCTGCCTCGCTCGGCCACCGAGAGCGCCGTGGGTAGCGCGCTCAGTGCGTTGTCCGACGGGGACCGACCTGTTACGCTCATCACTATATTATATACAATGTGATGCCGGTCGGTCGTTAGCGCCAAACCGGCTCGCGCTTACGCGGATCCCAATAGCCGTTCCACCCGTGTCAACGGAGGCCAGATGACGTCAACGACGCAGCCGGCAAGCCTCACCAGGCGTCGCACGCCGCTCAACCGCTCGCAGATCGCGGGTTTCTGGGGCGCGTGGACGGGCTGGACGCTCGACGGGATGGATTCGTTCATCTACGCGCTCGTGCTCGCGCCCGCGCTGACCGAGCTGCTGCCGCGTTCGGGTTTCGCCGCGACGTCTACCAATGTCGGTCTCGCGGGCTCGATTCTGTTTGCCCTGTTCCTGGTGGGCTGGGGCCTGTCGTTCATCTGGGGGCCGATCGCCGACCGGTTCGGTCGCACCAAGGTGCTGGCCGCGACCATCTTCACCTTCGCGATCTTCACCGGGCTTTCGGCCGCGGCGCAAAACGTATGGGAGCTGGCCATTTTCCGCTTTGTCGCGGGCGTCGGCATCGGCGGCGAGTGGGCGCTGGCGGGCACGTATGTGGCGGAGGCGTGGCCCGAGGACCGGCGCAAGATGGGGGCGGGCTATCTCCAGACCGGCTACTACGCGGGATTCTTCCTCGCGGCGGCCCTGAACTACACGATCGGGGTCCATTTCGGCTGGCGGGCAATGTTTCTGACGGGCGCGGTGCCGGTCGTCGTCGCGATCCTGATCTTGACGCGGGTGAAGGAAACCGAGAAGTGGGAGAAGCTGGAGGCTCAGCCCACGGTCCGCGTGAACCCGCTGCGTGAGATTCTCGGCGCGCGCTACCGGCGTCGAACCTGGGTGGCGTGCGCGCTGCTGACTATCGCGATCGTGGGCCTGTGGGCCGGCGCCGTCTACGAACCCACCGCCGTGATCCAGTTGGCGCAGCATGCGGGTTTCGACAAGGCCGACGCAACCAGAACCGCGTCCTGGGCCACGGGCCTGCTGTCCATCGGCACCATCTTGGGATGTCTGGTCGTGCCGATCCTCTCCGAGCGCATCGGTCGCCGCAAGACACTCGCGATTTACTTTGCGGGAATGGCCGTTTCGATCACCGGCAGCTTCGGTTGGGCGTTCTATCTACCGAACGGGCTCGCGCCGTTCATCGCGTGGCTTTTCGTCCTCGGGTTCTTCGGCGGCAACTTCGCAATCTTCAGCCTCTGGTTGCCCGAGCAGTTCGAGACACGGGTGCGCGCGACGGCGTTCGCGTTCTGCACCTCGTTCGGCCGATTCGTCGGCGCGGGCGTGAATTTCTTGCTCGGCGCGGCGGTGCTGCACCTGCATACGCTCGGATTGCCCGTGGCCCTGACGGCCATCGCGTTCGTGATCGGGCTTTTCGTCATCCCGCTGGCACCCGAGACGCGGGGCGAGGCGCTGCCCCAATAGGGGGTGCCGAGTTCAGTGGCACACCTCGCAAGCGATGCCGTCGCCGTCGCGATCAAGCGGGGCCCGATAACCCGGCTGTCCGATGTAAATCGGAGCCGCTCCGGCGGCGCACGCCGCCCTGCAGTTGGGGTAATAGACGTTCGACCCGGTTGTCGGGGCGGGCGACGGCGTGGTGGTTGACGGTGCCGCATTGGCGCCGGGTGCCACCGCTATCCCGATAACGATTGCTCCGACGATGAACGCTCGCTGAAGCATGGTACAAACCTCCTACCTCGCCGGGCTCACGTGCTTTGCTGCTGACAGCTCAGCTAACACCGTGCAGCATTGGTGAGGCAAGCGCTTTGGCGAAGTTCAGCGGCCGAGCTGGACGGCCTTGACGACCAGCAGCAGCGCGCCCACAACCAGGTAGCTGCGCAGGGCGATCATGCCGAGCCGGGTGCCGGGGGACCAGGTGACCGGTTCGAGCAGGGTCAGCGGCGGCATCCGCCAGGTGTTGCGGTCGACGGGACGTGCCGGCGGCATCGGGGCCGGTGACGCGGGCTGGCCGCGGGACATCCAGCGCAGCGTCGGCACCGCCGCGGCGGCGAGTATGACCAGCGCCAGGCAAAGGTAGCCGGCGACGGCGACGACGTCGATGTGGGGGAACAGGGTGGTGGCCATCAGGATCCCGGACAACAGCAGCAGGATGCCGACGATCAGCCCGGCGACCCAGTTGAGCCAGCGCCGATTGACCCAGGGCCCCAACACTTCCCGGTCGTTGCACAGCAACAGCAGGAACACGCTGGCGCTGGGCAACAGCAGGCCGGCCAGCGCTTGCACGGCGGTGGTGATCAAACCCAGTGGCGCGCCGGGGATGAGCACGATGGCCGCGGCCAGCGCCACCATCGCGGTGTAGGACAGGTAGAACTGCTTGGCGTCGGCGAACCCGCGGTGCAGCGAATGCTTGAGGCCGAAGACGTCGCCGAAGGCGTAACTGGTGGCCAGCGTCACGGCGGCCGCGCCGATGATCGACGCGTCCATCAGCACGATGGCGAAAAACGCGCCGAGCGTAGCGCTGTGCTGGCCGAGTAGGTGCGCGATGGCCCCGGCGTCGGAGAAGCCGCCCACGGTGTTTGTCGAGCGCGCCGCCCAATCGCCGGTCATCACGAGGGCCGCGGCGCCGACGATCACGACGAAGGCCCCGATCACGGTGTCGGCGCGCTCGTAGGCCATGAACCGCGGGGTGATCCGCTTGTCGACGACATTGGACTGCTGAAAAAACAGCTGCCAGGGCGCGACGGTGGTGCCGACGATGGCGATGATCAGCAGCACCGCGTCGGAACTCACCCCGCCCGAGATGCTCGGCACCACAAACGACTTCGCCGCATGCGCCCACTGCGGGTGCGACATGAGCAGCATCGGGATCTGCAGCAGGGTGACTGCGATGAAGATGAACATGGCCCGCTCCCAGCGGCGGAAGCTGCCGCTGGCCATGATGGCGACCAGCGCCACCGCCGAGATGGGGACCACGACGTATTTGGACACGCCGATGTAGTCGGCGGCCAGGGTGATACCGATGAACTCTGTGACGATGGTCAGGAAGTTGAGCAGGAACAGGTCGCCAACGGAGAACCAGCCCCAGCCGCGGCCGAAGCGTTCGTTGATCAGCCGCGCGTGACCGACCCCGGTGACCGCACCGAGCCGGACCACCATCTCCTGGTTGACGATCAGTACCGGGATGAGCAGCAGCAGCACCCACAACAGGGAGTAGCCGTAGTTCTGGCCGGCCTGGGTGTAGGTGGCGACCCCGCCGGCGTCGTTGTCGCCGACCATCACGATGATCCCGGGGCCGACGATCGCCAGCAGCGTCAGCAGGCGGGTCTTCCACGTCCGCGAATGGTCGCCATCGCTGAGCTTGATGCGCCCGAACGCGCCCTCGATATCGCCCAGGTGTGCGGTGTCGAGCACCGCGCTGAGCCCGGGTTTGGTCTCGTCGGCGCTGGACGTCACGGTGTCTCGGCTCCAGGGGCGTGGCTGTCGGTCGGTTGGGTGATCTCGCGGAACGGACGCGGAGCGGGCTCGCGGCGGCGCCAGTCCTCGGGGATGGTTGCTTCCAGGACGTCGTCGACGGTGACCACCCCGAGCACGCGGTCCTCGTCGTCGACGACGGGGATGGAGTACAGGTTGAAGTCGGCCATCAACAGCGCGATGTCGGTCAGATCGGCGTCGGCGGTGACGCAGACCGGATCGGAATCCATCAGTGCCCCAACGCCTTCGGTGGCATCGGCCTGCAGCAGGGTAATCACCGACACCACACCGGCCAGCCGCCCGTCCTCGTCTAGGACGTGCAACTTGATCAACGCCTCCGGCTGGACGTTGGAGGCGGCGGCGATCAGCGACAGCGCGAAGCCCGCAGTCGCGGTGGCCGCGCAGGAAACGAAGTCGACGTTCATCAGCCCGCCGGCGCTTTCGGGGTTGAACCCCATCAGCGTGATCACCTTGGTGCGCTGCGGGCCGGGCATGAGCTCCAGCACGCGTCGTCGTCGTGACTGGCGCAGGTCGGCGATCGCGTCGGCGGCATCGTCGGCGCGCATCCGGCCCAACAGGGCGGCGACCTCGTCGTCGGGCATGCCGTCCAGCAGCCGGCTCGCCTTGTCCGGGTCCAACTCCTCGAACACGTCGGCTTCCAGTTCCGGGTCACTGTGCACCCGGTCGAGGATTTCGCCGCCTTCGGCCTTGTCGGCCTCCTCGAGCAGATCGGCGATCTCGGCGGCCTTGAACTCGCCGAACCGGTCCGAGAGGCGCCGCACCGCGTCGGAGCCACCGTGACCGATCAGCGGTTCGAACGCCTTCCAGTCGCGGGCCGCGTGCCCGCCGGAGTGCCTGATCAGCCCGAACAACGTCGGCGGCCGGCGAGTGTCCAGCCGCGCAACCACCCACCCGGCGCCGGTGTCCTCGAGCTCGACGTCATACGCGCGCACCAAATCCGCGGCGGCCACGTCGATCAGCCGGTGGCCCAGCACGTCGGCGCGCAGCAGCACCTCGCCGTCGCGGCGCTCGAAGCCGCGGAGGTCAACTTTGTTCTTGGTCAAGATGGTTCGTTTCGGGGCGAACTCTTCGATGGATTTGGTGCCGATGAACACCCGACGGCCGCCGACCCCGGCCACGATCCCTGTCACCGCCGGATAGTCGTCCGCGCCCCGCAGGCGCACGATCACGTCCTCGACGCGGCCGACGGCCTCACCGGCGCGGGCCACGATCGGCGCGCGCAGCAGCTCGGAGAGATGGATCACCGGCAGCCCACCGGGGGGCTTCGCCTGCTCTGATGTGCTCACTTGTCCTCCTCAACGCTGTGCGACAGTCGCCCGCAGAATGCCATCTGCGGGTGCGGCTTACAACCAGGTTCGGTGATGGCGCAAGTATCGTGGCTTGACCGGTTCGGCCGCCAGAGCCTACGCCGCCGACGCGGGGCACAGCTATAGTCAACGGGTAAACGGCTGGTGGCCATCGGGATACGGCCCGACCGCTATTCAGAGGTGGATTGCGGGTGGAGCGTACGACAGCGTTTCGCTGGCACACTGTGGTGTGCCCGAAATCGCGTTCAACTCCGTGTCCCCGATCGTGCCCGTCAGAGACCTCGACGTCGCGCTCGACCGCTATCGCACGCTCGGCTTCGACGCGCGCGCCTACGAGGGCCCGGCGCGCTACGGGTTCGTCGACCGCGGCTCCGTCTCCATCCACCTCACCGAGTGGGACGAGCACGACCCGCTGAGCACCGCCTCCAGTGTGTATCTCTACGTCAGCGACGCCGACGCCCTCTACGCGGAATGGGCGGCGCTGGAAAATCTGCCCGGCCGCCTGATCGAACCACAGGAAACAGACTACGGTTTAAGGGAATTCGCCTACGTCGATCCCGACGGAACCCTACACCGGGTCGGTTCGCGGAACGTCTGACTCCGTGGCCTGGCTGCGCGCCAGGGCCACCGCCGCGGCGATCATCACCGAGACCGAGACGCCGAGCGCGACCATGCCGATGTGGTTGGTGCTCAACGTCTCACCCAATACGGTGACGCCCAGCACCGATCCGACGATGGGTTCGGCGACGGTCACCGCGGGTAGCGACGCGGTGAGCGAGCCGGCCCGAAACGCCGACTGCTCCCACGCCGTCGCCGCGAGGCCCAGCAGCGCCCAGACGTACAACTCGGGCGCGCGCAGCAGCGCGGGCACGCCGTGGCCGAGCTGATCGACGACGCCCTTCGTCAGGACCGTGAAGACACCCCACAGCGAACCCGACATCAGTCCCAGCAACAGCGCGCTGACCCAACCCGAGAACATCTGGGCGCCAATCACACACAGGAACAGACAGGGGCCGATGACCAGGCCCACGACGATCCACGTCCGAACCGACCCGCGCGGGATTCCGGCCTGCGGGTTGCCGACCGTGACCACGACCGTGACGGCGGCGGCAAGCAGCACGGCCCAGATCCCTTGCCACCGAGTGATTTTGCGGTGATTGGCGGCCGCGCTGATGAGCAGCGCGAACAGCAGGGACGTCACGGACAGCGCCTGCACCAGCACCACCGACCCCAAGCCGAGCGCCGCGGCCTGCAACCCGAAGCCGGCGGCGGCCACCAGGCTGCCCGTCCACCATCGGCGGTCGCGCAGCAGCCGGCGAAACAGCGCCAATGTGCCGACCGGCTTGTCGGTGACCTGCTGCGCGGATCGCTGTTCGAGGACATCGCCGATGCCGATCATGAACGCCGCGCCGATCGCGAGCAGCGCCGCGATGCCCGTCCTGCCCACCGGGACCTCCTATGTAATCGACTCACCTCGGGACTTGCGACCCTAGACGGTCGCGCGGTGGACGGCGAAAAGTCGGTGTTCGTGGTCCGCCGAAGGCTTCTGTACGGGTTTGTGATGCTGCCCGCCATTGTGGTTGGCGCGGTAGTGGCCGCCTATCTGCTCTTGCTCGGCTGGGGGATGCTCATGCGCGTGCAGCGAATCAGCGATCGGACGCGGCACGCCACCAAGCGATTGAATCCCTATCTGCGCGGGGTCGCCGGAACCCGGCTCGGCAGGCTCTACTTCAATCTGAGCGCGTTGCACCACGTCGGTCGGCGCAGCGGCCGGCCCTACGTGACCCCGCTGAGTGCATATCCCCTCGGTGATGGTTTCGTGCTCGCGGCGGCATACCCCCATGTTGACTGGTTGGACAATGTGCTGGCCGCCGGCGAATGCACGCTCATGTGGAACGGCGCCGAGTATGCGCTTGAACGGCCCGAGGTGATTTCGCGGGCAGAGGCGATGACGGCCTATCCGTTGCTGGTGCGGCCGTTCCTGGCGGGTGCCGCGGGACAGAACAAGTTCGTGTTGCTGCATCGCGTCGGAACCCCGACACGGCAAATGGCCGCTGGCTGATTGCGAAGGTACATGAACGACACGACGACGCGGATGGGCGTCTTGGCCGCCGAAGCAATGGATCTGCTCATTGACGCGGTGGATGAGATCGCGCCGGAGAGCTGGGACATGCCGTCCAACCTTGAGGGCTGGACGGTGAGGGAGCTGGTCGGTCACGCGACCGGGAGCGCAGCGAAGATCGTGACGCTTGTTGAGAACGGAAAGGTCTGGGACGGCCCCTCCCAACCGGCCGACTGGATATGCGACGACCCGGCGGCACGCCTTCGCGAGCTGAGCACCAGGCTGCGCGACGCCCTACCCGGCGCCGATCTTGACGCGACGCGGAAGTCGCCGGAGGGCGAGGTTTCGTTGCATCGGGCTCTGACCTATCCCGTTTCGGACCTGGCCATGCATAGCTGGGACGTGCACGCCTCGCAGGGCCGGTTGATCGAGCTGCCCGGGGACCTGCTGGCGCTGTGCAGGGGGCTGGTGGAGGCGGTGCCGGAAAACGTGTTGCGGCGACCCGGCGGCTTCGGGCCGGCGCAGTCGGCGCCAGATGGTTCGACTCCGACGGCGCGGCTTATGGCCTATCTCGGGCGCTCGGTCGAAAACCGCGGCTGAGTGCTGGCTGTCACGATGGGTTCTCTGGACCGATGCGAGCCAACAGCTTTCCCGGAGCCGAGGCGAACCGGAATAAAGATCGTCGCCGCGTATTGCATTTTCGCGGGGATGTCCGAGATATGGGTTGGGATTACCGGTAACTGGATGAGGTTGCTGTCCAAGCCGCTGAAGCCGTCTTTCCGTACTGCCCTCGTCGGAGCCTTGTATGTTGCCGCTGGCATATCTCTATCGCAGAACAAGAGAACCAGCGCCCCGTTGGGCATCGTGTTCATCCTGTTAGAGGTCCTTGGGCGCGTTCACCTGGTGCGGACCGGAACTTACCCGTCGCGAGGTCCCGACTTCGTGAAAAGCGTTGTGGGCGGCGCAATCGCACTTCTAGTCGTCATGTACGTGGCTTCGCAGTGGAGAAAGCCCGCGCTGCCGGACGCGGACTCGTGTGGCTAATGTGCAACTCAGCTGTTGCGCCTGATCTTCAGCGCGGTGGTGATCATCGGAATCTGAAGTGGCAGCCGGGCGAGCGCCGCGACGCGCATCGGCCAGGGCTTGTCCCACCACAACCGAACCATGTTGACGTTTGCCGGGAACACGCTGACGAACAGCGCGACGGCGGCCAACGCGGCCCGCCGCCGGGTGCGCCGGGGCACCAGCAGCGCACCGACGGCGATCTCGGCGACGCCCGATGCATAGGTATAGAACCGCGCGTCGCCGGGCAGTTCGGCGGGGACGATGTCGTCGAATGGTTTGGGCGCCAGGAAGTGGACGGTGCCGATGCCCATCAGCATCGCTGCGACTCGATAGGCGGTCGTCCGGGTGGTGTCACGTTCAACGAGGGGGGTGGTCGTCATCGACCCATTGTGTCGTGCGCCCCGCCGGCGTGGGTCACTGCTCTCCCACAGCGTGGGCATCGAGCGGGTTCCGTCGGTTGACGATGAGCGGATCCGCCTTCGTGAACGGGAAGTCGGGCAGGTCGTCGATGTGTGTGTCGAACGTCGCCGCCAGCACCTTGCGCGAGTAGGCGCTTGCCGACGCGCGATACCCGATGTCGCCGGGGGTGGGTTGGTCGAAGAAGATGCAGAAGTGCATCTCGGGGGCGTCGAAGACCTCGATGTGGTGGGGGTAGGCGCGGGGGATGAAATACACGTCGCCCTGCCGCAGATACCAGGTGTCGAGGGTGCCGTCCGGATCCATCACGGTCATGCGCGCCGCGCCGCGGTTGACGTAGCCCATTTCCGCGGTGATCGGATGCCAGTGCGGTTCGCGCATGCCGTCCTCGCGGATGCGCAGCGAATACATCGACAGGTCCTTCAGGGCGGGCCAATACTGCAGCCGGGCGGTCCGGGCCGAGCCGACGGCGATGCTGACGGGCGGCGTCATCGCCTCCACCGAAAACTTGTGCGGGTCATCGAAGTAGGCGGTGGCCGGCACGTCCGGATCGCCGTCGCGGGCCGCCAACGCGCGGTCGCTGGTGCTGCGGCGGATGGCGGCGAAATCTGAGGCCGGGAGGTCGTAAGTGTTGCCCAGCACGGCGTCGGTCATGGCCCCGAAAGCCGCGCCCAGCCCGAAGTCCTCGGGCCGTTCGCTGCGGAAGGTGATGATGAATTCGGCTGTGTCGCTGCCGATGTTCTCGATGTGATGCAGTGAACCGGAGTCGACGTGGAACATGTCGCCGGCCCGCACCACAAAGGATGAGAATTGGCTGCCGGTGTCGAGCACCGACACGAGCGCGGTACCGGCGACGCAGTAGGTCAACTCGTTGGCGTTGGCATGCCAGTGCGGGGTCCGCATGGCGCCCGGGTTGATCAGCAGCCGCTTGATCGACAGGCCGGTCAGGATCGGGAAGGTGTCGGCGGTGAGCCGGCGGATCGAGCCGAGATCGGATTCTTCGACGATTTCACCTTCCGTTAACGATGCGACGTGTTCGCTTGTCCGCGTGAGCATTTCATCCTCCAAGGGATTCCGGGTCGAGGCTTGGACGGGTTACTACGCTAAGCGTGCCGCCTCGGGCCTATGCCCGTCCAACGCAGAGTTTCGATGTGCCGATCAACGTTGCTTATCGAGTCGAAACTTGCCCAAGCGAACCGCGGTGGGAAAGATCGGGCCGAAGCACGCGAATCGGCAGCCGGGGTTGCGGCGGGCCTCTTGTTTGACGAGTCGGGCGGTGTCTTCGGCGAATCCGTCGCGCGGGTAAAGGCTGAGGATCTCGTCGAGGTTGTCGGGGTGCAGCGCCCACTGCTGGGCCAGGACGTCGACCAGCCCACCCGCCCTGAGCCAGTGGGCCACCGGCCCGTACCGACGCGCGGGGACGAACGGGTTGAGGTTCGTCGTGATCGCCAGGGCCACGCTGTCCCGGCGTGAGCTCGCCCAGCCGGCGGCCGCCGTGATTTCGCGAGCCAGTCTGGCCCCGGCCACGGTGAAGCACCCGCGCCGGTTGGGGTCGAAGAGCCCGGTGTCGTGGAGTAGCGCTGCGACACAAAGCGCTTCGCGGTCGAGCGGGTCGGGGTGGCCGCTCAACTCGTAGCGGATGGCCGTGAAGTAGTAGGTGCGGTAACTGTGGTCGACGATGTGCGGGCTGGCCACGGCGCGCAGGCGCTCCTCGGCCGCGCGAACCGCTTCCGTGCGCGGCGGCGCCCATCGGGTCAGGTCGATCTTTCGTGGGGCGCGCGGCGGGGCGATATGACGGGCGGCCCAGCGCAGTCGGGGAGCGGCGTCACCGAGCAGCACCGCGCCGGTGCCCGCGAGCAAAGCCACGCGCTGGCGCACCGACAGCGGCGGGCCGCCCAGCCTTTCCCATTCCAGCGAGCCGACCGGTGGTGCGGGGCTGCGGGCCATTGCTCACTCCGCTCTCGTCGGGTGCGCGGCAAGGAAGCCCTCGATCGCGGTGACAAGCTGATCGGGCTGTTCTTCGGGGATGAAGGTGCGGCACCCGGTGATCAGTTCGAATCGCCCTTGCGGCAACAGTTTTGCCAGTCGCCGGCCATGGTCGCGGGGGAAGATCTTGTCGTTTTCGGCCCAGAGCACGAGCGCGGGTTTGTCGAAGTCGGTGAGCCGGTCCGCGGCCTCGAACGTGTATTTCGTGTCGACCGCCCGCAGCATGCGCCGGAAGTCGCGCCTGACCCCCGGATTGAGACGCACCGGGTCGGTGAACGAGCGCATGATGTCCGGTGGCATCGGCCGTGACGTCACAAACCCGTAGGCGGTCGGCAGGCGCTGGATCGCCTTGAATTGCGCGGTGTAGGCGACGATCCAGGTGAGCAGCCGCGAGCGCGCCATCACCTCCAAGTACTTCTGCGGCGTCGGCGGAAACTTCTCGAACGCGTCGCACGAGGTGAGCACCAGGCGAGCGATCCGGTCGGGGTGCCGTCCGACCAACGCCTGGGCGACGGCGCCACCCGTGTCGTTGGCGACGATCGTGACGTCGTCGAGGTCCAGGGCATCGAGGAAGTCCGCGACGATCCGCGCCATGCCCGGCAGCGACAGATCGGCGTCGGCTTCCAGCGGGATCGAGTGCGAGCCCCACGGCAGGTCCGGGGTGATGCATCGATGGTCTGCCGCCAGGCGGGGCGCGACGTGTCGCCACAGATCGCCGTTGACGCCGACTCCGTGCACGAACACGATCGGCGGGCCATCGCCGCGCTCGCGGTAGCCGATCGCGCCGTGCGGGATGGCGATGCGGCGCTGCTGGCCGAGATCCGGGCTGATCGACATGCGACCATACTTGCATGGTGCAAGTACACGGGCAATGGCGCGGCTCAATGTCGCGCGGGACGGCCTTCCCACGCGGCGAGCTGCGGCGGTGTCAGGGTGGTCGGCTCGCCGTCCGGTCCAACCGCGCCGGGCGCCGGCACCACCCGCAGGTCACGTAGCTCGATCGGCTGGTCGCAGTGTTCGCATCGCAGCGCGCCGCCAGCCTCGTGATCGCAGCCCTTGTGCAGGATCAGAACCTCGGGGCCCGCGGGACCCGGTTCGTGGCGGTCGGCCCAGGCCATCAGCGTCAGCACCACCGGGAACAGGTCGCGGCCCTTTTCGGTCAGGTGGTACGAACCGCGCGACCCGCTCCGCTCCATGACGCCGTGCTCAACCAACTTCTGCAGCCGGGCGCTCAATACATTCGTCGCCAGCCCGAGGCTGCGCAGGAACTCGTCGTAGCGGGTCAAGCCGTGGAAGGCATCGCGGACGATCAGCAGCGTCCAGCGCTCACCGAGAATCGTCAGCGCGCGGGCGAGCGCGCAGTCCTGACCGGTGTAGTCGCGCCCAAGTGGCATGGTGCAAGTTTAGGCGCCCGGGGGCCGCTCGAGTGTTAGCGCGGTCACAGCCGGCCGCGTCTGGAACTTAGCCCGTTACTATTGCTCATACGGTATTGGATACGATTCCACCCATCCGTCGCTGCCGACCGCAGCCGAACAGTCCGAGGTTGAAAACATGGCCACACCCGTGATCGTCGGAGCCACCAGGACGGCGATCGGCCGCTCGTTCAAGGGTGCGCTCGTCAACACGCCGCCCGAGACCCTGATCACCACGGTGCTTCCCGAGGTGGTGCGCAGGTCGGGGATCGACCCGTCGGCGATCGACGACATCATCTTCGCCGAATCGCACTACGGCGGTGGTGATTTGGCGCGTTATGCGGCCGCCGCGACCGGCATGGAGGACATCCCCGGCCAGGCGGTGAACCGGCACTGCGCGGGCAGCCTTACCGCGATCGGCAACGCCGCGGCCCAGATCGGCTCCGGGATGGAGCGCGTGCTGATCGCCGGCGGCGTGCAGTCGCTGTCCATGACGCCGCTGATGAACCAGCGGATTCCCGGCCCCGAGCTGAAGTTCGAGGAGCGCTGGCTGCCCCCGACGCACGTCGAGGCGCCCGACGCGCCCACCAAGGACATGTCGATCACCGTCGGGTGGAACACCGCGCAGGCGGTGGGCATCACCCGCGAGGAGATGGACGCCTGGGCGGCCCGGTCACATGAGCGCGCCATCGCCGCCATGGACGCGGGGAAGTTTCTCGACGAGATCGTCCCGCTGAAGATCACCCAGCTCGATGGCTCGGTGACCGACTTCTCGGTGGACGAGCATCCCCGCCGCGACACCACCATCGAGAAGCTCGCGGCCCTCAAGGTGCTGCATCCCGAGATCGAGGGATTTTCGATCACGGCGGGCAACAGCAGCGGCACGAACGACGCCGCCGCGGCGGTCGCGTTGGTCGACCGTGATTACGCGCTCGCCGAGAAGCTGAACGTAATGGGCACCGTCCGGGCGTGGGGCGCCGTGGGCGTGCCGCCGCGGGACTGCGGTCTGGGCGCGGTCAAGGTGATCGGCAAAGTGCTGCAGCGCGCCGGGTTGTCGGTCGACGACGTCGCACTGTGGGAGATCAACGAGGCGTTCGCGTCCGTGCCGATCGCGGCGTGCCGCGAGTACGGCATCGACGAGGGGAAGGTGAACTTCTCCGGCAGCGGGTGCAGCCTCGGCCACCCCATCGCGGCCTCGGGCGCTCGCATGGTCACCACGCTGGCCTACGAGCTGGCGCGGCGCGGCGGCGGCATCGGTGTCGCGGCGATGTGTGCGGGCGGCGGTCAGGGCGGCGCGGTCGTCATCGAGGTCTGACCGCTAATTGCAGAACGTATAGCCGATGAACTGGGCGTCGCGCGCGTTGGCTCCCGAGTAGTTGACGTAGTGCACTGCCGGCATTCCGTTGTACTGGGTGTTGGTCTTCTGCGCGGTGGGCGGCGGGACCGCCTTGGGGAAGGCCAGGACCAGGTCGGCAAAGATCTTGAGCCCCGTTTGGCAGATCGCCTCGGGCCGCGGCGGCTGGGCGTTCCACGCGTGCACGACGACCGGGTCGGTCAGCTGATAACCCGCGGCGCAATTGGGATCGCAGATCTTGAAGACCGCGGTCCCGGTCCCGTCGGCGCCCTGGGGGCCCCACGACGTCCACGACATGTCTTGCAGCGCAACGGCTACGCTGGCGCATCCCAAGACGCTGAGCTTCTTCGGACGCTCGAGCGGGGGGACCGACGGGTTGTAACAGCCGGGAATGGCGAAGCTGGTCGATTGCGACGGCTGGGTGGTGGCCGAGCCCGGGGTGCTCTGGTGACCCTGGATCAGCTTCACGCCGACAACCGCGAGTATGCCGATCAGCAGCACAGCGAGGATGACACCCAAGACCCCCAGGCGTCCCCCCGGAAACCGCAGCCGGCTCGATGACGAGACGTTGCCGCTCACGTTTACCAGGTTATGGCAGAACCGGCCCCTCTGGGTGGCGCTGCCGCAAGAATCGTCGCGGGGTAAATTTGGTCAACGCTACCAACTTATTGAGGATTACCGATGGATGATCATGCCCTGGCCGCGCGGTTGGCCGCGGAGGCGGGACGGCTGCTGCTCGGCGTCCGCGAGGAATTCGCCGAGGCCGACGCCGGCGAGCGAAAAGCCGCGGGGGACAAGCGGTCCCACGACTTTCTGATGGAGGCGCTCGCCGCCGAGCGGCCCGACGACGCGGTGCTGTCCGAGGAGGGCGCCGACGACCCGGTGCGGTTGGGCTCGCAGCGGGTCTGGATAGTCGATCCGCTCGACGGGACGCGGGAATTCTCCGAGCTCGGGCGCGACGACTGGGCCGTGCACGTGGCGCTCTGGCAGGACGGTGAGCTCGCCGCCGGCGCGGTGGCGCTGCCGGCGCAGGGGGTCACGTTGGCGACGCCGTACGTCACCGCGCCCCCGGCCGCGCCGGATCAGCCCCGCATCGTGGTCTCGCGCACGCGGCCGCCCGCCCTCGCCCTGGCCGTCCGCGACGCGCTGGACGGCGTCCTCGTCGAAATGGGTTCCGCCGGAGCCAAAGTGGCGTCGATCGTCCAGGGTCTGTCGGACGTGTACGTGCACGCCGGCGGCCAGTTCGAATGGGACTCGGCCGCCCCGGTGGCTGTGGCCCGCGCCGCCGGCCTGCACACCTCCCGCATCGATGGCTCGGCCCTGGCCTACAACCAACCCGACCCGAAACTGCCCGACGTGGTGGTGTGCCGTCCCGAACTCGCCGCGGCGGTCCTTGCCGCGACGTCGACGCCCAGCGTCGAGTAGTTGCGCCGATCGGGCCTGGGTCCCGACATCAACTCGACGCTCGGCCCCGCGACGGTCGGACCCGCGACTACGTTTGAGAAATGCTGACCAGTTCCCCATGCGGGGGGTTTCGGCTGGCCTACCAACGCCACGGGGCCGGCGCGCGAGCGGTGATTTTGCTGCACGGATGGCCCGGCGACCACACCGACTACCGCCGCGTTGTCCCCTTGCTGGGCAAGGGTTTCGACGTTGTGGTTCCTGACTTGCGGGGGTTTGGGAACTCCGACAAGCAACGCGTCGACCCAGCCCATGGATACGGCGCCGCGGCCCAGGCGCGCAGCATCGTCTCCCTGATCGACGAACTCGGCCTGCGGCGGCCCGTCGTCGCCGGCTATGACATAGGAAGCCGCATAGCTCAAACTGTCGCCAAGGACCGCCCGGAACTCGTCAAACACCTTGTCTTGTCGCCGCCCCTGCCCGGCGTCGGGAACCGCGTGCTCGATCCGAACGCCCAAAAGCAGTTCTGGTACCAAGCGTTTCACCAGCTGTCACTGGCCGACGACCTGATCGACGGAAAACCCGATGCCGTCCGCACCTACCTGTCTCACTTCTGGGAAGAGTGGTCCGGCCCGAAGTTCGGACTCGCCGACGCCGACCTCGAGCATCTCGTCGCCGCGTACTCGCCGCCCGGCGCCTTCACCGCCTCGATCGGCTGGTACCGGGCCGGCGCCGGAACGGTGGCAACCGCGCTGGACGAACAGCCACCACCGCGCGATCAACGAATCCGTACGCCGGCGTCCGTGCTTTGGCCAGAACACGATCCGCTGTTTCCCCGCGAGTGGTCGGGCCGCCTCGACGAGTTCTTCACGGACGTTCAGCTGACCACCGCGGCCGACGCCGGCCACTTCACGCCGCTCGAATCTCCAGAGCAATTCGCCGAACTAATACGTCGCGCGGCGACTAAGGCGTAGACGGTAGATGCCCAGCACCTGGCGGGCGTGGAGCTGCAAGCCGTGGGCTCAGTCACCTTCGTAGGCGGCGGCGTCCCTTCGCCTCCTCGGTCCACTCCTGCTCGATCCGACCGATCTCGAGCGAGAGCAGCGTGAGAGTCGGGTTGTCGCAATGGACCTCGTGCGCGGTGCGGAATTCCGCCGCTTCGCCTGTGGTCGGCAGGTATGGCCGCAAGCCCTCGAACCATTCGTCGCCGACGACGTTGGGCGGGTCGTCGTCGCGGGGGCCGCAAGCCCACTGCCGGTAGGCGTCCCGCGCATCCGCCAGGCCGCTGCGCCAGCGTCGGACCGCGTCACAGCGCTGCCCGTGTAGGTGCATCTTCATCTGATGCTTGTTGTTGTGGTTCCCCACCATCCCGGGAAGCAAGGTATCGGCGGCGGACCTCGCGACGCCCGCGATGCCCACGGCCGACGCACCCACGACCGTGCCCATCAGGCCCATCGTCACCATGTCCATTCGCTGATCGTCGCATCCCCGGACTGCGACGACTAGGGGACGACGCATTCAGCGCGATCCGGTGAGGTCGAGCGCGATGTCGACGAGCATGTCCTCCTGGCCGCCCACCATGCCGCGCCGCCCGGCCTCTTCCAGCAGGGTGCGCGCGTCGATGTCGAAGCGGACCGCGGCGGCCTCCGCGTGCCGCAAAAAGCTGGAGTACACGCCCGCGTAGCCGAGGGTCAGGGTTTCCCGGTCGACCCGCACGGGCCGGTCCTGCAGGGGCCGGACCAGGTCGTCGGCGGCGTCCTGCAGCCGGTGCAGGTCGCAGCCGTGCTCCCAGCCGAGCCGGGTGGCCGCCGCGATGAACACCTCGAGGGGCGCGTTCCCGGCGCCGGCGCCCATGCCCGCGAGCGAGGCGTCGACGCGGTGTGCGCCGTGCTCGACGGCGGCGATCGAGTTGGCGACGCCCAGCGACAAGTTGTGGTGGGCGTGGATGCCGATTTCGGTTGTGGGCGAAAGTGTTTGGCGCAGCGCCTCGACCCGGTCGCCGACGTCGCGCATCGTCATGGCGCCGCCCGAGTCGACGACGTACACGCAGGCCGCGCCGTAGCCCTCCATGAGCCTTGCCTGCCCGGCCAGGTTGGCGGGGCTGGTCAGGTGGCTCATCATCAAAAAGCCCACGGCGTCCATGCCGAGGTCACGGGCCGCGGCGAGGTAGGGGGCCGAGATGTCGGCCTCGGTGCAGTGGGTGCCGACGCGGACGACGGTCGCGCCCGCGCGGTGGGCGTCCTTGAGGTTGCGCAGGCTTCCGACGCCCGGTAGCAGGAGCGTCGCTACCCTGGCCCTCCGGACCGCCGCGGCCACGGCCTCGATCCATTCCAGGTCGGTGTGTGCTCCGAACCCGTATACGCAGCTCGAACCGGACAACCCGTCACCGTGGGCGACCTCGATCGAGTCGACACCGGCCTCGTCCAGGGCGCGGGCGATCGCGGTCGCGTGCTCGATGCTGTATTGGTGGCGCACCGCGTGCATGCCGTCGCGCAGGGTGACGTCGCTGACGTAGATCATGTTGCGGCTCCGGCGGTTTCGTTGTGGTGCGCGGCGATGCGCTCGGCGGCGGCCTTGGCGGCGGACGTCATGATGTCCAGGTTTCCGGCGTAGGCGGGCAGATAGTGTGCGGAGCCGGCGACCTCGAGCAGCACCGTGACGCGGGTGCCGGTGAACTTGCCGGTCTCGGGGATGTACAGCGGGTGGTCGTGGTCGAACACCTGGAACTGCACGTCCTGCTTGAGCCGGTAACCGGGCACGTAGGCGGCGACCCGGCCGACCATGTCGTGGATTTCCCGCTCAATCCTGTGCTGATCCGGTTCGCCGTCGACGAGGCAGTACACGGTGTTGCGCATAAGCACCGGCGGATCGGCGGGGTTCAGGATGATCACGGCCTTGCCGCGCTGCGCGCCGCCGACGACCCGCAGTGCGGTGGCGGTGGTTTCGATGAATTCGTCGATGTTGGCCCGGGTCCCGGGGCCGGCGGATTTCGCCGAGATCGAGGAGACGATCTCGGCGTAGGAGACGATCCCGGCCGTGCCGACGGCGGCGACGATCGGGATCGTCGCCTGCCCACCGCAGGTCACCATGTTGAGGTTGGGCGTGTCCAGGTGGTCGTCGAGGTTGACCACCGGCACGCAGAACGGTCCGATCGAGGCGGGGGTGAGGTCCAGCATTCGTATTCCGGTGTCCCGCAACGCCGCCCAGTTGGCGCGGTGCGCGCCGGCGGAGGTGGCGTCGAAGGCCAGCCTGATGCCGGCGAACTCCGGCATCCGCAGCAGTCCCTCGACCCCGTCGGCGGTGGCCGGCACGCCCATTCGCCGCGCGTAGGCCAGCCCGTCGGAGTCGGGGTCGATGCCGACCATGGCGCCAATGGTGAGTGGGCCGTCGCTGCGCAGGATTTTGACCATCAGGTCGGTGCCGATGTTGCCCGAGCCGATGATGGCCACCGGGAATCGTGCGGCGGAGGTCACTTCGTGTCCTCGGCGGCCATCCGCAGCGCGCTGTCGTAGAGGATGTTCGCGTGCAGCTCGAACAGCGCCAGCAGGTCGACCGAGTCGCCACCGAGCTCCTTGGCGACGAAGAGGCCGTCGCCACCGGCGAGGGCGTAGGTGGCCAACTGGTGGACCTGCGCGTCGGTCAGACCCGGGACCACGTCCCGCACGGCTAGCGTGAGCGTCTCGAACGCTCGGGCGCGCACGGCGAGGAACATCGCCCGCGCCCGCGGCTCGACCGGCCGGCGTTCCAGCGCGAGCATCAGGCCCAGGCGCAGGAAGTCGGGGGAGTCCAGCAGGGCCTTGGCGATCTGCATGACCATCGAGACGAGTCGCTCACGCGGCGCGCCCTCGGCCGGCATCTCCCACGCCGAAAGCCAGTGCGCGAAGCTGCGTTCGATGACCGCGGCGATCAGGTCGTCCTTGTCCTTGAAGTGCCAGTAGATGGAGCTGGCGGGTAGGCCGCACTTGGCGCTGACCAGCCCGATGCTGGTGCCCTCGTAACCGCGCTCGCTGGCGATCTCGGTGGCCGCGTCGAGGATGCGGGTCCGGGACGCCTCGCCGTCGAGGCGGCGGCGGCGCTGTGGCTTGTCTTTGGTGGCCACTGAAACTCCTCTCCGGCAGGATCTTGACTCTGTAGTGATCACTACAGTACCGTAATGATCGCTACAGAACAAGCCGGACACGAAGGCGAGACGGCAATGAACGAATATCCGACCTATGACGTCGCGGTGATCGGTTACGGTCCGACGGGCGCCACCGCCGCGAATCTGCTGGGCCGCCTCGGCCTTAGCGTGGTCGTCATCGAGCGCGACCCCGATGTGTACGGGCGGGCGCGGGCCATCTCGACCGACGAGGAGGTCATGCGCATCTGGCAGTCCGTCGGGCTGGCCGACCGCCTGCAGCGGGACATGCTGCCCGATCGCCCGCTGGCCTGGGTCGACGCCCAGGGCGTGCCGTTCATCGAAACCACCATGACGCCGCACGGCTGCGGGCACCCGCCGCAGCAGTTCCTGTACCAGCCCGCGGTCGACCACGTGCTCCGCGAGGGCGTCGACCGGTTTGCGGGCGTCGATGTGCTGCTGGAACACGAGTGCCTGCGGGCGGTCAACGGAGCGTCGGACGTCGAACTGATGCTGGCCGACCTGCGCACCGACACCTTCAAACGCGTGCGGGCGTCATATGTGATCGCCTGCGACGGCGGGGCCTCGCCGACCCGCGGCCAGCTCGGGGTCGGATACGAGGGACGCACCTACGCCGAACGCTGGGTTGTCATCGACACCAAGGTGATTCGCGAATGGGACGGCCACGACCGGCTGCGCTTTCACTGCAATCCCGCCCGGCCGACCGTGGACTGCCCCACGCCGCTGGGACACCACCGCTGGGAGTACCCCGCGCGGGCCGGCGAGGACGAGTCGAGGCTCGTCACCGACGAGGCCGTGTGGGAGGTCCTCAACGACCAGGGCATCACCGACGAGCACGTCAAGATCCTGCGCGCGGTGATCTACAGCCACCACGTGCGCGTCGCCGACCGCTGGCGCGTCGGGCGCATCTTCCTGGCCGGCGACGCGGCGCACGCGATGCCGCCGTGGATCGGGCAGGGCATGTCGGCCGGCGTGCGCGACGCGGCCAACCTGTGCTGGAAGCTCGCGGCCGTGCTGCACGGGCAGGCGCCCGATTCGCTGCTCGACAGCTACCAGGCCGAGCGCAAGCCGCACGTCACCGAGGTCACCCGCCGGGCGGTACGCAACGGGCGGATCATCACCGAGCGCCGGAAGTCGTTGGCGTGGTTGCGAAACCACCTGCTGCGGGCCGTGACACGAATCCCCGGGGCGCTGAAGGCCGGGCAGAGCCTGATCTGGATTCCGCCCGCGCACTACCCCGACGGATTTGTGGCACCGGATGCGCACCCCGCGGCCGGTTGGCAGCTGCCGCAGCCCTGGGTCACCGACCCCAGCGGAAACAGGTCGCGCCTGGACGACGCCCTGGGCGGCGGCTGGGCCATCCTGCACCTCGGCGCGACGCCGCCCGGCGCCGATCGCTGGGAGCGGCTGGGCGCCGTCTCGCTGGGCGTCACCAGCGGCGCGCCGGCGCCCGGCGCAATCCGCGACGACGACGGCAGCCTGACGGGCTGGCTACGCGGCAAGAAGGCGGCCGCGGTCGTGGTGCGCCCCGACGGGTTCGTCTTCGCCGCCGCGGCCGCCGGCGCCCCGCTGCCCGCCCCGCCGCCAGAGCTGACCGACCTGACCCCGCCGCTGGCGGCCACCCCGATCGGAGTCCCCGCATGAGCACCACCGAACTGACCGAGCGCACCGTCACCGTCGCGGGCAAACCCATCTTCGTCACCGAGACCGGAACGGGCCCGCCCGTCGTGATGCTGCACGGCGGCGGCCCCGGCGCGTCGGGCGTGTCGAACTACTCCCGCAACATCGACGCTCTCGCAACGCATTTCCGCGTCATCGTGCCCGACATGCCCGGCTACGGCAGGTCGGCCAAGGGCGTCGACCAAAATGACCCGTTCGGCTACCTCGCCGACATGATCCGCGGCCTCATCGACGAACTCGGCATCGACACCGCGCACCTCATCGGCAACTCCTACGGCGGATCGGCGGCGCTGCGGCTCGCCCTGGACACCCCGGACCGCGTCGGCAAGCTGGTATTGATGGGCCCGGGCGGAATCGGCACGACCCGGGGCCTTCCCACGGCCGGGCTGAAGAGCCTGCTGTCCTACTACGGCGGCGACGGACCGAGCCGCGACAAGCTCGCCACGTTCATCCGCACCTACCTGGTGTACGACGGTGCCGCCGTGCCCGAGGACCTGATCGACCTGCGCTACCGCGCATCGATCGACCCCGAGGTGGTCGCGAACCCGCCCCTGCGCCGCCCCTCCGGACCGACCGCCCTGCGCACCCTGTGGCGGATGGATCTCACCCGGGACGGCCGGCTGACGGCCCTGCCGACACCGACGCTGGTCCTGTGGGGCCGCGACGACAAGGTCAACAAGCCCTCGGGTGGGCCGCTACTGCTCAACCTGCTGCCGAACGCCGAGCTGGTGATGACCTCGCACACCGGACACTGGATGCAATGGGAACGCGCGGAGATGTTCAATCGGCTGGCCATCGAGTTCTTGGAGCGTGCGCGATGACGCCGTCGGTGTTCGGGCGGGTCCAGCTCGGTTACGTGGTGATCGAGACCGAAAAGTTCGGCGACTGGCGGCGATTCGGCCGCGACGCCATCGGCATGCACCTCGATGAGGCGGGAAGCGACGCGATCCGGTTTCGCCTCGACGACAACGAGTGCCGGTTCCTGCTGCAAGGCGGCGCGGCCGAGGACGTCATCGCGCTCGGCTGGCACGTGGACGACCACGACGCCTTCGACACCGTCCTCGCCCGCGTCAAGCGCCACGGCGTACCGGTGACCGAGGGCACCGACGACGAGGCCGCGCTGCGCGGCGTGGAGCGGCTGGTTCGATTCCCCGGACCCAACGGCCTGACCCAGGAGGTCTTCACCCGCGCCCGCACGGGCGCGGCACCGCTACACATGGCCGCGGGCGGCGGATTCGTCACGGGCGCAGCGGGTCTGGGCCACGTGGCCGTCACCACGACGAAGCCCCATCAGCTACGTGGCTACTACGACGCGGTGTTGGACGCGCGGTTGTCCGACTATATCGACGAGACGATCAGCGGCCTCAAGTTCAAGATCCGCTTCCTGCGGGTCAACGAGCGGCACCATACCGTGGCGATCGCGGCGGTCAACCGGTTGCGGCTCAACCCGATCCGCACCCGGGTGCAGCACGTCAACGTCCAGGTCGCGCAGCTCGACGACATGACGGCCGCCTACCAGCGCGTCAAGCAACTCGGGTTCCGGATGGCGCTGGGCGTGGGCCAGCACACCAACGACAAGGAGCTGTCCTTCTACGCCGTCACGCCCTCGGGATTCGAATGGGAGCTGGGCTGGAACCCGATCGTCGTCGACGAGGCGACCTGGGAGCCCACCACCCACCAGGGCATCAGCATCTGGGGGCACACTCCAGAGGGGCAGACGATCATCGACAAGCTCAACCAGTTCAAGACCGGCGCGGCGTCGATGTTGCACCATGAGGACGTCGTGCCGGCCCTGGCCGGGGCGGGCATTCCGGACCGTTGATCGACAGGGGAACTGCGATGTTGCGGATCGACACCCACCACCACGCGATCCCGCCCTTCTACCGAGACCTGTTGCACAAGGCAAAGATCGACGAGGAGAGCGGCCGTGCGCTGCCGGAGTGGAGCCCCGAGGAGTCGCTGCGGACCATGGGCGAACTGAACGTCGCCACCGCGATCCTGTCGGTGTCCACGCCGGGCACCGCGTACCTGCCGGACGCGAGGGACGCCGCCTCGCTCGCCCGCGGCATCAACGACTACCTCGCCGAAGTCGCGCGGACCCAGCCCAACCGGTTCGGATTCTTCGCGACCATCCCCATGCCGCATCTGAGCGAGTCCGTCGACGAGGTCGCCCGATCACTCGACGCCTTGAGCGCCGACGGCGTCGTGTTGCTCGCCAACAGCGGGGGAACCTACCTGGGCCAGGATGGACAGGACGATCTGTTCGCGGCGCTGGACGCGCGCTCGGCGGTGGTGTTCATCCACCCTGCCAACCTGCCCGGCCCCGTCGTGGACGGCGTAGTACCTTTCGCGGCCGACTTCCTGCTCGACACCACGCGGGCGGCGTATTTGCTTGTCCGCAACCAGATTTGCCGCAAGTACCCCAACATCAAGTTCATCCTCAGCCACGCGGGCGGATTCGTGCCCTACGCCTCGCACCGGATGGCGGCGGCCATCACGGGCGACACCGGACGCAGCCTCACCGACGTCCTGGACGACTTCGCGGGCTTCTACTTCGACACCGCCCTCTCGTCGAGCGCCGCCGCGCTGCCCAGCCTGCTCGCCTTCGCCAAACCCGGGCACGTCACCTTCGGCTCCGACTGGCCCTTCGCTCCCGTCGCGGTCGGCAAGCTGTTCGCCTCGGGCCTGGAAACCTACCCGGGGCTCGACGCGGACGCCCGGACGGCGATCGAGCGCACCAATGCGCTGGCGCTGTTCCCGCGCCTGGGGGCCGCGGCGCCGCCCGACAGCGGGTCCGCTGTCGATCGGGCGCGCCACGCGGCCAGCAGAGTGTTGATGCGCGGGATCACGCGACTGATCAACAGCGGATAGCGCCCGTTCAGCGCAGGGCCTGCTGCCAGGACAGCACGCGTCGGGCCAATTCCGGCCCGGCGTCTTCCTGGATGAAGTGGCTGGCCTTGATGCGGGCGTGCGGCTGGCCGGCCGCGCCGGGGATGTGCTTGATCAGCGGGCGGTCCGCATGCCCGAGGATGGGATCCCGGTTGCCGAAGATGCACAGGCAGGGCTTCTCCCACTGGCCGAGGGTCTTCCACGCCGCCCGGTTGGCCGGGATCGCAGGGTCGTACGGTGACGTCGGCACCAGCTGCGGGAACGCGCGGGCCCCGGCCTGATAGGTCTTGTGCGGGTAGGGGGCGTCGTAACCGGCCCGCACCTTGGGGGGCACCCGGCGGACGGTGCCGGTCGCGACGATGCGTCCGGCGGGCAGCACGGGGGAGTAGCGGGCGAAGGCCCGCCATGCGTAGAAGGCCGGCGGCGTGGGGCGCTCCGCGGTGGGCAGGAAGCCGTTCGCCACCACCAGCCGCGCGACCCGATCACCCTGTTCGGCGGCGATGCGCAGGCCGATCAGCGACCCCCAGTCCTGCACGAACAGGGTGACGTCCTTCAGGTTGAGCCGCTCGAACCACGACGTCACCCACTCGACGTGGCGCAGGTACGTGTAATCGTCCATCCGGCTGGGCTTGTCGGAGCGGCCGAAACCGATCAGGTCGGGCGCCAGCACGCGGTTCCCGGCGTCGGCCAGCGGGGGAATCATCGTGCGGTACAGATAGCTCCACGTCGGCTCGCCGTGCAGCAGCACGATCGGCGGGCCATCGACCGGGCCCTCGTCCAGGAAGTGCATGCGCAGCGGCTCGGTGTCGCTTGCGGTCACGTCGATGTAGTTCGCTACGAACGGATAGCCCTCCAGGTTTTCGAATCGGGAGTCTGGGGTTCGCAGCACATCCATATTCGGCTCCTCCGGGGTGGGACCTCTGCAAGCCTCTCGCGGCAGCGCGATTTCGTCCAGTGGCAGATTCATTGAGACGGTAACCGGCAACAATTAAACTGGCCACATCATGGCCATCCGGCAAGCGGTACTGCTCATTGCCGACATCGGCGGATACACCCACTACATGAGCTGGAACCGGACCCATTTGGCGCATGCGCAGCTAACCGTGGCCGGTTTGTTGGAAGCCGTCATCGACGCTGGCAAGGGGCTGAAGCTCGCCAAGCTGGAGGGCGACGCGGCGTTCTTCTGGGCGCCGGAAGGCAACGCCAAAGTGCTGGTATGCGAGCGGCTGTCGCGGATGCGCGGGGCTTTCCTCGCGCAGCGCGAGCGGTTCAAGTCCGACATCGCCTGCGAGTGCGCGAGCTGTGGGCAGCTGGACAACCTGTCGCTGAAGTTCGTCGTCCACCAGGGCGAGGTCGCCGAGCAGAAGGTGAAGCGCCACGTCGAACTCGCCGGGGTCGATGTGATCCTGGTGCACCGGATGCTGAAAAATTCGGTACCAGTTGTCGAGTACGTGCTGATGACCGATCCGGTCGCCGCATGCCTCGACGGCCCGATGCGCGGGCTGTGCAAGCCGCTGGTCCACCACTTCGAGGGCATCGGGGACACCTCGACGCATTACATCGACCTCGCCACCTCGGAGATGCCGGCCGCGCGGCCACGCCCCAGCCGGTTGCGGCGGTTCGGCGCCACGGCCAAGTTGGAGCTGAGCGCGTTGCCGTTCCTGTTGGGTATCAAGAAGCCCGCGGAAGGCTTCCGCAACCTGGACCGCGCCGAGGACATTCCCGCCTAGCGGGTTTCGAGCGCGCCGCCCATTCGTGATATCGCCTCGGTGAGAATGGCTTTCGAGGTCGCGAAGTTCAACCGGACGTGCCCGGTCCCGCCGGTTCCGAAGACGTGGCCGGAGCTGAGCGCGACGCGGGCGTGGTCGAGGAACCACCGGGCGGGCCCGGCCAGGTCCGCCACTACCGCCAGCCCGCCCGCGGTGTCCTCGTCGAAGCCGAGCTCGCGGCAGTCGAGCCACGCGAGGTAAGTGCCCTGCGGCCATTGGTATTTCACGGCCGGAAGGTGCTCGGCGATCAGGTCGCCCAGCAGCGTCCGGTTCGTGTCGAGGCCGTCGAGCAGTGCGTCGAGCCACTCGCCGCCGCTGCGGAACGCTTCGGCGTGCGCGATGACGCCGAGGTGGCTCGGGCCGTGGCTGACCTCCTCCGGCATCCGACGCAGGTCCGCCGCCGCCTCCGGGCCGGCGACGGCCAACGCGGCCTTCAGGCCCGAGAGGTTCCACGCCTTCGAGGCCGACGTCAGGGCCAGGGCGTTCTCCGCGCCGGGCACGGTCAGGTAGGGGACGAACCGCGCGCCCGGCAGGATGACGGGCGCGTGGATCTCGTCCGAGACCACCCGCACCCCGAACCGGCGGGCCAGCTCGGCGACGGCGCGCAGCTCCTCGAGCGTGTGCACCGACCCGGTCGGGTTGTGCGGATTGCACAGCAGGTAGGCGACCCTGCCGCCCGACGCGACGGCGCGGGCGAACGCGTCCGCCAAGGCGCCCAGGTCAATTCGGCCGCCGACGTCGAGCGGGGCCTCGACCACTCGGCGGCCGTCGTGCGACACGAACGCATAGAACGGCGCGTACACGGGTGGGTTGACGACAACGGCATCCCCGCGGTCGGTGACCAGGCGCAGCATTTCCACGGCGCCCAGCATCACGTCGGGAACGATCGCGGTGCGGCCGACCTGCAGGTCGTGCCATTGCCAGCGCCGCGAGGCGAATTCACTGACCGCCTCGGCAAACGCGGTGCCGCAGGGATATCCGGTGTCGCCGATGTCGATCGCCCTGCGCAGCGCCTCGGCCACCGTCGGCGGCAGCGCCACGTCCATCTCGGCGACCCACAGCGGCAACACGTCGTCGGCGTGCGCCCGCCATTTCATGCTGGTGCGCAGTCGGAGTTGCTGCAGCGTGAGTTCCTCGAGTGGGTTATAGGCCACCCCGGCAGACTAGGTGGCGAACGCGTGCTTTGGAATCGTCAGTGGTAGGTCGACCGAACTCAGCAGCCCGGGTTCCGCCGCAACGACATACGCGACGGCGTTGACGACGCGCATCGCGGTGGCGACCATCGCGCCCGCACCCGACGTCATGCCCGCGACGCCGGCCTTGCGCGGATCTTTCAGCGTGGCCGCCAGGGTGCACTCGATGTCTGGGTCGCCGGTGATCGCGATTCGGTAGGACAGGTCGCCGATCCCGGTCGGCCAATCGGGGGCGACGTCGTGTGCGAGCCGGGTGACATGCTCGATGACGATGGCCTCGCGCCCGTCGACCACCCCGATCGCCTGCATGCGCAGCGCGCCGCACGTCCCTGCCTCGACCGTGCCCATCGCGACCTCCAGCGTCCGGTTGGTGACGGCGCGGTCGAAACTCTCGCGGACCTCCTGGACTTCGACCCCCAGCGCGCCGGCGACCAGGCGGATCTGGCCCTGCCATTCGCCGGCGATCGCGCCCGGATAGCCGATCCAGGGCTGATATTCGAGCGGACGGCCGAAACCCAGCGCGTCGCTCATGATGTCGGGAACCCCATAGTCGTCGTACAGGCCGATCTCGAACGAGTGGATCTTCTCGATCGACGACGACTGCGTGGACAGCACCAGGGGCAGGTAGTCCGCGGCGAACCCGGGCTCGATGCCCGAGGCGTACAGCGACACCTGCCCATGCTTGGCCGCCGCGACGAGTTGGTCGCGCCACTCCGCGGGTTCGTAGGCGTGCGGGTTGACCAACCGCGTGGTGCTGGTCGTGACGACGTTGATCCCCGCCTCGAGCAGCATCACGTAATCCGGGATGGCCAGCGCGTCGCGTTCCGGGCCGCTGGCCGCATAGATCACGCAGTCGGGCCTCAGCGCGATGAGCGCGTCGGCGTCGTTGGTGGCCTTCAAGCCGATCGGCTCGCCGTTGGCCAGTTCGCCGGCGTCCTTGCCGTCCTTCTCCGGCGAGTGCACCCAGACGCCGACCAGGTCCAGGTTGGGGCGCCGCGCAATGGCGCGGATGGCGATCGACCCGATGCCGCCCGTTGCCCACACCACCACGCGATGAGCCGTCATCTTGTTTCTCCTCAGGTGCGCGCGATTGAAAGCCGAGACGGCCGTTGCCCTTAACTCTTTAAGAAAGTGCACACTATCCTAAAGAACAAATCTTAGGTTAACCTGCTGCTGATGTACACGCTCAGGTTGGTGCGGCTCGCCGGGGAGATCAGTGTCTTGGACCTGATCAGCCGAACCTCGAACGCGCCGTGGCCGCGGCGAACCGGTAAGGAGAGTGCTCGTGCGCGTCGTCGTGTGGTCCACCGGGGGAGTCGGGAAGATCGCGATCGACGCCATCAGCCGCCGACCGGACCTGGAACTCGTTGGCGTATGAGTGCATTCGCCCGACAAGGTCGGCGAGGACGCCGGTGAGTTGGCCGGCATCGGGCCGCTGGGGGTGACGGCCACCAACGACGCCGATGCGCTGATCGCCCTGGCCCCCGACGCCGTCGTGTACGCCGCGAGCGGTCCCGAACGCGACGGCGCCGCCGTGCCGGACTACCTGCGGCTGCTGCAGGCGGGCATCAATGTCGTGTCGACGTCGTCGACGAGCCTGGTGTATCCACCGTCGTATTTCGCCCCGGACTGGCGCGACCAACTGGAGGCCGCGGCCAAGTCCGGCGGTGCGTCGTTGTACGTGTCGGGCATTTTTCCGGGCTTCGCCTCCGATCAGCTGGCGTTGATGATGACGACGCAGTCGAAGAACATCCGCACCATCACGGCCAGCGAGGTCGCTCTCAACGACCACTACCCGGTCGCCGACGTGATGATGGACGGCTTGGGCTTCGGGCGCCCACTGGATTTCGAGCCCATGCTCAAGACGCCCGGCTTCATCGAAATGGCTTGGAAAGCACCGATATTCCTGATCGCGGGCGGCCTCGGTGTCGAAGTCGAGGAGGTGCGGGGCTCGTTCGAGCGGGAACTCGCCGACCGCGACATCGCCGTGGCGTTCGGGACCATCAAGGCCGGCACGTGCGGCGCGGTGCGCACCCGGGCCGCGGGCATGGTGCACGGTCGCGAGCGCATCGTGATCGAGCACGTCATCCGGATGGCCCGCGACGTCGCCCCCGACTGGCCGGCGTCGGATTGCGACGCGACCTATCGAGTCGACATCGAGGGCGACCCGGACGTCCACTGCGTGCTGACCCTCGGGGCGGCCGAAGGGCACGGTGCCGGCCGCGCCGCCATGACCGCCACGGCCATGCGCGTGGTCAACGCGATCCCGTACGTCATCGACGCGCCGCCCGGCCTGCTCAGCTCGCTGGACATCCCGACGACTTTGCCACGCCACGCCTTTGACTGAACGTTGACGCAGCTCGCGGCGGCCACGTACCGTACGCGATACAAATATTAGGTTATCTAGGAGTCGGCTGTGTTCACGTTGCGCTTCGACATGCGAGCCCCGTCGTGGGGGGCACCGCGGGTAGCGCTGTACGGCGCCGTGCCCGAAATGTGCGCGTGGGCCGAGGATCATGGCGGTCTCGCCGCAGTGTTCTGCGAGCACCACGGGTCCGAGGACGGCTACCTGCCGTCCCCGTTGTTGCTGGCGTCGTCGGTGGCGTCGAGAACGGAGCGCCTGGCGCTCAGCCTGATCCTGATCCTCCCGTTCTACGACCCGGTGCGCCTCGCCGAGGACATGGCGGTCCTCGACATCATCAGCAAGGGGCGGGCGTCGTACATCCTGGCCCTGGGGTATCGGCCCGAGGAGTTCGAGCACTTCGGCGTGGCGCTGCGCGGTCGCGGCCGGCTCGCCGACGAGAAGCTCTCCCTGCTGCGCTCGCTGCTCTCCGAGAAAACGGTCAACCAGGACGGGCGACGGATCACGGTGACACCACGCCCGCACACCGACGGTGGCCCGGGTTTGATGTGGGGCGGCGGAACCGTCGCGGCGGCGCGTCGGGCCGGCAGGTACGGCCTGGGCATGCTGGGCAACGCCAACGAACCCGGCATGCGGGAGGCCTACGAGGAGGCCTGCCGCGAACACGGCCATACGCCGGGCCCGACGATGTTTCCCAGCCGCGACACCCCGTCGGTCGTGTTCGTCGCCGACGACGTGGACCGGGCGTGGGAAGAGCTCGGCGAGCACCTGCTGCACGACGTGCGAACGTATGCCGCGTGGAATCCCGGGGACGAAACGACGGCGGGCTTCTCGCACGTCAACACCGTCGACGAGCTGCGCGCCAACCCGGCGTCGCACGTCATCATCTCTGTCCCGGAGGCGATTTCGCGGGTGCGCGCCGGCGAGATACTCAACCTGTCGCCGCTGTGCGGCGGACTGCCGCCGGAAGTCGCGTGGCCCTATCTCAAGCGCGTGGGGGAGGTCGTGCTGCCGGAGGCGCTGGCGGAGACGAAGGCACCGCTATGACGGGGGCGGGAACCGCCGAGGTTTACTACGACCCCTTCGATTTCGTCATCGACGACGACCCGTACCCGATCTGGAAGAGGCTGCGCGACGAGGCGCCGCTGTACTACAACGAGAAGTACGGCTTCTACGCGCTGAGCCGCTACGAGGACGTCTCCCGCGAGCTGATGAACTTCGACACCTACCGGTCGGGTCGCGGGACCACGATCGAAATCATCAAGAGCGGCATCGAGGTTCCGCCCGGAATCATCCTGTTCGAGGATCCGCCGATTCACGATCTGCATCGGCGTTTGCTCTCAAAGGTTTTCACGCCCCGCCGGATGGAGGCGGTCGAGCCGCTGACCCGGGCGTTCTGCGCACGCGCTCTCGACCCACTGGTGGGGACGGGACGGTTCGACTTCATCGAGAATCTCGGCGCGATGGTCCCGATGCGCACGATCGGGTACCTGCTGGGCATCCCCGAAGACGGTCAGGAAGCGATCCGCGACAAGGGCGGCCGTCAGCTCACCCTGAAAGAGGGCACGTTCCGGCCCGCCACGCAAGAAATGTTCGAGCGAAGCTATGAGATGTTCTCCGACTACATCGATTGGCGGGTCGACCACCCGTCGGACGATCTGATGACCCAACTGCTCAACGCCGAGGTCGAGGACGACGGCGGGCCCCGGCGCCTGACCCGGATCGAGGTGCTGCAGTACACCAGCATGATCGCCGGCGCGGGCAACGAGACTACGACGCGCCTGATCGGGTTCCTGGGTCAACTTCTCGCCGAGCACCCCGACCAGCGACGGCAAATCGTGGCCGACCCCTCGTTGATTCCCATGGCCATCGAGGAGACCCTGCGATACGAAGCGCCCTCGCCGGTCCAGGCGCGCTACGTCGCCCGCGAGGTCTCATGCCATGGCTCGACAGTTCCGGAAGGCTCGATCATGTTGCTGGTCAACGGATCCGCCAACCGGGACGAACGCAGGTACCCGGATGCGGACACGTTCGACGTCCATCGCGGCGACACCCACCTCAGCTTCGGCCATGGCCTGCACTTCTGCATGGGATCGGCCTTGGCGCGCATGCAGGCGCGGGTCGCGCTCGAGGAGGTCATCAAGCGCTGGCCGGACTGGGAAGTCGACTACGCCAAGGCCGGCAAGGCCCACACGACCAGCGTGCGGGGATGGGCGAAGCTGCCGGTGTTCACCTGATTTCGCCCGCTCGCCGAACGTCGAGTTGTTGCATGAGATCCGGCCGTTTTGGCGCAACAACTCGACGCTGGACGGAGGAAGCTACTTGGGTTGGTTCGGGACGCCCGGGAACAACTGGCCCGTCGGCCCCGCGGTCACCCAGCCGCCCAGCTTCGTCGCCAGGTGCGGCGCGAAAACGGCGCCGTAGAGCAGATTTCCGATGACGACGACGGCGGCGATCGACAGCGCCGACGATTGCAGGCGAGTCTTGGTTCGCTTGTCGGCCCACATCTCGATGACGTTGCGTCCCTGCGCGTCGGTCCGTCCGAGCAGGTAGGTGAAGACCATCATCTGGATGCCCATCGCGAGGGAGTCGTAGAGCGGGTACTGGTGAACGGTCCCTTCGCGTATCGCGAGCCCGGGAATCACGCGGCCGTAATAGAAGACGCCGAGCTTGGCTCCGAGGAACCCGTTGAAGAGCAGTGCCCAGCAGAAGCCGACGACGAGGCCCACGATCAGCAGCGTTATCGGCCTGCGCCACTGGAACTTTGCGCTGACCCACCTCCCTAACGCCGCGCCCGTCACGGCCGGCAGCACGAAGTAGGAGATGTAGCCGACGGGAACGAACGACGGCAATCCACCCCACGTGACGTTCAGCGGCCACCAGGACGGCATCCGCGGAATGGCGGGCGGGAACTGGGCGTACATCGCCCAGTCATAGGGCGCCTCGATCCACGAGAACGAGATCGCCGAGATGCACAAAAGCAGCAGTGGGTGTATCCGGCGTTGGCGGATGCTCAGGTAGACACCGATCGCGGTGAAGGTGATGCCACCGACGAGGGCGAAGCCGCTAGCCGCCTGCATCAGGGGCGTCATCCCGGCGCTCATCGGTCGCGCCCCCGGTCGGGTGCGCGACGCGATTCGGGGTCGAAGTGCAGCACCAGGCCGAAGATCAGGACGATCAGCCCGAACAGCGTGCCGAGCATGATGACTGCACCCACGTCGGCGCCCCTTCCGGTAACGGGTCGAACCTCAAGATAGTGCATGCTATCTTAAAAGCCGTGCCCCAGCGACCCGCCGTTACCGCGGCCACGCGCCGCCCCCGCGGTGCGCCGCGCAAACTGCTGCTCGACGCCGCCCGGGACCTCTTCGCGCGTCAGGACTACCGCGGCACCACCACGCGCGAAATCGCCCAGGCCGCAGGCGTAACCGAACACCTGCTGTTCCGTCACTTCGGGTCGAAGGCCGCGCTGTTCCGCGAGGCCCTCGTCTCACCCTTCACCAGCTTCGTCGACGAATTCGGGCGCACGTGGCAGTCCGTCGTGCCCGAGGAGACCAAGGAGGAGGAGCTGGCGGGCCATTTCGTGGGTCAGCTCTACGACGTGTTCGTCGAACACCAGGGTCTGCTCTTGACGCTGATGGCATCGGATGCCCTCAGCGACGAGGAGAAGGCCGACGCCGGCATCGATGACGTCCGACGGGCCATCACGGTGCTCGGCCAGATCAGCGCCGAGGGCATGCACCTGCGCGGGTTGCGGTCGGATCACCCCGACCTGCCCGCGCATTCGACGGTGGCGATGATCGCCGGCATGGCCGCGTTGCGGTCGACCTACTTCGGCAAGAAGCCGCCGTCGCGGGAGGTGATCGTCGAGGAGCTCGTCCAGGCGATCCTGCACGGCTTCCTGCACCGAAACGAGTGAGGGGCACGATGTTACGTTCGGCCGAGCTTTATTACGACCCATACGACGTCGTCATCGACGACGACCCGTACCCGGTGTGGAAGCGCATGCGCGACGAGGCGCCCCTGTATTACAACGAGAAGTACAACTTCTACGCGCTGAGCCGGTACGAGGACGTGGCACGCGAACTGCCGAACTGGGAGACCTATCAATCCGGCCGGGGGACCACCGCCGACATCCTGTTCAACAACATCGAAGTGCCGCCGGGCATCCTGCTGTTCGAGGATCCGCCGCTGCACGACCTGCATCGCCGCCTGCTGTCCCGCGTGTTCACGCCGCGGCGCATGCTGGCCGTCGAGTCCATGGTGCGCGGATTCTGCGTCCGCGAACTCGACCCGTTGATCGGTGCCGGCGGGTTCGACTTCATCGCGGACCTCGGCGCGATGATGCCGATGCGGACCATCGGCTACCTGTTGGGCATTCCCGAAGCGGACCAGGCGAACATCCGAGATCGCAACGGAGCCTTCATCGAAATGGCCGAAGGGCGCAAGCCCGGCGAGGTCAACCCCAACCTGTTCGCGGACACCATCGCGATGTTCGCCAAGTACATCGAGTGGCGCGCCGGGCATCCGTCCGATGACCTGATGACCGATCTGCTGCGGGCCGAGATCGAAGAAGCCGACGGAACCCGTCGCCCCCTGTCGAGGACCGAGGTGCTGTCCTATACCGCCATGATCGCCGGCGCCGGCAACGAAACCACCGCTCGTTTAATCGGTTTCATGGGGCAGTTGCTGTCGGATCACCCGGATCAACGCCGGGAACTCGCCGCCGACCCGTCCCTGATCCCCGGCGCGGTCGAGGAAACGCTGCGCTACGAGCCGCCGTCGCCGGTGCAGGCACGCTACGTCGCCCGCGATGCCGAGCACTACGGTCGGGTCGTTCCGGAGGGATCGTTCATGTTGCTGCTCAACGGTTCCGCCAACCGCGACGACCGTCGTTTTCCCGATCCGGACCGTTTCGACATCCACCGTCAGGGCGGCCACCTCAGTTTCGGGCAGGGCCTGCATTTCTGCCTCGGCTCGGCGCTGGCCCGGATGGAGGCCCGGGTCGCGCTGGAGGAGGTCCTCAAACGCTGGCCGGATTGGGAGGTCGACTACGCCAACGCCGAACGCGCCCACACCGCCAGCGTTCGCGGCTGGGCGCGCCTGCCCGTCGTTACCGAGGGGTAGTGCTCCTCATCGCGAGCAGTTCGTCGACCGACCACTGGTCGTAGGCGTGCTCGCCGTACTTCACCGCGACCACGCGGCCGTCGGCATCGATCAATATGTCGGCGGGCAGGCCGAGGTTGCCGTTGGTCGGGTTGGCCGGCATAGGGGCTCGGCGCTTTGTTATCGAGCTCTTGAGGGCATGCCACCAGCCCCTGGGCAGGGCGCGCCATGCTCCCGGTCTGAGGATCGACCTGGCCGACGCCTCGACGCCGAAGCGGCGGTACAACTTTCGCTCGGGGTCGCCGACGACCGAGAACGGCAGGTCACTCTCGTACTTGCGCAATTCGGCCGAAGTGGAATGGAAGATGACCACTTCGCGGATGCCGGCGGCAGTGATCTCGTCGAGCCGCGCGGTGATCGAGCGCAGATGTAGGTTACAGATCGGGCAGCCGGCGAATCGCCGAAACTGCAGATGGGTCAGCGCCACTCCGGGATCGGGGATCGCGATGGGTTCGTCCCGGATGCCGGAAAGTTCCAGTTGCGGAAAACGGTCCCCGACGCTGAGGCGGGTAGCGGTGGCTTCGGTCTTGCGTGACATGACTTTCTCTCCTATTTGATGGCCGCGACGAGCTTCGCGAGGGTTTCCCAGGACGTTCCGAAGGTCTTGTTGAAGGTGAAGTAGCTGATGCGACCCGTTCGGCAAGATCGGCCTCAGTTCCCATCGACGCGATGGCCACGATGTCGGCTTGCCGTGCCGCCATCGTCAGCAGTTTGTCTCCGGCGCCGGCCACCATGATCGGCGGCGGGGTCTGCACCGGCGGCGGGATGTGGCCGGGATCCGAGAGCAGCCTGCGGATTTCGGTGACGTGTTCGGTCAGGATGCGGACGCGCTGGCCCGGGCTGGGGAACGGCAGGCCGGCCGCGTCGAACTCGTGCTCGACATAGCCCGTGCCCAGTGAGATGATCAGCCGCCCACCGGTTGCGGAGTCGACGGCGGCGAGGTCGCGTGCCAGCAGTGCCGGTCGATAGAACGAGGCATTGAGCACCAGGTTGCTGACCTTGAGCGTGGGCGCCGCCGCGGCGATCGCCACGAGTGGAACCAAGGGTGCGGTGAATCCGAGGTGGTCGGGCAGCAGGATGACGTCGAAGCCGATTGATTCGGCGCGACGCGCTTCCTCGGCCATCTCCGGTACGGAGTTCTGGCCGGGCAGCGTCAATCCGAGCCGGACGGGTCTATCGCGCATGTCGCTTCCTCCAATATTCATCGTACTGACAGTATGCTCAATGTTCGATAGGTCTGATTAATTCCCGAACCAGGGAGGGGCATACTGGGGTTCCGATGAATTCCTCCCGCAGCCCGTATCAGTCGCGATTGCGTGCCGAGCAGGCCGCCGCCACGCGCCGGCTGGTGCTGGATGCCGCCACACGGCTGTTCGTCGAACGCGGTTACGGCGGTACGTCGATCGATGCCATCGCCGAGGAGGCGGGGGTCGGGCGTTCCACCGTGTTCGCCGCCGCCGGTGGCAAGCCCTGGCTGCTGAAAACCGCGTGCGACCGGGCCATCGTGGGCGACGACGAGCAGGTCCCGTTCCATGAACGTCCCGAGGCGCGCAAGCTTTTCGCCATGACCGACCCCGCCGAGATCGTCACGGGATATGCGGGCATGCTCAGCGAAGCCCAACGGCGCGTGTCTGCCATCTATGAGGTGGTGCGGTCGGCGGCCGGAGTCGACCCGGAAGTCGGCGAACTGTGGACCGAACTCAGTCAGCAGCGTCTGGCCGGGGCGAAGGAGATGGCGGACCTGCTGCGCCGCAAGGGGGGCCTGCGCTCGGGCCTTTCCGTCGCTCAAGCCCGCGACATCATCTGGGTGTACAACGACCCCGGCCTGCATCACGCGCTGGTCGGTATCCGCGGCTGGAGTCAGGCCAAATACCGCGACTGGCTGGCGGACACGTTGAAGTCCCAACTCCTCTAGGTTCGCGAGGCGGCTAAGACGCGCTTTCGTCGACCAGCACGGCGCCGCCGGGCTGATTCCCGAGCGTCTGCAGTGGGATGTCCCCGCCCTGGGCCGTGAGGCGAACGATCTGGGCCAGCTCGCCGGGAGCGTCGCACTGCAGGTAGTGGTCGGCGCCGGGCACCACCCAGTAGCGGTTACGGCCGGGCTTGCTCTTCAGATACGTCTGCCACACGTAGTTGGGAACCCGCAGGGGAGAGACGTTGTCGTGGATGCCCCACACCACCGTGGTGTTGACCGGGCTCTTGGAAAGCGCCTCCAGCCAACCGGTTTCACCCGCCGAGCGCTCGTTGAGGTATTGAATCGTGTCCGGCAGCACGCGGATTCCGTCGTTGTGAGCGAAGCACCTCGCCAGCGCGGCGATCTCCGGGTCCTCCAGCGTTCGCCGCGGAATGAAGGTGCTGACACCCAAACCGGCGGCGAGCATCTCCGGCGTGGTCGCCGCCGCGGTGTCTCGCCCGGTCGCGGGGTCGAGCAGCGCGGTCTGGAACACGGTGAGGTTCGACAGCGGGAGGTAGATGTTCGCGTTGGTCATGATGAGGTCGACGGGCACCGCGGGCGGGTCCTGGGCCGCCAGCATTTCCAGCGCGATCATGCCGACGCTGCTGCCGCGGTCGTGCGTGAGCATCCGGAATTCGGTCAGCTTCCACACCTGGGTGATCGCGTAGACGAGCAGCCGCGCGTCGTCGTACAGCGAATAGACGTGCGGCGCCGGCGGCTTGTCGGACAATCCGTAGCCGGGAAAGTCCAGCGTGAACATGTCGAAGTCGGAGCCCAGTTCACCGGCCAGCGCGAAATAGTCGATGCTCGACGTCGGAAAGCCGTGCACCAGCACCAGCGCGGGCGCCCCGGGTGTGCCGCAGCGGCGGCTGAACACCGTGAGTTCCTGCCCGTCGTTGGCCGCCGTTGTCGACCGCCACCGCAGCTCGGTCCCGCCTTTTTGCCACTCCGCGAAGATGTCCAAGCTGCCAGCATCGCAGAGGTGGTCGCGGTTGGACAACCACGCATCGTGCCGGACAGGGGATTCCCAGGCGTCACAGGAAGTTTGGGATGCGCCGTTGTGCCCGCCTCACAGCGACAACCTGATATATGCCGTTTCCCGCCTGTCGCTGTGAGGCGGGCAAAAAGCCACCCGACATCTTGCGGTGACTCGAGTGACGACGTCGCTCAGGGACAGGTCACGTGGATCCCGAACGTCACCTGGTGCACGTCGCCTTGATTCGGCGACACCCCCTGGCCCGTCCCGGTCACCGTGTAACTCTTGCCGTCCTTGGTGGCCTGCACCTGGGTCGCGGACTGCGGCGCCTGGTAGGGCAGCTGATACTCACCGGATCCGGCCTTGAGCGACAGGGAGAAGCCGTCGACGCTCGGCGGTTTTTCGTCCGACAGCGCCAGTGACACCGATGCCGAATCGTCGTGAACGGTGATGCGGGTGGTCAGGTCCCCGGACTCCGCCGGCGTGGCACTGGGTTGCGCCGCCGTCGCGGTGCACTCGACCTTGTTCATGATCGTGTGCTTGTTGCCGCCGATCATCACGGTCGTGCTCGGCGGCGCCGCGGTCGTAGTGGTGGCAGAGGATGGCTGGCCGCTCTTGCTCGAGCAGGCCGGCAGGGTGGCCGCCACGGCGATCGCGCCGAGCGTGGCGGCGAGAACGAGTCGCGAACTGGTCATCTCACGTCCTTTGCTAGAGCTCAGAAGGACTATAGAGGCCGTTCGTTGCGGTGAGGTCTCATGCCTCTGGCGACCAGCCGAACGGCGGATCCACGCAGTTCAGCGCCACGCTTCCCAGTTGACCATCGTTCGTAACGGTCCCGCGAAAAGTGGTCGCACCGCGCCCGACCGCCACCGCTCCTCGATCAGTGGTGCCACGGCGTCGGTGGTGGTGAGCGGGTCGCCGTCGAGGTAAACGACCGTGACGTATTGGTGGTCCGTCAGCCAGCCCGCGGGCAGGTGGGTCCATCCGGTGCTGGTACCGAAGGTCCAGGCCCCGGCGGTGCCGGGCGTGGCGAGCAGCGCCGGATGGTGTTCGGCGTGCAGCCATTGCAGCCACGCGTCGGGGCGGCCGTCGGTGGGTTCCTCCACGATCAGCACGATTCCGCGGTGCGGCCGAAACGGCACCACCTCGGGGGAGACGAGGGCGTGCGGCGAGGCCTGCCACTGCAGCAGGCGCAGGCCGGCCACTTGCAGCGACGGCCGCGTGACCGGAAAGCGGCCGTTCTCCCGCAGCGAGCGGCCGAGCGCGACGAAGTCGTCGAAGGTTTGTTCAACGGGATCACCGATCAGGTAGTGCACCACGTTGCCGAGCTGCGCCAGCGGCCCGTCGGCCGCCAGGCGGTGCTCGGGGTAGGCGCCGTCGGCGATCCAGCGCAGCCCGTGGACGATGCCCGGCAGTTGGTATTGCTCGGGCATGTGATCCAGTAGGTGCCAACGCAGATAGCTGCCGTCATCGTCGGGCGGCGCCGCAGCGGTGAGGCTGAAAAAGCCTGCCTTGACGCGGTTCACGTGCCCGGACCGACCACGAAACAGCGGCCGGTGCTGCTGGTGAGCAATACCTCCTGAACCGCGGACTTGTCGACGGTGGGGAATTCGAAGCGATGCACTTGCTGGCCGGCGTCGATGCTGGCGTCCTGGGACTCGGTGGTGCCGTCCTTCTTGCGGACCACGGCCGTGACCTTGTCCGGCTTCGAAAGATTCTGCGGCTCATGGAAATACCACACCTCGATGCCCGCGCCCGAGCCCTGCCAGCCGTCGGAGTAGTAACACCCCGGATTGCCCTCGGCGTCCGGCGCAGCGGTGGCCGTCGGCGGGGAAACGATGACAGAGCCCGCACAACTCAACACAAGGATGGCCAGCATTCGGATCGCCTTCGACATGAAAGTCCTTTCGGATTAAGACCTTTGCAGTTCCGCGAGCGCGGCCAGATTGTCCAGGTATTGCTGCAGCGAGGTGTGTCTGAAGATGGCGCTGACGATGGTGGCACCGTGGGCGGCGAGCTCGCCGAGCGCGTCGCGGGTGCGTTCCGGCTCGTTGATCGGATCCAGCGGTCGCGACGGGGGCAGCACGACCTCGAATCGGGGAGGAAGGTCGAAGCGGCCCAACCATTCCCGGACCTGGTCCAGGCTGACGTTGAAGGGGGCCCAGCCGTCGGCGAGGGTCGCGGCCCGGCGCAGCGATCGCAGCGTGCGCCCACCGATCCAGATGGGGACGCGGTCCTGTACGGCGCAGGGGTCGACGACCATCCCGCTGAACGAATAGAACTCGCCGTGGTAAGCGGGCTCGGGGTCCGACAGCGAGGCGCGAAGCGCGCGCAGCGCGTCGTCGCCACGCGGCCCGCGATTATCGAAAGGCGCGCCGATGAGCTCGAACTCATCCTTCAGGCTGCCCACCCCGACCCCGAGGATGAGCCTGCCGTTGCTGACCTTGTCCAGGGTGCCGTAGCGCTTTGCGATCTCGAGCGGGTGGTGATACCCGAGCACCAGCACGTGGGTGGCCAACCGGATCCGCCGGGTGCGCGCGGCGAGATAACCAAAGGTGGCCAGCGGATCCCAGTAGCGGGCGCCGCGCCGGTCGCGCTCGGCCGCCGGCAGCGCGATGTGCTCGCTGCAGGTCAGGTGGTGATAGCCCAGTCGATCGGCGGCTTCGGCGATCTGGGCGAGGTCCTCGATGGAGGCGTCCCTGGTCCACTCGCTGCTACCCGGCAGCATGGTGACGATGGGTGTCGCGACCGATAGTTTGACTGCGGCGGCGCTCATCCCTGCATGTACCCTCCGGCGTCGACGGGGATGGATTGCCCGGTGATGGTTCGGCTCTCGTCGCCGGCCAGAAACAGCGCCAGGTTGGCGACGTCCTCGGGCGAGGAAATGTCTTGCAGCGCGACGCCTTTGAGCGACCTCGCCCGTTGGGTTTCGAAGTCGACCCCTTGCTCGTCGGCGGTGCGTTGCACCCACTTGCGAAACAGGTCGGTGTCGATGGCGCCGGGCACGATGCAGTTGCACCGGATGCCGTACGGACCGACTTCTAGCGCAACGGCTTTGGTGAACGCCCGCAGCGACGCCTTGGCGGCGACGTAATGGGTCTTGCGGACCATGCCGGAGTAGCTGGCCGTCGAGGAGAAGTTCAGGATGACCCCGCGGCGGCGTTGCAGCATCGACCGGTTGAGCACCTCGCGGGTGCACAGCATGGCCGCGGTGACGTCGATGGCGATGGTGGCGTTCCAGTTGTCCAGCGTCTGCTCCCAGATCCAGCGGTCCTGGCCGGGCGCGGCGGCGTTGTTGCACAGGATGTCCACCTGCCCGAACTCGTCGACGGCCCGCGCCACCATGGCCGCGACGTCGTCCTCGTTGGTGACGTCGGCGCGCATCGCGATGGCGCCCGGGCCCGCGGCCTCCGCGGCCTCGCGGACCGGCTCCTCGCGCCGCGCGGCCAGCAGCACGCGGGCGCCTTCCGCCACGAACAGCGCGCCCATCACCGGTCCCAGGCCGCTGCTGGCGCCGGTGATGATCGCGACCTTGCCGTCCAGCCGCCCGGTCATTGCGGCGACGCCGTCGGACAACGGGTTTCGAGCCAGGCGTGAATCCGCTCGGCCACGCCGGCCCAGCCGGGCTCAAGCATCATGTCGTGTGCCATCCCGGGAATGAACTCCGCCTCGGTGTGATACGCGCTCGCGGTCGCACGCACTTCCCGCGGCGAGAAAAGGATGTCGTTCTCGGCCCCCAGGACCAACATCGGGGTGTTGACGAGGGCGGGTTTCGGCAGATCGAGCAACAACATGCCGAGGACATGCCCGCCCACATACTCCTCGTCGAGCCCGGCCGCGTAGCGCGCCACCTCGGCGAGGGGAGTAGAGCCGGAAAAGAAGCTTTCCCGGGCCAATTCGGGTGTGCGGCCCATGCTTCCCTTCGACTTGGTGATGGCCAGGTGCCGCGCGGTGAGCCACGGATGCAGCCGGAACCGGCGCAGCAGGAATTTGGCGATCCCGCTCGGCGGTACGGAGGCGAGTAGGACGGCGGCCGGCGCATCGTGCGACTCCAGATACTTCTGCACCACGAAGCCGCCCATCGAGTGCCCGATCACGACGGGTCGTTCGGGCAGGCCGTCGGCGACCGAGGCGACGTCGTCGACGAAGTCCGCCATCGAACAGAACTGCATGCGCTTGGGCGCGGGGCTCTTCCCGTGGCCGCGCAGGCTCACCGCCACCGACCGATAGCCCTTCGCCGCGAAGAAGTCCAGGAAATGCTCGTCCCAGCACCACGCGCCGTGCCAGGCGCCGTGGACGAATAACAAGGGCTTTTTGCGCGAGCCGCCGCTGGGTCCCTTGTCGATCACTTCGAGCACGCCGTTGAGACTAGCGGCAATAACGGCACGAAATCGCTAAACAAAAAGAACGATAACGAATATTCAGTCGCGTCCCCGATGCGCGAAAATCGACCCATCACATTAGCCACGTCGATAAGGCAGCGGGTCTCGGCATTCATGACCGACGAAAGACCAGGGGGATCGTGCTCAGAGCAGCGCACGCTGGTGCTGTCCGCGTTCCCGGCCGAAGCCGATGCCGTGCTGTCCCTCACCGCGCTCGACAGCCACCCCGTGGTGCGGGCCGACCGCCGACGCTTCTATCTGGGCACGATCGGCGGCAAGAAGGTGATCGTGGCGATGACGGGCATCGGCCTGGTGAACGCGACCGAGACGGCCCAGACCGCGTTCGAGCGGTTCACCTGCGCGACATCGGTTTCCATTGGCGCCGTGGTGTTCTCGGGCGTCGCCGGGGGCGGCGCCGGCGTCAACATCGGGGACGTGGCGGTGCCGGCGCGCTGGACCCTGGACCAGGGCGCGACCTTTCACCCGGTCGACCCCGGCATGCTGGCCGCGGCGCAGGCGCTGAGCGTCGACCTGGAAAGCGTTAATTACCTTGGCAATCCGATCTGCCTATGCAAGTACGCGCCCCGCGTGAAGCTGATCGACCTGAAGCGGCGGCCGCGGCTGCTCGTCGGCGGTGACGGATCCAGCTCCGACAACAACAACGGCCGGGCGTTTCCGTGCGTGCCGAACGGCGGCGACGTCTTCGGATGCCAACCCTGCAGCGCACCCGATCGCTCACTTTTCTACACCGGCAACTTCTTTCAGGCGGCCGGTCCCTGGCTGCGAAATTCCTTGATCAGCAACCTCAACATCGCGTCGACGGCCAACCCGGCCTTCGATGCGACGGACAACGAGACGGCGGCGGTGCAGGCGGTCGCCGACGCGCATGGGACGCCGTTCCTCGGAATCCGCGGGATCTCGGACGGGGCCGGCGACCCGTTGCGCCTGCCGGGCTTCCCGTTCGAGTTCTTCTTCTACAAGCAGATCGCGGCCGAAAACGCGGCCCGGGTGACCGCGTCCTTCCTGCGGAGCTGGGCGGGCGTCTGAGTTATTCGGGCCCGCGGCCGACGGGGCGGCTGGGATCCGAACACCATTCCGACCATGACCCCGGATACAGCGCCGCTTCTCGGCCCGCCGCGGCGAGCGCGGCGATCGTGATGGCCGCGGTGACGCCCGAGCCGCAGTAGACGCCCACCGGGGCTTCGCGATCGATGCCGTGGTCGGACAGCAGTTGGGCGAGCGCGTAGTCGCCGACGAAGGTCCCGTCGACCGCCAGGACAGCGCCGCTGGGAAGGTTTTTCGCGCCGGGGATGTGCCCGGCGACGGGGTCGAGGGGTTCCACGTCGCCCCGGAACCGTTCCGGGGCACGCGCATCGAGCAGCGTCACGCCCCCGCCGGTTTGGGCGGCCGTCAAGGTGGGCCGCCCGCCGGCGTACAGATCATCGTGTGGCACAGTCACGTTCCCGGGCCGCGGGCTGACCGGGCCGGTCTCGAGGCTTCGTCCGGACGCGCGCCACGCGGACAGGCCGCCGTCGAGGATGCGCACGTTTTCCAGCCCCGCGGCCGTCAGCACCCACCACGCCCGCGCGGAGCCGGCGCGGTTCCAGTCGTCGTAGACGACGACCGAATCGTCTTGGTCGATGCCCCATCGGCGTGCGGCCGCCTGCAGGCTGCGCCCCGACGGCAGCGGGTGGCGTCCGCGGCCGGCGACGCCGTGGTCGCTCAGCTCGTCCTCGAGCGACACGTACACCGCGCCCGGCAGATGGCCCGCCAGGTAGGCCGGACGGCCATCGGGTTCGTCGAGGCGCCACCCCACGTCGAGTATCACCGGCGGGTCGCCGGACTCGATGAGGGCGGCCAGCTCGGTCGACGTGATCAGTACCTGGTCGCGCGCCTCCACCCCCGCGAGCCTAGTCCCGCGCCGGGAAGTAAACGCAGCTGGAACTGACGGTGAACTCTTGCCGGCCCGGGCGGGGTGAGCTGTGCGTTCAGAATTAAACTCGACCAGAACTAAAACTGAACGGCGGATTGAAGTTTGGCTTTCGGCGGGCGGTCCCGCGCGAAGACTATTGACCACGGAACCGCTCGCACGCGAGGATTAATTACAGTGGGCTTTCGGCCCGTGTGGTTTTCGAAAGTGATGGGGAAATGAAGAAGAAGCTTTCTGCGGTCGCGTTCGGCGCGTTTTTGGCTTTAACGTGGGTGCCCGCAGCCGTCGCGCACGCCGACCAGACGGACCAGGACTTCGCGGAATACCTGGCGGGGCACGGCATCAACTTGGGTTCGCCGGCCCAGGTCGTGAACATGGCGCGCACGATGTGCAAGGACCTCGAGGCGGGCTACACCCAGAAGGACGAGATCGACCAGCTGACGGGGTCGCACAAGCTGACCCAGGCGCAAGCCGAGACCTTCATCGGCGCGGCCACCGCGGACTACTGCCCGGGCAAGCACGCTCCGAGCAAGCCCAGCGGCGGATAGTCCTCAGCGCACCCTCCCGACCGACGGTCTGGCATACCGACCACTGGTCGGTTACCCTTTCTGGGTGACCAGGGAGGTGCCGCAATGAACCGATCCGAGCAACCGGACTTCCGCACCCGCATGTTCGCCCGCGTGATGGGCCCGTATCTCACCATCGTGCCGACGACCGTCGCCGTGCGCGGGCACTACATGGAGGAGCTGTTCAACGAGTTCAAGGCCAATCCGATGTGGCCGTGGCTCTACGGCGCGATCCTCTTGATGGGCGGCCTGTTCATCATCGCGTTCCACCAGTACTGGCGGAGTCCCGCGGCCGTCATCGTCTCACTCGTCGGCTGGTTCTTCGCGATACGCGGGTTGCTCCTGCTGACCGTCCCGCGGGCCTACGATGCGGCCGGCAACGCCGTCTACACCTCGGGTGCGTCGGCGGTGATCTGGGTTTTGTTCGCGTGCCTGGCCTCGGCCGGCCTCTACCTGACCTACGTGGGCTGGAAGCCGAAGGCCGCGGATCGACCAAATGCCGCGGGTAGTTAAGCATCCCGACGTCCGGCGCGCGGAGCTGCTCGACAGGGCGGCGGGGCTATTCCTGCGCGACGGCTACGACAACGTCAGCCTCAACGACCTGATCGCCGACGCGGGCGTCTCCAAAGGCGCCTTCTACCACTGGTTTCCGTCCAAGGACGCGCTGATAACCGCCCTGGCCGAGCGCAGTGCGGCCGACACATTCACCTTCGTCGAGGATGCCCTCGCCACGTGCGATGGTGAGGCGCTGGCGCGTCTCAACGCGGTCTTGCAAGCCGGTTTCGACGCGAACATGAAGACCGGCGGGCCCGAGCAGCTGGCGGCGATGGCGTCGCTGCTGCGTCCGGACAATGCCCACCTGTACGCGCGCATCCTCGCCGTCGAGGAGGCCATGTTCCTGCCGCTGCTGGCGCGGCTGATATCCGACGGCGTGGCCGACGGGCTGTTCGACACGTTCGACCCGGACGGCGTCGCCGACATGATCTACGGCCTCGCGGCGCGCACGAACTCGAACGTGGTGGAGGTGTTGCAGGCCCCGGACGAACCGGCGCGCGAGGCGGCAATCGACCGCCTGACAACGCGATTCATGCTGCACGGGCTCGCGATCGACCGCATCCTCGGGCTTGCCGACGGAAGCGTCACCACGCTCACGCGCGAGCAGGTCGAGGCGCTGGTCGCGGCGCTGCCGCGAATTTACTAGCCGCTAAGCGGTTTTGCCGGTCTGCAGCGACGCCAGCATGCCCGCCGCCGCCCGTTCCCAGGTGAAGCTCTCCGCGCGGCGCCGCGCGGAGCTGCGACGGTGGTATTCGGGTCGCCCGACGATCGAGCCGACCGCCCACGCCATCGCGAACGGGTCGTTGTCGGCCAGGGCGCCGCTGTCCGGGGTGACGATCTCGGTCAGCGCCGACGTGCGCGACACGACGGCCGGCGTCCCGCACGCCAGCGATTCCAGCGCGGCCAGCCCGAACGTCTCATGGGGGCCGGGCGCCAGTGTCACGTCGGCCGTGGCCAGCAGCTCCGCGACGGTGCGCCGGTCGTTGACGAAGCCGGTGAAGTCGATCGGCAGCCGCGAGGCCTGCCTTTCCAGCCTGGCGCGCATCGGTCCCTCGCCGACGACGACCAGTCGGGCGTCGACGCCGGCGTGGCACAGCGCACCCAGGGCGTCGATGCTGCGGTCGACCCGCTTTTCCACCGACAGCCGCCCGCAGTGCACCAGCAGGATCTGCTGCGGGGTGGCCCAGCGCCGCCGCAGCAGGTACGAGTGCCGGCGCGGGTGAAACGTCTGTAGATCCACGCCCAGTGGCACGGTGACGGTGTTGGTCGCGCCGATCCGGTCGAACTCTTCGCGCGCGAATGCGGTGGTGCACACCACGGTGTCGTAGTTGGCGGCCGTGCGCCGATTGGCGAAGTCGGCGAACTTCTCCGCGCTGCGCCGCGGAAGTATCTGTCCCACCAGGCGATCCAGGCGCTCGTGGGAGATCATCACCGTCTTGGCACCGTAGTCGCGGCCCCACGGCCCCAGCGACCGCAGGGTGAGTCGGTCGGAGACCTCGAGCGCGTCGGGTTTCAGTGCCGCCAGGAGCGCCTTGACGGGTCCCGGCATCACCGCGCGGTAGCCGCCGGTGAAGGGAATCAGCCGGGCGGGCATCGTGATTCGCACCACGCCCGTCGGCAGCTCCGTGCGTTCGGGGCTGCGCCCGGGCACGATCAGGAACACCTCATGCCCGGTGGCGCAGTATTCGGCGCCCAGCCGGTCCACCGCGGTGCGCAGGCCGCCGGAGCGGGGGCCATAGAAGTTGGCGACCTGTACAACGCGCATAACGTGAGGACACGCGGTGCGCATGTGCAGTCATCGATGGGGGACCGACGCGTGCCTGAACAGTCCGTGAAGAAATCGCCTCACTGTGCGTGACGGCGGGCGAGGATCGCGGCGGTCTCCCGGTCGGCGGGCAGAAACGCCTCCAGGCGCAGCTCCGACACGGTGACATCCAGCGCCGTGACGAACGTCGAGATCGTCGCCACCAGCCGCACGTCGCCGTCGGGGGAGCGCAGGTGCAGCGGCACCGCGAAGCCGAGCGATTCGATCGGTCGCCCGCCCGGTGCTGGCGTGCCGTAGCCCTCGAGTTCCTCGATCAGCGCGTCGATGCGCGGGTGGGGACCGCGCTCGCGCAGGCCGTGCAGAATGTGGCGCCGCCAGTCGTCGAGGTTCACGATCCGCGCCGCCATGCCCTCGGGATGCAGCGCGACGCGCAGCACGTTGACCGGCGCCTCCAGCAGCCACCCCGCGACCCCGTCGGTCAGCAGCCCGAAGGCGCCGTTGGCGGCGACCAACTCGCCGAAGCCGTCCATGACCATGGCCGGATACGGCAGGTGCCCGTCGAGGACGTGCTGCAGCGCCTGCCGAACGGGTTGCAACAGCGGCGCGTCGGGCGCCGACTCCGGATGCGCGGGCGCGAAGCCCGCCGCCGAGAGCAGCGAGTTGCGTTGCCGCAGCGACAGCTGCAGCGAGTCGGCCAGCCGGCTGACGATGTCGCGCCCCGGCGCCGATCGGCCCTGCTCCAGGAAGCTCAGGTGCCGTTGGGTGGTGCCGGCGTCGTTGGCGAGGTCGATCTGGCTCAGCCGTCGCCGGTTGCGCCATTCGCGTAACGCCATGCCGAAGTCGCCCTGCATTGCCGTGGACATGCAAACAGTCAACCCATTCGTGGCGCTGGGCGCTATTCCCTGGCGGGAATTGCCGCGCGTCAGCTCCGGCGGCACGATCGCCGTATGAATCAGCCACTTCGCCTCGGTGTGATGCCGCCCCTGGCCGCCGACCCGTGGGCCGGCGCCGACCTGCGCCGGCTCCTCGACTTCGCCCGCGCCGTCGAGGATCTGGGTTTCGACTCGCTGTGGGCCAACGACTCGTTGGTGCGGCCGCGCATCGAAGCGCTCACGTTTCTGTCGGCGGCGGCCGCGGTCACCGATCGGATCACCCTGGGCACCGCCGCTCTGCAGCCGGTGCTGCGGCGCCCGGTGCAGACCGCGCAGGTCCTCGCCTCCATCGACCGGCTGTCGGGCGGGCGGTTGGCGGTGGCGGTCGGCGCCGGCTTCCCGGGCCTGTCCGAGGTGGAGTACGCCGCCTGCGAGGTTCCCTGGCGCCGACGCTTCGCCCGCCTCGACGACACCGTCGCGCTGTGGCGCCAACTCTGGAACACCAAGGAGCCCAGTTCGTTTCACGGGTCCGTGCTGCATCTCGACAACGTCCCGGCCGGCATCACGCCGTTCGACGCGTCCGACCCGCCGGTCTGGCTGGCCGCCGACACGCCGGGCGCGCGGGCCCGTGCCGGCCGCCTCTACGACGGGTGGCTGCCGTATCCTCCGACACCGCAGGCGTATTCGTCCGGCCTGGCCGAGGTGCGGGCCGCGGCCCGGGGTGCGGGCCGCGACGCCGACGCCGTGACGCCGGCGTTGTTCATTACGGTGCTGATCACCGATGATCCCGACGGCGGTCGGGCGGCTCTGGATCATTTCTGCTCCCAGACATACGGCTTCGGCATCGACGCCGTCGAGCAGATCCAGACGTTCGCGGCGGGGACGCCCGACGCCGTCGCCGCCCGGCTGGCGAGCTATATCGATGCCGGCGCGAGGCATCTGGTCTGCCGAATAGCCGTCCTCGGCCCCGACGGATTCGTCGAGCAGCTGGGCCAGCTGCGGACCGCGACGGAGTCGTTGCGATGACCACGATCGTGCGGCCGGGACCCGATCGAGCCGCGACCTTCACGGGCCTTGTCGACGAATACCGCTCCTTCGCCGAACTCATTGGCGCCCTGGATAGCTCGGAGTGGGCGCGGGAAACCCGCTGCGTCGGCTGGCAGGTGCGCGACGTCGCCGGCCACGTGGTGGGCCAGGTGGTCGACACGGTCAGCGGCGCGATCGGCACCCGCACGCCCGACGATCAGGCGGCGGCGCTGCGCGGCGAATCCCCGGCCGCGCTGGCGGCGAGGCTGCATGCCGCGACGGATTCCGTTGCGAGCCTTGCCGCGGCGTTCGACGACGCGGCGTGGTCGGCACCCAGCCCGGTGGCGGGGCTCATGCTCGGCCAGGGCGTGCACGCGCTGCTGCACGACGCATACGTGCACGGTGACGACATCCGTTGTGCGCTCGGCCTGCCGTTCGACGACGGCCCGGGTTTGCGCGCCGGCCTCGACTTTGTGTTGGGCGCCCTGTTGCGTGATGACGTCGCCGCCGCGGAACCGGCCATCGCCCGGCTGTTGGGAATATCGACCGAGCGGTTCGCCCAAGAGACCGGCATGGCGGAGCACGATTTTCTGCTGGCCGCCACCGGGCGGTGCGATCCCGCACGCCTGGGTTTACCCGGCAGCGTCAACATCTTCCGCTGAGGGCCCGAACCACCGCTGTAGCGCGGCGCGCAGGCTTGCTTGCTCGGGCGCCCCGAAAGTGTCCGCCGCCCAGGCGACGTAGCCGTCGGGCCGGAGGAGCAGCGCCGCGGCGGGCGGGTCGTCGGTGGTCGCCTCGATTACGTCGACGCGATCCCGCCAGCCGTGCGCCGTGGCGCCAACGCCGCCGAGGTCGAGCAGGACCGGGCGGGCGTCGTGGAGCAGCTCGGCGACGCGCCGGCCGTCGTCGAGGGTGAGCTCGGGCACCGGCCAGCCCGAGAGCGGGTGGTCGTCGCCCACGTCGTAGCGGACGTCGTTGCCGGCCAGCAGTTTCGCCATGTGCCGGGCGGCGTCGGGGATGGCGAAGAGTTCGCCCAAAAGTGTTCGAAGCGCGGCGACTTCGGGACCCGGCGCCATGAGGGCGGTCTGCGACAGCGAGTGCATCATGACGCGCTCGCCCACGGGGCGACGCTCGGACTCATAGGTATCGAGTAACCCGGCGGGGGCCCAGCCGTTGAGATGGGCCGCGAGCTTCCAGCCCAGGTTCATGGCATCCTGCAGCCCGAGGTTCAGGCCCGGCCCACCCATGGCGCTGTGCACATGGGCGGCGTCGCCGAGCAGCAGGACCCGGCCGTCGCGGTAGTGCTCCGCGAGGCGCGTGTTCTGCCCGTTGATCCGGCGCAGGGCGTGCGGCCCAGGGCCTTTCGGCTCCTCGAACGGCAGGTCGACGCCGAGGACGCGGCGGGCGCTCTCGCGCAGTTCGGCCAGGCCCATCGGCTTGTCCTCGACCGGCGGCCCGAACTCGATGGTGCCGAACAGCGAGCGGCCGGGCTCGAACTCGGCGTAGATCACCCCGCCGGTGTCCAACCGCGTGTGGCCGAACCTCAGCATGCCGAAGCCCGGGATGTCGATGCCGCCGTCGGCGCGGCGAAGCCCGTCGGGGATGTGCACGTGGGCCAGCCGGCCGACGGTCTGCGAGGTATGACCGGGGAAGTCGATGCCCACGGTCTTGCGGACCAGGCTCCGCCCGCCGTCGGCGCCCACCAGATGCCCGGCGGCGATGCGGTATTCGCGCTCCGGCGAGGACACCGTGAGCGCAACGGATTCCGGCTCCTGCCGTAGGCCGGCGAGTTCGTGTCCCCAGCGCAGGTCCACGCCGAGATCGCGGGCCCGCTTCTCCAGCAGCCGCACCACCCGGGGCTGTTGGATGGCCAGCGCGTACATCGGGTTGTCGGGCATGCCGAGGAAGTTCAGCGTCATGGCCGCGAAGATCCACCCGTAGGCGGGTTGCGGGGGATTGGGGTCGCCGGTGAACTCCTGGTACAGGCCCCGCATGTCGAGCATCCGAACCACCTGCCCGACAAGGCCGTTGGCCTTCGGCTCGGCGCTGGGGCCGGGCAGGCCGTCCAGCACGACGGGCCGGATGCCGGCCAGCGCCAGCTCGCAGGCCAGCATCAGGCCGTTGGGGCCGGCGCCCGCGATGACGATGTCGGCGTTCTCGTCAGCCACGACGGGGCTCCTTGCGCTTGGCGGGCTCGGGCAGTCCGGCGGCGACGGCGGCCAGGCCGTCGCGGATCAACTTCGTGATCGCGACGGGTGGGTCCGCTCGCACGTAGGCCTCGGCCGCCGCGTCGCCGACGGCGCGCACGACGGCCACCACCAGCCGGGGGTACAGGTCGCGTTCGGGGTCGGTGCCCGTGCGTTCGGCGACGGCCGCGAGCCACTCGTCAAAGAGGTCCTGCGGCAACGCGTTACGCACCTGCGGGTTCATCAGCAGCTTGCGGACCTCGACGAGATCCGTGCGGTTCGGCACTTGACTTTCGGCGCCGTAGAAATCGTCGAAGTCCTCTTCCAGGGGGGTGAGCACCGCGTGGGTAAGTGCCGTCCACAGCGGTTCGTCGGCGGGGCGCTGGCGAAGTGTTGCGATGCCGCGGCGCATCCGTTCGGTCTGCCGGTAGGCCAGCGCCTCGTATTTGCCGCTGAAGTAGTTGTTGAACGTGCGCAGCGATACCCCGGCCAGGCCGGCGATCTCGTCGCGCGTGACGTTTTCCAGCCCGCGCTCGAACGCCAGGTTCAGCGCGGCGTCGCTGAGCGCGCGCCGGGTGTCGGCCTTCTTGCGCTCGCGCAGTCCGGTCGGTTGGTCGGGCATGGGCACCAACGTACGCGAAACATGCATGGTGGGCAAGATTGCCCGCCGGGCAAGTTCAGCGTTTGCCCCATTCCCACGGCGGCGTCGTCAGCAGGCCCTGGCCGGTGATGCGCGTCTCGCCCCACTCCTTGTAGAGCTCGATCTCGACGGTGTCGTCGCCGGTGGCCTCCAGCAGCGCGCGCGAATGGGTGACCACGACGACCTGCGTCTGCGCGCCGGCGGCGCGGATCAGCGAGCCGAGGGGTCGCACCAGGTCCGGATGCAGCGAGGTCTCGGGTTCGTTGAGCACCATCAGCGAGGGCGCCTGCGGGCTGAGCAGCGCGGCGGCCCAGAGCAGGAATCGCAGTGTGCCGTCGGACAATTCGGCCGCGCGAAGCGGGCGCAGCATGCCGCGCTGCCGCAGCTGGAGGTCGAACACCCCGTCGTGGGCGGCGACCGAGACGGTGGCGCCGTCGAACGCGTCGGCGACGGTGCGCGCGAGGTCGTCGAATCCCGCCTCGATGATGGTCTGGATCGCGGCGGCCAGGTCGTGGCCGTCGTCGGACAGCACCGGCGTGCGGGTGCCGACCTGTGGCTGCCGCGCGGGCGCCCCCGCGTCCACGCGGAAGCCGTCGTAGAAGCGCCAGCCGCGCAGCCGCTCGCGCACGGCCGCGAGTTCGGGCAGCGCGTGCGGGTTGGCGTACTCGGCCAGCACGCTGCGATACGACGGCAGCGAGCGACTGAGCTCGTCGAACCCGCGGCCCGCGCTGACCTCCGCGAGATTCCGGGTACGGCGCACCAGCGTCGTGCCGGTCCGCAGCACCGGTCCGGCGAACACCGCTTCGCGTTTGATCTCGGGATCGCGGCCGAAGGCGGACTGAATCCCGGCCATCTGCGGGATGCCGAGGTCGACGAGATAGCCGAAATCGTCTGCGGTGAAGCCCATTTCGAGCGACACCGGCCGGGTGCGCACCGTGCCCTGGGCCTTGCCGGTGCGCCGGGCGCCGCCGAGTTGTTCGGGCCCGGCCCACAGCACCGATTGCAGCCCGCCCTCGCGGGCCAGCGAGCCGATCACTTCGCCGCGGCCGCAGTCGGCGAGCAGCCGCAGCGCGCGGTACAGCGAGGACTTGCCGGCGCCGTTGGCCCCGGTGACGATGGACAGCCGCCCCAACGGCACGATCACCTCGCGCAGCGACCGGTACCCGCGGATGGCGACGGTCTGCAACACGAGGCGCCCTACTCGTCGTCGGCGGCGTCGAGAAGTAGGGCTTCCTCGAGGTCCATCTCGTTCTGCAGCTCGCGCAGCACAATGTCGTCGATCAGGTTCTGGTTGCGCAGGGCGGTGATTTCGCGCCGCTTGTGTTCGAGCACGCCCAGGCGCACCTGTCGCACCTTCTCCTTCTTATTGATGAGATGGCTGTTCGCCGAATCACCCTCGGTGGCCAGCGTGAGCGCGGCTTTCTCTTCGTATTCCTTCTCCAGCCGTCGCCGCAGCTCATCGCTGATGCCGACCTCGTCGGCGACCGTCGGGAGCGCGGCGAGGGCGGCTTGACTGCCCCGACAGCGGGCCATTTCCAATTCCTGGACGTGCGTGAGGTCGTCGGGCATCTTGGCCCAGCGGACCACGGCGGGGAGCGTGCTCCCTTGGACCAAGACGGTGACCATGATTACGAAGGTCACGATGAAGATCAGCAGGCTGCGGTCGGGGAAGGGCGTGCCGTTCAGTGTGGTGGCCGGGACGGCCAGCGCCGCGGCGAGCGACACGGCCCCGCGGAATCCCGCCCAGGCGATCACGAACCGCTGGCGCCAGGGGGCGCGGCGCTGGCGCTGGACCTCGCGGCGGTCGATGAGGCGAATCAGGCCGGTGGTGATTTCGCCCCACACGATGCGGGAGGCGATCACCACGCCGGTGACGGCCAGGGCGATGTAGGCGGCGTGTCGGAGGCCGCCGTCGACGTGGGAGATCCCGTGCAGCGCGCCCGGGATCTGCACGCCGACGAACACCCACAGCGAGCCGTTGAGCAGGAAGGTCGCGATGTCCCAGAACCCGAAGGCCGCCAGGCGGGAACGGGCCCGGATCACCAGCGGCCCGGCGTAGGCGAGGACCAGGGCCGACACCATGACCGCGACCACGCCGCTGCAGTCGAATGCCTGGGCAAGTAGGAATGCCGCGAACGGAGTCAGCAGGCTCATGGCCCCTTCCTCCTGCGGCGCGTCGATTCGCTTGCGCGCCAGCACCACCAACCCACCGACCAATAGCCCGGCGGCGATGCCGCCGAGATAGGAAAGAACGAACCGGCTGCTCACTTCGAGCGGCGTGATGGCGGACCCGCCGACGGCCACCGTGACGCTGCCGGCGAACAGCACCAGCGCGGTGCCGTCGTTGATGAGGCTCTCGGCCTTCAGGACGGTCAGCTGCCGGCGGGGCAGCTTTTTCGCCAAGCCGGCCACGGCGGCGGCGTCGGTGGGGGACAGCACGGCGCCCAGGACGCCCGCCGCATGGGGGTCCATGCCCAACGATCGCGCGGTCCACGACACCGCCGCCGCGGTGGCGATCACCAGCGCGATGCTGAGCAAGACGATGACGCGCGCGTTGGCGCGGATCTCGCGGAAGCTGGTGTTCATGCCCTCCCAGTAGAGGATCGCGGGCAGGAACAACAGCAGCACGACCTCGCCGTCGACGTGCACGTGACCGAAACTTGGGATGAGGCCCAGCAGGGCGCCGAGCGAGATCAGCAGCACCGGGGGGCCCACGCGGTAGCGCCGGCCGATGACCGTCCCCACGATGACGGTGGAGACGAGCGCGACGATCAGGACGAGGCCAAACACCTGCCCAATCCTGCCGGACGGGTACGACTTGCGCCGGTTGGGGTTTGAGTCACACCCGTCCCACGGCCACCTTCAGGGTGCGGGTGGTCACTGCCGCGTCGCGGCGTCGGGCCCACCTAGCAATCGCAGCAGCAGTCGTCGCAGCAGCAGTCGCAGCCCTCGCAGCAGCACCAGCAGCCGCTGCCGTCGCCGCCCTTCTTGCGTTTGCCGGGGTTGGGGGTCTCGCCCTCGTCCGTCGGCTCAAAGGAACCGGGCTGGTTGCCGAAGTTGATGGGTTCCTGCTGGCCGCGCGGCGTTCCGCTCTGCGCGGTGTAGCCGGCGTGGCTGAAGGTGCGCTTGATCGCGCGGCGCACCTCGCCGGTCAACAGCCGCTGGGCCAGGCGTCCGTCGGTGAACTCGACGTCGGCCAGCGCGAGCTCGATGCCCAGGGCCGCGTCGTCGCACAGGGCGCGGGCCTCTTCGATGGGAGTTGCGGTGGCCGCCAACGGGTTCCACTTGCCACGCGCCACGTCGTCGCGGTAGTCCTCGACGGCGTCGAGCAGGTGCGCCACCCGGCCGAACAACTGCCCGATCTCGCGCAGCGGGGCGGCGTTGGCGGGGCGGCCGGCCAGCACGGCGGTGTGCGCGAACGCTTCGGCGACGGCGGTCTCGGTGGGCTCGGTCACCGCCAGCAGCGGGCTGCCCGGGCAGGCGGAGGTTTCGAGCGCGGCCTGGCGGTCGATCGCCGCGACGAGCACGCCGGTGTCGAAGCCCAGGGTGTGGCCGGCGTCGGTGCCCTGGCGCACCCAGCGCTCGGCGATGCGCCGCGCCGCCGGGCGAACCCCGGCCGCGCCGACCATGCCGTCGCCGTCGTCGACGTGGTCGCGGACCTTCGCGGCGGCGAGCGCCAGTGAGACCACCGCGGCCAGCCGCACGCAGTCGCCAGTGGCGACGTCGGCGCGCTTCATCCCGCGCAGCGGGCACCGCCCGGCCTTGCGGCGCGTGGGCTCGGCGGCCGACTGCGCTTCGACCAGCAAGGAGACCACCAACCCGTCGTAGTTGGTGGCGATCCGCGCGACCTGTCCGTAGTCGTCGCGCAGCGCCAGACACAATCCACACAACTGGGCTCGCCAGGCGTCCGCGAGCTCGCCGCCGAGCCGGTGACGGCAGGGCCGGATGATGCCAAACATGCACAGAAGCTACCCGAGGTTCAGCAAACGCGCGCCGCAAAACGCCGTGCCAGCGATCTCACCGCCGCGTGGCAGGCTGGCAGGGTGACCGACGTCGCGCAGGACTTCGAGTCTCAGCGGCCGCGCCTGTTCTGGCTGGCGTACCGGCTGCTGGGTTCGGCGAGCGAGGCGGAGGACGCGGTGCAGGACGCGTACCTGCGCCTGCACGGCGCCGATTCGGAGGCAATCGAGTCGCTGCCGGCCTGGCTCACCACGGTGACCACGAACCTGTGCCTCAACCGGCTCTCTTCGGCCCGCGCGAGACGGGAGGTGTACCCCGGCCCGTGGCTGCCCGAGCCGGTTCTTACCGACGACCGGACGCTCGGCCCGCTCGAGACCACCGAACAGCGCGAGTCGGTGTCGATCGCGCTGCTGAGCCTGATGGAGCGGCTCGGCCCGACCGAGCGCGCGGCGTTCGTCCTGCGAGAAGCGTTCGCGTACAGCCATTTCGAGATCGCCGAGATCCTGCAGACGTCGGAGGCGAACGCCCGCCAGCTCTACCGGCGGGCGAAGGAGCGGCTGGGCGAATCGCGGCGGCGGTTCCAACCGGACCGGGGGCAGTGGCGGCGACTCGTCGACCGCTTCTTCACCGCCGCCCGTGCTGGCGACGTGGACGGGCTGGTGGAGATCCTGACCGACGACGTGACGTCGACGGCCGACGGCGGCGGCAAGGTCGGGGCGGCCCGGCGCGTGATCGCGGGCCGCGATCGGATGGCCTACTACGTGGCGCGCGTGTTCAGCCGGAACTTGGGGCCGACGGCGATGCGCCTCGAGGTCGCGGAGGTCAACGGGGAGCCCGCGATGCTGGCGTTCGACGGCGACAGCCTGGCCGGCGTCCTGTGCTTCGAGATCGCGGGGGAGCGGATTGCGGCCCTGCGGGTGATGGCCAACCCCGACAAATTGCGATTCCTCGCCGAGCAGTTGTCACATCCGGCGGGTCTGCCCGGTTCATAGGGGCATGGCGAATCGAATTTTGGTAACCGGCGGCACCGGGACCGTGGGGCGCGTGGTCGTCGATCGTCTGACCGCCGCGGGCAAAGAGGTCCGCGTGGTCAGCCGTGGGCGACGACGGCACCAGCGCGCCGACGTCGAGCACGTCGTCGGGGATGTGCAATCCGGCGTGGGGCTCGACGCGGCGGTGGACGGCGTCGACGCGATCGTGCACTGCGTCTATCCCGCCGAGCAGCTGGTGGCGGCGGCCAGACGGGCGGGTGCACCGCATCTGGTTTACGTCTCCATCGTCGGAATTGACCGCATCCCCTTCGCGCTCTATCGCACGATGCTGGCCAACGAGCGCATCATCGCCGAGTCGGGCGTGCCGTGGACGGTGCTGCGGGCCACCCAGTTTCACGACCTGATCGCATTCGTTTTGCGGATGCTGGCGAAACCGCCGGTGATGGCGCTGCCGTCGGGGCTGAGGTTCCAGCCGGTCGACGTGCGCGACGTGGGCACTCGGTTGGCTGACCTGGCGCTCGGTGAGCCGGTCGGGCGGGCGCCTGACCTCGGCGGCCCGCAGCCGCGCACGCTCGACGACCTCGCCCGCAGCTACCTGAGGATTGTCGGCAAGCGCCGGCCTATCGTTCCGGTTCGGTTGCCCGGCAAGGTGTTTGGCGGGATTCGAGGCGGAGGGCTGCTGGCCCCGGAGCACGCCGACGGGACGATCACCTTCGAGCAGTACCTGCGTGAACAAGTCGCCGCCGGCGAACTGCCCTATCGCGACGCCATCCGCGCGTACTTGCCGGGCCGCGGGCTAACGTTCGTCTAATAGCATTTGCTCGCCTCGGGCCGGCCTGCCGACATAGGCTGCGGGTCATAATGGGGGCGATGACCGTCGTGAAGATCAGGCTCTTGGTGACCGTCGCGATACTCGTTTCATCGACGTTGATGGGCTGCCATTTCGCGTCCCGCAACCCGCCGACCAGCCACACCCTCGAGGTCGCGATGCGCGACGTGCTGAGGCAGAACACCATCACCCAGGACGTCACGCTGGGAGTCGGCAACACGCTGACCGTGCGGTTGGGCTCGAACTACACCACCCCGTACCGGTGGGCGATCAACACAAAGATCGGCGATCCGACGATCGTGAAGCAAACCGGTCACGAGTACGTGCAACCGACGTCCGACGCGCTGGGGGCGCCGGGCACGGAGGTGTGGACGTTCACGGCGCTGAAGCCCGGGAAGACGACGATCTCCACCGCGTACTCGAGCATCGTCGGCAAGGACTCAAAAACGGCGTGCACCTACACGGCCAACGTGACGGTTCAGTAAACGTCGCTGGCAAACAAGTGCGCGCCCGGCTACGGTCTTGACTGTGTTTGGCTTTCTTCGCAATTGGTCCGAGATCGGGAAGCTGCCCGCGCCGCTGCGCGAAGAACTCGACGCCGAGGGTGTCATCTTCAGCGCCGGGAGGGTCGGCGTGAGCCGGCACTTCAGCGGCCACGTGCCGGGCGTCTACTCGGCCACCGGCGTGGCCCGCCACGCGGGCGGGTTCGGCTTCAGCATCGCGCGGGTGGTCGCCACGTTCCCGGTTCGCGCGGACCCCAACCTGCGTTCTATCGATTGCTCATGGGACAGCGACAAGGGGCCGGCGCGGGCGACCATCACCGAGAAAGGCCTGCGGATCGAGATCGACTTACACGGAGTCGATCCCGCCTTTTCCGGTTCGATGAAGCTGAATTATCGGAAAAAGATTCCCGCCGATGTGCTGGAAAAGCTGCCAACGACGACGCTGCGTTTTCGGGTCGACCCGGTATTCGTGTATCGCGCCGCGGGGGTGCGGCCCAAGCCTTAGTTGACCAAATGCCCTATTCGCCGACTTGCGGTCGGCTGAAGATCGGGGTATGAGCGTCAGCCATGCCGATTCGACCGAGATCGACAAATGGGATCGCGGCCTGACCGAGCACGTCGTCGCGCTGACCCGGCCGATCGTCAAGCACTATTTCCGTTCCGAGGTGCGCGGCCTGGACAATATCCCGGCCGGCGCGTCGCTGGTGGTATCGAACCATTCCGGCGGCCTGACCTCGTTTGACCTGTCGGTATTCGCCGTCGACTACTACGACAAATACGGCTACGAGCGCCCGTTGTATGCGCTGGGGTTTGACACGCTGTTCGGCGGGGTGGCCGCCGAATTCCTCAACCGCACCGGGGTGATTCGCGCGACGCGCGAAAACGCTGCCAAGGCATTGGCTTCCGGCGCCGTCGTATTGGTGTTCCCCGGCGGGGATTTCGACGTCTACCGCCCGAGCATGCGCGAGAACGTCATCAACTTCGGCGGCCGGACCGGCTACATCACCACGGCCATGGAGGCCGGTGTGCCGATCGTCCCGGCGGTATCGATCGGCGGGCAGGAAGGCCAGCTGTACCTGAGCCGCGGCACCTGGCTGTCGCGTCTGCTTCGGCTCACCAACTTCGAGCGCAAGCACTTCCGAACCGACATCCTGCCAATAACTTTCGGGTGGCCGTTCGGGCTGAGCGTCCTCGCCCCGGTCAACGTGCCCCTGCCCACCAAGATCGTCACCGAGGTGTTGAAGCCGATCGACGTCGCCACCGAATTCGGCGGGGCCGCCGACGTCGAGCACCTCGACGCGCTGGTGCGCGGGTTGATGCAGAAGGGCCTCGACGCGCTGGCGGCCAAGCGCCGCTTCCCGATATTCGGCTAGGCCTTCGTGGGCTGCAGCATCCGGCCGGCGACGCGCGCCGAGATCGAACTCGGTCCCAGGCGCGCGAAGGTGGACGTGAACCGATTGCGCCACCCGGGCACCACGACGGGGCGCCCCTTGTCCAGGGCTTTCAGCCCGGCGGCAACAACGGGTTCGGGCGCCGCGAGGCGCCGATAGACCGCGGTGTGCGAGACGTCCTCGCCGAGCGCGTCGACAAACCCGGTGCGGGTGGCGCCGGGGCAGAGCGCGGTCACGGTGACACCGGTTTTTCGCGTCTCGGCCCACAGGGCCTGGCTGAGCGACAGCACGAACGCCTTCGATGCGCCGTAGGTGGCCTGATAGGGACCCGGCTGAAAGGCGATGGTGGAGGCCACATTCAGGATGCCGCCGCGCCCGCGGGCCAGCATGCCCGGCAGCACGGCGTGGGTCAGCCGCACCAGCGCGTCGACGTTGACGGCGACCAGCTCGTGCTCGCGGTGCGCGTCGACCTCCGCGAACGGTCCGTAGGTGCCGAATCCGGCGTTGTTGACCAGGATGTCGACGTCTTTGCCGGCCAGGCGGGCGATGAGGTCGTCGGTGCCTTCGTCGGTCCCGAGGTCGCCGACGACGAGCTCGGCGTTGCCGTTGATGCGTTGCGCCACCGCCGCGAGGCGGTTTTCGTCGCGGCCGGCGAGCACGAGGCTGTGGCCGCGTCGGGCGAGTTGGTCGGCGAAGATGGCGCCCAGCCCGGAGCTGGCGCCGGTGATGACGGCGATAGACATTGCTAGACACCTTTTTTCGTGATCGGGCGGACGGCCAGGGCGTGGCTGACGAAGCCGATCGCCGTCCCGAGGATCGGCCAGATCGGCCAGAAGTATGTCATGCCCGTCGCCGCCCAGATGGTGAGAACGATCGTAGTCATCGCGACGAACGCGGCCAGGTGGATGCGCACGCTCGCGCGGGCCTTTCGCGCGGCGGCGGCGCGGCGGCGCGGGTCGGCGCGCCGGATGCGATGCAGCGGCAGGTCGGCGACGAGCTGCCTGAGCTCTGCGGCCGTCTGCGTCTGGAACGCGGCCTGCAGCCGCCGGTCGTACTCGTCGAGCTCCAGGTAGCCATGCGCGAGCGCCTGGCCCAGGTTCGTGGCGGTCCTTTGCCGGTCGATGTCGCCGGCGCGAGCGATGGTGGTGGTTGTCATGGGTCCGGTCCTTCGTAGGGATGTGAATAGCATTAACATAGTACGGAATGTTAATGTCGTCAACATGGCACGTTCGAGCACTTCCGCACGGCGCGACAGCTACCACCACGGCGACCTCAAAAGGGCGCTGACCAGCGCCGCGCTGTCACTGGTGGCCGAGAAGGGGCCGAAGGGCTTCACGCTGACCGAGGCGGCGCGGCGCGCCGGCGTCAGCGCCGCGGCCCCGTACCGGCACTTCACCGACAAGGCCGCGCTGCTGGCCACCGTCGCCGAGCAGGGCTTCCGCGAGTTGCACGCCGAACTGGTCGCGGTGCCCGACATGGACCCGAAGGCCCGGGTGGTCGAACTCGGCCGGACCTACGTGCGCTGGGCCGTCGCCCATCCGGACCACTACCGGGTGATGTTCGGCGCCGACATCGGCAAGGCGGACCACCCCGGTTTGGCGGCCGCCGGGGAGCAGGCGTTCGGCGACCTGGTGGACGCGCTCACGGGGGTTGTCGACGGTGCCGATGCGCGTTCGGTTGCCGCGCCGCTGTGGTCACTGGTGCACGGCGTCGCGTCGCTCGCCATCGGCGGCGAGCTGAGCGCGGTGGGGATTCAGGAAGATCCGGCGGCCATGGTGGCGGGAGTTGTGGCCCGGGTGCTCGCGTAGACCTCGGCCAGGAACTGTTCGACGGCGACGGCGGCGTGCACCGCGCGGGCCGAGCCGAAGATGTCGAAAGCGTGCTGGGTGTAAGGCAATTCGGCGTAGACGACGGGCTGGTTGCTGACTTCGCGGAGCTTGCTGGTGAAGTCGCGGGCCTGCTCGACGAAGGCCAGCGAGTCGTTCGTGCCGTGCAGCACGAAAAACGGGGGAGCGTCGGGGTTTACGTGATGGATCGGCGACGCGGCTTTGAACGTCTCGAGGTGTGTCGACGGCTTTTGCTTGATGATCGATTTGACGAGCAGCCCGGGCATCATCGCGTGCATGGAGTCGTCGAGGCGGGTGAAGTCGTAGATCCCGTAGAAGGGCACGGCCGCCTGCACGCGGGTGTCGGCGTCCTCGAATCCCGGTTGGAATTGCGGGTAGTTGGGCGTCAGCGCGGCGAGCGACGACAGGTGGCCGCCGGCCGAACCGCCTGTGATGGCGACGAAGTCGGGGTCGCCGCCGTACTCGGCGATGTGCTGTTTGACCCAGGCGAGGGCGCGTTTGACGTCGACGATGTGGGCGGGCCAGGTGTTGCGCGGGCTGTGCCGGTAGTTGATCGCCACGCAGATCCAGCCGAGCTCGGCGAGGTGGCTCATGAGCGGATGTGCTTGTCCGCGTTTGTTTCCCGTCGTCCAGGCGCCGCCGGGGATCTGAAAGAGCACCGGTGCCTTGCCGTTCGGGTCGAGGTCGGGGCGTCGCCAGATGTCCAGGTGGTTGGCGCTGCCGAATTCGCCGTAGCTGATGTTGGAGTCGTGGGCGTAGTCGCGGTAGATCCGCATCATCCGCAGCAGTCCGGGCGCCTTGGCGATCCCGGGGCCTTTGGGCCGGCGCCACAGGTCGGCCGAGTCGGTGCGCCTTGACGGTCCGAGGCCGGCGTCGAGTGCCTTGGACAGCGGGACGTTGGCCTGGTGGCCGGCGCGGCTGAAGTTCAGCAGGCCCGCCGCCGACACGGCCGCGGTGATCCAGGCGAGGACCCGCACAGGCCGGTTGAGCCGGCGCTGTGTCAACGCCAGTCCGCCGAGCTGGCTGGCCATTGTCTGCAGCGGCAACTCGGTGACGACCAGGCCGAACAACCACGAGAACAGCGACAGGTAGCCCTTGCGCGCCAGCGGGCGGTAGGCGTTGAGGGTGGACGTGGCGGTGATGGCCGTGACCACGAGGGACGCTGCTTGCCGGAGGTTGTGGGCGAGTCGAGCCTTCTGCATTTCGTCACCATAACCGCTCGTAAGCTATGGCTTCGTGGGTGACGTCCCGCTGGATGCGCAAGAGCGTCGTGAGCTGTGCGATCTTTTCGACGAGCTCGGCCCGTCCGTTCCCACCCTGCTCGACGGGTGGACTTGTCACGATCTAGCGGCTCACCTGGTGTTGCGGGAGCGCGATGTCGTCGCCGGCCCGTGCATGGTGCTGCCGGGTCCGTTCGAGCGGTTCGCGGAGCGGCGTCGCGCCGCGTTGGCGGCGCGCTCGGACTTTGCGGGGCTGATCGCGCGGATCCGATCCGGGCCGCCCATCGGGTTCTTCCGGATTCGGTGGGTGCGCGAGATGGCGAACCTCAACGAATGCTTCGTCCACCAGGAGGACGTGCGGCGGGCCAATGGTCTGGGGGTTCGTGCGTTGACGCCCGCCCTGGACGCCGGGCTGTGGCGAAACGTGCGCCGCGGCGGGCGCTTTTTGAGCCGGCGGCTGCGGGGGTGCGGGCTCGAGGTGGAGTGGGCCGGTGGCGGTGAGCGGGTGACGGTTCGGCCCGGCTCGCCTTCGGCTTTGCTCAGCGGGGCGCCGGGGGAGTTGCTGTTGTATCTCTTTGGACGCCAGGCGGCCGCACAGGTCGAGGTGAGCGGGCCGTCCGAGGCCGTTGCGGCGGTGCGTCGCACGCACTTCGGGATGTGAGTGGCGCGCTGAGTCACATCAGCCACATGCGTCTCTGGAAATGGGCGGCACCATTTTTGTCCACCTCATAGCGACAATCTCCGGCGGCGCCGACAGTTGTCGCAATGAGGTGGACACATTGGCATATCCCTGACTTCTTGTGACGCATGGGATTTGGAATCAGATCCGCTCTTTCGCTGGTTGGCGCACCATAATGGCGCCATGCCTAGCGTGCAGATCAAACACGTTCCGGAGGACACCCACCGAGTTCTGCGTGAGCGGGCCGCCCGCGCGCACCAGTCCCTGCAGGAATACCTTCGAAGCCGTCTGATCGCCGAGGCGGGCCAGCCCACGCTCGATGAAGTTTTGGATCGTGTCGCCGGTTACCGTGGCGGCCGGGTTTCCTTCAAGGGCGCTGTTGAGCACATTCGGGCGGAACGTGGGCTGTAACGCTCGGCGGTGCCGGCGAGACGCTGGTCGCCCCGGAGTTCGTCGACCTCGAGGTGGGCTCGGTGTGGCGTCGGCATATCGAGATCGTCCGCTGACGGGGTTATCTGCGCCCGTGATTCGGGAATCCTGGAGCACACCAGCCGTCGTACGCAGCGAAAGGATGTCAGTTGTTCACGCCTTATCGCCGCACGCGGGTCGGCACCCGGTTCGGGCCCTACGAGCTGCGATCACTGGTCGGCGCGGGCGGAATGGGCGAGGTGTACCGCGCCTACGACACGAGCAAGGGCCGGATGGTGGCGCTCAAGCTCCTGCGCCCCGAGATGGCGGCGGACCCGGGTTTCCAGCAGCGCTTTCGGCGAGAGTCCCAGCTGGCGGCGCGGTTGCAGGAACCGCACGTCATCCCGGTGCACGACTTCGGCGAAATCGACGGGGTGCTCTTCATCGACATGCGCCTGGTCGACGGGGGCAGCCTGAAAGATCTGCTTCGCGAGCGGGGTGCGCTCGACCCCGGGCAGGCGGCGGCGATCATGGCGCAGGTGGCGTCGGCGCTGGACGCGGCCCACGCCGAGGGCCTGGTGCATCGCGACGTGAAGCCGGAGAACGTGCTGCTCACCCGCGACAACTTCGCGTACCTGGTCGACTTCGGCCTGGCTCAGGCGCACGGCGATCCCAGCCTGACGGCGGGCGGTCCGTTGATCGGGTCGTGTGCCTACATGGCGCCCGAACGATTCGACGGCGGCCCGGTGGGGCCGCAAGCCGACATCTACTCGCTGGCGTGCGTGCTCTACGAGTGCCTCACTGGTCAAGCGCCGTTCGAAGGCGCGGAGATCCCGCAGCTGATCGCCGCGCACCTGCAGATGCCGCCGCCCCGGCCGAGCATCATGCGCCGGGGGATCGACAAGGCGCTCGACGACGTCATCGCCCGCGGGATGGCCAAGGATTCCGCGGCCCGGTTCCCCTCCGCGGGCGAACTGGCCAGGGCGGCTTTCGGGATGGCGCCGGCGACCCAGGAGCCGTCGCCGTCGCGCACCCGGGCGTTCTCGACGGTCTACCCCAACCCGGACAACACCGGTTACAGCCCGTATCCGCCGCCGGCGCCGGAGCCGCCGCGGCCGGGCAGCCGGGCGCCCGTCCTCGTCGCCGGGGCGGCGGCGGCCCTGCTGGTGGTCGCGGCGGTCATCGCGGTGACGCTCGTTCTCTTCGGCGGCACGCGCAACAGTGCATCGCCTCAACCGGCGGCGCCCCCGACTCCGTCGACGACGAAGACGCCGTCGCTCTCACAGCCCGTGCAGGGCGCCGACGGCCTGGGCTTCGTCGGTGAGACGGCGCGCTGCGACCCCGGCAGTCCGCCGGCCCTGGTGGTGCGGACCGCCCAGTCGCTCGCGGTGGTGTGCCAAACCGCGCCCGGCAATTTCTACTACCGGGGCGAGCGCATCCGCGACGGCGCCCACATCGAACTGACCGACGCGGTGCGGTCTTCCGACGGGTTCGACGTCACCAATCCGGAAAACGGGGTCCGCTACGAGGTGCGCCCGGAACGGCTTCGGATCATCAGCAACGGGCATGTCGATTCGTCGGAGCCGGTGCTGCAATACGCAAGGGCCACTTAGGGTTCGCCAAAGAGCACGTCCGGGTTGAGGATGCCGGCCGGGTCGAAGCTGTGCTTGATGCGGCGCATGAGGTCGACCTTGACCGGGTCTTCGAGCTGCAGGAAGTAGGGGGTCTTGGCGCGGCCGAGGCCGTGCTCGCCGGAGATCGCGCCGCCCAATTCCATTGCCAGCGCGAGGATGTCGGTCATCAGCCGCTTCTTCTTCGCCGGGTCCTTGCAGATGATGGCCAGGTGCACGTTGCCGTCGCCGGCGTGCCCGCAGCCGGCCGCCGCGCCGCCGGCCGTCGCCGCCAGCTCGCGCGCGGCCGCGAGGAATTTCGGCATCGCCGAGCGCGGCACCACGGTGTCGATGATGTCGTCGGCGCCGATCGCCTTGGCGGTCCAGAACGCCTTCTCGCGCGCCTCGATGAGCTTGCGTGCCGAAATCCCTTCCAGCACATAGGCGTCGACGGCGCCCAGCTCGACGACCAGCTCGCCGGCCCGCTCGACGTCTTCGTCGAGCCGTTCCGCGGTGCGGTTCTCAAGTGCGACAACGAGATACGCCTGGCAGCTGTCGCGCACGTTGTCCGGGACACCGAGCTCCAGGTTCTGGGTGTGGACGAGCGCGGCCATCGTCATGTTGTCGATGTATTCGAGGATGTAGGGCGCCAGGCCGCTGGCGAGGACCTGGGGCACTGCCTCCATGACCTGGTCGAAGTCGGCGAACGGGGCGAGGACCGTGGCGGCGTGGTCGAGGCGCGGGTGCAGCTTGACGATCACCTCGGTGGCCAGGGCCAGGGTGCCCTCGGAGCCGACGATGAGCTGGGTGAGGTCGTAGCCGGTGGAGACCTTGGCGATCTTGCCGCCGGTGCGGATGATCTCGCCGGTCGGCAGCACCGCCTGCAGCCCGAGCACGTTGTGGCGGGCGATCCCGTACTTGACCGCGCGCATGCCGCCGGCGTTGGTGCCGACGTTGCCGCCGACGCTGGAGGACAGCTCGCCCGGCTGCACCATGTAGCTCAGCCCGGAGTCGACGGTTGCGGCGTCCAGTTCGGTGAGTGTCACGCCGGGTTGGACGACGGCGACCTGGTTGGTGGTGTCGACCTCGAGGATCGCGTTCATCCGCTCGAATGAGATCAGCAGGCCGTCCTCGCGCGGGATCGCCGCGCCGGACAGGCCGCTGCCGGATCCGCGGGCCGTCACCGGGATCTTGTTTTCGCTGGCGGCTTTGAGTAGCTGCGAAACCTCTTCCGCGGTGGCCGGTTTGGCGACGTACGCCGGCTTTTGCGGCGCCGTCGTCAATACCTCGTCGTGCCAGTAGTCCTCGGGAATCGCGTCGCCCGCGAGCAGGTTGTGCTCGCCCACGATTTCGGAAAACCGCGCCGTGATATCGCTCATCGCGATCACTCTAATAGGCGGTTACCGGGTGTCTGCGCTCCAGAGATGACCGCAGGTCGGGCACTGCAGGTGCACCACCCAGGCCCGGTTGCTCAGCAGGTACTGCCAGTGGTTCGTGCAGTTGCGCGGGCCGCGGCAGTCGTCGCAGTGCCGGCCGTGGTCGCATTGCGGGCAGGGCAGCCAGGCGCGTCGGCCGCGATCGGCGTGGGGATCAATCGGTAACACGGTTCGCCGCCCGATCCGGGAGCACTCCCGCAGCGACCAGCTCGTCGTAGATCCGCTGCTGGTCGTCGTCGAGCCCGCTGTAGAGCCGGTCCCAGGCGCGCCCTTCCTCCGCGAGCACGTGGACGGGATCCCAGTCGTCTCCGATCGCCTCGAGGACGGCGGCGCGCCGACGCGCTTCGTCGAGCGTCAAGTCATATGCGAAATCGGCTGGATTTTCGGACATGGGTCTCCCACGGATTGGAATTGTGATTGCGGCGCTGGCGCCGGGCACTCGGCTGGTCAGGGCCGGGAGGTTTCGCAGAGACTAACCGAGCGTGACGGGTCCGGAAACTTGAACGCGGGCCAGATCACACGCGTTCGCGTCGCCTGTGCGGTCGCCGCTGGGCGTTCCCGGTGTCGCTGTGCACAACATCACACTCGCGACAGCTCATGAACGCGACACTGGCCCGACGGCCGTGCGCGCGGCGACTACCGCATCGAAGAGTGGATCCGCCGTACTCCGACACTGGCGTGCTGACGTCTCACGGCTGGTCTAGCAACCGGATGGGGTGCAGGCCGTCGACGGCGCCGACGAACGGCGGGTGGATGCTATAGCCGATCATGCGTTGCAGGTCTGGCGAGAGCGTTCGCGCCATGTCGCGCGGGATCGACAACGTGAACGCCTCCATCGGTCGCAGCCACGGTTGGCAGTATTGGGCCGTGATAGCGAGCCGTGAGCGGTCGGTCGTGTTGGCGCCGCCGCCGTGCCACAGGGTTCCGACGAAAAAGACGCACGAGCCGGCGGGCATGACGACGGGCAGCGCGGGATCGTCCGGGCCGGGCGGACGCCTGCCCCAGCGATGGCTGCCGGGCAGCACCACGGTGGCGCCGTTGTCGGCGGTGAAGTCGTCGATCGCCCAGATCGTCGCGGCGGCCAGGGGAGCCCGCGGCCGCGGAATCGGGTAGAACCCGTCGTCGTGGTGGGGCAGCTGCGGCGACTCGCCGGGTTGAATGTTGATGGCCTGCAACGCCGAAAGCAGGTAGTTGGGCATCAGGAGTCGATCGAGCAGCGCCAGCACCCGCGGGTGGTCGACCAGCCGGTCGCACACGCGGGTTCGGCTCAGCACGCTGTAGATGCGCTGGGTGCGGCGTCCTTCGAAGGCGTTGCGTCCGGTGTGGCCGAGCCAGGGCATGACGGTGTCGCGGATGCGCTGGCATTCGTCGGCGCCGAGCAGGTTCTCCCAGATGACATAGCCGTCGCGGTCGAGAGCGGCCATGTCGGCGTCGACGATCGCGGGGTCGACGGACGCGCCGCCGCTCGGTGTCCACTTATGCCGGCCCGCCAGATCGCCCTTGAGGTCGTCCAGCGTCGTGACCGGCTCGTCATCGATGCTCATATCCCGACCCTGACCCCAACTTCACTGAGGGTCAAGGTGCCCGAGTGCTTTCGCCGCCGTGGACACTTTCATGACCAAACGACGCTCGCGACTCCTGACCGGAACAAAGTGGTAGTGCTCGTAGAAGGATTGCGCCTCGTCGTCTATCGCGTCAACGACGATGAGCCGGCCGCCGCCGATTTCCGATGCGGCGACGACTTTGCCTAGTGCGTCGAGAAGCAGCTGCTCGCCATATCCCTGACCTCGAAGCGATGAGTCGATCGCCAGGCGAGCAATCAAATATCCGGGTATGCGGGAAAAGCCGCCGGCCATGGATCGCGAGAGCCCGTCGTCGTTGCGTACAACCTCGGTAGGACAGATGGCGAAGTAGGCGCGGACTTGCTGCTCGCCGACCGGGGTCCACACGTAGACGTGTGCAACTCCGCTGCTGTTCGCGCGACGGGCATGCGCGATGAGCCAGTTATTCAGCGATTCCTTACCGCAGTCGAATCCTTCCAACGCGTGGGCATCAGTGAGTCGCGCGGACTCGAACACTGGTCAACGCCTTGTGAAGACCGCCGGTTTGCGTGCGGCTGCCGCCAGCCGCGGGGCGTCGTCAGCGGCTTCGAGCGAGGACATCAGTTTGTCGAACTGTTCGGGCTCCATCCCCGTCACCAACTCCTGACGCAGGACGTCTTCGGCCCGTTGCATCGCGGCTTTCCGCACGAATTCCGACGTCTGCTCATGGACAAGGTTGGCGGCACGCTGGATGCGGTCCAAGGTCGCTTGCTCCGCGCGAAGCTCGATGCGCTTCGTCTTGACTGCCACAGCGCCGCCTCCCTCTTCCCTAGGTAGATCATTGCTCGCCACCTGATTGTACGGCGAATGTACGTACATTGCTAGTGACGTGCAGCAAGGGGCTGGGGCCGCCTGAGTAAGTCAGCTTTTAGATGACAGTGGCCCGACGGCACGCGTTCGCGTCGAAGTAACGGGTGGTTACTCCTCGGTGCGGGATGCTGGGCGGGTACCGAAAGGGGAGGACGGCCGTGAGCATCGCGACCGGGCAGCGCGAGGGCCAGGCGATCCAGCTGTCGTTTTCGGGCCGGTTCGGGTTCGGGATCGACCAGTGGGCCTACCTGCCGTTCGAGGTGCCGTTGGGGGTCCGGCGGATTCGGGTCAGCACGTCGCACGACCGCTTCGCGGTGGGCGGGCCGATCCGAAACGTATTGGATCTGGGCATGTTTGGGCCGGCGGGCCACGAGCTGGGCAATGCGGCCGGATTCCGTGGATGGTCCGGAGGGGCCCGCGACGGCTTCGTGATCTCCGCCAGCCACGCGACGCCGGGCTACCTGGCGGGCCGTATCGAGCCGGGCCTGTGGGCGGTCGCCCTCGGTCCGGTGGTCCTGAGCCCGTGGGGCATGGCCTGGGAGGCGCGCGTCACGCTGGAACGCGGGCAGTCCGGCCCGGAAAGCGGCCCGTTGATCGCGTATCCGGCGCCGTCCGTCGGGCGGGCGGGCTGGTACCGCGGGGACCTGCACCTGCACACCGTCCACTCCGACGGCCAACGCCATCCGGATGAGCTGGTGGCGGCCGCGCGCGAGAGCGGGCTGGACTTCATCGTCTCCACCGACCACAACACCAACTCCGCCAACCGGGTGTGGCCGGCATGCCGCACCGGCGGGGTGTTGGTGATTCCCGGCGAAGAGGTCACCACTCGGCACGGGCACTGGCTCGCCGTCGGCCTGCCGCCGGGCGGCTGGGTCGACTGGCGATACGCGCCGCGCGACGGGGTGTTCCACCGTTTCGCTTCCGAGGTCCGTTCGGGCGGTGGCCTAGTGATCGCCGCGCATCCCGCCGCGCCGGTGCCGGGATCGTTGTGGGAGTTCGGCTTTGACCACGTCGACGGGCTCGAGGTGTGGAACGGCCGGTGGAACCTCGACGACGAAGTGTCGCTGCGCATTTGGCAGCGGCTGCTGTGCGAGGGCCGGCGCGTCGTGGCGGTCGGTGGCAGTGACTCGCATGCCCATCAGCAGGCGGTCGGTTCGCCGCAGACCGTCGTGCACGCGCGGGAGCTGTCGACGCCCGCGCTTTTGGATGGGTTGCGCCGCGGACGGTCGTACATCGCCCGATCACGCGCTGTCACAGTGGAACTCACCGCATCCTGCCCGGGCCGGGGCGCCGGTCCGGGCGAGACGCTGCCCGTGCCGCCCGAGACGCCTGTCAGCGTCACCGCCATGGTCACCGGCGCCGCCGGCACGAGCGCCGCCCTGATCACCGCGGAGGGGTGCGTGGGCCGGGAGGCGGTGACCGGGCCGGCGCGGACCATGCTGCGGTGGGAACTCGACGCCGCGTCGGCGCGCTTCGCGCGGTTGGAGATACGTGAGGCGCAGCGGCGCCCGCTCGGCGCGATGGTCGCGCTGACGAATCCCGTGTGGCTCGCCGGCCAGCAATGACGGCCACACCGTCGTTGGTGTGTGCCAATCCGCGCCCCGATGGCGCCAACCCGGCCGACGGCACCCGTTGCGAAGTGCGCCCCGACCGGCTAAGGATCATCAGCTATGGTCACGTCGACTCCTCGGAGCCGGTGCCGCAATATGCCTCGGCTGTTTAGCGGGCGTCGGCAGCGGTTATCCCGATCCCGCAGGGGGGCACCTTTCGGACAGGCGGGATCGACACGGAGCTCGAAGGGACTCAGCCTCACCGCGGCGCCGGCACTGACGGAGTGCGGATGGTGCCGGGTGTAGTCGTTGGCGGCGGTCGTTACGAGCTGCGCGGTGTTCTGGGCCGCGGTGCGATGGCCGAGGTGCGCGACGGGTGGGACCTCAAGCTGAGTCGCCCCGTCGCGATCAAGCTGCTCTATCCCGGGGTCACCGCCCGGCCGGACACCCGACCGCGGTTTGAGGCGGAGGCGCGCGCGGCCGCCCAGCTGACCGGCCGGCACGTGGTCGTGGTTCACGACGTCGGCGAGCACGACGGGTTGCCGTTCATCGTCATGGAGCGCCTGCCGGGTGTGACGCTGGCCGACCACATCGCGCGCGGGCCGCTACCGCCGGCATTCGTACACACCGTCCTCGACGGCGTCCTGCACGCTCTCGCCGAGGCGCACAACGTCGGCATCATGCACCGCGACGTCAAGCCGGGGAATATCTTGTTCACCGCCACGGGCGAACCCAAGCTCGCGGATTTCGGCATCGCCAAGACATCCGGCGCCGCCTACACCATGACCGGCGAAATCATCGGCAGCATGGCCTATCTCAGCCCTGATCGACTCACGTCCCGGCCGGCGACGGTGGCCGACGACTTGTATGCCGTCGGCGTGGTGGGTTATGAGGCGCTGACCGGGCGGCGGCCGTTCCCGCAGGAGGACCTGGGTGCGTTGGCGCATGCGATCCTGCACGAGTCGCCGCCGCCGCTTGCCGCGCTGCGCCCGGATGTGCCGCCGCCCGTAGCCGCGGCGATCGAACGGGCGATGACGCGCGACCCGGCGTGGCGGTTCGGTGAGGCCAATGCGATGCGGGCAGCGTTGGCCGGCGCGGCCCCGCCGCCGGTTCCGGTGCGCCTCGGCACGGGGACCCGTGTGATGGAAGCACCGCTCCCCGTCCTGACGGGCTATACGCCCGCGGGCCTCATGCCCGACCATCGACGGCGCAGGCTGTGGGTGGCAGCGATTATTGCCGCGTTCATGCTGGCGCTCCTCCTGGTCATCATCAACCCGCCGTTCTCATCGGGGCCCCCGCCACAGCCGGCCACTACCAGCACACCGTTGCCGCCACCGACGACCGCCACATCCGCCGTAAGGTCCAGCATCACCCCGATGCCCCCATGGGCGCCGCCACCGCCGCCGCCGGGCAAGAAACACAAAGGCGGACAAGGCGATTGACCGGTTACGGTGTCGCGCTGAGGTAGTTCATCGCTCGCTGCAACGTGGCATCGACGTTGTGCCCGTGTTCATGGGCGATGCAGGCATCGACAAGCATCCACAGTGCTTGGTAGAGCGAAAGGCGCCATGCGTGTTCTCCGGCGGGGCGGTAGGCCTGAAGAAGCAGGGAGATGTCTTGCACTTGGCCTCGTGGTCATCATGACGACCACGTGCAAGTCATTTACCAGGCGCGTGACGCGCCCGTGCTCCCGCCCGGGGTGAAGGTGACCGGCAGCTTGCCCAGCCCGGTCATGCTCGGGTTGCCCAGGTATTGGTGGACGTTTTGGACGTCGACTTGGTAGTCGGGGATGCGGTCGAGCACCGCCTTGACCATCACCTCGGACATCAGGCGCGCCAGGTGCGATCCGATGCAGCGGTGCGGCCCGAGCCCAAAGGCGAGGTGGCGGTTGGGTGTTCGGTCCAGGATGATTTCGTCGGGTCGGTCGAATTCCTGCTCGTCGTGGTTGGCGGAGAGCCAGCTGATGACGACGCGGTCGTTTTTGCGCAGGTGTTGGCCGTTGAGCTCGACGTCCTTCGTGACGGTGCGGCTCAGGGTTTGGTTGACCGAGAAGTAGCGCAGGAATTCGTCGGTCGCGGTGCGGTACAGCTCCGGGCGGTCGATGAGTTGTTGACGCAGCTCCGGGTGAGTGCCCAGGTGCAGCAGGGTCAGCGCGGTCTGCGAGGTGGTGGTGTCGACGCCGCCGGCGATGAGGTTCCACAGGATGTTGAGCAGCTGCTCGTCGGTGAGGCGCTGGCCGTCGAATTCGAACTGGATGAGGAAGCTGGTCAGGTCGTCTGTCGGGTTGCCGCGCCTGCTGGCCGCGAACTCGATGACTTCTTGCATCATGGCCGGGACTTGCGAGATGGCGTCGATGTACTCGGGGCTGTCCTGCGGGATGGCCATCATGGAGTGGAAGACGTTGGCGTAGAGGTGCCAGTTGTCGTGGGGCAGGCCCATCAGCTTCATGGTGAGGACGGCCGGGACCGGGCTGGCGTAGTCGAGCACGAGGTCCATCTGTCCGTCTTCGATTTTCTGGTCGAGGAACTCGTGTGCCTTTTGTTCCATGAACGGCTTTAGTTTCTGGACGGCTCCGGGGGACAAGAACGGGGCCAGCGCGTGCCGTAGGGCCAGGTGATAGGGACCGTCGATCTCGCCGATGCCTAGGGCCGGGTGACCTTCGGGCCGAGGGACGCCCATCTCGCCCTGGTAGTCGACGCCGTCGTCGGCGTTGGGCTCGTATTTGTGGGCGAAGGTGTCGCCGTCTCTTGCCGCTTGGCTTACCGCGGCGTAACTGCTGAGGAACCAGAAACCGTCGTAGTTGGTGTTCCAGGCGACAGGGCACTTGTTTCTCAGGTCGGCGTTGGTGGCCAGTTCGTTGAGGTTGTATTCGTCGGAGTGGTGGTCGAAGTCGACGATTGCATCGGGGGAGACGTCGGGACGGGTTGTCATCTGGAGGTCCTCCACCGGGACGGGCGCTCTGCTTTTTGCACTATCTTTGCATTATTACGCTCATGGGTTCTGCCGAGAAAGGCCGCGATGAGTAGTCACCGGACGACCTTCAACCATGTCGGATTGTGCGTCTCCGATCGCGAGCGGTCGCGGCGGTTCTACGAGAACGTGCTCGGGTTTCAGTTCTGGTGGGAGCTTGATCCGCCCGACGGCCCCACCGCACAGCTTGTGCAGCTTCCCGAGCCGCTTGGGGTGCATGCGACCTACTTGCTGCGCGACGGGTTTGTGCTCGAACTCATGGACTACTCGAAGCGTCAGGTTCACGCCGGGTCGGAACGCGTCATGGATCAGATTGGGCTGACACATATCTCGTTTTCGGTGTCCGATCTTGCTGGCGCATTGGAGAAGGTCGCGGAGTTCGGGGGAGCGGTGGTGGACGGGACCGTGACCGAGGCTATGGCGATGATCCGCGATCCAGATGGGCAGCTGCTGGAACTGCTTTCGGATGGGTGGCTGGCGGCACTGCCGCCTCGACCTTAGAGTAAGCCCGTTAGGGTGTAGGCGGGCGACGGCCCCTTTCGTTTCCATCGTCGCTGGCTGGCTTGGGGTTCGTTCGGACCGGGTCTTCTTTGGAGGGCATCATGTCGGACGACGCGCTTGCAGCCAGCCTTCGAGATTGTGGTAGGTCGAGACGCTGGAACTGCCTTTGACAGGCCGCCTCGGCCGGAGCAGCCGAACATGTCGGCATCTCGCGAGGCACGGCTATGCAACAACTGCCTTGCATAGGGCGTTGCATGATTGGGCACACCGTCTGCAGCAGCGCGGAGGGCTGAGCCGGTGGTCGGCAAATCGGTTGTTGATTTCGTCTGCGACGGTTGAGGCCGGGCAGGAGAGGGGAAGCTTGTGCCTTACGACAAAGACGGTAACTACATGTCGCTCGACGCGGCGATTGATGCGTTTCTGCCTTTCGCATTCGACGAGCTAGTCAGGACTGCAAAGGTCTACAACGCCGTCATCACTTACAAGGAGTTGGCTCAGAAGGTTAAGGAAGCCACAGGTATTCGGTATGACGCCCAGCTCTATTGGCTTGGCAGGTTGCTTGGTCCGCTCGTGGCACGGTGTGCGAGGGAAGGCTTGCCGCCCCTCACGTCCCTGGTCGTGCATGCGGAAGGAACAGTCGGCGCCGGCTACCGTGAGGTTCTCGAAGTCGCGGGCGAGCCGGTGCCGGATGATCTTGACGTTCTGGACGATCACGCCGCACTGGCCCGCTTTGAGTGCTATAGATTTTTTGGCGCGGAACTCCCGCCCGGTGGTGGAAAGCCGACACTCACGCCACGAGCGAAGGCCGCTCGGGACCACAAGCGGGCGCAGGCCAAGCGGGACGAGCCGCCGAAGGTATGTCCGACATGCAACACAGTTCTCCCTGCGACTGGCATGTGCGACAACTGCGCTTAGATAGCTCCTTTGACCGGTTGGACCGCAATACAAGCACCGGGAACTTCACTTGCCGGTTCCACCATCCCCGTTATCTTCCCTAACGCTCTTCTGCAAACTACGGCCTGCTCCTGCGGGTCGTTGACGGCGGCAACGATGTCATGGACTCGGGTCATGGTGGTTCACACCGAGTGGCTCGGCGTCGGACTCCATTTACAGTTTGCCCGCACGCGGTATCCGGTGATAATCGCCTGGGAGATTTGGTGTGCTGCCTGTCGAGAGGACACGGAGATGGATTCAAACCACTACCCGGGCGAGGTGAGTCGCGAAGATCAGGACCGCATGATCAGGTACCTCAAACGCATCATGACTCCGCGGGATACGAGAGCGGCCCTTGGACGGTTTTCGAGATACAGTTGGGGACGCTCTATCGAATGGATCGTCGCTGCAGCCGAATTGGAGGGACATCCATCCAAGACGCTGCAGCTTCCGGATAACAGCCTCGTTGCGTTGTTCGTCGAAATGGCAGGCGCTGATCTGCTGAGCGACCGCGGGCTCAGGAGGGTAATCGCCGATAACTGTGGGCAGTTGCGTTTGCAGCAGCTGTACGACTATCAATCAAGTGTTCGTCCCAGACGAAGCCATCGGTCCCAGGTTGAAGCAGTGGCTCGACGAAAATGGCATCCCGGAAAGTCTTGGGCAACGCATTTCGTACATACCCTCCGCTTTCCCCTGGCATATGCAGGATCGAAGGGTGAACAACCTCCACCCGACACGCTTGACGTGGAACCGTGCATCACGCTCCCCGCTTTGAGAGATTTTCAGCTGGAGCTGCAAGAGCAGTTGATCAAAGTCCTTAATCGTCGGCAGGACGGCAACCGCGCCATTCTCACGCTTCCCACCGGAGCAGGTAAGACGCGGACCACCGTCGAAGCACTACTCCTCTGGCGGCAATCGCAGCCTGAGCCTCAAATGATTCTCTGGATTGCGCAGAGTGATGAGCTCTGCGAGCAGGCAGTCCAATCATTCAGAGAGGTCTGGTTCGACTTTGGTCATCGCGGCCAGCCCTTTCGGCGGACGCTTACGATCGGTCGTTTGTGGGGAAACCGGAACGCGATTCCCTTCGAATGCGGTGTCGTGGTCACGACCATCCAGAAGCTGCATGCTGCAGCGCGGGGCAGCGGCCAGGCGATGACGCCCGAGGAACTTGAGGTCATCGGACAGAGCGCCGCAGTAGTCGTCATCGACGAGGCTCACCGGGCGTTGGCGCCGAGCTACGGCGAAGTCCTCAACTTATTGGGCATCAGCTTTCGCCGTAAGGAATCCCCCACGGGCCTTATAGGCCTAACGGCCACGCCGCGCCGCGCCGGTGCGGATGAAACCATGAGGTTGCGTCGGCGATTCCACAACCGCATACTCAGCGCCCCGAGCTTGGGTCAGGACCCTGTTCAGACCCTGAAAGGGCAAGGCATTCTGTCAAGAATCGAGTACGAAAGTTTGGAGTATGACGCCCAACGGATCGAGTTGTCGGACAATGCGGTTCACAATCAGTACTACGTAAATTTCGAAGACGTACATCCAAGGGTGCTCAGAAGGCTAGGCGAGGAGCACCGTAGAAACCGACGCATACTAAAGCGGCTTCTCGAGCTCGACCCGCGATGGCCGGTCCTTCTCTTCGCCTGTTCGACTCAGCACGCACAGGCTATGGCTATCCTGCTTCAGCGCGGTGGTCGTTCTGCTGCATGTGTGCTCGGCACAACAAGACCGGCGACGCGTCGAGCCCTAATCGAACGATTTCGCGGCGGCAACTTGTCGGTGCTTTGCAATTACGGAGTGTTAACTACGGGTTTTGACGCGCCGAGTGTTCGCTGTGTGGCGGTTGCCAGGCCAACGGCCAGTCCAATCCTCTACGAACAAATGGTGGGACGAGGGATGAGAGGACCCGAGTTCGGAGGAACCAAGCAATGTCTGGTGATCGACGTTGATGACAACATCCGATGGCGAAACGAGCGAGCGACCGTCGAGTATCCATCGTTGGAGCTTGAGATGCGGAACGCGCGATGAGTTCGGCCGCCAGCTTCGATAACTGCATCCTGCGTTGACCCCGAACCCGACCTTGTCGCAGTCGCCGACGCGCGCCACCCAGTGGGTCGATATCGATACCAGCACGGCGGGCAGAGCGCATTCAATCGAGGTCACTGACCCTGGGACCCCGCGCGGCGTTCACGATGGTTTGGACTGCGTCTTCCGTAGGAACGTGCTCCCAAATCCTCAGCACCGTCCACCCTTCGGATTCAAGTGCCTCAGTCTGTTCGCGGTCGCGTGCCGAGTTGCGTTCGAGCTTGTCTTTCCAGAACGCTCTATTGCTGGACGGGATCTGGCCATGCTCCGGGCACAGATGCCAAAAACAACTATCGATGAATACCGCAATCTTCGAGCGGGTGAATGCGATGTCGGGTCTGATAAGGCGTCCCGCGATGCGGACCGGATAATCCTTTCGATACCGAAGCCCGCGCCGATGGAGAAGCGATCGCAGACGAAGCTCGATCTTGGTGTCCGACCGCCTGACAGCCGCCATGTTGCGCGACCGTTGCTCTGACACAGCTCTTTCGAGCGCGGACGGATCGAACGCAGACACGGCGCGTCACTTTGCTTGTGCGAGTGTGTCGTTCGCGATTTGGCGCGCATGGCCTGTGAGAGCGCGCAACCGTTCTAGGAATGCCCTTTCGTCCACCGATGTTTCCAGCGAGATGGTTTCGATGGCCGTGATCGTGATGACCGAATTCTCCTGCCGCACCTCAGATTCGGCGGGCAATCGCACGCAGACATCGACGGGCCACTTAAGCCGACGCGAAACTTGGACACGTGCCGACTTCCGCGCGTCGTCGTTCAAGGCTTCGTAGAGCGAAACAGGACTGGGAACGAGCGGCGTGGACTCGCGCAATTCGCGCTCTTCAAGCAGCAATGCCGTCTTCGACGTATCCGAGACAAACGTCGCCTTGCCTACCTGAACGGTGTCACCGTGTGCGGCGCGGGCGGCCCACGCCGCTGTCATATCGTCTAGAACCACGCTCCGGAGAGCGACGGACTCCCTTGCGACGCCCCGCAAGCAGCCAGCCAGCACGGCTGCCACCAAACGCGTGGTGACGTCGGCGCCCGTTTCTTCCATCGACCAGTCGAGGAGCTGTCCGAGGTCGGGACGGAGCAAAGTCATCAAGAACGCCTTTGCGGACACGTACGGGCTGCCAGGATTGCGGAACGGCTCGAATTCACGCTCGACGTCGATCAGCTCTCGGATGCGCTGCAGGTTCCGCTCGATGATGGCGTGCGCCTGGTCATCTGGCGTGCCCGCTGCGATCTCGCTCGCGACCGTTTCAAGCACATCGGACGGACTCCATGACTGCGCTTGATCCCGTTGGCCGAGTACGCGGTAAGCCGTCTGGAAGATGAGTTGATCGGCCAGCTCAGCCGGAGCATCAGACGCGCGATCCGCTTCACCCTTCGTCAGCCCGTCCCATGTCAGCCAAGACGGCAAGACTGTGCCCTCGGGTAGTTGCTGGGCTCCCAAGACGCCTGCTGCGACAGCGAGTCCTTCGCCGCTGTCGGCGGCAGCAAGTACGGCGCTAATGGCGCCCCGTACCTTATCGAGGTGTTTCCAGTCGGTTGTGGTGGCCTCCTCCGGTGCGGCGATGTGTATTTCGTCCCCCGTACGTGACTCAAACAGCTCGGGACTGACGCGGAGTAATTCGTCGTGCGGATGGACATTGTCGTATTTTCGAGCCTGATGCTCACGAAGCGATCGCTTGTCGCGGAAGTGGATTGCTTTGACATCGGACAACAGGGCTGCGCGCACATAGACCACCGGCGCGGCTGGATGCCCGCCGTCGAGCGCGGACTCTGATAGCTCGACGAGGACGGGCGTCCCGGCTCCGCGCTCAGCTATCACTCGTGCGATGAGTTCGGCAGGCGGTGGCGCGGCGAAAAGCGGCACCCATCCGGGGCACAGCTCCAGAAGATCCGAGTAGTACTTCTCAAATGATTCGCGCGGTGCCAACATTCGAGAGCTGAGGATGCCATTAAGGTTCATCCGGTTGGTCAGAAAGAACAGACGCCGCGGCTCGGCCTTAGATGGTGCGGCCTCCCCGGCCACGGTCGCCGACTCCGGATCGTTGGCCGATGTCGCCGGCGTCCCGGCCTCCGCTGCCTTGGTTGATCTCGTGGTTGCGGGAAGGTTGATAGGTTCGGCAGCAGATGTTAAAGGCTGAGCTGTCGGCTGGGGCGCGTCAGGCGCTTCGGCAACTTGGCCATCCGAGGTACTCGCGGCCGTCGACTTCCCGGCCTGGGGCTCGACATTGGATATGCCGTCGAGGCCCAATTGGCCGTCGTCACTCACTTTTTCTGCACCAACCCTTTCAGCTCTTTGACGATATCTGGGGGTGCCGAGGTTCCGCTCCACGAGAGGTGGAGTTCGTCTCTAGCGCGCGACATTACGACGTAAAACATCATCCGGGTTGAGGCGGACGTGGGGTCCATCGTCACCTGCTGCAACTCGGGCACGAACAGCGTGTCAAACTCGAGACCCTTCAGCGATCTGTAGTGCAGGATCGTCACCGCAGGCTCATCGAACTTAAGCTTCCTGTGGGCGGCGCGGCTGTTGGACTTGTACATCTGCACCATCGGCAGCCTGCGTGACATCAGCTTGGCGTACAGGCTGACCTGAAGGGCTGGGTTGGGGCATGCGATGCCGATTGTCAGGTTGGTGCGTGCCCTGACGTAGCGGGCGACGAACTCCACGAAATCATCGATGTTCGCATATTGCCGCAAACTTGGCTTGTCACCGTGGCGCTCGGGCGGGTCGGGGATGCCGGTCGGTGTGCCGGAGTAGTAGTTCGCCGCGACGGCCGCGATCTCCGCGGTGTTGCGGTAGTTGCGCCGCAGCTGCATGTGCTCGGACGCGCCGATCGCCGTCTCGATCTCACGCAGCGTTGTATTGTGCTCGTGGAGCTGCTGGTTCTCATCGGCGAAGACGGTGATGTTCTTGGCGACAAACCGTCCGATGCGGAAGAACCCCAACGAGAGGTCCTGGCCCTCATCCACAATCAGGTCTGGCAGGGTCCCGAGTTTGGGCGGGTTGGTCATGAACTGTCGTGCGATCTCAGCCCAGTCAGGGTCGTATGAGCTGCCGGTCAGTGTTGGCGGGTTCGTTCGGTAGCGGGTCCGCCAGAAGTGCCAAAACCACTTGTGGAACGTCGTGACGTACCCCGCAACGTCGACCTCCTTCGAGGCTTGCTCGGTGTACTGCTGAAGCACGTTGGAGAACATGAGCACCGCGGGCTCACGATCATCGAAGGTCAGTACCTGGGCGCGATACAGCGCCATGACTGACTTCCCTGTGCCCGGTGGACCACTGACGAGGTAGTTGCCATCGAGATCGAGGTTGTAAATGAGGTCCTGCTCCTTGGACAGATCCTGGAATGCCGGGAGTTTCACCCAATGCCCCTGACGCCCTCACCGGCCTGAGCGATGGCGGCATCGAGCACTGGTTTGAAGAAGCCCTGTACCTTGTCGCTGCCGATCACCATGGCCCGGTCGAGTAAGTAGTTGCCGCTTTCGCAGCTCGTTTCGGAGACGAGTGTGCAGGAGTGGCAAGCGGCAAAGTTGAGGCTTGCGAAGGTCGAGGCCAGATTCTCGCTGCACAGCGGGTCGGATGAGCACCACATGGCGTCCTGCAGCGCTTCAAGGATGGTCGTTTGAAGCGCAGGCGGCTCGCCTTGACGAACGAGGCCGCCCAGCGTTCCCTCCGAATCCCCTGCCGCCGTATAGATAAGGATGCCAGCCTGTTTCGACGGCCCATCGGCTTGTCCGCTGCTGCGTGCGTAGATGCGCTCGCGTAAACTCGTTGCGGCATAGCCGGATTCGAAAGCTAACCGGCGGATAAGCAGGTGCGCGAACGTATGGAGGAGGACGTAACGAGGGCTCAGAATCGGCCCCGTCCGCTCACGGAGCCGCTCAGCCATGAATGACGCATTGAGGCGACCTTCCAGCTCGGCAGTGCGCTCCCATACGCCCTCCGATTCTTCCCAAAGGTTTAGCCGGCTTTCATCCAGCGAGAGGAAGATGCCTTCGCCTTGTACGTCGATAGCAGGCAACCAATTCACCGGGTGGTTGAGCGCGGCCTTCACCATGGTGTCCCGGCTGCCGGGTGTCACCCGGTGGAAGCCCTCCAACGCGCGTACTTCGCGCAGCCTGTCTGCCAGCACCACTTTGTCGATGCGATCGCCAAGCAGTGACGTGACCTCGTCGGCGTCCTCACTGCTGACCGTGAGGTCGACGTGACGCGTGCAGAAGTAGCGGTCGTCCGCATTCTCCGACGGTGTAAGGAACGCCGCCCACTCTTCACTCAGAAGGTCGCCTGGGGTTGCCTCGACCGCCGTGCCCCTGCCCGCCTCGCGCTGCTTCTCGTCACGAGCCAAAGCCTTTACGAAATCGGCACTGACACCGTGGCTTTCGGCCAACATCTGCACCGTCATGTCGAACATCGGTGCGCCTTCGTTAACGGAGAGCAACGCTCGGAAAAAGTCGTCGGCCTTGATCGCCATCGCCTTATCGCTGTACGCATCCGAACGCGACGGATTTGGAATCTCGATGGACGAGTGCACGCGCGGGAAATACACGTTGCTGGCTCCCCGTTGGACGGCGAGTGGGACTTGGTCGCAACTGGCGCGATCGTCGAACCGTTGCCACGGTTGCCGGCCACCGCAGGAGACGCCGATCGATTTGAGCGAGCCTTTGGCAGTGATACCCATGAGGTTGCGGCGGCTATTGCAGCTACCGCAACGCACCTGAAGGGTGTCGAGGCCTCCGCCGCCCTTGCCCGGCAATGTTTCGAAGAACAGGTTGTCCTTCTGACACTGCCTTGCTTCCGGGCTGGGATTGCGGGAGTGCGCCCATCGCTTCCAATCGATGTCGTCCATGTGACCTTTGGGGCAGATTTGTATCCAGCGCATCGGGACAAGCGGCTTGCGGCCAGGGCAGCTTCCGCAGGTCGGGGCCTTTCCTTCTTGCTCCAGTGCTCGCCGCCAGCGGGTCATGCGGCGGCACTGCTGGCAGAACAACCACGTCGGGAACCGTGCGTACGGCACGCCAGCCGTGGGCGGCGCCCAGGCGTTGCTATCGACCGCCGGTGCGGCGCGGAACTGGGCAACGCCGAGCGCGGCGGCCAGTCGCTCACTCTGGATCGTCTCGCCGCGCGCGCCCCAGCGAAAAATGTCGCAGCCAACGAGCGACTCGCCCTGAAAATCGAAGATTGCGCCCACTCCGAAAGGAACGACGGTTTGCGATTGCCTGATCTTTCGCTGCATTAGCTGCTCGTTTCCCCTGATGACCCACCGCGCGCAACCTCGATTAATGACTCCATGTCGACGTTGCGCATGGAGCCGAGGGTCGGCCATGCGTCACCCCTGGCGTTGAACTGCTTGATGAGGTTGATTTGTCCTTTGCCGCTCGACCGGTAGTACAAGACCTTGCTGTCGTCGTCGGCACGCTTGGCGCGGTCGAGCCAGTCATCGATGAAGCGGTCGAGGTATGTCTGCGCCCCGACACGTTCCCGGGGCTCCACACGGTCCACTACCTCCACCAGCGCTGCGGCGAGTGCGCGAACGTCAGCGATCTGATTGACGATTTCGCCTGCCCGCCCGTCGGCTGCAAGGCCCAGTTTGTGCCGCACCAGGATGACAAGCGCGGCATGGAGGGCGCGTTCGCGCGACGGCGGGGAGTACGGCGTGACGCTGGTCGGTTCGACGTGTCGATAGAGCGCTGAGTGGTATGCACGGAAGTTCTCGTAGTGGGAACGGTCGCGAGGTTTGGTCGATCGGAACAGGCCAAATACAAGGCCCGGTGCCGTCGAACGTCCCACGCGACTGGTCGCCTGGATGTATTCGGCGGTCGCCTTGGGTTGCCCGTTCATGAGCATCAGGCCGAGGCGAGGCACGTCGACACCGACCGACAGCATGTTGGTGGTCGCCAGGAAATCCACCGAGTTCTGATCTGAGCACCGCAGGTTCAAGCGCTCAAGCAGACGTGGTTGTTGGGCACGCGGTACCGTCCGGTTCAGCTCCTCGACGGCGTAGTCACGCTTCGGTCTGCTGACGATAAGACCATCGAGACGGGAGTGGATGTCGTCGTTGGCGATCGTCACCGTGCGGCCGAGCTCGCGCAATGAATTGTGGTACGCGACCACCGTCCAGTAGGCGTCCTGTGCGTCGCCGGTGAGGTCAAGATCAACCGGCGCCTGCAAGAGCGCGGCGCCGGTGTGTACGACGGCCGTGTCAGAGGTGTGGCCCTGAGCCATCATGCCGACGTATAGCCGCCCAGGGTCTTCGTCATCGACGCGCGCGAAGTACGAGTCGTCGGCGTCGATCCCCGATGGCGGGAACAGGTCGACCGGTCGGCCGAACAGCCCCCGAATCTGCGCTGTTGCCCGGCGGATGGTCGCCGTAGAGGCGATGACCTTTGGCGGCGCATCTGCTTCGCACAGCAAATTGATCGCCGCCTCGTAGAGGCCGACCATGGTCCCCAGCGGCCCTGTGAGCAGGTGTAGCTCGTCCTGAATGATGAGCGATGGCGGCAGCTTGCCGATAGGTCGGCCAAATAGCTTGCCCGAGTCGGGCACCCAGGCGAGCTGAGCGAACTTGTCGACAGTGCCAAGCAGGAAGGTTGGCGGGCTGTCGTACAGAGAGTCGTCAATGACGAGGACGGGAAGCTCATGATGGAACTCGCACTTCTCCGACGTGCAGAAGAACTTGAACGAACGGTCGGTCGCCACGATGCCGTAGTCGGCGTTGTCATCACTGTGCTCGCGGGGAACGAGTTCGGTGCCGCACCATGGGCAGCGTTCGAGAAGGAACCGGTCATCGGTTTCGGCGGCATCGCGCAACTCGTCGAACCGTTCGCGCGCTTGGAGGTGGCGGTTGGGTGTCGTCGCCTCACCGACCCATAAGCCCACGGAAATAGGTTCATCGCCGAGCTTCTCCACTGTCTTTCGCCGCAGGTGCTCGCACGCGGCGACCGTTGATGCCGTGCGCTGGAACTGTTGGGCAGTGAGCAACGATAGCGTGTAGCGGCTAATAATGGCGGTGCCGGCGCCGTTGGCGCCTTCGAGGATCCGCCGGCGAAAAATCTCGAATGCGGCAACGAGCAAGTAGGCTTCGGTCTTTCCGCCACCGGTCGGGAACCAGATGAGGTCAACGACGTTTCGATCGTCGTGAGTCGGGTCCACTAGGCCGCGCAGTATCGTGAGGAAGAAGCCCAACTGGAACGGGTACCACGCGTTCCCGGCCGGATAGCTCGTCGGTGCGTCGGGCGCCGCGCTGCGCGGGTGACGCGTTCCAGCCAGATCATCCTCGCTGTGTCGCATCTGGATAAGCATTGCCCGGTTCGCGAGGCGGAAGGCTTCGATGATCGCAGCACGGTCAGGATGCTCGGCGAACACCACGATTCCGTCACGCATCCGGTCACGCGCGCGCTTCAGCCGATCAAGTACGGGACCCGCTGCGGCCGCGTATCGCTGATCGAGTGTTTCCGCCTCGGTTCTGACCTCCTCAATCCAGGTCTCGTACGGGTCGACAAAAGCATTGAGCTCACGGACGAGTTCGTCGGCGGACACCGCATCGTCAGCCAGCCATGCGATGTCAAGCGCCCGCACATCGTCGCCCTTCGCGCTGACCCGCGGCACGACATGCGACGGCATCACTTCGGAACGAACGGCGAGGACCGTGCCGTCGACTTCCTTCCACTCGGGTGAGCAACCGTGACCGATGGCAAATACGCGTGACGCGCGGTGGATCAGGCGTAGCTCCTGTTCCTCAGCATCGTATGAGGCCATTGCTACCGTCGGATACTCCAGGACCTCGCCGGCGCCGGCCACCGCAATATCGAAGGCGACCTGCAGCAGCATGTCGTCCCAGGCGCGTTCTGGATGCTCATCGTTGCTGGTTATTGCGTTGACCAGCGTGATGGTGACCAGGCTGCCGTTCGGGTACGGGCGCCACCGCACGTGTATCTCGGCCCGCTTGTCCCAGATGGGTTTCGGGTTCGTATCTGCGGCGGAGACCGAGACCTTGGCCTCCGGCAGGGGGGTACGTCGCCAAACTCGCCTTGAGCCGGCCGCCTTCTTGCGCGGGTCGTCATCCTGCTCTTCCGTGGGCCCGCCATCGGGGGCTTCTGCGGCGGCGAGGGCTTCATTGGCTGCATCGCCGCTGAGGGTTTCGTACCGCGCCGCCCGGGCGGTCACCGTCAACGCGCTCGCCGTCGTGAAGAACGACAACCCCTGCGAAGCCGGGAGAAAGTCATTCGCCGCGGATACGGGATCGTCGCTGAACTGGTTCTCGTCGCCTCCGGCCGTCGTGGCCGATTCATCTTCCTCCTCGCCCTCTTCGTCGACGACGTAACCCGTGAACGACAGTTGCCTCGGAAACAGTATCCCCATGAGGTAGCGGCGATTTGGGGGATCGAAGATGATCTCGTTCGGGCCGCCGAACGGGCCAACAAGCTGGCGTCGAACGTAGGCGACGAAGTCCGCGCGGGATTCTGTCAGAGTGGTCATATGCCTGCCTTTTTGAACGCTTCGAGGGCGCCCGCTGAGTGGGTCCGATAAAGCTCGACGATGCGTGAACCGATGGCGGGACTCGTCGCAATCCAAAGCCCGGCCCGAGGGCGACTCAAGATGACATAGAGCAGGTCGATGTCCAACTCAGACTCCAATGAGTCGATATCGATCGCGCACACGAAACGGTTCTCTAATCCTTTGATGTCCACCGCCGAGGCCCACGTGAGGTCCGATCCCGGCCAGTTGGCGGCTAACTCTTCATTGAGCATTCGCAGGGTGCCTTTGCGCGCAGCCCGCAACCCTTTGGCAGCGCTGGTCGCCCAATCGCCCCGCATAGAAACGATGGTTACATGACCCGCCGACACTTCTTGGTCGCGCAGAGAGCGGAGATGTGCTTCCAGGGCTGCGGTTTCCGATGCAACGTCGGCGACAGTCACATACTCCACTTCCGGACCCGTCCCGGCAGCGGCCACCCCTGTGTCCGCCCCAGTCAAGGCGCGTGTTTGAAAGACGATCTCGCGCGTATTTCGGCAGTTGGTGCGCAGGGTCGCCGGCACGGGAGCAAACGATTGCACGTACAGCAATGCGTCCGGATCAAAGTCGCCGTATAGGTGCGCCTGGCGGTTCTGGTCCATGAACATCACCCACCGGCCGCTGTCCCAGCCGCCCACGACGGCTGACCCCAGACGTTCGAGAGCTTCGAAGTTCATCAGGTCTTGTGCCTCGTCGATCACGACGACGTCGAACGTCGTACCAGCCGGCATACTGGCGACCTCGCGAACCGTAACGCGCGGGTCGACCAGTAACGCCCGCGCAAACGACGCGAGTATTGGACTTCGGCAGGTAAACAGCACCGAGCGTCCCGTGAGTGCCTGCCGCCGTGCGACCTCCATTGCCAGAAATGTTTTGCCCGTGCCTGCTCCGCCGCTGCAGATGACGCGGGGCGCCTCGCTGATGAGGTCAAGGCGTGAAAACTGTTCGTCGGTGAGGCGAACGAAGGCAGCGTCAAGGGTGCTTGCTCGGGCATCGAGCAACGGCGACCGGTCGAAGGTCGGACGCAGGTCGTCTAGCAGCTTGCGCTGAAGCGTCTTTACTATCGGACCCTTCTGGGGCTGCCGCCCGCACCAGTAATCAACGGCGTCACGCACAGCCTTCGGGAAGTCGCGGCTGAACTGCCCGCGGCCGCAGTAGGTCGCGGCGTCCCATTCGAAACTGCTGAGTGCAAGGTCCACGTCAGGGGTCACGACAAGAAACCCGAAGACGATGTCCTCTACTGCAGCGCCATGGCGTTGCTCGAGCCGGTCGCGCAGCGCGTACATGCCGCTGGTGACCTGCTTGAACGGTCCTTCCCGATCTTGTCGGTAGTGCCCACTGCGGTCGCTGTACGTCCACAGGCCGTTATTGCAGGAGACCCGAGCCCCCTTGACTTCCACCACCAGCACCATGTCGTCGAGCACGAGTACGAAGTCCAGCTCGGACGTGAGTTTGTATTCGTGGGTCGGAAGGTTCAACGAGTGCAGAGCCGTTCCGTCGATATTGCTGGACGCGAGCGCATCGAAGACTCGTTTCTCGGAAGACGTCGTCGCGTTGAAGCCAAGTTCGGCCGGAATCATTTTCAAACTTTTGCTCCCAGATACTCGGTCGCATGTAATCCTGCACGAATCAGGCTGTAGTTCGCAGCGGCTTGGCCACGGGAAGGCTGACCGATGGAGGTAGCGGTAGCGCGCCGTGGCCAGGTGCTCGGTCGGCTGAGACCGTTCATCCGCGAAAGCGTGATTCGTCGCACCCGACTCGAACGCGTGCTCGGCGCCATGCACCTTTCTGCCGCCGAAGCTCGGGCCGAGGTCGAACATTTGCTCACAGATGCAGGCATCACCATCGAGGAGGACGCGGCCGACGAAGGGGCGGTGACGCTTGCATCCGCAACGGTCGAGTTCATCGGCAACATCGACTCCGACGCGCCCCAAGACCTGCCCCCCGTGTGTGAGGATGCAGCAGTAGCGGCAGCTCGTCGCCTGCTAGAACGGGATGGGCGTATTACGAGCCAAGCCAAGGCCAAGGTCCTGCTGCGGCCTGAAGAAGAGGTCGGGTTGGCCATCCTGGTGCGGGGAGAGAGTGGCCACCCGCTAGACCGGGGTGAGTTTGCGGACCTCACCTGTGAAGCACGGCGGGCCGCCGAATGTCTCCTGCTGCACAACCAAGGACTGGTGCATTCGGTCGCGCAGCGCTACGCGCCGCCGGGCATGACCTACGAGGACTTGTTCCAGCACGGCATCATCGGCCTCATCCGGGCGGTCGAATTGTTCGATCCCTCCCTGGGCTACAAGTTCTCCACGTACGCGATGCACTGGGTACGTCAGGCGATCACCCGAGGCATCGCCAACGAATCGCGCATGATCCGCATACCGGTCCACATGTATGAACGCGTAGCCAAGGTTTGGGCGACGCGGACGCGCCTGACGGTCGACGGTGAGCCACCGACCGTTCACCAGCTCGCGCTCGAGTGCCAGTTGACCGACAAAGAAACTAGGGAGTGCCTCATCATCGGACATCAGGATATTTTATCGCTCGACATGCCCGTCGGCCCTGATGGAGAGACCACGCTGGCGGACCTAGTGGATGCGGAGGACCCCGATCTCGGACCGCAGCACGAAATCGAGCTTGAGCAGCTGCATGAGCAGCTGCAAGCGGTGCTCGACACACTGAGCGCTCGCGAGGCGGGAGTGGTGGCTATGCGTTTCGGCCTCGCCGACGGTGAGGCGAAGACGCTCGAGCAGATCGGCACGGTGTATGGCGTCTCACGTGAACGCATCCGACAGATCGAAGATAAGACGATGAAGAAGCTCCGTCATCCCTCTCGCAGCCAGGTGCTCAAGCCGTACATGTACGACTTGAGCAGTTAGGCCCATTCGAAAAGAGCTCGATTCCGACATAGGTTTCCACTGCCCCAATATCGCGGACTTATGTCAACCAAGACGACCGCTGGTCCTGACATCGTTGACCAGGCTCGCGACGTCGTCGAGTGCGAGTACCTCAACGTGACGCGCGGCTTCCCCCAACAGCTGTGTCAGTCCTGGGAACCTCGCTGGGCCAATTCTGTAATCCTCCAATTCCCGAAGGGCGAGCGCGGCCGCGGCCCAGTCTGGGCAAACGCAATACACTCTGTCTTCGGCGCTTTCGAGGACGATGCTGCGCAATCTCGGAAACTCTGCAGTCACCATGACGTAGGGCACATCTGGCCGGTACCGGCGCAGTGGCACCATCTGGGCGGCTTCGGTGCCGCGGTCCGAGCGCCACGTCCACTTGCTGCTGACTACCACAACCAGTCGCTTGCGCTCGTCAAACACAACGATGTCACTGCTGCGAGTGCCCACGTCACGGCGAAGATGTAGCCCATAAATCTGCTCAAGAGCAAGTTCGCCCTCGAGCTGCCACGTCGGGGGCATGTGCCGACGGAGGATGTACAGGAGTGCGTTCTTAAAACGTGCTCCTCTGCTATTGCCGTTGAGGTTCCCAGCTGGCCGAATGTCTTCATCACCGTCGGTGCCGATCCCATTTCGAATTGCTGCATGGCGCCACAGCGCGGTGAGTGCAACTTCGCCCGCGAGACGGCGCTTCTGGGCATCCTCTGCACTGCCATTGTTGATGCCGTCCTCGACCCTCGGTAGTCGAACCTCAGGTGCCCACCAAATGCGCCCTGTTGCACTGGCTCGATCATCGGCGTCGAGCACAGCTCCTCTGGCATCGATCGCGCGGTGTCCTGCGTCGAACAACCACTGGGGTGACCAACCTTGACCTAGTCGAAGTGCAGCCTCTTGGACGGTTTCACCGGCCTCGACTTCGATATCGACAGCACCTCCTAGTGACAAGTCGTTAGGGAGCTTGGTGGAGTTCGGCCAGCAACGGCCGAAGAGGACCACCTGCAGACCTTCCGGATTGTCCGCATGTGCATCCAGCAGGTCGGCCGTTACCTCATCAAGATTGCCTCGGTCGAATTGCGACGGAATGCCTTCATTCATTTCTGAACGGGTCCTTCGATTGACCGTGTTGATCTGTGTTGTGCAATCCGAAGAGGCCGCACCTAGACCTGCTGCAGTAGGCCGTAGACATATCGCGCAAGTTCAGTCGCCAAATCGGGAGGCACGGCGTTGCCAATCTGGCGGGCAATTTCAATCTTTGTACCCTCGAACTCGAACTGATCGGGAAAAGTCTGCAACCGGGCAGCCTCGCGGTGGGTAATCGGCCGGTGCGCTTCTGGATGCAGATATCGGCCCTTCTCAGGCTTAAAGAACTCAGTTCGGATCGTGAAGGCGGGACGGTCCCACCACAGCCTTCCCATTACGTCGGTCGTACCCGTTGGCTTCCTCGCCCAGCACCGGGGAAGCAAATCCGGACGGTTTCGCGCTAGATCGAACCGGTTGCCGCCCTCCGGGACGGCAATGTACCGTTCGAGGCTTGAGCTGCGGGGATTGCGTCCGATGTGCAGTTGTTGACCTCGCCGACCCTGGGTTACCTCGGCCTGGGTGGGATACAGCGGGAGGTCGGAAATGGCGTCCCGCACCGTGCGGTGTGGCCTACCGTCAGGAGATTCGGGACCATGCGTCGGCATCGGCGGCCATGGCAGGTCACCGATATACCCACGAACAGCGACAAAGATTCCGCGGCGACGGCGCTGGGGGACCCCGTAGTCAGCAGCATTTAACACGCCATACCCGAAGCTGTATTCGCGCAGTTTCTTGTCGGTTTTCATCATTCTAAGCAGACGGGCAAATTGCGCACTCTTCTGGAACTCGGGCACATTCTCGATCACAAATGCGTGCGGCATCATCTGTCGCACTGCGCGGAAGTAGTGGCGCCAAAGACTGTTGAGCTGAGCGCGTGATTCGTGGTCACGATCGCGCCCGAGCGGAGAAAACCCCTGACACGGAGGTCCTCCAATTATAATCTCGGCATCTTCAAACCTATCAATATCCTCGATAGGGCCATCTATGACAGGGCACCCGAAGTTTCGCTTAAATGTACGAGCTGCAGCGGGATCGATTTCGATGGCCGACACCGACTCGAAGCCAAGGTCCGCTCGCTCGAACCCCAGCGACAAACCACCGGCACCCGCAAATAGGTCCAGCGTACGCAGTATGGCCATCCGCCCTCCGAAGGTTTGTTCGATCGTAGTCATTGTCACCACCGCCACCGACAGAACGCGGCCGGCGTGTCGGCGATAGGCCGATCTAGACCGCCGCCTGACATGTAGATGGCCACCGGGCTCCCATACCTGGATGCGTGTGGTGTTGCCAGCCTCGTTGCTCAGGGCGGGGGACCTCTGCTCGCAGTAGCGTCCAGTCTGTGTCAACAACTAGTGACGACGATGACGTCCATGCATAGGACGACCTGCTGCGTTTGTACACAGATGCCGACCGAACCAGATTGAATGCGTTCATGAGGCCGTTGGGCCTTAGTAGCTCAAACGAGGCGCTGGCTCGCCTAGAGATTTTCATCGCAGAACACCGAGTACGTGCCGAACGCCGTGCCACCGACCGGCTGACAAGGGCAACTGACGCGCTTAGGACAGGACTTCGACCGAGCTGAAGAACGCCACAGAAAGGACTTCGGCACGCTTGGTTATGGCAACGTGGGTGCTGGCAGTCGCGACGATAGTGCTCGCACTCGCCACCATCGCATTCGTGTACGTCACCTTCGCCGTTACCCGCGAGAACGGCGGCAGCGCGCCGTCTGCCCCGTCTCCTAGTACCTCGATCAGCACGTCGCCTGGCCCGTCGTTGCCTGGCTTGCCTAGTGTCCCGAATAGCACGCTGCCTGTATCGCCGAATGTCACCTCATCCGAAAGCAACGCGCCCCCGGCCGCTGACAGGGCTCGGCACGCGATGAGACCGGGGTGGTGTCATAACACGACCCAGATTTAGAGCAACACAGCCTGACACCTCACCAGAGCCGGGAGTAGGAATGTAGAGAATGCACGCGGCTGGTCCGGTTGTCGGCACGGTCCGTGACGTAGGACCGACCTCGCCTGGAAGTACGCTGGCGCGAACCGCAGTAACTCGGGTGGGCAAGACGATGATGGTCTGCCCCGGTCAACCGTGTCGCTCCGCTAGCGTCTGGGCTGCTAATCAGTTCACGAAGGCATCGATGAGCATAACGGGCGAGACCACCATCGCGGTGACCGGTTTGCACCCCATTGGGCGCGGCGTGGATCGCCCGGAACACGTTGTCGTGGCTGGTGATGGCCGGGTGTTCGCTTCCGACAAGGCCTCGGCCGTCGCAGAACTCATTGATGAGCAGACCATTCGGCAGATAGGCAAGGCCGGCGGCGAGCCGAACGGGGTCGCGCTCGACCGTGACGGTCACTTTCTGATCGCCAATTGGAGCCTCGGTGTGCTGCAGGATCTCGACCCGGTGACCGGCGCGATCACCGCGATATTAAGCGGACAACTCGATGGATGCCCGCTGCGATGGGTGAACTTCGTTCTGGTGGATTCCGTTGGGGCGTTGTGGTGTTCGGTGAGCACGATGGCAGTCGACCTTCTCGATACAATCGCGCGGGGCACCGCTGACGGCTTCCTCTTTCGAGTCGCGCCGGATCGCCAGTCGGCGCAAGTGGTCGCCGATGCGGTGAGCTTCCCGAATTGCATGGCGTTGGATCGTAATGAGGACTACCTGTATGTCGTCCGCACGGTTGCCACCGACGTGGTGCGGTTTCCGATCCGGGGCGAAACACTCGGGCGGCCAGAGCGATTTGGGCCGCCGCTCGGCGACCGGCGACCCGACGAATACGGCCCCGACGCCGGCCGGTTCCTGGCTGACCCGCACGCGAGTCGTCGGTGGGGGATGGCCGACGGCTGCGCCTTCGATGCCGATGGAAACCTGTGGGTGACACTCGTTCTCGCCAATAGGATCGTGGCGATCAGCCCGGATGGGCAGGCAATAACCGTTATCGAAGACCCCGATGGCGAGTTACTGAGCGCCCCGACCAGCATCGCCTGGGGCGGGCCGGACATGCGCGACATCTACATCGGCTCGATCGCCACCCCGTACGTGCTCAAAGGCAGAAGCTCGGTGCCCGGCCTCCCGCTGATACACCAGCGCTAGCCGCCCGACGGCCCGGGTCTCATGAAGTCGGGCAGCCCCTGATCCGGGTCCGAAGGGATCATCGACTCGGGCAGCCCCCACAGCTGCCGAATGGTGGCCCCGCCGTCGACGACGAGCGTCTGACCGGTGATGCGGGCGGCCAGTTCGGAGGATAGAAACAACGCGGCGTTGGCGATGTCATGCGCGCGGGGCGCGGCCAGCGGGTTAATTCCGTTGACGGCGTACTCGTTTGGCGGCTGGTCCTCGTTGCCGGTGCCCACATTGCCCGGCGCGACCGCGTTGGCGCGAATGCCGTATCGCCCCAGTTCGTCGGCAAAGGTCTTGACGAGCGAGATGACGCCGGCCTTGGCGGCGCCGTAGGCGGCATGGTAGGTCGCCGCCGCGATGCCGTCGACCGAGGCGACCGCGACCAACGATCCACCGGTGCGCTGGGCGACCATGTATCTCCCGACGGCCTGGAAAAGGTAGAACACCTGGGTCAGGTTGTAGTGGATCGCCGCGTCCCACAACTGGGTGCTGGTTTCCTCGACCTTCGACCAGGTGGCGCCGCCGATGATGTCGACGCACACGTCGACCCCGCCCAGCGCCGCGACCGCGTCGTCGATCGCCCGACCGACCTGCACGGGGTCGGTCATGTCGGCGACGATTGGGACGGCCTTGCCTCCCCGGCCGGCGATCTCGTCGGCGACGCGATGCGCGCGCTGCTCGTCGATGTCGATACAGGCGACCGAGGCGCCCGCCTCGGCGAGGGCTAGCGACGTGAACCAGCCATGGCCCGCGCGCTCGGGGATGTAGCCGGCACCCGACACCACGGCGCGCTTACCCGATAGTCCGATATCGATCACGGCCGACCTCCAATCCGATGAATCCTTACGGCTCTCGGCGGCCCGGAGCAACGGTCGGCAGGCCGGCTGCCGCGGCGGCCGTAAAGAGGCGTTCGTCGTAGGTGACGAACGCCGTCAGCTGGGTGCCGAATACTCCGTCCCCAGTCGCGAGATGGATCGCGTCGAGTGACCGTAACGAGGTGTCTGGATACGCCGCCGCGGCCGCCCGAACCACCTCGTCGATTTCGTAGCGCGCCACTCGAGCCACGATCGCGGGAACTTCGGCGAGCAGCGAGGGCTCTACCCGGCGGAGGGCGCGAGGGAGTTCCACTTCGATCAGCGTCGACGACACCCACGGCGCCGGTGTTTGTGCGTCGAGCCAGTCGGCGAGGGCATCGCTTTCGGGTTCACGCCGGATCAGTTTCATCAGGGCCGACGTGTCGAGATAAAGCATCAATAGCGCTCGTTGTCGCGCAGCTCGCGGAGCAGTTGGCCGGCCTCGTGATCGGTCTTCACCGGTCCGGAGGGACGCGGCGCCGGTCCGCTCAGAGTGGCGGGACGAAGCCTTCCCGCGCTGATCATTTCGGCGAGGGGATTTTCCTGGGCCGGGACCAGGCGGGCCACGACGGCTCCGCGCTCAGTGATGTCGATTTGCTCGCCGCGTTTGACCCGTGCAAGCACCCCAGCGGTGTTCTGGTTCAGCTCGCGCACCGGCACCTCAGACATGCCAGCCATGGTACTACGTATTTGTACTACAGCAATTACGTCCCGGAGTGCTCGAGCCCGGCGCTGTCCGGCTGAAGCTCAAAGTCCTTGCCGTCGCCGATATCTGGCCGTCCATTGCTGCCATTGCCCCGGAACGGCCCCGCCACCTGTGCGCCCACCCACACGATTCCGCGGCCCACGACCCCGAGCACATGGCCCGTCGTCGTCGCGGCGGCGCCGATGGTGGCGAACGCAGCGTCGAACACGCTCGGAATGTGGAAGTCCTCCCAGGTCTCGACCTGGTGGTGGCGGGCCTCGGCGAAACGGTCGAGCTCGTCGCGCAGGGCGCCGCGCTGCCTGGCCAGCTCCCGCACCGCCCAGAATCGGAAGCCATCGAGAACCGATGGCTTTCCGAACCGGTCGAGCGCTTCCTTCGCGCTCCCATAGATGTCGACGTCCTCGCGGAAATGATGGTCGACGAGCTCGCGGGCTTCGTCGATCGCGCGCAGCAGCTGCTCGGGTTGCGTCGACTCGATCCGCGCGAGGTTCAGCCGCTGCCACTTGTGCAGCGCCTCCTCCGCGATGACCAGCAGGCTCAACGTGTCGCCAAGCCGGTTGTCGTTGACCGCATTTCGCAGCTTCGCGGCGCGGTGCTGCACGCCCGACGCGTCATCCAGAGCTGCCAGGACGCGCCGAACGTGGTTGCGCAGCTGCTCGACGGTGACGTTGAGCGCCGGCCCCAGCCCGGCCACCGATTCCCAGTACGCATCAGGCAGCGACCCGTACTTCTCCAGCGAGTCGACCATCCGCGACAGCGTCAGGTTGTTGCCCAGCACGTCGCCGGCGCGCTGCGCCCGGGCTACCTCGAGCACCGACTCGACCTTGTCCTCCACGCGCCGCACGGCGTCTTCCACCTGGGCAACCGCGGACGTCAGCGCGACCTGCACCGCGATCATCTGCGCCGACAGCACCGCTTCCGGCCCAAACCCGGCCGGTCGCCACTGCAGGGGAGCAAGGAAGGCATCGGCGCCCGTCGTCAAACGAAAGATGCCGTCGCTCAGGGGAACTAGATTGCCGTCCTTCAACGCTTCGAGGCCGTCGCGATGCAGCTGGACGTACTTGCCCGACTCGGCCAGCAGGGACGCCAGCCCGGCGAGCCCGTTGGCGAGCGAGGCGCCGTCGATGCCGGCGACCCGCATGGCCTGCCCGGCGGTCTCCCGCAGCCGCGCCAGATAGGAGTCGACGGCCGCGGGGTCCCCGCCCAGCAGCAGGGCCTCGTCCTGCAACGAGACCACGACCTCGTCGGTAACGGTCGTCGCCGACACGTCGGACATCTCGGATGTGCTCACGGCATCCCCTATTAATCCGTCGGCTTGCAGGCGAGCAGGCCGAGAGTGAGCAGGTGGTCTGGTGAGTGCGGACGTTACACCCATGTTTCAGGGCGAACCTTCCGCTTCGCCGCCTGTTGGGCAGGAATTCACCCGGGACGAGGGGACCTTGTGCTCTGGGCTGCATCCCCGCCCTGGGCGGAGACTCGGGTACCTGCTTCGAAGAGGAAGTTCCGACCATGTGGACCACTCCAGCCGTCATCCCGTTCTCCGTCTGGCGAAAGATCGCCATGGCCACCTGGCGGCCGCGGAAAGACCCGGTGATCTGGGCGACGATGGATGTCGAAGCGGCGCGGCTGCTCCAATACTTGCGCCAGGTCCGCGAGGCAACGGGCCAGCACGTCACACCCATGGACCTCGTGGGCAGGGCCGCCGGCAAGGTCATCGAGGCGCTGCCCGGGCTGAACGGCAGGGTCGTGTTCGGCGGCTTCCTGCCGTCCCCGACCGTCGACTGCTTCTTCGTGGTGTCGCTGCGGACGGACCTCGTAACCGGAGCCGAAGCCGCCGGCACCGATCTGTCGGGCACCGTGGTGCGTCGTATCAACGAGAAACCGCCCTGGGAGATCGCCAAGGAACTCGCCGATCACGTCGGGCGCATCCGCCACGACGAAGATCCCCAGTTCAAGCAGAGCAAGGCGCTGGTCAAGGGGCTGCCGCCGTTGCTCCTTCGCCCGGTGATGGACGCGATGGGCTTCGTCACCGAGAGCCTGCAATTGCCCATTCCTTTCCTTGGGCTGGAGGCTCGCCCTTACGGCTCGATACTCGTCAGCAACGTGGGCACCTACGGCCTCGACACGGCCGCCGCCCCGTGGCCCACGTTCTGCCACGTGCCCCTGGGGATCATGATCGGCGCGGTGAAGGACAAGGTGTTGGCGCTGGGCGGCCAACCCGTCGTGCGTCCGGTGCTGCCGTTGTCGATCGGCCTGGATCACCGGTTCGTCGACGGCTACCAGGCGGCGACGATGGCCGGCATCTTCCGCGCGTACCTCGCCGATCCCGCCGCCTTCGACCCGGTGCCCAGGATCATCCCGCCACGCAAGCGAAAGGCTGCCCCGGCGCGGTCCAACGGCGAGAGGCCGGCGGCCGCGGGCGCAGGAACGCGGGCCAAGGCGCAGCGCCACGCCTAAGGGGAGGCGAGCAAATCGCCCCCAAATCGCCCGCAAATTGAGGGCTGTCAGCCCAGCTGCGGATGTGGAACCATTTGGCAAATGAAGGACGACGATCCCGAAAAGCGGATCCGCGAGCTGGAGCGAGAGCTTGCCGACGTCACCCGGCCCCCGCAAAGCCCGCCCCCGTACACGGGCGGCGAGACGTACACCGAGAACCCCCCGCCGTACACGGGCGGTGCGACGTACACCGGTGGCGCTACCTACACCGGCGGCCCGACCTACACCGGCGGCGCGCAGTACCCCTGGGGCGCCCCGCCGCCGCGGCGCAGGTCCTACCCGTGGTACCTCGTCCTCGTCCTACTGGCGGTCGTGGTGCCGATCATCATCAGCCTGGTGATGATGTTCGCCAGGTCGTCGATGGGCAGTTCGATCTCGCGAGGCGGTGCCGGTAGGACGACGTCCAGCGGCCCGACCGCGGTGCCGCAGGGCGGCGAGCTGCGCGTGAGCGACAACTCCCAGGCCAGAACGATCGCGTGCAACAACGGCAAGCTCACCCTCGCCGCGTACGACAGCAAGTACGTGATCACCGGCCACTGCGCCAGTCTCCTGGTGGGCGGCTACGACAACAACGTCACCGTCGAGGACGCCGACGCCATCGAATCGACCGGGTACAGCAACGTCGTCATGGTCAAAGGCTGCGACAACGGCAACCTGAAGATCTCGAGCTACGGCAACGAATTCAACGTGACCGGCCACTGCGCCGGCCTGGCGATCTCCAGCTACAACAACAAGGTCAGCGTCGACAGCGTCGACGCCATCACTGTCTCGGGTTACGGCAACAACATCACCTACCACACGGGCACGCCGAAGGTCACAAATTCGGGCTACGACAACAACATCCAGCGGGGCTGAATCGGCGACGGGTGGGGAACCGGTGTCACCATCGTTCCCAAGTCCCAGCATCAGCCGCGGCCGGGAGCGGGCCGCCGATCCCCGAAACCACACCCACGCTAGGTCGCGGCGAACCGCTGGCGTACCGTTGAGAACGAGCTTTTCGTTGTCGGCGCTGCCCATCCGCGGATGGCATCCACAGGCAATGCGATTCCTCCGTCGCCCCAGCACCCCGGGGCGGTCGATGCCGACCGTGAAGGAACTGCCCGTGGATACCGCAGTACAAATGCCTCACCTCCGGGGCCGGCACGGAACCAACCCGATCCGGGTGTGCGTCGCGCGCGAATTGGGCCACGACATCGACGGCGCGTGGTGGCCCCGCGTGGACCGCATCGCCAACGAACTGCCCTCGCTGGTTACCGTCCTGACCCCGCTGCTCGGGGAGATCAAATCCATCAACGTCAACTGGTCGCCGCTGCAGCGACCGCCGGACCTGAACTGGCCGGGATGGGAGCAGAAGCGCCAGCACGTGATGACCTTCAACGGCTGGGAAGCGTGCGCCAACCTGCTGATCGTCCCCTACGCCACCAACACCGCGCTCGCCCTGATGGTGCTGCGCTTGGCCGCCGACCTACCGATCGACACCGCGGACCGCAACAAACGCGCGTTCGTGAACGCCGGTTCGATTCTGTGCGCCGCACAGCGGCAATGCGACGTGGCGGCGCCGACCCAGGCCTGACCGACACGCCCGATATGTAACAGAGCAACCGCTCTGTTATGCTCCCGAGGTGCCCCGCCCACGCGTCCACGACCAGGATCAGATCCTTGATGCCGTGGAGTTGTTGGCGGCGCGGTCCGGGCCCGCCGCCGTCACGATCCGCGCGGTCAGCGACGCGACGGGCGTGTCCAACGGCGCGCTCTACCACGGGTTCGGCTCGCGCGCGGGCCTGGTGGGCCGCGCCTGGCTGCGCGCCGGGCACCGATTCCTCAGCGCGCAAGGCGAATTGATCGACGCCGCCCTCGACGGCGACGCGGCCGCCGCGGTGGTGGCGGCGGCCGAGGCGCCGGCGGTGTTCGCCGAACAGTATCCGCAGTCCTCGCAGCTGGTGCTGACGGTGCGCCGCGACGAGCTTCTCGGCCCCGACACCCCGACCGAGCTGGCCGCCCAGCTGCGCGACCTGGACCGGCTGCTGGTGGAGGCGATGATCCGGCTGGCCCGCGCCCTGTGGGATCGCAAGGACGCCACGGCCGTCGACGTCATCACCATGTGCATCGTCGACCTGCCGACGGCAATCCTGCTGGAACGCAACCGAATCCACGATCCGGATGCCCGAGAACGACTGCGCGCGGCGGTCCGCGCCGCGCTGGCCGTCGGGCCGCCGCCGTTGCGGCGCAGAAGCACAGGAAGGAACACGAAATGACACCAACACTGATTTGGGACGACAAGATCGCCGTCGTCGACCTCGGCGAGGACGAAAACCGGTTCTCGCCGGAGTTTCTCGACGCCATCAACGCCCACCTGGACGAGATCGAGGCCGCCGGCGCCCAGGGCCTGGTCACCACGGCGCGCGGCAAGTTCTACACCAACGGGCTGGACCTGGACTGGCTTGGTGCCCACGGTGAGCAGACGCAGTCCTACGTCGGGCGGGTGCAGGCGCTGCTGGCCCGTGTGCTGACCTTCCCGACGCCGACCGCCGCCGCGGTCACCGGGCACGCCTTCGGCGCCGGCGCCATGCTCGCGATGGCCCACGACGTGCGCGTGATGCGCGCCGACCGCGGCTACTTCTGCTTTCCCGAGGTCGACATCCGGATCCCGTTCACCGACGGCATGGCCGCGCTGATCCAGGCCAAGCTCACCCCCCGCGCCGCGATCGCGTCGATGACCACCGGGCGACGCTTCGGCGGGACCGAGGCCGTCGAGTTCGGCATCGTCGACGCCACCGCGGGGGAAGGCGAGGTGACCAATGCCGCCACCGACCTGTTGCGCCCGCTGTCCGGCAAGGACCCCGGCACGCTCGGCGCGATCAAACAGACCATGTTCCGCACCGCGGCGCAGGCGCTGACCAACGTCTGAAACCTATTCGCCGGAGAACCGCTCCCACGCGGACTGGCGCGTAATGCCCAGCGTCTGACCGATTTTCGCCCAGGTGGTCCCGCGGCGGCGCAGCTCACGCACCCAGGCGCGCAGGTCGGCCTCGACCTGCTGGGCCACCACCGCCATGCGGGGGATGTGGTCGAGCATCTGCTGGTCGCTCCACGACTCCCAGATCGGCATGCGTAGCTCGTTGGGCTTGTCGCGGTACTCGTCGATGATGGCCTGCGACAGGTCGATGCATTCGTTGCAGATCTGCACGCCCGGGCCGGCCACCAGCTTGTCGACCTCGGCGTTGGACTTGCCGCAGAACGAACACCAGATCTGAGCGGTCTGCTTGGTGGTAGGGCTCATGAGGACTCCCCGGATTGTCAGGCTTTCCCTGACACGGTACGGCGTCAGGCTCACCCTGACAAGGGTCTCCCGGAGGTTTGGCGAGCAGACGCAGAATCGCACGCGCGCGGCCCGCGCAGTGCGATTCTGCGTCTGCTCGCGCAATGGGGCCGGGATTCCGCTGCGGGCGGAATTTCGCGGAGCGCCTTGTGATTTCGCGCACCGGGATGAACCGAGCCTCCGGGCGATCCGTGTGCAGTGTGTCGCACTGCCCAATGACGTTTGGAGACTTGGTGATCAGAAGCGTTCGTCCCGTTGGCGCCGTAGAACGGCTCTTCTACCGCTACAGCGAGCGCAATCCCGCTCACTTCCTGCTGGTGGCGGAGTTCGGCGAAGTGCTGACCGCGGATCGGCTGAAACGCGCGCTGGCCGCCGTTCAGCGGCGACATCCCTTGTTGTCGGTGCATGTTGAGGACCGCCCGGGCACCCGCCTGGGTTTCTATCGCGCGGCGACCGTCGCACCGATCGAGCTGACCATCCGCCCCGGCGTGGGGTGGTCGTGGCACGCCACCGCGGCCGACGAGCTCGGCCGGACGTTCGACCGTTCGCACGCGCCGCTGATGCGGGCGTCGTTGGTGCAGGGATCCGCGAACAGCGCCCTGTTGCTGACGTTTGACCACACCATCGCCGACGGGATTTCCTCCGTGCTGGTTCTCGAGGACGTGATCGCCGCGCTCAACGGCGAGGCGTTGCCGACTTTGCCTGTGCAGCAATCCCAGGAGCACATCCTCGCCAGCACGCTGGGCGACGTTGATCCGTTCGATCCCGCCGAGCTGCCCGACGATCCGAGGATGCGAACGCCCAGTGCCATCCGCCCCCGCGATGGCGCCCTGACCAACGTGCACACGATGGCCATCGGGCCGCTGGAAACCGCGCGGCTGGTCGAGCGCTGCCGGGCGGAGCACACCACGGTGCAGGCGGCGATGGTGGTGGCGATGTGCCGCGTGCGCGCCGCCTTGTGCGGCGAAGACTTCGTGCGCGCGCTGAACCCGATCAACTTCCGGGCGCTGATCGGAGTCGAGCGGGATTGCGGCCTCTACATCCACTGCACGTGGACGGGATTGTCCCCCTGGGACGGGACTGCCTTCTGGGAGCAGGCGCGCGCGACGACCGCCCACCTCGAGATCGCCCGGTCGGCGCGCGGGATCCGCACGGCCTCGGAGGTCGTTCAGCAGGCGGTGCCCGTCGACGCCGAAGTTCGCGACACCGAGGAATTCTTCACCCGGATGCACCCGTGGGAATTGCTCATCACCAATCTCGGCGTGCAAACACTCGACGGCAACGGCCCCCTGCGGCCCACGGCCGTGTGGGGACCGGTGGTCCAAAGCCAGACCGACGGCGAGTACGTCACCGGGATCACCACCTACGACGGCACACTGAGGATGGTGACCTGCGGCTACAGCGTGCCGACCAGCTTCCTGAAGAGCGTCTGCGCCGCGTTGCTGGCCGCCGTCGACGAAACCTAGAAGTTGTTACCATCGCGCGGGTGAGCCAACGGCCCGTTACCCGGCGCGACGCCCTGAAGTTCGCCGGCGCCGCGCCGGCATTGCTGGGGACAGCCTTGGCCGCCGCGCCCCGCGCGGGCGCCGGCATCGCCGGCATGGGTGTCTTCCTCGACCCGGGCCACAACGCCGTCAACGATGCCTCGATCAGCCAGCAGGTCCCGAACGGCCGCGGCGGCACCAAGGAGTGCCAAACCTCGGGCGCCGCCGCCGACGACGGCTACCCCGAGCACGCGTTCACCTGGGCCGTCGTCGGGCTGATCAGCGGTTCGCTCAACCAACTGGGCGTGCACACGCAGCTGTCCCGGGACAACGACAGCTCCGTCGGCCCGTGCGTCGACGCACGCGCGGCGGCGGCCAATGCGATGCACCCCGACGCGATCGTCAGCATCCACGCCGACGGCGGACCGGCCTCGGGCTCGGGATTCCACGTGAACTACTCCAGCCCGCCGCTGAACGACGTTCAGGCCGGCCCGGCCGTTCTACTCGCGCGCACGATGCGGGATGCCCTGGTGCAGGCGGGCTTTCACCCGTCGACGTACGCGGGCTCGGACGGCCTGTACGGCCGCGCCGACCTCGCCGGGCTCAACCTGGCCCAGTACCCGGCGATTCTCATCGAGCTGGGCAACATGAAGAACCCGGACGAGGCCGCGCGGATGCAGAGCGCGGACGGCCAGGCGAAGTACGCCGCTGCCGTCACCCAGGGGATCGTCGCGTTCCTGAACGCCAAAGGCCCGTCGTAGCTCAGGTGCCGAAGCCGCCGGGCGTCCTCGCGTCGCCGCCGAGATGGCTGGCCGCGAAGGCCGCGCCCTTGTCGATCATTCCCCCGTCGGAGGCGTAGGTGTCGTGCGCGGCGAAGTTCATGCCGTCCGAGCACACCGGGTCCTCGGGCGCGCACACCTTGATGGTCTTCGCCTGATACAGCGGGCCGATGGCGACGGGGGGCTCGTTGAGGAAGTTCATCGCGCGGACGTTGGGCATGCCGAAGAGCACCACCGAGGAGACGTGGTCGGCCACGGCGGGATCCATCGGCTTGGGCACGGTCGCCGGGTCGACTCCGTCCGGCACGGCGGACGAGGTAACGAAGCCCATGACGGCCGCACCCTGGGAGTAGCCGCCGAGCACCATCTTGGTGTTGGGGCAGGTCTTCGCCATGTCCTCGACGTGGAATCCGGCGTCCTTGATGCCGTCGAGGCCGGTGCCCCAGTCGTTGCTGGCGGGGTAGTTGACGGGATAGACGTCGAGCGATTTTCCGCCGATGCGCGAGCGCAGGTTGTCGACGAACGCCTGCCCGGTCGGGCCGACGCCGGGGTCCTCGCCGGTGCCCCGGGCGAAGACCACCTGGGCGTCCGGACATTGGGCGAGGGCTCCGGGGATGACGGGCGCGACAACGGTGGCGCCGATGCCCGACACCGCCGCTGCCGCAGAAACAACGAAGCGAGTGATGTGACGTGCGGTCATGGAAAAATATTTGCCAGAATGGGCGGGCCCCAAACCTGGGAATTTCCTTGAACTTTCATGAAATTTTGCTGGTACCGCAACCCGTCAATCGGCGTCGAGGAATTGATTGACCGCCTGGACGAATTCCGTGGGGCGATCGCGCACGAGCCAGTGTCCACACGGCTCGAGGACCCGCACCTGGCCGTCCTGGACGAGCTGCGCGGCGCGGATCGAATCAGCCACCGGCACGAGCCGGTCGTTGCGCCCGGCCAGTACCAGCGTCCTGGCTGTGATCCGGGGCAGCCTGGACACCAGCGACAAGCCCTCCGGCCCGGCGCCGAACGCCCATCGTTGGGTGGCGGCGAACGCTTCGCCCGCGTGCGGGAGCTTGCCGCTGATGATGACCGCGTCGATCAGCTCGTCGGACAGCGCCGCGGCGTTCCGCATGCCGAGGCTGGCGCGCAGCTGCGTGCGAAGCAGCCTGCGGCCCAGGCTCACCGACAACCTGTTCATTCGGTTTCCCAGCCGTGGATGGTGGGCGACCCAGTGGGCGGTGCGCATGAACTTGTACCGCTCGGTGACACCGCCCGGATTGATCGCCACGATGCGGCGCACGAGATCGGAGTGGGTGATGGCCATTTCGAGGGTGATCCAACCCCCGAGCGACAGGCCCCCGAGATCGACCCGGTCGAAGCCGTAGGTGCGAATCAGGTCGGCGACCCAGTCGCCGTACCACGGGATGGAGAACGATGACTCGGGGAACTCGGAATCGCCGTATCCGGGCAGATCCGGAGCGATGACCCGCCGGCGCCGGCCGAGCTCGGCCAACGCCGATCCGAACGACACCAGCGCCGAGTCGACGCCACCGCCGTGCAGCAGTATCAGCGGGGTGACGTCATTGCGGGGGTCGACCTCGAACACCCGCGTGCGGATCCCTTGAACAGCGATGTCGCGGGCCTCCACACCGGAGGGTGTATGCGGGGGCTTCATCAATAGACCAGCTGAGCGACCATCGTGACGACGATCAGCGCCAGCACGGCGGCCCCGATGCCGTACACCTGCCGGCGCGCGGTGATCCGCGCCGGCAGTGGGTTCTGCTGCAGCGCGCGCTGGCGTCGCACCGCGATCAGGTAGGTGCCCAACGCGACCACCGCCGCCAGGAAGGCCGGGACCAATTGCCACGGCCCGACGGGACCGTGCAGGTTCCTGACCATCAGCAGGGCGCCGTTGGCCAGGAACGCGAAGGACGTTCGGGTCCACGCCAGCACCGTTCGATCGGCCGGTTCGTTGGGCGGGGCGGTCGCCGTCGAGTCGCTCAACCCATGACCGCCTTGGCGATCACCAGCCCGATCGCGACCAGTCCCACCACGCTGAGCCCCACCGCGAGGTAGGCCGGGGTGGGATGGCGGGGCAACGGATCGCCGTGGCGCATCGCGTGGTCGGCCTGCCGCCAGCGGATCAGCCCCATTCCGCTGGTGAGGGTCGCCAGCACGGCGAGCCCGACCCCCAGCACGCGCCGCGCCCCGGGGACGGTCAGCTCCGGAACGAGCTGCACCAGCGCGACCGCGGCGGCGAGCAGTCCCAGCGCGGTGCGCTGCCAGGCCAGGAAGGTCCGCTCGTTGGCGAAGGTGAAGCGGTAGTCGGGCTCGCGCTCGTCAGGTTCGGCCACGGACTACCCCGCCTCGGCATGGAAGGTCAAGCGTTTCGACGCCGCAGATTTTAGCCTGCATGATGGGGCCTGTGGTCAAGGCGCTGCTGTTCGACGTGCAGGGGACGGCGACGGATTTCCATTCGACCGTGTGCGACGAGGCGGCGCGGATCAGCGCGGGGCGGCACCCGGGCGTCGACTGGCCCGACGTGGTGCGCCGTTGGCGCGCAGGCTACTTCGCCGAGCTGGAGGGGGCGCAGGGGAGTGGCTGGGTTTCCGTGCACTCGGTCTATCGGCGCGCGCTGGACGTCGTCCTATCCGACTGCGGCATCGCGGGCTTTTCGGACGCCGAACGCGAGGAGCTGACCTTGGCCTGGCAGCGGCTGCGGCCGTGGCCGGACGTGGTGCCCGGGCTGACGCGGCTGAAGCGCGCCTACACGCTGGCCACCCTGTCGAACGCCGACGTGTCAGCGGTGGTCAACATCTCCAAGCGGGCCGGCATGCCGTGGGACGCGATCTTCGCCGCCGAGATGGCCGGGGTGTTCAAGCCCGACCCGGCGATCTATCGCATGGCCGCGACCTACCTCGGCCTGCCGCCCGCCGAGATCATGATGGTGGCCAGCCACAAGTACGACATCCGCGCGGCGGGCCGGCTGGGCTTCGCGACGGCCTTCGTCGCGCGCCCGCTGGAATTCGGGGCCGGCGGCGAGGCCGACGTGGCCTACTCCGACGAGTTCGACGTCAACGCGGCCGACTTCCTGGACCTGGCAGCGCAACTCGGCTGCTAGCGGCGCGCCGGCTTACGCGGAAGTCAGTGCGGGATCCGGCTTTTCCGATGACATCGATAGGAAACCGCGCACGCAGCGCGCGGCCAGCAACCAGTTCGCCGGCTTCTTCATGTCCAGCCCGCCGAGCAGCTGCTTGATCATGGTCAGCGTGTCGAAGTAAATGCGTTCGCAGACAAGCGTTTCGGTGTCGTCGAACACGAAGTAGGCGTTCATGCGGACCCGGAACCGGCTGCCGGTGGGCGGGACCTTGCCGAGATATCCGCGGTGGGTGCCCATCAGCCAGAACTCGACGATCACCGCGTCGGCGCTGTGCCGCAGCGCGATGATCTCGTGGTCCTGATCGGGGAACGCGGTCCTGGTGTAGACGTAATAGCCGCGCACCGCCGCGTCGCCGTCGTGGACGATCATCTGCGGGATCAGCTCGTAGCGCGGGTGCGGGAACGTCGCCAACACGTCGTCCCAGGCCTGGCGGACCTCGTCGTGAAAGTGGTCGAGCACGAGCTTCTCGCGGGCTGCGAGCACGTCGGGGGCGGGAAACGCGGGAATGGTCACGGTGCTCACGATAAACCCGCGAGCAGACGCAGAATCGCACTCCACGACGCGAAATCGTGCGATTTT
>NZ_JCALCD010000007.1:0-454393 GCF_059812165.1 Mycobacterium sp. NGS69
AGCCGTCCCGCGGCGAAGTCGACCGCCTGATCGACCATCCCGGCCTCGACGTACTGCCGGTGCGCGGCCGGGAATCCCGAGCCCGAACAGACCGGGTCGTTGGGTACGCACAGCTCGATCGTCTTCGGCGCGTACAGCGGGCCGACCGTGACGGGGGGCTCGTTGATGATGCTCATGAACTGGGTCGACGGCTTGCCGAACAGCGCGACGGCGGCGACGTGATTGGCGACGTCGGGCGGCATCGGCTGGGGCGGCTGCGCGAGGTTGGCCCCGTCCGGGACCCTGTTCGCGGTGACGAAGCCCATCACGGCCGCGCCCTGGGAATATCCGCCCAGCACCATCTTGGTTCTGGGGCAGTTCGCCGCCATCGACTCGACGTGGTGGCCGGCGTCGGTGATGCCGTCGATCGCAGTGGGGAAGTCCGTGGTGGCCGGGTAGTTGACCGGGTACACGCCGAGCGATCGGGTGCCCACACGCGAGCGCAGCGTGTCCACGAAATCCTGGCCGACGCGGCCGACGCCGGGGGGCTCGGTGGTACCCCGGGCGAAGACCACCTCGACGTCGGGGCACGGCTCGGCGGCGGCGAACGGAACGGGCGCGGTCAACAGCGCCCAAATCGGCGCCGCCGCAGCACAAATGAGACGGAGGAGGGGAGGAAACTTCACGCTCGAAATTTTGTCACAGCGCGGTAACGGATGCTCGCCGAGCGCGGGCCACCCCCCGACGGATTCGCAGGCCTTCCCACGGGACGGCCTGCGCCCACGGCCCCGGAAATGTCGCAGCTCAGGGCCGCAGAAGGGGGCGCCGGACCGGTCGCAAGTCGGGCGAGCCGAAATGCGCGGTAACTCCCGGTGATGTGACCAAGTCGGCCGTATTACGTGCGTGTGTCCGGGGCGGCGGTCTCGCGGTTGCCGGCGCCCCGCCGGCGCAGTACCGAACGGGCCGAGCGCAGCACGCCGCGAAATGCGTACGCGGCGGCAAGCACACACAGCAGGATCAGCAGGATGAACATCGGCAGCCAGTTGCTGCGCTCGTGGCTGACGTCCCACCAGACGATGGTGAACAGCAGCGCGCAGAGCAAAAGCACCATGTCCCGCCAATTTCCCCGGTAGGTCAGGGCGGCTCGGCGCATCGCACGGTTCCTGTCGGCGACACCGATCAGGTCATCGATGCGCTCATCGATGATGCGTTGCATTTCGGCGCGTCGGGTGATCGCGTCGGTGGGGAGCCGGTCGAGCAGGTCCATGTCTTCTTTGATCAGCTCTCGGTAGTTCGGGCCCCGGAATTGACCGGCCACGATGGCCAGCATCGCGCCACCGAAAATGGGGGCGCTGTTCAGCGCGATTGCTCCCAGACCTGCCATGTCCCCTCCTTCGTCGGTCGTCGTCAACGTCGGTTCGTTGAGGATGGCCGAACTCGGGGGAGGGATCAACCACTCCCGCGGTATCAGGACGCTCGTGACGGGCGCCCGCGCGCCTGCGCCGGCTCGGCTGCCCGAAGCGCGTCCATGGTGCGCATCAACTGCGGGTAGGCGATCGCGGGTCCTAGCCACCGGGTGAGATAGCGGCGCAGGTCGGCGCCGGTGCGCGGGGGCCGGCCCGGGTCCGTGAGGAAGGATTGCAGCACCCGCAGGCCGAATTCGTTCAGCTCGTCGAGCCCCGTCTCGTCGAAACCGTAGTGCTCCCAATCGATGTCGAAGCGATGCAGCATCGATCGCCCGAAGGCCAGGGCGGTGTCGGAGATGATGGAGACGCTCTGACCGCTGCGGTGGCGCAGCACGAACCCGACCTGATCGTCGGAAGCCAGTTGCTCGATGGCGAACGCCATGCCTTCCGTCATCGCCACGACCGGGTCGGTCACGCCTTCGAGCTGGGTCGCCAGGCGGTCGAGGAACCCGTCGGCCGACCGCATCGCGGCCGCCACCAGCAACGCCTGGGTGCCGGGGAAGTACCGGTAGACGGTCTGCCGCGTCACACCCAGGGCCCGCGCCACGTCGGCGATTCCCATCGCCGGGCCCCGCTCGTCGATGATCCGGTCCGCGGCGTCCAGGATGCGCTCGATCGCCTCCTCGTCGGAGGCGGGCGCGTTCCCTGCCCAGCCGTGACTGCGCATCCTCAACCGATCCTCACAGCTGGATAATAGCGATTCGGTTGGGCCACTGGGCTTTAGGCGGCGCAGGCTTTCAGAATGAGGCCGACGGCCTCGTCGAGCTGTCCCGCGATCTCCTCATAGCTGACGAACCGGGCCGTCAGGAGGGCCCCGGAGAACGTCATCTGAAGCGCGGAGCGCACCGCTCGCGGCCACCCGGGACCCAGCGCCGCCGCGATCCGCCTGGACACCTCTTCGCCGATCTGCTCCCGCAGCGGCTTGACGGCGGGGTCGTCGGCCATCAGCGCCGCGCCGCAGGCCGTCGCCAACTCGGGCTCGTCGGCGACCATCAGCGCCATGTCGCGCAGCGTCGCGCTGACCCGCGCCTGGGTGGTGTCGTTGACGTCGGTGTGCAACGGCAGGTCCTGCAGGAAGCGCAGGTACACCGCCGCCACCAGGGCGCTCTTCGACGGAAAGTACGTATACGCGCTGGCCGGGGACACGCCGGCGCGGGTGGCGACCGCGCGCATCGTCAGGGTCGCGTACGACGATTCCCGCAGTTCCTCCAGCCCGGCGTCGAGGACCTTGCGGATCGTCTGCGCCGGCCGGCGGTCGGAGCGGCGGGCCGTCCCCGCGTCCGTCGGAGTGGCCGCCTCTCTAGACACCGGTCCAGTGTAGAAACGCGGTGCGCAACTTAGGGTGGCGCCATGGCCGAGGATGACCGGCGTCGCTGGGACGCGCGGTACGCCGCCGCCGGGCCACCGCCGGTGGGCGAGGTCGGGCCGCCCGGGTTCGTGGCGCACCACGCCGAGCAGTTTCCGACCGCGGGACGTGCCCTCGACCTCGCCTGCGGACAGGGGCGCGGCGCGGTGTGGCTGGCCCGCCGCGGGCTTGACGTCTGGGGGTACGACGTCTCGGCGGTCGCCATCGATCAGGCGCGCGAGTTCGCGCGGCTCGCCGGCGTCGGGGACCGCTGCCGCTTCGACGTCTTCGACCTCGACGACGGGCTGCCCGCCGGACCGCCCGTCGACGTGATCCTGTGCCATAACTTCCGGGACCGGCGCCTGGACGGGGCGATCATCGAGCGCCTGGCGCCGGGCGGGCTATTGGCCATCGCCGCGCTGAGCGAGGTCGGGGCCGCGCCGGGACCGTTTCGCGCCGCGGCGGGCGAGCTGACCGCCGCGTTCGCCGCGCTCGAGCTCGTCGACGCCGGGGAGGGCGACGGTCGCGCCTGGCTCGTGGCGCGCGGCTGAGGCACCGCACTCGGATGCGGGCCGCAAGCCGGTAATGTCACGACGATGGAGCGGCGCGTGCTCGAAGCGATCATCTATGAACGCGAACCGCCGATTGCGCGGATCATCCTGAATCGGGTCGACAAGGCCAATACCAAGGACGCGGTGTTGGTCACCGAGGTCGACGACTGCCTGCACGAGGCCGACCGCGATAAAGAGATCAAGGTCGTCATCATCAAGGCCAACGGGAAGGGCTTCTGCGGCGGGCACGTGGCCCGCTGGGGCCCGGACGAGAATCCCTACCCGGACTTCGGCAACACCTTCGAGGACCTGTACAAGGGCACGGCTGACCTGTTTCTGTGGCCCACTCTCTATCTGTGGGAGTTTCCCAAGCCGACGATCTCGGCGATCCACGGCTATTGCATGGGCGGCGGAATCTATCTCGGCCTGCTGACCGATTTCTGTGTGGCCTCCGAGGACGCGTATTTCCAGATGCCGCTTGCCCAAAGCCTCGGGGAGCCCGGCGGGCACACCATGATCGAGCCCTGGTTGCTGATGAACTGGCACCGCACCATGGACTGGCTGCTGCTGGCGCCCACCCTGTCCGCGCGCGAAGCCCTCGACTGGGGTCTGCTGAATAGGGTGGTGCCGCGCGAGGAGCTGGAAGACACCGTCGAAGAGATGGCGCGCAGGATCTCCCAGATCCCGTTGACGACGCTGATGGCGGTCAAGAACAACGTGAAGCGGGCCTGGGAGTTGATGGGCATGCGGGTTCACCTCCAGGTCAGCCACATCTTGACCAACATGGTGGGTGCTGCCTCGGATGTGCAGGCGCGCCGGGCCGAGCTCATGCAGTCGGGCATGAAGCCACGCGATTTCGTCGGCCGCGACGAATAGGTTTTTGCGCGAGAAGACGCAGAATCGCACTGTGGGGGCTCAGCGCGTGCGATTCTGCGTCTGCTCGCGCGTCTAGCGGGCCCTCTCGCCGGCGATCCGGCGGCCGGCGGCGTGCCGCGCGGCCACGTAACCGAACACCATCGAGCTGGCGATGCTCGCGCCCGCGCCCGGATACGTGCGGCCCATCACCGTCGCGGTGGTGTTGCCCGTGGCGTAGAGGCCCTCGATCACCAGGTCCTGCTCGTCCAGGACCTGCGCGTGCTCGTTGGTGACCACGCCCCCGCAGGTCCCGACGTCCGCCGGGAAGACCCGGGTGGCGTAGTAGGGCCCACGGTCGAGCGGGCCGACGGCGGCGTTGGGCCGGTAGCCGGGGTCGCCGAGACAGTCGTTGTAGGCCGACTGCCCGCGACCGAAGTCGGGGTCCAAGCCCTTGGCGGCGAAGCGGTTGAACCGCTGGATCGTTTGCGCCAACTCGTCGGCCGGAAGGTCGATCTGACGGGCGAGGTCGGCGATGGTGTCTCCGCGCTTCACCGCGCCCTTTTCAATGAGTTCGGGTGGCAGGCCTTGGTTGCGCTTGAGCGGGTTCGTGCTGGTGACATACCTGTGCACGTAGCCGTCGTCGAAGATCATCCAGCAGGGCACCGCCTTGTTGGCGTACATCGCCTTGCCGACCTCGACGTAGGAGTTCGACTCGTTGCAGAATCGCCGGCCGGTGGCGTCGACGTAGATGGCGCCGGGACGCTGCCGGCCCGAACCGAGCGAGGCCGCCGCGGCGCCCCCGTTCGCGATGAAAACCGAAGGCAGCCACCAGGCTTCGTCGAGCAGATCGGTCTTGGCGCCCAGGCGCATCGCGGCCTGCAGCACCTCGCCGGTGTCGCCGGCGTTGGCGATCGACCACTGCGCCTCGTTGGGCTGATCGCCGCTGTATTGGCGGCGCATCTCCTTGTTGTGGCCGAATCCGCCGGCGGCCAGCAGCACGCCCTTGCGCGCCTCCACGTTCATCGGCGGGCCGCCGTCGCGGGACACGCGCGCCCCGACGACGCGGCCGTCTTCGACGATCAGGTCTTCCATCGCGGCGTTGGTCCACAGCGGCGGCTGCCCGTCGCCGAATTCGATGAGCGCCTTGAGCATCTGGGCGATCAGCGAGGCGCCGTTGGTGAGGATTTGCCGGCGGCGGATCCGCGCGGCCGCGGTGCGCAGGAACACCCGGGTCGCCACGGCGAACGCGCGCGGCGACCGGTTGTAGTACTGCACCGAGCGCAACTCGTTGGTCAGGACCACGAACCCGTAGTTCTTCGCCAGCGGCGGCTGCACCTTGTCGCTCCAGGCGCCGAGCTCCGCGGCGTCGAAGGGGATGCCCTCGATGGCGCGGCCGGACTCGTTGCCGCCCTTGTGGTTCGGGTAATAGTCGCTCCACCCGGCGCACCGGATCAGCCGAACGCCTTTGCGGATAAGGAAATTGATCATTTCGTAGCCCGCGGTGAGAAACATCTCGCGGCGCGCGGGCGAGGACGGCGCCCCGATGTCGCCGACCACGTCGGCCAGGTAGGCCATGCCGTCCTCGTGCGAATCCGCGATTGCTGCGGCCCGCATCAACGGGTTGTTGGGCAGCCACACGATGCCGCCCGAGAGCCCCGTCGAACCCCCGACCAGGGCCTGCTTCTCGATGATCAGCGGCTCGAGCCCGCAGTCGATCGCGGCCAGCCCGGCCACCATGCCGCCGCCGCCGCTGCCCGCGATCAGCAGGTCGACCGAGCGGTCCCAGCGGGTGCTCATCGCCCCTCCGAGCCGAAGCCCAGGTCGGCGACCGGCACGTCGATGGTGGTGTTGGTCTTCTGGATCGCGGGCACCAGCGCGTCGTACGGCAGGCCGGCCAGGAAGCCGTCGACGACGCGTTCGAAGTTCGAGATCAGCCCCTCGATCCGGTCCGACAGTCGCATGTAGTCAAATCCCTTGGAGTGCAGGCCTTTCTGCTGCCGCGGGAGATTGGAGAAATCCTGGGCGGGGATGGGCGGCCAGCGCGGGTCGTCGGGCGCCATCGGCTCCGGTGGTGTGGGTTTGGCGGTGATCTGGTCCGGCGGGATGCGGGTCAGCGACCAGATCTCGAACAGCGTCTCCTCCGGGCCCAGCGGACGGATCCGGTACGACGAGGCGCTGCTGTACTGGGGCAGCAGAAAGTAGTGCGGGAAGCAGAAATTGATCGCTTCGGTGATGCCGCGCCGCTCCAGCTCGTTCAGGTCGGGCATGTCGCAGCCCCGGGCGCGGTGCCAGTCGACGATGGCGTCGTTGAGCGCGGCCCGCCAGGCGGCCATCGCCGCGGCCGGATCGGCCGGTAACTCCATGTTCTGCAGGCCCTCGGCGATGCGGACGTCGTTCTCGTGGGTCATGCCGGCCATGCCCTCGCCGAGGGTGCGCATGAAGTACAGGTTCGTCTGGGCCAGCCCCGGCGGTTTCGACGTGCTGGGCATCGAGGACGGCAGCAGCTGCGGGTGGGTCTGCGGGACGTGGTAGCCCTCCATGAAGGCGGCCGTCGCCAGCTTCCAGTTCACCGGAAGCCGGCACGCCTGCCACCACTCGACGCGCAGCGACTCGACCTTCCAGGCGTCGTAGATCGAGGCGAACGGCTCGAAGCAGTCGCGCATCGGCGGCGCGTCGTCGTCGAGGTTGATCCACGCGCAGCCACCCCAGAGCTCGCATCGGACCGGGACGAGTTGCAGATCATCCGGGCTCAGGTTGTCCTCGGCGAACTCGTCGGGTCGCAGGATGAAGGTGTTGCGGCCGTCGATTGCCCAGCACCACCCGTGGAATGGGCAGACGAAGGTGCGGCGGTTTCCGTTGCCCTCCACGAGCTTTACCCCGCGATGGCGGCACGCGTTGTGGTAGGCCCGCACCGTTTCGGCGTCAAGCCGGACGACGATGACGGACTCCTCGAGGATCTCGTACTCGACGTAGTCGCCGGGTTTCGGGATCTCCTCGAGCCGGCACGCCATCTGCCATACGCGGGGCCAGAGCAGCTCCGCTTCGAGCGCGTAGAACTCCGGGTCGTAGTACCGCTGCTTGGGGATCCGGTCGGGCCGCTGCACCGCCCACGGCACCGGCAGCGGCGTCCAGTTCACGTCGGTGTGGGTGCTTTCGGTAGTCACCATGTCCGTTCCCTCGTTCATAGGATCCGTGAAGCCCGGCCTTGCCAGTACCGTTCGCGAATGCGCCTCTTGTACAGCTTTCCGTTGGGGTCGCGGGGCAACTCCGCTTCGAATTCGACTGTGCGCGGACACTTGTAGCCGGCCAGGTGGGCCCGGCAGTACGCAATGAGCTCCGCCTCGAGGTCGGGCCCGGGCGTGACGCCGTCGGCCGGCTGGACGACGGCCTTGACCTCCTCGCCGAACTCTTCGTTGGGGACGCCGAACACCGCGGCGTCGACGAGCTTGGGATGCATGATCAGCAGGTTCTCCGCCTCCTGGGGGTAGATGTTCACCCCGCCCGAGACAATCATGAACGTCGACCGGTCGGTGAGGTAGAGGTATCCGTCCTCGTCGACGTAGCCCATGTCGCCGAGCGACCGCCAGCCCCGCTCGTTGGAGACCGACGCGGTCTTGGCGGGGTCCTTGAAATACTCGAAATCGGGCCCGCCCTCGAAGAACAACTCGCCGGACTGGCCGACGAGAAGTTCGACCCCGTCGTCGCCGACCACGTGTACGGGGCTGAACGGCTTGCCGACCGAGCCGGGATGGGCCAGCCATTCCTCGGGCCCGATCGTCGTGCCCGCGAATCCCTCTGTGCCCCCATAATATTCGTGGATGATGGGGCCGAACCACTCCATCATCCGGTGCTTGACGTCCACCGGGCACGGGGCCGCCGCGTGGATCACGCATTGGAGGCTCGAGACGTCATACTTTCGCCGCACCGCCTCGGGCAGCTTGAGCATGCGCACGAACATCGTCGGCACGAACTGGGCGTGGGTGACGCGGTGCGTCTCGATCAACCGCAGCACGGCCTCGGCGTCGAACTTGCGCATCAGGATCGATGCCGCGCCGACGCGGTGCACGGCCATGGTGTAGTTCACCCCCGCCGCGTGATACAGCGGCGCGGGGGAGAGGTACACGCTGGACCGGTCCATCCCGTACTTGTGGATCAGCGCCAGCTCCAGGACCGACTGGGCCCACGACCCGTTGCCGTCGGCCGGCAGCGACCGCCGAACCGCCTTGGGCCGTCCCGTGGTGCCCGACGAATAGAGCATCTCCGACCCGTCCGCCAGCGGCGGGGCTTCGCCCGCAGCCGCGAGGGCGTCGTCGTACGGGCGCCAGCCCGGCAGCGCGGCCCCGACGGCCAGGTGGATCCCGACACCCGGGTTGGCGGCGCGGACGTGCGCGGCGAGGTCGGCCCCGGACGCCTCCGACGCGTCGACGAACACCGCCTTCGCGTCGGAGTCGTCGATGACGTAGGCGACCTCGTCGGGGGTGAAGTGGGTGTTGACGGCGGTGTAGTAGAGCCCGGAAAGCTGGCAGCCCCAGGTGATCTCGAAGAACTCGGGCCGGTTCGGCAGCACCAGCGCGACGCCGTCGCCGCGCCGCAGCCCGGCCCCATGGAGGGCGGCCGCGACCCGTTGGCTCCTTTCATACAGGTCGCCGTACGGGATCGTGCCGCCGTCCGCGAGGAGGAGGGCCGGCGACTCGGCGGCGGTGCTCGCGTGATCGGCGATATTCACCAGCGGACCTCGCGAAGGCTCAAGTGGTCGCCGCGCCGTCGGTGGACGAGGCTGCCGCCGCCGCCTGGCGCCGGGCCTGCTCGGACGGCAGCACCTTGTCCTTGAACACCGTCTGGATCAGCTCCTGCACGTCCCTGCTGACCGACGCGAGCGCGACGAGGTCGTTGGAACTCTGCCAGTGCACCCGCATGCCCATCAGCTCCCAGGCCCGCTTCAGGTTCGCCTTGGTCGCCAGCAGCGTCGTCATCGGCGCCTGGGCGATGTGGCGGGCGATGGCGTCGGCCCGCGACTCCAGCTGGTCCCGCGGCACGACCTCGTTGACCAGGCCGACCTCGAGCGCCTTCTTCGCGTCGATGACCTCGGCGAGGTATAGGTAGTACGCGGCGCGCCGCCAGTTCATGAAAACCCATGGCTCGATCGAGCATTCGCCGGACGGCATCCCGAAGCCCTGCAACGGCGGATAGGAGAAGTAGGCGTCCTCGGCGGCGATGACGATGTCGGTGGTCAGCCCGTAATGCGTCCCGCCGCCGACGCAGTAGCCGTGCACGGCCGCGATGGTCGGCTTGGAGAACTCCCACAGGTTCAGCACCGGCTTGACGAACAGGTCGCTCTGTGGCTTCCACGGCGTGCCCATGACCTTCGCACCCTCGACGAACGCCGGGTAGTCGACGGCGTTGTTGCCGATGGCGTGTCCGGAGCAGAAGCCCTTTCCGTTGGCCTTGAGGATCAGCACCTTGATGTCGTAGTCGCGGTCGGCGTCCAGCAGCGCGGCGTCGACTTCCTCGGCCAGCTTCTGGTCCTGGGCGTTGGCTTTCTCGGGCCAGTTGAGCGTGACCCGTGCGATCGGGCCTTCCTTTTCGTAGATGATTCTCTCGCGGGTCTCGTTGAGATCCATTGCCGGCCTTACCTTTCGCTAGGAACTGATGACGCCGATTTCGGCGCCGATGTCGTAGGTGGCCCCGACCTGTCCGGTCCACTGCACGATGCCCGAGGCGCCCGCCTCGATTTCCTGCTCCACCTTCTCCGTGGCGATCACGTAGATCGGCGTGCCCTCCTCCACGCGCTCGCCTGCGTCGACGAGAAGGCCGGTGAGCTCGGCCTCCGAGACGGCCACCGACACGCGTGGAATCCGGATGACGAAGTCAGCCATGCACTTTGGCTCTCTCAAGCGTGCGCAGGGCGGCCTCCACGACGCGTGCGGGCGACGGGTACACCTGCGCCTCGAGCGCCGCCGCGGCCGGGTTGGGGACGAACCGGGCGGCGACGCGCTCGATCGGGGCGGCCAGCTCCCCGAACAACTCCGATTGCAGGGTGGCGGCGATCTCGGCGCCCGGGCCGGCGAATTGGACCGCGTCGTGCACCACGACGACTCGCCCTGTGCGGCGCGCGGATTCGACGATCGTCTCGACATCGAGCGGCACCAGCGTGCGCAGGTCGACGACCTCGGCGCTGACACCCTGCCCGGCCAGCGTGTCCGCGGCCGCGAGCGCGTCGTGCACGGGGCGGCCGTAGGCGATCAGCGTCACGTCGGTGCCGGGCCGTTTGACATCGGCCCGGCCGAGGGGGATCGAGAATCCGGGTTCGACGGGGACGGGCCCCTTCTTGCCCTGCAGCCGGATGGTCTCGATGAACAGGCAGGGGTCCGGATCGAAGATCGCCGACGTGAGAAGGCCTTTCCCGTCGCGCGGGGTGGCCGGCACGATCACCTTCATGCCGGGGATGTGCATGAACCACGCTTCCAGGCTCTGCGAGTGCGTGGCGCCGGTGGCCAGCCCGGCATAGACCTGGGTGCGGATGGTGATTGGCGCCGTCGTCCGCCCGGCCGTCATGAACCGCAACTTCGCGGCGTTGTTGATCAACTGGTCGGCCGCGATGCCGATGAAGTCCATGATCATGATCTCGGCCACCGGCAGCATGCCGTCGATCGCGGCACCGATCGCGGCACCGACGATCGCGGCCTCCGAGATGGGCGTGTCGAGGACCCGTTCGTGGCCGTACTTGGTCGACAGCCCCGCCGTCGGTCCCGAGGCGCCGGGGTCGGCGATGTCCTCGCCAAGCAGGAACACCCGGTCGTCGGCGGCGAGCGCCTCGTCGAGCGCGAGGTTCAGCGCCTCGCGCATGGTCATCTCTTTCTCTTGCGTCATACCGGGAACCCGATCGTGGTCGCGTACACGTCTCGGTCGAGTTCCTCGACCGAGGGGGGCTCCGCGCCCATGACGGTCGCAAGGGCGGCCTCCACCCTGGACAGCGCCTCCCGGTCGATGCGGTCGAGCTCGTCGGCGCCGCAGATGCCGGCTTCCGCCAGGTGGTCGCGGAACCGCGGCACCGGGTCGGCCGCCATGGCCGCGGCCAGTTGATCCTTGGGGATGTAGGCCATCCGGTCACCGAAGTAGTGACCGCGGAAGCGGAACGTCACGCACTCGATGAACGTGGGGCCGGCGCCGGCGCGCGCCCGCCGCAGCGCCTCGTCGAGCGCCGACTTCACCGCCAGCGGATCGTTGCCGTCGACGCGAACCCCCGGCATGCCGTAGCCGTCCGCCCGCTGCGCGACGTGCTCGATCTTCATCGTGTCCGACGTCGGCGTCATCTCGGCGAACAGATTGTTCTGGCACACGAAGACGAGCGGCAGATCCCACAGCGCGGCCATGTTGGCGGCCTCGTGAAACGAGCCGGTGTTCGTGGCGCCGTCGCCGAAGCTGACCACCGTGACGCGGTCGAGGCCCTTGCGTTTACCGGCCATCGCCAGCCCCACGGCCACCGGTGGTCCGGCGCCGACGATCCCGGTCGAGAGCATGACGCCCGTGGCGGGGTTGGCGATGTGCATGGTGCCGCCCTTACCGCGGCTCGCGCCGACGGTGCGCCCCATCATCTCCCCGTAGATCTCCTCGAGCGGGACGCCCTTGCCGATCAGGTCGTGCAGCCCGCGGTAGGTCGTCACCAACTGGTCGTCGGGCCGCAGCGACACCCCCATCGCGGCGGCGATGGCCTCTTGGCCCCGCGACGGCCAGTACACGCACATGAACTCGCCCGTGCCGATGCCCTTGGAAAGGCGGTCGTCGGCCGCCTTCATCAAGACCATGAGTTCGTAGAGGCGACGCGCGATGTCTGCTGCGGATCGACCGTCGCTCACCAAGCCCCTCCAGTTCCGTTGCACCCCAACATGGTTAGCGTTGCCGCCCTCACCCGCCCGACCACGGCTTGACCTTCAGGAAGCCGCCGCCGTCGACGCGGAGCTGCTGGCCGGTGACGTAGCGCGCCGCGTCCGAGGCGAGGAACAGCACGGCCTCGCTGATGTCCTCGGGCTCGACATAGGGGATCGGCATCGCCTGGACCACCGGGAAGACGGGTTCGGCGTCCTCGCGCTTGGGCTCGGACAGGTCCGGCCGGAACGCCCGGTACATCGGTGCGCTGTGCAGCATGTCGGTGTTGACATTCGTCGGATGCACCGCGTTCATCCGGATGCTGAAGGGCGCGAGCGCCAAGGCAAAGTCGTGCACATAATGCGCGGCAGCCAGTTTCGCGAACGCGTACCCGGCTCCGCCCGGCCCGCCGGACACGCCGCCGCCGGTGTTCAACGACGACATGAACGCCGCGTTGGACCCGATCACGATGATCGACGCCCCGGTCTGCAGATGTTTGAGGCTCGCGTGCACGAGGTTGAGCACCCCGAGCAGGTCGACGTCGACGGCGTCGGCGAACGCCTGCGGCGGCAGGCCCGCGGTGAGTGGGCAGATGCCGGCGTTGGCCACCACGATGTCGAGATGGCCGAACTCGGCCACGCCCTGGTCGATCGCGGCGGCCAGCGCCACCCGGTCGCGCACGTCGGCGATCGCCGTGAACGCGCGCTGCCCCTCCTTCTCGACCAGCCGCGCCGTCTCGTCGAGATCCTCCGGCCGGGCCAGCGGGTACTCGTTGGTCTCGATGTCCTCGCAGATGTCCACCGCGATGATGTCGGCGCCCTCGGCGGCTAGTAGCCGCGCATGCGAACGTCCCTGCCCCCGCGCGGCCCCGCTGATCAAGGCCACCTTGCCCGTCACCCTGCCCATATCCCGTCCCTTGCCTAAATCAGCGACCCGCGTTGGGGGCCAAAGCTATTCGCTGCCAAATAATTGGGAAGGCGCGCACTCACCGCGTCGCGGAGCGGGGTCGGCCCAATGGTCGGCCCCTTCGCATCTCTTCCACGAAAACCGCGCGTGGCCGCAGCCGGGCTGTCGATATCCCTTAGAGTAGCTAGAATACTTAAAATAGCAAGAAAGGCGGATGGTGCCCTTGTCCGGCGTGCTGAGCGGTGTCCGAGTGGTCGAGTTGGCGTCGTGGACGTACGTGCCGTCGGCGGGGGCGGCCCTGTCGGACTGGGGCGCCGACGTGATCAAGGTGGAGGGCGTCGCCGCGGGGGACCCCGGACGCGCGCTCGTGGTCGGTGGCTTCACCCGCGAAGCGGCCCGACCGGACGCCGACTTCATCCTCGAGTTGGGCAATCGCGGCAAGCGCAGCATCGCCATCGACATCAAGTCCGAGGTGGGCCGCGAGCTGTTCGGCCGCCTGCTGGCCAGTGCGGATGTCCTCCTGACGAATTGGCTGCCCGGCGCGCTCGAGCGGGCCCGGCTCACCGTCGAGGACATCCGCGGGTTCAACCCGAAGATCATCATCGCGCGGGGCACCGGGTTGGGGGTCCGGGGTCCGGACCGGGACCGCGGGGGTTTCGACGCGGCCACCTATCTGGCGCGCGGCGGGGTGGCCTACACGCTCACGCCGTTCGGTACCGACACGCCGGCGGTCCAGGGCCCGGGGTTCGGCGACCTGCAGGGCGGCGCGACCCTGGCCGGTGGGGTGTGCGCCGCGCTGTTTCACCGAGAACGGACTGGCGAACCGACGATCGTGGATTCCTCACTGCTGGCGCAGGCCATGTGGGCGATCGCGCCGTCGATCTCGGCGGCCGACTTCTTCGACATCGACGGCATCCCGGGCGCCCCGCCCGGGCTGGCCATCAACCCCCTGGTGAACCGCTACAAGACCAAGGACGGCAGGTGGATTCAGCTGGTCTTCCTGCAGCCAGACAAGTTCTGGGCCGGCTTCTGTGAACGCATGGGCCTGGGGGAGTTGGCCACCGACGAGCGGTTTGTGCCGTCGCGCAACCTGATAGCCAACGCGGCCGCGGCGACCGAGATCTTCGCGAACACCTTCGCACGCAACGACCTTGCGCACTGGCAAAAGGTGCTCGCGGACGAACCCGGGGTGTGGGGCGCCCTCGCGACGCCGCGCGAGACCCTCAACGACCCGCAGGTCGAGCCCAACGGGTACGTCGTGACCAACGTCGACGACCACGGGGAGAAATACCGGATCGTCGCGGCGCCCGTTCAATTCGACGAGACCCCGCCGGCGCCCGCCCGCGCCCCGGAACACGGGCAGCACACCGAAGAGATCCTGCTCGAGCTCGACGTCGACTGGGACGACATCGCCAGGGCGAAGGACCTCGGGGCCATCCTCTGAGGTCCGCCCGTTACCGGGCCGCGGCGGCCTTCCGGGCGGCGATTTTGGCGCGCACCGCGTCCATGTCCAGGGATTTCACCTGGGTGATGAGGTCTTCGAGCGCGGCCGGCGGCATGGCACCGGGCTGGCTGTAGACCAGAACGCCGTCGCGAAACGCCATGATGGTCGGCACGGAACGGATCCCCAGCGCGGCCGCCAGGTCGAGCTCCGCCTGGGTGTCGACCTTCGCGTGCACGACGTCGGGGTGCGACTGCGCCGATCGATCGTAAACGGGTGCGAAGGCCCGGCAGGGCCCGCAGTATCCGGCCCAAAAATCAACCAGGACAAGCGGGTTGTCGAGAATCGTCGACTCGAATGTCTCGTAGGACAGGTTGGTCGTCGCCATGGTGAGTTCCTTCCGGTTCGGTCTCTAGGAGTTGTCCAGGAGTGACAACTGATACCCCATAGGGTATATTCCAATTGAGTCGGTGATACCCCCGCGGGTACGCTGTGGGTAGCGTTCGGGCGTACGGCGAGACGGAGGATTCAAATGGTTGGTGATCAGGACAGCATCGGCGCGGTGCTCAACCGGCTGCGCCGCGCGCAGGGGCAACTCGCCGGGGTGATCTCGATGATCGAGCAGGGCCGCGACTGCAAGGACGTCGTCACCCAGCTCGCGGCGGTCTCGCGCGCGCTCGATCGCGCCGGGTTCAAGATCGTCGCGACCGGGTTGCGGGAATGCGTCACGGGGAGCACCGCCGACGGTGGGACTCCGCTGAGCGAGGCGGAGCTGGAGAAGCTGTTCCTGGCGCTCGCCTGAGCGCTTTGAGCACGAACGGAAGGAGTCATGATGGACATCGCGATTGCGACGCCGCTGCACACCTCTTTCGAGGACGCGGTCGCGCGTACCCGCGAGGCGCTCGCCGAACAGGGCTTCGGCGTGCTGACCGAGATCGACGTGAAGGCCACGATGAAGGCCAAACTCGGCCACGACATGGAGGACTACCTGATCCTCGGCGCCTGCAACCCGCCGCTGGCGCATCGCGCCGTGCAGGCCAATCGCCAGATCGGCCTGCTGCTGCCATGCAACGTCGTCGTGCGCGCCGACCCGGAGGATGCCGGCACGGTGCTCGTCGAGGCGATGAATCCCGGGCTACTGGTGGAGGTCACCGGTGAGCCGGAGCTGCGTCCGGTCGCCGAAGAGGTCGGGGACAGGCTGCGAGCGGCGATCGGGTCGCTCAAGAGTGGTTCGCCGGTGAGCGCCGAGTAGGCGGACATGTCAGATCAACAGCATCACCACGAGGTCCTGCAGGAGCTGTTGCCTCAGCACCGCGAGCTGCGCAAGCAAATCCCGGAGGTGTACAAGGGGTTCGCGGCCCTGAGCGGGGCCGCCCTGGCCGACGGGGCGCTGAGCCGCAAGGTCAAGGAGCTCATGGCGTTGGCGATCGGGATCGTCCAGGGCTGCGACGGGTGTATCGCCTCGCACGCCCAGGCCGCCGCCCGGGCGGGTGCCACCCGTGAGGAGGCGGCGGAGGCCATCGGCGTCACCATCCTGATGCACGGCGGGCCGGCCACCATTTACGGTGCACGTGCCTACACGGCGTTCTGCGAATTCGCCGACGCGGAGGCGGGGGAATAGCGGGAGCCCCTGACGAATGTCCCGATGTTGAGGGACCAAAGTCATTGTCTGCCAATGAGGTGCTGACCTTTGCCGCCCCGAGTCGTAGGTTTAGGCCCGGAGCACACCATGACTGCATTCTTACGCAACAGCGACGCGTTTACGTGGGCGATGGAAACCGACCCGCGGCTGCGGTCGACCGTGGTCAGCGTCGTACTGCTGGATCGGTCGCCGGACTGGGACGAGGTGCGCGAACGATTCGACCTGATCAGCCGCAAACTCCCGATGTTTCGGCAACGAGTGGTGCACTCGCCGGCGCCGGCCCCGCCCCGCTGGGAGTACGCCCCCGACTTCGACCTCGACTACCACGTCCGGCGCGGTGTGGCGCCCGGGGCCGGCACGCTCGACGACGTGCTCGAGATGGCTCGCTTGGCCGAGATGCAGGACTTCGACAGGGCCCGGCCGCTCTGGGAGACGACGCTGATCGGCGGCCTCCAAGACGGTGGCGCGGCGATGATTTGCAAGTTCCATCACGCCCTCACCGATGGGATCGGCGGCGTGCAGATCGCGATGAACCTGTTCAACCTTTCCGAGGATCTGTACGAGCACGAGCCGCTGCCTCCTGAACCAGAGGCGTCTCGCTCGACGTGGCTCAGCGGCTACCGCGACGCCTGGCGCTATGACGCCGGGCTGCTCGCGAACGCCGTGGCGGGCGCCATCAAGGCAGCGCCGCGGCTGGTCTACGACGGCGTTCGCCGTCCCGTCGCGACGGTCAGGTCGGCGGCGGGCACTGCCGCATCGGTCTACCGGACGGTGCGGCCGATAAGTCGCACCGGCTCGCCCCTGGCAACCGATCGGGGCCTGATCCGGCGTCTCATGGTGCACCAGGTGCCGACGCCGCAACTGCGCGAGGCGGCGCATCGCTGCGGTGGCGCGCTGAACGATGCGTTCGTTGCCGGCGTGGCCGGTGGACTGCGCCGGTACCACGAGAAGCACGGCGTCGCCGTCGGCGACTTGCACCTCACCATGCCAATCAGCCTGCGGACAAACGCCGACGGCATCGGCGGAAACCGGATCACCTTGATGCGCTTCGACATTCCGGTGGGTGAAGCCGACCCGGCAGCACGAATCAAGGCGATCCACGACCGCGCCGCCGCGGTGCGCGATGAAAAGTCCCTGCCCTACACACAGCTGATTGCCGGCGCCCTCAATCTGATGCCGCGCTGGTACATCGGTTCGGTCCTGCGCCACGTCGATTTCCTGGCCAGCGATGTGCCGGGGGTGCCGGTGCCGGTGTTCCTGGGCGGCGCGCCGGTGCGCGCGCAATACGCCTTCGGGCCCACCATCGGTGCGGCGGTCAACGTCACGCTGCTCACCTACGTCGACAAGTGCGCTTTGGGCATCGACGTCGACACCACCGCGATACCGGATTACGACGTCTTCTACGACGCACTGGTGGCCGGTTTCGACGAAGTGCTGGCTCTCGCAGGCTGATTCGCGCGATCCCGGATCGGTCACAAGGGCGTATCGATTCCAGCGGTGCTCTGGCACAACGGCCTTCGCTCAACAAATCATGGCATAGGGCGCCTTTTAGGGGACAAGGCGCGACGATGCGTACCGCACGGGTCCTTTGCCGCCATGCTTGTGGCGGATTCCGTTCGGGCGCAACAGGAGGTATCGACAGCATGACGGCGTACGGCCCGAACTCCGGCGGCATTCTCGACACCGCGCGGGGCATCTTGATAGGACTTCGCCGATGCCCTTCGCAAGTGGCTTTGGACGAACTGCACCGTGCCGCATTGCGTCACAAGGTTCCGGTATTCGCCATGGCGTGGGCGCTTGTCCACCTGGCGGGCGACGGCGAGAAGACGCCGAGCTTTACCGACGCGCAGTCCGCGGCTCGTCGCGAATGGGGTGCACTGTTCACCGCGCCGACGGCGGTGCGCTGCTGAGCGGGGGTTAGGACTTGGCGCCGGCCGGGGTCCCGGGGGGTACCACGGCTGTCGCCAACCAGCCGTTCCCGTAATCTTCAGCGCGTCCAGGCCGACGAGTCGGCCGCCGCGCGCAACGCCGCGAGGATGCGCTGCTCCTTTTCGCGAAAGCGTTCGGTGGGGGCCGGCACCGAGATCGCGACCACGTTGTCGCCGGCGGTCCGCCGCGCGATGGCGGCCGCCGAGATGCCCGGTGTGTGCTCATCGCGGTCGAAAGCGACACCGCCGCTCCTGATTTCGGCGATCTCGTCGCGCAGCGCCTCGGCCGCCCCGGGGCGTAAGCGAGCGATGACGGCCTCGGCGTCGGCCTCGTCGAGCGCCGCCAGCGCCGCCTTTCCGTTGGCGGTCGATTCCAGCGGGAACCGGACGCCGACGGCCGAGACCGCGCGCAGCCGGTGCGGCGATTCGATCTGGTCGACGAACCACATCCGCTGGCCCCGCAGTATGGACAGGTCGACGGTTTCGCCGTCGGTTGAACGCGCCACCCGTTCAATCGTCGGGCGGAAGATCGTCGCGATCTGTTCCCCGTCGGCACCGCCTAAACCCAGCAGGCGCTCGCCGAGCGAAAAGCGCCCCTGCGCGTCGACGTTGGCCAGCCCCACCTCCACCAGGCCGACCAGCAAGCGGCGAGCCGTCGACTTGGCCAGCCCAAGCCGCTCGCCGAGGTCGACCAGGCGCAGCCGCCCGGGCTCGGCGGCGATCTCGTCCAGCGCGGCGGCGGCCCGGCGCAGGACCTGGATGCCCTCGTCGCGACCGGTCGGCAAAATTTTCCCCCTTAGACGCCCGTTATCGGCATTCGTCCACTATAGTGTTCCGCATCGCGGATCACAATGACCCACAATGCGGATCAAAGGAGTTCCCAGATGGGCGGGCTACCAGCCGGGCGGCACTTTTTCCGGGGCGACGACGGGTATGAGGCGGCCCGGCGCGGCACGGTGTGGCACCAACGGGTGCCCGACCGCTACCCCGAGGTGATCGTCCAGGCGGTCGACGCCGGGGAGATCGTCGCCGGCATCCGCTATGCCAAGGCCAACGGGCACAAGGTCAGCATCGTCTCGGGCGGGCACAGCTTCGCCGCCAGCCATCTGCGCGACGGAGCCGTGCTGCTCGACGTCAGCCGCCTGGATCACGTCACGGTCGACGCCGAAAAGCGCCTCGCCGTCGTCGGTCCGGGCAAGGGCGGCAGCCTGCTCATGGCCGACCTGGAGGAGCACGGACTGTTCTTTCCCGGCGGCCATTGCAAGGGCGTCTGCGTCGGCGGTTACCTGCTGCAGGGCGGGTACGGCTGGAACAGCCGCATCTACGGCCCGGCGTGCGAGAGCGTCGTCGGCCTGGACGTCATCACCGCCGATGGCGAGCAGATCCATTGCGACGCAGACAATCACGCCGATCTTTACTGGGCCGCCCGCGGTGCCGGCCCCGGCTTTTTCGGTGTCGTCACGTCGTTCTACCTGAAGCTGTATCCGCGCCCGGCCGTTTGCGGCACCAGCGTCTACGTCTATCCATGGGACGTCGCCGACGAGGTCTACAGCTGGGCCCGCAGCATCAGCGCCGAGGTGGACCGGCGGGTGGAGATGCAGGCCATCGCCACCCGCAGCCTCCCGGAGATGGGCATCGAAAGCCCCGCGATCGCGTTCGCCTCCCCGGCGTTCGCCGACTCGGAGGAGGAAGCGCAACAGGCCCTCGCCATCTTCGGCAGCTGCCCCGTCGTGGACAAGGCGCTGGTCGCGGTCCCATACATGCCGAGCGACCTGCCCACCTGGTACACCGCCGTGATGACCCACTACCTGAACGACCACCGCTACACGGCCGACAACATGTGGACCTCGGCGTCCGCCGAGGAGCTGCTGCCGGGCATCCGGACGATCCTGCAAACCATGCCGCCCGCCCCGTCGCACTTCCTGTGGCTGAACTGGGGACCGTCCCCGACGCGCCAGGACATGGCCTACAGCGTGGAGGACGAGATCTACCTGGCGCTCTACGGCTCGTGGAAGGACGCCGCCGACGACGAGAAGTACGGCGACTGGGCCGGATCCAACATGGCCGCGATGTCGCACCTGGCCACCGGAATCCAGCTCGCCGACGAGAATCTCGGCAACCGGCCGGCGAAGTTCGCCACCGACGATGCCATGGCGCGCCTCGACAAGGCCCGCGCCACCTATGACCCCGACGGCCTGTTCAACAGTTGGATGGGACGACTCTGATGGCCGGCAACCTGTATCTGGGCTACCGCGACGACGACGCGAACACCCCGTTCGGCAAGTTTTTCAAGCCCGAAATGGCCCCGTTGCCAACGCATGTCGTGGAGGCGCTGCAGCACGGCCCGCAGGGCGGGATGGCGTTGCTGGCGTTCGACGATGCCGCCACCGTCGCCGAGGAGGGGTACCAGCAGACCGAGAACGGCTACGGAATCCTCGAGGACGGCAGCCTGCAGGTGTCGGTGCGCACCGACATGCCCGGGGTCACCCCCGCGATGTGGGCGTGGTGGTTCGGTTGGCACGGTTGCGACACCCGCCGCTACAAGCTGTGGCACCCGCGGGCGCACCTGTCCGCCGCCTGGAAGGACGGTCGCGACGACCGCCAGTACATCGGCCGCTGGTCGATGATCAGCGAGTACATCGGCTCGACGTTGCTCAACGGCGCAATTCAATTCGTCGAGCCGGGGGCCCTCGGCTGTCCGCCCGACAGTGCGGACGCGGTGGCGATCTGCGCTCGGCTGGGGTCGGGCGACGTGCCGGTCGATGCGGGCTGGTTCATCCATCACATCCGCTCGACGCCAACGGGCGCCGAGATGCGGTCACGGTTCTGGATGGGCGGACCGCACATCGCCGTGCGCAACGCGCCCGGCGTCGCGTCGCGGGCGGTTCGTCCGATCGCGTCGCGAGTGCTGGGCACTTCCGAGGCGACCGCCCGCAACCTGCTGGTGCACTGCGCGCAGGAGATGAACCACCTGGCGGCCTTTCTGCCCGAGTTGCACGGGGCCTTCGGCGACGAATAGCGTGCGTCGGCGGCCGTCGCGAAGGTGCCACTGCCGACGCGTTTCACGAGTGGGGGCGTCGCTAGTTGCACTCTCGCGACTCGGATATCAGGCTTGCGACGCCTGCGGGTGCGGCGCGCCCACCACGACGAACGCCTCGACGGTGGTGGCCTGCTCGAAGCCCTGCACCTCCACCCGCCACTCGTAAAGACCCGGCTCCAGCGGGATACCCGCCGGGATGTTGAGCGTGAGCGGCATGCGAACCGAGGTGCCGTGGATCGCACCGGGGGGACGACCGGCCTCCGCCGACGCCTCGAAAGAGATCCGTTGTGGCCCTTGCGTGCCCATCACCACCACCGGCTCGCCGTCGGTGGTCAGCAATTGACACGTCAGCTTGTGCGGCTTGTTGGTCTCGTCCCAGTCGATGTCCAGGAAAAGCACCAAAGCGAAAGGGGGAGTGGGTGTTTGGCACTGCCGCCAGCCCAGGCCGAGGGCATGGACCTTTCCGGATGCGACGTCGGCCTGCGCCGCGTCCGCGAGGAACAGGCTGATCTTCACGCCGGGGCCGCGATCGCCTTAGCGGTGCTCACCGCGAGACCCTGCTCTGCCATCTCCGCCGCCTCGAGATCCACGAGATCCTTCCCCCCGCCACTATCCGGAGGATCATACCTTCGCGCGGATCAGGCACGGCGGCCGTGCACCCGCTCGGACGCCGTCGGCCCCTCCGGCAGAAACCTAGGTGCCGGCGGGCTTCGGCGATTCGCCTTCCTCGGTCTGGGTCAGCTTCTCGGGGCAGTACGCCGAGGCCGCGATCGCCGCGAACTTGGCGGCGCCGGGGCCCTGGAAGCCGGGGTTTTTATCCTGCAGGTTCTTGACGATTTCCTCGCCCGTCAGGCCGTCGTCGGCCGACTTGCACACCTGCTTGCCGGCCGTGATCGCGCGATCGGCGTTCAGGTAGGTCAGCCCCGCTTGGGTGAGCGCGCTGAGGAAGCTTTGATCCTTGGCGTCAGGGTCGGCGTAGGCCGGGGCGGCGGTACCGATCACCAGGGCGGCACTGGCCAGCAGCAGTACGGGTCTCATAGTTCCGAGATTCTTGCAAAGCCAGGAAAACCGTGCATCCGTTGCGGCCAACGGGACTTTAACGGCGGCTGGCCACCGGATGAAATCCGATGGCGCCGCGATCACTTGCCGGGCGGTAGCTGCCGCGGGCCTTCCGGTGCACGCAGCTCGCTCGGTCCGTCCCGCCGCGTCAACTCGGCGTCGCGGTCGCGGCCCGCCAGCGCCAGGCCCTCGGCGTCGTTGGCGGCGATCCCGCGCACCGAGCGCCGCTCGTGGCCGCCCACCCGCATTCGGCCGGCGGCGGACGGCGCTTCGTCGGACGCGGGCCGCTGCGACGCCTGCCCACCGGCGTCGGTGCTTTCCGAGTCGAGCGTCACCTTGTGGGTGCGCCTGAGCGCGAACGTGATCTCCTCGACCTCTTCGAATACGTGACGCGCGGTGCGCAGCGGCTGGGTCGTGTTGTCGATGACCCGGGCGACGAACGGGGGAACCAGCGGGCGAATCCAGCGGGCCGCCGCCCGGGTGGCCTCCGGAAGCGACGGAATCAGGGGCGTCGCCCGCTCATCGTGCGGTTCGACCTCGCCGCCCGGCTCGATCGGTGCGGGCAGGTTCGCGGGGCTTTCGGGCGCCACCTGGACCTCGACCTCCTGCGGGTCGGCGGGCGGCGGGGCGATCGCTCGACTGGCCGCCTCGGCTTCCGCCGCGATCGGCAGGTACATGTCGTTCTGCACCGGCTCGAACGTGCGCCGCGACGACGCGCGCACCGGTGCCTCGAGGGCGTCCATCACCCGCCGGCGCTGCTGTTCGCGGTCGATCTCGGTCTGCGCCTCGATGGCGAGCCGTGCCTGCGTGAGTTGGTGCTCGGCCCACATGATTTCGGCCTCGCGGCGGACCTGTGCCCGCTTGATCGCGATGGCGGTTTCGGCCTCGAGTTCGGCGCGCTCGCGCTCGGACCGCGCGGTCGTGTGGCGGTCGTGGGTCGTCTCGCCGCGCCACAGCCGCAGGATCAGCGGCAGCACGCACAACAGCGCGAAGAACGCGATCGCCGCCAGCCGCAGCGCCAACGCCCCCGCGTCGGCGAGTGTGAGGTCGTTCATGGCGACCCAGCGCGCGCCCAGCCCCCGGCCGGCGTCCGCGGCCACCTCCTGGCGCGCCCGGGCCATGGCCTGCTCCTCGCGGGAGATTCGGGCATCCAGTTCGGGCGCCTGGCGGTCCCGGGCCACCAACGCGTCGTCCAGTTGGCGCTGCGCGTCGGCGAGAAGCTCGTTTGCGGTTCGGGTTTCGGGCCCGGCCCCGGGAACGCCGGTGATCCGCGTCTGCGGGCAGGGCGGCGACGGGTTGTACTCGCAGCGGGCCACCACCAAGGCCTGGTCCTGGCGCTCGCGAGCCTGCGCGACGGCGACGTCGAGCGCGCCCCGCGCGTCCTTGGTTTGTTGCAGCGCCGCCGACGCCTGCGCGACGGCCGGCGCCGAGTCCGCGTCGCGCAGGGCGCGTTCGTCGAGGCGGTGGTCGATCGAACTGGCGAAGATGACGAGCGAGGCCAGCTCGCCGACGACGGCACCGACGGCGATCGCGACGGCCGCGCGAGCGGCGACGCCGGGCCAGCGGCGGCCGGGCCCGGCGGCGGTGCCGCGGGTCACCGCGCCCACCAGCAGGCCGAAGAGGAGCGTCAGCGCCGCCACGGCGGGCGTGGGCCAGCGGGTGGACTCGTGCACCGCCAGGCCCGCGACCAGCCAGGCCAGCGCGCCCCCGAACAACACGACCGCGCCGGCCAGCGCTTCGTCGGCCTCGGTCACCCGCTCGTGCCGTTCACCGGGCTCGCGCCGGTGCCCGCCGCCGAGCCAGGTCAGCGGACCCTGGATCCGCGACGTGAACGAGCGCGACTCAGTGGCTTCCTGGGCGCACATCGGTTCCAAACACCTCCAAGTTCGTCAAGCCTCCCAGGCCGGCGGCCGACGCACCGAATCCAGGCGCCATGCGTGTGGTGATGTTCACAGCGCAACGGGGTGGGTGCGGGGTCACATCCTCGTGATACCCATCGGGTCCGCCCGGCCTGATCCGGGGCCGCCCCTGGCGCGAAATTGCTGCGACGCGAGCAGATCAGCGACCGTTCCGGCAGGGGACGTGAGACGGTATAAGCCTATGCCAAATCACGATTATGTCACCTACGAAGAGTTCGGCCGCAGGTTCTTCGAGGTCGCAGTCACCCCCGAGCGTGTCGCCGCCGCGTTCGCCGACATCGCGGGCAACGAGTTCGCCATGGAGCCCATCGCCCAGGGCCCCGGCGGGATCGCCAAGGTCAGCGCCAACGTCAAGATCCACGATCCCAAGGTGACCCGCCGGCTGGGCGACGACATCACGTTCGTCATCCACATCCCCTTGTCTATCGATCTGCTGCTGGACCTGCGCCTGGACAAGCAGCGGTTCGTGGTCTCCGGGGACATCGCGCTGCGCGCCACGGCGCGGGCCGCCGAGCCCCTTCTCCTGATCGTCGACGTCGCAAAACCCCGCCCGTCCGACATCACCGTCAACGTGTCGTCGAAGTCCTTCCGCGGCGAGGTGCTGCGCATCCTGGCCGGCGTCGACGGCGAGATCCGCCGTTTCGTCGCGGCGTACGTCGCCGAGGAGATCGACTCGCCGCAGTCGCAGGCCGCGCAAGTCATCGACGTGGCCCATCAGTTGGCGGAGGCCTGGCCCTAGCCCGCCGAGCCGTGGGCCGGGTTTATCCCTTCGGGACCGACGGGTATGCGGAGGCAACGTCCGTGACCGTCTTTTTCAGGAGTGAGAACCGTTGGCGCGAGTAGATGTTTCGATGGCGTCGGAGGTGCCGGCGGAAACCGCGTGGAAGCTGGCGTCCGACCTGCGCCGCTTCGACGAGTGGCTGACGATTTTCGGTGGCTGGCGCGGATCCGTCCCGGCGACGATCGAGAAGGGCACCTGCGTTTCGTCGTGCATCAAGGTCAAGGGCTTCCGCAACATCATTCACTGGGAAGTCACCTGCTACGACGCGCCGAAAGCGATTGAGCTGCAAGGCCGGGGCCGTGGGGGCATTCGGATCGGGGTCGGGGTGACCATCTCCGAGGACCCTCCCGGATCGGACTTTCACCTCACGGCGGACCTGAAGGGCGGCGTGCTCAGCGGTCCGGTCGGGGGGCTGGTCGCCAGGGTGCTGCGTTCCGACATTCGTAATTCGGTCAACAACCTGGCGTCCCTGCAGTAGTCACCGCGGCGGCCGATCGGTGTGCCATCCGCGTTCGGCGTCGCGGATTCGCCTGCGGTCCATGGCAAGCCACGCCAGTCCGGCGCCGAAGGCCAGTAGGCCGACGATCGCGGCGGTGACACCCGCGCCGGCCTGCCCGAGCGCGAAATTGATCACGCACACCACAAACGCCACGGCGGCGGCCGCGACGACGGCGAGGCCGGCCGAGCGCTCCCAGGGGCGTCGCACCATGGCGCCTCCTCGGATGCCGTTCGTTACACCGCTCGTCTGCGAGCTACCCGAAACGGCCTCCGGGGAAACGACTTTGGCCCGCGACGCCGCTACAGGGTCTGGTGCCGCCCGAAATACTTGTGGTCCTCGCTGTAGCCGCCGTACCCGCTGCCGATGTCGCGGTAGTCGGCGACGAACTCGATCCCTTTGATCCACTTCACCAGCTTGAAGCCGTGCTGTAGCTCGTTGCGCAGCCGCAGCGGCTTGCCGTGCAGGTAGGGGAGTGGCTGGTCGTTCATGTTGTAGGCCAGCATCGTCATGTGGTGGTCCATCTGGCCGATGTGGTGGGCGTTGTAGTAGATGCCGCCGGTGGCGCCGAGGCCCATCGAATAGAACACCGCCCATTTCGCCTCGGGCAGCGGTTTGACGATGTCCATGATCGCCTTCATCTGGACGCCACCCCACTTGGCCACGCCCGACCACGCCTGGATGCAGAAGTGCTGGCTGATCTGCTCGTGGTAGGGCAGCGCCTTCAGATCGTCGAGCGAGAATTCCATGGGGTGCTCGACCAGGCCGTAGACCTTCAGCCGCCAATCGCGAAAGTCGTTGGCCTCCAACTCTTTGTACTCGACGGTCTCGGGCAGGCGGCCGTTGCGCCAGTGATGCGGTGAGATGTCCTTCTCGGTGAAGGCGCCGGGCTTGGGGTCGAGCTGTTCGAGCGCGCGCTGGAAGGGGCCGACGAGCGCATAGCCGACCCGCTGGATCACCCGGGGATGGCGAATCGTGAAGGGGGTGGCCCACACCCACGCGACGGCCGTCACCACCATCGCCGCGGCGAAGATCCAGAAACCCACCCAGCTGTCGTCGTCGCGCGACGCGAACATGTGGTTGAGGTTCCGCAGCGCGCCGGTCGTCAGGACCATCGTCACGTGCACCAGGATGAAGAACAGGAAGTACACCAGCACCACGAAATGCAGGGACCGCGCGTGCTGAATGCTCAGCCGCTTGCTGAGCCAGTGCACGCGCTGCGACAGCGCGGGCGACATGCCCAGGCCGGTGATCAGCGCCGCCGGCGCGGCGATGAAGACCGTGGTGAAGTACGCCAGCAGCTGCAGGCCGTTGTAGGCGACCCAGCCGTTGTCCTTCGGCCAGTCCAGCGAGAGGTACTGCACCGCAACGGACGCGGCGTTGGGAAAGACGTCCCAGCCGGTGGGCACGATGTGGCGCCACTGGCCGGTGGCGAACAACAGCACGTAGAAGACCAACCCGTTGACGAGCCACAGCACGTCGATGCCGAGGTGCCACCACCGGGCCAGCCCGATCGAGTGCCGGAATCCCGGCAACCCGAATTGCGGTGGCAGCGCGACGGTGTCGGCGTTGGCGGTCCACAGCTCGTCGTCGGGCACCGGCGGCCCCACCCGCAGCCACTCGTCTTTGCCCGGTGTCGCGTTGCGGCTGAAGTAGAGGCGGGGGTGGTCACACAGGATCTGGATGCCCGTCCGGACGATGAACATCATCATGAACAGGTTGAAAAAGTGCGTCCACCCGATCCAGGCGGGCAGGCCGGGGCTGACGCCGGTGTGGGTGTCGGTTCCCGGGTAACGCTGGATGAACGACTGCACCGCCGGCATGTTGTGCAGGCCCTTGCCGATCGCCACGCCGACGACCAGCAGGGCGAAGCCGATCGGGATCAGCCAGAGCAGGTTGAACCATTTGTCCCGCCCGACGCGCAGCTTCGGTGCCGTCGCCCGACGGGTGAGGTCGAAGCCGCCGCCGTACGCCTCGACGTCGATGGTGTCCTCGGCGGTGTGTATTTCGTTGCGGTAGTCGGGGATTGACGTCAGCGGCGTGCCCGCCGCGAGTGTCGATACTGAGCCGTCGTGCGCTGCCCGCCCCCCGGCGGTCGCGGCGTTGTCAACGCGCGGGTCCCGATGTTCGGTATTCGTCACGGGGCCGAATTTACCCGAATGCACTTGGATTAATTGGGCTCGTTCAGGCGGCGAGGCTCCGCCGCGGGGTCTGCGGTCGTCGGCAATAGTTGCCTGGGGGCAAAATCCGCCTCGTCATGAATGGTGGTAGCCGCAACTGCCGAACAAACGGGGTATTTTTGCCGCAGAATCGGTTCCTTGGCGGTCCCTGTGAGTTTGGGCATAACCTTCTGGACGGCGGCGACCGCGCGGGTCGTGCGGCCGCTCACCCCGTCTGGGCGTCCGGCGGCGGCATTCACCCCCGAGCGCTTGTCAGCAAAATGCATGAACGCGCAAATTGCGAACAGCTTCGCCATTGGCGCGTTATCGTACGACGTCCTGTCGCACGCGGGCGAAGGCCGAATGTCCCGTGCGGATAGAAAGTACAAAACCAGTTGGAGGCTTACATGACCCGGCGGTGGTTGTTTATGGCCCTCGTTGTTGCCGCAGCGTTAATGACGGGCTGCTCGAGCAGCAAAACGACAATTTCGGGGCCCAGCCCGTCGGCGAGCGGCCGATCGACGTCGACAGCTACCACGTCGGCGCCCGCTGCCTCCAGCGACACGACCTCCGCAACCGCGCCCGTCAGCGCGACCCTGGATTCGAGCCAATGCGTCGACGTCACAGGGGCGAACGTCGACCTGCTCACCGCGTCGGACAAAGATGCCGCGCGGAAAGCCGCCGACACCCTGGAGGGCTACAACCCGCCGACTTCCGTCAAGGACGCGATCGAACACTTCGTCACGACGGGCGGCGCGCACTTCGATGACCCGGACTACACGAAGAACAACAAAGCCCTCGACGGCTGGGTCAAGCAGGTCTGCCCCAGCTAACGCTCGCGGCGCAATAGCCGCGCGCTAGGCGAGGTCGTGCGGCCGCAATCGGCGGGCCGGCCGGGTCTCGATCGCGTTGACGGTCAGGGCCCGGCGGCCGATCCGCCAGCCCGCGTCGGTCAGCCGGTACTCGTCGTCGTAGCGCAGGTGCCAGACCACGTCGACGACCTCGTCCCCGCGCGGGCTCCAATGATGCGCGACGCACGCGACGCGCCCGACGGCGGTGCCGCTCCGGGCGCCCTCGTCATAGACCTCGCCGACGACGGCGTGTTCGGTGCGGGTGACGGCCGCGACGGCGGCGACGGCGGCGGCGATGGCCGCCTGCCCGCGGTGGACGTGGACGGGCTCCAGCGCACCCGGCGGCTCGGGCACCCGCAACTCGGCCGTCTCGGTGAAAAGCGTTGCCACGGAATCGAATCGACGGTCGTCCACGTAGGCCGCATACCGGTGCACCAAGTCGCTGAGGGCCGCGCGGTCGGTCGCCGAGAGGGTCACGAGCTCAACGACAGCCGCTGGGCGCACGCCGACAGGACGTCCTTGGCCTCCTCGATGTCGGCGGTCGGCGGCATCGAGAGCACGATCCGGTCGGCCCCCTGATCGAGCAGGCCGCCCGCGCGCTCGGCATCGATCTTGGTGACGGCGTGGCCCAGCGACACTTCCAGCGCCGCCGGGTCGCGGCCCGCCGCCGACGCCTCGTCGCGCATCAGCGCGATCAGCGACGCGAGTTCCGCGCCGGCCACCCCGAGCGGCTGCAGGCCGTCGCCCAACCGCCCGGCCCGGCGGGCCGCCGCTTTGCTGTGCCCGCCGATGTAGATCGGAAGCCGTTCGCCGGCAACGGGTTTGGGATAGCACGTGACGTCGTCGAAGTCGAAGAACTCGCCGTGGTGCGACACCCCCTGCGGGGTGTCCGCCCACAGCGCCCGCAACACGGCCAGCTGCTCGTCGGCCCGCCTGCCCCGGCTGTCGAATTCCGCGCCGCACGCCTCGACCTCTTCCCGGAGCCAGCCCACTCCCACGCACAGCCGCAGCCGTCCGCCCGAGAGCGCATCGACCGTCGCCGCCCGTTTGGCCAGCACCACCGGATGGTGGTTGGGCAGCACCAGCACCCCGGTGGCCAGCCGCAGCCGGCTGGTGTGCCCGGCCAAGAACGCCAGCAGGTCGAGCGGGTCGGGAATGGGGCAGTCGGCGGCCAGCCCGACCCGCCCCGAGCTGTCGTACGGGTAGACGCTGTCGTAGCGGGTGGCCAGCACGGTGTGCTCCACGACCACGATCGATTCGAACCCGCACCGCTCCAGGTGCCCCGCGAAGCTCGCCATCCACTCCGGATCCGCGGTGACACCCTCGGCGACCGGCGCCAGAACCCCGAATTTCAGCGAAGCCGTCATGGCACCAGAAGTTAACAGGTGGTGTTATCCCGGCGGCGCGATCGCCTCTCGGACGGCCTCTGCCAGCGCGGCCGCCCGGCGATCGGTGAAAACGTCCTCAAGCAGCACCGGTCGGCCGTCGGGGCCCGTCAGCGGGACCCGCCAGTTGGGGTACTCGTCGGTGGTGCCCGGCTGGTTCTGGGTCCGCCGGTCACCGACCGCGTCCGTCAGCGCCACCCCCAACAGCCGCGACGGCGTCCGGCCCAGGTACCGGTACAGGGCGAGAATCACCTGCTCCGGGTCGTCTTGACCGGCTGGGCCGCCATCCAGTAGCCCGACCCGGCGCAGCTCGGCCATCCAGGCCGCCAGCTCGGCCCGGTCGGATTCGAGCTCGACCTCCACCGGCCGGGTCAATAACCCGAGGGACTCCCGCAGCCGCACGTGGTCGCCGGCCAGGTAACCGGCCGTCGGCGGCAGATCGTGGGTGGTGACCGACGACAGGCAGTATTCGCGCCAGCGCTCGGCCGGCAGCGGCCCGCCGGTTCCGTCGCGATCCAACTCGAACCACAGGATCGAGGTGCCCAGCACGCCGCGTAATAAGAGGTAGTCGCGCACCCACGGTTCGACGGTGCCGAGGTCTTCGCCGACGACCAGCGCCCCGGCCCGGTGGGCTTCCAGGGCGACGATGCCGATCATCGCTTCGTGGTCGTAGCGCACGTAGGTGCCCTCGGTCGGCGGTGCGCCCCGCGGGATCCACCACAGCCGGAACAACCCGATGATGTGGTCGATGCGGACGCCGCCGGCGTGCCGCAGCACGGCCCGGATCAGCGCCCGAAAGGGGCGGTATTCCTCTTCGTCCAGCCGGTCCGGGCGCCAGGGCGGCTGCGACCAGTCCTGGCCGAGTTGGTTGAACTCGTCCGGCGGCGCTCCGGCCGTCACGCCCAGCGCCATCACGTCCTGCAGGGCCCAGGTGTCGGCGCCGTTGGGGTGCACCCCGACCGCCAGGTCGTGCATGACGCCCAACGCCATCCCGGCCCGGATCGCCTGGGACTGCGCCGAGGCGAGTTGCTCGTCGAGTTGCCACTGCAGCCAGCGGTGGAAGTCGACGGCGTCCGCGTTCCGTTCCGCGAACCCCGCGACGCCGGCGGCGCCGGGGTGCTGCAGCGACTCCGGCCAGCGATGCCAGTCGTCGCCGTATTCCTCGGCCAGCGCGCAATAGACGGCGAAGGCGTCCAGGGGGGTTCCCTCGCGGTCGCGGAACGCGGCGTAGGCCAGCTCACGCCCGGCCGAACGCGGCTCCCGGTGCAGCAGCCGCAGCGCGGCGCGCTTGGCGGCCCAGGCGCCGTCGCGGTCGATGGCGTCGAGGTGGCCCGCCCGCTGTTGGACGTCCGAGCGCAGCCGGCGCACCCGGCCCCGCTTGGTCAGGTCGGCGTATTCGGGGATCGCCTCGACGCGCAGGTAGAGCGGGTTGAAGAAGCGCCGCGACGTGGGCAGGTACGGCGACGGCTCCATCGGGCTCGACGGCCCGGACGGGGCGGCGGCGTGCAGGGGATTGACCAGCACGTAGTCGGCGCCATGGCGCGACGCCGACCACACCGCGAGGTCGCTGAGGTCGGTGAGGTCGCCGACGCCCCACGACTGCCGCGATCGCACGCTGTAGAGCTGCGCGGCCAGGCCCCAGGCACGGCGGGCGCCCAGCCGCTCCGGCAGGCCGAGCCAGTCCGGCGTGACGATCAGCGCGGTGCTGGTCTCGGAGGCCCCGGAGCGCAGGTGCACGCGGTGGTAGCCCAGCGGCAGGTGAGCCGGCAGGACGAAGCTGGCCTCACCGACCCAGCGCCCGTCCAGCTCGAACGGCTGGGTGAAGTTGTCGACCTGCGCCACCCCGCCGCGCACGGTGCCGTCCTCGAGCTGCAGCCACACCTCGGCGGGATCGCCGTGCGTCACGTGCACCCAGAACCGGATCTGCTCACCCGTGCGCCCGACGATGGTCGCCGGCATCCGGCGCTCCCAATGCGACCGCCGTTGCGCGGTCAGGGCGGCGTTGCGCTCCCGCTCGGTGCCGGCGGCGACCCCGAGCGCGGCGAGCACGGCCACCAGCGTGTGCTCTCCGACGAGCACGCGCCGGCCGGTCCAGTCGTCGTACTCGGTGGCGATGCCGAAGCGGCGGGCGAGTTCGACCAGCGAGGGCGCGAGCTCCGTCATGTCGCCCATCTTGCTTGAGAAGCGGTTCGGTCGCCTCACCGCCGAGCCGGGCGGGCGAAGCTGGCCGTTCGACAGGACTAAGCGGGCGTCCCCGGTTAACATGCCCAGTGAAGACGTGAGGAATCCAGCCGGGGGATGAGTGGGGAACAGCAAAAGTGTCAGCGCCGCTGCTGGCACCCTTAGCGACACTCACGACCCGAAAGCGGCCGGATTCGTCCACGCGGCGAGATTGAATCCAAGTGAACGTGCACGGCAACGCGTGGCGAGCTCCGTGCGGGTCCCTTACGGTTGTCGATGTAATTCGCGCGATGGACAATGTCCAGGCGTTCTAGCAGACCGGATGGTGAATTAGCGTGGCGGAAGAAAGTCGCGGGCAGCGCGGGACGGGATACGGCCTTGGGTTGTCGACCAAGACCCAGGTGACCGGCTACCAGTTCCTGGCTCGGCGAACCTCGATGGCGCTGACCCGCTGGCGGGTCCGCATGGAGATCGAGCCCGGGCGGCGCCAGACGCTGGCCCTGGTGGCCTCGGTCTCCGCCGGCCTGGTGATCTGCCTGGGCGCGTTGTTGTGGTCGTTCATCAGCCCGTCCGGCCAGATCAACGAGTCGCCGATCATCGCCGACCGCGACTCCGGCGCCCTCTACGTCCGCGTCGGTGACAAGTTGTACCCGGCGCTGAACCTGGCGTCGGCGCGGCTGATCACCGGGCGGCCCGACAATCCGCACCTGGTTCGGGGGAGCCAGATCGCGAACCTGCCGCGCGGGCCCCTGGTCGGCATCCCGGGTGCGCCGTCGAACTTCGCCCCCAAGACACCGACCGCGTCGTCATGGCTGGTGTGCGACACGGTGGCCGGCTCGACCGGGGTCGGGGCGCCGTCCGGGGTGACCGTGACGGTGATCGACGGGACCCCGGACCTCAGCGGCCACCGGCAGGTCCTGAACGGCTCGGACGCCGTGGTGCTCCGCTACGGCGACGACGCGTGGGTGGTCCGGCAGGGCCGGCGGTCGAAGATCGACGCGATGAACCGCTCGGTGCTGCTGCCGCTGGGCTTGACCCCGGAGCAGGTCAGCATGGCCAAGCCGATGAGCCGCGCCCTGTACGACGCGCTGCCGGTGGGGCCCGAGCTGACCGTGCCGGAGATACCCAACGCGGGCACCCCGGCGACGTTCGCCAGCGCGCCCGGCCCGGTGGGGACGGTGATCGTCACCCCGCAAATCAGTGGGCCGCAACAGTATTCGCTGGTGCTGGCCGACGGCGTGCAGACGCTGCCGCCGTTGGTGGCGCAGATCCTGCAGAACGCCGGCGGCCCCGGCAACAACAAGCCGGTGACGGTGGAACCGTCGGCCCTGGCGAAGATGCCGGTGGTCAACAAGCTGGATCTGTCGTCGTATCCCGACAACCCGCTGAACGTGATGGACATGCGGGAGAACCCCGCGACTTGCTGGTGGTGGCAGAAGACCTCCGGTGAGAACCGGGCCCGCATCCAGGTGGTGTCCGGGTCGACCATTCCCGTCGCGTCCAAGGAGATGAGCAAGGTCGTGTCATTGGTGAAGGCCGACACGACCGGCCGCGAAGCCGACCAGGTGTACTTCGGTCCCGACCACGCCAACTTCGTCGCCGTCACCGGCAACGACCCGGGTGCCAAGACCACCGAATCGCTGTGGTGGCTGACCGACGCCGGCGCGCGGTTCGGGGTGGACGACACCCGCGAGGCCCGCGAGGCGCTCGGCCTCAAGACCGCGCCGAGCCTGGCGCCGTGGGTGGCACTGCGGCTGCTGCCACAGGGCCCGACGCTCTCCCGGGCGGACGCCTTGGTGGAGCACGACACCTTACCGATGGACATGTCCCCTGCAGAGTTGGTGGTACCCCGATGAAACGTGGATTCGCGCGCCCGACACCGGAAAAGCCGCCGGTCATCAAGCCGGAGAACATCGTCCTACCGACCCCGCTGAGCATTCCCCCGCCGGAGGGCAAGCCCTGGTGGATCGTGGTGGTCGGCGTCGTGGTGATCGGCCTGCTGGGCGGCATGATTGCCATGACCTTCGCCAGCGGCTCGCACGTGTTCGGCGGCGTCGGCGCGATCTTCCCGATCTTCATGATCGGCGGCATGGCGATGATGATGTTCGGCGGCCGGTTCGGCGGCCAGCAGCAGATGAGCCGGCCGAAGCTGGACGCGATGCGCGCCCAGTTCATGCTGATGCTCGACATGCTGCGCGAGACCGCCCACGAGTCGGCCGACAGCATGGACGCCAACTACCGCTGGTTCCACCCGGCGCCCGACACGCTGCCCGCCGCGGTGGGCTCGTCGCGGATGTGGGAGCGCAAGCCGGACGGCAAGGACCTCAACTTCGGTGTCGTCCGGGTCGGCGTGGGCATGACGCGTCCCGAGGTGACCTGGGGTGAGCCCCAGAACATGCCGACCGACATCGAGCTCGAGCCGGTGACCGGTAAGGCGCTGCAGGAATTCGGCCGCTACCAGAGCGTCGTCTACAACCTGCCGAAGATGATCTCCCTGCTGGTCGAACCCTGGTACTCGCTGATCGGGGAACGCGAGCAGGTGCTGGGCCTGATGCGGGCGATCGTGTGCCAGCTGGCGTTCTCGCACGGCCCCGACCACGTCCAGATGGTCGTCGTCAGTTCGGACCTGGAGCAATGGGATTGGGTGAAGTGGCTGCCACACTTCGGTGACTCGCGGCGCCATGACGCGGCGGGCAACGCGCGGATGGTCTACAGCTCGGTGCGGGAGTTCGCCGCGGAGCAGGCCGAATTGTTCGCCGGCCGTGGCTCTTTCACGCCCCGGCACGCCAGCTCGTCGGCGCAGACCCCGACGCCGCACACGGTGATCATCGCCGACGTCGCGGACCCGCAGTGGGAGTTCGTGATCAGCGCCGAGGGCATCGACGGCGTGACGTTCTTCGACCTGACCGGCTCGTCGATGTGGGCGGCCGTGCCCGAGCGGACGCTGCGGTTCGACGAGCGGGGCGTGATCGAGGCCCTGCCGCGCGACCGCGACACCTGGATGGTCATCGACGAGAAGCCGTGGTTCTTCGCGCTCACCGACCACCTCAGCATCGAGGAGTCCGAGGAGTTCGCCCAGAAGCTGGCGCGCTGGCGGCTGGCCGAGGCGTACGAAGAGATCGGTCAGCGGGTGGCCCACATCGGCGCCCGGGACATCATGGCCTACTACGGGATCGACGACCCTGCCGACATCGACTTCGACGCGCTGTGGGGCGCCCGCACCGACGCGATGGGCCGGTCCCGGCTGCGCGCCCCGTTCGGCAACCGTTCCGACAACGGCGAATTGCTGTTCTTGGACATGAAGTCGCTGGACGAAGGCGGCGACGGCCCGCACGGGGTCATGTCCGGTACGACCGGTTCGGGTAAGTCGACGCTGGTGCGAACCGTGATCGAGTCGCTGATGCTCGGCCACCCGCCGGAGGAGCTGCAGTTCGTGCTGGCCGACCTCAAGGGTGGTTCGGCGGTCAAGCCGTTCGCCGGGGTGCCGCACGTGTCGCGCATCATCACCGACCTGGAAGAGGACCAGGCCCTGATGGAGCGCTTCCTGGACGCGCTGTGGGGCGAGATCGCGCGCCGCAAGGCGATCTGCGACAGCGCCGGGGTCGACGACGCCAAGGAATACAACAGCGTGCGCTCCCGGATGCGGGCCCGCGGCCAGGACATGCCGCCGCTGCCGATGCTGGTGGTCGTCATCGACGAGTTCTACGAGTGGTTCCGCATCATGCCGACCGCGGTCGACGTGCTGGACTCGATCGGCCGCCAGGGCCGCGCCTACTGGATCCACCTGATGATGGCGTCCCAGACGATCGAGAGCCGGGCCGAAAAGCTCATGGAGAACATGGGTTATCGGTTGGTGCTGAAGGCACGCACCGCCGGCGCGGCGCAGGCGGCCGGTGTGCCCAACGCGGTGAACCTGCCGGCCCAGGCAGGTCTGGGTTACTTCCGCCGAAGCCTCGAGGACATCGTCCGGTTCCAGGCCGAGTTCCTGTGGCGGGACTACATCTCGCGCGGGATCACGGTCGACGGCGACGAGACGCCGATGCTGGTGCACAGCATCGACTACGTTCGCCCCCAACTGTTCACCAACTCGTTCACCCCGCTCGAGGTGAGCGTCGGGGGACCGACCATCGACTCGGTCCACTCGAACGGCTCGAACGGCGACCTGCCGGCCGAGGTGGCCGAAGCCGAGGGCGAGGAAGAGGGCGTCAGGACGCCCAAGGTCGGCACGGTGATCATCGATCAGCTGCGCAGGATCGACTTCGAGCCGTACCGGTTGTGGCAGCCGCCGCTCAACGCACCCGTCGCCATCGACGAGCTCGTCAACCGGTTCATCGGCCGCCAGTGGCAGCAGGACTACGGCACGGAGCAGAACCTGGTGTTCCCGATCGGGATCATCGACCGGCCCTTCAAGCACGACCAGCCGCCGTGGACGGTCGATACCTCCGGGCCCGGCGCCAACGTGCTGATCCTGGGGGCCGGCGGTTCGGGTAAGACGACGGCGCTGCAGACGCTGATCTGCTCGGCGGCGCTGACCCACACGCCCGAGCAGGTCCAGTTCTACTGCCTGGCCTACAGCGGCACCGCGCTGACCACGGTGGCCCGCCTGCCCCACGTGGGTGAGGTGGCCGGCCCCACCGATCCGTACGGCGTGCGCCGCACGGTGGCCGAGCTGTTGGCGCTGGTTCGCGAGCGCAAGCGCAGCTTCCTCGAATACGGGATCGCCTCGATGGACGTGTTCCGGCGCCGCAAGTTCGGCGGCGAGGCCGGGCCGGTGCCCAACGACGGGTTCGGCGACGTCTTCCTGGTGATCGATAACTACCGGGCGCTGGCCGAGGAAAACGAGGTGCTGATCGAGCAGGTGAACCTGATCATCAACCAGGGACCCTCGTTCGGTGTGCACGTGATCGTCACCGCGGACCGCGAGTCGGAGCTGCGGCCGCCGGTACGTAGCGGGTTCGGTTCCCGCGTCGAGTTGCGGTTGGCCGCGGTCGAGGACGCGAAGCTGGTGCGTTCCCGGTTCGCCAAGGAAGTTCCGGTCAAGCCGGGACGGGGCATGGTCGCGGTCAACTACGTCCGACTGGACGCCGACCCGCAGGCCGGTCTGCACACGCTGGTGGCGCGGCCCGCGCTGGCCAACACGCCCGACAACGTGTTCGCGTCGGACAGCATCGTCGAGGCGGTCGGCCGCCTCGCGAGCGGCCAGGCCCCGCCGATCCGCCGCCTGCCCGCGCGCTTCGGCGTCGAGCAGGTGCGCGAACTCGCCGCCCGCGACACCCGCCAGGGGGTCGGTGCCGGCGGAATCGTCTGGGCCATATCGGAATTGGACCTGGCGCCGGTGTATCTGAACTTCGCCGAGAACGCGCACCTGATGGTGACGGGCCGACGCGAATGTGGTCGCACCACGACGCTGGCGACGATCATGTCGGAGATCGGGCGGCTCTATGCGCCCGGCGCCAGCAGCGCGCCGCCGCCACCGGCCGGGCGGCCCTCCGCCCAGGTGTGGCTGGTCGACCCGCGCCGTCAGCTCTTGACGGTGCTGGGCTCGGAGTACGTGGAGAAGTTCGCGTACAACCTGGACGGCGTGCAGGCGATGATGAACGACATGTCCGCCCTGCTGGCCAGCCGCGAACCACCACCGGGCCTGTCGGCGGAGGAGCTGTTGTCGCACTCCTGGTGGAGCGGCCCGGAGATCTTCCTCATCGTCGACGACATCCAGCAGATGCCGGCCGGTTTCGACTCGCCACTGCACAAGGCCGCGGCCTGGGTGACCCGGGCCGCCGATGTGGGCCTGCACGTGATCGTCACCCGCACGTTCGGTGGTTGGTCGTCGGCGGGCAGCGACCCGATGCTGCGGGCATTGCACCAGGCCAACGCGCCGCTGCTGGTGATGGACGCCGACCCCGACGAGGGCTTCATCCGCGGCAAGATGAAGGGCGGCCCGCTGCCCCGCGGCCGTGGCCTGCTGATGGCCGAGGACACCGGCGTGTTCGTCCAGGTGGCCGCCACCGAGTTTCGCAAGTAGACACCGCTACCGCTGAGCTGGGGCTGGGATTCAGCCCCAGCTCAGCGGTAATGTCTTGAGCGCGAAGGTCTTTGACGGGAACTTGATCTCCGGTTGGTAATCCTCGGGCAGGTCGAAGTCGGGGATCTGTTTCAGCCATTCCGCGACGATGATGGTCAGCTCGATGCGCGCCAGGTGCGAGCCCAGGCAGCGGTGCGGCCCGCCGCCGAATCCCCAGTGCCGGTGAACCTTGCCGTCCAGGAACAACTCGTCGGTGGACATCGCGTCGCTGCCATCGCGGTTCACCGCGGCCATGCACAGCCGCACCGGCGTGCCCGCGGGCAGCATCATGCCACCCACGTTGACGATCTCCGTCGTGACCCGGGGGGCCACCGGCGCCGACGGCTCCAGCCGCACGATCTCCTCGATGAAAACCCTGATCTGCCGGGGATTGTCGCGCAGCGTGGCGCGCAGCTCCGGCCTGCGCGCCAGTTGGTACAGCGAAAACCCGATGGACGCGGTCACCGTGTCCAGGCCGGCGAGGATCAGCAGGTGGCTCATGCCCAGCAGCTCGAGGTCGCTGAAGTTGCCCTCGCCGGTCATGATCCGGGACAACATGTCCGAACCTGGGTGCTCCCTGCGCTTTTGGATCGCGTCGGTGAGATAGGCCAGCAGTAGCCGCGCCTTTTCGTGGTCCTCCTGCGTCATGTAGGGCCTTTCCCCGATGACGGAGTCCTTCCAATCGATGATGCGGTCCCGATCCTCGACCGGCAGACCGTAGAGATCGAGGAAGACTTGATAGGGATACAGCCGCGCGAAATCCGCCATCGCGTCGCACTTTCCTTGTTCGGCCAGCGCCGCGATCATCTCGGCGGCGTGGCGCTGCAGCACCGGCCGCGACGCGGCCAGCCCCTGCGGGCTGAAGTACGGCTGCAGGATCTTGCGGTAGCGGGTGTGCTCCGGCGGGTCGAACGCCAGCGGCACCACCGGCAGCGGGCTGCCCGGCGGCTGCAGCGCCAGCCGCGACGAGAAGACCTTGGGATTGCGCAGCGCGGCGAGCACGTCTTCGCGCCGCGTCAGGTAGTAGTGGCCGTTCATGAACACCACCGGCCCGGCGTCGCGCAGGGTCTTCCATCCGACCCCGCGGTCGGCGGACATCGGCAGCTTGGTGTACTCCAGCCGCGGCAGGTGGAAGGTGCCCGGCTGGCCTTCGCCGAGAGTGCTCATGCGCTCTGATCTCCGCTTGTCCGTTGGATTTTGGTGGTGTGCCGCCGCGGACCCCGCCGCTTGTCGATGGCACCCCAATATCGCACGCGGGGTAGGGGGGCACCAATCGTGTCGGCGCCGATCGGCGACCGTCTCCTAGACTTTATCGAGCGGCTAATCTACGTATCGATCGTCCGTTCCGGGTTTTCGCCAAAGCCGCCGAAGGAAACGAAGAAGGAAACCTCGTGAAGGTTCGTCTCGAAACGTCCAAATGCGTGGGCCATGCCCAGTGCTATGCCGTGGACCCAAAGCTGTTTCCCATCGACGAATCGGGTTATTCGATCCTCGAGGAACACGAGGTGAGGCCTGAGGACGAAGAGGTGACCCGCGACGGCGTGGCCTCCTGCCCGGAAATGGCGCTGATCCTCGAAGAGGACTAGGGCCCGGCAAGGCCCACCGCTAGACAAACGAAAGATGAACATTCGGTTGTCTCTGGTGAACCGCGGCTGGCCGGGAATGAACATTGGTTGGCTGGGAATGAACAGTTGGCATCGTCGGTCGGCGCGCCAGGTGCGACCAGCTAATGTCGTTCGCGAGCGACAGTTCGGGCACCAAAGAGCTGTCGCTCGGTTGCTGACAGCGGGTTAGTCGAGGCGGATTGGGCATGTCATTCCTGACCGGAAAACCAGGCAATCCTGGTGGCGGAGCACCTATCCGGGCAGTGGGAACGCGCGTCGCAGTGCGTGGACTATCCCGTCGAACGGGTTTGCTGGTCAACAAAGTCGTGACCGCGCCCACCACGGGTTGTACCTGACCGCGATGATCGCCGCCGCGATCATGGCCAACTGAGGAGGACACGGTGTTCGACTTCGGAGCGTTACCGCCCGAAATCAATTCCGGTCGGATGTATGCGGGCCCGGGGGCCGAGTCGATAATGGTCGCCGCGACGGCGTGGGACGAGCTGGCGGCGGAGCTGAGCACGGCTGCTTCTGGTTACGACTCGGTGATCAACGATCTGATCAGCGCTCCCTGGGTCGGGCCGTCGTCGACGGCGATGGTCAACGCGGTGGTGCCCTACGTGAGCTGGCTCAGCTCGGCCGCCGGTCTGGCCGAGGACAGCGCCAGCCAGGCCCGCGCGGCCGCGGGCGCCTTCGAGGAGGCTTTCGCGCTGACGGTGCCGCCGCCGGTGATCGTGGCCAACCGGGTGCTGTTGGCAACGCTGGTCGCCACCAACTTCTTCGGGCAGAACACGCCCGCGATCATGGCCACCGAGGCCCAGTACATGGAGATGTGGGCCCAGGACGCCGCCGCCATGTACGGCTACGCCGCCTCGTCGGCGGCCGCCACCGTGCTGACCCCGTATACGGAGCCGCCCAACACCAGCACCCCGACAGCCGCGGCCAACCAGGGCGCCGCCGTCGCGCAGGCCACCGCTCAGCCGGCCGCCAGCGTGGTCGATCAGATCGCGGCGATCCCGCAGGCACTGCAGCAACTGGCGCTGCAGCAGCTGTCGGGTTACACGTTCACGAACTGGCCGTTCTCGATGTTGCAGCAGCAGCTGCAAGACTTCCTCAAGTACGGGCTGCCGACCGCGACCAACGACTGGTTCGGCCTCCGGAACAACGGGTTGGCGTTCCCCTCTTCCGGGGTCAGCCCGTTGGGCAACGAGGCGAGGCAGTTCGCCCAGGCGTACTTCGGGGTTGGCCTCGGAAACTTCGGTTGGTCGATCGGCCAGCAGCTCACCTTCGGCCCCGGTGGTGCGACGGCCGGTGCCGGTGGTGCCTGGTTTCCCACACCGCAGTTCGCCGGCCTGCACCTGGGCGGGATCGGAGGCCTGGGCGGCGCACACCCCGCCGGCGCCGTCTCGGCGAGCGCGGGCGAGGCCGGCAGGATCGGGGGGCTGTCGGTCCCGGCGAACTGGACCAACCCGGCGGCGCAGGCAACGCTGGTCAGCGCCGTGTCCGAAGAGACGCCGCCCGTCAACGCGGGTGGCAGCGCCGTGCCGGGCAACGCCCTGCTGCGCGGCATCCCGACCGGCGCCGTCGGACGGCGCAGCGCCGGCTATGGCTACACCACCAAATACGGCTTCCGCTACAGCGTGCTGACCCGCCCGCCGTCGGCCGGATGATCGAGAGACGGCGAATGAACAACAGTTGTCCACCAATGAACAGTTGGCGCTAAGGAGGCGCGACCCGACGGGATCCAAATTAGTCTCACTAGCAAGCCCTGTCTGAAGTGAACTTCAGCAGCGAAGAGCATTCCTTGAAGGTCATCGAGCCTGAAAGTTGAGGAGGAAAACAGATGTCGTTTGTGACTACGCAGCCCGAAGCGCTGGCGGCGGCGGCAGGCAGTTTGCAGGGTATCGGCTCGGCGTTGAGCGCTCAGAACGCCGCGGCGGCGGCCCCGACGACCGGTGTGGTGCCCGCCGCGGCCGATGAGGTGTCGGCGCTGACCGCGGCCCAGTTCGCCGCGCACGCCCAGATGTACCAGGCCGTCAGCGCTCAGGCCGCGGCCATCCACGAGCAGTTCGTCAGCACCCTGGGCATCAGCTCCGGGTCGTACGCGGCGACCGAGGCGGCCAACGCGGCCGCGGCCGGCTAGGGGGTTAGGACATGACAATGGATCTTGGCGCACTTCCTCCGGAGGTCAGTTCCGCGATGATCTACTCCGGACCGGGTTCGTCGTCGCTGATGGCGGCCGCCTCCGCGTGGAACGGCATCGCCGCCGAGCTGACCTCGGCCGCCATGGGCTACGACCAGATCGTCACCCAGCTGGCCGGCGAGGAATGGCTGGGGCCGGCCTCGGGGTCGATGGCGGCGGCGGCGCAACCCTACGTGCAGTGGATGACCACGACCGCCGGTCAGGCCGAGGAAGCGGCCGCCCAGGCCCAGTCAGCCGCGGCGGCCTACGAGACGGTGCTGGCCTCGGTGGTGCCGCCGCCGGCCATCGCCATCAACCGCACCACGCTGACGCAGGCCCAGGCGACGAACATCCTGGGTCAGAACAACGGGATCATCGCGCAGCTGGAGGCGCAGTACGCCGAGTTCTGGGCGCAGAACGCCTCGGCGTTGTACAGCTACGCCAATCAGTCCGCGGCGGCGGCCAAGGTGACGCCGTTCCAAAACGCGCCGACCGTCGCCAACCCGGCAGCTGCGGCCGTCACTCAGTCCGCGGCACCGGCGGCATCGATCCAGCAGACCCTGCAGAGTTACCTCACCCAGATTCAGCAGGCGCTGGGCGCGCTCGGCTCACCGGCAACAACGAACTCGTTTGTTTCGCAGTTCTCCAACTCCAACCCGTTGATCAGCGAAGTCTGGTTCCTGATCAGCGGTCAGACGACGCTGCCGTCGAACATCGGTACCTTCCTGGGCGGCTACTCGAACTACGCGAGCTTCTTCTACAACACCGAGGGTCTGCCGTACTTCAGCGTCGGTATGGGCAACTTCGGTGTTCAGATGGCCAAGACCCTGGGCGCCATCACCGGCCCGGCGGCGGCGGCCGCCGCCGTGCCGAAGGGCTTGCCCGGACTGGGCGGCCTGCTCGGCGGTGGCGCCGGCGCGGCGGCGCACCTGGGCAGCGCGACGTCGATCGGCAAGCTTTCGGTGCCGGTCTCGTGGACGGGCGCCACTGCCCCGACGGCGGCCGCGGCCCATGCCATTCCGGTCAGCAGCATCAGCGCTGCGCCGGAGGCGGCCGGGGGACCCGGAAACCTGCTCGGTGGCATGCCGCTGGCGGGCGTGGGCTCCGGTGCCGCCAACGGCGCCGGTCCGCGGTACGGGTTCCGTCCCACCGTCATGGCCCGGCCACCCCTGGGCGGGTAGCCGGCTTTCCAGCACAACTGGCGTCGTGGGCGCGGGCACAATTGCCTGCGCCCACGACGGCGTTTTGGGGTAAAACCCGACCGATCGACGCGCGAGCGCGCCCAGATCGCGGCGGGCCCGCCGCCCGGTTGACGCCCGATTCGGCGGCTTTATCTGCGGCCGGATTTTTACCCGGGCCGGCCGCTTTCGTCTCACCGATCTCCCCGCAACCGGGCCGGCTTCGCGTGCGCGCCGGAAGCGGGTTCGGCGCATTGTCGCCACATTTTCGCAGCTAGCGGACGGTGCCTTCGCGCGTCCGCCGCTCACCTACCGAGGCCCGCGTCGATCCCGGACCATCGGGCGATCCGGCGTCGCTCCATGAGCCCGGCCACCTCGCTCGGCTCCGGGCGGGGATTGCCGGCCTTAGCCTCCACTCAAGCGAACAGCTGCCAGAACTTGCGGAGAAAACATGTCGTTTCGGCCCGGCGGTTCATAGGTGTTGGACTTCGGCGCGCTACCGCCAGAGATCAACTCGGCCCGGATGTATGCCGGCCCGGGCTCCGGCTCGATGATGGCCGCTGCTTCGGCCTGGGACGGGCTGGCCGCCGAGTTGAGTCTGGCGGCCACCGGCTACTCGTCGATCGTCACCGAGCTGACCGGCTCGCCGTGGCTGGGCCCGGCGTCGCGGGCCATGGTGGCCGCCGCGGCGCCCTACATAACGTGGCTCGGCTCCGCGGCGGAGCTCGCCGAGGAGGCCGCGAACCAGGCCAGGGCCGCCGCCGCCGCATTCGAAACCGCGTTCACGCTGACGGTGCCGCCACCGCTGATCGCGGCGAACCGGGTGTTGTTGGCGACTCTGGTCGCGACCAATTTCTTCGGACAGAACTTTCCGGCCATCGCGGCCACCGAGGCGCAGTACGCCGAGATGTGGGCCCAGGACGCCACGGCGATGTACGGCTACGCGGCCGCCTCGGCAGTCGCGACGCAGTTGACCCCGTTCGGCGAGCCGGCACAGGCCACCGACCAAGGCGGGTTGGCCGCCCAGGCGGCCGCGGTCAGCCAGGCCATCGCCACGCCGGCGGGCAACGGCGCCCCGGCGCTCGCGCTGACCCCCGACGCGGTTTCCATCACGTCCGTCTTCACGTCGATCAACCAAGCGCTGCAACAGCTTTCGGCCGGGGCGCTGGCCTCGCAGCTGAATCCGTACAACTGGTGGATCGTGCAGCAGGTCGTCGCACTCAACGTGTCGAACCGAACCGCGTTGTCACGCACCACCGTGGGTCTCGCCTACTTCTCCACCGGGCTGATGAGCTTCTTCGGCTCCATCGCGCAGCAGATCACCTTCGGCCCCGGTGGGACGACGGCCGGGGCGCAAGGCGCCTGGTACGCGACGCCGCAATTCGCCGGCCTGCACCTGGGCGCCGTGGGCAGCGGTGCCGTCGGCCATGGCGGGATCGCGGCGAATCTGTCCTCGGCGACCAAGATCGGGGGGTTGTCCGTGCCGCAGGGTTGGGCCGGCTCTCCCGGCGCGGTCGAGGAATCGGCCGCCCAGGCGGTCGCCGTCGACTACGCCACCGACCCGCAGGGTGCGGGCAACGGGCTGCTGCGCGGCATGCCGATGGGCAGCGGCAGCCGCCGCTCGGGCTCGGCCTGGCCGCCCCGCGAATACGGATTCAAGCGCAGCGTGCTCGCACGCCCGCCATCCGCCGGATAACCAGCTGTATAGAGCGGCCACCGTGGCCGCGACTGATGAAGGAGTCAGGACATGGCAATCGATTTCGGTGCGTTACCGCCGGAGGTCAACTCGGCGCGCCTGTACACCGGTGTGGGCTCGACACCGCTCGTGACCGCGGCCTCGGCCTGGAACTCCCTGGCCGCCGAGCTCACCGCGGCCGCCCTGGGCTATGAGAACGTGGTGACGCAGCTGGCCGGCGAGGAGTGGCTGGGGCCGGCCTCGGCGTCCATGGCCGCGGCGGTGCAACCGTATGTGGACTGGATGAGCACGACCGCCGCACAGGCCGAGCAGGCCGCCACGCAGGCCAGCGCGGCCGCCGCCGCCTACGAGGCCGCGTTCGCCGCGATCGTTCCCCCGCCGTTGATCGCGGCCAACCGTGCCGAGTGGGCGCAGGCGGTCTCGACCAACGTGCTGGGGCAGAACACCGGGATCATCGCGCAGCTGGAAGCCCAGTACGCCGAGTTCTGGGCCCAGGACGCCGCGACGATGTACGGCTACGCCGGCAACTCGGCGACGGCGTCGAACGTCACCCCGTTCACCGCCGCACCCGCCATCGCCAATCCCGCCGCTTCGACCACCCAGGCGGCCGCGACGACCGCCGCCGCGACGACGTCGGTCGGCTCGATACAGAACCAGATCAACGCCGCCATCAGCCAGATCACCGCGCAACTGGCGAGCCTGGCGGCGCCGTTCTACACGCCACTCCAACAGGAATGGTGGTATCTGGCGTCAGGCACCGGCCCGTTGTCCTCGGTGTGGCAGGTCTTGTTCGGGACACCGTCGTTCCCGGGCGGAAGCCTTTCGGCATTCATGTCGGCGTGGTCGCCGTACGCGGGCGTCCTGTACAACACCGAGGGTTTGCCGTACTTCAGCATCGGTATGGCCAACTCGATGACGCAGACCGCCAAGACCGTCGGGGCGATCGGCGGCGCGGCGCCGGCCGCCGCGGCCGCCGTCCCCAAGGGCCTGCCCGGGCTCGGCGGGCTGCTCGGCGGCGGCGCCCCGCCGGTGGCGGCGCATCTTGGCAGCGCCGCCTCGATCGGGAAGCTCTCCGTGCCTGCCTCCTGGTCCGGGCCGGTCACGACGCCCAGCCACGCGACAGCCATCCCGGTGAGCAACGTCCGGGAGGCGCCCGACGCGGCGCCCGGAAACCTGCTGGGCGGCATGCCCCTGGCCGGGGCGGGCACGGGCGGAAGCGGAGCGGGCCCCCGGTACGGATTCCGGCCGACGGTGATGGCCCGCCCGCCCGCGGCGGGTTAGCTCGTGGACCGGCGAACGGGGCGACACGGGTCCGGAGCGGCCCTCTTCGTCGGCCCGGGAACGGCATTTGCTCCGGCGCGATTTGGCCGCATCGGTGCTAAGCTCCATACGTGCTGGCCAACGGGCCTTCAACGGCGACCCGTAGGGGTTCATCTTGACGGTTTGCTGTGACGGTCCTGTGAACGCCAGCGGTAGGGGCCGGGCGCTGTTACTGTGTCGTTACTAAAAGTGAATTCGCCGTGCCATCCAGTGAACAATTGCGAACAGGTGGTCTCGGACTCAGCTTGAAGCGGATGTTGTCATCTACTCTCTTGCACAGAGCAGTGCGGGAGGCAATCTAGGAGGGAAAAGCATGTCGTTCGTGACCACTCAGCCGGAGGCTCTGGCTGCGGCGGCCGGGAGCCTGCAGGGGATCGGCTCGGCGCTGAGCGCCCAGAATGCGGCCGCGGCCGCGCCCACGACCGGGGTAGTGCCGGCCGCGGCCGACGAGGTGTCGGCGCTGACCGCGGCCCAGTTCGCCGCCCACGCGCAGATGTACCAGGCCGTCAGCGCTCAGGCCGCCGCGATTCACGAGCAGTTCGTCAGCACGCTGGGGATCAGCTCTGGCTCGTACGCCGCGACCGAAGCCGCCAACGCAGCGGCCGCCGGCTGACCAGGTTCAGCGGTTCTTCGAATGTCGGGTCTGACTGCTGGGTCGAGGCCCCGGGATCCGAGTTTTCAATCGCCGTGGCTGGGGTTGCACGTCCGCACGCCGGACGTGCCCCGGTCGACGGTATGGGGGGAAGTCTTTCTGCATGTGGCTCCGCGGTGCGCTGACGCGTAACCGTTGAGCCAGCGTTACTCACAACTGAAAACAAGTCACTCAGTATTAAGGAGAAAGCCAACATGGCAACACGTTTTATGACTGACCCGCATGAGATGCGGGCGATGGCGGGCCGGTTTGAGGTCCACGCGCAGACCGTTGAGGACGAGGCCCGCAAGATGTGGGCGTCGTCGATGAACATCGCCGGTGCCGGCTGGAGTGGCCAGGCGCAGGCGACCTCCTACGACACCATGGGTCAGATGAATCAGGCGTTCCGCAACATCGTGAACATGCTGCACGGTGTGCGCGACGGGCTGATCCGCGACGCGAACAACTACGAGCAGCAAGAGCAGGCCTCGCAGCAAATCCTCGGCAGCTAGCGCGAAAAGCGCAGGTTGCGTACCCTTTGAGACGTTAGGAGAACACCGATATGACAATCAATTACCAGTTTGGCGATGTGGACGCCCATGGTGCGACGATTCGCGCCCAGGCCGCGTCGTTGGAAGCCGAGCACCAGGCCATCGTTCGCGATGTGCTGGCCGCTGGTGACTTCTGGGGTGGCGCCGGTTCGGTGGCCTGCCAGGAGTTCATCACCCAGTTGGGTCGCAACTTCCAGGTGATCTACGAGCAGGCCAACGCTCATGGCCAGAAGGTGCAGTCGGCCGGCAGCAACATGTCCAGCACGGACAGCGCCGTCGGCTCCAGCTGGGCCTAGCTCGCAACTTCAGGCGCGGCAGCACACCACATAATAGGTGTGCTGCCGCGTCCTGCGGTTTCCGTAACTTCGACCACTTCTGAGGCTATCGATGGACCAACAGAGCACCCGCACCGACATCACCGTCAACGTCGACGGCTTCTGGATGCTTCAGGCGCTGCTCGACATTCGCCACGTCGCGCCTGAATTGCGATGCCGCCCGTTCGTGTCGACCGACTCGAGCGACTGGCTCAACGAGCACCCCGGAATGGCGGTGATGCGTGAGCAGGGCATCGTGGTCGGCGACGAGGTGCAAGAACAGGTCGCGGCTCGAATGCGGGTCCTCGCCGCGCCCGATCTCGAGGTTGTCGCCCTGCTGTCGCGGGGCAAGCTGCTCTACGGAGTCGTCGACGACGAGAACCAGCCCCCCGGCTCGCGCGACATCCCCGACAACGAGTTCCGCGTGGTGCTCGCCCGCCGCGGCCAGCACTGGGTCTCGGCGGTCCGCGTGGGCAGCGACATCACCGTCGACGACGTCGCCGTCGCGGACAGCGCCTCAATCGCGTCGCTGGTGATCGACGGTCTGGAGTCGATTCACCACGCGGAGCCCGCGGCGATCAACGCGGTCAACGTGCCGCTGGAGGAAATGCTGGAGGCGACCAAGTCCTGGCAGGAATCCGGCTTCAATGTCTTCTCCGGGGGCGATCTGCGACGGATGGGCATCAGCGCCGCGACGGTTGCCGCCCTCGGTCAGGCGCTGTCGGACCCCGCGGCCGAGGTTGCGGTGTACGCGCGCCAGTATCGGGATGACGCCAAGGGCCCGAGCGCCTCGGTCCTGTCGCTGAAGGACGGTTCGGGCGGCCGCATCGCGCTGTACCAGCAAGCGCGCACGGCGGGTTCGGGGGAGGCGTGGCTGGCAATCTGCCCGGCGACGCCCCAACTGGTGCAGGTGGGCGTCAAGACCGTGCTGGACACGCTGCCCTACGGCGAGTGGAAAACGCACAGCAGGGTCTGACATACGTGTGAAACATAAACTTCACCAACGCTTTTGCAGACAACATGCGGTCGGGATGCGAAGACGGCATACTTCTCTAGAATCATCAGCAAATCTTCAAAGCAGTGTCACCACGACCCTTAACTCAAGGCGAGGCAGATGAAATCCGAATTGGTCGAGCTGTACCTCTCAGGGGGCCGCGGCGCCTCGGCGACACGGGGTTACACATTCAAAACGACAGGGGGTGCTGGGCGATGACATCGGCCGGAGTAGCTGACGCCTTACAGGCAGAAATCGAGGGCATCGCCCAGCCTCGGGCGGTCGTCGTCGGCGTCATGGCCGGCGAGGGTGTCCAGATCGGCGTCCTGCTCGACGCCAACGCCCCGGTCTCGGTGATGACCGACCCGCTGTTGAAGGTCGTCAACAGCCGGCTGCGCGAGCTCGGCGAGACCCCGCTGGAGGCCACCGGCCGCGGCAGGTGGGCGCTGTGCCTCGTCGACGGCACGCCGCTGCGGGCCACGCAGTCGCTGACCGAGCAGGACATCTACGACGGCGACCGGCTGTGGATCCGGTTCCTGCCGGACACCGAGCACCGCTCGCAGGTCATCGAGCACATCTCCACGGCGGTCTCGGCAAACCTGAGCAAGCGGTTCGCCGCCATCGACCCGGTCGTCGCGGTGCAGGTCGGCGCGTCGATGGTCGCGATCGGCGTGACCGCGGCGTCGGGTCTGCTCGGCTGGTGGCGTTGGCACCACAACTCCTGGCTGCCCACGGTCTACTCGTCGATCATCGCCGCGATTGCGTTGTCGGTGGCCATCATGCTGGCGATGCGGGCGAAGACCGACTCGGACCGGCTGATCGCCGACATCATGCTGCTGAGCGGCCTCGCGCCGCTCACGGTGGCCGCGGCGTCGTCCCCGCCAGGCGGCGTCGGCTCGCCGCAAGCGGTGCTGGGCTTCGGCGTGCTCGCGATTGGGGCGTCGCTCATCCTGCGCTTCACCGGTCGCCGACTGGCCATATATACGGCGATCGTGACCATCAGCGCCGTGGCGGCGATCGCCAGCCTGGCGCGGATGGTGGCGAACACCAGCGCGGTGACCAACTTCGCCTGCGTGGTGCTGGTCTGCGTGCTGGGCTACCAGTCCGCGCCGGCGCTGTCCCGCCGGTTGGCCGGCATCCGGCTGCCCGTGTTCCCGTCGGCGACCAGCCGGTGGGTGTTCGAGGCGCGACCGGACCTGCCGACCACCGTGGTGCGCGCCGACGGCGGCGCTCCGGTCCTGGAGGGTCCTGCGTCGGTTCGCGACGTGGTGCTGCAGGCCGAGCGCGCCCGCTCGTTCCTCTCCGGCCTGCTGCTTGGGCTCGGGGTGCTGATGATCGTGTCGCTGACCGCGCTGGCGGACCCGCACACCTTCCAGCGGTGGCTGCCGCTCATTCTGGCCGGCTTCGCCGCCGGCTTCCTGATGCTGCGCGGCCGCTCGTACGTGGACCGCTGGCAGGCGATCAGCCTGGCCGCGACGTCGGTCCTCATCGTCGCGGCGATCGTGATTCGCTACGCGCTGGGGTTGCAGTCTCCGCTGGCGGTGTCGATCAGCGTGGCGATCCTGGTCCTGCTGCCGGCGGCGGGCATGACGGCCGCGGCTGTGGTGCCCAACACCATCTACAGCCCGCTGTTCCGCAAGTTCGTGGAATACATCGAGTACCTGTGCCTGATGCCGATCTTCCCGTTGGCATTGTGGCTGATGAATGTCTATGCGGCGATCCGTTATCGCTAGCAGCAAGGTGTGGCGCGGTCGCGCACCCCGCGCGACCGTCGCCGCACTCCTGCTCACCTCAGGTGCATTAGCCGGTCTGCCTCCCGCGTACGCGGTATCGCCGCCGACGGTTGACCCGGCGGCGGTGCCGCCCGACGGCCCGCCCGGGCCGCCGGCGCCGATGAAGCAGAACTCCTATTGCACCGAGGTCGGCGTGCTGCCGGGCAGCGACTTCCGGCTGCAGCCCAAGTACATGGACATGCTGAATCTCCAGGAGGCCTGGCAGTTCGGCCGCGGCGCGGGGCAGAAGGTCGCCGTCATCGACACCGGTGTGACGCCGCACCCCCGCTTTCCGCACCTCATCCCGGGCGGCGACTACATCATGTCGGGCGACGGGCTGTCGGACTGCGACGCGCACGGCACCATCGTCGCGTCGATGATCGGTGCGGCCCCGGCCAACGGCGCGGCGACGCCGCCCGCGGCGCCCCGCAAGCCGGTCACCATACCCACCACGGAGCCGCCCCCGAAAGCGCCGCCGCCGCAGACGGTGACCCTGTCGCCGCTGCCCCAGACCGTGACGATGGTGCCCGCGCCGCCCCCTTCGGAGGCACCTCCGCAGGGGCCGTTCGGGGCGCCGCCGGCCGCGCCGGCTGGTCCGCCCGCACCGGCGGGTCCGGCCAGTCCGGGCGCGCCGCCCGGGGGACCCCAAGCCGGGCCCGGTCAGGCACCGGCGGCCAGCCACGGCGGCGGGACGGTGACCATACCCGGCCATTCCGGCGGTGGGCACGTGATCGCGGTCGACAACCCGGTCAACCCGCGTCCGCTCGACCCGCCGAAGCCACCGCCGGCACCCCCGGTCCCGGCGTCGGCGCCCGACGCGTACAGCGGAATCGCCCCGGACGTCGACATCATCGCGATCCGGCAGTCCAGCCAGGCCTTCGGCCTCAAGGACGCCTACACCGGCGATGAGGACCCGCAGACCCGGGCCAAGATCGACGACGTCGAGACCATGGCGCGGGCGATCGTGCACGCCGCCAACCTGGGCGCCACGGTGATCAACATCTCCGACGTCACCTGCATGAGCTCGCGCAACATCATCGATCAGCGGTCGCTGGGCGCCGCCGTGCGCTACGCGGCGGTCGACAAGAACGTCGTCATCGTGGCGGCGGCCGGCGACACCAGCAAGAAGGACTGCAAGCAGAACCCGGCCTTCGATCCCATGCAGCCGAAGGATCCCCGGGACTGGAGCGGCGTGGGCACCGTGGTGACGCCGTCCTGGTTCAGCGACTACGTCCTGACGGTGGGCGCGGTCGACAACGATGGCCGGCCGCTCACCCAGGGCGGTCAGGGCCAGGGTTCGACCAGCGTCGCGGGACCCTGGGTGGGCATCGCCGCGCCGGGCACCGACGTCATCGGGCTCTCGCCGCGCGACGACGGTTTGATCAACGCCATCGACGGCCCGGACAACTCGCTGCTGGTTCCGGCCGGCACCAGTTTCTCGACGGCGATCGTGTCCGGGGTGGCCGCCCTGGTCCGCGCCAAGTACCCCCAGCTATCGGCGTACCAGGTCATCAACCGGTTGGAGCGCACCGCCCGCGCGCCGGCACGCGGGGTCGACAACCAGGTCGGCTACGGTGTCATCGACCCGGTGGCGGCCCTGACGTGGGACGTACCGGAAGGCCCGCCAAAGCCGCCGCAGCAACTGTCGGCACCGCTGAACATTCCTAAAGCGGCCCCGCACCGGGATATGGTGCCAGTATGGGTGGCAGCCGGAGGGTTGACCGCAGCATTACTGATCGGCGGCGCCGTGTTCGGTATAGCAGTGTTCATGAAGCGAACACGGAAGCAGCAATGAGGTCGGAGCAGCAATAGCAATGAAGGCGCAGCGAAGTTTCGGATTATCTTTGTCGTGGCCGCGGGTCACCGCGGTGTTCATTGTCGACATCCTGATCCTGTTGGTGGCCAGCCACTGCCCGGCCTCCTGGCAGGGGGAGCACCACATCGCGTTCTGGGTCGGGGTTGGCCTTGCGGCGGGGGTCACGCTGCTGTCCGTGGTCACCCACCACGGCCTCACCGTGACCTCGGGCCTGGCCACCTGGCTGTGGGACTGGTCGGCCGATCCGGGCACCGCGCTGACGGCGGGCTGCACGCCGGCGATTGACCACCAGCGCCGGTTCGGGCGCGACCGGGTCGGCGTGCGCCAGTACGACGGCCACCTGGTGAGCGTGATCGCGGTGGACGGCGGCGACGACGATTCCGGGCGCCACCGGCACCGGAACACGGCGGCAATCCTGCCGGTGCACGCCGTCGCCGACGGCCTGCGCCAGTTCGACATCCACCTCGACGCCATCGACATCGTCACGATGAAGGTGCGCCGTGGCGGCCCCGAATCCAGGGCGGCCGAGAAGTCCAAGCTGGACGACTGGGGACCCGAGGAGTGGGGCGTGGTGAGCGACCAGCCCGCCTCCTACGTGCGCCGCACGTGGCTGGTGCTGCGGATGAACCCGCAGCGCAACGTCGCCGCCGTGGCGGCCCGCGACTCGCTGGCGTCGACCCTGGTGGCGGCCACCGAGCGGCTCGCCCAAGACCTCGATGGGCAGAATTGCGTGGCCCGGCCGTTGACCGCCGACGAGCTCGCCGAGGTCGACAGCGCGGTGCTGGCCGACCTCGAGCCGACCTGGAGTCGCCCCGGATGGCGGCACCTCAAGCACTTCAACGGCTTCGCCGCCAGCTTCTGGTTGACCCCGTCGGACATCACTTCCGACACCTTGGAAGACCTGTTGCAGCCCGACGTTGGCGCGGCCGTCGTCACGATCCGGCTCGTCACCAGCGGCGGCCGGCCGCAGCTGTCGGGCTGGGTACGCTACCACAGCGAGCGCCGCCTCCCCAGGAGCGTGTGGTCGGGACTCAACCGGCTCACCGGCCGCCAATTGGCGGCGGTCCGCGCCAGCCTGCCCGCCCCGGCGGCCCACCCGCTCTTAATCGTCCCGAGCCGTCCGTTGCTCGACGACGATGATCTCGTGCTGTCGGTCGGTCAGGAGCGGGAGAGCGCAGCGAGCGTGCCCGTCGCGCAATGACGCGCTCGCAGTCGACCGCCGAAGACGCCCGTAACGCAATGGTCGCCGGGCTCTTGGCGTCCGGAATTTCGGTCAACGGGCTGCAGCCCAGCCACAACCCGCAGGTGGCTGCGCAGATGTTCAACACGGCCACCACGCTCGACCCGGGGATGTGTGACGCCTGGCTGGCGCGGATGCTGGCCGGGGAGCAGAGCCTCGAGGTGCTGGCCGGCGCGTGGGCCGCGGTCCGGACGTTCGGTTGGGAGACCCGCCGCCTCGGGGTGACGGACCTGCAATTTCGGCCCGAGATCTCGGACGGATTGTTTCTCCGGCTGGCCGTCACCAGCGTCGAGTCGCTGGCCTGCGCGTACGCGGCCGTGCTCGCCGAGGCGAAACGCTACGGGGAAGCCGCGAAGCTGCTCGACGGCGTCGAGCCCCGGCATCCTTTCGACGAGGAAGTCGTCGAGTACGTGCGCGGCGTGCTGTACTTCCGCACCGGCCGGTGGCCCGACGTGCTCGTTCAATTTCCCGAGGGCAAGACCTGGCGGCACCCCGAGCTGAAGGCCGCGGGAGCCGCGATGGCGACCACCGCGCTGGCCTCGCTGGGGGTGTTCGAGGAGGCCTTCCGGCGCGGCCAGGACGCCGTCGAGGGTGACCGGGTGCCGGGCGCGGCCAACATCGCGCTGTACACGCAGGGCATGTGCCTGCGGCATGTCGGCCGCGAGGACGAGGCCGTCGAGCTGTTGCGCCGGGTGTACTCGCGGGACCCGAAGTTCGCCCCGGCCCGAGAAGCCTTGGACAACCCCAACTATCGGCTGGTGCTGACCGATCCGGAGACGATCGAGGCGCGCACCGACCCGTGGGACCCGGACAGCGCGCCGACGCGCGCGCAGACGGAGGCCGCCCGCCACGCGCAAGAGGCCGCCAAATATCTCGCCGAGGGGGACGCCGAGCTCAACGCGATGCTGGGCATGGAACGGGCCAAGCGGGAAATCAAGCTCATCAAGTCGACCACCAAGGTCAATCTGGCCAGGCAGAAGATGGGCCTCCCGGTGCCGGTGACCTCGCGCCACACCCTGCTGCTGGGGCCGCCTGGGACCGGCAAGACGTCGGTCGCGCGGGCCTTCTCCAAGCAGCTGTGCGGCCTCACCGTGTTGCGCAAGCCCGTGGTGGTGGAGACCAGCCGCACCAAGCTGTTGGGGCGGTACATGGCCGATGCCGAGAAGAACACCGAGGAGATGCTCGAGGGGGCGCTGGGCGGAGCCGTGTTCTTCGACGAGATGCACACGCTGCACGAGAGCGGATATCACCAGGGCGACCCCTACGGCAACGCGATCATCAACACGCTGCTGCTGTACATGGAAAACCACCGCGACGAGCTGGTGGTGTTCGGCGCGGGTTATGCCAAGGCGATGGACAAGATGCTCGAGGTGAACCAGGGTCTGCGGCGGCGCTTTTCGACCGTGATCGAGTTCTTCAGCTACACGCCGGACGAGCTCGTCGCGCTGACAAAGCTGATGGGGCGGGAGAACGAGGACGTCATCACCGACGAGGCCGCCGAGGCGTTGCTGCCGTCGTACACCAAGTTCTACCTCGACGAGAGCTACTCCGAAGACGGGGATCTGATACGCGGTATCGACACGCTCGGCAACGCCGGGTTCGTGCGCAATGTCGTGGAAAAGGCGCGTGACCACCGCAGTTTCCGGCTCGACGACGAAGACCTCGACTTGGTGCTGACCAGCGGCGAGTTCAGCGAGGCCCAGCTGCTCAGGTTCAGGGAGCTGACGGCCGAGGATCTCCTCGAGGGCATCCGCACGGCCGTCGCCGAGAAGAAGCCGTCGTCGTAACACCGCTGGCGCGACTCTGACTAGCCAACGGCCCCAATCGTTTTCGGTGGCATCCGGGCAGGTGGCGATTCACGCGGCGGTCGGGGCCCGCGGCGATTTCTATGAGCTTTCTATTAATTTCCAATGGGTGAGCGGTTCGCATTGCCGGGCGCTGGCACCGGTGCCACCATGATCCTCAATGCTCATCGCCGAGCGCAGTTTCCCCGCGGAAATGGGTCTTGAGAAGGGGATTTAGGTCTATCGTCGCAAGACGCCTAGAAATCAGGCGGCTTTTGCCCTACGCATGGTTTTCGCCGGGGCCTCGTCCCGATTCGGGCAACCATGGCGCCCGTCCGTGAGCGCCTCGGGCGATGACGGGAGGTGGGCGCACTGGCCGAGTTGACCATTAACGCATGAGAACAACGACCGTTTCTTTCCGATCCGGTCGCGGCGCGCTCGCCGCCGTTTGATTCGGCAACACCCGACATCGCTCGGCGGCCACCTGCCCGGAACCGGGTCGGACTATCAGCTTCTTTAAGGAGTAGTCCGATGTATTTCTTTGTAACACAACGGAAATCGCCGCGCAACGCAACCGTGCATGCCGCCGAAACCGTGACGGCCGGTTAAGGGAGGTGTTGGCAATGGATTTCGGAGCACTACCACCAGAAGTCAACTCCGCCCGCATGTATGCCGGGCCGGGCTCAGCGCCGATGATGGCCGCCGCGACGGCCTGGGCCGCGCTCGGTGCGGAGCTCGGTTCGACGGCGGCCTCATACGACGCGGTCATCACGGGGCTGACGAGCGAGGAGTGGATGGGGCCGGCCGCCGCGTCGATGGGCGCCGCCGCGGCGCCCTATGTCCAGTGGATGACCAGCACCGGGGCGCTCGCCCAGCAGGCGTCCGCTCAGGCGGCGGCCGCGGCGGCGGCCTACGAGGCCGCGTTCGCCATGACGGTGCCCCCGGCGGAGGTGGCGGCCAACCGCGCCCTGCTCGCGGCGCTGGTTGCGACCAACTTCCTCGGGCAGAACACCCCGGCGATCGCCGCCACCGAGGCGCTGTACGGCGAAATGTGGGCCCAAGACGCGGCGGCGATGTACGGCTATGCGGGGAGCTCGGCGGCGGCCTCGACGCTGACGCCGTTCGATCAGCCGGTCCAGACCACCAATCCGGCCGGGCCGGCCGCCCAGGCGTCGGCGGTCACGCAGGCCACGGGCACGGCGGCGGGCACCGGCAGCCAGACGGTGGACCAGCTGATGTCCGCGATACCCACTGCGCTGCAAGGGTTCTCGTCACCGCTGTCGGGGATCGCGAACCCCGCCGCGGCCATCCCGGGCCAGGGACTACTCGACGCCATCCTGAACTTCCTGGACGGGGCAGACGGCAACGCGATCGGCACGTTCTTGAACTCCTCGTTCGTCAACGGGTTCGTCTCGGCCGGATACGTGAGCCCCGCCATCATCGAACCGGCCGTCACGGCCGCGATGGCCGACATCAACGCGGTGTCGGTGGCCGCACAACCCGCGGCGACCGCGCTCCCGCCCATGGGCGCGGGCTCCGGGAACGCCATTTGGACGCCCCTGCCGGGAGCCGCCGGGATGGCGTTGGGATCGGGCGGCCTGGGAGCCGCGGACCTGAGCGGGTTTTCGGCCGGCACCAACCAGGCGGCTTTGGTGGGGCGATTGTCGGTGCCACAGGCCTGGACGGCCGTCGCCCAGGTGGAGAACCACGCGGGGGCAACGTTCGCCGGCGGTGGCTGGACCAACGCGGTCGGTCCGGGCGCTGGCGCGGTGCCGGCCGGAGCGGCACCGATTCCGGGTATGCCGGGCATGCCCGCCGCCACGGCCGCGGGAGGCTACGGCCACGGCCCGCGCTACGGCTTCCGCGTGACCGTGATGCCGCGCCCACCGGCCGCCGGGTGACGGCCGGACTGTTGCAAACGCGTTGCAGCTGGGTTGACTTATCGACTAGCCGGGTGCCACCATGGCCTCTGCAAGCACCTCGCTAGGTGAGGCGTCTGCACGGATACAGGCCACTGACCTCGAACGTCGAAAGACGCCCAGGGTCAGGACAGCTCCTCCCGGCTTAAGGGTTGAGCCCAAGTGGCTTCCGGCTCGGCTGAATCGGATACGCCGTGTGGTGCCAAAGCTCTGACGAGAGGGGTGTGGTCTCCGGGAGTCCCAGCCCGGGCCCTTCTCCCCGTGTGCGAGTCGAAGGCATCCCCGTGTGCCCAGGCCGTGAGGAGGTGAGAGCGAAATGAGTCTCGGCGATAGTCCGTATTCCAGATCGACCATTTCGATTCGATCCGGCCCCGGCCCCTTTCTGACTGTCTGAACGGCTCACCCCGCCAGACCTCGTACCGACGCGTCCGCCTAGCGGATCGCGCCGGTGGATCGCGCTGATACCAGCCACCATTGCCGGCCGGCCCGGATCACCCTCTTCACGTGAGGAGTAGTCCGATGTCGCTTGTCTTCGCACGTCCGGCGGCGCTCGCTGATGTGGCCCGCGACTTTGCCGTAGCCACAACACGTTTCAGCACGCACACCACCACAATCGCGGCGCGTTAGGGGAGGGGGCCGACGATGACCGCCGCACTCGATTTCGCGACGCTTCCACCGGAAGTGAACTCCGGCCGGATGTACACCGGGACGGGCTCGGGCCCGATGCTGGCCGCCGCGTCGGCTTGGCATGGGCTCGCGGCCGAATTGCGCTCCACCGCATCGTCTTACGGCGCGGTGTTGGCCGCGCTCACCGGTGAGGAATGGCACGGCCCGGCATCGGTGGCGATGGCCGCCGCCGCCGCGCCGTACGCGGCCTGGTTGGGTACGACGGCCGAGCGGGCCGAGCAGACCGCGGTACAGGCCGAGGCCGCCGCGGCGGCCTACGAGGCCGCGTTCGCCGAGACGGTGCCCCCGCCGGTCATCGCGGCCAACCGTGCCCAGCTGATGGCGCTGATCGCCACCAACATCCTCGGCCAGAACACGCCGGCGATCGCGGCGACCGAGGCCCAGTACGCCGAAATGTGGGCCCAAGACGCCGCCGCGATGTACGGCTACGCCGCCTCGTCCGCGGTCGCCACCCAGTTGAGCCAGTTCACCGAGCCGCAGCGGACAACCAGCCCCGGCGGGCCGAGCGCGCAGTCGGCGGCGGTGGCCCAAGCCGTCGCCACCCCGGCCGGCGCTCAGCAGAGCACGATGTCGCAGCTGATGTCCGCGCTGCCCTCCGCGCTGCAGGGGCTGGCGTCGCCCGCGTCGTCGCAGACTCCGGCGGCGGAGATCATGGGGCTCCTCACCGGGTCCGGGTCGGGATCCGCGACGCTGGACAACCTTTGGGCCGAGTGGGGACCCAACGCCAACATCTGGAACACCGCCTTCTCGTCCGGGTTCTACATGCCCAGCAACACGCTGGCGCCATTCCTGAGCCTGCTGGGCCAGGGGGCCGCCGCCGACGCGGCCGACGCGGCCGGCCAGGCGATCGACGGCGCGATCGGTGAGGCGGTCGCGGGCCCCGCCGTCGGGGGCGTCGGCAGTGGCGTCTCGGCCGGGCTCGGGCACGCGCCGATGATCGGAGCGCTATCGGTGCCGCCGAGTTGGACCGCACCCGCGCCATTGGCCGGGCCGCTGGCGTCGTCGCTCGGCGGGACGCCCATGGTGGCGCCCCCGGCCATGGCGGCCGGCATGCCCGGGATGCCGATCGGGCCCACCGGTGTGCAACCCTACGGGCGGGCCATGCCGCAGTACGGCTTCCGCCCCACCTTCGTCGCGCGCCCCCCGGCGGCCGGCTAGGACCGGTCGCCGGGCGCCGCCTCACAGGCGGCGCCCGCGCGGATTGAGCTTTCCGCAACCTCGCGATCACACCGCCGGGCAGCGCTGCGGCGCGGTGGCCACAGCGAATCGGCCAAAGCCGCTCACAGCAAACTTCCAGCAGCAAATCAGCGTTCGGGCAGCAACGAATGCGTACGCTAGGTGAAATTTAGGGGAGCACCGGATGACGACAAACTTTCGATTCGGCGACGGTGGCCGCCGACGCGGCTGTGTCCAGGCGGATGCACCTGGGCAACGGGCGCGGAGGGGCCGGCGGCAACATCGCCGCGCCGACGGTGCCGTCGGAGCGTGCCGGGCTTGAATGCATTTCATAAGAATTGCGGTGGACGCGCGAGCTAACATGGAAATTGCCGTTTCGCGAGCTCGACGAGCCCTCACACTCACCACATGACGAATATGTTAATTGCTTAACGCAGTGCAATAAGGACGGCGCGGCGTATTAATTGCACCGATTCGGATGCGTAGAGCAGGCGGACGGCGGCGTTCTGTCGACAGATCGTGTTCACATTCAGACAAATTAAGGCCCGTTCCTGACCGCTTGCTGGATATCGCCTTCGAGTAAGCTGGACAAGGCATTCGACACAGAAATGTCGTAGCTGATGAGCAGCATTCTCACAGGCACAAGGGGCCTCTGACACTCGTCGTTTACCTTACTATTACATCCCGGGAACGCGTCGCGAATACGTTTCGATCACGATGATCGCTACATTAGGTCAGCGGCGCCTAACGCCGGGCGGACCGCCGCCTCTGACACATTTTGAATGGGAGTGTGGAACCCTGTTGTCTTCATACACGTCAAATCAGCGCATGAATTCAACGGCGGATTCCATGGATTTCATTAGAGCTGCCGCGTGGGTGCGGACGGGGCGGAAAGCCGCGCCTACCATGGCGGCCACTCAGGGGAGCGGGAGGAAATAGATGTTGGATTTCGGTGCGCTACCACCGGAGATCAACTCCGGACGGATGTATGTCGGCGCGGGGTCGGGGCCGATGCTGGCAGCCGCGGCGGCCTGGGACGAGTTGGCGACGGAGTTGCAGTCGACAGCCGCCGCTTACGGCTCGACGATCCAGACTCTGGCGGCCGGACCGTGGACCGGGCCGTCGTCCATCGCGATGGCGGCGGCGGCCTCCCCATACGTGGCGTGGATGAGCGCGACGGGCGCCCAGGCCGAAGAGGCGGCCAGCCAGGCCAAGATCGCCGCGGGCGCCTACGAGACGGCGTTCGCGGCCACGGTGCCCCCGCCGGTGATCGCCGCCAACCGGGCCCTGCTTATGACGCTGATCGCCACCAACTTCCTGGGACAGAACACCCCGGCGATCGCGGCCACCGAGGCCCAATACGCCGAGATGTGGGCCCAGGATGCCGCCGCGATGTATGCCTACGCGGCCTCGTCGGCGACCGCGTCGACGCTGACGCCGTTCACCGAGCCGCCGCAGACCACCAACGCTGCGGGCGCGCCGGCGCAGGCGGCCGCGGTCTCCCAAACCAGCGGCGCGAGCGGCCTAAACATCGGCACGCAGCTGTCGCAACTGATCAACTCCCTCCCGACCGCGCTGCAAAGCCTCGGCAGCGGCTTGCTGAATTCGCCGACGACGGGTTCGACCAACCTGTTGTCGGGGCTCGCCCTGCCGCAGCTGGTCAACCTGCCGTCGACGTCGTCCTTGCCGGCGGGCCTGGGGAGCGACCTGACGAGCTGGAACACCATCTGGTCGACCCTCACGGGGCCGTACTCCCTACAGGGATGGACGGCCATACCCGGCGGACCGTTCCTGTCGTTCGGCCAGGCCTACGCCTGGGGTCAGAACGGGCAGGGGGCAGCGGCCTACCTGGCCGGCCCGAAGGCCATCAGCGGCGCGTTGGCGCCGCTGACGCAGGGCGCCAGCGCCGTCAAGCCGATGTTGAGTTCGGCCGTCGGCGCGCAGGGCGCCATGGGCAAGGCGGCCCTGGTCAGCGGCTTGTCGGTGCCGCAGGGCTGGACGGAGGCCGCGCCCGCCATCAAAACGCTCGCCCAGGTGCTGCCCGCCAATGCGGCGGCCGCGCCGGTCGCCTCGCTCGCCGGGGAGGAAGGCGTGTTCAGCCAGATGGCCCTGTCCAGCCTGGCCGGACGCGCGGTTGGGGCCGCGGCCTTCCAGTCCGCCGGCACCGGCGGCGCCACCGCGGCCTCGCTGGGCGGTGCCGTCGCGGCTGATCCCGCGGCGGCCACCATCATCGTCATCCCCGCGCTGGAGGACTGACGCCATGACCGACACCAGGCAAGGGGAGTAGCCGATGTTCTACGCAGCATTTCCGCCCGAGTTCAACTCGGGAAGGATGTACGCCGGCCCCGGATCGGGCTCGCTGCGCCAGGCCGCCGCCGCGTGGGAGGGGCTGGCCAGCGAACTGCAGTCCACCGTGTCCTCCTATACGTCGGTGATCGACAGCCTGACCAGCGGCTCCTGGGTGGGCCCCTCATCGTTCAGCATGGCCGCCGCAGTCACGCCCTATCTGGCCTGGATGCAGGGCACCGCCGCGCAGGCCGCCGAGGCCGCCGCCCAGGCCACCGCGGCGGCCGGCGCGTACGAGACGGCGTTCGCCGCGCACGTGCCGCCGACTGAGATCGCGGCCAACCGCAGCCAACTGGCCCAGCTGGTGGCGACCAACGTCTTCGGGCAGAACACCCCGGCGATCGCGGCGACCGAGATCCAGTACGCCGAGATGTGGGCCCAGGACGCCGTGGCCATGGACACTTATGCGGGCTCCTCGGCGGCCGCCTCCAACGTCACGCCGTTCACCGAGGCGCCGACGATCACCAACGCCGGCGGGCTGGCCGGCCAGGCGGCGGCGCTGACCCAGGCCGCCGGGACCTCGGCCGGCAACGCTTCGTCGATCGTCTCGTCCCTGTCCTCGTCGCTGACGACGGCGGGGGGCCCACTGTCCTGGCTGCTGCAGACCGGCGCGAACCTGAGCACCTCCTACACCGCGACCGTCACCGCCCTGCTGAACGGCCTGTTCGGGCCTAGCGGGGCCACGACGATCATGGCCATGTACAACGCGGTGAAAGTCCCGCTGGGCCTCACCACGCAGTTCAACGACATCGGGTTGCTCATCAACTTCCCCGTGTCGCAGTGGCTCAAGTTCGCCCCACCCGTCGCCTACGGGGCGCTCCCCAAAGACGCGCTGGGCGCCGGACTGGGGGCGTTGGGCTTCGGCCGCGGCACCCTGTACAACGCCGTCTCGGCGGGCATGGGCAATGCCGGCACGCTGGTCGGCAACCTGTCGGTCCCGCCGAGCTGGGCCACGTCCACCCCGGCCATCCGGACGGTGGCCGCCGCACTGTCGGCCGCCGGGCCGGACGCCGTGCCGGCGGCCGCGCTCGGCGAGGGCGGGCTGCTGAGTGCCATGTCGGTGGCCGGGATGCTGGGCAGCGCCTTCGGCGCCGGGGCTCCCAGCGCGCTGAGCGGCGCCGGCGTGCGCGGACGCATCAAACCCATCAAGGACCTCAAGGACGCCCACTCGCCGGAAAACCTGAAGCGGCTGGTGGCGCAAATATCCGAGCAGCCCGAAAGCGTGCAGCACCACAACGTCGACCAGGAAGGCCTCGACGCCCTGCTCGAGCAGCTGGCCAAGAAGCCCGGCATCCACGCGGTGCACCTCCGAAAGGGCGACAAGCCACAAGTCGTCCCCTCAGACGCGCAAATGGGTTAGGCCGCAACCGAATCGGGAGAGCAACCAATGAACAAACTACTGCTGACACTCGCGGGCACCGCGACCATGATGTTCGGCCTCGCCGTACCCGCGCACGCCGATCCGCCCCCGCCGCCGCAGGGTGACGACGCGGGCTTCCTGGCAGCGTTGCACCAGGTCGGCATCAACTACTCCAGCCCGGATGCGGCCGTCGCGTCGGGCAAAGCGGTGTGCACTTGCCTGAACAACGGCGAGTCGGGCCTGGAGCTGGTGCACGACGTGAAGACCCACAACCCGGGCATGGACATGGAGAACGCGTCCAACTTCGCGATGATCTCCGCGAAATTCTATTGCCCGCACCAACTTTCCAAAGCCTAGCGCCGGATGGCCCGCCGGTTGCGGCGGCGTGACGACCAGGCGACCCGAGCGGGGGCGGTCCACCTGCCGTTTACCTGAGCGTGCTTAGCTGCCGCCGTCCGTTGGGGGAAGGAGGTGCGGTGCCATGACGACGTTGAGCGTCGCCGAATTCGCCCTCCGACTCGGCGTCGGGGTGGGCTGCGGCGCCTTGATCGGGCTGGAGCGGCAGTGGCGGGCCCGGATGGCCGGGTTGCGCACCAACGCGCTGGTGGCCGGCGGCGCGACGCTGTTCGTGCTTTACTCCGTCGTCACCGAGGACAGCAGCCCCACCCGCGTCGCGTCCTACGTGGTGTCCGGGATCGGGTTTCTCGGCGGGGGCGTGATCCTGCGCGACGGGTTCAACGTCCGCGGCCTCAACACCGCCGCGACCCTGTGGTGCTCGGCCGCGGTGGGCGTGCTGGCCGCCTCGGGGCACCTGGTGTTCACCGCGATCGCCACCGGCACCGTGGTCGCCATCCACCTGTTCGGGCGCCCGCTGGGACGGCTGATCGACCGCGAGGACGTCGCCGAGGAAGACGAGGGCCTGCAGCCCTACCTGGTGCAGGTGGTTTGTCGCCCGAAGTCCGAAAAGTACGCCCGCGCCCACATCGTCCAGCACGCCGGCGGCAACGACATCACGCTGCGCGGCATCCACACCGGGCACGCCGCCGACGACGAACTCACCCTGACCGCGCACCTGCTGATGGACGGCCCCACACCGGCCAAGCTCGAGCGGTTGGTGGCGGAGCTCTCGCTGCAGCCGGGCGTCCGCGCGGTGCAGTGGTACGCGGGGGAAAAGGCGCAGGCGGACTGACCCGACCGGGTGGTCAGGGGCGGGCCTGCAGTTCCGGCGCGGCGGCGGCCAGCAACTCGGGCCGGCTGCCGCTCAGCGGGGGGTAGATGCGCCTTGCGTTGATCGTCTGCTTAGTGGCCTTGGCCTCGGGCCCGGTCGAAACCACCAGCCGATCCCACCCCTCGGTGTAGACGGCCCCCGCCGGACCGAGATCGAGAACCGTTACGTACCAAGGGATTCGAAGTGCCAGCATCGGCTCGTCGAACAGGTCGCTGATGACGTTGTAGCCGGCGTAGCGGCCCATCGGGCGCCCGTGTTGACACGACATCACCGACAGGTGCTCGTCGTCCATCCGCGCGGCGGCCACGTCGCCCGCGGCGAAAACCCCGGGCACGCCGGGCACCCGCAGGTAGTCGTCGACCTGCACCCGGCCCAGGCGGTCGAGTGGCACACCGAGCTGCTCGGTCAGCGAACTGGCCCGCATGCCCGCGCACCACACCACGGTGGCCGCCTCGAGCTGCTCCCCCGAGGACAGCGTCACGCGCCGCTCGGTCACCTCGGCGACGCCTGTGCCCGTTCTGATTTCGACTCCGTTGCCGGACAGGGCCCGTTCGATCACCGGACGCGCCGAGGACCCCATGTCGGATCCCACCAGGGGGTTGCGGTCGACCAGGATCACGCGCGGGGTGGCGCCTCGCTGAGAGAACAAGGCGCGCAGCCGAATCGGCAGCTCGCTGGCCGCCTCGATGCCGGTCAGTCCCGCACCGACCACGACGACGGTGGCCGCCGCCGGCGTCGGCGAGTCGTCGGCGAGTTCGCGTAGGTGGCGCTGCAACGCAACGGCGCCGTCGTAGGTGTCGACGTCGAAACCGAACTCCCGCAGCCCCGGGATGGCGGGCTTGACGACGTGGCTGCCCGACGCCACCACCAGCCGGTCGTAGCCGTGCGTCGCGCCGCCCAACGTGGTGACCGTGCGAGCGCCCGTGTCGATGCCGGTCACCTCGGCGGTGACGTGCGCAACGCCGACGGGGCCGAGCAGGCCGGCGAGCGGGATTCGACAGGGCGTCAGGTCGGCTTCGTAGTTGCGCACCCGGATGTCGTGGAAGGGTTGGGCGCTCACCACGGTGATGTCGACGCTGCCCGCCGGGATGGCGAGCTCGTCGCACCGCCGGGCCGCGCCGAGGGCCGCCCATAACCCGGCGAACCCCGAGCCGATTACCAGCACTGCGGCCAAGTGCTCAACACCTCATTGGTACGGGCCGTTACCAGAGTCGGCCGATGGTCGTAATCTATCGGTGTGAATGCTGTCATCGGGTTCTGGTTCGCGCTGCCCCCGCAGGTGCGCGACCCGGTGCTGTTCGCCATCCCGTTCTTCCTGTTGCTGTTGACCATCGAATGGACCGCGGCCCGCAAGCTGCAGCGCAGCGAGGCCGAGGAGCGGCCCGGAGCCGGCGCGTACCTGACCCGCGACTCGTGGACGAGCATCTCGATGGGCCTGGTCTCGATCGCCACCAGCGCCGGCTGGAAGGCGTTGGCCCTGCTTGGCTACACCGCGATCTATGCCTACCTGGCGCCGTGGCACCTCTCGCCGGCCAAGTGGTACACCTGGGTCGTCGCGCTCGTCGGCGTCGACCTGCTGTACTACGGCTACCACCGCATCGCGCACCGGGTCCGGCTGATCTGGGCGACGCACCAGGCCCACCACTCCAGCCAGTACTACAACCTGGCCACGGCGGTGCGCCAGAAGTGGAACAACAGCGGCGAGGTGTTGATGTGGGCTCCGTTGCCGCTGTTGGGACTCCCGCCCTGGATGGTGTACTTCAGCTGGTCGCTGAACCTGATTTACCAGTTCTGGATCCACACCGAGCGCATCGACAAGCTGCCGCGGCCGTTCGAATTCGTCTTCAACACCCCGTCGCACCACCGGGTGCACCACGGGATGGACCAGGTCTATCTGGACAAGAACTACGGCGGCATCCTCATCATTTGGGACCGGCTCTTCGGCAGCTTCCAGCCCGAACTGTTCCGCCCCCATTACGGCCTGACCAAGCAGGTCGACACGTTCAACATCTGGAAGCTGCAGACCCGCGAATACGTCGCCATCGCCCGCGACTGGCGATCGGCAAACCGCCTGCGGGATCGGCTGGGCTACGTATTCGGGCCGCCGGGCTGGGTACCGCGCGGGGCGGAGCGGACCGACGGCGCTGTGCCACTGGTCACGCCGGGGTAACGCCAACGCCGTCAAGTGCGAAAAGATCAACGAGGGGTGAGATCAAGCCGTAACGTCACCCTTCGGGTCGGCATTTCACGGAGGGATCGGAGCTCATCATGCGCCGCCTGGCACTGCACGCATTCGCCGCCTCGGCATCCGTCCTGGCAGTCGCATCGTGGCTGCCGCCCCTGCAGGCCAAAGCGGACCCCCCGGTGGTCTTTCCCGGCATGGAGATCCACCAGGACAATCGCCTGTGCACCCTCGCCTACGTCGACCCGGGCCTGAAGATCGCGTTCACCGCCGGGCACTGCCGCGGCAGCGGGGTCGTCTACGACCGCGAACACAACGTCATCGGCCGTCAGGCCACGTTCCGCGACAACACGCCCAGCGGCACCACCGTGGCCACCGACCAGTCGATCAACGATTACGAGGCGATCGTGCTGGACAGCGGCGTGACGGCCAACAACGTGCTACCGGGCGGGCGCCCGCTGGAATCCAACCCGGCCCTGGCGCTTGCGCCGGGCCAGGCGGTGTGCCATTTCGGCGTCGTCACCGGCGAGACCTGCGGCACCGTGGAAAGCGTCAACAACGGCTGGTTCACCATGTCGCACGGTGTCCAGAGCCAGCGGGGCGATTCCGGGGGACCGGTGTACCTGGCGCCCAACGGCGGCCCGGGGGAGATCGTCGGGATCTTCAACAGCGTCTGGGGCGATCTGCCCGCGGCCGTGTCGTGGCGGGCCACCTCGGACCAGGTCCGCCAGGATCTCGGGGCGACGCCCAACCCCCGCTGATCCCGCCTACCCGGCCGGCTTGAGCACGAACACCGGAATCGAGGGTGCGCCGGCGAGCAGCTGCTCATCCGTGGAATCCGGCGTCAACCCGCCGACGTAGTCCTTGACCTGCCAGTACCAGCGGGCCAAATAGCGCCTCAGCACCTCGGGCTTGGCCGCGTCGCCCACCTCGGTGACGTGGGCGCGTCGCCGCCGCCAGCGCGGACCAACCTCGACGACGCCCGCCGCCCTCACGTTGCGGGCCCACTGCGTGTTGCCGCGCGGGGAGACCAGGTAGTCCACGCCGTCGATCGTGAGCAGGTTGATCACCACCGCACGCGCTTTCCCGCTCTTGCGGCCACGGACGCGCAGCGCCCGGGTCCCGGCGATGCTGATGCCCAGCTCGGCGAGCCAGCGGATCACCGCGTTGCCGGCGCGGGCAACGCGACCTGGTTCTTCGTAGCGCGTGGCCATGGTAGGTCCTCCCTGGAGATGCGAGAGCGGTGCTCTCTGTGTCGGACACGCTGCCACAGCCGCCGCCAAAAAGCAAGAGCGGTGTTCTCGGTTGTGTCAGACTGGCCGCGTGGGCAAACGCCAGGAGTCGCGGGAGCAGATCGAGGCGCGAATCATCGAACTTGGCCGGCGCCAGCTGGCGGAAGCCGGCGCCGCCGGGTTGTCGGTGCGCGCGATAGCCCGCGACCTGGGCATGGTGTCCTCGGCCGTGTACCGGTACGTGTCCAGCCGCGACGAGCTGCTGACCCTGCTGCTGGTGGACGCCTATTCCGACCTGGCCGACAGCGTGGACCGGGCCCGCGAGACCGCGGGTGAGGCGTGGAGCGACGACGTCATCGCCATCGCGCGGGCGGCCCGGGCGTGGGCCGTGGCCGACCCCGCCCGCTGGGCCCTGCTGTACGGCAGCCCCGTCCCCGGCTATCACGCGCCCGCCGAGCGCACGGTTCCCGCCGGCACCCGCGTGGTGGGCGCGTTCTTCGACGCCGTGGCCGCCGGCATTGCGACCGGCGATATCCGCCTGACGAACGACCTGGCGCCGCAACCGATGTCGTCCGACTTCGAACGCATTCGCCACGAGTTCGGGTTTCCGGGCGACGACCTGGTGACCGCCAAGTGCTTCCTGCTGTGGGCGGGCGTGCTGGGCGCCATCAACCTCGAGGTGTTCGGGCAATACGGCGCCGACACCCTGACCGATCCGGCGGCGGTGTTCGACACCCAGCTGCGGCTGCTGGTGGACGTGCTGACCCAGCACTGACCCGCCACTCACCCAGCACTGACCCATCGAATTAGAACGTGTTCACCGGCCTTTTTGCACGGTCGACCCTGCCGCTCGCGGCAAAGCCTTGCCGGCCCTTTCTGGTGGCCGGCCGGCTGGGCTATCCTGCGAGACGATGACCCTTCCCACTCAATCGCCGACGCAGATCGCCTGGGTCACCCCGGACCTGGATGCCACAGAAACCGCCCTCACCGGCCTGTTAGGCGTTCGGAAGTGGGTGCGGATACCCGAGGTGCACTTTGCGCCGGACAGCTGCAGCTACCTCGGCAGGCCCGCCGATTTCGTCGCCAGCATCTCGCTGAGCTACCTCGGAGACATGCAGTTGGAGCTGATCTCACCGGTCCACGGGAAGAACATCTATAGTGACTTTTTGCGCGAATCCGGGCCCGGTCTGCACCACATTTGCACGGAGGCGCCGAGCCCGGAGGCATTCGACGCAGCGTTGGCGGAGGCCGCCGCGCAGGGCGCGCCGGTCGTGCAGCAGGGCGTGATGCCCGGCGGCATCCAGTTCGCCTACGTGTCGGCGCGGCAGGCCGGGGTGCCGTATCTGGAGATCGCCTACGTCACACCGGAGATGAGGGCGTTCTACGACTACATCAAGCAGGAGCAGCAATGAGCCGCGCCGGCGACGATGCAGAACGTAGTGATGTGGGGGTACCTCCCGCTTGCGGGGGAGAGGAGTGGCGCCAATGAGCACCGAGATCCCGGCAACTGTCAACGCGGACACGGTGTCCTCCTGGTCGGACGAGGTCGACGTGGTGGTGATCGGCTTTGGCATCGGCGGCGGGTGCGCGGCGGTCAGTGCCGCGGCCGCGGGCGCGCGGGTGCTGGTGCTCGAGCGCGCGGCCGCGGCGGGTGGCACCACTTCCCTTGCGGGGGGCCACTTTTACCTCGGCGGCGGGACCGCCGTGCAGGAGGCGACCGGCCATCCCGACTCGGCCGAGGAGATGTACAAGTATCTCGTCGCGGTGTCACGGCAGCCGGACCACGACAAGATTCGCGCCTACTGCGAGGGCAGCGTCGAGCATTTCAATTGGTTGGAAGACTTGGGTTTTCAGTTCGAGCGCAGCTACTTTCCGGGCAAGGCAGTGATCCAGCCCAACACAGAGGGGTTGATGTTCACCGGCAACGAGAAGGTGTGGCCCTTCCTGGAGCAGGCGGTCCCGGCGCCGCGCGGCCACAAGGTGCCCGTGCCGGGCGACACCGGCGGCGCCAGCATGGTGATCGACCTGCTCCTCAAGCGGGCCGCGAGCCTCGGCGTGCAGGTGCGCTACGAGACCGGTGCCAGCCAGCTGATCGTGGACGACGCCGGGGCCGTGACCGGCGTGACGTGGAAGCAATTCTCCGAAACCGGTGCGATCAGGGCAAACTCGGTGATCATCGCTGCCGGGGGCTTCGTGATGAACCCGGACATGGTAGCCAAATACACCCCGAAGCTGGGCGAGAAGCCTTTCGTGCTCGGCAACACCTACGACGACGGCCTGGGCATCCGGATGGGCGTCTCCGCGGGAGGCGCCACCCAGCACATGGATCAGATCTTCATCACGGCGCCGCCCTACCCGCCGTCGATCCTGCTCACCGGGATCATCGTGAACAAGCTCGGACAGCGGTTCGTCGCCGAGGACTCATACCACTCCCGCACGGCCGGATTCATCATGGATCAGCCGGACAGCGCGGCGTTCCTGATCGTCGACGAGGCCCACCTGGAGCATCCCAAGATGCCGCTGGTGCCGCTGATCGACGGCTGGGAGACCGTGCCCGAGATGGAAGCCGCGCTGGGCATTCCGCAGGGCAACCTGGTCGCGACGCTGGACCGCTACAACACCCACGCCGCCCGCGGCGAGGATCCCGATTTCCACAAGCAGCCGGAATTCCTTGCGGCGCAAGACAAAGGGCCGTGGGGCGCGTTCGACATGTCGCTGGGCAAGGCGATGTACGCCGGATTCACCGTCGGCGGGCTGGCCGTGTCCGTGGACGGGCAGGTGCTGCGCGACGACGACAGCGTGGTGCCCGGCCTGTACGCGGTGGGGGCGTGCGCATCCAACATCGCCCAGGACGGCAAGGGTTATGCCAGCGGGACGCAGCTGGGCGAGGGCTCGTTCTTCGGGCGCCGCGCCGGAGCGCACGCGGCTGCGTCGAGCCTGTAATTTCGCAGGGAAAGTGCGAGTAAACCCCTGCGGATTTACAGCCTCGCCGCGCCTTCGCCGAAACTCGCCGGCCTAAACCCCGGCCGGTTCCTTCGCCACCGGGCCCAGGCGCCATTCGCCACCGCCGAGCAGGTGCAGCTGTTGCGCATGGTGCTGCTCGACGGTGGGCCGGTGGCTGACGCTGACCAACACGGTGTCCGGCAGTTCGGTGCGCACCAGCTGGTACAGCGCGAACTCCAGCCCCTCGTCCAGCGCCGAGGTGGCCTCGTCGAGGAAGACCGCCTTCGGCTTGGTCAGCAGGATGCGGGCGAAGGCGACACGCTGCTGCTCACCGGGGGACAGCACCTTGGCCCAGTCCTGCTCCTCGTCGAGCCGGGCCGCAAGCGGCGCCAACGCCACCTTCGTCAGCACGTCGTGCAACTCGCCGTCGGAGACATCGCCCGGCTCGTTCGGGTAGCACACGACCGTGCGCAGGCTCCCCAGCGGCACATACGGCAACTGCGAGAGGAACATCGTGGCGTTGTCGCCCTCGGGACGACACAAAGTCCCCGAGGCGTACGGCCACAACTCGGCCAGGCTGCGCAGCAGCGTGGTCTTGCCGGCGCCCGAGCGCCCGGTGATCACCAGCGAGTCACCGTCGTCGAGCGCCACATCGAGCGGGTCGATCAACTGGTCTCCGGCCGGCGTGCGCACCTCGACACCGCGCAGCTCGACCGTCGCCTCGTCGCTCGGCTTGACCAGGATCGTCGGCAGCGCGCGGCCCTGGCTGTTCGCGTCGACGAGCCCGTGCAGCCGGATGATTGCCGCCCGAAAGGCGGCGAACGCGTCGTAGTTGTTACGGAAGAACGACAGCGAATCCTGAATGTTGCCGAATGCCGTCGCGCTCTGGCCGACATCACCGAAGTCGATCCGGCCGGCGAACAGCCGCGGCGCCTGGATCACCCACGGCAGCGGGACGATGATCTGCGACATCGACCAGTTCCACCCGTTGAAGATGATGGTCCGGCGCACGAACTTGCGGTAGTTGGCGATGATCGGGGTGAAGCGCCGCCACAGCTGCGCCCGCTCGACCCGTTCGCCGCGATAGAAGCCCACCGCCTCGGCCGCGTCGCGCAACCGCACCAGCGCGTAACGGAATGCGGCGTTGAGTTTCTCGTTGTTGAAGCTCAGCCAGATCAGCGGATGGCCCAGCCAGACCGCGACCACGGTCGCGACCAGCACGTAGACCAGGACCGTGACGAACATCGCGCGCGGCAACTCGAAGCCGAAAAGATCCAGACTCCCTGAGAGCTGCCACAGGATCGCTGCGAAGGAGATCACCGAGGCCACCGCGTTGACGGCCCCGAACAGCAAGGTGCTGCCCGTCCCGTTGGACGGGATGTTCGGGGTGCCCCCGGCGTTGGCGGTGAAGATGTCGATGTCCTGCTGGATGCGCTGGTCCGGGTTGTCGATGGTGTTGTCGATGAACAGGTCCCGGTAGTAGGCCTTGCCCTCCAGCCAGTCGTCGGTGAGGTTGGCGGTGAGCCAGACGCGCCAGGCGATGATGAATCGCTGGGTCAGATAGATGTCGATCATGAACCGGATGACATACAGCGTCGCCAGCACGCTGAAAATCCCGATCGACATCCAAAAGCCATGAATCCCAGACTGTTTGACGTTGGCGTCGTCCGCCGCGATGCCCTGCACGGCCTTCTGCACCGCGGTGTACAGGTCGTTGCCCTGGTAGCTCAGCAACACGGTGAGCCGCACCGAGAGCAGCACCGACAGCAACAGCACGCCGAGCATCGCCCACACCTTGACGCTCGACCGGCCGACGAAGTATCCGCGGGTGATCCGCCAGAACTGCCGGCCCCACGGCGTCAGATACCGGAACGCCACGAGCCCGGCGAGCAGACAGACCGCCCCGATCGCCCAGGCTATGGCGACCCACCGCAGGGAATCCATCGGTGCCGCCGACCAGTTGATCGACGGCGTGAACGGCTTCGGGCCCATGGTCGATGTCTCCTTAAGGTCGAGGCCTGACACGAAATCCTTCGGCGAAGGTACCCGAGGGATTGTCGATAGGCTGCCTGGATGAGCATCGACGCTCCGTCCAGCCAGACCGTACATGCCGGCCGACTCATCGCACGCCGGCTCAAAGCCAGCGGCATCGACACCGTGTTCACCCTATCGGGCGGCCACCTGTTCTCCATCTACGACGGGTGCCGCGACGAGGGCATCCGGCTGATCGACACCCGCCACGAACAAACCGCGACCTTCGCCGCCGAGGGCTGGTCGAAGGTGACCAGGCTGCCCGGGGTGGCGGCGTTGACCGCCGGGCCGGGCGTCACCAACGGGATGAGCGCGATGGCGGCGGCGCAGCAGAACCAGTCGCCCCTCGTGGTTCTGGGCGGGCGGGCGCCCGCGGGGCGCTGGGGCATGGGCTCGCTGCAGGAGATCGATCATGTGCCGTTCGTGGCGCCGCTGGCCCGATTCGCCGCCACCGCGCAGTCGGCCGACGACGCCGGCCGGTTGGTCGACGAGGCATTGCGGGCGGCGGTCGGCGCCCCGTCCGGTGTCGGGTTCGTCGACTTTCCGATGGATCACGCCTTTTCGATGTCCGAGGACGACGGCCGGCCCGGCGCCCTGGGCACGGTGCCGCCCGGCCCGGCCCCGGACGCCGTGGCCCTGGACCGTGCCGTCGGCCTGTTGGCGGCGGCGCAGCGGCCGGTGATCATGGCGGGCACCAACGTCTGGTGGGGACACGGCGAGGCCGCGCTGCTGCGCCTCGCGGAGGAGCTTCAGATTCCGGTGCTGATGAACGGGATGGCCCGGGGTGCGGTGCCCGCCGACCACCCGATGGCCTTCTCACGGGTGCGCGGCAAGGCCCTCGGCGAGGCCGACGTGGCGCTGATCGTCGGCGTGCCAATGGATTTCCGGTTGGGCTTCGGCAAGGTGTTCGGGCCGGACACCCAGCTGATCGTCGCCGACCGCGGCCAACCCGTCCGCGAGCATCCCCGTCCCATCGCCGCGGGCCTGTACGGCGATCTGAGTTCTATCCTGTCGGCCCTCGCCGCGACACCTGGCGCCGCACACCAGGATTGGGTCGCCGCGCTGCGCACGGCCGAGACCGCGGCGCGCGCCCAGGAGAAGGCCGAGCTGGCCGATGACCGGACCCCACTGCATCCGATGCGGGTCTACGCGGAGCTGGCGCCGCTGCTGGACCGCGACGCCATCGTCGTCATCGACGCCGGCGACTTCGGGTCCTATGCCGGCCGGGTGATCGACAGCTACCTGCCGGGCTGCTGGCTGGACAGCGGCCCGTTCGGCTGCCTCGGGTCGGGCCCCGCCTACGCGCTGGCCGCCAAGCTGGCCCGGCCGGACCGCCAGGTCGTGCTGCTGCAGGGCGACGGCGCCTTCGGCTTCAGCGGGATGGAATGGGACACCCTGGCCCGGCACGGCGTGCCGGTCGTGTCGGTGGTCGGCAACAACGGGATCTGGGGGCTGGAGAAGCACCCGATGGAGGCGCTGTACGGCTACTCGGTGGTGGCCGAATTGCGTCCGGGCACCCGCTACGACGAGGTCGCGCGCGCCCTCGGCGCCCACGACGAACTGGTGTCCGCGCCCGCCGAGTTGCGGCCCGCGCTGGAGCGCGCCTTCGCCAGCGGCCTACCCGCCGTCGTCAACGTGCTCACCGACCCGGCCGTCGCCTACCCCCGCCGATCCAACCTGGCCTGATTCCTTCGGGCCGCGAGCGTGCGCAGTTGCACGCGTACGCCCGGCGTGTCGCGGTCAAACACGCACGCTCGCGGGTGATTGGGGCTCGCGTACCGTTGACCTGTGCCAAAGACCACCCGGACCCAACCCGGCCGCCTGAGTAGTCGCTTCTGGCGCCTACTCGGCGCCAGCACCGAGAAGAACCGCAGCCGCTCCCTCGCGGACGTCGACGCCTCGTCGGAATTCGACAAGGAGGCCGCCGATCTCAGCGACGAGAAGCTGCGCAAGGCGACCGGGCTGCTCAAGCTGGACGACCTCGCGGAGTCCGCCGACATCCCGCAGTTCCTCGCGATCGCCCGGGAGGCGGGCGAGCGGACGACGGGATTGCGGCCGTTCGACGTGCAGCTGCTGGGGGCGTTGCGGATGCTCGCCGGCGATGTGATCGAGATGGCCACCGGTGAGGGCAAAACCCTGGCGGGCGCGATCGCCGCGGCCGGATACGCCCTCGGCGGGCGGCACGTGCACGTGGTGACCATCAACGACTACCTGGCGCGCCGCGACGCGGAATGGATGGGCCCGCTGCTTCAGGCCCTGGGGCTGACGGTCGGCTGGATCACCGCGGAGTCGTCGAGCGAGGACCGCCGCGCCGCCTACGGGTGCGACGTCACCTACGCCTCGGTCAACGAGATCGGCTTCGACGTGCTGCGCGACCAGCTGGCGACCGACGTCGACGACCTGGTGTCACCCAACCCCGACGTGGCGCTGATCGACGAAGCGGACTCGGTGCTGGTCGACGAGGCGCTGGTGCCGCTGGTGCTGGCCGGCACCACGCACCGCGAGACGCCCCGGTTGGAGATCATCAAGCTGGTCGGCGAGCTTGATGCCGGGACGGATTACGACACCGACGCCGACAGCCGCAACGTGCACCTGACCGACGCCGGCGCGCGCAAGGTCGAGAAGGCGCTCGGCGGCATCGACCTGTACTCCGAGGAGCACGTCGGGACCACGCTCACCGAGGTCAACGTGGCGCTGCACGCGCACGTGCTGCTGCAGCGCGACGTGCACTACATCGTGCGCGACGACGCGGTGCACCTGATCAACTCCTCGCGCGGCCGCATCGCGCAACTGCAGCGCTGGCCCGACGGGCTGCAGGCCGCCGTCGAGGCGAAGGAGGGCATCGAGACCACCGAGACGGGCGAGGTGCTCGACACCATCACCGTGCAGGCGCTCATCAACCGCTACGCCACCGTCTGCGGCATGACCGGCACCGCGCTGGCCGCCGGCGAGCAGCTGCGCCAGTTTTACAAGCTCGGTGTCTCACCGATTCCGCCGAACACCCCGAACATTCGCGAGGACGAATCCGACCGCGTCTACATCACCGCCGCCGCCAAGAACGACGCGATCGTCGCGCACATCGCCGAGGTGCACGAGACTGGGCAGCCGGTGCTGGTGGGCACCCGCGACGTGGCCGAGTCCGAGGAGCTGCACGAGCGCCTGCTGCGGCGCGGCGTGCCCGCGGTGGTGCTCAACGCGAAGAACGACGCCGAGGAGGCCAAGGTGATCGCCGAGGCCGGCGAGTACGGCACGGTCACCGTGTCGACCCAGATGGCCGGGCGCGGCACCGACATCCGCCTCGGCGGGTCCGACGAGGCGGACCACGACCGCGTCGCCGAACTGGGCGGGCTGCACGTGGTCGGCACCGGCCGCCACCACACCCAGCGGCTCGACAACCAGCTGCGCGGCCGCGCCGGACGGCAGGGCGACCCCGGGTCGTCGGTGTTCTTCTCCAGCTGGGAGGACGACGTCGTCGCGGCCAACCTCGACCACAACAAGCTGCCCATGCAAACCGACGACGACGGCCGGATCGTCAGCCCCAAGGCGGCCGGCATGCTCGACCACGCCCAACGGGTCGCCGAGGGCCGGATGCTCGACGTGCACGCGAACACCTGGCGCTACAACCAGTTGATCGCGCAGCAGCGCGCCATCATCGTCGATCGGCGAAACACGTTGCTGCGCACCGCGACCGCGCGCGAGGAACTCGCCGAGCTGGCACCCGACCGCTACGAGGAACTGTCCGAAGACATCTCCGAGGACCGCCTGGAGAAGATCTGCCGGCTCATCATGCTGTATCACCTCGACCGGGGCTGGGCGGATCACCTGGCCTACCTGGCCGACATCCGCGAAAGCATCCACCTGCGCGCGCTGGGCCGGCAGAACCCGCTCGACGAGTTCCACCGGATGGCGGTCGACGCGTTCGCGTCGCTGGCCGCCGACGCCATCGAGGCGGCGCAGCAGACGTTCGAGACCGCGAACGTGCTCGAAGAGGAGCCGGGGCTGGACCTGTCCAAGCTGGCGCGGCCGACGTCGACGTGGACCTACATGGTCAACGACAACCCGCTGTCGGACGACACCCTGTCGACCCTGAGCCTGCCCGGGGTGTTCCGCTGACAATCGGTCCCGACTGCGGGCCGTGACCTTGTTGCGTTGAGGTCACGGCTGGGCGTTCGCGTTCTGCGTGGTGCAGAATAACGCTGGTGCTGCGCCGAATACCCAAGCTCAGCGGGATGGCGGCTGTCGATGGTTTTCGATGAGCGCCTGCTGATTCGGGCCGCCACCGTCGACGAACTGCTCTCCGACGCGTTTGAGCAATTGCCTGTTCAGCAGGGCGACACCGACTTGGCCACGCGTCGTCTCGCCGCATGGTGCCGATCGTCCGCCGGTGGCGACGTGTCACTGTTCGCCAGGCGGCTGCAGCGCGACGGGCTTTCGATCCAGGACGTGCTGGCAAAATTCGCGACAGTTCGCCGCAATCCGCGCCTGCCCGCACCGCGCTGGGTCGAGGACGCGGGCTGGATCGCCGAGGCGTTGCAGGACTCCCGCGAAACCGCGTGGCACACCGCGCTTCCCGGCACCGAGCCATGCGCCTTCGCGGAACTGCTGGAACCGGTCATCCGGGAGGCGGACCGCATCCTGTGGTCGGGTGTGGGCGACGGCGTCCGAAGCGCGCTGGACGACGGCGCGCGCGCAGACCTGCGCCGCTCACTGACAGCACGGCTGTCGGACCTTGCGGCAACCGCGCTGTACGAGCGTTTCGGGAAGGCCCGCGACGACGGCGGGCCGAGCGGCTGCTATGACCGCTTCGTCCGCGGCATGATGGCGGGCGGATGGCGTCGGCTGTTCGACGAGAAACCGGTCCTGTTGCGGCTGATGGCCTCGCTCACCCGGCAGTGGATCGACGCGGCACAGGAACTGGTCGCGCGGCTGGACGCTGACCTGCCGGCGATCCGGCGCGACTTGCTCGAGTCGGCCCCGCCGTGCCAGGTAACCAGCATCGAGGGCGACCTCTCGGACCGGCACAACTTCGGCCGTACCGTAACGGTCATCGGCTTCCGGGACGGCTCACGGGTCGTGTACAAGCCCAAGGATTTGCATGTCGATGCGGCGTGGCATGCGCTGATCGAAAGACTGAACTGCCGTGCCCCCGTCGAGCTGCGGGCCGTGGGCGTTCTGGCGCGGCGAGGTTACGGCTGGACGGAATTCATCGATCACGCGAGTTGCGTTGATAGACATGGCTTTCAGCGATACTTCCGGCGGGCTGGCGCCTGGCTGGCGCTCTTCCACTGCTTCGTCAGCGTCGACATGCATCAAGAGAACATCATCGCCTGCGGAGAACACCCGGTACCGATCGATCTGGAGATGATCCTGCAGCCGGCCGAGCCGTGGGGCGACACCGATGCCGAGGGGGATCAGGACGCATTCGGTGCGGCGATGGCCAAGGTCATGAATTCGGTGGTGATGGTCGGCGTCCTTCCCACGTACAGCTGGGATTCCAATGAAACCTTCTCGATGGGCGCGGTGATCTCGAATTCCGCGCCCCAAACCAGCCTAACGTGGAACGACGTCAACTCCGATGCGATGCGCCCCGCGAAAGTTGTCCGGACCGATTCGACCATCCCAAATCTGCCCCATATCAACGGGTCTCATTCCCGGCTGGGCGGTTACGGCGACGACTTCACCTCGGGATTCCGCGACTACGCGCGGTTCCTTTCGCGGCAGCGCCCGGACGAGCTGTTCGAGGGCTTTGCCGGCCTGCCGATCCGGAGGGTCGTACGGCCGACGAGGTTCTACGGCATGCTGCTGCAGCATCTGCAGGATCACCGTGCCATGGACGACGGTGTCGGGTGGTCTGCGCAGGCGGACTTCCCGGCGCAACTGGCGGACTGGGAGCACGACGTTGACCCCGCGTGGCCGTTGCTGCGCGCCGAGCGCGCGGCTGTCGTGAACCTGAATGTTCCGCACTTCGTGATGGCCGGCGACGGTCACAGCATCCGAGACGCGCAGGGCACCTCGATTCCGCAGGGAACGACGCCGGGCCTGGATCGAGCGCGCGCCCGCGTGCGCAGCCTCGACGACGAGGAAATCGCATGGCAGACGGAACTCATCCGGCAGAGCATCGCCACGCTCGAGCGAGCTGCCGCAAAGCCGGGCACCGCCCAGCTTGCCCCCGCGAGCGGGCTGTCGGCCCCCGATGTCTTCGCCGCCGAAGCCGACGCGGTTGCCCGAACGCTGTCGAAGCACGCCGTGCGCAAGGGGCCGGGCGCGGCCTGGATCGGCCTCGACTGGCTGGGCGAGTCCGAGTTGTCGCAGCTCGTCGTGCTCGGTCCAGACCTTTACAAAGGCGCGGGTGGCATCGCGGTGTTTCTTGCCGCGCATGCCGCCGTCACAAGCTCCACCTCGTCGAGGGCCCTTGCCGGCGCCGCGCTGTCCCGGCTTCGGGGATTCTTGCGAGGGCCCAGCCCGGAGCGCGTCGCCCGCCAGGTCGGTATCGGCGGTGGCGTTGGCCTCGGATCGATCGTGTACGGCCTCGCGGTCATCTCGGCGCTGCTCGACGACGACGATGCGCTCCTCGATGCTCACGCCGCGGCGGCGTTGATCACCCCGGAACTCATATCGGCAGATCGCCGGCTCGACGTCCTGGGCGGCAGTGCCGGCGCCATCCTCGGTCTGCTTCGGCTGTATCGCCAAACCGGATCCGGCGACGCGCTCGAGCGCGCGACCAACTGCGGCAGGCACCTGCTTGCCCAGCGGCGCGCCGGGCCGCCGGGTGGGCGGAGCTGGGCGCCGCCCGGTTCCGACGTACCCCTCAACGGCATGTCGCACGGCGCGGCGGGCTACGCGTACGCTATGGCATCCCTGGCCTCGGCCACCGGACGTGACGAGTTCGCAAGCGCCGCAACCGAATGCATCACCTTCGAGAACGCCTCCTTCGACGCCGACCGCCGCGATTGGCCCGACCTGCGGGGCGGGCGAACCAAGTGGTGTTATGGCGCGCAGGGCATCGGGCTGGCGCGGGCCGCCATGACCCGACGCCCGGTAACGTCGAGCGGAGTCCTGCGCACCGACGTCGAGAACGCCGTCGCGGCTACCGAGCACGAATGGCCGGGCGCGACCGACGCGCTGTGCTGCGGCGCGCTCGGCAGCATCGAGTTCCTGTACGAGGCCGGCGGCGTCCTCGGGCGCGACGACCTTCGCGAGCTGGCCTCGCGGCGGCTGCTGTCAGTGATCGAAACCGCCCGATCGACCGGCGACTACCGGTGGACCGGCGGCACCACCAGCCGCTTCAATCTCGGCCTTTTCCGGGGCAGCGCGGGCGTCGGCTACACGGTGTTGCGGCGAATCGAGCCCTCGCTTCCCAACGTCTTGATCTGGGAATGAAATGATCTGGCGGTGGGCGGCCTCGCGTCGGTGGCCCCGCCGCCGCGGTCGGCTTCGGGCCCGGCGTTCGACTAATGTCACGGCTCATGGAGCCCGTGCTTCCGCCCGATCGGGTGTTGACGGTGCCCAACGCGCTGAGCGCCGTCCGGCTGTTGCTCATCCCGGTGTTCGTCTACGTGCTGCTGTTCGCCCACGCCAACGGCTGGGCGGTGGCGATCCTGATGTTCAGCGGGGCCTCCGACTGGGCCGACGGCAAGATCGCCCGCACGCTCAACCAGTCCTCGCGGCTCGGCGTCCTGCTGGACCCGGCGGTGGATCGGCTCTACATGGTGACGGTCCCGATCATCTTGGCGATCGGCGGGATCGTGCCGTGGTGGTTCGTCATCACGCTGCTGGCGCGCGACGGGCTGCTGGCCGCGACGCTGCCGGTGCTTCGCAGTCGCGGGCTGTCGGCGCTGCCGGTGACCTACGTCGGCAAGGGCGCCACCTTCGCGTTGATGGCCGGCTTTCCGTTGGTGCTGCTGGGCACGGGCGGCGCGGAGTGGAGCCGCGTGGTGCGGGCCTTCGGCTGGGGCTTCCTGGGCTGGGGCTTGTACATGTACCTGTGGGCGTTCGTGCTGTACGCGGTGCAGATGACGTTGGTCGTGCGCCGGATGCCCAAGCTGAAACAACCTGCGGGCAGTCATGACTGACGCGGACCGCCTGCTCGGCGGCTACGACCCCAACGCGGGCCGCAGCGCCCACGCCGCGGCGCGGCCGCAGCTGATCCCGGTGCCCTCGCTGCTGCGTGCCCTGCTCTCGGAGCACCTGGATCCCGGCTACGCCGCCGCCGCGGCCAAGCGTGACGGCTCGGAACCGCGGGGGCGCGAACGCGCATTCGGCTGGCTTTGGCAGGCCCTGGCCGCGCTGCTGATCGCCACGGTGTTCGCCGCCGCCGTCGCGCAGGCGCGCTCGGTGGCGCCCGGCGTGCGGACCGCGCAGCAGCTGCTGTTGGAAAGCGTGCGTTCGTCGGAAGCCGCCGCGGCCAAGCTGGGCCAGGAGCGCAGCGCGCTGTCGACCCGGCTCGACGACGTGCAGCGACACGCGCTCGCCGAAAACGCCCAGGGGCAGCGGCTGCTGGCCAGTCTCGACGCCCTCGGGCTCGCCGCGGCCAGCAAGCCGGTCATCGGTCCCGGCCTCACGGTGACCGTGACCGATCCCGGTGCCGGCCCGAACCTTTCGGACGTGTCCAAGCAGCGCATCAACGGCAGCAGGCAGATCATCCTGGACCGCGACCTGCAGCTGGTCGTCAACTCGTTGTGGGCCAGCGGCGCGGAAGCCATCTCCGTCGGCGGGGTCCGGATCGGACCGAACGTCACCATCCGGCAGGCCGGCGGCGCGATCCTCGTCGACAACAACCCCACCAGCAGCCCCTACAAGATCCTGGCGGTCGGGCCGCCGCATTCGATGCGGGACGTCTTCGACGGCAGCCCCGGCCTGCAGCGCCTTAGGCTGCTGGAGGCCTCCTACGGCGTCGTCGTCACCGTGGACGTCGCCGACGGCCTGTCGCTGCCGGCCGGACCGATCCGGGATGTCAAGTTCGCCAAACAGATTGGGCCCTAGTGAGAGAGCTGTTCGGAAGACAGAGGGGACGCCGCGGATGATCGGCATCGCGGCGCTCGCGGTCGGCATCGTGCTGGGATTGGTCTTCCACCCCGCCGTCCCGGAGGTCGTCCAGCCCTATTTGCCGATCGCGGTGGTGGCCGCGCTGGACGCGGTGTTCGGTGGGCTGCGCGCCTACCTCGAACGCATCTTCGACCCCAAGGTCTTCGTGATTTCGTTCGTGTTCAACGTCTTTGTGGCCGCGCTCATCGTCTACGTCGGCGACCAGCTGGGCGTCGGCACGCAGCTGTCGACGGCGATCATCGTCGTGCTGGGTATCCGCATCTTCGGCAACGCCGCCGCGCTTCGGCGCCGGCTGTTCGGGGCGTGACGGGATGAGGTCGCCGTGAGCCAGGACCCACCCGATCGCGCCGCCCCGCAAGACGGGGAAGGTCGCGACGCGCCGGCCGAGCCCACCGCGAGCGAGGCCGCGCATCGCGGCCGTCACGAGCTGCCGGCGCACCGCCCGCGTCCCGAGATCGGGCCGGTGCACCGAACGGGGTTGTCCGCGATGCTGCGGGCGGGTCGGTCGCGGCTGGCCTTCGGCGCGCTGGCGGTGGTGCTGTGCCTGGTCCTGGGGATCGCCATCGTCACCCAGGTCCGCCAGACCAAGTCGGGCGACTCGCTGGACACCGCCCGCCCCGCCGACCTCTTGGTGCTGCTGGACTCGCTGCGGCAGCGCGAGGCCACGCTGAACACCGAAGTCGGCGAGCTGCAGAACACGCTGAACTCGTTGCAGGCCTCCGGCAACAGCGACCAGGCCGCCATCCAGAGCGCCCAGGCCCGTCTCGCCGCGCTGTCCATCTTGGTCGGCGCCGTGGGCGCCACCGGCCCGGGCGTCACCATCACCATCGATGACCCGGGGCCCGGGGTCTCACCCGAGGCGATGCTCGACGTGCTCAACGAGCTGCGCGCCGCCGGCGCCGAGGCGATCGAGATCAACGATGCGCAGCAGTCGGTGCGGGTAGGTGTGGATACCTGGATAGTGGGTACGCCCGGGTCGTTGACCGTCGACTCCAAGAACCTGTCGTCGCCGTATTCGATTCTGGCGATAGGCGATCCGCCAACGCTGGCCGCGGCGATGAACATCCCCGGCGGCGCCGAAGACAGCATCAAGCGCGTCGGCGCGCGGATGTCGGTGCAGCAGGCCGACCGGGTGGACGTGACCACCTTGCGACAACCAAAACCGCACCAATACGCTCAGCCCGTCAAGTGAACGTGCCTTCTTGGCCGCGACCAGAACAGGATCACCCGTGAGCGATATCCCGCCCGATCTGCACTACACCGCCGAACATGAGTGGGTTCGACGCAGCGGTGAGGACACCGTGCGGGTCGGCATCACCGACTTCGCGCAGTCGGCGCTCGGCGATGTCGTCTTCGTCCAGCTGCCCGACGTCGGCAGCCAGGTGACCGCGGGCGAATCCTTCGGCGAGGTGGAATCGACGAAGTCGGTGTCCGACCTTTTCGCGCCGGTCTCGGGCACGGTCCTGGCGGTCAACGGCGACCTCGACGGCAGCCCGCAGCTGGTCAACTCCGACCCGTACGGGTCGGGCTGGCTGGTGGATGTCCAGGTCTCGGACGCCGCCGAACTCGAGTCCGCGATCTCGGCGCTGCTCGACCCCGAGGCGTACCGCGGGACGTTGACCGAATGACGATTGCTAATGTGCCTGCCAGCCCCGCGCGGTGATGCGAGTGGCGCATCCGGTTCACGTCGGTCGGGTTTTCGATCGTCCGGTGGGGGGCACATCGCGGACCGGTGCGCGGTACGGTCAACAGATCGACACTTGATAGACACGAGACGGTCAAGTAATCAGCAGTGCGGGGCTAGAAAAACTCAGGAAGCCTCGAGAAACCTAGAGGGGAGCCGGGCGAGCGGCCCGGTTCGGACAACGCCACAGCGGCCAGTGAGGAGCAGCGCGTGACGGACATGGACTCGGACATGGGGAAAGACCAGACCTCTGAGGAAGTCACGGTGGAGACGACTTCGGTCTTTCGCGCCGACTTCCTCAACGAACTCGACGCCCCCGCCCAGGCGGGGACCGAGAGCGCGGTATCGGGGGTCGAGGGACTCCCGGCCGGCTCGGCGTTGCTGGTCGTCAAACGCGGACCGAACGCCGGGTCGCGATTCCTGCTCGACCAGGCCATCACGTCGGCCGGTCGGCATCCCGACAGCGACATCTTCCTCGACGACGTCACCGTCAGCCGTCGCCACGCCGAATTCAGGTTGGAGAACAACGAATTTCACGTCGTCGATGTCGGTAGCCTGAATGGCACGTACGTCAACCGCGAGCCGGTCGATTCGGCGGTGCTGGCGAACGGCGACGAAGTGCAGATCGGCAAGTTCCGGTTGGTGTTCTTGACCGGACCCAAGCAGGGCGACGACGGTGATTCCGGAGGGTAGTAAAGGAGGGTAGTGAGCGCACCCGATAGCCCGGCACTGGCCGGGATGTCGATTGGGGCGGTCCTCGACCTGTTGAGGCCGGATTTCCCCGATGTCACGATCTCCAAGATTCGATTCTTGGAAGCCGAGGGACTGGTGACGCCGCAGCGCGCCGCGTCGGGATATCGCAGGTTCACCGCTTACGACTGCGCACGGCTGCGATTCATCCTCACCGCGCAGCGCGACCACTACCTACCGCTGAAGGTGATCCGGGCGCAGCTGGACGCCCTGCCCGACGGCGAACTGCCCCAGATCGGATCGCCTTACGGGGTACCGCGATTGGTGTCGGTTCCCAACGGCGGGGAATCCGACGCCGTGGCCGAGGCCGCCCCGGGCGCCAGCCCGGACGCGGCGGCGGTGGCCCCGCCACGGGTTCGGCTGAGCCGGGAGGACCTCCTGGAACGTTCCGGGGTGGACGACGAACTGCTGACGGCCTTGCTCCGGGCGGGCGTGATCACCACCGGGCCGGGCCGGTTCTTCGACGAGCACGCGGTGGTCATCCTGCAGTGCGCGCGGGCGCTGGCCGAGTACGGCGTCGAGCCGCGGCATCTGCGCGCCTTCCGTTCCGCGGCCGACCGGCAGTCCGATCTAATCGCCCAGATCGCGGGGCCACTCGTCAAGGCCGGAAAGGCCGGGGCCCGCGACCGCGCCGACGACCTCGCGCGTGAGGTGGCCGCGCTCGCGATCACGTTGCACACCTCGCTGATCAAGTCTGCCGTTCGCGACGTTCTGCATCGCTGAGGATTAGACTTCGTTGGACAGCTTGGTGTTCGGCGGGCTGACGAGTTGCGGAGGGCAGACACAGATGGGCGAAGTTCGTGTTGTCGGCATTCGCGTCGAGCAGCCGCAGAACCAGCCGGTGCTGTTGCTGCGCGAGGCCAACGGTGACCGATACCTGCCGATCTGGATCGGTCAGTCCGAAGCAGCGGCCATCGCACTGGAGCAGCAGGGGGTCGAACCGCCCCGGCCGCTGACGCACGACCTGATCAGGGATCTCATTGCGGCGCTTGGGCATTCGCTGAAAGAGGTGCGGATCGTCGATCTGCAGGAGGGCACGTTCTACGCCGACCTGGTCTTCGACCGCAACATCACGGTCTCGGCGCGCCCGTCGGACTCGGTGGCGATAGCCCTGCGGGTCGGCGTTCCTATCTATGTCGAGGAGGCCGTGCTCGCCCAGGCGGGTCTGCTCATCCCGGACGAGAGCGACGAAGAGGCCAACACCGCCGTCCGCGAGGACGAGGTCGAGAAGTTCAAGGAGTTCCTCGACAGCGTGTCGCCCGACGATTTCAAGGCCACCTAGCCGGGGCTTCCCGCGACGCAAACTCGCACGTTTCGCGTGCGATTCTGCGTATGGTCGGCGTGCGGCTAGGCTGGGCGCCGACATCACGGATCCATCTCATCTGGCACCGCGATCTCGACACGCTGGCCGATAGTGCTGCCAGTTGGGCCTACGGCCGCCATACTTTGATCACGACTTAAGGCGCGGCGGCTATCGAAAAGCGTAAGCTCACTAGCACTCGGGCCTGAGCAAACGTGGCTGCGGCGCAGCCAGAGACGCAGCTAACGATGACAGCGCGATCGGCGAGAGGAACCACCGTGAGCGAGCAGCCACGTCAAGAGCAGCTGGACCTAGCTGACCAGGCGAACGCCGCGAGCAGCGACCAGCCCGCCTCCGCGCCTAGCGCACCCGTGCAGCCCGGGCTGTTCCCGGACGATTCCGTGCCCGACGAGCTGGTGGGTTACCGGGGGCCGAGCGCGTGCCAGATCGCCGGCATCACCTACCGCCAGCTGGACTACTGGGCGCGCACGTCGCTGGTGGTTCCGTCGATCCGCAGCGCGGCGGGCTCCGGCAGCCAGCGGCTCTACTCGTTCAAGGACATCCTGGTCCTCAAGATCGTCAAGCGACTGCTGGACACCGGCATCTCGCTGCACAACATCCGCGTCGCCGTCGACCATCTGCGCCAGCGGGGCGTCCAGGACCTGGCCAACATCACCCTGTTCTCCGACGGCACCACCGTTTACGAGTGCACGTCGGCCGAAGAGGTCGTCGACCTGTTGCAGGGCGGACAGGGCGTGTTCGGCATCGCGGTGTCCGGGGCCATGCGCGAGCTGACCGGCGTCATCGCGGACTTCCACGGCGAGCGCGCCGACGGCGGCGAGTCGATCGCGGCGCCGGAGGACGAGCTGGCGTCCCGGCGCAAGCACCGCGACCGCAAGATCGGCTGACGGCGCCCTTCCCTCTCCGGCACGAGCGTGCACCGTTGTACACGCTTGACGGCGTCGCCGCGCAAACACGCACGCTCGCCGTGGAGGGGGGGCGCCGAGTAAACTGGTCCACGCATCGCACTCGAGCGGGAGAGTTTCGTGGCCTCCAGTCACGGACGCCGAAGGAGCAATACCTCTCCGTCAACCTCTCAGGCACCCGGACCGCACGAGTTAACGATGCCTCTGGAAAGCGGTGCGGACCGGTAGCGGTCCACACCCGCCGATGGGGAAAGGCGCCAGGCCGCGGCCCGGCGCCGAATCTCTCAGGCGCCCGGCCAACGGGTGAAGACAGAGGGAGAGGGCCGCTAGTCCCTCGACCTCAGGAGTTTCGCCCGTGCCCGACCAGTCACCCTTCGCAGCGCGGCACATCGGCCCGGACAGCCAGGCCGTCGCGGCCATGCTCGACGTAGTCGGCGTCGACTCGTTAGACGAGCTGGCCTCGAAGGCGGTTCCGAGCGGCATCCTCGACACCCGCCCCGACGGGGCCGCCGCGCCGGGGCTGGAAAAGTTGCCGCCCCCCGCCACCGAGGCCGAAACGCTGGCCGAGCTGCGCGCCCTGGCCGACGCCAACACCGTGGCCGTGTCGATGATCGGCCAGGGCTACTACGACACGCTCACGCCGCCGGTGTTGCTGCGCAACATCATGGAGAACCCGGCCTGGTACACCGCCTACACGCCCTATCAGCCGGAGATCAGCCAGGGCCGGCTGGAGGCGCTGCTGAACTTCCAGACGATGGTGGCCGACCTCACCGGCCTCGAGGTCGCCAACGCGTCGATGCTCGACGAGGGCACCGCCGCCGCCGAGGCCATGGCCCTGTTGCACCGCGCCGCCCGCGGCGCGACGAACCGGCTCGTCGTGGACGTCGACGTGTTCGCCCAGACCGCGGCCGTGCTGGCCACGCGGGCCCGGCCGCTGGGCATCGAGATCGTTACCGCCGACCTGCGCGACGGCCTGCCCGACGGTGACTTCTTCGGCGTGATCACCCAGCTGCCCGGCGCCAGTGGCCGGATCACCGACTGGGCGGCCCTGATCACGCGGGCGCACGAACGGGGCGCGCTTGTCGCCATCGGCGCCGACCTGCTGGCCCTCACGCTGATCACCCCGCCGGGGGAGATCGGTGCCGACGTCGCGTTCGGCACCACCCAAAGATTCGGTGTCCCAATGGGATTCGGCGGTCCGCACGCCGGCTACCTGGCCGTGCACGCCAAGCACGCCCGCCAGCTGCCGGGGCGGCTGGTCGGGGTGTCGCTGGACGCCGACGGTTCGCCGGCCTACCGGCTGGCGCTGCAGACCCGCGAGCAGCACATCCGTCGCGACAAGGCGACCAGCAACATCTGCACCGCGCAGGTGCTGCTGGCGGTGATGGCCGCGATGTACGCCAGCTACCACGGCGCCGACGGGCTGATCGGAATCGCCCGCCGCGTGCACGGCCACGCCGAGGCCATCGCCGCGGCACTCGGTGACGCGCTGGTGCACGACAAGTACTTCGACACCGTGCTGGCCCGGGTGCCGGGCCGCGCCGACGAGGTGCTGGCGGCGGCCAAGGCCAAGGGCATCAACCTGTGGCGGGTGGACGACGACCACGTCTCGGTGGCCTGCGACGAGGCCACCACGGACGCGGACGTCGCCGCGGTCATCGACGCCTTCGGAGTGACGGCCGCCGCGCCGGCCGGGGTGGACATCGCGACCCGCACCTCGGAATTCCTGACGCATCCCGCGTTCACCCAGTACCACACCGAAACCGCGATGATGCGTTACCTGCGCACGCTGGCGGACAAGGATATCGCCTTGGACCGCAGCATGATTCCGCTCGGCTCGTGCACGATGAAGCTCAACGCCGCGGCCGAGATGGAATCGATCACCTGGCCGGAATTCGCGCGCCTGCACCCGTTCGCGCCGGCATCCGACACCGAGGGGGTGCGCCGCCTCATCGCGGACCTGGAGACCTGGCTGGTGCAGATCACCGGCTACGACGCCGTCTCGCTGCAGCCCAACGCCGGCTCGCAGGGCGAGTACGCCGGCCTGCTGGCCATCCACGACTACCACGCCAGCCGCGGCGAACCGCACCGCGACATCTGCCTCATCCCGTCCAGCGCGCACGGCACCAACGCCGCGTCGGCCGCGCTGGCCGGGCTGCGGGTGGCCGTGGTGGCCTGCCGCGACAACGGCGACGTCGACCTCGACGATCTGCGGGCCAAGGTCGCCGAGCACGCGGACCGCCTGGCGGCGTTGATGATCACCTACCCGTCCACCCACGGCGTGTACGAGCACGACATCGCCGAGATCTGCGCGGCCGTGCACGACGCGGGCGGGCAGGTCTACATCGACGGCGCCAACCTCAACGCGCTGGTCGGGCTGGCCCGCCCGGGCAGGTTCGGCGGCGACGTCAGCCACCTGAACCTGCACAAGACGTTCTGCATCCCGCACGGCGGCGGCGGGCCGGGCGTCGGGCCGGTGGCCGTGCGCTCGCACCTGGCCCCGTTCCTGCCCGGCCACCTGTACGCGCCTGAGCTGCCCGGCGGTCACCCGGTCTCGTCGGCGCCCTACGGGTCGGCGTCCATCCTGCCGATCAGCTGGGCCTACATCCGCATGATGGGCGCCGAGGGGCTGCGGGCGGCGTCACTGACCGCGATCGCCTCGGCCAACTACATCGCGCGGCGCCTCGACGAGTACTTCCCGGTGCTGTACGCCGGCGAGAACGGCATGGTCGCCCACGAGTGCATCCTGGACCTGCGCGGCATCACCAAGGCGACCGGGGTGACCGTCGACGACGTCGCAAAGCGGTTGGCGGACTACGGCTTTCACGCGCCGACCATGAGCTTCCCGGTCGCCGGCACGCTGATGGTGGAGCCGACCGAAAGCGAGAGCCTGACCGAGGTCGACGACTTCTGCGAGGCCATGATCGCCATCCGCGGCGAGATCGAGCGCGTCGGCGCGGGGGATTGGCCCGCCGACGATAACCCGCTGCGGGGGGCTCCGCACACCGCCGAGTGCCTGCTCGTGTCCGACTGGAAGCACCCGTACACCCGGGAAGAGGCGGCCTACCCGCTGGGCAAGGGCTTCCGGCCCAAGGTGTGGCCGCCGGTGCGCCGCATCGACGGCGCCTACGGCGACCGCAACCTGGTCTGCTCGTGCCCGCCGGTGGAGGCGTTCGCCTAGATGGGACGCTCCGGCCGCGCCAACCGCCCGAGCCGAACCGCACTGCGAAATCCGGCTGGGTTTTTAGCAGTGCGGTTAGGCTCGCGGCGAACCGAAGCGCTCGATTATTGCCGCCGCGATCTCCTCGGGCGCGTCCTCCTGGATGAAGTGCTTGGCGTCGGGCAGCTCGACCACAACGTGATCGGGGAAGCTCGCGCGCATCCGCGGCAGCGTCGGGCCGGGCCGAAACGCGAAGTCCTTCATCCCCCAGACGAACAGCGCGGGCTTGGCACCCAGCTTGGCGGGCACCTCCCGTCCGAGGCGCGACAGCAGGGGTTCGGCCGCCAGGATCTGTTTGGGCATCTCGGCCACGCCCTTTCGCGCCTCGGCGCTGGGCTGCACGGCCCGGTAGTGTTCCATCACCTCCTCGCTCGGCCGGTGCTGGGTGCCCGCCGGGATCAGGCGCTCCACAAAGAAATTGCGCTGCAGGATCGCCCATTGCATCGGCGGGCTGCCAATCACGCGGCTGAAGATCTTCGTCGTCAACTCGTCCGTCTTCCAGAACCAGGTGTTGCCCAGCACGACGCCGCGGACCCGGGCGGCGCGCTCGACGGCGACGGCCATGCTGACGGGCCCGCCCCAGTCCTGTCCCATCGTCAGGTAGCCGTCCAGGCCGAGGTGATCGACGAACTCGCCGACCACCTGGGCGTGCTCGTCGATCTTGTATCCAAATCCGGCGGGTCGCTCCGACAGCCCGAAGCCGAGGTAATCGGGTGCGATGCAACGGAATCGGTCGCGCAGCGCGACGATGACGTCCCGGTACAGAAAGCTCCACGTCGGGTTGCCGTGGCAGAGCAGGATGGGCGGCCCGTCACCCTCGTCGACGTAGTGCATCCGCCCGCGCGAGCTGTCGAACCAGCGCGACTCGAACGGGTACAGGCCGGGATCCGGGGTGAAATCGATGTTCATGACGCTCCCTTCGGGCAACGCCACGATCGTATGTCGCAAGGGTGACAAGACTCGGCCCGCGGGCGTAACCCTACGGCGAAAAATCGGCCCTGTTCTTCGCCCTGGCGTTACGCTCGCGACGACCGAGCCGGCCGTCAGCCCAAGAACGTGCCGAGGGCGGTGGCGAGATCGGGGGACGCCGACGTCGCGAGGTTCTGGTAGGCGCCGCCGCTCAGCTGGGCGACGGCCTCCCAGGTGGCCCGGTCGGGGTCGGCGCCGAAGTCGATGACATTGACCGCGATGGGCTTGGCCGGGTCGGCGCTCTTGCGGATGAAGTCCTGCAGCCCGGGCCCGTCCAAGCTTTGGTCGGTGTGCGGTCCCGACGTGATCACCAATATCGAATTCGGTTGCCCCGCAACAAATTTAGCCTGGGCCTCTTGGTACAGCAGGCGCAGGGTGGTGAAGGACACCGCGCCGCCGGCCGACGAATACTGCTTGTCCAGCGCGGCCGCCAGCGCCGCCGAGCGCGGCTGGCCGCCGGCGGGACTGACCGGGTCGCCCAGCGGTCCGCTCGCCACCTCCGAGCGTCCCTCGTGGCCGTCGAACGTCCACAACCCCATGACGGCGGAGGCCGGCAACGACTTGATCTTTTCCTGCAGCGCGCCGATCACGTTGGCCAGCCGCGACTTCCCGCCTTCCTCGGCGGGCATCGACTGGTCGAGCATGATGGTCGCGGCGAGCCCGCTGGACGGGGCGGCCATCGCTTCGGCCAGCGTGGCGCGCATCGCGTCGTCACCCACCGACAGGGTGGAGGGCAGCGCCGCGAAGCTGGTGACCGGGCTGCTCGGCGGCTTGACGCCGTTGACCCGGAAGCCGGCCTTGGCCAGCTTCGCGAGTTGCTCGGGCTTCTGCATGAAGCGGGCGAACCCGTTGGCCGCGGAGGCCTGCTCCTGGTTCACCCAGGAGCCGTTGAGCAGCACGGCGGGATAGTCGGCAACGGGGACCGCGCCGGGCGGCAGCCAGGACGTCAGCGTGCTCTTGGCGTCGGTCAGCGACTGGCCGCGCTGGTACAGCTGCTGCTCGGTGGTGACCACCGCGTGCACGGGCGCGGTCGCCGGATCGCCCGGCTTGAGCAGCGCGTTCAACGCCTCGGTCAGGGAGTTGTCCGCGAGCTTGGGCTGTGCTCCCAGCAGCGTGCGCACGGCGCCGGTGCCCTGCGCCGGCGGCGCACCCGTGGGGGCCGCGCCCGCCGCCACGGCCTCGCCGGCCAGCAACGACGCGTCGGCGTTACCGGTCATCGGCAGCGCCAGCCGCAGCGACCCCCACGCCGGCAGGTTCAGCCCGGCCAGCGAGTTCGGGTTGGTTTGCAGGCCGGGCAGCGCCGCCCAGCCCTGATTGCCGAGGGCCTGCGCGAGTTCCGGCCGCACGCCGAGCATGACCGGCGAGCTGACCAGGGAATGGCTTTCGGTGATCTTCTGGCCCGACGCGGCCAGCCGCGCGGCGGAGATCGAGCTGCCCGGGATCCACAGCGCCGGCTGGCCGCCCAGGTCGGCCGGCCACTTGCCGGCGAAACCGTTGAGGACGGCGTCGGAGCCCGCCGGTTTGACGCTCACCACCATGCAGTGATCGCCGACCGGGCCGGTCGTGGAGTTGTAGCTCTCGGCGAGCTGCTGCACGGGATCGGCGATCGACGGGTCGGCGATGACGGCGACCGTCTCCTTGCCTCCGACGCAGCGCGCGGCGGCCGTGTGCGAGCGGTGCGACAACGCGTCACCGAAGAACGTCCACAGGATCACGCCGCCCACCACGACGACGACGGCGACGAGCGCGACGATCACCCCGATGCTGACGCCGCGGCGCCCGCCGTCGCTGCGGTGGCCACCGAGCCGCTCGCCCAGCCCGCGGTGCCCGCCACCGAAGCTGGACGGCGGCGCGGCGGGCGGCGCGGCGCTCGCCGCGAATTCGGGATACCCGTCGGCGGTGCCGGTCGCGAACGTCTCGTCGGCGGGGTAGGGCTCCTCGTCCGCGTAGAGGTCGCCCCCGGTTGGGAAGCCCTCGTCCGTGTAGCGGCCGTAGTCGGCCCACGATTCGGCGGCCTCCGGCTGGCCGGCGGCGCGGTGGTGCTGACCCGTGTCGGCGTCGGCGTCGTCGTCGGTGTCGGCGTCGTCGGCCACGTACTCGTCGGCTGACTCGTCGACGGAATCCTCAGGGTCGGGCATGCTGTGCCTACCCATAGTGGTGCCCGCCGCCTTTCCGTCGACCCGTCGTGCGACTTGTGAACTCGGCGCAGATTCTAGTCATCGGACCGCACTACCTACCGCATGACGGGCCGTTTTTACGCACCCGCGGCGCGGGCTTTGAACTCGCGCCGGCGCCGATGCAGGATCGGCTCGGTGTAGCCATTGGGCTGCTGCGTCCCGGACAGAATCAGCTCCTGAGCGGCCAGGAAGGCGATGCTGTCGTCGAAGTTGGGCGCCATCGGCCGATAGGCCGCGTCGCCCTCGTTCTGCCGGTCCACCAGCGGCGCCATGCGTTCCAGGCTGGCCCGGACGTCCTCGCTGGTGATCACGCCGTGGCGCAGCCAGTTGGCCAGCAGCTGGCTGGAGATCCGCAGGGTGGCGCGGTCCTCCATGAGCGCGGTGTTGTGGATGTCGGGGACCTTCGAGCAGCCGACGCCCTGCTCCACCCAGCGCACCACGTAGCCCAGGATGGACTGGCAGTTGTTGTCGAGCTCCTCGCGGATTTCCTCTGGCGCCCAAGCCAATTCCTTGGCCAGCGGAATGGTCAGCAGCTCGCCGATGGTGGTGCGCTTCTTGCCCGCGAGCTCCTCCTGCACGGCGCCCACGTCGACGTAGTGGTAGTGCATGGCGTGCAGGGTGGCCGCGGTCGGCGACGGCACCCACGCGGTGGTGGCGCCGGCCTTGGGCTGGCCGATCTTCTGCTCGACCATGTCGGCCATCAGCTCGGTCATCGCCCACATGCCCTTGCCGATCTGGGCCTTGCCCTTGAACCCGGCGGCCAGCCCGATGTCGACGTTGGCGTCCTCGTAGGCCTTGATCCAGGTGCTGTTCTTCATCGCACCCTTGCGGATCATCGGGCCGGCTTCCATGGACGTGTGGATCTCGTCGCCGGTGCGGTCGAGGAAGCCGGTGTTGATGAACACCACCCGGTCGGCGGCGGCTTTGATGCACGCCTTGAGGTTGACCGTGGTGCGGCGTTCCTCGTCCATGATGCCGACCTTGAGGGTGCCCTGCGGCAGGCCCAGCACGTCTTCGACGCGGCTGAACAGTTCGCAGGTGAACCCGACCTCGGCGGGGCCGTGCATCTTGGGCTTGACGATGTAGATCGACCCGGTGCGGCTGTTGGTCAGGGGCCCGTTGGCGTCACCGGTCTTGAGGCCGTGGATCGCGGTCAGCCCGGTGAACAGGCCGTCCATGATGCCCTCGAACACCTCTTTTTCCTCGTCTCCGTCGCCGACGGACACGATGGCGTCGTTGGTCATCAGGTGGCCGACGTTGCGGACGAACAGCAGGCTGCGGCCGGGCAGGGTGAGTTCACCGCCGTCGGGCGTGGTGTAGGTGCGGTCGGCGTTCAGCGCGCGGGTGAAGGTCTTGCCGTCCTTGCTGACCTCCTCGACCAGGTCACCCTTGTTCAGCCCCAGCCAGTTGCGGTAGCCCAGCACCTTGTCGTCGGCGTCGACGGCGGTCACCGAGTCCTCGAAGTCCATGATCGTGGTGATCGCCGATTCCAGGATCACGTCCTTGATGCCGGCCCGGTCGGTCTGGCCGACGGGCGACTGGGGGTCGATCAGGATCTCGATGTGCAGGCCGTGGTTGACCAGCAGCACCGACCAGTTCGGGGAGCCGAGCTCGCCGCTGTACCCGGCGAACTTCTCCAGGCTCGCGAGCCCGACGGGCTCCGCGTCCGCGCCGACGCTGATCTGCAGCTGGCCGTCGACGATGCTGACCCCGGTCGCGTCGGCCCACGAGCCCGACGCCAGGGGGACGGCCTGGTCGAGGAAGGCGCGCGCGTACGCGATCACCTTATCGCCGCGCACCCTGTTGTAGCTCGATCCCTTCTCGGCGCCGTCGGTTTCCGGGATGACGTCGGTGCCGTAGAGCGCGTCGTAGAGGGATCCCCAGCGGGCGTTCGCCGCGTTCAGCGCGAACCGCGCGTTGAGCACGGGCACCACCAGCTGGGGGCCGGCCGTCGTCGTGATCTCGTCGTCGACACCCGAGGTGGTGATGGCGAAGTCCTCGGGTTCGGGCTGCAGGTAGCCGATTTCGGCGAGAAACGCGCGGTAGGCCTCGGCGTCGATCGGCTCGATCACGCGGTGCCGGTGCCACTTGTCGATCTGGGCCTGCAGCTCGTCGCGACGGTTCAGCAAATCCTGGTTCTGCGGAGTCAGGTCGGCCACGACTTTGTCGACGCCGGCCCAGAAGCTGTCCGGGTCGATGTCGGTGCCGGGCAGGGCCTCGTTGTTCACGAAGTCGTAGAGCACTCGGGCGACGCGCAGGTTCCCCACCGACACGCGATCAGTCATTTTTCTCCTCCATCGTGGGCCACGTAACACCTCACTGGCCCTCAACACGCATTGCCTTCAGCGTACCGACCGGCGGCCCGACGGACGTCATCCGCCCGACCCTCAACAGCAGGTCAGGCGCGCGCTGAAAGCTCCAACGGTGGCGCCGCGGCAAACCGCGAGGATCGCTATCCGGCCCGGCAGCCTTGGAGATCATACGGGCTGCGGCGGGGTGGACGGGCAGCGGCACTACGCGTCGCGCATGGTGCCGACCAGGTCTTCGACCAGATCTTCCATCGCCACCATCGCAACCACCACACCGCCGTCGTCGGTCACCAATGCCAGGTGGCTGTTGCTGCGGCGCATCCGAGACAGGGCGTCGGCCAGCGGCAACGACGTCGGGACCTGCGGCAGCGGCCGCACCCAGGCCAGGTCGATCACCGTGTCCGGGTCGTTGTCGAGCGTCAGCACGTCCTTGATGTGCAGGTAGCCGATGAACTTCCCGTCGGGGTCGACGACGGGAAACCGCGAATAACCGCTCTGGGCCAGGGCCTCTTCGACCGCGCCCACCGTCGGGCCCGAGCCCGCCGCGGCCACCGGCACCGCCCGGACCTGGGCGAGCGGCCGCGCCACGTCGCCGACCCGGCGGTAGCGCAGCTGCAGCGCCCGCGTCAGCCGGCCGTGCTCCGCGGCGTCCAACAGCCCCTCGGACACCGATTCGGTGATCATCACCCGCAGCTCCCGGGTGGAAACCGACACGTCGAGCTGCGACTTGGGCTCGACCCCCAGCGCGCGCAGCACCACGTTGGCGCATTTGTCGTAGAACGCGATGAACGGCCGCGCCGCCCGCACGTACGCCAGGTAGGGCGGCACCAGCAGCATCGCGGCGCGCTCCGGGCCGGCCAGCGCGATGTTCTTCGGCACCATCTCGCCCAGCAGCACATGCAAGGTCACGACGATCGCCAGCGCGAGCGCCAGCGACAGCGTGTGCAGCAGCGCCGGGTGCCAACCGGCGAGGCCGAACGCCGAGCGCAACAGGTTGGCGACCGCGGCCTCACCGATCCGGCCGAGCAGCAGCGAGGCGACCGTCACCCCCAGCTGCACCCCGGCCAGCATGGACGACAGTTGCTCGCCGGCGCGGATCACCACCACGGCCCGCGCCTTGCCCTGCTCCGCCAGCGCCTCGAGGCGGTCGCGGCGCGCCGAGATCAGCGAGAACTCCGCGCCGACGAAAAACGCGTTGACGCCGATCAAAAGGATCGCCAGCAGCGCTCCCAGCCAGTCGTTCACGACGGGCCCCGCCCCGCGGGCGCTTCGCCCAGCTCCTGCAGCTCGAGCACGTCGATGCGCCGACCGTCCATCCGGACCACCGTCGCCTGCCAGCGCATCGAAACGTCCAGCAGGCCGTCGGCATCCAGCGCGGTCAGCTCCACCGTCTCCCCGGCCACCGGGATGTGGCCGAGCTCGCGCAGCACCAGGCCGCCGATCGTCTCGTAGGGCCCTTCCGGGGCCCGAAATCCGGTGGCGGCCGCCACCTCGTCGATGCGCAGCAGCCCGTTCACCCGCCAGCCGGCGCCGGCCGCCACCACGTCCGGGGTCGCGTCGTCGTGTTCGTCGCGGACGTCGCCCACGATCTCCTCGATCAGGTCCTCGACGGTCACCATGCCGGCCGTGCCGCCGTACTCGTCGACGACCATCGCGGTTTGCAGGGGGTTGGCGCGGATCTCGGCCATCACGGCGTCGCCGTCCAGCGTCGAGGGCACCACCGGCACGTGCTGCGCGAGCGTCGTCAGCAGCGTGGTCGCGCGCTCGGCCGCCGGCACCGCGAACACCTGCTTGACGTGCACGATTCCGACGGTCTCGTCGAGGTCACCGTCGACGATGGGGAAGCGGGAGAAGCCGGACTCGGCGGCCGCGGCGATCAGGTCGGCGACCGTCTCGTCGGTTTCCAGCGCGACGATCTTCGACCTCGGCGTCATCAGTTCCTCGGCGGTCAGCTCGCCGAACTGCAGCGATCGCCGCACCAGGGCGGCGGTAGCAGCGTCCATGGTGCCGGTGCGGGCCGAGTTGCGCACCAGCGACGCCAGCTCCTGCGGCGAGCGGGCCGAGCGCAGCTCCTCGGCCGGCTCGACGCCCAGCTCGCGCACGATCCAGTTGGCCGCGCCGTTCGTCAACCGGATGGCCGGGGTGAACAGCGCCGAGAACAGCAACTGGAAGCCGGCGACGGCGCGGGCGGTCGACAGCGGGCGCGCCACGGCGAGGTATTTCGGGACCAGCTCGCCGAACACCATCGACACCGACGTCACGATCACCAGCGCCAGGAACGCGAGGATGGCGTCGGCCAGCCGGGTCGGTATGCCGATCGCGCTCAGCGCCGGATGCGGCAGGTCGGCCACCAACGGCTCGGTCAGGTAGCCGGTCGCCAGCGTGGCGATCGAGATGCCCAGTTGGGCGCCCGAGAGCTGAAACGACAGCCGCTGCTGGGCACGCTGGATGAAGCGGTCGCGCCGGCCACCGTGGCGCGCGTTGGAGTCCACGACGCTGCGGTCCAGGGCGGTCAGCGAGAATTCGGCCGCCACGAAGACCCCATTGGCGAAGATCAGCAGCGCGATGGCCATCAGGCTGATCAGCGTGACGGTGACGTTCATGGCGGAGACCCCGGGGACGCTGCCCGGATCACTGTGCGGGCCTCGGCGCGTGCCAGCGGCACGTCATCCCTTTCCCTCAATGCGGCGCAGCGCTTTGCTGCCAGCCGAGATTCACTTGAATTCACATGGTAGCCAACGCGTGCGGCCGGCAGAACGACCGCGGCGGCGCACTCACCAACCCAGCGGCAGCGGATGGCCCTCGGCGAACCCCGCGGCCGATTGCACCCCGACGACGGCCCGCTCGTGCAGCTCGGACAGCGTCGAGGCGCCGACGTAAGTGCAGGTGCTGCGGACCCCGGCGGTGATGTGGTCGATCAGGTCCTCGACACCGCCGCGGTCGGGGTCCAGCCCCATCCGGGCCGTCGAGATGCCCTCCTCGAACAATGCCTTGCGGGCGCGGTCGAACGCGGTCTCGGCGCCGCTGCGGGCGACGACGGCCCGCTTGGAGGCCATGCCGTAGCTCTCCTTGTAGGGCTGGTCGTCGCGGTCACGCATCAGGTCGCCCGGCGACTCGTAGGTGCCGGCGAACCACGACCCGATCATCACGTTCGACGCGCCGGCGGCGAGCGCCAGCGCCACGTCCCGCGGATGCCGGATGCCCCCGTCGGCCCACACGTGCCCGCCGAGTTTCCTTGCGGCGGAGGCACATTCGAGCACGGCGGAGAATTGCGGGCGCCCGACGCCGGTCATCATCCGGGTGGTGCACATGGCGCCCGGCCCGACGCCGACCTTGACGATGGTCGCCCCGGCGCCCAGCAGGTCCCGCGTGCCCTCCGCCGACACCACGTTGCCCGCGGCCAGCGGCAGGCCCAGGTCGAGCGACGCGACCACCTTGATCGCGTCCAGCGTCTTGACCTGATGCCCGTGCGCGGTGTCGATGACGAGCACGTCCACCCCGACCTCGGCCAGGGACCGGGCCCGCGCCCCCACGTCGCCGCTAATGCCGACGGCCGCGCCGACGCGCAGTCGCCCGCGCGCGTCGGTGGCCGGCGTGTACAGCCCGGCGCGGACCGCCCCGGTGCGGGTGAGCACCCCCGCCAGCGTGCCGTCCGCGCCGGTCACCACGGCCACGCCGATCGGGGCGTGCTCGAGCAGGTCGAAGATCTTGCGCGGCTCGGCGCCCACCGGGGCCGTCACGAAGTCGGTCACCGCCACGTCGCGCACCCGGGTGAAGCGGTCGACGCCCAGGCACGACGACTCGGTGACCAGACCGATCGGGCGGCCCTCGAACACCACGACGGCGACGCCGTGCGCGCGCTTGTGGATCAGCGCGACCGCGTCGGACACCGAGTCGTCGGGTTCGAGCACCACCGGGGTGTCCAGGACCATGTCGCGGCTCTTGATGAAATCCACCGTCTGCTGCACCGCGGGGATGGGCAAATCCTGGGGCAGGATCACCAGCCCGCCGCGCCGCGCCACCGTCTCGGCCATCCGCCGCCCGGCCACCGCGGTCATGTTGGCGACGACGACCGGGATGGTGGTCCCGGAGCCGTCGGTGGTGGACAGGTCGACGTCGAAGCGCGACGCGACATCGGAGCGGTTCGGCACGATGAAGACGTCGTTGTACGTCAGGTCGTACCCGGGTCGGTGCCCGTCCAGAAACCTCATGTGATTCGACTTGCCCCCTTTAGGCCCTTCTACACGCAGAAAGGCTACGCGGGCACTTCACTGCGGTCCCCGCTCCACAGGGTGTGGAAGCGCTTGTCGGGGTCGTCGTCGATGCGGCCGTAGGTGTGCGCGCCGAAGAAGTCGCGCAGCCCCTGGGTGAGCGCCGCGGGCAGCCGCTCGGTGCGCAGCGCGTCGTAGTAGGACAGCGCCGAGGAGAAGCCCGGGATCGGGATGCCCAGCTCGGTGGCCGTCACCACGACGCGGCGCCAGCCGTCGATCGCGGCCTCGATCGCGGCGCGGAAGTACGGCGCGACGATCAGCGTCGGCAGGTCGGCGTCCTCGTCGAACGCCTCCTTGATGCGGTTGAGGAACTTCGCCCGAATAATGCAGCCGCCGCGCCAGATGGTGGCCAGGTCGCCCGGCGTGATGCCCCAGTCGTACTCGGCGCTGCCGGCCTGAATCTGGTTGAACCCCTGGGCATAGGCGATGATCTTCGACGCGTACAGGGCCTGCCGGACGTCCTCGACGAATTGCGTTGCGTCGGTCGGCCTTTCGCCGAGCTGCCCGGACGCCAGCCCGGTGGTGGCCTTGCGCTGGGTGACGGAACCCGACAGCGCGCGGGCGAACACCGCCTCGGCGATGCCGGTGACGGGCACGCCGAGGTCCAGCGCCGACTTCACCGTCCAGCGCCCGGTGCCCTTCTGCTCGGCCTCGTCGAGGATGACGTCGACGAGCGGCTTGCCGGTCTTGGCGTCCGTCTGGCGCAGGACCTTTGCGGTGATCTCGACGAGGAAGCTGTCCAGGTCGCCCTTGTTCCACTCGTCGAAGACGTCTGCGATCTCCCCAGCGGTCTTGCCGAGCCCGTCGCGCAGCAGCTGGTAGGCCTCGCCGATCAGCTGCATGTCGGAATACTCGATGCCGTTGTGCACCATCTTGACGAAGTGGCCGGCGCCGTCCGGGCCGATGTGGGTGCAGCACGGGACGCCGTCGACGTGCGCGGAGATCTCCTCGAGCAGCGGGCCCAGCGATTTGTAGGACTCCGCCGGTCCGCCCGGCATGATCGACGGCCCGTTGAGCGCCCCCTCCTCACCGCCGGAGATGCCGGCGCCGACGAAGTGCAGCCCGCGCTCGCGCATCGCCTTCTCCCGGCGGATGGTGTCGGTGTAGAGCGCGTTGCCGCCGTCGATGATGATGTCGCCTTCCTCCATGGCGTCGGCGAGCTCGTTGATGACGGCGTCGGTCGGGTCGCCGGCCTTGACCATGATCAGCACCCGTCGCGGCTTCTCCAGCGCGTCGAGGAATTCCGGGATGGTCTCCGAGCGCACGAACTTGCCCTCGTCGCCGTGTTCTTTGAGCAGCGCGTCGGTCTTGGCGACGGACCGGTTGTGCAGTGCCACCGTGTACCCGTGGTGGGCGAAGTTGCGGGCGATGTTGGAGCCCATGACGGCGAGGCCGGTGACGCCGATCTGCGCGGTACCAGTCTGGGGATTCGGGGCACTCATGGCTTGGCCTCTCAGGTCGCAGAACTTTTCCGACAAGCTTTCGGATCACACTGTGGCACAGCCGACTCCGAGAGGCATTCCAGGGTGATCGCCCACTCCGACGCTAGACGTTGTACAGCCGTCGCAGCTCGATGAGCCACGGCACGACCAGCGCCACGGTCGGCACCACGAACACGGCGGCCGCGGCCAGGTATGCGGTGGCCGCCAGCAGCAGGCTGTTGCCGCGGCCCGAGAGCCGGCGCACCCGCACCACTGTGCTGGTGCCGCCCATTGCCAGCGCACCCGACGGCGCCCGCCCCGAGGCGCAGGCGACCAGCGCCCGGGCCAGGGGAGTGCGCCCGGTGGCGCGCACCGCGGCGTCGTCCGCCAGGAGCTCGACGAGCAACTGCACCGCGCGCAGCGCGTTGGCGCTGCGGACGAACCGCGGGAAGGCGGCGTGCGCCGCGGTGAAAGCCTCCAGCACCAAATCGTGGCGGGCGCGCAGGTGGGCCCGCTCGTGGGTCAGGATGGCGGAGACCTCGGCGTCGCCGAGCGTCTTCAGCGTTCCCTCGCTGACCACCACCCGGCTGCGCACGCCCGGCAGGCAGTAGGCGAGCGGTTGCGGGACGTCCAGGACGCGCAGGTCGCGGGTCTTGGCGCACGGCTGAGCGAGGGCCGCCCCGTGTCCGACGCCGACGAGATCGACCACCATGCGGTGGTGGGCCCGCCGGCGCCGATTGGCGATGGCGACCCGCACGACCGCGACCGTCAACCGGACGCCGACCAGCACGGTCAGCGCGAACACCGCGATGTACGCCGTCCACAGCGGCCAGCCCAGCCGGCCCGCCGCACCCATGACGCTGGCGGTCGGCCGCCCGTCGGGACCGGGCACCAGCACCCGGCTGGCGATCGCGATCCCGGCGCTGAACGCCGAGAGCACCGCGGCCAAGGCGACGGCCTGCCACAACACCATCGCGGCGCGCGGGGCGCGCAGCGGCCACGTCGCGCGTGCTAGGAGGGCCGGCACCGGGCCGACCAACAGCACCGCGAGGATGGAGAAGGCCAGCGCGGACACGCTGCCAGTCTCCCTCAGTCCTCCGCTGGCGCGCCAGCCGACCGGGCGTTGTCGCGCGGATTGGCTTCCAATTCGGCCAGCGCGCGCCGAAGCGCCTCCGCCTCGTCGGCACCGACGCGCTCAACGAAGTGCACCAGCGCGGCCTGCCTGCCCCCGGAGTCCTCAGCTTGGGCCAGCGCGTCCACCATCAGCCCGGCGACGAGCTCGTCGCGCCCGTGCACCGGCGCGTACCGGTGGGCGCGGTCGTCGCGGATCTGGGAGACCAGGTTCTTCTTGGCCAACCGTTGCAGCACGGTCATGATCGTCGTGTAGGCGAGGTCGCGTCGCGCCGACAACGCTTCGTGGACTTGGCGGACGGTCTGGGGCTCCGGCGTGGACCACAGATGATCCATCACGGCGCGTTCCAGATCCCCTAGCCGGGTCAGTTTGGCCATAGTGCGTTCATCTCCTGAGCGTCGAAACCAGCGTACTCCGCTTACTACCGGCCGTCGTATCTATCCGGGCGCAGCGGACCTCGGGCATACCGAAACCATACTTGCGAAATTAGGGCAGCCTTGCCTATGCTGATGGCGGTCGAGCGACATGACCGCGGCGAGTCCTGAGGGCTGCAGTGACCCCCGGTCTACTCGATCGGCGAGCCCCGCGCACCAGCGCGGGGCTCGCCTGTTTCCGCGGATGTTTCCTCTCGGATGGCCCCGACGGCCGATGGTGTAGACACATGAGCGTGCCACCACCCGACGCGCCCTTGCCGCCGAACTTCACCGCGCCCTTCGACGGCGAATTGGGGCTGCACTACACCGAACTCAGCCCGGACCGCGTGCGCGCCCAACTCGAGGTCACCCCGAAACTGTTGCAGCCCATGGGCCTCGTGCACGGCGGTGTCTACTGCTCGGTGATCGAGAGCATGGCCAGCGTGGCCGCCTATACCTGGCTGAACACCAAGGGCGACGGCGGCAACGTGGTCGGGGTCAACAACAACACCGATTTTCTGCGTTCGATCAGCTCCGGGACGGTGTACGGCACCGGCGAGCCGATCCACCGCGGCCGGCGCCAGCAGCTGTGGCTAGTCACCATCACCGACGATGACGATCGCGTGGTGGCCCGGGGTCAGGTGCGGCTGCAGAACCTCGAGGCTTAGGCCCAGGCCCGATCCGAGCCGGTCGGCACCCCTCAAATCCGACCGGCGGGAGGGTTAGCTGGCCCGCCTGGCCGGACGCTTTGCCTCGGCCGCCAGCACCGCCAACTGCTCGATACGGGTGCGGGCGAACGCCTGCTGCTCGGTGATGGTGAGCTGGCCGCGGCGGGTGCTCAGGAAGGTGACCGTCCACGACAGCAGCGTGCTGACCTTCGTCTTGAACCCGACCAGGTACACCAGGTGCAGCACCAGCCACATCAGCCAGGCGATGAAGCCGCTGAACTCCAGCGGACCGATCTTGGCCACTGCGGAAAACCGCGACACCGTGGCCATGGAGCCCTTGTCGAAGTACTGGAACGGTTCGCGCTCGGCCGGATCGGCCCCGTGAAGCTCCGCCTTGAGTGTGCTCGCCACGTACTTGGCGCCCTGGATGGCTCCCTGGGCCACCCCCGGCACGCCCTCCACGGCGGCCATGTCTCCGATGACGAACACGTTCGGGTGCCCGGGGATGGACAGGTCGGGCAGCACCTTGACGCGTCCGGCGCGATCGACCTCGACCGAGGATTGCTCGGCCAGGTCCATGCCCAGCCCGCTGGCCTGCACCCCGGCGGACCACACCTTGCACGCGGATTCGATGCGCCTGGTGGTGCCGTCGGAGTCCTTGACCGTGATGCCGTTGCGGTCGACGTCGGTGACCATCGCCCCGAGCTGGATTTCCACGCCCATCTTCTCCAGCCGCGCCGCCGCCCGCTCGCCGAGCTTTTCGCCGAACGGCGGCAGCACCGCGGGGGCGGCGTCGAGCAGGATCACCCGCGCGCGGGTGGAATCGATGCCCCGGAATGACCCCTTCAGGGTGTGATTGGCCAATTCGGCGATCTGCCCGGCCATTTCGACGCCTGTGGGACCGGCGCCGATGACGGTGAACGTCAACAGCTTGGCCCGTCGTTCGGGGTCGCGGGAGCGTTCGGCCTGCTCGAAGGCGCTCAGGATCCGGCCCCGCACCTCAAGGGCGTCGTCGATCGATTTCATGCCGGGCGCGAACTCGGCGAATTGGTCGTTGCCGAAGTAGGACTGGCCGGCGCCGGCGGCGACGATCAGTGTGTCGTAAGGGGTTTCGTAGGTGTGGCCGAGCAGGTCCGAGACGACGAACCGCCCCTCCAGGTCGATGTGCGTGACGTCGCCGAGCAGCACCTGGACGTTGCGCTGCCTGCGCAGGATGACCCGGGTGGGCGGGGCGATGTCGCCTTCGGACACGATGCCGGTGGCCACCTGGTACAGCAGCGGCTGGAACAGGTGGTGGGTGGTGCGCGCGATCAGTTTGATGTCAACGTTGGCGTGCTTGAGCTTCTTTGCCGCGTTGAGCCCGCCGAATCCCGACCCGATGATGACGACTTGGTGACGACGGTCGGGTGCAGCAGTGGTTTCTGCTTGCGTGCTCATGTTGGGGGATGCTCCTGATCGGGGTCTCTGGACGCGCGACTCCAGTTAGCTACCACGCTAGTGAAGGCGATACCCCGAAACCCAGATCGTAAGCATGTGTAATGAACCACATCACTCATCGGGCCTGGTCGAGTGAACGTGATACTCGTCATGCCCGGCGCCCAATGCGGCTTGCGTTACAGCCCCACGAGCGGGCGCAGGACTTCGCCGGCCGCGCTGATGACGCCCGGCGTGTAGAACGGCATGTTGATGATCACGCCGTCGACGCCGGCGTCCAATACCTTCGTCTTGATTTGTTCGGCCACCGACTCGGCGCTACCGACCACCATGCGCTGGGTCATCGCGGCGGGGATCTGGTCGGCCTTGAAGTTCTCGTCGACGACGGCCGTGGTCAGCGTGCTGGTCTCCAGCGTGGCCGGGTCGCGGCCGATCTCCTCGCAGCGTTGCCGCACGACCTTCAGCTTGGCGGGCAGCTCGTCGAATCCGGCGATGACGTTGAGGTGGTCGAAGTGGCGCGCGGCCAGCGGGATCGTCTTCTTCTCTCCGCTGCCGCCGATCATCAACGGAATGTGGTCGCGGAAGCGGGGATTCGCCATCGCCTGGTCGACCTGATACCACTTGCCCGAGAACGTCGGCCGCTCGCCCTTGAGCATCGGCAGGATGATCTGCAGCGCCTCCTCGAGCCGATTGAACCTGTCGGTGAAGGTGCCGAATTCGAAGCCCAGCTGGTCGTGCTCGAGTTCGAACCAGCCGGTGCCGATGCCGAGGATCGCGCGGCCCTGGCTCACCACGTCCAGCGTCGTGATGATCTTGGCCAGCAGTGTCGGGTTGCGGTAGGTGTTGCCGGTCACCAGGGTGCCCAGCTGCACCCGTTCGGTTCCGGTGGCCAGGGCGCCCAGCGCGGTGTAGGCCTCCAGCATCGGCTGGTCGGGATCGCCCAACGAGGGCAGTTGGTAGAAGTGGTCCATCACGAAGACCGAATCGAATCCGGCCGCTTCGGCCTCGCGGGCTTGAGCCAGAACAGTGGGGAAGAGCTTGTCCACCCCGGTGCCGTAGGAAAAGTTGGGAATCTGCAAACCAAGTCGGATAGCCACGTTGTTCACCGTAGCCACCGGCCCCGTATCAGAACCAGGGCGTGCAGCGGATGCGATTCAGCCTCAGGCGAAATGCGCCAGAGCGCCGTGGCTCACGTGCAGCGTCTGGCCGGTGATGTGGCGGGCCGCCGGGGTGGTGAGGAACAGCGCCAGTCGGGCGACCTCGGCGGCGACCGTCGGCGGCGTGCGCGACAGCCCGTCGTAACCGGCCTGCGAGCTGCGTCCGCTGGCCACCGTGTTGACCGTGATCCCGCGGGTGCCAAAGGCTTCCGCCTGCCCGGCAGTCCAATTCGACAGCGTCGCTTTGATCGCGGCGTCGATGCTTCCGGCGGGCGGGTTCTCGGCCACCACGCTGATGATCGAGCCACCGGAGCGAAGGTTGTCGCCGACGGCCTGGACGGTCAGCGCCACGGACAGCACCGTGGCATCGAGGGCGTTGCGCCAGGCTTTTGCCGTGTCGGCCAGCGAGTAAGTGCGCGGGTCGCCCGGGTCCCAGGCGAGCGCCGGCACGTTGACGATGGTGTCGAGGTGATGGGGGAACAACCCGCGCGCCTCGGCGAGGCTGGCCGGGTCGGCGGTGTCGCAGACGATGGCGTCCACGTCCAGTTCCTTGGCGGCGACCTCGAGGTCGCCGCGGCGCGCGCCCACGAGGGTCACCTTGTGCCCGTCGTCGCGGAAGCCCTCGGCCACAGTGCGCCCCAGCTCCGTGTCGCCCCCGGTGACCAGAACTTCCACTGCCATGACCTCCTCGTATTCGACGTTGAACCCAGAAGCTGCCTGGGACTCAGCGCGTTTATGGCATAAATCTAAGAAGATGTTACTGGACGGTAGCTACTCCGCGAAACTCCGGGCCCCGCGACGCGCGGATTATTTGCATAACTATTCGGTAGCCACTTGTTTGCGGCGATTAGCCACCGCGCAGACCGCATCATCGGCGGACTAGGGTGCCCTCATGCGGCGGATCGGGATCGTGAGCGGTTTGGTTTCGGCGGTGCTGGTGTCCGGGCTGGTGGGCTGCAACTCGAAAGCGCCGTCGTCACCGCCCACTCGGCCCGCCCCGACCGCCGGGAAGGTTGTGGTGTTCGCCGCGGCCTCGCTGAAGCCGGCGTTCGGCCAGATCGCCGAGCAGTTCAAGATCCAAAATCCCGGCAGCACAGTCGATTTCGAGTTCGCGGGTTCCTCGGAGCTCGCCACGCAGTTGACCCAGGGCGCCACGGCCGACGTTTTCGCGTCGGCGGACACCGCGCAGATGGACACGGTCGCCAAGGCGGGACTGCTGGCCGGCAACCCGACGAACTTCGCCGCGAACACGCTGGTCATCGTCACGGCCCCGGGAAACCCGAAGAAGGTCGGGTCCTTCGCCGACCTCGCGAAGGCGGGGCTGAGCGTGGTGATCTGCCAGAAGCCGGTGCCGTGCGGATCGGCGACCCAGCGCGTCGAGGACCGCACCGGGGTGCGGCTCAACCCGGTCAGCGAGGAACTCAACGTGACCGACGTCCTCAACAAGGTCACCACCGGACAGGCGGACGCCGGGCTGGTGTACGTTACCGACGCCCGCAGCGCCGGGGACAAGGTGGCGACCGTGAACTTTCCGGAGGCCGCCGGCGCCGTCAACGTCTATCCAATCGCGGTGCTGAAGAACGCCGCGCAGGCGACGTTGGCGCAAAAGTTCGTCGCCGTGGTGACAGGCGACACAGGTCGGAACATCCTGGCCCAGTTGGGGTTCGCGAAACCCTGACCGGCATTCGCTCGGCGTCGGCCTCCCACCGACGGGTCGAACCCTCGACATCGAACAGGAACGTCACAACACCCGAAGGAGCCGGCACCTCAGCAGAAAGTCACAACAAACCCGCTCCGAGGTCGCACATCGGCAGCAACCACTAGGTTGAGGCGGTGTAGATCTCCCGACCACGGTTAGGGGTGTACGGATTAGCGAGCGCCGCACGGATCTGCCCCGATGGGTGTACCTCCCCGCCGCCGCGGGGACCGCGTTCGTGGTCGTGCCGCTGATAGCGATCGCGATCAAGGTCGACTGGCCGAACTTCTGGTCGCTGATCACCAGCCCCTCGTCGCGGACGGCGCTGCTGCTGAGCCTGAGGACGGCCGCCGCGAGCACCGCCCTGTGCGTGCTGTTGGGTGTCCCGATGGCGCTGGTGCTGGCCCGCAGCACCGCGCGCCTGGTCCGGGTGCTGCGGCCGCTGATCCTGCTGCCGCTCGTGCTGCCTCCCGTGGTGGGCGGCATCGCGTTGCTCTATGCGTTCGGCCGGCTGGGATTGATCGGGCGATACCTCGAGGCCGCCGGCGTCAGCATCGCCTTCAGCACGACCGCGGTGGTGCTGGCGCAGACGTTCGTCTCGCTGCCGTTTCTGGTGATCGCTCTCGAGGGCGCCGCGCGCACCGCGGGAGCCGACTACGAGACGGTCGCGGCGACGCTGGGGGCGCGACCGAGCGCGATCTGGTGGCGCGTGACGCTGCCACTGCTGCTGCCCGGGATGACGTCGGGGGCGGTGCTGGCGTTCGCCCGCTCGCTGGGCGAGTTCGGCGCGACGCTGACGTTCGCCGGGTCGCGGCAGGGGGTGACCCGAACGCTGCCGCTGGAGATCTACCTGCAACGGGTGAGCGACGCGGACGCGGCCGTGGCCCTGTCGATCCTGCTGGTGGCGGTGGCGGCGCTGGTGGTGCTGGGCCTGGGCGCGCGGCGGCTCACCGGGTTATCGGCGTGAGTGAGTTGCAGGTCCGCGCCGTCGTCGCCGAACGCGGTCTGGACGTGGGGTTCTCGGTGGCGGCGGGCGAGGTGCTCGCCGTCCTCGGACCCAACGGCGCCGGCAAGTCGACGGCCCTGCACATCATCGCCGGGCTGCTTCGGCCCGACGACGGCGTCGTGCGACTGGGCGACCGGGTGCTGACCGACACCGCGGCCGGCGTGCACGTGGCAACACACGACCGCCGGGTGGGGTTGCTACTGCAGGACCCGTTGCTGTTCCCGCACCTGAGCGTCGCCGCGAACGTGGCGTTCGGACCGCATAGTCGCCGGGGCGCGTTCCGTTTCGGTCGCGCCGACAAAGAGGCGACCGCGCTGCGCTGGCTGCGCGAGGTGGACGCCGAGCGCTTCGCCGACCGGAAGCCGCGCGAGCTGTCCGGGGGTCAGGCCCAGCGGGTCGCGATCGCCCGCGCCCTGGCGGCCGAACCCGACGTGCTGCTGCTCGACGAGCCGTTAGCCGGGCTCGACGTCGCCGCGGCCGCGGGCATCCGCGCGGCGCTGCGCGACGTCGTCACGCGAACCGGCTGCGCGGTCATCCTGATCACCCACGACCTGCTCGACGTGTTCACGCTGGCCGATCGGGTGCTGGTGCTCGAGTCGGGGAAGATCGCCGAAATCGGGCCGGTGGCAGACGTTCTCACCGCGCCGCGCAGTCACTTCGGCGCCCGCATCGCGGGCATCAACCTGGTCAACGGCACCGTAGGGCCCGACGGCTCGCTGCACGATCGCACCGGCGCGCACTGGTATGCCACCACGGCCCAGGAGCTGGACGGCCGGGTGGTCAACGCGGTCGCGGTGTTCCCGCCGACGGCGGTGGCCGTGTACCGGGATCGGCCGCGGGGCAGCCCCCGCAACACGGTCGAGGTGACGGTGGCGGAGCTGGTTGCCCACGGGTCCGCCGTCCTGGTGCGAGGCCGCGAGCAGCCGGACGGCGCCCCGGGGCTGGCCGCGGAAATCACCGCGGACGCCGCCACGGAGCTGCGGTTGGCGCCCGGCGAGCGCGTCTGGTTCTCCGTCAAGGCCCACGAGGTCACGCTGTACCCAGCGCCGCACTGACCTGCGCCGACGCACGCAAGGTTGCACATCGGAAACATCGCACGAACCGCCGCACGGCACCCTTGCGTCACAGCCGTAACGCGGTAGGTTCGTCGCCATGGATCAGGTGGAACCGAACTCGACACGTCGGAAAGGGCTGTGGGCGACGCTGGCGATCGCCACGGTGACCAGTGCCAGCGCCGTCGCCATCGCGTTACCGGCAACCTCCAACGCCGATCCCGAGGTTCCGACGCCTGTCCCGCCGACCACGACGACCGCGGCACCGGCGCCCGCGTCGCCGACGACCACGACCCCGCCGCCGCCCGCCGCGCCGGCGTCGCCGCAGCCCCCGCCCGGCGACCCCAACGCGACGCCCCCGCCGCCGGTTGATCCGAACGCGCCGCCCCCGCCGGCCGTCGACCCCAACGCGGGCCGGATCGGCAACGCCGTCGGCGGGTTCAGCTTCGTCCTGCCCGCCGGCTGGGTGGAGTCCGACGCGACGCATCTCGATTACGGTTCGGAATTGCTCAGCAAGACGACCGGCCAACCGCCGGCGCCGGGGCAGGCGCCGCCGGTCGCCAACGACACCCGCATCGTGATGGGCCGGCTGGACCAAAAGCTTTACGCCAGTGCCGAAGCCAGCGACGCCAAGGCCGCGGTCCGGCTGGGCTCGGACATGGGTGAGTTCTTCATGCCCTATCCCGGCACCCGGATCAACCAGAGTGCCACCCCGCTGACGGGTGCGAACGGGATCACCGGAAGCGCGTCGTACTACGAGGTTAAGTTCAGCGACCCGTCCAAGCCGAACGGCCAGATCTGGACCGGCGTGGTCAGTGGGCCGTCGGCCGGGAACGGGCCGCCCCAGCGCTGGTTCGTGGTGTGGCTCGGAACCTCGAACGACCAGGTGGACCAGGGCGCCGCGAAGGCGCTGGCCGAGTCGATCCAGCCCTGGACAGCGCCCGCGACCCCCGCTCCGGCGCCGGGCGCCCCCGGCGCTCCGGCGCCCGCTCCCGAGGTACCGGCGCCCGCGCCGGCGCCGGGCCAAGCTCCCGCGGGCGAAGTCACTCCCACCGCCGCGCCGGCGCCGCAGCGGGCTTTGCCGGCCTGAGTCGGCCGAGTGTGCACTCAGGGCTTTGAGCGTGCGCCCAGGGTGGGATCTCGGCGATTTTTCCGCCCGGGGCTCACACGCGACGCCGACGATTCACACCCAACCCCGGACCCGTTGCGGCCGTGACGAATAGCGGCATGATGTAGTGATGGCCCCGGCGGTGACGACCACGACGATGCGTGCGTGGCGGGTGCGCCGCCCCGGCCCCATGGCCACCGGCCCGCTCGAGCAGGTCACCGCCGACGTGCCGCGGCCACAACCGTCGGAGCTGCTGGTGGCGGTGCGCGCGTGCGGCGTGTGCCGCACCGACCTGCACGTCACCGAGGGCGACCTGCCCGTGCACCGCGATCGGGTGACGCCCGGGCACGAGGTGGTGGGGGAGGTTGTCGAGGTCGGCGCCGAGGCGGGTGACGGGTTCAAACCGGGGGACCGGGTGGGCATCGCCTGGCTGCGCCACACGTGCGGCGTGTGCAAATACTGCCGCCGGGGCAACGAGAACCTGTGCCCGGAATCTCGCTACACCGGCTGGGACGCCGACGGCGGGTACGCCGAATTCGCGACCGTCCCAGCCGCTTTCGCGCACCACCTGCCGAGCGGTTACAGCGACACCGAACTGGCGCCGTTGCTGTGCGCCGGCATCATCGGATACCGGTCCCTGCTGCGCGCGGAGCTGCCTGTCGGCGGGCGGCTGGGCCTCTACGGTTTCGGCGGCAGCGCCCACATCACCGCGCAGGTCGCATTGGCGCAGGGCGCCGAGGTGCATGTGATGACCCGCGGGGCCGAGGCACGCGAGCTGGCGCTGGAACTCGGCGCCGCGTCGGCCCAGGGCGCGGCCGATCCGCCGCCGGTGCCGTTGGACGCCGCGATCCTGTTCGCTCCCGTCGGCGAGCTGGTGCTGCCCGCGCTGGCGGCGTTGGACCGCGGCGGCACCCTGGCGATCGCGGGAATTCACCTGTCCGATATCCCGTCCCTGAACTATCAGCGCCACCTGTTCCAGGAGCGCCAGGTCCGATCGGTCACGTCGAACACGCGGGCCGACGCGCGCGCCTTCCTCGACTTCGCCGGGCAGCACCACATCGAGGTGACCACGCCGGAATACCCACTCGCCCGGGCCCACGAGGCCCTGACGGACCTGAGCGCCGGCCGAATCGCCGGCGCCGCGGTCCTGCTCGTCTGAGCGGGCCTCAGCTCGACAGGTGCCAGACCAGCGCCGCGGCCAGGGCGCCCAGCCCGTTCAGCGACCAGTGCAGCGCGATCGGCGCGATCAGGCTGCCGCTTCGCCGGCGCAGCCAGCTGAACACGAAGCCGGCCGCCCCGGTCGCCAGCACCGCCAGCGTCACCCCGGCCAGCATCCCAGCGAACCCGCCGCCGAACAGTCGGGTGAAGCCGACGTTGTTGCTGGTGAGCCCCAGCGACGTGGCGACGTGCCAAAGACCGAACAGCAGCGACCCGCCCAGCGCCACGCCGCGAAAGCCCCAGGCGCGGTTCAGCGCGCCGTGCAGCACGCCCCGAAACGCCAGCTCCTCCGGGATCACGGTCTGCAGCGGGATGATCACCATCGACCCGATCAGCGCGCCGGAGATCGTGGCGTAGTGGTTGTTCAGGAACATCGGCCGCGTCGCCGGCAACAGGATCCCGATCGCGATCACCGACGCCACGACGGCCACCGCGCCCAGCGCATACGCCAGCCCGGGCCTCCAGTGTTCGCGGCCGAGACCGAGGTCCGTCCAGCCCAGCCCGCGGTAGCGCATCAACGCGACCAGCCCGACGGCGGCGGCCGGGACGGTCGCGATGCTCGCCCACGGCGTGGTGAAATGCGCGACGAGGTTGGTCAGCACCAGCACGACGACCACCACCGCGATGTCCAGATGGATGCGCAACCGGTGGAGCGCCGACGGCGGTGCGGCAGCGATGGCGTCGGGCATCCGGCAAGTTTACCTGCGGCCCCCGTCGGCCAAGCTCAGCTCGACTGGCCCGCCTCCCAGGTCCACCCCGAAATCGCCGGGTCGTCCTCGCCGTGCTCGCGGGTGTAGGCGCGGGCGGCGAGGCGGGCGTCGACCATGCGCTGGCGCAACACGGCGGCCTGGCTGGCCAGCCCGTCCACCCGGTCGATGACGTCGATGACCAGGTGGAAGCGATCGAGGTCGTTGAGCATCACCATGTCGAACGGCGTCGTCGTGGTGCCGCGCTCCTTGAAGCCGCGCACGTGGATGTGCGGGTGGTTGGTGCGCCGGTAGGTGAGCCGGTGGATCAGCCACGGGTAGCCGTGGTAGGCGAAGATGACCGGCTTGTCGCGGGTGAACAGCGCGTCGAACTCCTTGTCCGGCAAGCCATGCGGGTGCTCGGATTCCGGTTGCAGCCGCATCAGGTCGACGACGTTGACCACCCGGACGGCCAGGCCAGGCAGCTCGCGCCGCAGGATGTCGGCGGCGGCGAGCACCTCCAGCGTCGGGATGTCCCCAGCACACGCCAGCACCACATCGGGCTCGGAGGTGGCGGTGCTCGCCCACGGCCAGATGCCCAGCCCGCGCGCGCAGTGGGCGATGGCCTGGTCCATGTCCAGGTAGGCCAGCGCGGGCTGCTTGCCCGCCACGATCACGTTGATGTAGTTGCGGCTGCGCAGGCAGTGGTCCGCCACGGACAGCAGCGTGTTGCCGTCCGGCGGCAGGTACACCCGCGTCAGCTCAGCCCGCTTGTTCGCGACCAGGTCGATGAAGCCGGGGTCCTGATGTGACGCGCCGTTGTGGTCCTGGCGCCAGACGTGGGAGGTCAGCAGGTAGTTCAGCGAGGCGATCGGGCGCCGCCAGGACAGCTCCCTGCTGGTGGCCAGCCACTTCGCGTGCTGGTTGAGCATCGAGTCGACGATGTGCACGAACGCCTCGTAGCAGTTGAACAGGCCGTGCCGGCCGGTCAGCAGGTAGCCCTCCAGCCAGCCCTGGCACAGGTGCTCGGAGAGCACCTCCATCACCCGGCCGTCGGGCGCGAGATGCTCGTCGTCGGGCCCTATTTCGGAGAGCCACACCTTGTCGGTCGCCCCGTAGACGGCATCGAGCCGGTTGGACGCGGTCTCGTCGGGGCCCATGAGCCGGAATCGGTCGGAGTTGCGGGCGATCACGTCGCGCAGGAAGGTGCCCAGTATCCGGGTGGCCTCGTGCGTCTCGGCGGCCGGCTGCGGCACCGCCACCGCGTAGTCGCGGAAGTCCGGCAGCTCGAGGTCGTGCAGCAGCAGCCCGCCGTTGGCGTGCGGGTTGGCGCTCATCCGGCGGTCGCCGCGGGGCGCCAGCGCCCGCAGCTCGGGGCGCAGCGCACCGTTGCCGCCGAACAACTCCTCGGGCCGGTAGCTGCGCAGCCATTCCTCCAGCTGGGCGCGGTGCTCGGGATTGTCGTGGGTTTCGGCCAGCGGCACCTGGTGCGCGCGCCAGGTGCCCTCCACCTTCTTGCCGTCCACCACCTTCGGGCCGGTCCAGCCCTTCGGGGTGCGCAGAACGATCATCGGCCACACGGGCCGCTCCGAGCGGCTACCGCTGCGGGCGGCGCGCTGGATGGCCGCGATGTCGTCGAATGCGTCGTCGAGGGCGGCGGCCAGCTGCTGGTGCACGTTGGCCGGGTCGTCCCCGGCGACCGTGATGGGGCGGTAGCCGTACCCGCGCAGCAGCGATTCGAGTTCGGCGTGGGGGATGCGGGCCAGCACGGTCGGGTTGGCGATCTTGTAGCCGTTCAGCTGCAGGATGGGCAGCACGGCGCCGTCGGTGACCGGGTTCAGGAACTTGTTGGAGTGCCAGCCGGCGGCCAGGGGGCCGGTCTCGGCCTCGCCGTCGCCCACCACGCACGCCACCACCAGGTCCGGGTTGTCGAACGCCGCCCCGTAGGCGTGCACCAGCGCGTAGCCCAGTTCGCCGCCCTCGTGGATCGATCCCGGCGTCTGGGCCGCGACGTGACTGGGGATGCCGCCCGGAAAGGAGAACTGCCGGAACAATTTTCGCAGCCCCTCGGCGTCCTCCTCGATGCCGGTGTACACCTCTGTGTAGGTGCCCTCCAGGTAGGCGTTGGCGACCAGCCCGGGCCCGCCGTGGCCCGGCCCGGTGACGTAGATGACGCTGGCGTCGCGGTCGCGGATGACCCGGTTCAGGTGCGCGTAGATGAGGTTGAGCCCGGGGGTGGTGCCCCAGTGGCCCAGCAGCCGGGGTTTGACGTGCTCGGACGACAGCGGTTCGGTCAGCAGCGGGTTGTCCAGCAGGTAGATCTGCCCGACCGAGAGGTAATTGGCTGCGCGCCAATACTTGTCGATGAGGGCGACTTCGTCGTCGGAGAGGGCTGCGGCATTGGTGGTCGAGGTTTCTACGGTCACCCCGCCGATTGTCCGCGCCTTTGGTGAACGGCGCTTGTCCCCGAGCTACTCATCGCCGCGGGCGCGCGCCTCATACGCCCGGCGCTTCTCGACGTCGACGTCGTCGGTGAAGACGTGGTCGCCGCCGAGCAGGCGGTTGAGCCCCTCGGCGATCCTGCGCGGCCAGAATTTCTGGGAGACGACCATCGCGCCGGCGGCCTTCGTGATCCGCACCCGCGGCTTGGGGTGGGCTACCAGCCGCACGATCGCGTCGGCGATCTCGGTCGGCTCCGCGTTGCGGAACCCCTTCATGCCGGGGGTCCCGGCGACGAGCTCGGTGTTGACGAACGTCGGCAACACCGTGGAGAACTCCACACCGGCCGAGCGGTACTCCAGCCGGGCCGAGTCGGTGAACGCGACGACCGCGTGCTTGCTGGCGCAGTAGCTGGCCAAGCCGACGATGTAGAGCTCGCCGGCCAGCGAGGCGACGTTGATGACGTGCCCGGATCCGCGGGGAACCATGCGCTGCACCGCCAGTTTGCTGCCCAGGATGACGCCGTAGACGTTGATGTCGAGGATGCGGCGGGTGACCGCGTCCGGTTCGTCGAGGATCCGCCCGACGGGCATGATGCCGGCGTTGTTGATCAGCACATCGATCGGGCCGAGTTGGCGCTCGACCTCGTCGAGGAAGTCGGCGAACGAATGCGCGTCGGTGACGTCGAGTTTCCCGTAGACATCGACGCCGAGCGCGGCGCCCGATTCCTTGACCCGCACCTCGTCGATGTCCCCGATCGCGACCTTGGCACCCAGGTTATGCAGCGCGGTCGCGGTGGCCAGCCCGATCCCGCGGGCGCCGCCGGTGATGACGATGACCTTGTCGCGGACCTTCAGGCCGATCGATGCCGCATCTGCCATGGCGGGTCCTCCCAAAAAGTTGACGGGTGTCAGGTTGGCGCTGGGGTAAGCACAGCACTCGACGCGGCCCCACGCAAATAGCGCCGCGGAAGCCGATACTCACAACCGTGACCGAGGTGCGCGCGGCCGTCCCGGAGAACGCCGACGAGGTGGCCCGGGTGCAGGTGCGCTCGTGGCGATCGGCCTATCGGGGCCTGATCGCCCAGGACTTTCTCGACGGCCTCACGCCCGAGTTCTTCGCCGACCGATACACGTTCGGCCGGGTGGGGATCGGGTTGCCGTCGACCCTGGTCGCGGTCGACGGCTCCGATATCCGCGGCCTGGCGACCACGGGCCTGTGTCGCGCGGTGGAGTTCCCGAATTTCGGTGAGCTGATGGCGATTTACGTCGATCCCGCGCACGCGCGGACGGGGGTGGGCCGGCTCCTGATGGCCGCCGCGCGCCAGCGGCTCCGCATCGTGGGCGTCGCGGGCGCGTTGCTCTGGGTGCTGGAGGGCAACGCCGACGCCCGCCGGTTCTACGAACGCGACGGGTGGCGTTTCGACGGAACCCGCCGCACAACGACTTTCGGAAGCGCGCCGGTGCAACAGGTCCGCTATCGTTGCGCACCCGTCTAGTGAAGGCCCAGCCACACCAGGCTGGCCCCGCCCACCAGGGCGCAATAGACGGCGAACGGTGTCAGGGTGCGGGTCTGGAAGTACCGGGTCAGAAACCGCACGGCCAGGTAGGCGCAGACGAACGAGGCGACGCTGCCGGCCAAGACCTGGCCGCCGATCCCGGCGCCCATCGGGCCGAACAGGTCCGGGATCTTGTACACCCCGGCCGCCAGGATGATCGGCGTGGCAAGCAGGAACGAGAAGCGGGCGGCGTCCTCGTGTGAGAGCCCGCGCCACAGGCCGGCCACCATCGCGATGCCGGAGCGGCTGATGCCGGGCAGCAGCGCCAGGATCTGCGCGGAGCCGATCACCAACCCGCGGCCCATCGACAGCTGGGCCAGCCGGTTGTCGATCGCCTCGCCGCGGTGGTCCTCGTGCTCTTCGTCGGCGGCCGGCGAAACGCGGCGGCGCAGCACCTCGCCGGCATACAGCGCGATGCCGTTGAGCAACAGGAATGCCGCCGCGGGAATGGGTTTGCCCAGCGTGGTCCGGAACAGGTGCTCGAGGGCCACCCCGGCCAGGCCCACCGGGATGGTGGCGACGACGATCAGCCAGGCCAGCCGCTCGTCGGGCGTCTGGATTCGGCGATACCGCAGCGAGGAGAAGAAGCCGGCGACGATCCGCAACCAGTCCCGCCAGAAGAACACCAGCAGGGCGGCGGCGGTGGCGACGTGCAGGCCGACGATGAACGCGAGGTAGGGCGATTCGTGGGTGGAGACGTTGAGGTCCCGGGCCCAGCGCCCACCGACCAGTGCCGGCACCAACACGGAGTGCCCGAGGCTGGAGACCGGGAACAGCTCGGTGACGCCCTGGAACGCGCCGACTACCACGGCTTCGACGTAGCTCAACTGCGCGGACATTGGGTAGGGCGCCTCCATCCGGGATCGTAGACAAGAACTACCGAGCGTAGCCGGTCGGGATTCGCGCGCGAACCGGCTTGGGCGGCTGGACATTTGGCCGCCGTGCAACTGCTCGCGGGTGGCCCCTGACCAGGCGGGTACGGTGGGCGGATGGCGGAGGGGCTGCTCGAAACCGTGCGTGTGCTGGACCTGTCGGGTGGCAGCGCCGACGCGGTCACGCGCCTGTTCGCCGATCTCGGCGCCGACGTCCTCAAGATCGAGTTCCCGGGTGGCAGCCTGGGGCGCGACGCCCTGCCGGCGCTGGCCGGCGCCAGCATCCCGTTCGCGCTGCACAACGCCAACAAGCGGGCCGCGGTGCTGGACCCGCTCGAGGACGGCGACTGCGGCCGGTTCCTCGACCTGGCCGCCGAGGCCGACATCGTCGTGGACAGCGGCCTGGCCGGGCACGTCGGCGCCTTCGGGATATCCGGCGCGGAGTTGGCGGCCCGCTATCCGCACCTCGTGGTGCTGTCGGTCACCGACTTCGGCGAGACGGGTCCGCGGTCCGCGTGGCGTGCCACCGATCCGGTGTTGTTCGCGATGTGTGGCTCGTTGTCGCGTTCCGGTCCCACCACCGGCACCCCGGTGTTGCCGCCGGACGGCATCGCCTCGGCCACCGCCGCCGTGCAGGCGGCGTGGGCGGCGCTCGTCGCCTACTACAACCGGTTACGCTGCGGCACAGGCGATTACATCGACTTCTCGCGGTTCGACGCGGTCGTGATGGCGTTAGACCCGGCGTTCGGCGCGCACGGACAGGCCGCCGCCGGCATCCGCCACAGCGGGCGGTGGCGCGGGCGCCCGAAGAACCAGGACGCCTACCCGATCTGCCCGTGCAAGGACGGGTACGTCCGGTTGTGTGTGATGGCGCCTCGGCAGTGGCGGGGGTTGCGGCGCTGGCTGGGGGAGCCCGAGGAGTTCCAGGACCCCAAGTACGACGCGATCGGCGCCCGGATGGCGGCCTGGCCCGAGATCAGCGTGTTGGCCCAGGCCCTGTTCGCCGAGCGGACGATGAAGGACCTGGTCGCCGCGGGGCAGGCCCACGGGGTGCCGATCGCCGCGGTGTTGCCGCCGTCCTGGGTGCTGGGCTCCGACCATTTTCAAGAGGTTGGCGCGATCACCGAGGCCGAGCTTTTGCCGCGGGTGCGGACGAGCGTGCCCACCGGGTATTTCGTCGTTGACGGGCAGCGCGCGGGTTTCCGCACGCCGGCCCCGGCGATGGGGCAGGACGAACCGTATTGGCGCGGTAACCCGGTGCTGGTGCGCGCGCCGTCGGGCAGGGTCGGCGACTACCCGCTCACCGGGCTGCGGATTCTGGACCTGGGCATCATCGTCGCGGGCGGCGAGCTGAGCCGGCTGTTCGGCGACCTGGGCGCCGAAGTCATCAAGGTGGAAAGCGCCGACTATCCCGACGGCCTGCGGCAGGCCCGCGCCGGCGACGCCATGAGCGAGTCGTTCGCGTGGACCCACCGTAATCAGCTCGGCCTGGGCCTGGACCTGCGCAGCGCCGAGGGCAAGGCGATCTTCGGCCGGCTGGTCGCCGAGGCCGACGCGGTCTTCGCCAACTTCAAGCCGGGAACCCTTGCCGCCCTTGGCTTTGACTATGACGCGCTGCGCGCCATCAACCCGCGGATTGTGCTCGCGGGCAGCAGCGCCTACGGCGACAGCGGCCCCTGGCGCGCCCGGCTGGGCTACGGTCCCTTGGTCCGCGCCGCCACCGGGGTCACCCGGCTGTGGACGTCGGAGGACGCGGACGACCGGGCGGACGGCCAGGCCGGCACGGCACGGCACGCCTTCTACGATGCGACGACGATCTTCCCCGATCATGTCGTCGGGCGGGTCAGCGCCATCGCGGCGCTGGCCGCGCTGATCCGTCGCGATCGCACCGGTGCCGGCGCCCACGTCCACGTCTCGCAGGCCGAGGTGGTGATCAATCAGCTTGACACCCTCTACGTCACCGAGGCCGCGCTGGCCGCGGGCATCGGCCCGATCCGCGACGACACCAGCCTGCACGCGGTCTACCCGTGCGCGGGCGACGACGAATGGTGCGTCATCTCCATCGGCTCCGACGACGAATGGCGCTGCCTCGCAGGCCTTCTCGACCATCCGCAATGGGTCGACGACCCGCGGTTCGCGACCGGCGAGTCGCGGCTGGCCAACCGCCGCGAGTTGGTCGAGCTGGTGTCGGCCTGGACCCGCACGCGCACCCCGCTGCGCAACGCCGAACTGCTGCAGGCGGCCGGGGTCCCGGCCGGTCCGATGTACCGCCCGCCGGACATCCTCGAAGACCCCCAGCTGATCGGGCGAAAGCTGTTCAGCGACATGACTCATCCGCTGATCGAGCGCCCGATGCCCGCGGAGACGGGCCCGGCACCGTTTCAGCACATTCCGCCGGCCCCACAACGCCCGGCGCCCCTGCCCGGCCAGGACACCCGCGAGATCTGCCGGAACCTGCTCGGGTTGGGCGCGGACGAGACCGAGCGGCTGATCCGCGACGGCGTGCTGTTCGCGACCGCCGGACCGGCCTAGCATTCCCGGGCTGCGGGCCGGCCGGATCCATAGTCACGCTAAATTCGTCGCATGAGCGTCGATCCCAGGACACCGGTGCTGATCGGCTACGGCCAGGTCAACCACCGCGACGAAATCGACCCGGCGGCGCGGTCGGTCGAACCGGTGGACCTGATGGCCGAAGCGGCCCGGGAGGCCGCGGATGCCCGCGTGATCGAGGCCGTGGACTCCATCCGCGTGGTGAACGTGCTGTCGGCGCACTACCGCGACCCCGCGCTGCTGCTGGGCGAGCGGCTCGGCGCCGCCGGATACACGACCCGATACAGCCCCGTCGGGGGCAACGTCCCGCAGTCGCTGGTCAACCACGCCTGCCTGGACATCCAGCAAGGCCGGGCCGGTGTCGTGCTGCTCGCGGGCGCCGAAACCTGGCGCACCCGCCGGGGCCTCAAGGCCAAGGGCGGCCGGCTCGAGTGGACCGCGCAGGACGAGTCCGTGCCGATGGCCGAGATGATCGGCGAGGACGTCCCGATGTTCGGCGACGCGGAGCTCAAGATCGGGCTGAACCTGCCGTCCTTCGTCTACCCGCTGTTCGAGCAGGCGCTTCGCATCGCCAACGGCGAATCCGTCGACAGCCACCTCACGCGCATCAGCGAACTGTGGGCGCGGTTCAACGCCGTCGCGGTCGGCAACCCGCACGCGTGGATCCGCAAGCCGGTGACCGCCGAGGAAATCCGGCGGGCCGGGCCGCAGAACCGGATGATCAGCTGGCCCTACACCAAGCTGATGAACTCCAACAACATGGTCGACCAGGGCGCCGCGCTGGTCCTGACGTCGGTCGAGCAGGCGCAGCGCCTGCAAGTCCCCGCCGACCGGTGGGTGTTCCCGCACGCCGGCACCGACGCGCACGACACCCCCTCCATCGCCGAGCGCGACGAGCTGCACCGCTCGGCGGCCATCCGGATCGCGGGCGCGCGGGCCCTGCAGCTGGCCGGCCTGGGCATCAACGACGTCGACTACGTCGACCTGTACTCCTGCTTCCCCTCCGCCGTTCAGGTCGCCGCGGCCGAACTGGGCCTTAGCGCGGACGACCCGGCCCGCCCGCTCACCGTCACCGGCGGGCTGACCTTCGCGGGCGGCCCGTGGAGCAACTACGTCATGCATTCGATCGCCACCATGGCCGAACTGCTGGTGGCCAACCCCGGGCGCCGCGGCCTCATCACCGGCAACGGCGGCTACCTGACCAAACACAGCTTCGGGGTCTACGGCACCGAGCCGCCGGCCGAATTCCGTTGGGAGGATGCGCAGCCGGCGGTGGACCGCGAGCCCACCCGGGAGGGCCTGGTCGAATGGGACGGCGTCGGGACCGTCGAAGCCTGGACCACACCGTTCGACCGCGAGGGGCGACCCGAGAAGGCGTTCTTGGCGGTGCGCACGCCCGACGGGGCCCGCACCCTGGCCGTCATCGCCGACCCGGATGCCGCCGAAGCGACGGTGCGTGAAGATATCGGTGGCGCCAAGGTTGCCGTCACCCCGGACGGCACCGCGGCGCTGCGGTAACCGGCCGGGCGGATCGCCACGGGTCAAAGGTCCCCAATCCGGGGGTAGCGGTCGCGTAAGTGACACCAACTTGCCTATGGTCGGGTTGGACGTTGGGGAGGTGAGCCCAGGTGCACGTCCTGGTTACCGACGCCACCGGCGCAGTAGCGCGGCTGGCCGCACGGCAGCTGATCGCTGCCGGACACACGGTCAGCGGGATTGCTGAGCACCCCCATCCCTGCCTGGATCCGGGCGTCGAGTTTGTTTGCGCGCCGCTGAGCGACCCCGTCCTGCAAGGCCTGGCCGACGAGGCCGACGCGGTGATCCACCTGGCCCCGATCGACACCAGCGCGCCCGGGGGCACGGACATCGACGGGGTCGCCCACGTGACCGACGCTGCCGCGCGCGCCGGTGCGCGGCTGCTGTTCGTGTCTCAGGCCGCCGGCCGGCCGGAGCTGTATCGACCCGCCGAGGAGCTGGTGTCCACCGGTTGGGCGCCCAGCCTGGTCGTCCGGATCGCGCCGCCCGTCGGCCGCCAGCTGGACTGGATGGTGTGCCGCACCGTGGCGACGTTGCTGCGCACGAGGATTTCCGCGGCCTCGACCCGGCCGATGCGCGTCCTGCACGTCGAGGACCTGGTCCGGTTCCTGGTCTTCTCGCTGAACACCGACCGCACCGGCGCGGTCGACCTCGCCACCCCTGACACCACCAACGTGGTCACCGCGTGGCGGTTACTGCGATCCGTTGGCCCGCGTTCACGACTGAACGGGGTTCGCAGCTGGTCGAAGTTGATCCCGAAGATGGATATCACTGCGGTGCAAGAGGATTGGGGTTTCGAATTCGGCTGGCAAGCGCTCGAGGCGGTCGCCGACACCGCACGCGGCCTCGCCGGGCGCCGGCTCCTTCCGGAGGGCGCGCTCAGCCACGGCGGCCAGGTGGCGCTTCCGGTCGAGGTCCTGCCGCGGCCCCGGCCGTCCGACGAATTGCGCAGCGCGGCCCCCGACGGGATGGAGGGCGAGTTCGACGACCGGATCGATCCCCGGTTCCCGGTCTTCAGCGCTGCCCGGCTGGCCGAGGCGCTGCCCGGCCCGCTCACCCCGATAACGCTCGACGTTCAGCTCAGCGGGCTGCGCACGGCCAGCCGGGTGATGGGCCAAGTGCTCGCGCTGGGCGGCGTGGTCGACGACGAGTGGAGCAGCCGGGCGATCGCGGTCTTCGGCCATCGCGCGTACGTCGGGGTGTCGGCCAACGTCGTCGCCGCCACCCAGCTGCCCGGGTGGGACCAGCACGCCGTCACCCGGAACGCCCTGGCGGACCAGCCGCAGGTCGGCGACGTCCTGCCGTTCGGCGAGCCGAAGCTGGCCGAGGGGGCGCTCGGGTCGCTCGCCAAAGCGGTCGTGACGGCGCGCTCGCTGGCGGTGATGCGCCACCTCAAACGCGACACGCTGGGCTACGCCACGGCCGCGAAGGCCGAACACGCCGATGCGGCGCAGCTGGCCGCGCTGCCGGACGCCGCCCTCGAGGTCCGGGTGCCGCTGCTGCGGGATCGCATCCACCAAGGCTGGACCCTCACGGCGCTGTGGCTGATCGATTCGGGGGTCACCGCGGCGGCCCTGGAGCCGACGCGGGCCGCGTCCCGGGTGGCGGGGCTGGGCACGATCGTCGAAAGCACCCGCATCGCGGCCGAGGCCGCCGAGCTGGCGGCGGCGTTGCGCAGCGATCCACCGTTGTGTGCGCTGGCCGCCGAGGGCAACATCGGCAGCATCCGTGCGCTGTCTCCCGACACCGCCGCCGCCCTCGACGCCGCCGTCGCTCGGATCGGGCACCGCGGGCCCGGGGAGGCGGAGCTGGCCAGCCCGGTGTTCAGCGACGACCCGACGATGTTGCTGACGGCCGCCGCCGAGCTGGCCGACCCCGCGGTGGTCACCGAGCCGGCGCCGCCGCCGACGCTCGTTCGGCGAGTGGCCGCCAACGCCCGCGGCTCGCGCGAGCTGGCCCACGACGCCACCCTGCGGTTCACCCATGGGCTGCGGATGACGTTGCGCGAGTTGGGATCCCGGCGGGTCGCGGCGGACCTGATCGACGTCGCTGACGACGTCTACTACCTCACGTGTGACGAGCTGATCACCATGCCGGCCGACGCGCGGCTGCGGATCAAGCGCCGCCGGGCCGAGCGGGAGCGGCTGCAGGCGCAGCGTCCTCCCGACGTCATCGACGGCAGCTGGGCCCCCGTGGGCCGGCTCGGCGACGCCTGAGCGCCGTCAACCCACCAGCCCGCGCAGGAACAGCGCGTTGCGCACGGCGTGGCCGCCCAGATCGTTGTTGAAATACATCCACACGTCCCTGCCGTCGCGGTCCCATTCGGCGATCTGGTCGGCCCAGCGTCGCAGCTGGTCGTGCGAGTAGCAGCCGGCGTAGATCGCGTCCTGATCCGGGCCGTGCATCCGGACGTACACCAGATCGGTGGTGGCGCGGGGCACGCACGCCAGCCCGGCGCCGCTCATCACCACGTACGCGGCGCGGCGGCGCTCCAGCAATTCGTACACGGCCGGCTCGTTCCAGGACGGGTGGCGCAGCTCGACGGCCACGCGGATGAATTCGGGCACGCTGCCCAGGAAGGCGTCCAGGCGCGCGTCGTCACGCTGTTGCTCGGGGTGCAGTTGGACGAGCAGCACCCCGCGGCGGTCGCCCAGCAGCTGCCAGCAGCGCTCGAACCGCTCGATCCATGGTTCGGGCGAGGACAGCCGACGGTAGTGGGTCAGCCCACGATGCGCCTTGACCGACATCCGGAACCCGTCGGGCAGCTGATCGCGCCAACCGGCGAACGTCGAATCCTTGGGCCACCGATAGAAACTCGCGTTCAACTCGACGGTGTCGAAAACCTCGACGTAGCGGGCCAACCGGCGCGCCGACGGCAAGCCGGTCGGGTAGAGCACATCCGCCCAATGGTTGTAGGACCATCCGGAGGTGCCGATCCGCACGGTCAATGCCGGTGCACCTCGTCGTTGTCCACACCGCACCGCCTACCCGATCCGTTCTCGAGCAAACCCCGGCCGTCACTTCCGGGGCAGGCCGCGGGCGTAGCCGACGCCCCGGGTGACCCAATCCTGCAGCTGGCGTTTCGTTCCCACGCCGTCGGTGTCGACGCGCAACCAGCCGCGCGCTTCCCGACCCGCCATCACCATGGGGCCGACGTGGGCACGCTTGAGCAGTTTGTCGGTCTCTTCCGGCGGTACCCGCACCAGCAGTCCGCCCTGTCCGCTGGCGGCCACGGACATGTTGCCGTTGATCAGGAACGCCAGACCACCGAACATTCGCTTTTCCTCGATGCCGCGCTCGGAGCCGAGCAGTTCGCGGATCCGGTTGACCAGGTCTTCGTCGTAGGCCATGGGCCGACCCTAGCCCCGAGGTCCGACACGCTCGGCGATATGTCGGTCACCCGACACCCAGAAATGCGGACAGCCGCCCCCTCTCGGGAGCGGCTGCCACATTCCGGCTTTTAGGGACCGGTGTTAGCGGGGCGTTCCGATGGTGCCGCCGCCGTTGACCTGGCCCCCGGCGTTGCCCGCGGGGGTGTACGCCTGGAAACCGGTGGACGTGTTGACGCCCCACTGGCCCACGTCCGGGTTGAACACAACCGGAAGCTGGGTGCCGTCGGGGTCACCGACGGGCGGAATCCAGGTGGCCGGCAGCCCGTAACGGCCCGGGTCGTTGTAGTGCCCCGGCGGCGGGAAGCCGTTCTGGCCCGGGGGAAGCGGGCTGCCCGGCGCGTTGCAGTTCACGCCCGGCGCGCCGGGGTTACAGATCGGCAGACCGGGCACGGTCTGGCCCGGACCCGGCAGGTCACGGTCGCCGCCCGGGACGTTCGGCCCCGGCACATTGGGGCCGGGTCCCGGCACGTTCGGGCCCGGATCGGCCAGCGCGAAACCGGTGCCGATCCCCAGCGCCGCGGATCCGAGGCCACCGGCCATCGCGGCGGTGGCGGCGATCTTGGTGAGGTTCATGTGAACTCCTTGTCCAGCTTGGCTGCGACGCACGCAGCGCAACAGCGTTGACGGTGTTGTTCAGTTGTCTCCCCAAGCTCCTGGATTGGGGCCGAGGGAAGGGGGATGACCCCCTGGTCCCTCGGCTACCCGAGTCGGCCGAGCCGAAAACACGCTCGGGCCGATTGATTCGCAGCAGACTCCCAGGCTTTCGACAAGCGACTGGCAGCCGGCGCCCCTAGGCGGCGACGGTCGCGGCCTGTGGCACGGGTTCGAGCGCTTGCGCGACGATGTCGGCGACGTCCGTCATCGGCTTCACCTCCAGCGCGCCGAGCACCTCCGCCGGGACGTCGTCCAGGTCCGGCTCGTTGCGCGACGGGATGAACACGGTTGACAGGCCGGCACGCTGGGCGGCCAGCAGCTTCTGCTTCACGCCGCCGATCGGCAGCACCCGCCCGTTCAGCGTGACCTCGCCGGTCATCCCGACGTCGGAGCGCACCTGGCGTCCGGTCGCCATCGACACCAGCGCGGTCACCATCGTGACGCCGGCCGACGGCCCGTCCTTGGGCACCGCGCCCGCGGGCACGTGCACGTGGATGCGCCGGTCCAGCGCCTTGGGGTCGACCCCCAGCTCCGCGGCGTGCGAACGCACGTAGGACAGCGCGATCTGCGCCGACTCCTTCATCACGTCCCCCAACTGACCGGTCAACTGCAAACCGGGCTCGCCGTCGGTGGCGCCCGCTTCGATGTAGAGGACGTCGCCGCCCAGGCCGGTCACGGCCAGGCCGGTGGCCACACCGGGCACCGCCGTGCGTTCGGCGGACTCGGGCGTGAACCGCGGACGGCCCAGGTAGCCGACCAGGTCGGGCTCGTCGATCGTCACCTGTTCGTCGGCGATCTTGGTCGTCACCTTCCGCAGCGCCTTGGCCAGCAGCCGCTCGAACTGACGAACCCCCGGCTCGCGCGTGTAATCCGCCGCGATCTTGCGCAGCGCGGCGTCGGTGACCGTGACCTCGTCGTCGTTCAGCGCCGCCCGCTCCCGCTGCCGGGGCAGCAGGTAGTCGCGGGCGATGGCGACCTTGTCGTCCTCGGTGTAGCCGTCGATAGTGACCAGCTCCATGCGGTCCAGCAAGGCCGACGGGATGTTTTCGATCACGTTGGCGGTGGCCAGGAACACCACATCGGACAGGTCCAGGTCCAGATCCAGGTAGTGGTCGCGGAACGTGTGGTTCTGCGCCGGGTCGAGCACCTCGAGCAGCGCCGCGCTCGGGTCGCCGCGGTAGTCGGATCCGACCTTGTCGATTTCGTCTAGCAGCACGACGGGATTCATCGATCCCGCCTCGCCGATCGCGCGCACGATCCGGCCCGGCAGCGCGCCCACGTAGGTGCGCCGGTGCCCGCGGATCTCGGCCTCGTCGCGCACGCCGCCCAGGGCGACGCGGACGAACTTGCGGCCCAGCGCCCGGGCCACGCTCTCACCCAGCGACGTCTTCCCGACGCCGGGGGGACCGGCCAGCACCATCACGGCGCCGGAACCCCGCCCGCCGACAACCTGCAGCCCGCGCTGCGCACGCCGGGTGCGCACCGCCAGGTATTCGACGATGCGGTCCTTGACGTCGTCCAGCCCGTGGTGGTCGGCGTCCAGGACGCCCCGCGCCGCGGCCAGGTCCGTCGAGTCCTCGGTCCGCACGTTCCAGGGCAGGTCGAGCACGGTGTCCAGCCAGGTGCGAATCCAGCCGCTCTCCGGGCTCTGGTCGCTCGAGCGTTCCAGCTTGCCGACCTCGCGCAGCGCGGCCTCGCGCACCTTCTCGGGCAGGTCGGCCGCCTCGACGCGGGCCCGGTAATCGTCGGACCCGTCTGGCTCGCCCTCGCCCAGCTCCTTGCGGATCGCGGCCAGCTGCTGGCGCAGCAGGAACTCCTTCTGCGTCTTCTCCATGCCGTCGCGGACGTCCTCGGCGATCTTCTCGTTGACCTCGACCTCGGCCAGATGCGAGCCGGTCCAGTCGATCAGCACGCGCAACCGCTCGGCCACGTCCACGGTCTCCAGCAGCTGGCGCTTCTGCACGTCGGTCAGGTACGACGCGTAGCCGGACGTGTCCGCCAGCGCCGACGGGTCGGTCAGGCTGTTGACGTAGTCGACGATCTGCCAGGCCTCGCGGCGCTGCAGCATGGCCAGCAGTAGCTTCTTGTATTCCGCGGCCAGGGCCTTGATCTCGTCGGTCGGCTCCGGCTCCGGCGCCTCGGTCACCTCGACCCACAGCGCGGCGCCGGGCCCGGACGCGCCCGCCCCGATGTGTGCGCGACGCTCGCCACGCACGACGGCGGCGGTGCCACCGCCGGCGATCCGGCCGACCTGCAGAATCTTCGCGATCACGCCGTGGCTCGGGTACCGGTCGTCCAGCCGCGGGGCGATCAGCAGCTGCCCGGACTCGCTGGCCTGCGCGGCGTCGATCGCCGCCCGGGCGGCGTCGTCCAGCGCAATCGGCACCACCATTCCCGGCAACACGATCGTCCCGGTGAACAACACCGGCACGGACTTGGCTTCAGCCATTCGATCCTCCAAAAGTTGAGTCTGCTGCGCTTAACCCAGCCGGGCACGGGTTTGTTCCCAGGCGTGGTTTCGCCACGAGCGTGAGGCTGGCCGCACGTTGGACGACGGGCGTGCGGGCAGCCGCACGCTCGGCTCACGCGGTGGCTAGGGGCGTTACGCTGGCGGCGAAATCGGTCCCAGCCGCCGCAGTTGCGTCACGTGCTTGGGCGACAGCTCCTCGAGGCAGGTGGCGCCCAGTAGTCCCATCGTCCGGATGATCCCGCTCTGCAGGATCTCAATGGCGCGGGCCACACCCGCCTCGCCGCCGGCCATCAGCCCGTACAGGTAGGCCCGCCCGACCAGCGTGCACCGGGCCCCGAGCGCGATCGCCGCGACGATGTCGGCTCCGGACATGACGCCGGTGTCCACCAGGATCTCGGTGTCCTTGCCCAGCTCACGCGCGACCGTCGGCAACAGGTGGAAGGGCACCGGGGCCCGATCCAGCTGGCGCCCACCGTGATTGGACAACACGATCCCGTCGACGCCACGGTCGACGACGGCGCGGGCGTCCTCGATCGTCTGGATCCCCTTGACCACCAGCTTGCCGGGCCATTGGGCCTTGATCCACTCCAAGTCATCGAAGGTCAGGCTCGGGTCGAACATCGTGCTGAGATACTCGCCGACCGTGCCCGACCAGCGGTCCAGCGACGCGAAGGCCAGCGGCTCGGTGGTCAGCAGGTCGAACCACCACTTCGGGTGCGGCACCGCGTCCAGGACGGTACGCAGCGTCAGCGTCGGCGGGATCGTCATGCCGTTGCGGTTGTCGCGCAGCCGCACGCCCGCCACCGGCACGTCGACGGTGGCCAGCAGCGTGTCGAATCCCGCGTCGGCCGCGCGCTTCACCAGCGCCATCGAGCGGTCCCGGTCGCGCCACATGTAGAGCTGGAACCACTTGCGGCCCTGGGGAACCGCCGTGACGAGGTCTTCGATCGCCGTGGTTCCCAGGGTGGAGAGCGAGAACGGTATCCCCGCCCGCGCGGCCGCCCGCGCGCCGGCGATCTCGCCCTCGGTGTGCATCAACCGGGTGAATCCGGTGGGCGCGATCCCGAACGGCAACACGACCGGCTGGCCCAGGACGTTCCATCCGGCGGTGACATTGGAGACGTCACGCAGGATGGTCGGGTGAAACTCGATGTCGCGGAACGCCTGTCGGGCCCGCGCGATGGACAGCTCGTCCTCGGCGGCGCCGTCGGTGTAGTCGAACGCCGCCCTGGGGGTGCGGCGTTTGGCGATGCGGCGCAGGTCCTCGATGGTGTACGCGGCTGCCAGGCGGCGCTTGGTCGCGTCGAGTTGCGGCCGTTTGAACTGCATCAGCGGCGCCAGGTCGCGCACCTTGGGCATTCGTCGCTTGACGGCCATGTATGCAACCGTAGTCATGTGGCATCGGCAAGCGACCCTTTCGATCTGAGACGTTTCGTGTCGGCACAGTCCGGGATCTACCGCGCCGCCGTCGAAGAGCTGCGCAATGGACGAAAACGTGGTCACTGGATGTGGTTCGTCTTCCCACAACTGCGCGGGCTGGGCAGCAGTCCGATGGCGGCCCGCTACGGCATCACGTCGCTCGAGGAAGCCCGCGCCTATCTGCAGCATGAGCTCCTCGGGTCGCGACTACGCGAGTGCACTCGGCTGGTCAACGAGGTGCGGGACCGCTCGATCATCGACATCTTCGGTTCGCCCGACGACCTCAAGCTGCGCTCGTCGATGACGCTGTTCGCCCACGCGACCGACGACAACCACGACTTCGTCGCCCTACTCGACAACTACTTCTACGGCCAGGAGGACCCTCTGACCTTGGCGCGGCTGACAGGCCCCTAGGCCGGGCCCAGAATCCGCCAGCCGTGCGGCTCGACGACCACCGCGTCGACGACTTCCTGTGGCGGCGCCGAGGAGCCGGCGAGCACCTGCAGGTGGGCCGTGCCGAGCTCCGAGAGCGGCACGCGCATCGGCTCGTCGCCGATGTTGAGCGCGACCAGCAGCGCGTTGTCACCGCCGCGCGTCTCGTAGACGTAGTGCCGATTTTCCAGCCGCAACGCGGTCGTCGAGGCCGCGTGCAACCACGGGTGACGGCGGCGCAACCCGACGAGGAACTGGTGCAGTCTCCACATCTCGGCGCCGAACGCATCCAATTCCACTGGGGGAGTGCCGAACTCGGGGCGCACCGCGTCGTCGCCGCCGTACCGCTCCTCCTTGATGCCGCGGAACCCCAGCTCGTCGCCGGCGTACACGCTGGGCACCCCACCCACCGTCAGCAGGATCGCCAGCGCGTGGGCCACGTGCCCGGGTCGGTCGAGCCGGCTGGCGATGCGGGTGACGTCGTGATTGCCGATGAACGTCAGCGGGGCGAAGGTGGCCAGAAACTCGTTGTGCCGCTGCAGCGCCCAGTCCAGCTCGAAGAAGTTGCCGTCGTTGAGGCTGCTCCAGATGGCCTTCCAGAGCTCGTACTGGGTCGCCGAGTCGAACTTCGCCGCCTCGACCACCGCGGCGTAGTCGCCATGGATGAGCTCGCCGACGAACCAGGCATCCGGATGCTGTTCGCGCACCCGTGGCAGCGTCGACGCCCAGAATTGTTGCGGCACAATGTAGGCCGCGTCGAGGCGCCAGCCGTCCGCGCCGCGGCGCAGCCAGTGGGCCATCACGTCGGCGACGTAGTCGACGACCTCGGGGTTGTCATGGTTGAGCGTGATGAGTTCCGAGTGGCCCTCAAAGGTACCGCCGCTGAACCACCCCGGCACCTCGTCGCGATAGCGCGTAAAGTCCAGGCCGACGTGATTGAACACGCCGTCGAGCAGGATGCGCAGGCCGCGACGGTGGGCCTGGGCGACAAGGTAGTCGAAGTCGGCGTCATCCCCGAGCCGCGGATCGATCCGGTAGTGATCGGTGGTGTCGTAACCGTGTGTGCGGGAGGCGAATATCGGGCCCAGCGCGATTCCCGACGCCCCCAGCGCGATGGCATGGTCGAACCAGTCGACGAGCCGTCGCAGCCGATGTTGGCTCGGCTGCGACGGCTCGGACGGCTCCGGCTCGGACGATTCCGGAAACGCCCCGACGAATCCCAGCGGATAGACCTGCCACCAAATCGCGTGCTCGATCCAGGCGGGTTTCGTCACAACGGCGCGATCAGCCGACGGCGGCCAGTGTCTGGGCGGCGACGATCGCTTGCGCCACACCGGCGACGATCGCCGCGGCCTTCAGCGCCTCGAGGATGGCCTCGCGGTCCACGCCCGCCTCGCGCAGCGTGTGCTCGTGGGCGACGACGCAATGCGAACACCCGTTGATCGACGACACCGCGAAGGACCAGAGCTCGAAATTCGCCTTGTCCACACCCGGATTGCCGATGATGTTCATCCGCAACCCGGCCCGCAGATCGTCATACTGGCCGTCCAGGAAGCCGCGGCCCCGGTAGAACACGTTGTTCATGCCCATGACGGACGCGGCTCCCAGTGCCGCCTGGTACGCCTCGGCCGACAAGTAGTCGCCGGCCTCGGCGCCAATCTCGGCCAGCACCTGGGTGTTTCGCGTGGCCGCGGCGCTGGCCAGCAGGGTGCCCCAGAGCTGCTCCTCGTTCAGCACCGTGCTGCGCGTGATCGAGCCCAGGTTGAGCTTGAGGTCCTTGGCGTATTCGGGCAGCGCGGCCTTGAGGTTCTCGACGCTCATCTCGCCCCCTTATGCCGATGCCTTGAGCAGCTCGCCGGCGTCGATGGTCGGGTCGCCCTTGCGCCAGTTGCAGGCGCACAGCTCGTCGGATTGCAACGCGTCCAGGACTCGCAGCACCTCGTCGACGTTACGCCCCACGGATCCCGCGGTCGCCGAGACGAATTGGATTTCGTTGTTCGGATCGACGATGAAGGTGACCCGGTCGGCGACGCCGTCGGCGTTGAGCACGCCCGTGGCCAGCGAAAGCTCCCGCTTGATGTCCGAAAGCATCGGGAAGGGCAGCTTCTTGAGGTCTTCGTGCTGCGCGCGCCACTGGAAGTGCACGAACTCGCTGTCGATCGAGACACCGAGAACCTGGGCGTCGCGGTCGGAGAACTCGTCGTTGAGCTTGCCGAACGCCGCAATCTCCGTCGGGCACACGAAGGTGAAGTCCTTGGGCCAGAAGAAGATCACGCGCCACTTGCCGTCGTGGTCCTCGTTGGTGATGGTGGTGAAGTAGTCGCCGGGTTGCTTGGCGTCGACCTTCGACAGGTCACCGCCGATCAGCGCGGTGAGCTGGTAGGCGGGGAATTGGTCGCCGATTGTCAGCAGGGACATATCGCTCCTTAACTGGAATTATTCAAGATTAGCCGTCTGTAACCATGATGCCGCCCCACGCATTTGAAGTAAAGGTGATATATCACACTATACTTATTGGTATGACCGATAAGACCTATCAGCCCACCGTCGCCGGTCTCCGCGCGTTCGTCGCGGTCGCCGAGAAGCAGCATTTCAGCAGCGCCGCAACAACTCTCGGCGTGAGCCAGTCGACGCTGTCCCAGGCGTTGGCGGCGCTGGAGGCGGGGCTGGGCACGCAGCTGATCGAAAGATCGACCCGGCGTGTCTTCTTGACGACGGAGGGCACGCAGCTCCTGCCGCGGGCCCAGGCCGTGGTCGAGGCCGTCGACGCGTTCAGTGCCGCGGCCGTGGGCGCATCCGATCCGCTGCAGGCCGGCGTGCGGTTGGGACTGATCCCCACCGTGGCGCCCTACGTGCTGCCGACGGTGCTGGCCGGGCTGGCCGAGCAACTGCCGTCGCTCACGTTGCGGGTGATCGAGGATCAAACCGAGCGGCTGCTCAGGCTGCTGCGTGAGGGGGCGCTGGACGCGGCGCTGATCGCGTTGCCCGCCTCCGACGTGCCGGGTGCGGGAATGACGGCGATCCCGATCTATGACGAGGACTTCGTGCTCGCGTTGCCGCCGGGGCATCCGCTGGCGGGCAAGCGCCGCGTGCCCGCGACCGCGCTGGCCGAGCTGCCGCTGCTGCTGCTGGACGAGGGGCACTGCCTGCGCGACCAGGCGCTGGACGTCTGCCAGAAGGCGGGCGTGCGGGCGGAGCTGGCCAATACCCGCGCCGCGTCGCTGGCCACCGCGGTGCAGTGCGTGACCGGCGGGCTGGGGGTGACGCTCATTCCGCAGAGCGCGGTGCCGGTCGAGGCCGCCCGCAGCCGGCTCGGGCTCGCGCAGTTCGCCGCGCCGCGCCCGGGGCGGCGGATCGGGCTGGTGTTTCGCTCCTCGAGCGGCCGCGACGAGTCCTACCGGCGACTGGCGGCGACGATCGGCAAATTGATTGGCCAGGAACACGAGGTACGCCCGGTCAAATGACCGATTGCCGGCGGTAAGTTCGGCGCATGGAAAAGGTAATCGCGGTACTGATGCGCCCGGAGCCGGACGACGACTGGTGCGCCCGCCAACGGGGTCAGGTCGCCGACGCGCTGTTGGAACTGGGCCTGTTCGGGCTGCAGGTGAACGTCCGTGACAGCGCGGTGCGTCATTCGCTCATGACGCTGACGACGATGGACCCGCCGGCGGCCGCGGTGGTGAGCATGTGGACCCAGCAGTGCTATGGCGACCAGATGCAGGCGGCGCTGAAGTTCCTCGGCCAGGAATGCGAGCAGCTGGCCGCGTACCTGGTGACGGAGTCGGTCCCGCTTGCCGCGCCGCCGAGCGAACCCGGTTGTCGGACAACGGGTCTGGCCAACATCGCGTTGCTGCGCCGGCCCGCGGATCTGGACCAGGCGACCTGGCTGGCCCGGTGGCAGGGCGACCACACCTCGGTGGCCATCGAGACGCAGTCGACGTTCGGCTATACCCAGAACTGGGTGGTGCGAGCTCTCACCCAGGACGCGCCGGGAATCGCGGGCATCGTCGAGGAGTTGTTCCCCGAGGAGGCGATCACCGATCTGAAGGCGTTCTTCGGTGCCGCCGACGACGACGACCTGCAATACCGGCTCGGCCGGATGGTCGCCAGCACAACTGCATTCGGCGCCAACGAGAACATCGACACGGTGCCGACCAGCCGCTACGTGTTCAGGACACCATTCCGGGATTGAGGATCGCTCATGACAACGCTCGACGAGGCAGTGGCGCTGGCCAAGGAAGAAAGCGGTCTAGCCGTGGTCTCGACGATTCGCGCCGACGAAACCGTGCAGGCCTCGCTGGTCAACGTCGGGCTCCTGCCGAACCCGGCCACCGGTGAGCCCAGCTTGGCCTTCACCACCTACGGCAAGGTCAAGCTCGCCAACCTGCGAGCACGCCCGCAACTGGCCGTCACGTTCAAGAACGGCTGGCAGTGGGCGACGGTCGAGGGCCGTGCGGAGCTGGCCGGCCCGGATGACGCGCCCGGTTGGCTGAAAGACGCCGACCAGTTGCGGCTGCTGCTGCGCGAGGTGTTCACCTCTGCCGGCGGCACCCACGACGACTGGGACGAATACGACCGCGTCATGGCCAAGGAGCGTCGCGCGGTGGTGTTGATCGCGCCGACCCGCGTCTACAGCAACGGCTGACCGTTAGGCTGCAGCGGTGACGCTGCAGATCGACGACAAGAACCGGGTACGCACCCTCACGCTCAACCGGCCCGAGGCGCTCAACGCGTTCAACGAAGCGTTGTATGACGCCACGGCGGACGCGCTCCTCGCCGCCGCCGACGATCCCGAGGTCGCCGTCGTCCTGCTGACCGGCGCGGGCCGCGGGTTCAGCGCAGGCACCGACCTCGCCGAGATGCAGGCGCGGATCACCGACCCGGGCTTCGCGCCCGGAAAGCACGGCTTCCCCGGCCTGATCGACGCGCTCGCCGCGTTCCCGAAGCCGCTGATCTGCGCGGTCAACGGCGTCGGCGTGGGGATCGGCGCGACCATCCTCGGGTACGCCGACCTGGCGTTCATGTCGTCGACGGCGCGGCTGAAGTGCCCCTTCACCAGCCTGGGCGTGGCCCCCGAGGCGGCCTCGTCGTACCTGCTGCCGCAGCTGGTGGGCCGGCAAAACGCCGCCTGGCTGTTGATGTCCTCGGAATGGGTCGACGCCGACGAGGCGCTGCGGATGGGTCTGGTCTGGCGGGTCTGCGACCCGGAGGACCTGCTACCCGAGGCACGCCGCCACGCGGAAGTCCTTGCGGCCCGGCCGATTTCGAGCCTGATGGCCGTCAAGCACACGATGATGGAACCGGTGCGTCCCGAGATCGCCGCGGCCAGCGCACGCGAGGGCGCTCACTTCGCCGAATTGATGGGCGCACAGGCCAACGCCGCGGCCCTGGCGGACTTCAACAAGCGCTAGCTATTTGGCGGGCTCGAATTGGCGCGAGGCGGCGATGATCGCGCGCAGGGTGCGCCTGCAGCGCCCGCAGTCGCCGCCGGCCCCGCACGCCTCGGCGACCTCCTTGGACGTCGACGCTCCCTGCGCCACGACGTCCGACACGGTTTGATTGGTGGCCCCGACGCACAGGCATACGTACATCAGCGCACCCCTCGGGTGCGGGCGTAAGCCGAGCGAACCAGCCGCATGTTAGCGAAGTCTACCCTAAGTAGGTTAGCGACGCCTAACCCCAAAAAAGTGACTCGCGCGACACACTGAGCACAGCCATACCTTCCTGGAAGATTCCCATCGGGCATGGCAAAGTGCTGGTAGCGCCCGGTGTTTCAGCCCAGCCCGCCGCCGGCGCGAGACGTGACAGCCCTCAGATAGGAGTGACGATGCAAGGTGATCCGGACGTTCTGCGTCTGCTCAACGAGCAGCTGACCAGCGAGCTCACCGCGATCAACCAGTACTTCCTGCACTCCAAGATGCAGGACAACTGGGGCTTCACCGAGCTGGCCGAGAAGACGCGGGAAGAGTCGTTCGACGAGATGCGGCACGCCGAGGAGATCACCGACCGCATCCTGCTGCTGGACGGGTTGCCGAACTACCAGCGCCTCTTCTCGTTGCGCGTCGGCCAGACGCTGCGCGAGCAGTTCGAGGCCGACCTGGCCATCGAATACGAGGTGCTGGATCGGCTCAAGCCGGGGATCATCATGTGCCGCGAGAAGCAGGACAGCACCAGCGCGAACATCCTGGAAAAGATCGTGGCCGACGAGGAAAAGCACGTCGACTACCTCGAGACGCAGCTGGAGTTGATGGAAAAGCTCGGGGAGGAGCTGTACTCGGCGCAGTGCGTGTCTCGGCCGCCGAGCTGACGAGTTGATTGCCGCCGCCTGACGCTGGGCACCCGTATGCATCGGGCGCCGACGGAAGGGCAGGCATGACGAGCACGACACCGGCTGCGGTTCCGACCCGCCAGGCCGACGAGTCCCCGCACGGCGAAGCCGCGGTCAACCCGCAGCGACGGAATTTCATCTTCGTGGCGGTCCTGCTCGGCATGCTCATGGCGGCACTGGACCAGACGATCGTTGCCACCGCGCTGCCGACCATCGTCGCCAACCTCGGCGGGGCGGGCCATCAATCGTGGGTGGTCACCAGCTACCTGCTGGCGTCGACCATCATGACCGCCCTCGTCGGCAAGTTCGGTGACCTGTTCGGCCGCAAGCGGGTGTTCCAAGCGGCGGTGGTGTTTTTCGTCGGCGGGTCAGTGCTGTGCGGGCTTTCGACGTCGATGGGCATGCTGGTGGCGGCGCGCGCGCTGCAGGGCATCGGCGGCGGCGGGCTGATGGTGACCGCCATGGCGCTGATCGGCGAGGTGATTCCGCTACGGGACCGCGGCCGCTACCAGGGCGCGATGGGCGCGGTATTCGGCGTCACCACGGTGATCGGGCCGCTGCTCGGCGGGTACTTCACGGACCACTTCACCTGGCGCTGGGCGTTTTGGATCAACGTGCCGATTTCCGTCGTGGTCTTCTTCGTGGCGGCCGCCGCCATCCCGGCGCTGTCCGACCGCAGCAAACCGGTCATCGACTACGTCGGGATCCTGTTCGTCGGGCTGGGTGCCTCGGGCCTGACGCTGGCCACCAGCTGGGGCGGCACCACGTATCCGTGGGGCTCGGCGACGATCGTCGGGCTGTTCATCGGTTCCGCGGTGGCCCTCGGGATCTTCGTCTGGGTCGAAAGCCGCACGGCCGCACCGATTCTGCCGACCCGGTTGTTCGGCAGCCCGGTTTTCACGGTGTGCTGCGTGCTGTCCTTCGTGGTGGGGTTCGCGATGCTGGGCGCCCTGACGTTCCTGCCCACCTACATGCAGTTCGTCGACGGCGTCTCGGCCACCACGTCGGGCCTGCGCACGCTGCCGATGGTGGTGGGGATGCTGACCACGTCGATGGGCAGCGGTGTGCTCGTCGGCCGCACGGGCCGATACAAAGTCTTTCCCGTCGCCGGCACCGCGGTGATGGCGGTGGCGTTTTTCCTGATGTCGCGGATGGACCCGTCGACGTCGGCGTTGGTGCAGTCGCTCTTCCTGGTCATCCTCGGCGCCGGGATCGGGATGTGTATGCAGACGCTGATCCTCATCGTGCAGAACACCTCGAGCTTCGACGACCTCGGCGTCGCCACCTCGGGCGTGACGTTCTTCCGCACCATCGGAAGCTCTTTCGGCGCAGCGATATTCGGTTCGCTGTTCACCAATTTCCTGCACAGCCGGATCGGTCCGGCCCTGGCCGCCGGCCGCGCGCCGGCCGCGGCGGCCGCGTCACCCGAGACGCTGCACCGGCTGCCTCGCGACATGGCCGCGCCGATCGTGCGGGCCTACGCCGACTCGCTCACCCAGGTATTCCTGTGGGCGGTTCCGGTCGCGCTGGTCGGGTTCGTGTTGGCGCTGTTTCTGCGCGAGGTGCCGCTGCGGGGCATCGGCAACAACCGCGGCGACATCGGTGAGGCGTTCGCCATGCCCAGCAGCCAGTCGCCCGACGAGATGCTGGAGGTCGCCATCGCGCGCATGTTGCGCGGCGAGCCCGGCATCCGGCTACGCAGCATCGCGATGCGACCCGACTGCCGCCTCGACGTGGCCGGGCTGTGGGGCGTCCTGCGCATCAACCGCTACCGCCAGATGTACGGCACGGCGCGGCTCACCGACATGGGCGAATACCTGCACATCCCGTTCGAGGTGCTGGAGCCCACCTTCTCCCGCCTCGTCGCCGCCGGTTACGCGCGGGGCGACGGCGACGAATTGTGGCTGACACCCGCCGGGGCCCAGCAGGTCGACTATGTCCAGGCGCTGCTCGTGGCCTGGCTCGTCGACAAGCTGGAACGCTCGCCCGGCTTCGAGGGGCGCCCCGACCGCAGGCAGGTGCAGGCCGCGCTCGAACGCGTCGCGCATCGCGTGCTGGCCCAACGTGATTGGGACGACGAGACGCCGACGGTGGCCATCAAGGCGATAGGTGCGGGGGCCGGGCGTACCATCACGCCATGAGCCGAATCGGAACGTTCGCTGACGACGACATCTATGGCTGGGCCGCGAAGTCTCCCGACCTCGGCGGCGCGATCGCCAACTTCAGCCAGGCGGTCTACACCAAGAACCGGCTGCCCATGCGCACCCGAGAACTGGCGCGCACGGTCATCGCCCACGACAACGAATGCACGGTGTGCATGAACACCCGCGACGCCGACGGACCCGCGGCGGGCGTGGACGAGGAACTCTACGAGCACGCACTCGAGTGGCGCACCTGGCCGGGGTACAGCGAACAGGAGCGCCTGGCGGCCGAGTTCGCGCACCGCTTCGGCACGGAACACACCAAGCTGCGCGACGACGAGGACTTCTGGGCCCGCGCCAACGAGCACTTCTCCGAGGAGCTGCTCGCCGACCTCGCCATGTCCTGCGCCCTGTGGGTCGGGATGGGGCGGATGCTGCGCACCCTCGACATCGGCCAGGCCTGCAAGCTCACGTTGCCCAGCCGGGCGTAGGCGTCGCGACACTGCAACGGCTGCGGCGGCGCGCCGGAAAACGTCGCAGCCATTTGAGCCTCGCGGGCACAACGGGCACACCGCCGGCGTTGCGATACCTGTGAAGATTCGCTTCGGCGTCGGGCTGGGCGCGGACACCGCGCCGGACCGGCTCGCCGGCATCGTCGACCACCTGGAGAGCAGCGGGGTTGACTCGCTGTGGTTCTCCGAGCTGGTCTACTCCCCGGCGGTCGATCCGGTGGTCGGCATGGCCTACGCGCTGGCCCGGACGACCCGGTTGAAGGTGGGCACGTCGGTGGCCGTGCTGCCCGGACGCCACCCGGTGCTGGTGGCTAAGCAGCTGGCGTCGCTGGCGGCCGTCGCCCCCAAGCGGGTCCTGCCCGTCTTCGGTCTGCGTTCGGCGATCCCGGCCGAGCGTGAGGTGTTCGTGGTCCCCGACGGGGAACGCGCGGCGGTGTTCGACGAGGCGCTGCGGGTGCTGCGCGCGGCGCTTGTCGACGATTCGGCCAGCTTCAAGCCGTTTAAAGGCCGGTATTTCACGGTGAGCGGGGCGGCGGTCGCGCCGCGGCCGATGCCGCCGCTGGACATCTGGTTGGGCGGCTCGGCACCGGCGGCGTTTCGGCGCATCGGCGCGCTGGCCGACGGCTGGCTCGGCAGCTTCCTCACCCCGGCCGAGGCGCGCGCGGGGCGCGAGGCGATCGAACGGGCCGCACAGCGGGCCGGACGGCGAATCGAGCCCGACCACTACGGCATCTCGCTGGCCGTCGCCGACGGCGAGCTGTCCCCGCAGCTGGTGGCGGCGGCCCGGCTTCGTCGCCCCGGACTCGACCCTGGCGAGCTGATCGCCGCCGATTGGGATCAGTTGCACCGCCAACTCGACGCCTACCTCGAGGCGGGGCTGACGAAGTTCGTCATCCGGCCCGCGGGCAAAGCGCCGCTGGACGGTTTCCTCGACCGGTTCGCGGCCGAGTTGGTCCCCCGCCAGAACTGACCGACTTGCCACAATGGCTGCCATGACAGCCCCGCCCCTTGCCGCCGCCGCGATCGCCCAGCTGGAGGGCGAAGGCGTCGACACCGTCATCGGCTCCGTGGTGAACCCCGCCGGTCTCACACACGCCAAGACCGTGCCCATCCGGCGCACCAACACCTTCGCCGATCCCGGCCTGGGCGCCAGCCCGTCCTGGCACGGATTCGCCATCGACCAGAGCGGCATCGCCTTCAGCGACGACGTCGGGGTGGTCGGCGACCAGCGGCTGCGCATCGACCTGTCGGCGATGCGGATCGTCGGCGACGGGCTGGCCTGGGCGCCCGCCTCGTTTTTCGAGCAGGACGGCACGCCCGTTCCGGCGTGCGCCCGGGGAACGCTGGGCCGGATCGAGGCGGCACTCGAGGAAGCGGGCCTCGAGGCGGTCATCGGGCACGAGATCGAGTTCCTCCTCGTCGCCGCCGACGGCGGCCGGCTGCCGGCAACGCTGTGGGCGCAGTACGGCCTCGCCGGCGTGCTCGAACACGAGGCCTTCATTCGCGACGTCAACGCCGCGGCCACGACGGCCGGTGTGGCGATCGAGCAGTTCCACCCCGAGTACGGGGCCAACCAGTTCGAGATCTCGCTGGCGCCGCTGGCTCCGGTCGCCGCCGCCGACCAGCTGGCGGTGACCCGGCTCATCATCGGCCGCGCCGCCCGCCGTCAAGGGCTGCGCGTCAGCATGTCGCCGGCGCCGTTCGCCGGTAGCGTCGGATCCGGCGCGCACCAACACTTTTCGCTGGCGAGCGCCGACGGGCCGCTGTTTTCCGACGGGCCCGGACGAGCGGGCATGACCGCGGCGGGGGAGAGCGCCGTCGCCGGAGTGATCGGTGGCCTGCCCGAAGCCCAGGGCATTCTCTGCGGATCCATAGTGTCGGGTCTACGGATGCGGCCCGGGAACTGGGCCGGCGCCTACGCGTGCTGGGGGACCGAGAACCGGGAGGCGGCGGTGCGGTTCGTCAAGGGCGGCCCCGCGAGCCCGCGCGGCGCCAATGTCGAAGTCAAGATCGTCGATCCGTCGGCCAACCCCTACCTGGCGACCGCGGCGATCCTCGGCCTGGCGCTCGACGGGATCAAGCACCAGGCGCCGCTGCCGCCGGAGATCACCGTGGACCCGGCCAAGCTGTCCGAGTCGGAACGCGCCGAGGCCGGCATCGTGCTCCTGCCCGAAGCCCAGTCGGAAGCCCTTGCTGCGCTTGATGGTTCGGCCTTGCTGCGGGGCATCCTGGGCGACGCCGCGGTCGACATGGTCGTCGCGGTCCGCCGCCTGGAGCATGAGCGCTACGGCGACCTCGATCCGGAGCAGCTGGCGGACAAGTTCCGGATGGCCTGGAGCCTGTGAACGCCCTGGCCGAACACATCGATCAGGTGGCGCTGATCGACCAGCACGTGCACGGGTCCTGGTTGGCGGCGGGGGATAGGGCGCGGTTCGAGAACGCCCTCAACGAGGCCAACACCGAGCCGCTCACCGATTCGGGCTTCGACTCCCAGCTCGGCTTCGCCGTGCGCGCCCATTGCGCACCCCTCCTCGGGCTGCCCAAACACGTTGAACCGCAAGCCTACTGGGAACGCCGCAGCCAGCACACCGAGGCGGAGCTGGCGCGCCTGTTCCTGCCGGCCGCCCGGGTCAGCGACTGGCTGGTGGACACCGGTATCGACGGGGTCGCCGGCGTCGCCGAGCTTCGCGAGTGGTCGGGCAACCGCACCCACGAGGTCATCCGGCTCGAGCAGGTGGCGGAGCAGGCCGCGCAGGCGCCGGGTGACTACGCGTCGGCCTTCGAGCAGATCCTGCACCGGCGCGCGGCCACCGCGGTCGGCACCAAGTCGATCCTGGCCTACCGCGGCGGGTTCGACGGTGACCTGAGCGAACCGTCGGCGCCCCAGATCGCCGAGGCCGCGGGCCGGTGGCGCGACGACGGCGGCACCCGGCTACGGGATCGGGTGCTGCTGCGGTTCGGGCTGCACCAGGCGCTGCGGCTGGGCAAGCCCCTGCAATTCCACGTCGGCTTCGGCGACCGGGACTGCGATCTGCACCGGGCCAACCCGCTGCTGCTACTCGATTTCCTGCGCCAGTCTGGGGGCACGCCGATCGTGCTGTTGCACTGCTATCCCTACGAGCGCGAGGCCGGCTACCTGGCGCAGGCGTTCGACAACGTCTACGTCGACGGGGGGCTGAGCGTCAATTATCTGGGGGCGCGCGCCCCGTGGTTCATCGCGCGGCTGCTGGAAATGGCGCCCTTCCGCAGGATCCTGTACTCATCGGACGGGTACGGCCCCGCGGAGTTGCACTTTCTCGGTGCGACGTTGTGGCGCAAGGGTATTCATCGCGTGTTGAGCGGATTCGTCGCCGACGAAGAGTGGAGCCGGGACGACGCGATCCGGGTGGTCGACCTCATCGCCCGTGACAACGCCGCCCGCATCTACCGCGTTTGACGCCCTGTAGCACCGGGGTACCCCGCCGTGATGGCGACCGTGGGGGGCGTCTTGGAATGGGCCCGCAACCAGGTGGTGTCGCGGGTCCCGAAAGCCGACCTGGACCAGCGCGACCCCGACTACATCCGCGACCAGCTTCCGGGCACCTGGCTGCTGGCGTCGCTGTACTTCCGGGCGGACGTGCGCGGCCTGGACCGGATTCCGGTCGACGGGCCGGTGCTGTTGGTCGGTAACCACAGCGGCGGCAACGTGCCCCCGGACACGTTCGTGTTCACGCTCGCGTTCTGCTCCTACTTCGGCGTCGAGCGGCCCTTCTATCAGCTGGCCCACAACCTCGTCGTGTCGGCGCCGCCGCTGGGCTGGCTGCGCAAGTTCGGCACCGTCGCCGCCAACCCCGAAAACGCCCGCCTGGCACTGGAATCCGGCGCGGCGCTGCTGGTCTATCCCGGCGGCGACTACGAGGTCTTCCGCCCGTCGTGGGAACGCCACAAGGTCGACTTCGGCGGCCGCATGGGCTACGTGCGGCTGGCGCGCGAAACGGGCGTGCCGATCGTCCCCGTCGCCAGCGTGGGCGGCCAGGAGAGCGCGCTGTTCCTCAACCGCGGACAGTGGCTGGCCAAGCTGCTGATGGCGGACAAGTTGCTGCGGCTCAAGAGCATCCCGATATCGCTGGCGCTGCCCTGGGGCCTCAACATCAGCGACCTCGCGGGCCACATCCCGCTGCCGACGAAGATCGTCATCGAGGTGCAGCACCCGATCGACGTCGACGGCTCGGAATTCGAAGACCAAGCCGTGCACGACAAGGTGATGGCCAGCCTGCAGGGCGGCGTCGACCGCCTGGCCGCCGAGCGTCGATTCCCGGTGATCGGCTGATGCGCGTCGAACGCCGCTGTGTCATCAACTCCGACCGCGACGCGGTCTGGAAGATCGTCAGCGACCCGGACTGCTACCCGTCCTTCATGACCAGCCTCGAGCGGTGGGAGTCGTCCAACGACATCGACCGCGGCCTCGGGGCCCGCTACACCGTGCACTGGAAGATCGGCTCGGTGCCGGTCGGCGGGCTGATCGAGGTGGTCGAGTTCGACGACCGCCGCGACGTGGCGTGGGTGGGCATCACCGGGGTCAACCTGCGTGGGCGCATCCGGCTGCGCGACGGCACCGACGGCAAGACCAAGGTGACGTTCCGGCTGTCGTATCAGGCGCCCGGCGGATTGATCGGCTACATCGCCGACCGCATCGCGGTGCGTCAGGTGGGCCGCAACCTGTCCGCAACCCTCAAGTGCCTCAAGAGCCTGGCCGAGTCCTAGACTCGCCGGAGAACGGGATTTTCACAATTGCTATTGTGAATAAGCCGCAGCAGCATCTACGCTTTCATTGACGAATCGGGCCGCGTCGCAGGCAAGATCAGGAGCAATGGGGAGGTTTGGGGGCGATGTTGTCCCGCACCACACCAGTTGTAGCCGTCTCATGACTGTCGCGTCCCTGAGCCAGCGCCTGGGTGAGTTCGCCATCGAGTTGCGCCGGTTGGCCTACACGATGCCGAGCGGGCACGAGGACCCGCTGATCCACCTGAGCGAGCGGATGCTGGGCTATGCCAGGGAACAGGCAGCTGAAGAGCCGCAGCTGCGCTCCAGTGGCGGTCAATCGACCTTGGGGTAAGTGCTTTTCGGTGCCGTGGTCGGAGCAGCGTTAGAGCGGTATGGACCGCCGCAGCTTTCCGCTGCCAAGGAGCGACGCCCCGGCGGTCGCACTACCAAATCCGTTGCTGCCGAGGCTATTAGCTCCGTCCAAGTGCAGTCAGGCGGCGTCGCGCGAACCGAAATGAACGGTCGCGAACCCGTTGCTCAACGAGACGTAGCCGGCGTCGACGAAGCCCGATTCCAGCATCGTCTTGGTCAGCCCGTCCGGCGACAGCCAGGTGCGGATCGAATCGGAGGTGTAGTGGTGGGCGTCGCGATGCCAGGCCACGGCCCAGCCCACCGCCGGCATCAGGACGAAGTACAGCGCGTCGTGCAGGAGCGTCAGCGTCTTCGAGTTCGGCTTGCTGAAATCGAGGACCATCAACCGGCCGCCCGGCCGCAGGACGCGCCGGAATTCGCGCAGCGCCCGGCCGCGGTCCGCGACGTTGCGCAGCCCGAAGCTGATCGTCACGACGTCGAACGACGCATCCGGGAAGCGCAGGTCCATGGCGTCGCCCTCCTCGAACTCGACGCCGCCGCGCTGTCGCCCCCGGGCGACCGCAAGCATCGCCGCACAGGAGTCAACGCCGACGACCCGGCCGTTCGGCCCGACCGCCGCCTGTTCCAGGAACGCGAGGTCGCCGGTTCCGGTCGCCACGTCCAGCACCCGTTCGCCCGGCCGCAGGGCGCAAAGCTCCATGGCCTGGCGCTTCCACAAGCGATGCAGCCCGAGGGTCCACAGATCGGTCATCACGTTGTAGCGCGTCGCGAGCGCCGAAAACAGCTCCTTGACGTAGCTGCTCTTGGCCTCGTCGGACTCGTTCCATCGCCGGGTGATCATCGGATCCGCACACCCCTTCCGATCGAGGTCGGGTTGGTTCCAGCTCGACGGTCGGCGTTGCCGACGCCATGATGCCTGTCTAACATGTGTTTAATAGCCTTGACTACTGGTAGGGGCCAGCGACGATCCGAAGGCATCCGCCATGCTGCATTTACTGCCCAAATCTCACTCCCCATCCGATTCCGTGTCGCCCGACGCCGAGGCCCACCACCACTGGCCCGGCGCCTCGGTTATCGCGGCGATCGGGCACATTCACATCGGGCTGCCCGAGCCGCGGACCTACCCGCTGCACGAGCCCCGATTTTTCGAGGACGAGCTGATGTCCCGCCTGATGGAGCAACTCTGAATCATTCTGCGCGGTAACCGTTTTCGACGGCCTCCGCCCGATTGTGCGCGGCAGCGGAGCGCATCCGACCTTCAACACCAACTGCAACTGCCTTCCAGGTCCTGGCGAGCGGGTGAACGTTTGGTTGAAACGCCGATTGCCGGTGCGTGATGGCGATAAAGTGACCGTCCGCCGGGGGTTGGATATCGAGCAGGAGCACAGCGATGTCGTATCTGGTGGCGGCCCCGGAATTCTTGGCGTCGGCGGCGACGGACTTGTCCAACATCGGCTCGGCGGTCACCGCAGCGAGTGCGGCGGCCGCCGCCCCCATCAGCGGGGTACTGGCCGCGGCGCAGGATGAGGTGTCGGCCGCCATCGCGGCGCTGTTCTCCGCCCACGGTCAGGGCTTTCAGGCAGTGAGCGCTCGGGCGGCGGCGTTCCACGCCGAGTTTGCGCAGGCCGTGAACGGGGCCGGGATCACCTACGCGATGGCCGAGGCGACCAACGCGTCGCCGTTGCAGGCAGTCCGGCAAGGCCTGGTGGCCGCGGCCCCGACCTTCGACTTGGGTCTGGGCAACCGGGGCACCAACAACGTGGGTAACGGAAACACCGGCAGCTCCAACCTCGGTACGGGAAACACCGGCGAGCGGAACATCGGCGCCGGCAACGGAAACGCCCTGCACCCCAGCGTCGGAAACGTCGGCAGCGGAAACACCGGCAACCTCAATTTCGGGAGCGGAAACACCGGCAGCCTCAATGTCGGCTTCGGGAACACCAACTCTGACTTCACCACGCCGCCTGGCAGCCCCTTGAGCAACATCGGCTTTGGCAACACCGGCAACGCCAACTGGGGCATCGGAAACCATGGCGACTCGAACGTCGGCGGCGGGAACAACGGCTTCGGCAACACGGGCGCCGGCAACAACGGCAACGCCAACATCGGCTTCGGGCTCACCGGCGACAACGAGATCGGCATCGGTGAGACCTACTACAACTACTCAACCGGCCAATTCCACTTGGGCGGCCTGAACTCGGGCAGCGGCAACATCGGCATCGGCAACTCCGGCACCGGCAACATCGGTTTCTTCAACTCCGGCAACGGCAACATCGGCATCCTCAACGCGGCCATCAACACGCCGGGCGGCCATGGCAACTTCGGCATCGGGAACTCCGGCCTGGGGAACATCGGGTTCGGGAACTCCGGCACGGCCAACTTCGGCTACGGCAATTCCGGCGTGCTGGACACCGGGTTCTTCAACTCGGGGCAGTTGGACACCGGCTTCGGGAATGCGGGCGGCACGCTGGATACCGGCGGCAACACGGGCTTCTGGAATTCGGGCAACACGAACACGGGCTGGGGGAATTCCGGCAACGTCAACACCGGCATCTGGAATTCCGGCAACGTGAACACGGGCCTGGGCCTGAGCGGTGACAGCGGGCTGACCACGTCGGGCTTCGGCAATACCGGCTTCGACGTTTCGGGCTTTGGAAACACCGCCAGCGGTGGCACCACGGCCGACGGCTTTATGTCGGGATTTGGAAACAACGCCTACGGCAGCACGGTGAACGGCCTGGTCTCGGGCTTCTTCAACACCGGGGTCCCGAGCGCCTCCAATCCCGGCATATCCGGTCAGGTCTCGGGCTTACTCAACGCCGGCAATCTCATATCGGGCTTGTTTGGCCTGAGCAACTTCTTCAAGTAACTCTCGGCGACACCGTCGTCAAACCAACGCCGTTGCGTCGAAAACCCAGCTGGTGTCGGCGGTCGCCAAGTTCTCGAAGTGGTTGGGCGGCGCGAAGGCCACGAGGCTTCCCTGGGCATCTTCTACCCGCGTCTGTGGCCGGTGGTTGGCCGAGGAAACCTGAGCCGCGGGCCGCGACGTGGTCCGCCCGACCCGCGGAGTTCACACGGCGGAAACCCATGATCGCCGTGTGACTGCGTAGCCTGCCTCCATCCTCGAACACATTGATCCCTTCATCGGAACCGCCGCGACGCAGCTACCGTCGCCGCGGGACCTCGCCGCGACCTGGTGGTGGCCGAAGCCGCAGGTGGGCAACACCCACCCCGGAGCGGTCTCCCCCTTCGGCATGGTGTCCGCCTGCGCGTACTCCGGCGCCTACCCGACCGGTTACGGCCGGTACCCCAAGATCACCGAGGGACTGCCGCCGGAGATCTTCGCGGAGACCCAGGCGTCGGGGTTCACGCACTTCCAGCAGTCCGGCACCGGGGCGATCCGCAAGTACTACAACTACGCCCGCGTGACGCCGATGCTGGACCCGCTGGACAACCTCGGGACGGCGTGGGCGCTCCACGCCGAGACGTCGTCGCCGGGGTACTACGCGGCGACCCTCGACAACGGCATCCGGTGCGAGATCACCGTGGGGGACAAGGTGGCGGTTCACCGCTACGCGTTCCCCGAGCACCGCAACGCCCGCGTCGTGCTCGACCTGTCGTGCGGCGGCCTGGTGATCGAGCACGGTCGGACGGTGCCGCTGCGCGCGCAGGTCGAGAACCTCGGCCGCGGCAAGGCGCAGGGCACCGTGGTCATGGAGGGGGTGCCGCTCTCGGTCGCCGTCGAGGTCGAGGCCCCCGGTTGGCGCCAGATGCTCTGGCATGACAAGCGACTGATCGACGGGGGCACCCGGCTCGACTTCGACTACATCCGCCCGACCACCCTGCGGCCGTTCGGGCTGTTGTTCATGGGGCCGGCCCAGGCGGGGACCGTGATCGAGGTCCGGATCGGGTTCTCCCTGCGCGGCACCGAGCAGGCAACCGACAACCTGCGCACCGAGTGCGATAGCGGCAAGCACACCTTCGACGTCGTCCGCGCCCGGACCCGGAAGAAGTGGAAGGAACACCTCGACCTGATCCAGGTCGAAGGTGGCTCCGAGGCGCGCCGTCAGGTCTTCGGGACCGCGCTCTACCACTCCCTGATCAAGCCCTGTTTCGGTGACGACGAGTCCCCGTTCTGGCCCAACAGCGGGCCGTTCGCGTTCGACGTCTGCACCATGTGGGACATCTACAAGACCCAGATCCCACTGCTCATGGCGATCGTGCCGGAACGGGCCGCGGACCTCCTGGAGTCGTTGATCCGGGTCTGCGAGGAAGAGGGCAACTTCCCGGTCGGCTACCGGATGGCCCGCGGGGCGGACCGGTTCTTCCGGCAGGCGAGCGCGTTGGCCCACACCGCCCTTGCCGACGCGCAGGAACTGAACCTGCGGGAGATCGACTGGAGTTGGGCCCTGGTCCACATGGTCGACGACCTGCGGCGGATGTACGGCGAGGACTTCATCGAGAAGGGCATCGTCCACCCCATCACCCACACCCTCGACCTCGCTTACGCCTACTACTGCACCGCCAAGGTCGCCCGCGCGGTCGGGGACACCCGGCTCGCCGCGGAGTCCGAGGAGCGCAGCGCGGGTTGGGTGAACGCGTTCGACGCCTCGAACGGCCTGTTGAAGGACTCGGAGTACTACGAGGGCGGTAAGTGGAACTACTCGTTCCGGTTGATGCACGACATGGCCGGCCGGATCGCTCTCGCCGGCGGGGACGAGGCCTTCGTCGGCATGCTCGACGCATTCTTCGGCTACTGCGCCGAACCGGTGACCCAGCCGGGCATCGAACCGAAGCCCGCCGAGATGGAGATCGGCTACGCGCTCAACCGGTTCGAGGGATTGAACAACGAACCGGACATGGAGGCCCCGTGGGCCTACCACTATGCCGGCCGACCCGACCGGACGGCCGAGGTGGTGCACGCGGCGCTGACGTGGCAGTTCGGCACTGGCCCCGGTGGCCTGCCCGGTAACGACGACAGCGGCGGCCTGTCCGCCTGGTACGTGTGGGCGTCGCTGGGGCTCTTCCCGGTGGCCGGCCAAGGCCTCTTCTTGGTGAACACTCCGGCTTTCGAGCGTTCCCGCTTACTGATCCGGGGCAAAGAGTTGACCATCACTACCAGCGGATTCGTCGAGCAGCCGATCGGGTCCGACGGCATCGACTCGACTCCGTCGGTGCAGTACGTGCAAGCCGCAACGTTCAACGGCACACCGCTTCAGGGAACCCACATCTCTGCCGGGGAGTTGCACGCAGCAGGAACGCTGCACATCGAGCTGGGTCCGGAACCCAGTTCGTGGGGCCGGTCGGAGAGACCGCCGTCGGCCCGAGGCCCTGTCCCGACGACCCAGGGTGCACCATGAACCGTCCTCTTCGTCGTCTCGTCATCGTCGTCCGAGCCGACCCGGTCATCTGCGGCCACAGCGGCGAGGCCCGTAACCTCGCCGAGGTCGCGCTGAAGCGCGGATTCGACGACGTTCGACTGTTGACGTGGCCGATTCCCGTATTGGAAGGTGCGGGACTCCCGCTGAAACCCTTGGATCGCCTGCAGGAGTACAGTCCCGGCATCACCGTCGAGCGGCCCGAACCGGTCGGTGACTACCGCGTCCCGGACGGTCGCTACATGGCCGGCCTCACCGGGCGCCTGGTGGAACTGCTCACCGACGGTGTTCCGACGACCTGCCTGTCGATGTACCTGATGCCGCACACCATGGTGGTCGGGGACGCGGTGACCGCCGCCGCCGCAGCAGGTTTCGACACGGATGTCACCACGATCGCGAAGGCGGTCGGGTCGGATGTCACGAATGTGATTCGTAACTGCCTGCTCGACGGGAGGGTCGGTGCCGCGATCGCGTTGATGGCCCGCTACTTCGGCAGCGACCGGGTCGTCGCCGTGTCGGAATACACGAAGGACGAGATCGTCGCCGCGGCAACCGAACTCGACGAACGCGCCGGGACCCGGTTCGCGCAGGAATGCCGCGATCGGATCGAGATCAGCTACCCGGCGATCAACACCGGGGCGTTCCTCGACCTCGACGAGGACGCGGTCGACGCGGCCCTGGCCAGTCGAGGGCTCGAGCGCAACGGCTACGTCCTGTTCCTGTCCCGGGTCGCCCGGGCCAAGGGCGTGGACGACCTGATCCACGCCTACCGCGATTCCGCTGCGGCGGAGAAGGTCAAGCTCGTCGTCGCCGGCACCGGACCGCAACTGCAGGAGTACAAGGACCTGGCGGCGGGCGACGACCGCATCGTCTTCCTGAGTGACGTGGACGACGACGAGAAGCCGCTGCTGATGCGCGGCTGCGCGGCCTACGCCCTGCCGACGCGGCCGGAACCGGAGTTCGTCGAGACCTTCGGGATCGCCCTGACCGAGAAGATGCTCGCGGGCGGTGGCCCCGTCATCACCTGCCTGACCGGTGGGACCGGGGAAGCGGTGGGCGATACCGCGTTCATCGTGCCGCACAGCGACCGGGCGGCGCTCGCGGAAACCATCGACCGGGCGATCTCGTTGCCGGAGTCCGAGCGACACGCGATGGAGATGAGAGCGCGGCAGCACGCTCTGACCTTCGATCGGTTCCGGGTCTTCGACGACATGTTCGGGACGAGCGAGTCGCCGGGGTACATCGGGCCGGCCGAGTTGGCGGCCACCGGCACCTGAACGGGCCCCTCCGCCGTCGAGCGGTACCACGGCCGCCCCGGCGAGCCCTAGGATCAGGCGTGGATCGAGTCGTTCTCCGGGCATTCTCGTTCACGAAAGCCACAAATTGGCCTCCGCGTGGCCTCGTCGGTGATCTGGCTTCAGTGACTCTCAGAACTAGTTGTGAGAATTGCTTAGGCCCGCGGTCACCATTGCGGCCCCACCCATGCCCCAGCGTGCGGGCGATGCCGCCACGGTCCCACGGAATCCCGTCAGCTCCGGGGGCGTGCCGGTCTCGGCACACCAGCGCAGAAACCGGGACACTCCCATCGTGTAGGTGGTGATTGTCGTGTCGGATTTACCGGCCGCGCGCATGGCGCGATTCCACGACGGCACCTCGGCGGCGAGATCTAGCAAAGGGTCTGACACGTCAATCGTGTGACATATAGCGTTGTGCTAGTCGAACATCACTCGAACATCGCCCTCAAAGCGGGTAGTGTCAGACTAACGCTGTGGCATCAAATACCCAGCTAGTGTCCGCATTCGCAAGATTCTCGAAGTGGTTGGGCGGCGCGAAGGCCACGAGGCTGTTCATGTCCCAATAGTCTTTCCACACGGTGATCTTGCCGTTCTCGACCTTGTGGACGGTTACGAACCTGAGCACGCCCCGCTCGCCCGACGCGAAAGTCCAAGTCTCCGAATGCTCGTAGATGACGTCGGAGCCGTTGGACACCAGCACGCCGTCGTGGTTCTCGTAGGCCGCCAACGGCTCGAGGCCAATCTTGAGCCGTTTCACGATGTCTTCGGGGCCGCGCGCGGCCAGGGCGGGGACGGGCATGTCGACGTAGAGGCAGTCGTCGCGGAGGAACGTCTTGACCGCATCCCAGTCACGTCGCGAGAGCGCCTGCCACATGCCGACGACGACATCCTCGACCGCGACTTCAGAAACCTGTGTCATAGCGGCAAATAAACCGGGTTACCCCACACGTGTCAACCATCGGCTTTCGGCGCGTACTCGCCAGCGTGACCACGCTGTGGCGCTATCTCGCCGAGGAGATCGCGACCGACCACGTCGATGGCCTGCTGACGCGCCGCGAAACCCTGCGGCGGGGCGAGGCGCTCGCTCGCGGGTTCTGGGGGACCAGCGACGATTGCCACGACTGGGTCAACACCCACGACTACCAATTGGTGCGCGACGACTGGTGGGCCAAGACGCACGGCTGCGTCGCCAGGACACCCGCGGGCGCGGAGCTCTATCACGACGAGGAATTCCGCGATACGGCGATCGGATGGGCTTGGCAATTCGGGATTTTCGCGGCCGGCACGTTGCCCGCGGTGATCATCGTCGCGTCGGGTGCGCTCCGCTGGCGGAGCGGAGCCTCGGGCCAGGACCCTTGAGCGTCGACCAACCGCGCATAAATGCAGTCGCCGAGTGCGGCTTTGCCGCATACTTGGCGACGTGACATCGCATCGCGATACCTCCGAGGAGACGGGGGCCGATCCGGTCGACGGCGTGCTGACCCGGCGCGACGCCATCCGACGACTGGCGCTCGTCGCCGTCACGGCGGCCCCAAGCACCCTCGTCGCGGCCTGTTCCGGCAACAGAAGCTGGCCCGGCCGGCGGCGGCGGCGTCGCCGTTAGGCGTCGACGGGAGCCATCGCCCGCGCCGGCCCCAGCACCACCGGCAACGTCGACCAGCCGCGCAGCACCCGCGTGTCCCGCCGGCTTCCGGTGCCGGCCGCCCGCACCTGCGGGAACCGGTCGAAGAACGTCCGCAGCCCGACTTCCCCCTCGGCGCGGGCGAGGGCGGCCCCCAGGCAGAAGTGGCGTCCCCCGGAGAACGCGAGATGCCTTCCCGCGTTTGGCCTTTCGATGTCGAAGCGGTTGGGATCCGGGAATACCGACGGATCGCGGTTGGCGGCCGCCAGATATATCACCACCAAGTCGTCCCGTTTGATCCGCATGCCGGCCACTTCGACGTCCCGCAGCGCCACCCGCGCGGTGAGCTGCACCGGCGAGTCGAGCCGCAAAATCTCCTCGACGGCGTTCGGCCACAACTCGGGGCGGCGACGCAACGTGTCCAGATGCTCGGGTGTGTCCAGCAGCATCCGGATCCCGTTGCCCAGCAGGTTCACCGTGGTCTCGAAGCCCGCGGCCAGCACCAGGCCGGCGATCGCCTGCAGTTCGTCCGGGTTGAGATGTGTTTCGGCGGAGCCACTTTCAGCGGTTTGGATCAGCTGGCTCATCAGGTTGTCGCTCGGGGCGCGCCGCAATTCGCGCAGGTGACCAGAGAGCCAGGCGTTGAATCCGACGATCCCTTGCTGCACCGTGCGGTATTGCCACCAGGGCAGGCCGATGTCGAGGCTCGGCGCGCCGAGCTCCCCGAACTCCAGGACGCGCGGCCGGTCCCGCTCGGGGACTCCCAAGATGTCGCTGATGATCGCGACCGGAAGCTGCGAGCAGTAGCTCCCGACGATATCGACCACGCCGGACTGGCCGGTCAGCTGATCCAGCAGGTCGGTCGCGGTCTGCTGAACGCCGTCGCGCAAGGCGGCGACCGCCCTGGGCGTGAACACGGCCGACACCGTCTTGCGGTAGCGGGTGTGGTCCGGTGGCTCGACGGCCAGCAGCGACGGCGCGCGCAGCGGATGCATGAGATCGTCGTTGGTGCGGCGCTCCAGCCAGCGCAGCGGGGCCGGCAGGTTCGAGCCCATGTTCACCACGCGGAAGTCGTCGGACCGCAGCAGCTCGTGGGCCAGGGCGTGGTCGGTGGTCAGGTAGTTGACGCGGCCCTTCACCAGCGGTCCCTGGGCGCGCAGTCGCTCGTAGAACGGAACCGGATCCTTGGCCACCGTCGGGTCGGCGATCAATCTGGCCTGCAGGTCGCCCCGCCGCATGCCGATCGCCGCGACGCCCCGAATAAACCCGTGCATCACGAGCCAGTGCAATCTCTCCTTCACGGGGCCTCCATCAGCTCGGGTGGTCTGGACCCAGCGTAGGCCGAATTCGCCTGAGCGCTCAGCACTCGGCGGTGATCTTGAAGTCGGTGGTCACCGTCTCGTTGGGATTGCTGCTACTGATGCCGTATGCGCTGCCGGTAATGGTGTAGGCGTTGTTGGTCAGCTCGACACGCGCGTCTCCGACCCCGCCTTGCCAGAAGCTGCCGGTGAAGCCGGCGAAGTTGCGGATCTTCACCCACTGCGGGATGGCACGGTAGCCGCTGAGCATCACCACCGCCTCGACGTGCGCATCGTGATCGCCGATGTCGAGGGTCCGATACGACTGGTTCTGGCTGCACGCGGCGGGACGCGTCGTCTGGGTGGCGCCGCCGATGGTCACCCGGGCGGCTTTCCGGGGCACCGTCTGCGCGTGACCACACCCCACGACGCCGGCCCCGGCGATCAGGACGAAAACGGCTACGATCCAACGGTTTCGCACCAGGGCACCCTCCCTTATTGCCGCTTCGGCATCAGCGCGGGCAGGGCCTTGACGATGCGGCCCCGCACCAACTCCGGGCTCAGACCCTTGAGCAGATCGATCACGCGAATGCTCTTGGGCACGTACCAGTGCAGCCGCCTCGGATTGTGGTAAGCCTGCCAGGCGGCCTCCGCGACGCTGCTCGCGGGCATCAGCCGCATCATGCCCTTCTTCGGCGCGCTCGCGCGGAGCTCCTCGCCGGACATCGCCGCCCCGCCGTCGTCCGAGTGGTTGGTCGTCGTGGTGAGGATGGCGGTGTCGATCAGACCCGGCAACACGTCCGCGACGCGCACACCGTGGCGTTGCCATTCCACGCTCAGCGCCTCGGTCAACCCCTTGACCGCGTGCTTGGTCGACGAATACACCGCGATGCGCGGCATCCCGTAGGTGCCCGCCGAGGACGACGTCGAGAACATCAGGCTGCCGGGGGTCTTCTTCAGGTAGGGCAGCGCGACGTAGGCGCCGGTCAGCACCGCCTTGTAGTTCACCTCCACGACGCGCATCGCGGCTTCGTAGGGCACGTCCTCGAACCAGCCCGATTCGCCGATGCCGGCGTTGTTCCACATCATGTCGAGCCCGCCGTCGGCGTTGCCGGCGCAGAAGTCGGCCAGCGCGCCCTCCAGCGCGGCCTTGTCGGTCACGTCGACGGCGCGCGTCCACAGCCGGTCGTCACCCAGCTCTGCGCGCAGCGTCGTCAGCCCGTCCTCGTTGCGGTCGACCGCGCCGACGCGCCAACCGTTGGCGTGGAACAGCTTGGCTCCCTCGCGGCCCATGCCACTGCCCGCGCCGGTGATGAAGACCGATTTCACGTCGCGTCAGCCCGCTTCGACCACGTCTTTGATCCGGTTGAGGGTCTTGGTCATGTCGCGGACGTTGCGTCGCCTGCGCAGGAATCCGCCCAACAACCAATAGACGCCGAGCCACGGCGCGGGATTCAGCCGGAACGACTCGGTCACGTCGGTGCCGCCGCCGCTGGGCGCCAACCGGTAGTGCCAGTTGTTCACCGCCCGGTCGCCGAGCATCACCGCGAACCCGAATTCGCGGCCGGGTTCGCACGCGGTGACCTTGCACGTCGTCCAGTAGACGGGTCCCATCTCGTTTCGCCGTACGTGGCCGCGAAACTTGGCGCCGAGCGCGGGGCCGGTCGCGTCGCCCAGCCACTCCGCCTCGAACACCTCCGGGGAGAACCGTCCCGTGTTGCGAACGTCCGCAATGAGATCCCAGATCTTGTCCGCGGGCGCCGCCATGTGAACCGTCGCCGAACCTTCCATGGGCTGATCCAAACACAGCTTCGCCCCGGCTCATAGGGCGCGAGAACTGTCAGTGCGGGATGGCGGCCTGGATGAGCCCGTTGATGATCTGTTTGATGCCCTGGGCGGGGTGCGTGTACATCGCGATCGGGAGGCCGGACGCCGAGCCACACTTCGGCCACGGGTCGAGTCCGTCTTGCGCGAAAACCCGGTTGGCGACGGCGATCTGGTCTTCCCTGGATGCGGCCGCCGGATTGCCGACGCCACCGTAGGCGGCCCAGGTGCCCGGCTTGAATTGCAGCCCACCGTATTCGCCGTTTCCGGTGTTGGCGTGCCAGTTGCCGCCGGACTCGCATTGCGCGACCGCGTCCCAGTTGGGGGCGCCGGGAGCGGCGCCTGCGACGCCGGAGGAACTCAGCGATGCTGCAACGAACCCGCCGATCATGACGGACGTGACGAGAGGCTTGCAGAGTTTTCTCATGCCAAACATTTCGACGGGCGTGTCCGAAGCGTTACCGATTCGAAAAGGTCGCGAGATAAGCCGCCTAGCAGGGAAATTGGACCGCTGACCAGCGAACTCAGAGCCTTAGAGAATCGTGAGAAATGGATAAATTAGCCCTGGCAATACGCCTGGGTCGCACGCGAAAGGGCTTGTTGGTAAAGGCCGTCGAGTTGGCGGGCGCGTACGACGTCGCTCCTGGCGGCGTCCAGGCCGGTGGCGCAGCCCGGCGAGTGCAACAGGTCCCAGCCGGCCACGATCTGGGCCAGCATCGTGTGGTTGAGGCCATCGATCGTCGACCGCGACTCCGACAGATCCGGCGCCGCGGTTGGTGCATCCGCCGGGTTCAGCTTCCAGTCGGCGAACCGGCTGTATTCGATTGCCTCGGTGGCGCTTATCTGATCGCCGAAGACCCGGGTGACGTAATCGGGGTCGACCCGCGCGGCGCTCGCCTCGGCGCCCAGTTCGGCGAGCTGCTGCTGGACCCGGACCGGGTCCTCGATGGCGCCACGCGTGTTCCATTTGAAGGCGGCCACCGGCTCGGCGACCTGCAGCCGCTGCGCGGCCGCGTCGACCAACCCGATCAGCGGGCTGTCGGTGTCGCCGCGCGCCGGCGTGGGCGGTGCCGCACACACCAGGGCCCCAAGCAACCCGGCCAACGCGAGGCGCACCACCGGGCGGCAGAACCGCCCGCAACTGCCGGTCATGACCATGATTCTCGCCCGACTCCGACGTTCCGCCGAGTTAGCCTGGGCACTGATGTCGCAGGTGTCTTCCGGAGATTGGTTGCGCTCGACGCAGGTTCGCGCGCTGATCGCCGCCGCGCTGACGGCCTCGCTGGTCCTGGGCGGAACCATCGTCTTGGTGGACAGGCTGCATACCACGACCTCCGACGTCCTCGACCATCCCGCCAACCCGGTCAGCGACGACCAGTCCGAGGCCCAGGCGGTCGAGTCGGCCCGACAGATCGTCACCCTGACCGGGCTGCGGACGGCGTCGGCGGGCTACACGTTCATGTCGTGTAAAAACCGCGAAGATCCGCCCTACCAGGGCGCGATCTACCTGACCTTCGCGCTGCCCACCGATGCGCGGCCCGAGGCCTACTTCCCGACCCTCGCCGCGACGCTCGCCGGCCACGGCTGGACCGAGGGCCTGCCGCCCAACGATCACCTGTTCGCCAGGTCCCTCACCAAGGACGCCGTCACGGCGATCGTGTACCGGGAGACCGACGCGCCGAACGTGGGGGTCCTGCGCGTCTACGGCCAGTGCCGGAACATGAACAACCACCGCACCGACGCGGCCGCGTGGACCGACGTCACCGATCGGTTGAAGGCCCCCTAACGCGCTACTGCGCCTGACCTCGTCGTCAAGCGCAGTAGCGGAACCTCCGGCAGGTCAGGTGTTATCCACCGCCGCCGGGGGTAGCTCCCAGGCTGCTCTGCAGGTCGCCCTTCATGGCGTTGAGCTGCGCTCCCCAGTACTCCCAGCTGTGGGTTCCGTAGGCGGGGAAGTTGAACACGGCGTTGTGGCCGCCCGCGGCGTTGTAGGCGTCCTGGAACTTCTTGTTGACGCCGATCATGAAGTTGCTCTCCAGGAACGTGGCCGGCAAGTTGGCACCGCCCAGTTCGTTCGGAGTCCCGTTGCCGCAGTACACCCAGAGCCGGGTGTTGTGTTCGACGAGCAGGTTGACGTTGACCAAGGGGTCGTTACGTTGCCACGCGGGGTCGTTGTCCGGTCCCCACATGTCTTCCTTCTTGTAGCCGCCGGCATCGCCCATCGCCAGGCCTATCCAGCCCTGCCCGGTGGACGGGCTGAGGTAGCCGGACAGCGAGCCGGCGTAGACGAACTGGCCCGGGTGGTAATTCGCCAGGTTCATCGCCGACGCACCCGCCATCGAGATGCCGATCGCGGCGCTGCCGTTCGGCTTGACGCTCCGCTGCGACGACAGGTAGCCCGGCAGCTCGCTGGTCAGGAACGTCTCCCACTTGTAGGTCGAGCAGCCGGCCTTCCCACACGCCGGGCGGTACCAGTCGGTGTAGAAGCTGGACTGCCCACCGACCGGCATGACGACGGACAGGCCCGACTTGTAGTACCACTCGAACGCGGGCGTGTTGATGTCCCAGCCGTTGTAGTCGTCCTGGGCACGCAGGCCGTCGAGCAGGTACACCGCCGGGGAGCCGCTTCCGCCGCTTTGGAACTGGACCTTGATGTCGCGGCCCATCGAAGCGGACGGAACTTGCAGGTACTCGACCGGCAACCCGGGGCGCGAGAACGCCCCTGCGGTCGGCCCGCCCCCCGCAAGACCGATCAGGCCCGGCATGGTGACAGCCGCCGCCGCACCGACCAAAAGCCGGCGCCCCCAGGCCCGGATCTTCTCGCTCACGTCTGTCATACCTGCCCCTTGTCCGTCCGTGTGATCGCGGTCTCAGGCAGGAATTTACCGGGTCATTGATCAAAATGTCGATCGGGACGCGTTGGTGTCTCAGTTTCATATCGGTTTCGGGCCGAATTTCGCAGTGTGGATTAAGTCGATGGCGACGGCGCGAGTGCGACCGCGGCGGGCCCCGGGCAGGCGACCTTTCCGCCGGAAAGCACGAGGCAGCAGGCCGTATCGCGCGCGGGAGGCCGGGGGAGCCCGCCGCATCCGACTTAAGGGGACGACCACTTCCGATCCAAATGGCGGCCGATTTCCATCGCGCGGCGCGCGACATAGTCGGGTCCCGCCGGGAGTGTCGGAGTTGGTCGCCCACGCGTTCGATTGGCGCCGGCGAGCGCGGCAATTTTTCGCGGCCGTAAATGCCCGGCCGGTTGAAATCGTGTAGCGCCTCACCAGCCGTTTTGCGTCGACCGTCCGGCAGCGATTCTCGGATTCGACCCGTTCGCCTGCGCGTATGGGGGAGATTTGGAACCGAGGGAGCCGAACTCGCGCGGACCGCGTAGGCTCTCACGGAGCAAGCCGATGGAGACCACACAATCCCGGTCCGTTCCGGCCCTCATAGAACTGCCGCGCCAGCCTTTTTTGGTGCGTGAGTGCGGCTGAGGGCGTAGGAGGTCCGGGACCGATTGAGGTGCAGACTTGGACACGGTACTGGGGCTATCGCTGACGCCGACCACGGTCGGGTGGGTCCTGGCTGAAGGGCACGGCGCAGACGGCACGATCCTGGACCACCGCGAGCTGAGCCTGCTCGCAGGGCGCGGCGCGCGCGCCCTGAACACCGCGGAGCAAGTGGCGGACGAGGTGTTGCGGGTGGATGCGATGGCGTCCGCCGGCGAGCGCCGGGTGCGCGTGATCGGGCTGACCTGGAACGACGACGCGTCTGCGCAGGCGGCGCTGCTGTTGGAGGCCTTGACCGACGCCGGCTTCGACAACGTGGTGCCCGTCCGGTTGCTGGAGGCGGTCGAGACCCTGGCACTCGCGATCGCACCGGTCATCGGATATGAGCAGACGGCCGTCTGCATCCTCGACCACGAGTGGGCCACTGTCGTCATGGTCGACACCCATGACGGCCAGACCCAAACGGCCGTCAAGCACGTGCGCGGCGGCTTCGACGGGCTGACGTCCTGGCTGAGCGGGATGTTCGAACGACGGACGGGCTGGCGGCCCGGCGGGGTGGTTGTCGTCGGCGCGGGCAACGACGTCGATGGATTCTCGTGGCAGCTCGAAAAGACCTTGCCCGTACCGGTTTTCGCGCAGACGATGGCCCAGGTGACGATCGCGCGCGGCGCGGCGCTGGCCGCGGCGCGCAGCACCGAGTTCACCGACGACCAACTCGTGTCGCATTTAGGTGAGCCCGCCGCCGCGCCCGAGGCGCGCCCCCGCAAGCTGTCTTACGCCGGCGCCGTGACCGCGCTGGCCGCGGGTGCGATCACCTTCGTCTCGTCGCTCTCACTCGCCCTGGGCATTCAACTGGCGCCCGCCAGCGAGTCCGCTCCGGGCAAACGGGTCGTGCACGCGCCGCCGCCGCAGATCGCCGAGGCCGTCGCGCCCGCTCCCGCACCGCCGCCGGAAGCGGTGCCGCCCGCCGCGCAGTCGAAGGCGCCCGCGGGGGTACCGGCCCCGGAACCGGGGTCCGGAGGGGAGCAGCAAGCCGCCGCCGCCGAGCAACAGCCGGACTCGAACGACCGTCAGCCGTACTTGACCCGGGTGCTCGAGCACATCCCCGGGGACACGGGTGAACCCGCGCCGCCCCACGCGCCGACGCCCTAGCGCAGGAGCTCAGCCGTCCTTGGCGTGAGCGGCGCTGAACGACACCGTCACCTCGTCGCCGACCCGCAGCGAGCCCATCAGCAGTGAGTATGGCTTGACACCGAAATCGGTTTGGCGAACCCGCGATTCGGCGGTCATTTGCCACCGGTCGCCTAGATCCTCTGTGCGCAAGTCGATTACGTGCTTTCGGGACTGTCCGTTGATGTGTAGCTTTCCGGCGAGACGGTACCCGTCGCGGGTCTTATCGATCGTGTCCGCCATGAATCGGATCTCGGGATAGCGGTTGGCGCCCAACGACTTCAGCGCGTTCGATTTCACCAGGGCCTTTTCCGGCCCGGACAACGCCTTGACACCGCCCTCGCCGCGCAGCACCTCGAACGACTCGACGTCGACGGTCAGCTCCGCGGTGACGGGCTCAGCGGCGGCCCAGGCCACCGTGGCCTCCCAGCGCGTCATCGCGATGGTGAGCCGATGGCCCATCCGCGCCGCCCGGCCCGCGACTCCGGTGCGGATCAGCAACTCACCGTCGGAGGCGGTCAGGGTCCACAGGTCGGTCACAGCGCGGCCGTCGTCACATCGTCAAAACGGTGCGGTAGTGCGCTCGGCCCTGCTCCAACGCCGCAAAGCCCTCGGCCGCCTGCGCCAGCGGCAGCTCCTCGATCCACGCCCGCACACCGGACAGGACCGCGAAATGCATGGTGTCCTCGACGTCTTTGGCCGTGCCGGAGGGATGGCCGACGATGCTGACCCCCGGGGTGATGAGCTGGATGGGGCTGATCGGCAACGGTTCGGGCGTCACGCCGATGGTGACGAGCTCGCCTTGCGGCGATATCCCGCCGACCGTCGCGGCCATCGCCGGCGAGTTGCCCGCGGTCGCGAGCACCACCGCCGCGCCACCGAGGGCCTTCAGCGCTTCCGCAGGATCGGCGGCGGTGGAGTCAATGTAGTGGTGGGCGCCCAATTTCCGGGCGTCCTCCTCCTTGCCGCTACCCCGGTTGATCGCGATGGTCTCGAAACCCATCGCCCGCGCGAACTGCACCCCGAGGTGGCCGAGCCCGCCGACGCCGAGGACGGCGACCCGGTCGCCCGGCACCGCCTTCGTATGCCGCAAGGCGTTGTAGGTGGTGACGCCGGCGCAGCCCATCGGCGCGGCCTCGGCGTCGGACAGCCCCGCCGGTATCCGGGCGAGCGCGCTCGCCGGGACGGTCACCGACTCCGCGTACCCGCCCGGATATTGATAACTGGGCACCTTCCCGTTCTCGCAATGAATGAAGTGCCCTCTTCGGCACTGGTCGCAGTGGTAGCAGCACCCGCCGAACCAGCCGACCGCGACGCGATCGCCGACCGCGAAACCCTCGACGCCGGCACCGAGTTCGGCGATCGTTCCGGCGATTTCGTGCCCGGGGGTCAACGGCCACGTCATGCCCGGGAAACCACCCGCGACAAAGTGTGCGTCCGTGCCGCAGATCCCACAGGCGGTGACCGTCAGCCGCGCCTCGTCCCGGCCCGGCGGCCTGGTTTCTACATCGACCAGTTCCAGCGGTGCCCCGGCCGACCTTACGTGAACAGCTCGATGGGTAGCCATGAGCTTGAGGCTAGTGCGCGGCAGGTGCTTTCGCGCCGTCGGTGTGGTAGTCGACCTGCCAGTGCTTGATGCCGTTGAGCCAGCCCGAGCGCAGCCGCTCGGGCTTCCCGATCGATTCCAGGTTCGGGATGCCGTCGGCGATCGCGTTGAACATCAGGTCGATCGTCATCCGGGCGAGGTTGGCCCCGATGCAGTAATGCGCGCCGGTGCCACCGAATCCCACGTGCGGGTTGGGGTCGCGCAGGATGTTGAAGGTGAACGGGTCGTCGAACACGTCCTCGTCGAAATTGGCCGAGCGGTAGACCATTACCACCCGCTGGCCCTTCTTGATCTGCACGCCGGACAGTTCGTAGTCCTCGAGTGCGGTGCGCTGGAATGACGTCACCGGGGTGGCCCACCGCACGATCTCGTCGGCCGCGGTACCGGGGCGTTCCTTTTTGAACAGCTCCCACTGGTCGGGGAAATCGGTGAACGCCATCATGCCCTGGGTGATGGAGTTACGGGTGGTCTCGTTGCCGGCCACCGCCAGCAGGATCACGAAAAAGCCGAACTCGTCGTCGGAGAGCTTGTGGCCATCGATGTCGGCCTGCACCAGCTTGGTGACCAGGTCGTCGCCCGGGTTCTTCGCCCGGTCGGCGGCCATCTGCATGCCGTACGTGATGAGTTCGACGGACGCGGTGATGGCGTCGTTGTTGGCGAACTCGGGGTCCTGATCGCCCACCATCTCATTCGACCAGTGGAAGAGCTTCTTGCGCTCGTCCTGGGGAACGCCCATCAACCCCGCGATGGCCTGCAACGGCAGCTCGCACGAGACCTGCTCGACGAAGTCACCGCGACCCTCCGCCGCCGCTTCTTCGACGATGTGCCGCGCGCGCTCGGCCAGGTCGCCGCGCAGTCGTTCGATGGATCGGGGAGTGAAAGCCCGCGAGATGATCTTGCGCAGCCGGGTGTGTTGCGGCGCGTCCATGTTGAGCAGCACGAACTTGCCCCGTTCGACCTGCTCGCCGACGGTGCCGTCCTTGTACCGCGGCAGCGCCGTCTTCTGCAGGCTGGAGAAGACGTCGCTGCGCAACGAAACCTCTTTGACGTCCTTGTGCTTGGACACCACCCAGAAGCCGCCGTCGTCGAACCCGCCCGCCCCGATCGGCTGCTCGTTCCACCAGATCGGCGCGGTCCGGCGCAACTCGGCCAGCTCTTCCACCGGGAGCCGCTCGGCGTGGATGTCCGGGTCGGTGAAATCGAATCCGGGCGGCAGATTCGGCTCGGTGGTCGTCTTCGATGCTGACAAGGTCCGCTCCTTCATACGAAGTCGTCTAGTCGTCTTCTTTGTGCCAAATAAACCACTGCTACACCGTGGTTGGGAAGGATTGCGGCAAGATCGCCGGGCCGAATTGCAACGTGTTCATGTGGCGATGAGTTTCGCGTGGGCGGCCGGTCTGTATCGGTACGACAGACCCGCCGACCGAAAGGAAGCACATGCGCATCGTTGCCAGCCACTTCATGAGCCTGGACGGAGTCGTCCAAGCCCCCGGCGGCCAGGGCGAGGACACCGACGGGGGATTCGCACACGGCGGCTGGTCGATGCCGTACTTCGAACCCGAGACCATGGGACCCGCGGTCTCCGAGTTGTTGGCCGGGACCGAGGCGCTGCTGTTCGGCCGCCGCACCTGGCAGTCGATGGCGGCGGCCTGGCCGGATCGCGCCGGCGACGCGTTCGCGGACCGGATGAACGAGATCCCCAAGTACGTGGCTTCCCGGACGCTCGGCCAGGACGATCTCGATTGGCCCGGCTCGACCCTGCTGCCCGCCGACGACGCGATCGGCGCGATACGCGAGCTGCGCGCACGCGACGGTCAGGCGCTACAGGTGATGGGCAGCGCGTCGCTGTCCGCGCAGCTGATCGAGCACGACCTGGTCGACGAATACCGGCTGATGCTCGAGCCGATCCTGCTCGGCGGCGGCAAGCGGGTGTTCCCCGACGACGGCCGGGCCCGCGCGCTGGAGCTGGTGTCCGCGACGCCAACGGGCACCGGGGTACTGATCTGCACCTACCGGCGCCGTTGACGGTCCCATATGCTCTGATGCAGGTCACAGGCGACAGGCGGGGTGGAACATGATTCGCGAACTGCTCAGCGCCGCTTCCATAGCGGGCATCACGATCGGTGTGGCGCCGTGCGCCGCCGCCGATCCGCATTACGACGGCGACGTGCCGGGGATGAACTATCAGGCGTCGCTGGGCGCGCCCTGCGACAACTACGAGAGCTTCATTTTCGGACGGGGCCCCAGCGGCCAGGCGGAGGCGTGCCACTTCCCGCCGCCGAACCAGTTCCCCGCCGCCACCACCGGCTACTGGGTCATCTCCTATCCGCTGTACGGCGTGCAGCAGGCCGGCGCGAAGTGCCCGGGCCCGCAGGCGGCGGCGCAGTCCGAGCGGGGCCTGCCCATGCTTTGCCTGGGAGACAAGGGGTGGCAAGAGGGATGGTTCACCGGTGCGGGGTTCTTCCCCCCGTCGGGATGACCGGCTGACGCGATGAGCCAGGCCCAGCCCCGCGAAGCGCCCGTGCCGCGTTGGCTGCGGTTCGTGCTCGCGTCGGATCGCGCGGGCTCGGCCTGGTACGTCGGGACCGGCTTCTTCTTCGCTCCGGTGCTCGCCGTGCTGTCGCCGTGGCCGGCGGTCACCGCCGTGCTCTGGGGGTTCATCGCGGTCACCGGACTGTGGTTGGGCCTACTCGGTATCGCGATGGCCGTCGGGCTGGCCCGGATATTGCGGTCCGGCGCCGAGATCCCCGAGGATTACCGGCGCACCCTGGTGAACTACTAGAGCCACTAGAGTCGTACCAAAGGTCCTGCGACAAAAGGAGATTCCGATGGGCTTCAATCCGAAAGACGCCGTCGACGCGGCCCGCGACATCGCCACCAACGCCGTCGAGAAGGCGTCGGACATCGTCGAGCACGCCAGCGACATCATCCGGGGCGACATCGCCGGTGGCGCCAGCGGCATCGTGCAGAACTCGATCGACATCGGCACGTACGCGGTGGACCGGACGAAGGAGGTCTTCACCGGCCCCGCGGACGAAGTCGAAGTCGACGGAGTGGACGAAGCCGACGAATAGCCGTCGTCAGACGGTGGCGGCCTCGTTCAGCTCGTCCAGCCGGTTGGTCGCTTCCAGGTACTCCTGCACCCACCGCTCGATGACCGTCGCCGTCTTCTCCACCTTGGTGAACTGCCCGACCACCTGACCGACGGGGTTGAACGCCACGTCCACGGACTCGTTGGGGTACCTGTTCGTGGCCCGCACCGCCATGCCGGAAACCATGTACTGCAACGGCATTCCGAGCGGCTTGGGGTTATCGGGCTGCTCCCACGCCTCGGTCCAGTCGTTGCGCAGCATCCGGGCCGGCTTGCCCGTGAACGAACGGCTCCGGACGGTGTCGCGGCTGCCCGCCTTGACGTACGCCTGCTGCTGCACCGGCGTGTTCGAGGACTCCTCGACCATCAGCCACTGCGAGCCGGTCCAGGCGCCCTGGGCGCCCAGCGCCAGGGCGGCCGCGATCTGCTGGCCGCTCCCGATGCCTCCGGCCGCCAGCACCGGCACGGGCGCGACCTCCTTAACGACCTGAGGCCACAACACGATTGAGCCCACCTCGCCGCAGTGCCCGCCGGCCTCGCCGCCCTGGGCGATGATGATGTCGACGCCCGCATCGGCGTGCTTGCGCGCCTGCGACGGCGAGCCGCACAGCGCGGCCACCTTGAGCCCGGCCTCATGAATGTGCTTGATCATGTCGGCCGGCGGGGTGCCCAGCGCGTTGGCGATCATCTTCACCTTGGGGTGCTTCAACGCCACCTCGACCTGCGGGGTGGCTGTCGCCTCCGTCCAACCCAGCAACTGCAGGGTGTCCCCGTCACTGTCTTCCACCGGCACCCCGTGGTCCGCGAGGATCTTCTTGCCGAAGTCGAGGTGCTCCTGCGGCACCATCTTGCGCAGCGTCTCGGCCAGCTCCTCGGCCGACAGGTGCGAGTCCATGCCCTCGTATTTGTTCGGGATCACGATGTCGACGCCGTAGGGGTGGTCGCCGATGTTCTCGTCGATCCAGTTGAGCTCGATCTCCAGCTGCTCGGGCGTGAAGCCGACGGCGCCCAGCACGCCGAAACCCCCGGCCTTGCTGACAGCCACCACGACATCGCGGCAGTGGGTAAAGGCGAAGATCGGGAACTCGATGCCGAGTTCGTCGCAGATCGCGGTGTGCATGCCTACTCCTGGAAGCTTGACCCTGTTGTAAAGAGATGCGAAAAGAACTGAAACGTGTTCTAGTTTAGTACGGACCCGGCTGACGTGGCCAGCCGCCCCCGACCAGCGCTCAGCCACTACGACGTGTCGCGGACGTGTCGCGGCGCATCAGGTGGTCCATAGGACCACGAACGCCAGCATGCCGCCGAAGCAGACCAGGTGGTCGCGGCAGATCGCCCGCGCCAGCCGGGTTTGTTCGGCCGGCCCGTCCGTCCGGTGCCCGAGCCGAACCGCGGCGGGCACCGTGCGCGTCAGCGCCAGCGCCATCGGGACACCCGCGAGTGCCGCCGATGTCGCCAGCAGCCACCCGGGGTCGCGGCCTTTAGCGGCCTGAATCCCCAACGCGGCCAACAAGATCAGCATGACCAGGGCGATCAGCCGGCTCATCGGTCGCGACGTTGTCGTCGCGCGGTGGTAATAGCCCGCGATCGAAGCAAGCACGGGCTCGGGCAATTCCTCACCCGCGCTTCGGTTTTGGAGAACCTGAACGTCGAAAATCAGGTCCATCCATAGAACGGCGAGCAGAAATCCGCCGCACGCCGTGAGTAAAGGGGCCATGACGTTCGTTGCCTCCGGTTCGCCTAGGCGCCACAAATGCGAGATCGGTTTATTGTTCTGCGCTTAGCCGCCGCTGGGAACCAGCTTTGAATTGTTGTGAACATGTCGAATTAGCGGCCGGGGATGCCTAACATCCGCTCAGGGCGGGTGATCTGGAGGTTGTCGGATGTCGTTTGTGGTTGCGGTGCCGGAGGCAGTGGCGGCGGCGGCAGAGAATGTGGCGAATATCGGTTCGACGCTGAACGCGGCCCATTCGGCCGCGGCGGCCAACACCACCGGCGTTCTGGCCGCGGCAAGCGATGAGGTGTCGACGACGATCGCTTCATTATTCTCCAGCCACGCCGCCCAATACCAGTACGTCAGCGCCCAGGCGGCGGCCTTTCACGCCCAATTCGTCCAGCTTCTGCAGGGTGCCGGCAGCGCCTACGCGGCGACCGAGGCGGCCAGCGCGAACCCACTGCAGACCGCTGCGCAGGACGCGCTGGGCGCGATCAACACCCCCACCGAACTGCTGTTGGGGCGCCCGCTGATCGGCAACGGCACCGACGGCGCGGCCGGCACCGGGGCGGCCGGCGGGCCGGGCGGGCTCATCTGGGGTAACGGCGGCAACGGCGGCTCAGGTGGCGCCGGTATGAACGGCGGTGCCGGCGGACCCGCCGGCCTCATCGGCGCCGGCGGAACAGGCGGCACGGGGGGTGCCGGCATGGCGGGCGGTCGTGGCGGCACCGGCGGGTGGCTCGTGGGCAGTGGCGGTATCGGCGGTGCCGGCGGAACCGGCGGCGGGGCCGGCGGGGCAGGCGGCAACGCGCTGCTGTTCGGCTTTGGCGGCGCCGGCGGGCCCGGCGCGTCCGCGGGCGGCGCCTTGAACGGCGGGGCCGGCGGTGCCGGCGGCAACGCCGGCTTCTTCTCAGGCATCGGCGGGGCCGGCGGGACCGGCGGCGACGCCACCGGCACCGGGAACGGTGGGGCCGGCGGGGATGGCGGCAACCAGACCGGCCTCTTCCTTGGCTTCGGTGGCGCCGGCGGGCACGGCGGCGCCGCCACCGTCGGTATTGGCGGGGCCGGCGGCAACGGCGGCCAGGGCTTCGCCCGCCTCCCCTTCGGGATTGACTTGAGCCTCGGCGGGAACGGCGGAATCGGCGGCGACGCCACCGGCCTCGGCGGCACCGGCGGCGCAGGCGGCGCCGGCGGGAACAGCGGTTCGTCCGGCTTCTTCGGAATCGACCTGGCCCAGGGCGGCCTTGGCGGAGCCGGCGGCGCCGCTGCCGGCCTCGGGAGCACCGCCGGGGCCGGCGGGGCCGGCGGCGCCGCCGCCGCCCCCGACTTCTTCGGGTGGGGCGCTTCCGTCGGCGGCAACGGTGGGGCCGGCGGGGCCGCCAGTGGCATCGCGACCGGCGGCGCCGGCGGGGCCGGCGGCGAAGCCGCCACTGTGAATGGCATCGCCGGTGGCGGTGCGGGCGGGGCCGGCGGCGCCTCGGCCGGCGGCAACGGCGGCACAGGCGGGGCCGGTGGCCTGGCCGCCGCGCTGGGCGGCGCCATTGGCGGAGCCGGCGGGCACGGCGGCGCCGCTCCGGCCGGTACCGGCGGCAACAACGGCGGCGACGGCGGCGCGGGCCTTGGGTTCTTCGGTGCCGGCGGCGTCGGCGGCGACGCCGGCACCGGCGGCGGCCCGGCCAACGGCGGCAACGGGGGCAACGCCGGGATCATCGACATGGGCACCTACAACCCATCGATCTTCGGCGTCGGCGGCAACGGCGGCAACGGTTTCGGCACCGGGCACGGCGGCACCGGTGGCCTCGGCGGTCACTTCGGCGCGCCCGGCAAGCACGGAACTCCCTAGTCGCTGAAATCCCTTGTGTCACTTTGGCTTCAGGGGTCACATATCGGCGTTTGTTGTCGGTGACCGTTCGTACGATTCGGGGTATGGATGCGAGCAGTCGTGAGGAGATCGTCGACGTTTTCGACGCGCTCGATCACGACCTGAAGCGCCTGTGCGACTTGTCTTTTGACATGCTCACCACCCCGGAACGGTTGCGGGCTCTCGAGCGCATGGAAGCCGCGGCGCGTCGGCTGCGCGCCCCGCAGCACACGTTGATCAATCAGCTCGACGCCCAGGCCACTCCGGAGGAATTGGGTGGCAGCCTGGGGTGGGCGGTGGCGGATCGATTGCGTATCACCAAGGCCGAGGCCGGCCGGCGTATCGCCGAGGCCGAGGATCTGGGAGAGCGCCGGGCGCTGACCGGGGAGCCGCTGGCACCACAGTTGGCCGCGACCGCGGCCGCCCAACGCGACGGCTGCATCGGCGACGGGCACGTGAAGGTCATCCGCAGCTTTTTCGCCCACCTGACAGACGACGTCGACCCGGACACCCGGGAGGCCGCCGAGGCCGATCTGGCCGGCAAGGCCCGCGGCTATCGGCCTGATGAGCTCGCCAAATACGCCCAGCGGATCATGGACTGGCTGCACCCGGACGGCGAATACAGCGACACGCAGCGGGCCCGCCGGCGCGGCATCACGCTGGGCGCCCAGGAACTCGACGGGATGTCGCGCCTCACCGGGTTGATCACTCCCGAATTGCGGGCCGCGATCGAAGCCATACTGGCTAAGCTGGCCGCCCCCGGCGCGTGCAACCCCGACGACGAAACCCCGTCCGTCGATCAGACACCCGACGAAGATGCGGTGCGCCGCGACAGCCGATCTCAAGCCCAACGCAACCACGACGGATTGCTCGCCGGGCTGCGCGCCCTGTTCGCCTCAGGCGAGCTGGGCCAGCACAATGGGCTGCCCGTCTCGATCATCGTGACCACCACACTCAAAGACCTCGAGGCCGCCACCGGCAAAGCGTTGACCGGCGGCGGCACCCTGGTGCCGATGTCGGATGTGATCCGCTGGGCCAGCCACGCGCACCACTACCTAGCGATCTTCGAAGGCAGTAAGGCGCTGGCGCTGCATCACACGAAGCGGCTGGCCTCACCCGCACAACGAATCGTGCTGCACGCGAAGGATCGTGGCTGCACCAAACCCGGCTGCGATGCCCCCGCTTATCACAGCCAGGTCCACCACGTTCGGGGCTGGGCGGCGACGCGCCGCACCGACATCGACGACCTGACCCTGGCCTGCGGCCCCGACAACCGCCTCGCGGAACACGGCTGGACCACCCGCACCAACGCCCGCGGCGAGACGGAATGGATACCACCCCCACACCTCGATCGCGGACAACCACGAACCAACCCCTTCCACCACCCCGAACGGTTCCACCGCAACGCCGACGACGACGACGATGACGATGACGATGACGACCCGTAGCGGCTCTTGATCGGCTCCGCCGTCACGCGGTAGCGTGGTCCTGCCAATTACGAAACCATGCGTAGCGTAATTGGAGAGCCCCGCCTACCAGAAGGATCGGTTTGATGCGCAGCCGCTATGCCGGCCATCCGTTCACCACCCCGACCGCCGAAATCGCTGCCGCGCTCGAGGATGTCAGCATCCCGACCCTGCTGCTGTCGCTCGTCCATATCACCGGCGACCCGCGGTTCATCCGGGACTTCAAGCCCATGGGGATCTTCCTCAACGAGGTCCAGGGGTTCATGTCCGAGGAGGACAAGGCCCGGGCCCGCGCGGCGGCGCTGCCGGTGATCACCGACTACCGGGATCGCGGTTGTCCCGAACCCGAGCCGCTGAGCGCAGAACTCATCCGCGAGATGATGGACTGGGCCGCCTGCGAACACGTGACCGACGATTACCTGCCGCTGGTCCTCGAGGAGATGGATCTCGAGGGCGTCGACCCCCGTCGCCCGGCCGCGCTGCCGGCCGAAGCCGTCGCCGAGCTACCGGTCCTGGTGGTCGGGTGCGGCGAATCGGGCATTCTGGCCGGAATCCGCCTCACGCAAGCCAACATCCCGTTCACCATCGTCGAAAAGAACGCCGGGCCCGGCGGAACGTGGTGGGAGAACAGCTATCCCGGCGCCCGTGTCGATGTCGCGAACCATTTCTACTGCTACAGCTTCGAACCCAACAACAAATGGACTCACTTCTTCGCCGAGCAGCACGAGCTGCAGGACTATTTCACCGAGGTGATGAACAAGCACGACCTGGCCCAGCACGTCCGGTGGAACACCGAGGTGGTCGCGGCCGAGTGGAACGACCCAGATGGGGCGTGGACGGTCTCCCTGCGCAGCGCCGACGGTGAGACGAGCACGATCACCGCGCGTGCCGTCGTCACCGCGGTCGGGCAGCTGAACCGGCCGAATATCCCCGAATTCGACGGGGCCGACAGTTTCGAAGGACCGTCGTTTCACTCCGCCGCCTGGGATCACTCGGTCGACCTGACGGGCAAGCGGGTCGCGCTGATCGGTGCCGGCGCCAGCGGATTTCAGATCGCGCCCGCGATCGCCGACCAAGTCGAGCGGCTGACGGTGTTCCAGCGGACCGCGCAATGGATGTTTCCGAACGCCATGTACCACGACGAGGTCGGCGACGGCGTGCGCTGGGCGATGCGCCACCTGCCGTTCTACGGGCGGTGGTATCGGTTCCTCGTGCTGTGGCCCGGCGCCGACAAGGGCCTCGACGCGGCGGAGGGCGACCCGAATTACGCCGATCAGGACTACGCCGTCAGCGACATCAACGCGGCCGCGCGAATGATGTTCTCGCAGTGGATCACCAGCCAGGTCGGCGAGGGCCCGGACTCCCAAGAGCTGTTGGACAAGGTGCTGCCCGACTACCCCGCCACGGGCAAGCGGACCTTGCAGGACAACGGCAGCTGGTTGCGGACGCTGCAACGGGACAACGTCGAGCTGGTGCGCACGCCGATCCAAAAGATCACGCCCCACGGCGTCGTTACCGAGGACGGCGTTACGCACGACGTGGACGTCATTGTCTACGCCACCGGTTTCCGGCACACCGATGTGCTGTGGCCGCTGAAAGTGCGGGGCCGCAACGGGATTGACCTGCACGAGATGTGGGGGAGTCGCCCGTACGCCCACCTGGGCATCACCGTGCCGGGATTCCCGAACTTCTTCATCATCTACGGACCCGGAACCCACCTCGCCCACGGCGGCAGCCTGATCTTTCAATCCGAACTGCAGATGCGCTATGTCGACCAGTGCCTGCGGCGGCTTGCGGAGGAGAAGTTGCATTCGATCGAGCCCAAGGCCGAGGCCGCCACCGCATGGCACGAACGGACACAAACGCAGATAAAGAAGATGGTCTGGTCGCACCCGGCCGTCAAACATTCGTACTTCAAGAACGCCGACGGCGAGATCCACACCGTCAGCCCGTGGCGCCTCAACGAGTACTGGGCCGCGGTGCGCGAGCCCGACTGGTCGCAATTTCTTGTGCGACAAAAAGAGTGAGTGCGAGAGCGAAAGTGAGCACATCAGCATGCGCACGGTAGTCGTCGACGGACCCCGCAACATTCGAGTCGAGACCCGCCCGGATCCCGCGCTGCCCGGCCCGGACGGGGCAATCGTCGAAGTCACCGCCGCGGGCATCTGCGGATCCGATCTGCACTTCTACGAGGCCGATTTCCCGATGCCCGATCCGATCGCGCTGGGCCACGAAGCCGTCGGCACCGTCGTGGAAGTCGGACCCGAGGTGCGCACAGTCAAGGCCGGCGACCAGGTCATGGTGTCCTCGGTGACCGGCTGCGGCCACTGTCCGGGGTGTGCCACCCGCGATCCGGTCCAGTGTTACTCCGGGTTTCAGATCTTCGGCGGGGGTCTGCTCGGCGGTGCGCAGGCCGATCTGCTCGCCGTGCCCGCCGCCGATTTTCAGCTGCTGAAGACCCCCGAGGGGATCAGCACCGAGCAGGCGCTGCTGTTGACCGACAACCTGGCCACCGGCTGGGCCGCCGCGCAGCGCGCCGATATTCCGCTCGGCGGCACGGTGGCCGTGATCGGACTGGGCGCCGTCGGGCTGTGCTCGCTGCGCAGCGCGCTTTTCCAGGGCGCCGCAACGGTTTTCGCCGTTGATCAGGTCGATGGCCGGCTGGACCGCGCCGCCCGGTGGGGAGCCACGCCGATCAAGGCGCCGGCGGTCGAGGCCATCCTCGCGGCGACGGGGGGCCGTGGCGCCGACGCCGTGATCGACGCCGTGGCAACGGACGCGTCCCTGACCGACGCTCTCAATGCGGTGCGGGCGGGAGGCACCGTTTCGGTGGTGGGTGTGCACGATATGAATCCGTATCCGCTCAACGCCCTGGGCTGCCTGATTCGCAGCATCACACTGCGGATGACCACGGCGCCGGTCCAGCGGACGTGGCCGGAGTTGATCCCGCTGCTACGCTCCGGCCGCCTCGACGTCGACGGAATCTTCACCACCACACTGCCGCTGGACGAGGCGGCCAAAGGCTACGCGACCGCCGAGGCGCGCTCCGGCGACCAGGTGAAGGTCCTGCTGACGCCTTAACTCGGCTCAGCCCGAGCGCGTCGCCGTGATGTATTGCGAGTGCATGAAAGCATCGATCTTGACGTCGACCTCCGGCGGAGTCATCCCGTAGCCGGCCTGCAGGTCCAGCGTGTTACGGACCGGTTCGACCGCCCAGCCGTGCGCGGCGAGCGACTCCGCCGGGTCGGACCTGGGTTCGTAGGTGAGGGCGGAGAAGTCCACGTCGCCGGACATGTTGACCCCGGGGTGGTCGGCTTCGAGGGCGGCGAGCTGCTGGCGGTCCAACCGCGAGCCCAGCGCGCCGATGGCGATTCGGCTGCCGGGCGCGCTGAGCCCGCTGATGCGGGTCAAGAGCGCGTTTTGGGCTTCGTCGGTCAGATAGGGCAGCACCCCCTCCACCGACCAGGCGCTGGGCGCTTCCGTGTCGAAGCCGGCCGCTTCCAACGCGCGCGACCACTCGGTGCGCAGATCGGCTCCGACCTCGACGCGGCGGGCCTTGGGCGTCGCGCCGTGCTCACGCAGCACGCGGGCCTTGAATTCCAGGACTTTGGGCAAATCGACCTCGAAAATCGTTGTGCCGGCGGGCCATTCGAGGCGATAGGCCCTCGAATCCAATCCGGCGGCGACGATCACCGCTTGCCGGATGCCCGTGGCGCCGGCGGACGTGAAGAAGTCGTCGAAGAACCGGGTTTGCACGCCGTAGAGGCGCGGAAAGGCCGTCTCGTCCTCGGAGGTTCCGGGATTGGCGAGCGCACCGGCCAGGTACGGGTCCTGCGAGGCGGCGATGAAGAGCTTCGCGTAATCGTCGCGGACCAGCGGTTGCGGGCCCACCGCGTGCAGCGCCCGCCATCCCGCCACCAGCAGCGCGGTGTAGCCCACACCACTGACGATGTCCCACTGGTCGTCGTCGGAACGAAGCGAACCGAATTCCGGCGTGGTGCTCATGAAAAACCGCTCATGAAAAACCAACGTACCCGCGCCGCTGCCGTCACAGCTCCAGCAGCACCGTCACCGGGCCGTCGTTCACCAATTCCACGTCCATGTGCGCACCGAACACTCCGGTCTGCACCTCGGCGCCCAGGCCCCGCAGCGCCTCCGCGAACGCGGTGACCAGCGGTTCGGCGACCGCACCCGGCGCGGCGGCGTTCCAGGACGGACGCCGGCCCTTGGCGGTGTCGGCGTAGAGGGTGAACTGGCTGACCACCAGGATGGGCGCGTTGACATCGGACGCGGACCGTTCGTCGGTGAGAATGCGCAGAGTCCACAGCTTTTCGGCCAGCCGCCGCGCCTTGTCGGGATCGTCACCGTGGGTGACACCGACGAACGCCAACAAGCCCTGGGGGTCCGGCCGGATGGCGCCCACCACCTGGCCGTCGACCGACACCGACGCCGACGAGACCCGTTGCACCAGAACCCGCATGGCCCTCGATGCTGCCAGGTTCGCCGGGAGAAGGTTGGGTAGGCTCGTCACGTGTCGGTGCTCGTCGCGTTTTCGGTCACCCCGCTGGGCGTCGGCGAGGGCGTCGGCGAGATCGTTGCCGACGCGGTTCGCGTGGTGCGCGAGTCCGGCCTGCCCAACAAGACGGATTCCATGTTCACCGTGATCGAGGGCGACAGCTGGGAGCAGGTGATGGGCGTCGTCCAGCGCGCCGTCGAGGCGGTGGCCGCCCGGGCGCCCCGGGTCAGCACGGTGATCAAGGTGGACTGGCGAGCCGGGGCCCACGACGCGATGACGCAGAAGGTCGCCACCGTCGAGCGTTATCTGGCCGGCGGTTAGCCGCGTACCGCGTCCCGGAACGCCCGCTCGGCCGCGTCGCCGTGGACCGCGAACACGACCTTTTCCAGCGAGCTCGGGGGGTGTTGCCGGACGACGTCGACCATCAGCCGTGCCGCATCTTCGAGCGGGAAGCCGCCGACGCCGGTGCCGAACGCCACCAGCGCGAGCGAGCGGCAGCCGAGTTCGTCGGCCTTCCGTAACGTGGACGCCGTTGCGCGCGTGATGATCTCGGCGGATGTCGGGCCGCCCAGCTCCATCGTCGCCGCGTGGATCACGTAGCGCGACGGCATGTCGCCGGCTGTGGTTTCGACCGCATCCCCGAGCCCGATCGGCGCTTTCTCCGTGGACTCACGTTGCACCTCGGGCCCGCCGGCGCGGGCGATGGCCGCGGCGACGCCGCCAGCGTGCCGCAGCTGGGTGTTGGCCGCGTTGGTGATCGCCTCGACGTCGAGCTTCGTCACGTCCGCCTGCAAAACCTCGAGCTCGATCATCGGCTCATTGTCGCGCAACGCGTGGCGAAATAGGCTGGTCTGGCTTCCAGGGAGGCAGGTGAAGCCATGACTAGCGAAACACCCGCGAACGGCGGACGCGGCGGGGCCGGCGGCGCCGGCGGAGCTGGAGGTGCCGGCGGCGCCGGCGGAGCTGGAGGTGCCGGTGGCGACGGCGGCCGAGGCGGCGATGGCGGCCGAGGCGGCGACGGTGGCCGGGGCGGCGACGGCGGCCGGGGCGGCGACGGCGGCCGCGGCGGCGACGGCGGCGCAGGCGGGGCGCCCGGCCCCGGTGGCCAGCCTGGCCAACCCGGACAACCCGGCCAGCCCGGTCAGCCCGGCGCACCCGGCGGCTAAGGCCTGACGCTCGCCGTCTCGCGGACCAGCGCGTAGAGCCGCCACATGTCCGGCACGCCTTTGAGCTCGTACTCACCGCGTGGCGCGAAGTCGCGCCCGGAGCCGGCAACGATGTCGCGCAAGGTCGAGGACACCAGCACCTCGCTCGGCCCGGCCAGCGCCGAAACGCGCGCACCGATGTGTACCGACAGCCCGGCAACGTCGTTGCCGCGAACCTCGATCTCGCCCGCGTGAACGCCGACCCGCACCTCGACGCCGAGCACACGCACCGCCTCGACGACGGCGTCGGCGAACGAAATTGCGGCGCTGGGACTCACAAACGTCGCGAGGAATCCGTCACCGGCCCTGTTTCTTTCGGTCCCACCGAATCGCCTGATCTCCCGGCGGACCGCGTTGTCGTGCCGGTCGAGCAGATCTCGCCAACGTAGGTCGCCGAGTTCGGCGGCGCGCTGGGTACCGCCGACGATGTCGGTGAACACGATCGTGGTGAGCACGCGCTCGCTGTCGGAGCCCCCGCGAACGCCGGTGATGAACTCCTCGATTTCCCCGAGCATCGGCCCGGCATCGCCGACCCAGTACAGCGAATCTTCGCCCGGCAGTTCGACATAGCGTGCGCCGGCGATGTGCTGCGCCAGGTAACGACCATTGTCCACCAAGATGAACTTGACGTTATCACGATGCAGGACAAGTGTTTTCACGCCGATGCGGGGGAGTGTGTCGCGCACGTCGCTCTCGGTTACGACTTTGCTCACGGCGCGCGCCATGCTCGGTGACGCCGCGCGGTTGCCGGCGATGTCCCACCACGCCCGAAACGCGTCGTCGCGGGCGACGCTGGGCGCGATGATTCCCAGCACGTCGAACCCCTGTTCAACCGCATCGGGCTCGATCGCGACGGACGTGAACGGGTCGGTGGCGCTGGGCTGGGCGCCGACGGGGTAGTCGGGCGCCCACAGCACCCGCGCCGTGCCATTGACGATCACCAGGCTGCGCACCCGTTCGGCGTAGTCGGCGGCAAGCACCAGCCCACTCATCGCGTTGTAGCTCGTCGCGAGGATGGCCGCCTGCTCGCTGCCGACCGCATCCATCACGGCGATCGCGTCCTCCGCCCAGAACTTCGGCCCGATCATCTTCAGCGAGGCCACCCGCGACGACAGGCCCATTCCGCGAAAATCGAAGCGGATCACGCGGCTGAACGACGCCAGGCGCCGGTAGAAGCGGTACAGGGAGGGCTCGGAGTCGATCGAGTCGATCGGTATCGACGGTCCCGCCAGCAAGACCAGGTCGACCGGGCCTTCGCCGAAGACCTGGTAGGCGATGTCGATATCACCGCATTTGGCGTAGCGAATCCGCGGCGCAGACGTCCCGGCCACCGCCTCAGGCTAGTGCAGTCAACCGACACAAGACACGCCAGTAGGCTCATGCCGGTGAGCGCACGCGCAGGCATCGTCGTCACCGGAACCGAAGTCCTCACCGGGCGCGTTCAAGACGCGAACGGTCCCTGGATCGCCGACCGCCTGCTGGAGCTGGGCGTCGAGCTGGCGCACATCACCATCTGCGGTGACCGGCCGGCCGACATCGAGGCGCAGCTGCGTTTCATGGCGGAGCAGGGCGTCGACCTGATCGTGACCAGCGGTGGGCTCGGCCCGACGGCCGACGACATGACCGTCGAGGTGGTGGCGCGCTTCTGCGGCCGCGAGCTCGTCCTCGACGAGAAAACCGAGCACAAGATCGCCGAGATCCTCAAGAGATTGATGAGCCGCAATCCGGCGTTCCAATCCGCTCTTGACCCCGGCGCTTTCGAGTCGATCAGGGCCGCCAACCGCAAACAGGCGATGGTCCCCGAAGGCGCGCAGGTGCTCGACCCCGTCGGCACCGCACCGGGCGTGGTGGTGCCCGGCAAGCCCACGGTGATTGTGCTTCCGGGACCGCCGCGCGAGCTACAACCCATGTGGCACACGGCAATTGAGACGCCCGCCGCGCAGGAGGCGATAGCCGGCCGAACGTCCTACCGGCAGGACACGATCCGGATGTTCGGCCTGCCCGAGTCGGGGCTGGCCGAGACGCTGCGGGACGCCGAGAAATCCGTCCCCGGCTTTGAGCGCCTGGAGATCACCACCTGCCTGCGCCGCGGGGAGATCGAAATGGTCACGCGCTACGAACCCGACGCCGCGGACGCCTACGCGCGCCTGACCGAGGTGCTGCGCGAGCGCCACGGAAACCAGATCTACTCCGAAGACGGCTCGAAGGTGGACGACCTGGTTGCGCGGTTGCTGCAAGGCCGCTGGATCGCGACCGCGGAGTCCTGCACCGCGGGCCTGCTGGCGGCGCGGCTGACCGATCGGGCCGGGTCCTCGGACTACGTGGCGGGCGGCGTCGTGTCCTATTCCAACGAGGCGAAGGCCCAACTACTGGGTGTCGACCCGGCGCTGATCGAAAACCACGGCGCGGTGTCCGAGCCGGTGGCCGAGGCCATGGCGGTCGGCGCGCTGAAGCGCTTCGGCGCCGACACCGCCGTCGCGATCACCGGGATCGCCGGCCCGGGTGGAGGCACCCCGGAAAAGCCTGTCGGCACAGTGTGTTTCACCGTGATGCTGGGTGACGGCCGCACCGATACCCGAACGCTGCGGCTGCCCGGGAACCGCTCCGACGTCCGCGAGCGGTCGACGACGGTCGCGATGCACCTGCTGCTGCGCATGCTCGGCGCCCCCGAATAGCCTCACGTCATTTCGGTTGGCAAGAAAGCGCTTTCGGAGGTGCCGAAGCGAATCCCCGTGGCATCCTTGCCGATCAGCGTGAGGAACGCCACGGCGATCAACACCGGTACAATCGTCGCCGCCAGCGCGAAGGGGTAGCCGTGCGACTCGGCCAGGCGCTCCTGGATGGGCAGGTTGAACGCGGCCAACAGGTTGCCGAGCTGGTAGGTCACGCCGGGGTAGAGGCCGCGGATGGCGTCCGGGGACATCTCGGTGAGATGCGCGGGGATGACGCCCCACGCGCCCTGCACGCAGAGCTGCATCAGAAACGAGCCGAGGCACAGCATCGCCGCGCTGTGCGAGTAGGCGAACAGCGGCACGATCGGCAGGCCCAACAACGCGCAGAAGATGATCGTGTAGCGGCGGCCGAACCGCTGCGACATCGTGCCGAAGAACAGGCCGCCGATGATGGCGCCGATGTTGTAGACGATGACGATCACCTTGACGGTCGCGCTAGGCAGGCCGGCGCCGTGATTGCCCGTGGCCCCCAAAAACGTGGGGTAGACGTCCTGGGTGCCGTGGCTCATCCAGTTGAAGGCGGTCATCAGCAGCACCAGGTAGAAGAATCGGCGGATGATCGCCGCGTCGCGCAGCACGTCGCGGATCCTGGTGCTGGTGAGCCGCATCCGGTCCTGCGCGGCCTCCCACACCTCGGACTCCTCCACGCGGTACCGGATGATGAGGCTGATCAGTGCCGGGATGATGCTCAGGGCGAACAGCCAGCGCCACGACAACCCCAGCCAGTTCATCACCACCAGCGACGCGACGCTCGCCAGCAGATAGCCGAACGCGTAACCCTCCTGCAGTAGCCCCGAGAAGAACCCGCGCCGCTCCACCGGAACCTTCTCCATGGCCAGCGCGGCCCCCAACCCCCACTCACCGCCCATGCCGATGCCATACAGCAGCCGCAGCACCACCAGAACGGTGAAATTGGGCGCGAACGCGCACAGGAACCCCACCACCGAGTAGAACATCACGTCGACCATCAGGGGGAGCCGCCGCCCGACGCGGTCGGCCCACAGCCCGAACAGCAGCGCGCCGACGGGGCGCATGATCAGGGTTGCCGTCGTGACGAACGCGACCTCCGCCTTGCTGATATGGAACGTCTTGGCGATGTCGGCGTAGACGAGCACGACGATGAAGTAGTCGAACGCGTCCATCGTCCAGCCCAGCAGCGCCGCGACGAACGAGTTTCGCTGGTCGGCGGTCAACTTCTTTCGAGGGCTTTGTGTGGTCACTTCAGCATCGTGCAGTACCGGGCGGCGATGCGCGAGAGTAAGTTCCGGATACATGCGAATCATCGACGCGGATGGACACGTTGCCGAGAACTCTTCGCTGGCGATCGAAGCGATCAAGCGCTGGCCGGATCACGTCAGGCCAAGCACCGACGGGCGGCTGCGGTTGACCCTGGAAGGCCGCAATTATCCGGAGGACCAGGGGCCCGGCGCCGGTTGCCCACCCGAGCACGGGATCAGCAAGGCACCCGACATCAATTGCCGCTCACCCGAGGGCGTGCTGGGCGACGCCGACCGCGATCACATCGACACCATGGTGCTGTATCCGAGCATGGGACTGTGCGCGCCCAGCCTGGAGGACCCGGAATTCGCCGCGGGGTTCTCGCGGCTCTACAACCAGTGGATCGCGGATTACTGCGCCTCCTCGGGGGGCCGGCTGCGCGGCGTGGCGGTCACCCCGATCGAACACGGCCAGGCGGCCGTCGACGTGATGACCGAGGCCAAAGAGCTGGGGCTGGTGGCGACGCTGATCCCGCCGGCGCTCAAGACCCGCAACCTCGACCACCCCGACCTCGATCCGTTCTACGCCGCCGCCGTCGAGCTTCAGATGCCGCTGGGCGTGCACGGCGCGCCCGGCATCCACCTTCCGAAGATCGGCGTGGACCGATTCACCAATTACATTCAGGTGCACTGCATCAGCTTTCCCTTCGACCAGATGACGGCGATGACCGCGATGGTCTCCGGCGGCGTCTTCGAGCGGCATCCCCAGTTGCGGGTCGCGTTCCTCGAGGCGGGCGCGGGGTGGGTCCCGTTCTTCATCGATCGCCTGCACGAGCATTACGAGAAGCGGGGCGACTGGGTCGAGCGTGGCTGGCGCCGCGATCCGCACGAGTACCTGGCCGCGGGCAACATCTTCGTGACGTGCGAGCCGGAGGAACCGATCCTCCCCGGAGTGATCGACGTGCTGGGCGCCGACTTCATCATGTTCGCCAGCGATTACCCGCACTGGGACGGCGAATGGCCGGAGAGCACCAAGCACCTGCGGACCCGCGCCGACATCAGCGAGGAGGCACGCGAGAAGATCGGCGCACTGAACGCGCAGCGTTTCTACAACCTCAACTAAACCGCCCCGGCGAGTGGGAGGATTTCCCGCATGGGCCCTTTTCTGCTTCGCGCCACATTGAGCGGACTCGCCATGTGGATCGTCACCCTTTTCGTGCACGGCATGAGATTCGTCGGCGGCAACACCACGTTGCAGACGATCGGCATCATCTTCGTCGTCGCCGTGATCTTCGGTCTGGTCAACGCGTTCATCAAGCCCGTCGTTCAGATCCTGTCGATCCCGCTGTACATCGTGACGCTCGGCCTCTTCCATATCGTCATCAACGCGTTGATGTTGTGGATCACCTCGTGGATCACGGTGCACACCACCCACTGGGGACTGGAGATCGATCACTTCTGGTGGACGGCGATCTGGGCCGCGATCATGCTGTCCATCGTGAGCTGGGTGCTGTCGCTGGTCATTCGGGACGTCACGCGCGCCTGAGGCTCAGCGTGCCCGCCAACGCGGCGGTCGCTTCTCGGCGAACGCGCGCGGCCCCTCCCTGGCGTCCTCGGTCTCGAAAACGCGGTCGCTGTGCCGGGTTTCGTTGTCGTAGGCAGCCTTGAGGTCGAGGGCCAAACCTTCGACGGCGGACTGCTTCGTCGCGAAGACCGCCAAGGGGGCGTTGGCAACGATGCGCTCGGCGAAGTCGTAGGCGGTGTCCATCAGCCGATCCGCCGGGACCACCCGGTTGATCAGTCCCATGGCCAGGGCCCGTTCCGCGTCCACCATGTCGGCCGTCAACAGCAGCTCCATCGCCAACGGGTAGGGCATCTGACGCGGCAGCCGCACGGTGCTCCCGCCGCCGGCGAAGAGGCCGCGCTTGGGCTCCATCACCGCGAAGCGCGCCTCGGGGACGGCGATCCGGATGTCGGTGGAGGTCAGCATCTCGAAGCCGCCCGCGACGCACGTCCCGTTCACCGCGGCGACGATCGGCTTGTAAACCGGGAACCGGTGCAGCACCGCGTGGATGGCGTCGTCCTTGTTCCACCCCTCGGGCCTGGGCAGGTCGCCGGTGAGCTCGGGGATGAACTTCTTGAGGTCGGCGCCCGTGCAGAAGTCCCGGCCGACGCCGGTGATCACCACGACCCAGGCCCGTTCGTCGTCGCGGAACGCCGCCCAGGTGTGGGCCAAGTCGCGAAAGTGGGCCATGTCCAACGAGTTTCGCGTCTCGGGACGGTTGATCGTGATAGTGGCGACGTGATCGTCCAGCCGGTAGTCGATGCTCACCGTGCAACTCCGTCGACCAGACGCACCACGTCGCGCGCGCACCCCCACGACAAGGTCACACCGTTGCCGCCGTGGCCGTAGTTGTGGACGCACCGGGCCCGCCCGAGCGGCTCGGCTTCCACCCGCACCGACGGCCGGTCCGGACGGAGTGCGGTGATCGTCTCGAGCACCTCGGCCTCGCCGAGTCGTGGCTCGATCCGGCGGCACCGTTGCAGGATGCGGTCGGTCACCTCGGGATCCGGGGTGGTGTCCCAGCGGTCGGGGATGCTGATGCCGCCGCACACCACGCGCTGGGGGTGCGGGAAGAAGCAGGTCCATTCCGGACCCTCGTTCAGCTCGATAAACAGTTGCCGCAGGCCGGGATTGGCCAGGACGACGTGCTGGCCGAACAGCGGCCGCACGGTGTCATCGCCTACCAACGTCCCCGCGCCGAGCCCGGCGCAGTTGACGACGATCGGTGCGGCGTCGGCGACCTCGGCCAACGACCCGACCGGGCGCGCCTCGATTTCGCAGCCGGCCGCGGCGAGGCGCCGGGTCAGGTAGTCGAGGTAGTGCGGCATGTCGATCATCGGCATGGTGGCGCGGAACCCGGCGCCGAAGCCCTCCGGGACGTCGCCCGGGTCGGCTCGGCGCAGGTCTGGGATGAGCTCGGCGGCGGGCGAGGCCGCCTGCGCTTCGACGAATTCCCCGACCGCCAGCGCCGGTGCCATGCGAACGCCGGTGCCGGGCTCGTCGGCCAGCTTGGTGAACACTTCCAGGGAGTGCTCGCTCCAACGCAGGGTCGCCGCGGCGCGTTCGGCGGGTCGCGGGGGAGCCCATACCGCGCCCGCTACCGCCGAGGTCGTCTGTTGCGGCAGCTCGGCCGCCCACACCCGCACCGGCCAACCCGCTTCGGCCAGGCACACGGCCGACGTCAAACCGCTGACGCCGGCGCCGACGACGACGATGTGCTGCTGGTCACCCGCGTCACTTGCCAATGGCAGCAAGCTCCCGTCAGGAATGGGGGGGTTGCTGGCCGTTCTGGCCGCCGAGCAGCCCGTTGAGAATGCCGAGGGTGCCTTGCACACCCGCGGGCGGCGCACTGGGCGGCACGGCGGCGTCCGGGGTCAGCTGCCACGGCTGGCAGCCCGTTGTCTTGAAGGACTTGTCGGTCGGATCGATCTGCACGACCTGTGGCTTCTTGCTCAGGGCGTTGTCGATGAGGTTGCCGTCGGGGTTGCCCGACCGCTTCCAGTAGCAGGTGCCGTCGCCGACGGGACCCGCCGAGCTGTAGATGCCCGGCGCGATGTCGGTGCCGACCGCATACGTGCCGTCGTGGTCGATCGCCGTCTTCGGTGCCGATGCAGGTGAGGCGCCCGGTGAAGGTGACGGCCCGGGTGAGGGTGCGGGTGAGGGCGGCGGCGTCGGCTCCGGATCGGCGCCGGCGACTCCCGCGGACACGGCCCAGCACGCGAGGAGCAGCCCCACCACGGATGCTTTCACCTTGGACCCCATGAACCAGCAGCTTACCGGCGTGAGCAACTCATTTCACATCGATGTTGACCGAGCGCGGAGAGGAAGTCTCCTCGCGCGGCCCGTTGCTGGCCACCGTGGCATCAGCGATGTCGTAGCGAGCCCACCCGGCGTTGGCTCCCAGCCCGCCTGTTCCAATTCCGGCCGCCTTCAAGACGGTAATCGGCGTGAGCGGGCCGGGGCCAAGCCACCCCGCAGCCGGCGTGGATGGCGCCAGCACCGGTTGGCCGATGTCGTTGGGCACTGGACGGTCGTTCGGCACTGGACGGTCGTCGCTCGGGCACGGCGTTTGATCCGGGATGTGGGTGGTGGGGTGGTGGGCGTCGTTGGCTGGCGATCCGTCCGAAGCCCAACAGCCGGGACAAAAGCCCCAATAGATGATCTCGGCCCCGTCGAGGTGGAAGCCGTTGGGGTCCGGAACGGATAAGCAGGGCGCCGCACCGGTCACGCAGTCGACGTCTTCGATCGCCCCGCAGGTCCTGCAGACCGTGTGATGGTGGTTGTCGCCCACTCGGGTTTCGTAGCGGGCGACCGAGCCCGGCGGCTGAACCCGTCGCAACAGACCCACGTCGGTCAGTGCGTGCAGGATGTCGTACACGGCCTGCCGCGACACATCGGGGAGGCTGGCGCGCACCGCCCCGATGATGGTTTCCGTGTCGGCGTGCGGATTGAGTTGCACGGAATGGAGCACCGCGATCCGCGGGCGGGTCACGCGGAGGTCGGCGTTGCGCAGGCGTTCGGTGTAACTCGCCAACAGGGACACCTGCACGAAATGCAAACCATTTCTGGAACTGTTGTTTTTCGTGGAATCGATCAAGCCTCTGCCCCCTTCCGTCGCGCCGGGAAACTCTCCGCTGTTACGCCGCCCGTGACGACCGCATGGGAACGATCTTTTCACGGCGGGGCCAAGGCTAGGTGGCTTGCGCCTCAGATTGTGCGTTTTCGCACAAATCGTTCCGGGTTTTTAACATGGGTGCTGACCGTCGGCGACGCGTGTATTCCCCTGGACGCAAAGGCATTCCAGTAGACCGTAACTTACGCCCGGAACGTACCGCCGGTCATTTGCCTTCCGGTTTGCAGGGCGGCTATGACGCTTCGGTGGCACCGGGTACTGTCCGCACACCCAGCACCGGTTGAATGCCTCGACAATTGGTTGAAGCTTGCAGCCCACGGCCAGCGACCGTGTGATTCGCGGTTGCCGCCACGATGCACCCGAGGTCTGACATGTTTGGCACGACGAACGGCCCGGTGCACGCCGAAATGCGTAGCGAGACCCGCCGCGAGAACGGATTTACGTCAGCCGGCGCACCTTGCCCGCGTAGCCCAGCGCGTGCTCGTACGTGTCGAGGTTGTCGCGAGAAATCCTCGCGTGCACGGGGCGCTCCAGGAAGAAGCGCAGCACCGGGTTGTAGGCGTGGTAGGTCTCGTGGAACGTCAGCACGGTGGTGCCGTCGGGCTGCTCCTCGAGTTCGTGATAGCCCTCCGCGCGGGACCACAGCGGCGCACCGACCGCCACATACCGCGACAACTTATTGATCTCGGCCTCGGTCACGCTCTCCCACGACCGCCCCTTGCCGCCGGAGAGCAGGTACTTGGGTACCGGGAAGATGCAGGTGCGCACCAGGCCCTCGCCGGCCTCATTGCCTTCGTTGAGGATTTCCATGCTGCCGGTGGGCCACGTGAGCACCCGCGGCCGCGGCGCGTTCGGCGGCACAGGTGGGTGCAGCACCCGCCACACCTTCCGCGGCGGCGCGTCGACGTGGAATCGCACGGTGTAGGACTGCATCAGCTCTCCCCCCAGCTATCCCAATAGGTGATCGTCTCCGCGGGCGGCCGCGCGGCCGGCCGGAAATCGGTACCGATGGTGTAGGCGACCGGGAACAGCGCGGCCTGGGTGGCCGTCGGCGGAATGCCGAGCAACTCGGCCACCTCCTTTTCCTTGGCCAGGTGCATCGTCGTCCACACCGATCCCAGCCCACGCGACCGCAGGGCCAGCAGGAAGCTCCAGCCCGCCGGGATGATCGACGCCCAGGCCGACGCCGCGGTCAGCAGATTCGAGTTGTCGATGCGGTTGTCCAGACAGGGGATGACGTGGACGGGCACCCGGGCCAGCGTGTCGGTCAGGGCCAGCGCGCCGGCGTACACGCGCTGGGTCTGCGGATCGGAAGCCTCCTTGGCCGCGTACGCGAGGTACTCGGCGCCGACGCCGCGGTAAATGTCGCCGATCGCGGCGCGCTTGTCGGGATCGGTGACCACCAGCCATCGCCAGTCCTGCGCGTTGCTCGCGGTCGGCGCCTGCATCGCCAGCCGGATGCACTCGAGGATCACATCGCGACCGACCGGCCTGCTCAGGTCAAGGCGTCTGCGCACCGCCCGGGTGGTGGTCAGCAATTCGTCGACCGAGGCGAGGTCCATCAGAGGTCGATCGCACAGGACTGGTCGACACCCAGGACGGTCAGCGAACGCCCCAGGCCCAGGAATACCGCGACGCACAGCGTGAGATCGAGGATCTCCTCGTCGGAGAACGACTCCCGCAGCCGATCGAAGAACGCGTCGCCCATCGACGCGTGGTCCGTGGCGAAGCGGTCCGCATACTCGATGGCCAGGCGCTGGCGCGTGGTGTATCCCGGGTAGCTGGCGTACGCCGCGACATTGTCGTACAGCTCGGGAGCTACCCCGGCGTCCAGCACCGACTGCGCCCGGAAGTCCGAGCAGGCGACGCAGTCGTTGATCTGGGCGATTCGCATCCGGGCCAGCTCGCGCTCCTCGGCCGGCAGGATGCTCTGCTGGTATGCGCCCCGAATCATCCGCTCGACCATGGAGCCGAGCGGCGGCCGTAGCGACCAGATCATGGCGGCTTCGCCACCGGGGCCATCCGGGACATTGACTCGGGCCATCCGTGAACTCCTGCCCGGGAAAGATCGTTACCTAGTGGAGCAAACCAGATTCTCAACTCGGCTGTCTAGGTCGGCGCTCGCATGCAATTGTGCATACGTATACCCGGCGCGGACCCGAAAATCTGGTTGGCTACGGTCCGTTGATTGAGGGCGCTCATCGGGCGGGCGTCCCGAATGTGGAGGTCTGTGCGTGCTGTTCATGCACGAAGTGCACAAGGTGCGGGGCCGCAGCGAGGATGACTTCGAGGCAGCGTTTCGACAGGGCTGGATGCCCATACTCGGCGCCGGGAGCGACGCGCGATTGCTCTGGTACGCGAACCAGGCCCATGGCAGTGGACCGGCCTACACGGTGGTCACCGTGACCGCCGTCCGCGACGGCGCGGCGTGGGAGCGCCTGACCACGCGGGTCCAGAAGGGCGATCTGCAGGACTGGATGCGCCACCTCGACGAGCTCCGCCACGAGGTCGACGCCAAGCTGCTGGTCCCGCTGCCGTGGTCGCCGCTGCAGGAGGTGGCCCTCGACGAGGTGCCGGTCGACGGGCGAGAGCACGAGATGAGCCTCTACATGGAAGACACGATGTGGCCTTACGAGGACAAGTTCGAGGAATACATCGTCAGATGCGGCGAGGTCTACGCGAAGAGCCTCGGCCAGCCTTCGTCCATGCTGACGATGCACGCGGCCTTCCAGCCCGCGCTCGGCAGCCATCTGCGCCGTGAAGTGATCCTCATGCAACGCATCAGTCGGCCGGAGGCGTTGCTCGATCTGCTCCGCACCCACATTCCCGCCGAGTACCGCGCCCCCGGGACGTGGATGTACGACGCTCTGGACCTGCGCGACCAGTGGACCAGCCGGTTGCTGCGCACCTCCGAGTGGTCGCCGCTTTATTAGGACCGCGGATGAACACCGGGACGATCCACGAGGCCGCCGCGACCGGCGATCCCACCCGCGCCGCCCTGATCATCGACGGGCGCACCATCAGCTACGGCGAACTCGCGGCGACGGTGCGACGGTGCGCCACGGCCCTGGCCGCCCGGGGCGTGGTGGCCGGGCGGCGGGTCGCGGTCGTCGACAACGGCAGCCTGTTGTCGATCGCGACCTTGCTCGGGGCGGCGCGAATCGGCGCTGCCGCCGCGCTGATGAATCCCGCGCTGACTCCCTCGGAGCTGCAGGGACTCCTCAAAAACGCCGGCTGTGCGGACGTGGCGGTCGCGGGGGAGCAGTACGTCGGGCGGGTGCGCGACGCGGGCGCATCGACGGTCTTGACGCTCGCCGATCTCACCGATGACGGGCCCGAGCCCGCGCCGCCCGTCGACGACGGGGAAGCCCTGGTCCTGTTCACCAGCGGCACGACCGGACTCCCCAAGGCCGTCGGCATCTCCGCCCGGCAGCTCACCGCGCGGATCACCGGGATGGCCGCGCCGTTCCGGGCGGACGCCGCGCCCGCGGTGGGCATGATGTGTGTCCCGTTCTTTCACGTCGGCGGCTCGCTCGGCACGCTCGGCAGTTTGTACTCGGGAAACACCTCGGTGGTGCAGCCGCGCTTCGATGCCGGCGAGTGGCTGCGGCTGGTGGCGGAGCATCGGGTGACGGCCACCTTCATGGTGCCGACGATGCTGCAGCGCATCCTCGATCACCCCGACTTTGCGACCAGCGACCTGACGTCCCTGGTCGCCATCGCGTACGGGGCCGCCGCCGCGCCAATTGCGTTGGTGCGCAGGGCAACGGCCGCGCTTCCGCACGTCGCGTTCGCCAACGTGTTCGGTCAGACGGAGACGCTCGGGGCGTACACGACGCTGCTGCCTCAGGATCACCGCGATCCGGCCCGTGCCGGTTCGGTCGGCCGGCCGCTACCCGGGGTGGACGTGCGGGTGGTGGACCCAGCCAGCGGCGAGGACGTCGCGCCCGGAACCGTCGGGGAGCTGTGGGTGAACACCACCCAGAACGTCACCGAAGGCTGGCTGCGCACCGGTGATCTCGCCCGCCGGGATCCCGACGGCTACATCTTCCCGTGCGGCCGGCTGAGTGACACGATCAACCGCGGGGGAGAAAAATTCGGACCGGTCGAAATCGAGGAGGCATTGCGTTCGCATCCGGCGGTGAGCGACGTCGCGGTCGCCGGCGTGGCCGACGACGAGCTCGGCCAGCGGGTCGGGGCCGCCGTAGTGGCTTGCGCCCCAGTGACACTCGAGCAGTTGCGATCGCACTGCAGCGACTTGATCGCGTACTTCAAGCTGCCCGAGCGCTTGGCGGTCGTCGATCAGATCCCGTACAACGCGACCGGCAAGGTCAGCCGCCGCCAGATCGCCGCGCTCATCGCGGATAGCGCCTGAAATCAGGGAGTGCCAGTGCTGTTTCTTCACGAGACCCACAAGGTGGTGGGCGCGCGGGAGGAGGAATTCGAGGCCGCCTACCGCGAAGGCTGGATGCCCACGCTGGCCAACGAAGACAACGCCCGGCTGCTCTGGTACACCAACCACGCCCACGGGTCCGGGGTGTCCTACAACGTCGTCACCATCACCGCGATCAGCGACGGCGCGGCGTGGGAAAGCCTGGTCCACCGCGCCCAGACCGGGGACCTTCGCCCGTGGATGCGCGAGCTGGACAACCTGCGCCACGACGTGACGGGCAAGCTGCTGCTGCCCGTCTACTGGTCACCGCTGCAGACGGTCGACCTGGCGAGCGTGCCCACCAGCGGCGAGACCCACCCGCCGACCATGTTCATGGAGGACACCGGCTGGCCCCACGCGCCGCTGGACGACTACATCCGGTCCTGGGACGAGATCTACTACCGGCCGCTGTCCAAGGCGCCGGCCGGTATGCGGATCCTCGACATCCAGGCGTGCTTCCAGGTCGCCCATGGCAGCTATCGGCGGCGAGAAGCCATGCTGTGGCAGAAGATTGACGACGCCAACAACTACGCGGCCCTGGTTCACCTGCTCACCAAGGAGGTCCCGGCCGAGCACCGGAGGCCGGGCAGCTACATGGTGGAGGCCCTGAAGTTCCGCGATCAGTGGGAGAGCCGCCTGCTGCGCACGTCGGAGTGGTCACCCCTGTACTGAGCTTGGCGCCCGCGTCCGATTCAGGATCCTGGCGGCGTCACCGACCATGCCGGCGACGACGTCGGCGGCGGGCTGGACGTGTCGAATGCGCCCGATCGCCTCGCCGATGATTATGGCCGCCGTGTCGAAATCCTCTTCAGCCGTTGCCGTTTCGAATGCTTCCACCGCCTCGGCGACCCAACCCGACAATTGGTCCTCGTTGCCATGCCAGGCGTCGAGAAAGGAATTGCCCAGCGCCCGCACGGTGTATTCGGCGGGCCAATCCAACCGCCGCACAACGTCATAGACCCGGGTGCGAACGGTTTCGTCCCCGCTTGCGCCGATGGCGCGCCGCTGGGCGCGCGGCGATATCAGCGCCTCCGGGGTCGCCCAGAACCTGGTGCCCACCAGGGCGCCGTCGGCGCCGAGCGCCAGCGCTGCGGCCAGCCCCCGACCGTCGGCGACACCGCCCGCGGCCACCACAAGCGTTCCGGGCGAACGCTCGGCTACCAGGTCGACGACGTCGGGCACCAGCGTGAAGGTGGAGCGGACGGTCATTCCGTGCCCGCCCGCCTCGCCGCCCTGGGCCACGACGATCTCGGCGCCGCCGTCGAGCGCCCGGCGCGCGTGGTCGAGGGTCTGCACCTGGGCGGTGAGCGGTATGCCGGCCGCGTGGATGCGGTCGGCGAACGGCTGCAGTTCACCGAACGACAACATGATCGTGGCCGGTCGCCGCGCCAGGACCTCGTCGAGCAACTCGGGGGTGCGGGCCAGGCTCCACGTGATGAACCCGGTTCCGACCCGCGCCCCGCCGGCCTGGTCGAGTTCGCGCCGCAGCCACGCCGCGTCGCCGTAGCCGCCGCCGATGAGGCCCAGGCCGCCGGCCGATGTAACCGCCGCCGCGAGCCGACCGCCTGCGACTCCCGCCATCGGCGCGAGCAGGATCGGGTATCGGATCCCGAAGTATTCGGTTAGGCGGGTGCTGAGGTTCATTTCAGTTCTCCGGTTAGGAACTGGGCCCGGCCATGTCCGAAAGACCAGTCCTCGTCGCCGTTTTCGGTGATCGAGACGATCAGATCGGCCGGGTCGATCCCGCACCGCTCGGACAGAATAGTCGCCAGCAGTTCATAGAACTTCTCCTTCATCGCCCGCGTGCGCCGCCGGCTCACCACGTGCACGATCACCTGCCGGTCCGAACGCGTGATCCCGAGGCCGGTGTCCCACGCGACGATCTCGTGGGCGGGGTGGGTGCGCACCACCTGGTAGCGGTCGCGCGGCGGCACCCCGAACGCTTCGACCACGGCCTCGTGGACGGCGTCCAGCAGCGCCCGCGCCTCCGACGGCGTGCGGCCCTCGATGACGTCGATGTACAGCAACGGCATTTTGTCTCCTTGGGTTTGTCTCCTGCGTACGACGCTAGGTCCACCGACGTCCGCTGTGAAATGCCTGCTGTAATCGATCTATGCTTGTCAGACATGGGCGGTCTGGATAGCGGCCGGGTCGAGCTGCGCCACCTGAGGGCGTTCGAGGCGGTGGCGCGAATGAAGTCATACACGCAGGCCGCGGAGGAGCTCAGCATCACCCAGCCCGCCCTGAGCCGCACCATTCAACAGCTGGAAGACGCGCTTGGCGTGACGCTGCTGGACCGCAGTTCGCGGCACGTCGAGACGACGCAGGCCGGCCGGACATTCCTCGACCACGTCGAACGGGTCCTCGCCGAGCTGGAACGCGGCCTCGCAGCCGTTCGCCGGCAGGCAAGCATCCGCCTCGGGTTCAGCTGGTTGCTGCCCGACCCGTGGGCGCAGGACACCGTCGCCCGCTTCGAACTTGCCACCGGGACGACGGTCAGGCTGATTCGCACCGACGATGCGCTCAACGCGGTGCAGCAGGGGAAGGTTGACGTCGCCGTCGTGCGCGGACAGGTGACCGCGACGGCCGTGCGGGTCGTCCACCTGTTCGACGAATCTCGTGTGGCGGTGTGTGCTGTGCACTCGGCGCTGGCGGGGCGATCGGAGCTGGATTGGGCCGAGGTGCCGCGCTGGCCGCTGGTCGTCAACACCGCCAGCGGCACCACCGGCCCGTGGTCCTGGCCCGCGGGCGCCGGACCGGAAACGATCGTGGAGACAGCGAATTTCGACGAATGGATCGAGTCCGTCGCCGCCGACCGCGGCATCGGCGTGATCCCCGACGTCGCCGTCAGGCGCAACATCCACCCCGGGGTGCGGTTCATCCCGCTGCACGGAGCGCCGCAGAGCCCCGTCGCGCTGGCGTTTCTGCCGCGCGGCCGCAACGCCGTGCTGCGCCGCTTCGTCGAGGCGGCCGTCGAGAGCGCGCAAGGGTCATGATGGGCCTTCTTCGCGAAACTTAAACGGGTGCGACGCTTTTCGGCGTGTCGTGGCAGCCATTGCGGTGTCGCGGCGCCACCACGCAACAATCACCGCCGCAGGCTGACCGATTCCAGGAACGGCTCGGCGACGGCGAGAAAGCCGGCGGGATCCGACGAGAACACCACGTGACCGGTGTCGAGGATCTCCAGGCGGGAGCCGGCGATGGCGTCGTGCGTCGCGCGGCCGGCCCGCAGCGGTATCGCGATGTCCTTCTTGCCCCACACGATGAGGGTGGGCACGGACAGCTCGGCGGCGCGGTCGCGCAGGTCGTGCTCGGGCGTGGCGAAGCTTCGCCACAGCGCCGCTCCGGTGCGGATGCCCTCGGGAGTTTTCGCCACCGCGGTCGCACGCTCGACGATCCGCCGGTCGTTGTCGGTCCTGGCCTTCATGTAACCGCGGACAAATAGGGGAGCGGCCCGGCGGAAGACCGCCGGCGTGCCGAGCATTCGGCAAAAGCCCCGGACCGCGGGGGTCAACGGCACGAACCCGCCCGTGTTGACCAGCACCAGACCCGCGACGCAGCCGGGGCGGGTGATCGCCAGCCGCGCGGCCGCGAACCCGCCGACCGAGTTCCCGATCACCACGACCCCGGACAGGTCCAAGGCGTCGACGACGTCTTCGAGCACGTCTGCGAAGAGCGGTGCGCTGGCCTCCATGGGGGGGCTGACCGGATCGGATTCGCCGTGCCCGGGCCAGTCCAGCGCGATGGTGCGGTAGTTCCGGGCGAGCGCGTCGACGATCGGGTCGAAGTCGTGCCGGTCATGCAGTGAGGCGTGGAGCAGCAAAAGAGTTGGGCCACTTCCGGATTCGTGGTAGGCAACGCGTCCCGCCCGGGTTTGGATGGTTGGCATGGAGAGTCCTCTCGTACGATTGACCGACTGGTCGGTCATGGCGTACGCTACAACGAGAGGAACGCCTTGACAAGGAGGGAATCGAGATGGAACAAGCCCCGCCTCCCGAAGCACCGTTCGCGGAGAAGATGACCTATTACCGAACGCAGCACACCTCGAAGGGGGTACGGGCGGTGCACCGCGTCGGCATCCCGATCATCGCGGCCGGACTGCCGCTGTTGTTCGCCAGGCCGAAGGTCGGTGCCACCATGTTCGTCGGTGGCTGGGCCATGAACATCCTCGGTCACCGAGTATTCGAGAAGAACCTCCCGTCGACCCACAAAGGGTGGCTCACTTACCAGCTCACTGGGGTAATCGACGTGTGCGAACAGTACGGCGACATGCTGGCCCGGCGAAGCCAGCGCAGGGCGGACGCGCGGTGAGGCCGCCCGAGCCGGGACGAAATGCGCTGCTGGACGCGGGGCAGCGGCTGCTGGGATCGGCCGACCTGGCGCGGATCTCGGTCAACGCGATCGTCGCCGAGGCCGGCATGGCGAAAGGCAGCTTCTACCAGCATTGGCCCAGCCGCGCGGAATACGTGCGGGCCTTGCACGCCCGGTTCCATGACGACCTGCAGGACTCGATCGCCGCCGCCGGCGGCGACCTGCCGCCCGGCCGCGAGCGACTGGAGGCGGGGATGAACGCCTACCTCGACGGCTGCCTGGCCGAGCCGGCCACCAAGGCGCTGCTCGTCCAGTCGCGCACCGAAGCCGGGCTGACCGACTTGGTCGCCGCGCGCAACGAGAGCGCGGCCGCGCAGATCGTGCCCGACCTGGTCGCGCTCGGATGGTCGAACCCGGAACCGGTCGCGGCGCTGCTCGTTGCGGCGGTCGCGGAAATCGCCCTGATAGAGCTCGCCGCCGGTAAGCGCGACAAGCAGCTGCGCCGGGGTTTGCTTCGGCTCGCCACCCGGACACCCGCGGACTAGGGGGCCGCTGGGTTCAGGGTTTGCAGGCGGGTTCCAGGGGCAGCACCGCGCCGCCGGACTGCAGGGACACCAGGTACAGGTAGGTCGCGAGCGAATGTTCGCAGGACACCGAGTATTTGACCAGAACCTTCGGCGGAAGCGGCAACAGCCGAACCGGGTTGAACCAGTACGGGTTCAGCACGTGTTCGTAGTCCACCGGGGGAGGCAACGCGGTGACGATGTCCAGGCGGTTCGCGATGCGGGACGAGTCCTTCACCACCTGGTCGAAGGTGGCGGCGAACAGCGAATCGCCGGTACGCGGGCTGCCATAGGTGTAGACGGCCGGCGTGGTGAACGCCGTGTTCGCCGCCACATCGAGGGCCAGCAGCGTCGCCAGGGCCCCGCCCAGGCTGTGGCCGCAGATCGTCAGTGCGCCAACGGCTTTCGGGAAAGTAAGCTTTGCGAGCGCGTCGACCACCTTCGGCGAATCCTGCGTGGGTCCCGTCCGCAGGGATTCGTACATGTCGGTGAAGCCGTCCTCGGTGTTGCCGGCGCCGACCAGGAACGGGCATGGCACCAGGCCGAACTCGGCGTCGTGAATCCATTCCAGCCACCCTTCGGTGCCACGGATCGCGATCGCCACGTCGCCGGTCTTGGTCTCCTGGCAGATCAGCCCGATGGAGACCTCGTCGTCGGCCCGGGCCGGGTTCATGTCGGTCGCCAGGTCGTTCGCGTAGATCGTCGTGACGATCGTGTAGTCGACGCCGCCGGCGCTCAACGCGTGACCGGCCCGGTTCGTCAAATCGCCGGGCGGTGTCGCGTAGGTGGCGTTGACGAGCTGGCCGAATTGTATTGCCCGCGTTGCATCTAAGGTCGGTTGTGCCGGCATGGCGCCCCCGCTCGGATCATCAGCCTTCGAAGGTTCCGGTGAACTGCGCCTGTCCGTGTCCGGTGGTGGCCTGCGTTATCGCCTGTGCCGCTTGCACGCCCGCCAGTCCCGCGGGGAGTTGGTAGTTAGCGGGGAGCTGGTAGAGGGTGAACCGATAGTGGTGCACCCCGGTGCCCGCGGGCGGGCAGGGGCCGGTGTAGCCGGCCTGGCCCGCCGAGTTCGGCAGGCTGCTGCCGCCGGCGGGGCTCTGGCCGTCGCCGGTGCTTCCCGGGCCGGGCGGGATCCCGACAACAATCCAGTGGACGTAGAGCCCGCGCGGCGCATCGGGGTCGTCGACGACGAGCGCCCCGCCCAACGGCGCCGACCACGTCAAGGGCGGCGCGACGTTGGCTCCCTTGCAGGTGTACTGCGCGGGGATCGGCGCGCCGTCGGCGAACGCCGGACTACTGAACGTCACCGGTCCGGTGCCGGGCGCTTGGGCGACGGTCCGGGCCAGGGTCGTCACTTTCGGTGTCTGCGGGCCCGTCGTCCGGCTGCCACCCTGGCCGCCGCAGCCGGCAAGCGCGACGAGGAGCGCCAGCCCGGCGGCGACCGGCGCGGTGCGGTGAAGTGATTCCATACCCGATAGTGTCGCGCGCCGACGGTTGGTCGGGAAGGACCCGTTTCGGAACCTACCTGCCGGCCTTGACTTCGAGCACGCGCTTACGCAGGCCGTCGGTCGCGGTCTCCATCAGGCCCTTGGTCCCCCTTTTGACCAGAAATCCGGGGACCGGAACGGACAGGTCCACGGTCAGGTCGAAACGCACCCGGGTGGAATCGCCGTCGGGCGTCAGGGTGTAACGGCCCTCCTGCGCGCGCTGCTGTTTGGAGCTCTCCAGCGTCCAGCCCACGCCGTCGTCGTGAACCGAATAATCGAGCACCTGCTCGTCGCTGACGCCCACGATCTTCACCGTCTGCCGCGATTTGCTCGGATGGCCGTCCGCGTCGCGTTCCAGGATTTCGACCTTCTTGTGAAACGAGGACCACTCGGTCAAGGACTCGAGGTCGAACAGCACGTCCATGATTTCGTCGGGCGTCGCGTCGATGACAACTTCGCGGGAATCGGTGATAGCCATGACGGATTAGATAGCCAATGTCGCGGCGCTAAAACTCATGGCACCAGCACGACCTTGCCGACGTTCTCCCGGGCCGCCAGGATCCGGTGCGCTTCCGGCGCCTCGGCGAACGGGACCGCCGCATGGACGACGGGGGCGATCGTGCCGTCGCCGAGCGCCTCCGCCAGGGGAGTGATCCACGGCTCGAGCGTGCCGCGGTCGTCCCACAGCCGCAGCATGTTGATGCCGATCACGGCCTTCGACTCCGAGAGCTGATCGAGCAGGTTGAAACCGCGCAGCATCGCCAAGGCATGCGGCGCGGCCACACGCAGCGACCGCTTCTCACCATGTTGCATGTTCGAAATGCCATAGCCCACAAGCCTTCCGCCCGGACGGAGCAAGGCATAGGACCGCCGCAGCGACGTGCCGCCCAGCGCATCGAGCACCAGATCGTACGGTCCCAGGCCCTTCCACCAGCCGCCGCGGCGGTAATCGATGCACCGGTCGACGCCCAGATCGGCCAGCTTCGCGTGCTTTGCGGGCGACGCGGTGCCGTGCACCTCGGCCCCGGCGGCCTTCGCGAATTGGACGGCGGCGATGCCCACCCCGCCGGCCGCGGCGTGCACCAGCACCCGCTCGCCGGCGCGCAGCGACCCGTAACCGTGCAGCGCCGCCCAGGCGGTCGCGTAGTTCACCGGGACGGCGGCGCCCTGCTCGAAGCTCAACGCGTCGGGAAGCGCGACGGAATCGTTCGCCGCCACGTTGACCACCTCCGAGTAGCCGCCGAATCGCGTGCCCGCCAACACGCGTTCGCCGACGCGGTCGGGGTCGACACCGTCGCCGACGGCCTCGACCGTCCCGGCGACCTCGTAGCCGACCACCGCCGGGAGCTTCGGCGCATCGGGATACAGGCCGACGCGGGCCAGGTGGTCGGCGAAGTTGACGCCGGCCGCCCGCACCGCGACCCGCAACTGCCCGGGGCCCGGTGGCGGCGGGTCCGGCCGCTCCTGCACCCGCAGCACAGACGGGTCGCCGTGCTTGGTGATGACGACTGCGCGCATCGTGTGATGGTCGCACACGCCGCGGGTTCGCCAGGGCGGGAAGGACGCGATCACAGGCCCCTGCCGCCGCGGCACGAACCGGGCTACCGTCCTCCTTGTGCAGTTGGCTTGGGAACGACTGACCGACACGGTGCATCGCTGCCGGCTGGCGTTCTGCGACGTCACGGTCGGGCTGGTGCAGGGCGCCGGCGGAGCGCTGATCGTCGACACCGGAACCACCCTCGCCGAAGCGGCCGCCATCGACGCCGATGCGCGACGGCTCACCGGGCGCCACGTGACTCACGTTGTGCTGACGCACAAGCACTTCGACCATGTCCTGGGTTGCTCGGCGTTCGGCGGCGCCGAAATCCATTGCGCGCCTGAGGTAGTCGAATATCTCACGTCGCGCACCGGACACCTTCGCGAACACGCGCTGAGCTACGGGGCGAACGCCGCCGAGGTCGATCGCGCGATTTCGGCGCTGCGGCCACCCCGGTGCGGTCTGTACGAAACCGAGATCGACCTCGGCGACCGCACGGTGACAGTGACCTACCCGGGGCGCGGCCACACGAACGCGGACCTGGTCGTGGTGGTGCCCGCCCGCGACGATGCGGGTGAGCCGGTCGTGGTGTTCACCGGTGATCTCGTCGAGGAGTCCGCCGACCCGTACGTCGACGCCGATTCGGATCTGGCGGCCTGGCCGGCAACCCTTGATCGATTGCTCGAGATAGGTGGTCCCCAGGCTGTCTACGTCCCGGGCCACGGGAAGACCGTCGACGCCGAATTCGTCCGCCGGCAGCGGGATTGGCTGAAGAAACGCGGGCGCTCGGCGCCCGGCTAGGCGCCGGCGGTTGTGCAGGCCGCGATGAGCGCGTCGGGATCGGTAACGCTGACCCACAAGGATCGCAGCGTCACCGATCTGATCCAGACTTTCGCCTGCACCGGGGGCTCGATCGTCAACGCCACCAGCCCCTTGCCCGAACCGTTGACCAACCAGCGGCCTCCCGAGTAATGCACGCCCCAGGTGAAGACGCGCTCGTCGGCCGCTTCGGCCTTGGTGATGGATGTCAGGGGGATGTCGGCCTCGAAAGCCCAGCCCATCTTGACGTGCAGCACCCCTTCGTCCAACCGGATCTCGCTGTGGCGGGGGCCAAGTCCGACCGGAATCGCCAACGGAAGATACCAACGCTCAAAGCGCAAGCTCGTCTGCACGATACGGAGACTACCGATCGCTGACCCACTTTGCTGGATATTGCGCGGGGAAGCCGCCGAGCGCGGCGGGTCCGGTCGGCCGGAGTACGGCCCGGCAACAGTTCCGATTCGGGACCATTGCCCCCTGATTGAACCGCCGTGTCCGGGGATAAACTCACGGTCAGCCGATTCGCGCTGAAGAGGAGCGTCATCCCATGGCCATCATCGAAACGGACACCGAGGTCCGCACGCCGTTCGAGCAGGACGTCGAGGCTACGCAGCGATACTTCGAGGGTTCGCGCTTTGCCAGGATCACCCGCCTGTACACGGCCCGCCAAGTCGCCGAGCAGCGCGGCACCATTCCGACCGACTACACCGTGGCCCGGGAAGCGGCGGCGGCGTTTTACGACCGGCTGCGCGAACTCTTCGCGGCGAAGAAGAGCATCACGACGTTCGGCCCGTACTCGCCGGGCCAGGCGGTCAGCATGAAACGGATGGGAATCGAGGGCATCTACCTCGGCGGCTGGGCGACCTCGGCCAAGGGCTCCACCACCGAAGACCCCGGGCCGGACCTCGCCAGTTACCCGCTGAGCCAGGTGCCCGAAGACGCCGCGGTCCTGGTGCGCGCGCTTCTCACCGCGGACCGCAATCAGCAGTACCAGCTGCAACAGATGAGCAAGCGGCAGCGCGCCACAGCCAGACAGTATGACTACCGGCCGTTCATCATTGCCGACGCCGACACCGGTCACGGCGGAGATCCGCACGTGCGCAACCTGATCCGCCGGTTCGTCGAGGTCGGCGTGCCGGGTTACCACATCGAGGATCAGCGTCCGGGCACCAAGAAGTGCGGTCATCAGGGCGGCAAGGTTCTGGTGCCGTCCGACGAACAGATCAAGCGGCTCAACGCCGCCCGCTTCCAGCTCGACGTCATGCGGGTGCCGGGCATCATCGTCGCGCGTACCGACGCAGAGGCGGCCAACCTGATCGACAGCAACTCCGACGAGCGCGACCAGGCGTTCCTGCTCGGAGCCACCAACCTGGGCATTCCGTCCTACAAGGCCTGTTTCCTGGCGCTGATGCGCCGCTTCTACGAGCTAGGCGTCAAGGAGCTGAACGGTCACCTCTTGTATGCCCTCGCCGACAGCGAGTACGGCATCGCCAACGCGTGGCTGGAACGGCAAGGGATCCTCGGCGTGGTCTCCGACGCCGTCAACACCTGGCGGGAGAACGGGAAGGACTCGATCGACGACCTCTTCGATCAGGTCGAGTCGCGGTTCATCGCCGCCTGGGAGGACGACGCCGGGCTGATGACCTACAGCGACGCCGTTGCCGAAGTACTGGCCTTCGGCGAACGCGAAGACGAGCCGGCGACCATGACCCCCGACCAGTGGCGGACGTTCGCCGCGCGGACGTCCCACTACGCCGCCCGGGAGAAGGCGAGGGAGTTGGGCGCCGCGCCCGACTGGAGCCCAGAGCTTGCGCGGACTCCCGAGGGCTATTACCAGGTCCGGGGCGGCATTCCGTACGCGATCGCCAAGTCGCTCGCGGCGGCGCCGTTCGCCGACATCCTCTGGATGGAAACCAAGACAGCGGATCTGGCCGACGCCCGGCAGTTCGCCGAGGCGATCCACGCCGAGTTCCCGGACCAGATGCTGGCCTACAACCTCTCGCCATCGTTCAACTGGGACACCACCGGGATGACCGATGAGGAGATGAAGCAGTTTCCCGTCGAGCTCGGCAAGATGGGCTTCGTCTTCAACTTCATCACCTACGGCGGCCACCAGATCGATGGCGTCGCCGCCGAGGAGTTCGCCACGGCGCTGCGGCAGGACGGCATGCTGGCGCTGGCGCGCCTGCAGCGCAAGATGCGCCTGGTCGAGTCTCCTTACCGGACGCCGCAAACCCTGGTGGGTGGCCCGCGCAGCGACGCGGCGCTGGCCGCCTCCTCGGGCCGCACCGCGACCACCAAGGCCATGGGGAAGGGCTCGACCCAGCATCAGCACCTGGTGCAGACCGAGGTGCCGAAGAAGCTGCTGGAGGAATGGTTGACGCTCTGGAGCGACCACTACCAGCTGGGCGAGAAGCTCCGCGTGCAGTTGCGGCCGCGTCGCGCCGGCTCGGATGTGCTGGAACTCGGCATCTACGGCAACGGGGATGAGCAGTTGGCCAACGTCGTCGTCGACCCCATCAAGGATCGCCACGGCCGCAGCATCCTTCAGGTCCGCGACCAGAACACGTTCGCCGAGAAGCTGCGCCAGAAGCGGCTGATGACCCTGATCCACCTCTGGCTGGTGCACCGCTTCAAGGCCGACGCCGTCATCTACGTCACCCCGACCGAGGACAACCTCTATCAGACCTCGAAGATGAAGTCCCACGGCATCTTCAGCGAGGTTTACCAGGAGGTCGGCGAGATCATCGTCGCCGAGGTGAACCGCCCACGCATCGCCGAGCTGCTGGCTGCCGACCGCGTGGCGCTGCGGAAGCTGATCACCAAGGAAGACTAGGGCGACTCGCGGCGGCGCCGTCGGGCATTTGCTGGCGGCGCCGTGCCGTCGCGGCGTGCCCGGCGCCCAGGCCCGCCATCCGCGGAATGCGCTTCGGCTCGCATTCGTACGCCCGCTGCGACGGCGGCACAACCCGACGAAACCGCGCCCGCGGCCCACACCGTCGTGCACACCGCCACCCTCGCCTCCTGCGTGTCCGGCCTCGACTGCTGAGCCGGCCGACCCGTTTGCGACGGCGAATGCCGGGGTACGGAGAAGTGGACCGCATGAGAGTGGCGCGAGTGGGGAGTTGGCGATGAGATCTGGAGCTAGGAATGCCGTCGCGCTTTTCGGCGGCACGGCGATGCTCGTGCTGGCCGTCGGATGTGGCGGCGGCGGTAAGGGGCCGAGCAGCAGCAGCACGACGCCATCCACCACCACCACTCCGTCGTCCAGCGTGGCGCCCGCGCCGTCCACGGCGCCGGGCGGACCGACCGGCGGCGGTGGTCCTGGCGGCGGGGGCGGCGGTGTCCCCGGTGGCCCGACCGGCGGCGGCGGCCCCGGCGGCGGCGGTGGCAGCATTCCCGGTGGCCCGACCGGCGGCGGCGGCCCCGGCGGCGGGAGCGGCAGCATCCCCGGCGTCGGTGGCGGCGGCGGAGGGCCGGGCGGCGGCGGAGGTTGCATCGGCAACATCTGCGGCGGCGGCTAAAACATCGCCACGGCGAGGACTTGCTCCCAAGCCGGTGGGGCCATGTGAATCTGGCCCCGCCGGCTGAGCAATATCTGGGGTCCGCCCTTTTGCGGTAACCAACGGCGGCTTGGGTTATGGTTCGGGCAACTCGACGCAAGGGGACGCCAATGGCCAAGCTCAGGTTCGGATATTTCATCGCCCCGTTCCACCGGGCCGGCACGAATCCGACGCTGGCTTTGCAGCGCGATCTCGAGTTCGTCGAGCACCTCGACGCGGTCGGCTTCGACGAGGCCTGGATCGGCGAGCATCACTCGGCGGGCAGCGAGATCATCAGCTCCCCGGAAGTCTTCATCGCCGCGGCCGCCGAACGCGCCAAGCGGATTCGCTTTGGCACCGGGGTCATTTCGCTCGCGTATCACAACCCGCTCTGGGTCGCCGACCGGTTGATGCTGCTGGATCACCTCACGCACGGGCGCGTGATCGGCGGGATGGGACCCGGCTCCCTCCCGACGGATTCCGGGATGATCGGGCTGAACCCCACCGACACGCGCGAGCTGCTGGAGACCAACCTCGACATCGTCGTGCGGTTGCTGGCGGGGGAGACGGTGAGCGCGAAAACCGCTACGCACCAGCTCTATGACGCCAAGTTGCAGCTCGCCCCGTACTCCGACGGCGGGATCCCGCTGGCGGTCGCCGCGGTCGCCTCGCCGACCGGGGCGCGGCTGGCCGGCAAGCACGGCATCGGGCTGCTGTCCATCGGGGCGACGCTGATCGTCGAAGGCTTCGACGCGCTGTCCTACCACTGGGGCATCGTCGAGGAGCGCGCCGCGGCCTTCGGCACGCAGGTCGACCGCAAGGACTGGAGCCTGGTCGGGCCGATGCACATCGCCGAGACGGACGAGCAGGCCCGCGCCGACGTGAAATTCGGCATCGAGTCGTGGTTCAACTACTTCCAGAAGGTAGCGGCCTTCCCGCAGATGACCATGCCGGGGGAGCAGCTCGACGAGATGATCGACATCATCAACGAGAGCGGGGCCGGCGTGATCGGCACGCCCGAACGGGCGCGGGCCCAGGTGCAGCGGCTCTGGGACCAATCCGGTGGATTCGGCTGCTTCCTGCAGATGGGCCACGAGTGGGCCAACCCCGCCGCCACCAAGCGGTCCGCCGAGCTGTTCGCCGCCGAGGTGATTCCACACTTCCAGGGTCAGGCGCAGCCGACGCTGGACGCCGCCGCGCGCGCCGGGCAGGTGCGCGAGGGCCTCGCGCAGTCTCAGCTGCAGGCCGTCGAGCACATGACCAAGAAGTATGAAAGCGAGAAAAGCGGCTAAGGGTTTTCCGTCGTCACCGGGTTGGGGGTCGCCGGGTTCGTTACCCCGGGAAGCTGGCCCGGCCAGGGCGGCAGCCCGGTGTTCGGTTCGGACGTCGGCGCCACTTCCACCGGAACGCATTTCTTCGGGTGAAGCGCGTTTTTCCAGGCGCCGGGCGGGTTCGGCGCGGCCGACAGCGCGCCGTCCGGGCAGCGGAACGAACACGAACCCTCCAGAACGCCCAGCGGAGTGATGACCGAGGCGCTGAAGATGAGGATGTTGACGCCGCCGACCCCCTGCACGGCGCCGCCGCCGTACTCGCAGTGCCAGTGACTACCGTTCTCCTCCACCGGGAAGTCGCACCAGTAGTGATAGGCCCCCATGTCCATGCCCGATCCGCCCACACCGGGGTAGTCGCACAAGCCGGGGCCGGGGACGTTTCCGCCGATATCCGCCTGGGCCACGGGAACGCTCAGAACTAGCCAGGCGGCGGCCGCTATGCCGAAAATAACGAATCGTTTCATTCGTTCACCTCATCGAAGCGACCGACGTGCAGGGCAAAACCAAACACGACGCCCTTAGTATTTGGCCCCCCGTGTCTCGTTTTAAACCTTTTCGATGTCCAGCTCGATCTCATATGCGAGCGACAGCCCCTTCTCAGCCTGCGGCTAGCGACAGGGCAGATACCTGAGGGATGGCAACCACCGCCCCCGATCGGCGCCGGCGACTACGAATGGTGCGGCTGGTATTGGCCGGGGCCGCGATCCTGGCGATGATCGCATTGTTCGACGCCGCGCGCCCCGATACGCACACGGCGCCCGCGTCCGTGCGCCTGACGGACCTGGTCCTGCCGGCCCCCGCCAGCGGTCCCTTCGGGGGCTTCGCCACCGACGGCGACGACGACTGGGCTCAGGAACAGGAACAGCTCGCGCTGCAGCAGATGCAACAGTCCATGCAGCAGGCCGAGCAGCAAAACGAAGCGGCCCAGCAGCAGTTCCTACAGGACATGCAGCAGGCCCAGCTCACCGAGCAGCAGGCCAACAATCCCTAACCAGATCGAAAGGCCTTGCGCGCCATGGCAATCGCTATCGTCCGCCGTGCGATTCGCGCTCGGCCGCCTTCACCAGCCGGCCCGCGAAGAACCGGACCGCGCCGCCCATGGCCGCCCGCATCATCGGACCCGTCCCGGGAACTCCCTCGACGAACTCGCCGGTCCAGCGAATGTCGGTGCCACCGGCAGGATTCGGGGTGAAGATGACCTCACCGGAGTAATCCTTGGCGGGGCTGGGCGGGCCGACCAGCTTGTAGGCGTGGCGGTGATCCTGCTCGTAGGCGACGGTTTCCTCCTGCACGAGCAAGGGCCACATGCCCACCTTGCGGATGGATCCGACGCCGCCCGGCGCGGGATCCCCCTGACGCGCCCAACTCGACTGAAGGACGATCGGCTTGGCCCACTTTGACCAGTTGGCACCGTCGGCCACCAGCCGGAACAAGGTGGCCGCGGGCGCGCTGCTGGTCCGGTTGATCTCGAACGAGAACTTACGACCCGACATCCCGACTCCCTGAAGATCGCTGAGTGACCCGGATGGCACTGCCGCGTACCGTTGCAAGTCAGTGATTTTAGTGGTCACGCGACTTGCACCCCGTCTCGGGGTTGTTCGGCAGCCTTGCGGCTGCGTCCCTTCCGCGCTTCACGGCCACCGGCCGGGCGGCGCCCGGTCTTATGGTCGGCTCCACGCTTGACGGCGGCCCCAACTAGGCCGACGACGCTAGGTGTTTCCTCGTAGCGTGCAAGGTTCACGGCGGCATTGTCATCACGCTGGTGCGTCATCGAACAGCCGCCACATTGCCACTTTCCTTCCCAGCCGATGTCCTGCACATGGCCGCAAGAGTGACACGTCTTCGACGACGGGAACCACCGGTCGGCGACCAGCAGTATCGACCCGTACCAGCCCGTCTTATAGGCGAGGTGCCGCCGCGGTGTGCCCAACGATGCATCTGACAGGCCCCGCCTACGTGCACGGGCACCCGGTAATCCCTTCTGCCGCAGCATCCCCGCCGCATCCAGCCCTTCGACAACGATGCGGCCGTGAGTTTTAGCCAAACGCGTTGTCAGACAGTGGAGATGGTGGGTACGGACATCATGCACCCGGCGATGCAGCCGAGAAATCCTCGCGGTGCGCTCACGGTAGCGCCGCGAGCCTTTCGTGCAGCGCGAACGGGCACGGCTGACGTGCCGCAGCTCTTTGAGCGCCGCATCGAGTGGCCGTGGATTCGGCACTCGTTCAAGCACCATGCCATCCTCGTTGGCTACCGTAGCAAGGCGCCGCACCCCGACATCAACACCAACCCGTGAACCGGGGTGTGCCACCTTCGGTTGCTGCGGACGCTGCACGAGGACCCGAACACTCGCGTCCAGCCGGGTGCCGCTACGGCGCACCGTGATCGCCAGCACCCGCGCCCGACCTTTGGCGATGAGCCGCTCAATCCGGCGCGTGTTCTCGTGCGTACGGACGGTCCCGATTACCGGAAGCGTCAGGTGGCGGCGATCAAGTTCGACGCGCATCGCTCCGGTCGTGAACGTCACGCGGTCCTCGTCGCATCCCTTCTTCTTGAACCGGGGAAACCCCATTGTTTTGCCGTCGCGTTTGCCTGATCGGGAGCTCTGCCAGTTCCAGTAGGCGTCGACCGCCCCACCGATACCGTCGGCATAGGCCTCTTTGGAACATTCGCTCCACCACACCGTGCCAGTGTCGGCGTCGACGCACACCTCGTTCTTGACTGAATTCCAGCGCTTCCGCAATACCCGAAGCGATGGTTTCGCCGTCTCTACCCCGCTGGCGTGCCACGCCTCGATGTCGGCTTTCAGGGCCGCGACAGTCCAGTTGTACGCCTTACGCCGGGCACCGAAATGTCGCGCCAACATCCGCGATTGATCATCGGTCGGGTCCAGCGTGAATCGGAACGCCTGCAGCGTGCAACCCTCAGCGATCTCGAACTTTGCCATCACGCCGCCTCGCGTTGCCCGCCAGATTCACACCACCGTTCCTACAGCAAACCACCGACAAACCAATGACCACTCAAGCCGCAACAGCTGACAGCCCTACCTCGACCACCTCGAAGCGCCGTTTCTCTGCGGGGCCTCGCGCCGAGCGCAATCATTCACGGTATGGCTCGGCGGTTCGCGTTTCTCGCGGTGTTGCTGCTGGTCGGTGCCTGCGCCGGGGGACGCGGACCCGCGCCCACCACCACGCCGACAACCGATCACGGCGACGCGGCGGCCCGCAGCCAGAGCGTGCTGGACGACGCTATCGAGGCCCGCGCGCCGGGGTGCTCGGCCGCGGTCGGCGTCAAGGGAAAGGTGGTGTGGACGGGCGTTCGCGGCGTCGCCGACATGTCGAACGGTGCGGCCATCACCGCGCACACGGTGTTCGACATCGCCTCGGTGTCCAAACAGTTCACCGCGACCGGGCTCCTCTTGCTCGTCGCCGCCGGCAAACCGGCCCTCGGCGACCCCGTGTCCCGCTACATCCCCGAGCTGCCGACGTGGTCCACCACCGTCACCGTCGGGCAGCTGATGCACCAGACGAGCGGAATCCCCGAATATGTCGGGCTGCTCGAGGCGCAGGGTTATCAGCTCGGCGACCGCACCACCGAGGACGAGGCCATGCGGGCGCTGGTCGCCGTGCCGAAGCTGGAATTTCAGCCCGGTTCCCAATTCGAGTACTCCAACTCCAACTACCTGCTGCTCGGCGAGATCGTCCGCCGCGTCGCGCGGGAACCGCTGCCGCAGTTCCTCGCCGAACAGATCTTCGGTCCGCTCGGCCTGGCCATGGTCCTCGACCCCACCGGTCCGATTGCCGAGAAGGCCGTCTCATACGAGAAGAGCGGTAACGGGTACCGGGAGACCGACCCCCGTTGGGAGCAGGTCGGTGACGGCGGAATTCAAACCACGCCAGGCCAATTGGTCGGGTGGGCCGACAACTACCGGACCGGCCGGGTGGGCGGCGCCGCGCTCCTGGATGCGCAGCTCGCCGGCGCGGTGCCCACCGAACCGGGCGGCGCCGACCGGTACGGAGCCGGAATCTACTTGATGGGCAACGGCACGCTCGATCATGACGGCGCATGGGCCGGGTTCGTGACGGCATTCCGTGTGAGCAAGGACCGAAACACGTCCCTGGCCATCAGCTGCAACACCGACAGGCAAGACCCCGAAACCCTGGCCGACTCGCTGGCCAAACTGTGGATGTAGCCGGCGGTCAGCTCCTTTCGGTGAGCCCAGTGACCGTCCGGCCGTCCTCGAGTTCGATCGCGCTCAGCATTACGGGTGCCCGAAGGTCGGCCAGCAGGCGCCCGAGCCCGGCCTCGGACGCCCGCCACACCTCGGCGCGCGACGGCGCACCACGTCCGGGCTTGGGGGTGGCATGACCGACGTGGCGGGCGCCCAGCAGTTCGAGTTGGCGGCGCAAGGGTACCGAATCGAACAGTGCTACCTCGCAGCCGCTTTCGATCAGAAGCGGGGGTGGCACTCCGCCGAAGCGGGCGGCGATGTCGACGGCGATTTGGTCGTGGAACGCGGGCACGACGATCGTCACGCCGAACGGACCGCCCGTGGCCGTCGGTACGCCGGGGACGGCCACCGCGGCCATGTCGAGCAGGTTGCAGAAATTGGTGTAGGTGCCCATTCGCCGGTTGATCGAGAACGGTTCGGCGGCAACGTCGGCCAGTGCGGGGTGTTCGGTGGTGGTCGGGAGCAGCAGCGCATCAAATCCGGTGAGGAGCTCCGCGGCGGCGACCCGTGCGCGGGCCAGCGCGTCGAGGTCCGCGGCAAACGCGGGGCCGGTGATCGCGCGCCCCGCGGTGATGATCGCGGCGACGTGGGGGTCCGCGCCCGCGGGCGCAGTGTCGAGGAATTCGCCCACGGCGGCGTATCGTTCGGCGACGAACGCGCCGTCATACAGCAGTAGGGCCGCCTTTAGCAGGACCGAGATGTCAACCGGTTCGATGCCCAATCCGGCCTCGGCGGCGCGAATCACGCTGCGCTCGAACGCGTCTCGGTAGGCATCGCTGAGCGCGGTGAGGTTCGCGACTTCGGGGATCGCCACGCGAGGTGCGTCGGGCGCGGCCAGGCGAACGTCGGGCGGCCAGGCGCGGCTGCGGGGATCGCGGCGGTCGGACCCGGCCATCACCGCCGCCGCAGCGGTCGCCACGTGGAGGTCCGCCGCGAGCACCGAGACGGCGTCGAAGCTCGGGCAGGCCGGAACGACCCCGTGGGTGGGGATGATGCCGAGCGTGGGTTTGATGCCGACGATCCCGTTGAGCGCGGCCGGTACCCGGACGGAGCCCGCGGTGTCGGTGCCGATGCCGACGTCGGCGATGCCCAGCGCGACCGCGACGGCGGAACCCGAACTGGAGCCCCCGGCGACCAGGTGGGGATGGCGCGAATTGCGCACCGCGCCATGGGGAGTCCGGGTGCCGACCAGGCCGGTCCCGAATTGGTCGAGGTTCGTCTTGCCCAGCACGACAGCCCCGGCGCCGCGGAGCCGATCCACGGCGGCCGCGGTGGCTGCGGGCAGGTAGGCGAATCCGGGGCACGCGGCCGTGGTCGGCAGGCCCGCCACGTCGATGTTGTCCTTGACTGCGACCACCAGTCCCGCCAGGGCCAGGCTCTCGCCCGCGGCGAGCCGTCGCTCGACCGCGCGGGCGTCGGCGAGGACGTCGTCCTGTTCGCGCAACGTGATCCAGATTTCGGGGCGGTCGGCCTGTGCTAGGCGCCGATACGCGGCGCGGACCCGCGCCGTGGGGGATCCGGCGGGCGCGTCAGATGACATATGGCGCGATGAGGACCATGGCGCTGGCGACCGCGAAGCCGACGAGGAAGGCGATCACCGTAAAGCCCATCACCTGACGGACATTCAGCTTGGCGATGGCGAGCACCGGCAGCAGCCAGAACGGCTGAATCATGTTCGCGACACCCTCGCCGACCGCGACCGACATCGAGGTCAGCCCGAGGTATGCCGGCGAGTGTTGACCGATGGCCAACGCCGAGTCGACGGCGATCGGTCCCTGCACCGCCCAGTGCCCGCCGCCGGACGGCACGAACAACGAGATGATGACCGACCCCACGAACGTCAGGAACGGCAGCGTGTACTGATCGGCGCCGCGCACCAGCGCCTCGGCCAGCACCGTCTGCAGCGCCTTGCCCGATCCGGTGGGCAGATAACCCAACAGGCCGACGATCCCGCCATACAGGGGATACTGCAGCAGCAGCGGGCCGGACACCTTCGCGGCGCCGGAAAACGCGCGGATGAAACGGATCGGCGTCCGGTGCAGCAGGGCGCTGGTGATGGTGAACAGCATGATCATCGACGAGATGTTCAGCGCGAACCCGCTCAGCACGAAGTACGCGATGCCCGCGACGAAGACGATGACGTTGAGAATCCACAGGTTTTCCAACCACTCGGCGACCGTCTGCTTGCCGCTGGGCGCGGGCGGCTCCGGCTCCTCGTCGAAGACCGCCGGATCGGGCTCGAGACCCTGCCTGGGCTCCATCCGCCAGATCGCGACGGCGAGCAGCGCGACCACGGTGATCACGGCGATCCAGTTGTAGGGCTGGAAAACCGTCAGCGCCAACGGCACGGTCCTGCCGGTGATCTTGTGGATGACGTTGATCGGGCTCGTCGTGTCGGTGTTGGCGAGCGCGATCGACGACGACAGCCCCTGCGTCCAGACGAGGTAGCCCATGAACCCGGTCGCGATCAGGTAGCCGAAATGCGCCCCCCGCAGGCGCTTCGCGACCTGGCGCGCCACCAGAGCGCCCGCCACCAGGCCGAGTCCCCAGTTGAGCAGGGAGAAGACGGTGCTGACCGCAAAGCACAGCAGCGCACCCTGGACCTGGTTGGTCGGCTTGCTCGCGAGACGGACGATGGCTCGCTTGAGCGCGGGCGCCTCGGCCAGCGTGTACCCCGTCACCAGCACGAGCACCATCTGGAACGCGAAGGTGAAGATGTTCTGCGGTCCCCACACTCCGCCGTACCACGCCTTGAGAATGCCGGAGGCCGTCGCTCCCCGGACGAGCACCGCGACGAGCGCGACGACGATGAGCGTGAGGATGACCGCGAACAGATAGGGGTCGGGCATCAGGCGTTCGACATAACGGACGCACAACTCCGTCAGGCCCTGGATCAAGCCGCGTCGTTGCACCGGTCGACGCTGTGTTGTGGTCATCTGGTTCCCCTAAATCTCCCCGTTCGCAAAACCCCGCCTAAGGCAACCCCAATTTTGTTGCCGCCGGGTGAATTAACCGAACCCCGTCGGCGATGACAACCGCGATTGCCAGAAGCCGCCGGCCGCCCGCGTGCCCGGCGCCGAAATCTGGGTCCGACATTGCGATGAGTTTCGGCGACGGAACCTGTCTATATCTGTAGTTCGATCGGATTCGATCGGCTCACCATCGACGCCCCCGCACCTCGTGCGGGGGCTTTTCACTTGAGAGGGGTTTGTCATGGGGTTGGCAGTGGACACGGCAGAGGACACAGTCGCGGACAAATCGGTCTTGGTCACGGGCGCCAACCGCGGCATCGGTAGGGCCCTCGTGGAGGAGGCCCTCCGCCGGGGGGCCCGCCGGGTGTACGCGGGCACGCGAGACGGTTCCTCCTTTCCCGACGAGCGGGTGGTCCCGGTCGCGCTCGACGTGACCGACGCCGAACAGATCCGCGCGGCCGCCGCGACGGTGGAATCGCTCGACGTGCTGATCAACAACGCCGGCATCGCGCAATACGACGACCTGACCGATCCCGCGATACTGGAACGGCACCTCGCCGTGAACCTGTTCGGCACCCATGCGGTGACCCGGGCGTTCCTGCCGGCGCTGATTCGTTCCGGGGGAGCGGTGATCAACAACCTGTCGGTCAACGCGCTGGCGCCGTTGCCGATCATTCCGGCGTACTCGGTGTCCAAGGCGGCCGCGTTGAACCTCACCCAGTCGCTGCGGGCCGTCCTGGGCCCCCAGGGCGTGCGGGTTTTCGCGGTCTTCACCGGCCCGGTGGACACCGACATGAGTCGCGAACTCGACATCCCGAAGGCCACCCCGCGCTCGGTCGCGGCGGCCGTCTTCGACGCGCTGCACCGCGGCGAACTGGACATCTTCCCCGATCCGATCTCGCAATCCATCGCCCGGGGCTGGGACAGCACGCCCGCCAAGGAATTGGAACGCCAGTACGCCCAACTGCTTGCGACAGCGACCCCCGCATAACACCATCACCAGGAGGACAAGATGAACAACCTATCCGGCCAGACCGCACTCATCGTGGGCGCAAGCCGGGGCCTGGGCCGCGGCATCGCGACGGCCGCGGCCGAAGCCGGCGCCTCGGTCGTCGCCGTGTCCCGCACCGCAACGACGTTCCCCAACCCGGCCAATGGCGCCGGCAGCATCGAAGCGGTCGTCGCCGACGGCACCGATGCGTCGGCGGCCGGCACCCTGCTGGATCGATACGACCCACAGGTTCTGGTGCTGGTGGCCGGGGCAAGCCCGTTGCCCCGCCCGCTTCAGCACCACACCTGGGAGACGTTCTCGGCCAATTGGAACACCGACGTGCGCATCGCCTTTCATTGGCTGCGCGAGGCCCTGTTGCGGCCGCTGCGGCCCGGCAGTCGGGTGGTGGTTTTCAGCAGCGGTGCCGCCCTGGCGGGATCACCGCTCAGCGGCGGGTACGCCGGCGCCAAAGCGACGCAACGCTTTATCACCGGCTATGCCCAGGACGAGGCGAACCGCGCCGGTCTGGGCATCACCTTCACCGCACTGATGCCGCGCATCACCCCGCTGACCGGACTCGGCCGCCCCGCCGTTCAGGCGTACGCGGCCCGCGAGGGCCAGTCCGAGGAGGAGTACGTCAAGCAGCTCGGCGAGCTGGTCAGCCCGCAGGCGGCCGGCGCGGCCGTCGTGGAGCTGGTGCAGTCCGACACCGACGCCGTCGCCGCGGGCTATCTGCTGACCGGCGCCGGCCTGCAGAAGATCGCCTGAAAACCGTTAAACGACAACCGAAAGGCCGGACATGAACATGCAGACGCCCCCGATCGTATCGGCGCAGGACTGGGAGGCCGCGCGGCAGCGGCTGCTGGTCAAGGAGAAAGAGGTGGTCCGGGCGCGCGACGCGCTGGCCGCCCAGCGCCGGCGGATGCCGTGGCTGGAGGTGGACAAGCCGTACCGGTTCGACGGCCCGGAAGGCAGGGTGAGCCTGCTGGACCTGTTCGCGGGCCGGCGGCAGCTGGTTGTCTACCGGGCGTTCCTGGAGCCGGGGGTGGACGGCTGGCCCGAGCACGCGTGCCGCGGCTGTTCGATGATCGCCGATCACATCGGCAACCTGGCGCATCTCAACGCCCGCAGCACCACCCTGGTGTTCGCCTCCCGCGCCGGCCAACCGGACATCGAGCGGGTGAAGGCTCGGATGGGGTGGCGGATGCCGTGGTACACGATCACCGACGACTTCGACCGCGACTTCGGGGTCGACGAGTGGCACGGCACCAACGCGTTCATCCGCGACGGCGAGCGGGTGTTCCGCACGTACTTCATCAACAACCGCGGCGACGAGGCGCTGGGTACTACCTGGAGTTATCTGGACATGACCGCCCTTGGGCGCCAGGAGGATTGGGAGGACTCCCCGGAAGGCTATCCGCAGGGACCCGCGTACGCGTGGTGGAACTGGCACGACGCGTACGGCGATCAGCCGGCCCAATGGTGGGAAGACCCCGAGCCGGGCGAGCACGATCCCAGCGATCCCCGGCCGTCGCGCCGGGAGTCCTGAAAGGCTGTCGGCCGTGCCGGACGCCAGCGTCGACGATTTCGCGCAAGTCGCCGAACAGTATCGGCCTGAGTTGCGGGCGTATTGCTATCGCATGATCGGATCCGTCGACGAGTGCGAGGATCTGGTGCAGGACACCTACCTTCGCGCGTGGCAGGCCTACGAGAGGTTCGAGGGCCGCTCGTCGGTTCGGTTGTGGCTCTACAAGATTGCGACGAACACCTACCTGAACGCGTTGCAGACGCGCCAGCGGCGTCCGCTGCCGTCCGGGCTGGGCGCCCCGGCCGACAGTGCGACGACCGTGCTGGCCCCGGCGAAATCGGACATCCCATGGTTGCAACCCGCGCCGGATAGCCTGCTGTACGGCGCCACCGACGATCCCGCCGCGGTCGTGTCGTTGCGCAGCAGCGTCCGGTTGGCGTTCGTCGCCGCGCTGCAACATCTGTCGTCGTTGCAGCGCGCCGTTCTGGTGCTGCGCGACGTATTGGGTTGGCAGGCCAGCGAAGTCGCCGAGATATTGGAGACGTCCACGGCGGCGGTCAACAGCGCCCTGCAACGCGCCCGTGCTCGCCTGGCCGAGGCCGGCCCGACGCTGGACGAGCTCGGCGAACCCGCCGAACCCGAGCTGCGCGGCGTGCTCAACCGCTACATGGCCGCCTTCGAGCACGCCGACGTCGACGGGCTGGCCGAACTGCTCCGCGCCGACGTCGAGCTCGAAATGCCGCCCATCCCAACGTGGTTCAGCGGGCGGGATGTGGTGCGCGACTTCCTGGCCCGGGTGGTGCTGCACACGCCGGATCAGTGGCGGCTGACCTACACCCGCGCCAACGGCGCCCCGGCATTCGCCATGTACCGGCGGGGGCCGGACGGTTCCTTCCAGGCTCACGGCCTGGACGTGCTGTCGCTGGTCGACGGTCGCATCTCACGCATCGTCGCCTTCAACGACGCAACGCTGGTCGCCAAGTTCGGGCTGCCCGAGACGCTCGCGGGGTGAGGGCCCGGGCCGTGTCCGATGAACTGCCCGTCCTGGCCGAGGCGACCCGGTATCTGTTCGGCAACCTCCTCTTGGTTCGCGACGCCGACCTGTCGGCGCCGACGCCCTGCGCGGACTGGGACCTGCGTCGCCTGCTCTGGCACGTGCGCACCTCGCTGGCCGACGTCGCCGACGTGCTGGCGGCGCGCGACCCCGACCGGGGGTCCGAGCGGGCGGCCGCCGACGCGGATGCGTCCGACCCCGTCGCCGCGTTGCGGGTCGGCATCGTCGACCTTCTGCTCGCGTGCACCACGACACGGACCGCGGGCCGGCCGTGCGTAATCCGCGGCCGCGCGATTCCCGCCAAAGTCGTTGTCTACGTGGGGGCGATCGAGATGGTGCTGCACGCGTGGGATATCGCCCAGGCGTGCAACACCGATCGGCCCATTCCCCCGGAAGTCGCCTCGGCGCTGCTGTGGGTTTCGCCACCCCTCGCCGAGGCGGGACTGGCCGGGCGCGTGTTCGCCGCGCCGCTGGCGGCGCCCCCGAACGCCACCCCAAGTGACCAGCTACTCGCCCTGTTCGGCCGCCGAGCCGGCCTCGGTTAGACGCGAACGGGGTTCGCGGCGGCGCCGCGCGGCGCCCCGCCCGTGGCCGACCCGGCATCCCGGGTCCGCCCGGCCGGGCCCCTAGACTGCGCTTATGGATTGCGGTACCCGCCACGACGCCGCGGCTCCGAAAGGCCTGCTCCTGATAGAGGACTGCCTGGACGCCGACGGCGGCGTCGCGTTGCCGCCGGGCACCACCCTGATATCGCTCATCGATCGCAACATCGCCAATGTCGGTGACGCCGTGGCATATCGCTACCTGGACTATGCCCGCTCCGAGGGCCACACCTTCGAAGTGACCTGGACCCAACTGGGGGTCCGGCTGCAGGCCATCGCCGCGCGGGTGCAGCAATTCGCCGCCGAGGGCGATCGGGTGGCGATTCTGGCGCCGCAGGGCATCGATTACGTCGCCGGCTTCTACGCCGCGATCAAAGCCGGCGCCATCGCGGTGCCGCTGTTCGCACCCGAGCTGCCGGGGCACGCCGAACGGCTGCAGACCGCGCTTCGCGACTCCCAACCCGCCGCGGTGCTCACGACGGCGGCGGCGAAAGAGGCGGTCGAGAAATTTCTGGAAAGCCTGCCGGACCTGCGCAAGCCGCACCTGATCGTCATCGACGAGATCGCCGACTCGGCGGGGGAGCTGTTCGTCCCCGTCGAGCTGGACACGGACCGCGTGTCGCACCTGCAGTACACCTCGGGTTCGACGCGGCCACCGGTCGGCGTGGAGATCACCCACCGGGCGGTCGGCACCAACCTCGTGCAGATGATCCTCTCGATCGACCTGCTGGACCGAAACACCCACGGCGTCAGTTGGTTACCCCTCTACCACGACATGGGTCTGTCGATGATCGGCTTTCCCGCGGTGTACGGCGGGCACTCGACGCTGATGGCGCCGACCGCCTTCGTCCGCAGGCCGCTGCGCTGGATCCACGCCCTGTCCGCCGGGTCGAAGCAGGGCCGGGTGGTGACCGCGGCGCCGAACTTCGCCTACGAGTGGACCGCGCAGCGCGGCCTGCCCGCGCCCGGCGACGACGTCGACCTGCGCAACGTGGTGATGATCATCGGTTCCGAACCGGTCAGCATCGACGCGATCCGGACGTTCAACAAGGCCTTCGCCCCGTACGGATTGCCGCGCACGGCGTTCAAGCCCTCCTACGGCATCGCGGAGGCGACGCTGCTCATCGCCACCATCGATGCCTCCGCCGAGGCATCCGTCGCGTATCTCGACCGCGAACAATTGAGCGCCGGTCACGCGGTGCGCGTCGACGCGGACGCCCCGAACGCCGTGGCGCAGGTGTCCTGCGGCCGGGTCGCCCGCAGCCTGTGGGCGGTGATCGTCGACCCCGACAGCGGATCCGAGCTGCCCGACGGTGAGGTCGGCGAGGTCTGGCTGCAGGGCGACAACGTCGGTCGCGGCTACTGGGGGCAGCCCGAGGAAACCCAGCTGGCCTTTGGCGCCAAGCTGCAATCGCGGCTGGCCGAGGGCAGCCACGCGGAGGGCTCGTCGGCCGAACGAACCTGGTTGCGGACGGGGGATCTGGCCGTCTACCTCGACGGCGAGATCTACGTGACCGGCCGCATCGCGGACCTGATCACCATCGCGGGGCGCAACCACTATCCGCAAGACATCGAGGCCACCGCCGCCGAAACCTCGCCGATGGTGCGGCGCGGATACGTCGCCGCGTTCGCCGTCCCGGCGGACGGCGACGAACGCCTCGTCCTGATCGCCGAACGCGCCGCCGGCACCAGCCGCGACGATCCGCAGCCGGCGATCGAGGCGATCCAGGACGCGGTGGCACGTCGTCATGGCGTGGCGGTCTCCGACGTGCGTTTCCTGCCGGCCGGCGCCATCCCGCGCACCACCAGCGGAAAACTGGCCCGGCGGGCCTGCCGCGCCGAATACCTCGGCGGCACACTAGGCGTGCGCTAGCTGGCATCCTGGCGGTGTGGGTTTGCTAATCCGCCTGGCCGAGCTCCTGATCGTGATCCTGCCGCTGACGGGCATGGTCATCGCGGCGGTGCGGGCGTTCGGCGCCAACAGGCGCCGCGCCGAACAGCGCCACGAACTCGATCGACCGGCCGAGGCCGCGAGCATGCCGGCCGACCGCATCGTCAATAACCAAGCGGCGCAATGGCGTTCGCTACGACGCATCATTGAGGAGCACGGCCGCACCGACGCCCGATGGCTCGAGTACGAACTCGACGTCGCCAAGCTCCTCGACTTCCCGCTGATGACCGACATGCGCGACCCGCTCACGGTCGGCTTCCACAAAGCCAAGCTGCGGGCGGACTTCTTACGCCCCGTCAAAGCCGAAGACCTCCTGGATGACCGGGAGGCGGCGACGCAGTATCAAACCGCGGTCGAGGACTACGTGACCGCGTTCAACGTCGCCGAGGCCGAGGCGATCCGCAAACGCCGCAGCGACTTCTCCCGGGAAGCCCAGCAGCGGATCGCGCGCGCCCAGAGCCTGTTACGGGTGGCGTCGGACCCCGCCGCGTCGCCGCAGGAACGCCAGAAGGCGTTCGACCTGGCCGGCAAAGAGCTCGACGGTCTCCTCGTCTTGCCGTCCACGACGCGGGCCAGCATCGAGCGCGGGATCTCCGGTCAGCTGGAGGGATGACTTTCTGCTCTTATCGATGCGCGCCGCCGAGGCGATCATGACTGCATGATCGATCACGAGTTGGACAGCGAGCACAACATCCTGCTGGTGCACCCGGAATCCGCGCTCGACAAGGACGACTTCGTCGAGCTCGCCCAGGCCGTCGACCCCCAGATCGAGGCCAACGGCGACCTTTCCGGTCTCATCATCAGCGCGCCGTCGTTCCCGGGCTGGAACAGTTTCGGGGCGATGGTCACCCACTTCCGCTTCGTGCGGGATCACCAAAAGCACATCAAGAAGGTCGCGGTCGTCACCGACTCGCACGTCGCGGACGTTGCCGAGCACCTCGGCTCACACTTCGTCTCGGCCGAGATCCGGCATTTCCCCGCCGGGCAGGTCGAGCAAGCCCGACAGTGGATTATCAGCGGCTCGTAGGCCGCCGGTCTAATCTATTACGGACCCCAGACCAGCAGATCTTCCATGCCATTGTTCATCGCGACTATGGTCGGCGACGGGCCCGTGACGTCGAAATAGATTTTGCCGGTCGCTTGTGCGCCCTGCGGGATAGTCGCTCCGCTGATGGTATTCGGACCGGCGGCTTGCCACAGGACCCGGTAGTTAACGCCGCTGGCGGTCCGCGCATTGAACTGCGAAATGGCGGGGGTGACCGGGCCGCTGATCGCCTTGACGGTCGCGGTGGCTTCCCAGAGCTGGCCCGCCACCGGATAGCTCGGAATGGTGTCGGTGCTGGATTTTAGGTCGCCGACCGTCCAGCCGAGCTGCACCTGACCCACGGAGTCGGTCATCGTCAATTCGCTACCGAGTTTGCCGGTGACGGGGTAGGCCGACTTCGCAATCGGTGCACTGATGAAAGCGATCGTCGCCATCCCAACGATCGCCACTGCGGTCGTTATCAACGTGGTGATCTTCATTTGCGCTCCATTACCCATTTGGGCGACCGGCCATATGAAGTCGGCCGCGTAATGGACACTTTAGGCCGCAAATGACAAAATGTTTCCAGAAAATTGGTCGGCGGACCCGTCGTCGCCGATTCGGGCATTGCTGTCGGCGAACCCATGCAACGATGATCGAATGGCCGCCATACCGGACCTGCCGGACGCGCAATCAGGTCTCGTCGGGTACCCGATCGCGCCGCCCCCGTTGCCCGGCCCCGTCACGTTCGAGCAGCGCTGGGACGACCTGACGTTCGTCCATTGGCCGGTGCGCCCCGGGAGCGTCGAACGCTTCTACCCGCCCGGAACCAGGCCGGACGTGTTCGCCGACGGGATGACCTACGTCGGGCTGATCCCGTTCGTGTTGACCAGCACCAAGATCGGCACCGCGTTCCCGTTGCCGTATTTCGGCGGCTTCGCAGAAACTAACGTCCGGCTGTACTCGATCGACGACGCCGGGCGGCACGGCGTTTTGTTCCGGTCGCTGGAAACGTCCCGCCTGGCCGTCGTGCCGGTAATCCGGATGGCGCTCGGCGTGCCCTACGTCTGGTCGCGGATGCGGGTGACGCGGCGTGGCGAGCAGATCACCTACGACAGCGTGCGCCGCCGGCCGCGGCGCGGCCTGCGCAGCCGGCTGACGGTCGCCGTCGGGGAGGCGGTCGAGCCGACGCCGCTGGAGGTGTGGCTGACCGCCCGCTGGGGCGCGCATACCCGCAAGGCCGGCCGGACCTGGTGGGTGCCGAACGAGCACGAGCCGTGGCCGTTTCGCCGCGCCGAGATCGTCGAGCTCAGCGACGACCTGCTCGGCGCGAGCGGGGTGCGCCCCGCCGGCGAGCGCCTGCGCCCACTGTTTTCGCCCGGTGTGCGGACCCGGTTCGGTCGCCCGTTCGCCGTCGGTTGAGCCCGCCTCAGGGGCAGCAGTAGCCGCCGTCGATCACGACGTCCGAACCGGTCATGTAGCTGGACGCCTCGCTGGCCAGGTACAGGTACAGGCCGGCGAGTTCTTCGGGCCGGCCCAAGCGGCCCAGCGGTATTTTCGGTTCCCACTGCGCGTGATAGTGCGCGAGCGGTTCGACAAGCTCGGTGAGGATGTAGCCCGGGCTGACGCTGTTGACCCGGATCTTGTGCGGCGCGAACTCGACGGCCATGGCCTTGGTCAGGTGAATGACCGCCGCCTTGGAGGCGCAGTAGTGGCCCACCCGCTGCGGGATGTTGATGATGTGGCCCGACATCGACGCGGTGGTGATGATGGACCCGCCCTGCCCTTGCCGCACCATCGCCCGGGCCGCCGCCTGGGCGGTGAGGAAGACGCCGGTCACATTGGTGTCCTGGATGCGCTGGAATTCTTCCGGCGGCATCTCGAGCATCGGGGTGTCGGAGACGATTCCGGCGTTGCAGACAGCTATGTCGAGGCCGCCCAACTCCGCGGTCGCCCGGTCCAGCATCGCGTCGACCTGCTCGGGCCGCGTCACGTCGCAACCGATGGGCACGACCCGGCCGCCCCCCGCGGTGAGCTCTTGGGCGACCTCGGTCAAGACGTCGGAATGCCTTGCCGCGATTGCCACTTCGGCCCCGGCCTGAACGTAGGCAAGCGCCACCTCCTTGCCGATGCCGCTGGACCCCCCGGTCACCAGAGCTCTCTTGCCGCGCAAGTCAAACAGGTCCAGCACACTCATCGCATATCCCCATTCAAAGCGTCGCCTTCAACAAAAACACGTTCTAGTGTGTCCGACATGGGCAAATTCACCAGGGCAGAAATCGAGCGAGCCGTCGACAACTACACGAAAGTCGCCGAGGGTTGCAGCGCCTCGGGCGACTGGCGGCCGTTCGCCGATCTCTTCACCGAGGACGTCGTCTACACCGAGCATCACTACGGCGTCTTTCACGGCCGCGAGGCGGTGCGCGACTGGATCGTCGCGGTGATGGCCCCGTTCCCGCACATGCGCTTTCCCAGCGACTGGATCGCCTACGACGACGACAACGACGCCGTTGTCATCATGATCAAGAACCTGCTCGACCACCCGACCGACCCGGACGGCGAGCCGTTCTGGTTCCCCAACTGGACTCGGCTCGTGTACGCCGGCAACGGCCTGTTCTCCAGCGAGGAAGACATCTACAACCCCAACCGCGATGCCCCCGGCGTGGTGGGGGCGTGGCTGCAGGCCGGCGGTCAGCTGGCCTCCACGGAGTTCCTGCAGCCCAACGCGTAGCGCGAGACGCACCTACTCACGACAATTGCAATATGCAATAATTGCAGTTATCTATTGTAGTGCGCGCCGTGGAGGTGGCCAATCATGAAGATCGTCAAGAACATTCAGTCACCGACGGGACTGACCCGGTTCCTTTTCCGGGTGCCGATCCACCTTTATCGGCTCGGGTTCGGGTGGCTGTTCGGCAGCCGCCTGCTGCTGCTCAACCACACCGGGCGCGTCTCGGGCAAGCCCCGCCAGACCGTCCTCGAGGTCGCCGAGCGCGAGGGCGACAACTATGTCGTCGCCTCGGGCTGGGGGCCTGGGGCCGCGTGGTACCGCAACATCCTGCGCAACCCCGACGTCAGCATCCAAGTGGGGACGCGAACGATACCCGTCACCGCCACACCGCTCGACACGGAGGAAGGGGCGCGAGTCTTTGTCCGCTATGCGTCCCGGCATCGCGCGGCGGCCAAGTTCGTGCTCCCGCGCGTGCTCGGATTCTCCGTCGACGGATCGGACGCGGACTTCCGCGCCGTCGGCGAGAACCTGCCCTTCGTCCGGTTCGTCCCTCGGGCAGAAGTTTGAGGTGAATCGCGACGTCGCCAGGACGGTCGCGGCGACGTAGCGATCAAGCGGCGGTAATCAGCATGGCCTCGAACGGCTTTCACACATCGGGCGACGATCCGGCTCGCCAACTTCCGCGCTTGGTACCAGAGTGGAATCGGCGTACCGGAGCCGAAGGAGTTCGCCGTGCAGACCAATGAGGATTTGGCGAGCATGCCGCTGCCGCAGGCGTTGGGTGAACTGGGCAGCTCGGCGCAGGGATTGACGTCGGCGCAGGCGCGGTCGCGGCTGCAACGCTACGGGCCCAATGAGATCGTTGAGCGCCACCGCAATCCGGTGCTGGAGTTCTTGGGTTATTTCTGGGCGCCGATCCCGTGGATGATCGAGGTCGCGCTGGCATTGTCGGTGGCCGCTCGGCATTGGACCGACGCGGTGATCATCGGGGTGCTCTTGGCGATGAACGGGCTGGTGGCTTTCTCCGAGGAGCACCAGGCGGCCAACGCGATCGCCGCGCTCAAGCAGCGGCTGGCTACCTCGGCGCGGGTGTTGCGCGACGGCGCGTGGGTGACGGTCGCGGCACGCGAGTTGGTGCCCGGCGACGTGGTGCGAGTGCGGCTCGGTGATGTGGTGCCCGCCGATCTGCGGGTGCTCGACGACGTCACGCTCGAGGTGGATCAGTCAGCGCTGACCGGCGAGTCGCTGGCTGTGAGTCGCGCGCTGGGGGAGAGCCTGTATTCCGGCTCAGTGCTGGTGCGCGGTGAGGCCGACGCGCTGGTGTGTACCACCGGCGCGGCCTCGTACATGGGAAAGACCACCGCGCTGGTGGAGACCGCGGGGACGGTCAGCCATTTTCAGCGCGCGGTATTGCGCATTGCCAATTATCTGATCGTGATCGCGGTTTCGTTGGTGACGTTGGTGGTTGCGGTCTCGCTGGTCCGGGGCAATCCCGTGCTGCAGACCCTCGAGTTCGCTCTGGTGGTCACGATCGCGTCGATCCCGGTGGCGTTGCCGGCGGTGCTGTCGGTGACCATGGCCATCGGCGCGCGCCAGCTGGCGCGCCAACAGGCCGTGGTCAGCCACCTGCCCGCGGTCGAGGAACTCGGCGGCATCGACCTGTTGTGCTCGGACAAAACCGGCACCCTGACCCAAAACCGTTTGGCGGTGGCCGCCCGCTGGGCCGTCCACGGTTCCTCCGACGACGAGCTGCTGACGGTCGCCGCATTGGCCTCGCGCGCCGAAGACAACGACCTCATCGACCTGGCCGTGATAGCGGCCGCGGGCCGACGACCGCCGGTGCAGGTGGAGGAATTCATTCCCTTCGACCCGGTAAGCAAACGAACCGAAGCGCTCGTGCGCGACGCCGACGATCAGACGTTTAGGGTCAGCAAGGGCGCCCCGCAGGTCATCGCCGCATTGTGCGACGACGTCGCGGCCTCCCAGGTCGCTGACGTCGTCGAACGGTTCGCCGGCCACGGGCACCGGTCCCTGGGTGTGGCCAGGACCGACGGCGACGGTTCCTGGCGGCTGATGGGTGTGCTCGCCTTGGCCGACCCGCCTCGCGAGGACTCCGCGGCCACCATCACCGCTGCGAAAGACCTCGGCATCGACGTCAAGATGGTCACCGGTGACCAGGTCGCCATCGGTCGCGAGATCGCCCGCCAGGTCGGCCTGGGTGAGCAGATACTCGACGCCGCTGTGCTCGACGACGGCGCTGACGACGGCGATTTGGGCGCCCGGGTGGAGGCCACCGACGGGTTCGCGCAGGTGTTTCCCGAACACAAATACCGCATCGTGCGGCTGTTGCAGGCGCGCGGGCACATCGTCGGGATGACCGGTGACGGTGTCAACGACGCGCCTGCGCTCAAGCAGGCCGACGCCGGCATCGCGGTGGCCGGAGCCACCGACGCGGCCCGTGCCGCCGCCGACGTGGTGTTGATGGCGCCGGGGTTGTCGGTGATCGTGGCCGCGATCGGCCAGGCCCGTGAAATCTTCGCCCGGCTGACCAGCTATGCCACCTACCGCATCGCAGAAACCATCCGGGTGCTGCTGCTGATCACCGTGGCGGCGGTGTTGATGAACTTCTTCCCGGTCACCGCCGCGATGATCGTGTTTCTAGCGGTACTCAACGACGGCGCGATCCTGTCCATCGCCTACGACCATGTGCGCGGATCGCCCAAGCCGGTGAAGTGGGACATGCGCAGCGTGCTCACCATCGCCACCGTGCTGGGCCTCATCGGCGTCGTTGCGACTTTCGTGCTTTTCTTCCTCGCCGACAAGGTATTTGGGCTGAGCCACGACATGATCCGCACCCTGATCTACCTCAAACTGTCGGTCGCCGGCCAGCTGACCATCTTCCTGACCCGCACCCGGGGCCCGTTCTGGTCGCGGCCCGCACCCGCACCGCTGATGCTCGGCGCGGTCGCGGTAGCGCAAGTCATCGCGACCCTGATCGCCGTTTACGGGGTGGCGATGACCCCACTCGGGTGGCGGTGGGCCGGCCTGGTGTGGGCGTACGCGGTGGCATGGTTCCTATTAAATGACCGGATCAAGCTCGCTGCTTATTACTGGCTCGATCACAGCCGATCGCGTGAACCCGCAACACCCGATCGGGGTTGAGTTGATGAACTGGGAGCCAGCGAATCATCACCGCGGCGGGCTTTCGCCGCAAATCGCAGCGCGAGTCTACGACAGAATCGGACGGCTCCAAGACACCCAAAACGCGTTCGAACGATCCGCGCTTGACCGGCTGATAGCCACTGCGCGTTTCGAGACCGCGACCTCGGTCTTCGAGTTGGGCCCTGGGACCGGAAGTTTGGCCCGGCGGCTGCTCAACGACCACCTCACGCCAACGTGCGCATACCTCGGCGTGGACGTCAGCTCGCGGATGGTCGAACTCGCCCGCCACCGCCTCGCCGCCTTCACCCATCGGGCCAAGGTCATTCACAGCGACGGAACCCTGCCGCTGCCCGCGCCTGACCGCTCGGCCGACAGGTTCATCGCTGCCTACGTCTTCGATTTGCTCCGACGCGACTACGCAGCACAGGTCATCGATGAGGCCCACCGTCTGCTTGTCCCCGGCGGACTGGCCTGTCTGACGAGCCTGACGAATGGACGGTCGACCCGTTCACGACTGATATCGCGCGGCTGGCACGGAATTTCGCGAGTCGCCCCCCGGCTCGTTGGCGGATGCCGCCCCATCGATTTGCGACGCCTCTTCGATTCGGCCAGCTGGAATGTCGAAGAGGACGTCGTCATCGAGTCCTGGGGCGTTCCCTCCCAGGTCCTTGTCGCCACCGCCCGCGCGTGAGCGCCCGTCCGGCGTCTGTTTATCGACACCTGAAACCCGCTGGGCTGCAACGAATGCCAGCGCCTCGCGGAGCAGCGACGGCCAGGCTTCCCAGGAGTCCGCGCCGATTGAGGCCCATTCGCGAAAGCGACGACCGGACGGCGCGAAGGACTCGGCCGCGCCGGATTGGACGAGTTGGTCGACCCTGGCCGTGGCCAGCTTCACGACGAGCGCAGTGCTGCGCCGGTCGAAAGAAGCGAAGAATCGCCCGCCGACCCGCAGGCAGGGGAGGCCCATCATGGTCGACCGCGTGACCGTGGCGCCGGTCAACAACGGTTCGGCGACCGCCCAGAAGTCAGCCTCGGTTAGGTTGTCGGTCACCGGCGTAGCTCCGCGCGACTTGGCACCCGCCGGTCGGCCCATGGGTCGGCGCCGACGTCTTGCCCCTCGGCAGTGCGGCGAAGCCGGTCGAAGTAGTGAGCCCAACCCCCGTCGTGGGCGTCGGCGGCGCCATCCTCGAGACCGCGGTGCACCAGCTTGACAAGTGTTGTGCCATCGGGCTGCGCGATGAGGTCGATCTCGACGGTGGTTGAACCGGGCGGGATCCCGACGTCGGCCCGCTCCCAGCCGTAGGTGAAGACGATCCGGCGCGGCGGATCGACCTCGACGTAGCGACCGGACACGGTGTCGCCGTTGGGATGTGTCCAGCGGACAACGCCACCCGGGGACGCGTCCAGCAGCGCATCCTCGGCCATCCATCGCCCGAATTGCACCGGGTCGGTGAACAATTCGAAGACACGCTGGGGGCTGGCCCGCACCAGTAACTGCTGGACCACCAACTTCATGGCGATTCGCTTTCCGCCACCGCGCGCAGCCGTTCCAGCGGCGCGGCCCAGAAGTCGTCGAGCAGCGCTGCGACCTCGGCGACCCGAGCCAGGTCGGCACGATACAGCCGCCGGGTCGCATCGACGCGGACGTCGATCAGTCCCGCGTCTCGCAAAATCTTGAGGTGTTGGCTCGCGGCCGATTTCGAGAGACCCGCGGCCTCGGCAAGAGCGGATGCGGGGCGCTCCTGATCCCATACCAAACGCAACATTGTCCGCCGGCCCGGATGCGCCAGCGCCCTGATCGCGGCCTCGACAGCCGGCTCCGTCACGCCGTGCGGCCCATCGCCGCCAGCAACCGATCCTGCGCCGACGCGTCCTCGCCGAGCGGCACCTCCGGACCGACAATCCCGGCTTCCCGTCCGCGTCTTGGCATGTCGGGAAGGAACATTGCGGCGCACGCTTCCACCAGGTCCGCATCCAGCCGCTCGTCCTGCCCCGTCGCCCGGGCCAGATCCCAGGTGTGGATCAGAACATCCATGAACGTACCGGCAACCGCGTCGGCCACCGACCACTCGAAGCCGAGCGGTGAGACACAAACGCGCTCCATCGCTCCAGGAGATTCCAAGGCGGTCAGGACGCGGTCCACACACGTCCGGTAATTCCTGTCTGACGCGGCGAACGGGACTTCCGCCGCACCCGTCGCTGCGGCGAGTAGATATTCCGCGCCGCCGACCAGGTGATCGATCAATTGCCGCACCGACCACTCCGAACAGGGTGTCGGACAGCCCATTTGGTCGCCCCTGACCGCGTCCACGACCGCGCCGGCCCGATCGGTCGCAGCGCGGTACAGAAACAGGGGGTCGGGCGGACCGTTGTTAAGCATCTCCTAAATTTAGGAGTCGCTAAACAAGCCTGTCAAGGGGTAGCGGCATGACGCCTAGCCGGAGGGGACCGAAGCCGCGGGCGTCACCCGCCTGCGCCGCCGCGACCGCACCGCGGCCAGCGCCTGCTCCCAGGCCAGCATGGTGGTGGCTTTCAGGTTGGCCGGCTTGGCGCTGTCCTTCGACAGCAGCGCGGTGGCCGCGGCCTTGGTGGTTGCCGACGCCTTCGACATGTGACCGGAATCGAACGGGGGCTGGGGGTCGTATTCGATGGCGAGCTGGATCGCCTTCGCGCGGCCTTCGCCGCCGATCTGGCCGGCCAGCCAGAACGCCAGGTCAAGTCCGGCGGACACGCCCGCGCTGGTGACGACGTCGAGCTCGTGCACCACCCGCTCGTCGGTGACCGGGATGGCGCCGAAGCCCTTCAGCAAGGGAATGGCGAGCCAGTGCGACGTCGCGCGCCGACCCTCGAGCAGGCCGGCGGCCGCGAGGATCACCGAGCCCGAACACACCGACGTCGTCCAGGTCGCGGTCCGGTGCGCGCGGCGCAGCCACTCCAGCAGCGCCTCGTCGCGCGCGTGCACCGGGGTCGACGGGCCGCCCGGCACCAGAATGATGTCGGGGGAAGGGGTTTCGGCCAGCGAGTGGGTGGCGCCGATGACCAGCACACCGGAGTCGGCGGTGATCGGTCCGGATTCGTGCCACACGAACCGCACTTCGGCGTCGGGCAGGTTGCGCAGCACCTCGTAGGGGCCGATCATGTCCAGCGCGGTGAATCCGGGATAGGCCACGAATGCGATTTGCGTCATCGGTTCTTTCCTCTCTCGATTTAGGCGAAAGCCTTGCGGTACTGATCCGGCGAGATGCCGATGCGCCGAATGAAGTTGCGGCGCATCGTTTCCGCGGTGCCGAAGCCGCACCGGGTGGCGATGGCCACGACGGTGTCGTCGGTCTCCTCCAACTGGCGGCGCGCGGCCTCGGTGCGGATGCGCTCGACGTATTGCCCGGGCGCCTCGCCGACCTCGTCGGTAAACACCCGGGTGAAATGGCGCGGGCTCATCGCCGCGCGGCGGGCCAGATCGCCGATGCTGTGCTGGCCGCCCGGTTCGGCGTCGATGGCCTCCTGCACCTGGCGGACCGAGGTGCGCTTGGCGCGCGGCATCCAGACCGGGGCCGCGAATTGCGTCTGCCCGCCGGGGCGGCGCAAATACAGGACGAGCCAGCGGGCGACCGTCTGGGCGACCTCGGTGCCGTGGTCGTCCTCGACCAGCGAGAGCGCGAGGTCGATGCCGGCGGTGACGCCCGCGGCCGTCCACACCGTGTCCGAGCTACGGACGAAGATCGGGTCGGGGTCGACGTCGACGGCGGGGAACTCGCGGGCCAGTCGCGCGGCGAACGCCCAGTGCGTGGTCGCCCGCCGGCCGTCCAACAGCCCCGCCTCGGCGGCGAGGAAGGCACCGGTGCAGACGGTTACCACGCGACGGGCGTTGCCGGTGACCCGCTTGATCCATCCCACCAGTTCGGGATCGGATCGCGCCGCGTCGACGCCGCCGCCGCCCGGCAGCACCACGGTGTCGATCGGTTCGCTCGGGTCGGGCAGCCGGGTGGTGAGGAAGGCCAGGCCGGTGGCGGTGGTCACGGGCCGGCCGTCCACCGACGCCAGTTCGACGGCGTACCCGCCGGCGGTCAGCGTCGACGCACCGGTGAACACGTCGTGGGGTCCCACGACGTCGAGCGCCTGAACGCCCGGAAAGCCGACGATCACCACCCTGCGAGCCATGGATTCAGTCTCGGCCAGACCGGGTCATGGCGTCTACGCCAGGTATCCCACGAATTAGGACATGCCGACCTGACCCGAGGCGCCCCCACCGGGCTTGGCAGACTGTGCGCATGGCACAGATAACCTTGCGTGGAAACCCGATCAACACCGTCGGCGAGCTGCCGGCCGTCGGATCTTCGGCCCCGGCCTTCAATTTGGTCGGAACGGACTTGGGCGCGATCGGCAACGACCAGTACAGCGGTAAGCCCGTGGTGCTGAACATCTTTCCGTCCATCGACACCCCGGTGTGCGCGACCAGCGTGAGGACCTTCAACGAGCGCGCCGCCGCGACCGGCGCCTCGGTGCTGTGCGTGTCCAACGACCTGCCGTTCGCGCAGGCGCGATTCTGCGGCGCGGAGGGCATCGAGAACGTCAAGACGGGATCGGCGTTCCGGGACAACTTCGGCAAGGACTACGGCGTCAGCATCGTGGACGGCCCGATGGCCGGGCTGCTCGCGCGCGCCGTCGTCGTGATCGGCGCCGACGGCAACGTCGCGTACACCGAGCTGGTGCCGGAGATCGCGCAGGAGCCCGACTACGACGCGGCGCTGGCCGCGGTCGGCTGACTTTCTACAGTCCCAGCAACCGCACCGACTGCGTCCGCATGTCCACCTTGCGGACCTTTCCGGTGGCCGTCATCGGGAATCCGTCAACGATGTGGACATAGCGCGGGATTTTGTGATGCGCGAGTTTTCCGGCGCTGAATGCGCGCACCGCGCGCGCGTCCAGCGGCGGACGGTCCGGCCGCATCTTGATCCACGCGCAAAGCTCCTCGCCGAACGTGTCGTCGGGAACGCCGATCACCTGCACGTCGTCGACGTCGGGGTGGGTGTGCAGGAAGTCCTCGATTTCCCGGGGGTACAGGTTCTCCCCGCCGCGGATGACCATGTCCTTGATGCGCCCGACGATCACGCAGTACCCGTCGTCCCGCATCACCGCCAGATCGCCGGTGTGCATCCAGCCGTCGTCGTCGATGACCTCGCGCGTCCTCTCGTCGTCGTTCCAATAGCCCAGCATCACCGAATAGCCGCGAGTGCACAGCTCGCCCGGCCGGCCGCGGCGCACGAGTCCGCCGGTGTCGGGGTCGGCGATCTTCACCTCGACGTGCGGGTGTGCGCGGCCGATCGTGGTGGTTCGCCGCCGCAGGTCGTCGTCGATCAGCGTCTGGCAGGACACCGGCGAGGTCTCGGTCATGCCGTAGGCGATCGACACCTGTGACATGTTCAGCTCGTCGACGCAGCGTTTCATGACCTCCGCCGGGCAGGAAGCACCCGCCATGATCCCGGTCCGTAGCGACGACACGTCGCGCCGAGCGATGTCGGGGTCCCCGAGGATCGCGATGAACATCGTGGGCACGCCGTAGAGCCCGGTGCAGCGCTCCGTTTCGATCGCCGCCAGCGTCGCGGCGGGATCGAACCCGGGGGCGGGTATCACCATGGTCGCGCCGTGGGACGTACAGCCCAGGTTGCCCATCACCATGCCGAAGCAGTGGTAGAACGGCACCGGGATGCACAAGCGGTCCCCGGGCCCGAGCCCGATGAGCTCGGTGACGAAGAAGCCGTTGTTGAGGATGTTGCGGTGCGAGAGCGTGGCGGCCTTGGGCGAACCGGTTGTGCCCGAGGTGTACTGGATGTTGATCGGGTCCACCGGACTCAGCGCGCCCATTCGGCGACGCAATTCGTCACCCGTTACCTGATCGGCGCGCCGCCGCAATCGCTCCCAGTCGTCCGTGCCCAGAAACACGGCGTCGACCAATTCGGGTACCTCGCAACGGACCTCGTCTACCATGTGGCGGTAGTCGGAGCTCCTGAAGGTAGCCGCGGACACCAACATCCGGGCGCCCGAATCGCGCAGCACATGAGACAACTCGTGCGTTCGATACGCGGGATTGACCGTAACCAGGATCGCGCCGATTTTGGCGGTGGCGTACTGCAGGATCGTCCACTCCGGGCAATTGGGGGACCAGATACCGACCCTGTCCCCGCGCCGGATGCCGGATGCCATCAATGCCCGCGCCAGACAATCGATCTCGGCGTTGAGTTCGGCATAGGTCCAGCGCCGGCCGCCGGTCACGTCGACGAGCGCGTCGAGATCGGGGTACGTCAGCGCGGTGCGCTCGAAGTTGGCCCCGACCGTCTCGTCTAGCAGGGGAGTGTCGACGGGTCCCGCCTCGTAGGAGTTCACGGCGCGTACTCGCGGCGCAGATCGGTCTTGAGCACCTTGCCGCTGCCATTGCGCGGCAACGCATCCACGACGACGACGCGGCGGGGTCGCTTGTACGGGGCGAGGCGCCCGCGGCAGTGCGCCTCGATTTCGTCGTCGGTCGGCGGATCCGCGGGGTCGCGCGGCACGATTACCGCCATCGGCGTCTCGCCCCATCTTGGATCGGGGACGCCGATGACCGAAACCTCGGCGACCTTGACGTGCGCGGCCACGACGTTCTCCACCTCGGCGCTGTAGATGTTCTCGCCGCCCGAAATGATCATGTCTTTCTTGCGGTCCACGACGTAGACGTAGCCGTCGGCATCCCGCCGGACCAGGTCGCCGGAATGAAACCAGCCGCCGCGGAACGCCTCCGCGGTCTCGGCGGGCCTGTTCCAGTACTCCTTCATCACCAGCGGTCCGAGATAGACGATCTCGCCGATTTCGCCCCCCGGGACGTCATTCATCTCGTCGTCGACGATGCGCACTTCGACGTTGAGCATCGGGATGCCCACGGATCCGATCTTGCGAAGGGCGTCCTCGCCGCGCAGTAGGCAGGTGATGGGGCTGCACTCGGTCTGCCCGAAAGCCGCGACGACCTCGGCGCCCGGAAATGCGTCGAACATTTTGCGCAGCAACGTGGTTGACGCGGGCGCCGCGCCCCACCAAACCCGTCGCAGGCGGCTGAGGTCCAACGAGCCGAGACCCGGCCATGCGCAGACCAGCTGCCACTGCGCCGGCGTCATCCAGCAGGAGGTGACTTTCTGGTCGACGACCGTTCGCATGGCGGCCTCCGGGTCGAAGCCGCCCGACGGCGGGACGACGACCGTGCCGCCGGTCAGGAACGTGGGGAACATCCCCGACACACCGGCGACGTGGAACAGCGGCGCGTGCGCCAGCCAGCAGTTGTCGTCCCCGCGCAGCCCGAGCGTGGCGATCACGCTCACGGCGTGCACGAACAGGTTGCGGTGGGTGATGACCGCGCCCTTCGGAAAGCCGGTGGTGCCCGAGGTGTACATGATGAACGCGGGCGCCTCGTCCGCAACCGCGACGCCGGCGGCAGCACCGTACGCCGCGGCGATTTCGTCCTCGAGACCCCCACCGATCGTGAGGACGGCCCGGACCGATGGCGCGTTGGCGCGGGCCCTCGCGACGGCCGCTGCGCACGGCGGGTCGACGACCACCGCAACCGAACCGCTGTCGGCGAGCACGTAGGCGATCTCGTCGGCGGCGAGCCGGAAGTTGACGGGCACCGCGACCGCCCCCAGACGCAGTGCGGCAAACCAGGCTTCGATCAGCTCAAGACGATTCAGGCCGACCACCGCGACCCGATCACCGTGCCGGACACCGTTCGCCGACAGCACGTTCGCCAGGCGGTCGACCCGCTCGTCGAGTTCGGCGAAGGTGCATCGCCGGCGCGGGTCGACGAACGCGAGGCTGCCGGGCCGAACGCGCGCGTGCCGGGCCAAGACGTCGCTGAGGGTGATGCCACCGCCGGCCACGGGATGCATTGCGGTTCCTACAGGCCCGCTCGGTCGGCGAGCAACGCCCGGTGCCGCGCGGTGCTGCCGAAGATCGCTTGGGTGGTCTTGGCCCGGCGGAAGTACAGGTGCAGATCGTGTTCCCAGGTAAAGGCGATGCCGCCGTGGATTTGGATGGCGGTGCCGGCGCAGAGCACATAGGTGTCCGCGGCCTGCGCCTTGGCCAGCGGGGCCGCGACGTGCAGCTCGTCACCGTGGGTGGCCGTCATCGCGGCGAACATCGTCGCCGCGCGAGTCGCATCGATTTCGATCAGCATGTCGGCGCAGGCGTGTTTGATCGCCTGGAATGATCCGATCGTGCGGTCGAATTGCTTTCGGCTGCGGGCGTATTCGACCGAGAGCTCGAGGCAGGCCTCGGCGCCACCGAGCATCTCGGCGGCCAGCAGCATCCGTGCCACGTCCAGGACCCGTTGGACGTCGTCGGGGGATCCCCCAGCCAAGGCTTCCGCCGGGGCCTGCGTCAGCCGCAGCCTGGCGACGGGACGGGTGATGTCGAACGAGGGCAGCGGGACGACCGTGACCCCGGGGGAGTCGGCGGTCACCACGTGCAGCACGACGGCACCGTCGGCAACCGCCGGAACCACGAACACGCCGGCCGCCTGCCCGTGCAGCACCGGGGCGCACTCCCCGCTGAGCACCGTACGACCGTCGAGTCGATGGGCCCGTACCGTCGTCTCCGCCGGCTCGAGGATGTTGTGGCCACCGGCCGCGAGCGTCCCGATCTTTTCGCCGGTGAGCAGACCGGTGAGCAGGCTCTTGCGCTGCTCCTCGTCGCCCAATGTCAGGATCGCGTCGATCGCAAACGTCGTGGCCGCGAAGGGGACGGGAGCCAGCGTCCGGCCGAGCTCGCCGAAGGCGATCGCGGTTTCGACCAGGGTCGCGCCGAGCCCGCCGTACTCCGGCGGCGTGTGCAGCGCGGGCAGCTCCATCGCGCCGCACAGCCGCCGCCAGAGCCTTCCGTCGTGACCGCCGGAGGCGGCCACGTCACGCAGGCGCCGCGGCTGATCGCGAAGCAATCCGCGCAGCGATGCCCGGAAGTCGTCCTGTTCGGTGCTGTAACGGAAATCCACGTCAGCGCACCGCCTCCCGGCGCGGTTCCCTCGGCAGCCCGAGGAGTTGCTCGCCGATCACGTTCCGCTGGATTTGCGAACTCCCGGCGTAGATGGTCGCGGCGCGCGCGTAGAGCAGCTCGTCCATCCAGCAGGAGGGCGAGTTGGGCGTGCCCGCTTCCGGCACCAGGCGCGCACCGCCGTTTCCGGGCCCCTCGGGGCCGACCGCGTCCAGTCCCAGGATCTCGGCGGCAAGGTCGGTATAGCGCCGGAAGTACTCGCTCCAGATGACTTTGGTGATCGCGGCCTCGGCACCGGGCAGTCGTCCGTTCAGCGACAGCGTCAATCCGCGGTAGCCGCGGTACCGCATGATCTGTATCCGGGAAAAGCACCACGCCAACCCATCTCGGATGAGCGGATCGGAGTTCAGTCCGCGTTCGCGGGCGAGTTCGCACAGTCGCTGAAGGTCGCGACCGAATTCGATGGCGGCGGTGGTGACTTGGGAGCCGCGTTCGAACCCCAGCAGCGTCATCGCGGTCGGCCATCCGTTTCCGGTCCCGCCCACGACATTGCCGGATGCGCACCGCGCGTCGGTGAAGAAGACCTCGCTGAAGGAGGAGTGTCGGGCCGCGTTGACAATCGGGCGTACTTCGACGCCGGGTTGTTCGATCGGCACCAGCAACAAGGACAGACCCTGGTGCTTGGGCGCGTCGGGATTCGTGCGCGCCAACACGAAGATCCAGTTGGCGGTGTGACCGGCCGACGTCCAGATCTTCTGCCCGTTGATCACCCACTCGTCGCCGTCGAGCGCGGCCCTGGTTCGCACCGACGCCAGATCCGAGCCGGCCTCGGGCTCGGAGAATCCCTGGCACCAACGATCCTCACCGGTGAGGATGCGTGGCAAGAAATGCCGTTTTTGCGCCTCCGACCCCAGCGCGATCAGCGTGTTGCCCAGCAAATCGATTCCCAGGAGGTCGTTTTCGGCCCGCTCGGGAGCGCCGGCCCGGGCGAACTCCTCCGCGAGCACTACCTGTTCGAGGGGGGACAGACCGCATCCGCCGTATTCTTTCGGCCAGGAAACGGCGATCAGGCCGCGGGCGGCCAGCGTTTCGCGCCACCGCGACCCGAACGCGTCCCGCTCCTCCGGCGGCAATGCTCCGACTCCCGCCCAGCCGGCCGGGAGGTGTTGCGCCAGGAAGGCGCGGATCCGGTCGCGGAACGCTTCCGCTTCGAGCGGGTAGGTGATGTCCACTGCGGGGCGCCCGGACTCACGGTTGGTGTTTGGTCGCGGGCAGGATCGCCGGCGCGGCGCGCCAGTCGTCGAGCCCGTATTCGACCGTCCCATAGGACAGTTTCCCGCCGGTGACCTCACCCCAGTGGGCGTGATTGAGCTGGTGGATCTTGAAGCAGCCGTCGAGCGCCGTGGTGAAACCCATGGCGTCGACGGTTTGGTTGACCGATTCCTTGATGAGCAACGCGGCCATAGTCGGAACTTTGGCGATCCGGCGGGCGAATTCGATTGTGCTGGTGCCGAGTTGATCGGCGGCGAATACCTTGCTCACCATCCCGAGCGCGTGCGCTTCGTCCGCGCCGATGCAGTCGCCGGTGAGCAGAAGCTCTTTCGCTTTGCGGGGCCCGAACTCCCACGGATGCCCGAAGTACTCGACCCCGCACATGCCGAGCCGGGTGCCCACGACGTCGGCGAACACGGTGTCCTCGCTCGCGACGATCAGGTCGCAGCACCAAGCCAGCATCAAGCCCGCCGACAGGACGGTGCCGTGCACCTGAGCGATGGTGATCTTGCGCAGGTTTCGCCACCTCTTCGTGTTTTCGAAGTAGTAGTGCCACTCCTGGCGATTGCGCGATTCGACGCCCCCGTAGCTTCCCCCGTTGCACTGGTACGTGGGGTGCTGATCCGGGCCCGGCGAGCGCTCGCGGACGTCGTCCGCGGACCCCAGGTCGTGTCCGGCGGAGAAGGCGGGGCCCGCCGCCCGCAGGATGACCACCCGGACCGCGTCGTCGGCTTCGGCAAGTTCGAAGGCGGCACCCAGCTCCACCAGCATTCCGCGTGTCTGCGCGTTGCGTTGTTTCGGGCGATTCAGGGTGATTGCCGCGATCCGACCGTCATCGATCGTCTCGTACTCGATGAAGTCGAAATGCCGCGCGGAACTCTCCCGGCCATCGACCGGATGGAGTCCGGTGACGTTCATGGCGCCTCCTTTTACTGCTCACCGCGCGCTTGAGCGGGTGACCTGTGCGAGGTTACGCGGCGCCAGGCCCGGATGTCCATAGCCAATACGCGCTGTAAAAAACATGATCGCGACAAACTCCCAAGCAAAATGGCTCTTGTGCGCAGCGAAGTATCTTGCTAGTACTGTGGTATACCTACTTAAGGCAGGCCCGCAGCCACTGCGAAGACCGGAAGGGTTGACCATGGAGATCGGAATATTCCTGATGCCGGCCCATCCACCGGAGCGCACGCTCTACGACGCCACGCAATGGGACCTCGACATCATCGAACTGGCGGACCAACTCGGCTACGTCGAAGCCTGGGTCGGCGAACACTTCACCGTGCCGTGGGAGCCGATCTGCGCGCCCGACCTGCTGCTGGCGCAGGCGCTGCTGCGCACGAAGTCCATCAAGCTCGCGCCCGGGGCGCATCTGCTGCCGTATCACCACCCGGTCGAATTGGCGCACCGTGTGGCCTACTTCGATCACCTCGCGCAAGGCCGATTCATGCTGGGCGTCGGCGCCAGCGGGATCCCGGGCGACTGGGCCCTGTACGACGTGGACGGGAAGAACGGCGAGCACCGGGAGATGACCCGCGAGGCGCTCGAGATCATGTTGCGCATCTGGACCGAGGACGAGCCCTGGGAACATCGCGGAAAGTACTGGAACGCGAACGGAATCGCGCCGATGTTCGAGGGCCTGATGAAGCGCCACATCAAGCCGTTTCAGAAGCCGCATCCTCCGATCGGGGTAACCGGGTTCAGCGCGGGCTCCGAGACCCTCAAGCTCGCGGGTGAGCGGGGTTACCTGCCGATGAGTCTCGACCTCAACACCGAATACGTTGCGACCCACTGGGATGCGGTGCTCGAGGGCGCCGAGCGCAGCGGTCGGACCCCGGATCGCCGCGATTGGCGTTTGGTGCGTGAAGTTTTCGTCGCCGAGACCGACGAGCAGGCGTTCCGTTACGCCGTCGACGGCACGATGGGACGCGCCATGCGCGAATACGTGCTGCCGACGTTCCGCATGTTCGGCATGACCAAGTTCTACAAGCACAACCCGTCGGTGCCCGACGACGACGTGACGCCGGAGTACCTCGCCGAAAACACCTTCGTGGTCGGCTCGGTGGAGACGGTGGTCGACAAGCTCGAGGCCACCTACGACCAGGTAGGCGGATTCGGCCATCTCCTCGTTCTGGGATTCGACTACATCGACAACCCGGGTCCCTGGAAGGAGTCGCTGCGCCTGCTGGCCGAGGAAGTCATGCCCAGACTCAATGCACGCATCGCCAAGAAGCCCGTCACAGCGGTCGTCTGACGATGGCGGATTGTCAGGTCACCATCGACTATTCGGACGGAACGCGAAAGGCGATGCCGGTCCGGCCGGACCAGACGGTCCTGGATGCCGCCGAAGAACACGGTGTGGCCATCGTCAACGAATGCCAAAGCGGAATCTGCGGCACGTGCGTCGCCACCTGCACCGCCGGCCGGTACGAGATGGGACGCACCGAGGGCCTGTCCGACGTGGAGCGCGAGGCCCGCAAGATCCTCACCTGCCAGACATTCCCCACTTCGGATTGCCGCATAGAACTGCAGTATTCGGCCGACGACAACGCGGCGCTGCTCGTCACTTGTGACGGCGTGGTGACCGGGGTCGAGCTGGTTTCGCCGAGCACCGCCGTGCTGCGAGTGGATGTCGCTACGCACTCCTCGCCGACGGCCGCGCCGTTGACCTACAAGGCCGGGCAGTTCGCCCAGTTGCAGGTTCCGGGCACCACCACATGGCGCAACTACTCCTACGCCCATCCCGCCGACGGCGGCGGCGAATTGGAGTTCATCATCCGGCTGCTGCCCGACGGGATGATGTCGAATTACCTGCGCGACCGCGCGAAGCCGGGCGACCATATTGCGCTGCGGTGCGGCAAAGGCAGCTTCTATCTGCGCCCGGTGGTCAGGCCGGTGATCCTGGTGGCCGGCGGCACGGGCCTGTCCGCCATCCTCGCGATGGCCCAGAGCCTGGCCGCCGACACCGCTCAGCCCGTCCGCCTGCTCTACGGCGTCACCTCCACCGAGGACCTGTGCAAGCTCGATGAACTCCACGAGCTCGGGCGCCGCCTCGCCGGCCTCGAGGTGGAGGTCATCGTCGCGCACCCGGACGCCGGATGGGATGGCCGGACGGGCCTGGTCACCGACCTGCTGGACGGGGCGATGCCGGCCGACGGTGACGCCGACGTGTATCTGTGCGGTCCGGCGCCGATGGTCGAGGCCGCCCGAACCTGGCTGGACGCCAACCGGTTTCATCGTGTCGGGTTGTACTACGAGAAGTTCGTCCCGAGCGGGGCGGCGCGGCGGCGCAATCCGGATCGGCTCGACACCGCGGCCCTCGACATCGCCGAGGTGCGCGGCCGCGGTCGCGGTACGGCGGTGGTGATCGGCGGGAGCATCGCGGGCATCGCCGCGGCCAAGGTGCTCACCGGGACCTTCGATCGGGTCATCGTTCTCGAGAAGGACGACCCGCATCGTCGGCGCGAAGGCAGACCGGGTGCGGCGCAGGGCTGGCATCTGCACCATCTACTGACCGCCGGGCAGATCGAGCTGGAGCGCTTCTTTCCCGGCATCGTCGACGACATGGTGCGCGAGGGCGCGTTCAAGGTCGACATGGCGGCCCAATACCGAATCCGGGTGGGCGGAAGCTGGAAGAAGCCCGGCACCAGCGACATCGAGATCGTCTGTGCCGGTAGACCGCTGCTGGAGTGGTGCGTACGGCGGCGCCTCGACGACGAGCCGCGGGTCGACTTCCGCTACGAGGCGGAGGTCGTCGACCTCGTCTTCGACCGCGCGAACAACGCCATCGTCGGGGTCGCCGTCAGCAAGGGCGCGGCGGGGGACGGCGACCTGGAAGTGGTGCCCGCCGAGTTCGTCGTCGACGCGTCGGGCAAGAACACCCGGGTGCCAGAGATCTTGGAGCGCATCGGGATTGGGGCTCCGGAGGTAGAGCAGGACATCATCAACTGCTTCTATTCGACGATGCAGCACCGGGTTCCGCCCGACCGGCAGTGGCGGGACAAGGTCATGGTGATCTGCTATGCGTACCGTCCATTCGAGGACACGTACGCGGCGCAGTACTACACGGACAGCTCACGCACCATCCTGTCCACGTCGTTGGTGGCGTACAACTGCTACTCGCCGCCCCGCACCGCGCGGGAGTTCCGCGAATTCGCCGACCTGATGCCGTCACCGGTCATCGGGGAGAATATCGACGGGCTGGAGCCGGCCTCGCCGATCTACAACTTCCGCTATCCGAACATGCTCCGCCTGCACTACGAGAAGAAGCGCAACCTGCCGCGGGCGTTGCTGGCCGTGGGCGATTCCTACACCAGCGCCGACCCGGTATCCGGCCTGGGTATGAGCCTGGCGCTCAAGGAAGTTCGCGAGATGCAGGTGTTATTGGCGAAGTACGGTCCGGGCCACCCGGAGCTGCCGCGCCGCTACTACCGAGTGATCGCCAAGATGGCCGACACGGCCTGGTTCGTGATCCGCGAACAGAACCTGCGTTTCGACTGGATGAAAGATGTGGACAAGAAGCGGCCGTTCTATTTCCGGGCGCTTACGTGGTATATGGACCGGCTGGTCGAGCTGATACACGACGATCTGGATGCCTATCGCGAGTTCCTCGCCGTCGTCCACCTCGTCAAGCCGCCGTCGGCGCTCATGAAGCCCGGGATCGCCGGCCGGGTGATCGGCAAGTGGGCGCGCACCAGATTGTCGGGGCAGAAGACGCTCATCGCCCGCAACTACGAAAATCGCACGGTGCCGGTCGCCGATCCCGCGGAACGGCTGGTGGCCGTTGCCGGTTCGGCGCCGAGCCAAACGCTCTAGGTCAACCACTCTAGGCCTCGACCAGAAAGGCGAAGACGATGTCGCAGGTCCACCGATTCTTGGATTGTCGGGGCACTCGCATTCATGCCGTCGAAGACGGCCCCGAAAGCCCAGGAGCCCCGCTGGTCGTGCTGCTGCACGGGTTCCCGGAGTCCTGGTATTCCTGGCGCCATCAGATTCCCGCGTTGGCGGCCGCGGGCTACCGGGTGGTGGCGATCGACCAGCGCGGCTACGGCCGCTCGTCGAAGTATCGGGTCCAATCGGCCTACCGCATCAAGGAATTGGTCGGCGACGTCCTCGGCGTTGTCGATGCTTACGGTGCCGACAGGGCGATCGTGGTGGGTCACGACTGGGGCGCGCCGGTGGCCTGGACCTTCGCCTGGCTGCACCCGGACAGGTGCGCCGGTGTGGTCGGCATCAGCGTTCCGTTCGCCGGTCGGGGCGTGATCGGCCTGCCGGGCAGCCCCTTCGGCGAGCATCGCCCCAACGACTATCACCTCGAGCTCGCCGGCGAGGGCCGGGTTTGGTACCAGGACTATTTCTCGGCGCAGGACGGGATCATCGCCGAGATCGAGGAAGATGTGCGGGGATGGCTGCTCGGCCTGACCTATACGGTCTCCGGCGAGGGAATGATCGCGGCCACCAAGGCCGCGGTCGACGCGGGCGTCGACCTGGCATCCATGGACCCGATCGACGTGATCCGCGCCGGCCCGCTCTGCATGGCCGAAGGCGCGAAGCTCAAGGACGCCTTCGTCTATCCGGAGACGATGCCGGCGTGGCTCACCGACGCCGACCTCGATTTCTACGCAGGCGAATTCGAGCGTTCCGGCTTCGCGGGTCCGCTGAGCTTCTATCACAACATCGACAACGACTGGCACGATCTGGCCGACCAGGAAGGCAAGCCGCTCACGCCACCGGCGATGTTCATCGGCGGGCAATACGACGTCGGGACGACCTGGGGCGCCGAGGCCATCGAGCGCGCACCCGACGTCATGCCGAACTACCGCGGTACTCACATGGTTGCCGATGTCGGGCACTGGATCCAACAGGAAGCGCCGGAGGAGACCAACCGGTTGTTGCTGGATTTCCTTGGCGGACTAGGTCATTGAGCGCGCGCCGATGAAGACCACCGACGTGCGGGTGCGGCGTGCGATCACCGCAACGGCGGCGGGTAGACCCGTTGTTGTCACCGGCGATTCGGAAGGTGACGGCTATCTGGTCTTCGCCGCCGACGCCGCGACCTCGGGGCTGACGGCTTTCATGGTTCGCCATACCTGCGGATACGTGCGAGTCGCCCTGCCGGGGGACGAGTGCGAGCGGCTGGATCTCCCACCGATGTGCCACCGCGACAACGCGCTTCGCGTGTCGGTCGACGTTCGCGGGACCGGCACCGGGATCTCGGCGGCGGACCGCGCCCGCACCATCGCGGCGCTGGGGTCCGCGGGAACCGAGGCTTCGGACTTCCTCCGTCCGGGACATGTGGTTCCGCTGCGGGCCGGAACGGACGGAGTGCTCGGCCGGCGCGGGGCCGCCGAAGCCGCCGTCGACCTCGCCGCCCTCGCGGGACGTCGCCGCGCCGCCGCGCTGTGCGAGATCGTCTCGCGGCGCAACCCGACGCTGATGGCCCGCGGTGCCGAGCTGACCGAATTCGCCGTCGAACATGGGCTGGCTGTCGTGTCGATCGGTGAGCTCGTGGCGTATCGGCGCCGTACCGAGCCCCAGGTGGTCCGGCTGACGGAAACGGTGCTGCCGACGTGGGTGGGCGACTCACGCGTCATCGGCTTCCGCGGCGCGCACGAAGGTGGCGAACATCTGGCGGTCATCGTCGGCTCGGCCGGCACCGGAGTGCCGGTGCCGCTTCACATTCACGTCGAGTGCCTGACCGGGGACGTGTTCGGCTCGAAGGCGTGCCGATGCGGAGGGGAACTCAACAGCGCGCTGAACATAATGTCGTCCCGAGGCAGCGGCCTGGTTCTCTATCTGCGTCCTTCGGGACAACCAAGGGCCTGTGGCCTCTTTGCCGGACGCGACGCTGCCGTCGACCCGATGGCGGAGACCGTGGCGTGGATCCTTCGCGACCTTGGGGTGTATGCGCTCAAACTTTCCGACGGCGTTCCCGGATTGGGGCTTGTCCTTTTCGGTGCCATTCGCGAGCGCGGCACTGGCGCTGAACCGTTGGCGGCGGCGGGTTGAACCATCCAGACCTGGCCGGCAAGGCCGCGATCGTCACCGGGGCCGGCGCCGGGATCGGACTTGCGGTCGCACAACGGCTCGCCGTCGAGGGATGCCGCGTGTTGTGCGCGGACATCGACGGTGCCGCGGCCGGTGCTACCGCGCTCAAAATCGGTTGCGGCGCAATCGGTCACCGGGTCGACGTCAGCGACGAGCAACAGGTGATCGGCATGGTCGACGCCTGCGTCGCGTCGTTCGGGGGCGTGGACAAGCTCGTCGCCAACGCCGGCGTGGTTCACATGGCTTCGCTGATCGAGACGACCGTCGCGGACTTCGATCGTGTCATCACGGTCAACCTCCGCGGCGCCTGGCTGTGCACCAAGCATGCGGCGCCACGGATGATCGAGCGGGGAGGGGGAGCGATCGTCAACATGTCCTCGCTTGCCGGTCATGTCGCCGTGGGCGGCACGGGGGCGTATGGCATGTCCAAGGCCGGGATCAGCCACCTCAGCCGCATCACCGCCGCGGAGCTGCGCTCGTCCAACATCCGCGCCAACGCGTTGTTGCCCGCATTCGTCGACACCCCAATGCAGCAGACCGCGATGACGATGTTCGACGAGGCCCTCGGACAAGGCGGCGCCGGTGCGATGATCGCCCGCCTGCAGGGCCGCATGGCCACCCCGGAGGAGATGGCCGGCATCGTCGCCTTCCTGTTGTCCGACGACGCGTCGATGATCACCGGAACCACCCAGGTCGCCGACGGGGGAACCATCGCCGCGCTGTGGTGAGCGGGCGCGGTGGTTCGTCGTAGGTTAGTGATCGTGACTGGCTGGAAAGAATTCACCGAAGCGGCCCCGCAAATCGCGGCCATCTTCGCGCGCCGCCACGCCGATGCGGGCAACCTGTGCATGCTCGGCACCCTGCGCTCGGACGGATTCCCGCGGATAAGCCCGGTCGAGCCGAGGTTCTTCGAAGATCAGCTGTGGATTTCTGGCATGCCCGGCACCACGAAGTTCAGGGACCTCGCGCGCGATCCGCGCTTCTGTCTACACACCGCGACCGTCGACACCGAGGTCAAAGACGGCGACGCAAAGTTGTGGGGCATCGTCGACGACGTCCGCGACAAGGCCCTGCATCGACGCTTCGCCGAGGATCTGTTCCGGCAAACCGGCTTCGACATCAGGGGTCAAGACTTCGACCACTGCTATCGCGCCGATTTGATTGGCGGTTCGGCAGTGCAGGTGGCTGATGGGCACCTGGACATCACAATCTGGAAGCTCGGCGAGCCGGAGCGCGTCGTGCGGAAGCACTAGCTCGTCGTCATTGGGCCGCTGGCTCCTCGTAATCCCTTGTGTCACTTTGGCTTCAGTGGTCACAAATCAGGGTTTCTTGTCGGTGGGTGTTCCTAATCTTGGGGCATGGCTTCGAGCAGTCGTGACGAGATCGTCGAGGTGTTCGGCGATCTCAAGGGGGTGCTGAAACGGCTGCGGGATTTGTCCTTTGAGGTGTTGACCACCCCGGAACGACTTTCGGCCCTCGAACAACTGGAATCCTTCGCGCGCGGGCTGCGCGCCCCGCAGCACACGTTGATCAATCAGGTCGGGGCGCAAGCCAGCGCCGAAGAGCTCGGCGGCACGCTGCGTGGTGCGCTGGCCGACCGGCTGCGCATCACCAAGGCCGAGGCCGCCCGGCGCATCGACGACGCCGAAGACCTCGGCGAGCGCCGGGCACTCACGGGGGAGGCGTTGGCCCCGCAACTGGCCGCGACCGCGACCGCCCAACGCGAGGGCCTGATCGGCGATGGCCACGTGCGGGTGATCCGCAGCTTCTTCGCCCACCTGCCCGCCGAGGTGGACCTGTCCACTCGGGAGGCCGCCGAGGCCGACCTGGCCGACAAGGCTAGCCACTATCGCCCCGACGAGGTCGCCAAATACGCCCGGCGGATCATGGACTGGCTCAACCCCGACGGCGAATTCAGCGACCAACAAAGAGCGCGCAGGCGCGGACTCACCCTCGGCGCCCAGGAATTCGACGGCATGACGCGGCTCACCGGGCTGATCACCCCGGAGCTGCGGGCCGCGATCGAGGCCATGCTGGCCAAGCTGGCCGCCCCCGGCGCCTGCAACCCCGACGACGAAAACCCGGTCGTCGACGAGACACCCGACGAACAGGCGGTGCGCCGCGACACCCGAACCGGCGCCCAGCGCTCTCACGACGCATTGCTCGCCGGGCTGCGCGCCCTGTTCGCCTCGGGAAAGCTGGGCACCCACAACGGGTTACCGGTGTCGATCGTGGCGATGACGACGCTCAAGGAGCTTGAGGCCGCCACCGGCAAGGCGCTGACCGGCGGCGGCACCCTGGTGCCGATGTCCGATGTGATCCGCTGGGCCGGCCACGCCCACCACTACCTCGCCATTTTCGACCAAGCCAAGCCGCTGGCGCTCTACCACACCAAGCGGCTGGCCTCACCCGCACAGCGAATCATGCTCTACGCCCGCGATCGCGGCTGCACCAAACCCGGCTGCGACGCCCCGGCCTATCACACCCAGGTCCACCACGTCACCGGCTGGAAAACCACCCGCCGCACCGACATCGACGACCTCACCCTGGCCTGCGGACCCGACAACCGCCTCGCCGAACAAGGCTGGACCACCCGCACCAACACCCACGGCGACACCGAATGGCTCCCCCCGCCCCACCTGGACCGCGGCCAACCCCGCACCAACAGCTTTCACCACCCCGAACGCTTCCTCCGCGACACCGACGACGACAAACCCGTCTGATGTCAAGACAGCGGTGCTCGGCTGGTCAGGATTGACAGTGCGATGGCGGTGACCTCATCGGCCACCCCGGCGTAACGCGTCAGATGCCAAGTGCGAGCGACATCTTCGATGAAACTGATCGCCGCCGCGACCAGCAGTCGACCCTCGGCAGCGGTGGTCGCGGGTACCAGCTTGGTGATCTGCTGGATCCACACCGTCTCGCGGTCGGACTGATTTCTCAGGTACCCGTCGCGCACCTCGCCAGAGGCGTGGGAGAGCTCGGTGACGGAAAGGGCGACGAGGTCCGGCGCGTCCAAACTGATCCTGACATGGCCCTGGACCAGGCCGCGAAGGCGTAGTGCGGCTGCGGAATTCGCGCGCATCGCTCGGATGCACTCCAGGCTCAACCACTCGTCAAAGCGTCGGACCAAGGCGTCGAGGATCGCTTGCTTGGAGGAGAACGAACGGTACAGGCCGGGGCCGGCGATTCCGGCCCCTTTGCCGATCTCGCTGGTGCTGACGGCAGGATAACCCCGCGCCCGGAACAGTCGCGCGCCCGCGGCCAGCAGGGTCTCGTAGCGGGAGAACAGCACGCCTTCCTCGTCGCCGTCGGCGGCCGCGGCCGGGAGGGGCGTCAGCTCGCAGACCGGAGGCGTCCGCGCCGCCGCCATGCAGGCTTGGAACAGGCGCTCTTTGAGCTCGTCGGCCGGCAGGGTCAGGTTGTGCCTGCCCAAGCTGGTCAGGGTGCTGGACACCGCCCACGCCCGCAGCTCCGAGTGCTGCGGGCTCAGACCGGGCACCTCTAGCAGGACGTTCTCGCGCATGCCGGCGACGATGGCGTTGATGCGCCGCCGCACCTCGGCGCGGTCGTCGTCGTTGAGGTAACGGGCCTCGCGCTGCCACAACACCGTCAGGGACCGGGATGCGACGGCCGCCGCGATGAGGTCGGGCAGATCGGCGCTCAGGGGCCTCGGCGCGGGTTCCGCCTCGCCATCGGTAAGACGACGCGCGCTCTGGTACTGGTCCTGGCCGGTTCGGATCGCTTCGGCCAGCAGTGCCTGCTTGTTGTCGTAGTGGCGATACAACGCGCGAGCGGTGACCCCCGCCGCCTCGGCGATGTCCTCCAGCTTGACCGAGTGAAAACCGCGGTCGATGAACAGCCCAACGGCCTGTTCCAAAATCTGCTGCTTGCGGTCTTTCGGCCGGCGCCGCACGGGTCGGACGGGGGACTGCATGGTCTCCATCGACTCGACCCCCCCCTATAGCTTCATCCCGCTCTGGCCCTCGAAGTCCGCAAGGTCAAAGTAGTCGCTGAAGCGCGTGATCTTGCCATTCTTCACCTCGAACACGCCGGTCACCGGCAGCACGACCTTTCGGCCGTCGTTCATGGTGAAGTAGTCGATTCGCTCCACGAGTACCCGGCCGGGCTCGGCGGCCAGAGTGACGATGTCGAGCTTGGCATCGCAGAACGCGTCCAAAAACGCCTGGAATGTCGCGCGGATGCCGGCAATGCCGACGATCGGCTCGACCGGCACATTGTGATAGACGGCGTCGTCGGCGAAGCCGCCGCAGATGGTTTCGATGCTGCGCGCGGGCCAGGATCCCAGAAAGTCGCGGACGAGTTTCTCGCTGGCTTCCTTGGTGTCGGTCATCCGCATACTCCTATTCGACTCGGATTCACAAAATACATCAATTCACGCATATGCGCCATCACATGGTGCTTTGTCTCACAGTTGCCAATCTAAAGACATATCGCCGATGGACATAGTGGTCTTTTAGGGAGCGCCCTTCGCGGTCGTTCGCCAACCGCTCAGCTCTCCTTCGGGGCACCAAGACTTCCCGTTGGCGTCTGACCGTGGCATCGCGGCGGTGGCTTGCATTGCCAATCGTGAGTTTCTTTCAGTGACACCAGCGAGATCGACAAATACATCGGCAGGCGCGCTGGCGCGGCCGCGCGCCGGCCCCCGAAACGACGCCAGCGCACGTCGCCTGACGGGCCGACACCCGATGCTTAAGCGATACTCGCAAGATACATCGTCGCGGACAAGTGGCGTTTTGCTTCGTAATTTACGATGCAGTCAGCGGTAGATCTGCGTATCGGCTATGGACATGATGGGCGGGTGCCGCGTACCCTCGCTGATGTCACTCGTCCATTTCGACCTGTCCGGGGGGCCGGCGTGAGCAACTCCAGGTGGTGCGCAGCGCGATGGTGATGGTGGTCGATCAGGCGGCGAAGCCAGTCCGCGCGATGGGCGACTTCTTTGCGATGACACTGGACACGTTCGCGTCGATGTTCCGGCCGCCCTTCGCCTGGCGTGAGTACCTGCTGCAGTGCTGGTTCGTCGCGCGGGTGTCGACGCTGCCGGGGGTGTTGATGACGATCCCGTGGGCGGTGATTTCCGGGTTCCTCTTCAACGTCCTGCTGACCGACATCGGCGCCGCCGATTTCTCCGGCACCGGCTGCGCGATCTTCACCGTCGACCAGAGCGCCCCCATCGTCACGGTCTTGGTGGTTGCGGGCGCGGGTTCTACGGCAATGTGCGCGGATCTGGGCGCCCGAACCATCCGCGAGGAGCTCGACGCGCTGCGGGTCATGGGCATCAATCCGATTCAAGCGCTGGCGGTTCCCCGGGTGCTGGCGGCCACGACGATCTCACTCGCGCTGAGTTCGGTGGTGACCGCGACGGGTCTTATCGGCGCATTCTTTTGCTCCGTATTCCTGATGCACGTCTCGGCGGGCGCGTGGGTGACGGGCCTGACCACGCTCACCCACACGATCGACGTCATGATCTCGATGATCAAGGCGACGCTTTTCGGCATGATGGCAGGACTGATCGCCTGCTACAAGGGGATGTCGGTGGGCGGTGGCCCCGCCGGTGTCGGCAGGGCGGTCAACGAAACCGTGGTCTTTGCCTTCATCGTCTTGTTCGTCATCAACATCATCGTCACCGCCGTCGGCATGCCGTTCATGGTGTCGTGAGGTGAACCGATGACGATCAGCCTCCCGAGCGGCCCCACCCGAATCCACCGCCTCGCGAACGGCGTTGCGGGCGAATGGAACCGCGTCGGCTCACAGGTGCGGTTCTACGCCAGCACCGTGGCGGGGATTCCCGACGCCGTGGTGCACTACCGCGGCGAACTGCTGCGGGTAATCGCCCAAATGGGTTTGGGGGTAGGGACTCTCGCCGTGATCGGCGGGACGGTCGTGATCGTCGGGTTCTTGGCCATGACCACCGGCGCCATCGTGGCGGTGCAGGGCTACAACCAGTTCGCCTCCGTCGGCGTCGAAGCGCTAACCGGCTTCGCGTCCGCTTTCTTCAACACCCGGGAAATTCAGCCGGGAACCGTGATGGTCGCGCTGGCGGCCACCGTCGGCGCCGGCGCCACGGCGCAACTGGGCGCGATGCGGATCAACGAGGAAATCGATGCCCTCGAGGTGATCGGCATCCGCAGCATCAGCTATCTGGCGAGCACCCGGGTGCTGGCGGGCGTGGTCGTGGCCGTCCCGCTGTTTTGCGTCGGGCTGATGACGGCTTATCTGGCCGCTCGCATCGGCACCACGGCCGTCTACGGGCAAGGGTCGGGCGTCTACGACCACTACTTCAACACGTTCCTCCGACCGACCGATGTGCTGTGGTCGTCGGTTGAAGTCGTCATCGTCGCACTGATGATCATGCTCGTCTGTACCTACTACGGGTACAACGCGCGCGGCGGGCCCGCCGGGGTGGGCGAGGCCGTCGGCCGCGCCGTGCGCGCCTCGATGGTCGTCGCGTCGATCGCGATCGTCGTCATGACGCTCGCGATCTATGGCCAGTCCCCCAACTTCCACCTGGCGAGCTGAATGGGCATGAGCCGAGGGCCCGGGAAACAGCGTCTGCACGACGCGTGGTGGACACTGGTCCTGGTTGCGGCGATCGGCGTGGTCGTCCTCGTGACGGCGGTGTCCTTCAACGGAGCCCTCCGGTCCTACGTGCCGGTCACGCTGGCCGCCGAACGCTCGGGGCTCGTGATGGACACGGGCGCGAAGGTCATGATGCGCGGGGTGCAGGTCGGCCGGGTCAGCCAGATCGCGGACGACCAGAACGGCACCCGCCTGAAACTGGAGATCGACCCCGACCAGATCCGTTATATCCCAGCCAATGTCGAGGCGCAGATCAGTGCCACCACCGCGTTCGGCGCTAAGTTCGTCGAGCTGGTGATGCCGCAGGACCCGAGCCGTGGGCGCCTGGCCGCCGGGGCGGTATTGCATTCGAAGAACGTCAGCACCGAGATCAACACGGTCTTCGAAAACGTTGTCGACCTGCTCAACGTGATCGATCCGCTGAAGCTGAACGCGGTGCTCACCTCCGTGGCCGACGCCGTGCGCGGCCAAGGCGAGCGGATAGGCCAGGCCACCACCGACCTCAACCAGGTGCTGGCGGCCCTCAACGCGCGCAGCGATACCATCCGCCAGGACTGGCGATCGGTCAAGAACTTCGCCGAGACCTATGGCGCTGCCGCGCAGGACATCCTGACCATTCTCAACGCCGCCAGCACGACAAGCGCGACCGTCGTGAATCACACGAAGCAACTGGATGCATTGCTGCTCAACGTGATCGGGTTGTCCAACACGGGAACCAACCTGCTCGGTTACAGCCGGGACAATCTCGTCGCCTCCGTGAACACCCTCGAGCCGACGACCAACCTGCTGCTCAAATACAACCCCGAGTACACCTGCTTCCTGCAGGGCGCCAAGTGGTATCTCGACAACGGGGGCTATTCGGCGTGGGGCGGCGCCGATGGCCGGACGCTGCAGCTGGATGTGGCGCTGTTGCTGGGCAACGACCCCTACGTGTACCCCGACAACCTGCCGCTTGTCGCGGCCAGAGGCGGTCCCGGCGGGAAGCCGGGGTGCGGCTCGCTGCCGGACCCCGCCAAGAACTTCCCGGTGCGCGAGCTCGTCACCAACACCGGATGGGGAACCGGGCTCGACATCCGGCCCAACCCGGGCATCGGGCATCCGTGCTGGGCCGACTTCCTCCCGGTGACCCGCGCCGAGCCCAAGCCGCCCTCGATCCGCCAATGCATTCCCGGGCCGGCGATCGGGCCGAACCCCGGGGGCCCGCCCTACGGCGCGGCGCTGTACGGGCCGGGCGGTGTGCCGCTGTGGCCGGGGGTACCGCCGGCCCCGCCGCCGGAAACCGCTGCGCCTCAACCGGGCCCGCCGCCGGGAGAACGGCCGTGAAGGAGAGCCTGAAGGGCGTCGTGGTGCGCCTCGGCTTCTTCCTGGCGGTGTGCCTGCTCACCGCGTCCTTGCTGGTAGCCGTGTTCGCGGAGGCGCGGTTCTCCGACGGCAAGACGTACTACGCCGAGTTCACCAACGTGTCCAACCTGCGGGAGGGCAAGCTGGTCCGCATCGCCGGCGTCGAAGTCGGCAAGGTGGAAAAGATCTCCATCAACCCGGACGCGACGGTGCGCGTTGCGTTCACCGCCGACAATTCCGTCACCCTCACCCAGGGGACCCAGGCGGTGATCCGCTACGACAACCTGTTCGGCGACCGCTACCTCGCGCTGGAGGAAGGGGCCGGCGGGCTGGCCGCGCTCGGCCCCGGCCAGACGATTCCCCTGGCCCGGACCAAGCCGGCGCTGGACCTCGATGCCCTGATCGGCGGATTCAAGCCACTGTTTCGCGCGCTGAACCCCGACCAGGTCAACGCGCTCAGCGAGCAGTTGCTGCAGGCGTTTCAGGGGCAGGGCGCGACCATCGGGTCATTCCTGGAGCAGGCGGCGGCCGTCACCAACACCTTGGCGGACCGAGACCAACTCATCGGGCAGGTCGTCACCAACCTCAACGTGGTGCTGGGTTCGCTTGGGGGCCAAAGCGATCGGTTGGACAAGGCGGTGACGTCGCTGTCGGCGTTGGTGCACGGGCTCGCGGAGCGCAAGACCGACATCTCCAACGCGGTGGCCTACACGAACGCGGCCGCCGGCTCGGTCGCCGACCTACTGTCGCAGGCGCGCGCGCCGTTTTCGAAGGTCGTTCACGAGGCCGACCGCGTCGCGGACATCGCGCTCGCCGACCACGAATACCTCGACAACCTGCTCAACACCCTGCCGGACAAATATCAGGCGCTGGTCCGCCAGGGCATGTACGGCGACTTCTTCGCCTTCTATCTCTGCGACATCGTGCTGAAGGTCAACGGCAAGGGCGGCCAGCCCGTCTATATCAAGGTCGCCGGCCAGGCCACCGGGCGGTGCGCGCCCAAATGAGATCATTCGCTGAACGCAACCCGATGATCATCGGCACCGTCGGCATCGTGGCGGTGGCCGGCGTGGTGCTGGGCGCGCTGGAATACCGGAAGCTGCCTTTCTTCGATCAGGGCAACAGCGTCTCCGCCTATTTCGCCGATGCCGGCGGCCTGCGGGCCGACAACACCGTCGAGGTCTCGGGTTACCCGGTGGGCAAAGTGTCCAGCATCGAACTCGACGGGCCCGGCGTCCTGGTGAAGTTCAAGGTGGACAACGACATTCGGCTCGGCGACCGCACCGAGGTGGCGATCAAGACCAAGGGGCTGCTGGGCAGCAAGTTTATCGACGTCATACCCCGGGGCGAGGGCCGGTTACACGGTCCCATTCCGATGGAGCGGACGATGTCGCCCTATCAGCTGCCCGACGCGCTCGGCGACCTGGCCAGCACGATCAGCGGATTGAACACCGACCGGCTGTCCTCCTCGCTGGACGCGCTGGCGCGAACCTTTGCCGATACTCCGGCCGATTTCCGGAACGCGATGAAGGGCGTGGCCCGGCTCGCGCAATCCCTCGATGACCGTGACACACAGCTGCGCAGCCTGCTCGACAACGCGGCCAAAGCGACTGGGGTGCTGGCCAAGCGCACCGATCAGATCGTGAGCCTGGTGCGCGACACCAACGCGCTGTTGGGGCAGCTACGAACCCAGAGCGCCGCACTCGATCAGATCTGGTCGAATATCTCGGCGGCGTCGCGACAACTGCAGGGCTTCATCGCCGAGAACCGACAGCAGCTGCGCCCGGCGCTCGACAAGCTCAACGGGGTGCTGGCCATCGTCGAAAATCGCAAAGAGCTTGTGCAGAAGGCGATTCCGCTGATCAACAGCTACGTCATGTCGCTGGGCGAGTCGCTGTCGTCCGGCCCTTTTTTCAAGGCGTACGTGGTGAACCTGCTGCCGGGCCAGTTCGTCCAGCCCTTCATCGGTGCGGCGTTCTCCGACCTGGGGCTCGATCCAGCCACGTTGCTCCCGTCGCAGCTGACCGACCCGCAGACGGGGCAGCCCGGCACCCCGCCGCTGCCGATGCCGTACCCGCGGACGGGCCAGAGCGGCCCACCACGGACGACCCTGCCCGACGCGATCACCGGCAACCCCGGCGATCATCCGTGCGGTTTCCCCAGCGTGCCGTTACCCGGTCCCGGTTGCTACCCCTACCGGGAGCCGCCGCCGGCCCCGCCGCCCGGGGGCCCCCCGCCCGGGCCGCCCGCGCAGCCACCGGGAGATCACCCGTGACCGCGAGACTTCGACATGCCCGCTCGGTGTTGGCGACCGCGCTTGCCTTGGTGCTCGTCGCGGGCGTGATTGTCGCGATGCGAACCGCCGGAGAGACCCCCCGAATAACCGTGGTCGCCTACTTCGACAACAGCAACGGCGTCTTCGCCGGCGACGACGTGCGCATCCGGGGAGTGCCCGTGGGCAGGGTCCTCAAAATCGAACCGCAACCGCTGCGCTCGAAGATTTCGTTCTCGATCGACCGCAAATACAAGGTGCCCGCCGACGCCAAGGCCGCGATCCTCTCGCCACAACTGGTGACGGGCCGGGCCATCCAGTTGACGCCGCCCTACGCCGGGGGTCCGGCGATGGTCGACGGCGCGGTCATTCCGCAGGACCGCACCGCGGTACCGGTCGAGTGGGACGACTTGCGGGCGCAACTCCAGCGGCTGACCGACCTGTTGAAACCCACTCAGCCGGGCGGCGTCAGCACGCTGGGTGCGCTCATCAACACCGCCGCCGACAACCTGCGCGGGCAGGGCGCCACCATTCGCGACACCATCATCAAGTTATCGCAGGCGGTGTCCGCGCTCGGCGACCACAGCAAGGACATCTTCTCCACGCTGAAGAACCTGTCGACCTTGGTGACGGCGCTGCACGACAGCGCGGATCTGCTTGAGCAGCTGAACCACAACCTGGCCGCGGTGTCGTCGGTGCTGGCCGACGACCCCAACAAGGTCGCCCAGGCGACCGAGGACCTCAACGCGGTCGTGGCCGACGTGCAGGGCTTCGCCGCGGAGAACCGCGAGGCGGTCGGCACAGCATCGGACAAGCTCACGTCGATCAGCAAGGTGCTCGTCGCGAGCCTCGACGACATCAAGCAGACCCTGCACATCAGCCCAACGGTGCTGCAGAACTTCAGCAACATTTTCGAACCGGCCAACGGTGCCCTGACCGGAGCCCTGGCGGGCACCAACATGGCCAACCCGATCGCCTTCCTGTGCGGGGCGATCCAGGCCGCGTCGCGGTTGGGCGGCGAGCAAGCGGCGAAACTCTGCGCCCAGTACATGGCGCCGATCGTGAAGAACCGTCAGTACAACTTCCCCCCGATAGGGGAGAACCTCTTCGTCGGGGCACAGGCCAGGCCGAACGAGGTCACCTACAGCGAGGACTGGATGCGGCCCGACTTCGTTCCGCCGGCCGACGGACCACCCCCGCCGCCCCCCTCGACGGTCAGCACCGACCCCGCGGCCGGCCTGCGCGGCCTCATGATGCCGGGAGGTGGCTGATGGTGGGCGGCCGCCGGCGCCGGGCGACGAGCCTGGCGATGATCGTGGTCGTCGCGGGCCTGTCCGGCTGCGGCTGGCACGGGCTGAATTCGCTGCCGCTGCCCGGTACTCAGGGCAACGGGCCGGGGTCCTATGTGATCCAGGCGCAGATGCCGGATGTCAACAACATTCAGCAGAATTCGCGGGTGCGCGTCGCCGACGTGACGGTCGGCCATGTGACGAAAATCGAGCGCCAGGGCTGGCATGCTTTGGTGAGCATGCGCCTCGACGGCAACGTCAACTTGCCCGCCAACGCGACGGCCAAGATCGGCACGACCAGCTTGCTGGGTTCATACCACATCGAGCTCGGCCTGCCGAAAGGCGAAGCGCCGCAAGGCAAGCTGCGCGACGGATCGCTCATACCGCTGTCGCGCGGGGGCGCCTACCCGAGCACCGAGCAGACGTTGGCGGCGCTGTCGCTGGTTCTCAACGGCGGCGGGCTGGGTCAGGTACAGGACATCACCGAAGCGTTGAGCACCGCGTTTCGCGGCCGCGAGCAAGACCTGCGCGGCCTGATCGGGCAGCTGGACAAATTCACCGCGTACCTCAACGACCAGTCCGGCGACATCATCGCGGCCACCGACAGCCTCAACGGCCTGGTCGGTAGGTTCGCCGCCCAGCAACCGGTACTGGATCGGGCCCTGGCGACCATCCCCGACGCGCTCGCGGTGCTCAACGACGAACGAGGCAAGCTCGTCGAGGCGGCCGATCAGCTGAGTAAGTTCAGCGCGCTGACCGTCGACTCGGTCAACCAGACAAAAGCGAACCTGGTCAAGGAATTACAACAGGTCGGGCCCGTCCTGGAGTCGCTGGCCAACGCCGGTCCCAGCCTCACGCGATCGCTCAGCCTCCTCGCCACCTTCCCCTTCCCGAACGAGACGTTCGAGAATTTTCAGCGCGGCGATTACGCCAACCTGACCGCGATCGTCGACCTCACGCTCAGCCGAATCGATCAGGGATTGTTCACCGGCACGCGGTGGGAGTGCCATCTGACCCAGCTCGAGTTGCAGTGGGGCCGAACCATCGGCCAGTACCCCAGCCCGTGCACCGCGGGCTACCGGGGCACCCCGGGCAATCCGCTGGTCGTCCCCTATCGGCAGGACCAGGGGCCCTAGATGCATCTGCAGCGACGATTCGTCATTCAGCTGGCGGTCTTCACCGTGATCGCGGTGGGGGTGCTGGCAATCACGTTCCTGCACTTCGTGAAACTGCCGGCCATGCTGTTCGGCGTCGGCCGCTACACCGTGCGGATGGAGCTGCCGCAAGCCGCCGGACTGTACGACACCGGCAACGTCACCTATCGCGGCTTCGAAGTGGGCCGGGTGGAATCGGTGCGCCTGACCGACGCCGGCGTCGAAGCGACGCTGTCCCTGAAATCGGGCATCGACATCCCGTCGGACCTGAAAGCGGAAGTGCACAGCCACACGGCGATCGGCGAAACGTACGTCGAGTTGTTGCCCCGCAACGGCACGTCGCGGCCGCTGCGCGACGGCGACGTCATTCCGCTCGCCGATACCTCGGTGCCCCCCGACATCAACGCCCTGCTCGGTGCCGCGAACACCGCGCTCGGGGCGATCCCGCGCGACAACCTGCGGACCGTGATCGACGAGTCGTACACCGCGGTGGGCGGGCTTGGGCCGGAACTCTCCCGGCTCATCACGGGTTCGTCCAACCTCGCGATCGACGCACGCAAGAACCTCGACCCGCTGGTCGCGCTGATCGACCAGGCGCAGCCGGTGCTCGATTCGCAGACTCACACATCGGACGCGATCGCGGGGTGGGCAGCGCACTTGGCCACGGTCACAACGGAATTGCAGACGCATGACGCGGCCGTCGGCGGCGTCATCGACCGGGGCGGTCCGGCTTTGGGGGAGACGCGTCAACTGATCGAGCGCCTGCAACCCACGTTGCCGATCCTGCTGGCCAACCTGGTCAGCGTGGGCCAAGTCGCGTTGACCTACCAGAACGACATCGAACAACTGCTGGTGGTGTTCCCGATGGCCGTCGCCGCCGACCAGGCCGGCATTGTGGCCAACCTGAACACCAAGCAGGCATACCGCGGCCAGTACCTGAGCTTCAACCTCAACCTCAACCTGCCGCCGCCGTGCACGACGGGTTTCCTGCCCGCCCAGCAGCAGCGCATCCCCACGTTTGAGGACTACCCGGGCCGCCCGGCGGGCGACCTGTATTGCCGGGTGCCGCAGGACTCGTGGCTCAACGTTCGCGGCGCCCGCAACACTCCCTGCGAAACCGTGCCCGGCAAGCGGGCACCCACCGTGAAGATGTGCGAGAGCAACGAACAGTACGTTCCGCTCAACGACGGCAACAACTGGAAAGGCGACCCCAACGGGACGCTCTCCGGTCAGGACATCCCGCAACTGCCGCCCGCCGCGCCGCCGCCACCCGTCGCCGCCGCCCAGTACGACCCGGCGACCGGAACCTATACCGGACCCGACGGTCATCAGTACACCCGATCCGATCTGGCGCAAAACGCGCCGAAAGACAAGACGTGGCAAGCGATGTTGCTGCCGCCGGGCAGCGGACAGTAACCGCGAACCACACGATCGCGATGGAATGGAGGACGGTATGCCGGTAGCCGCGGATTCCGAAGTGGCAGAGGACGAGTCCATCGCCGATGCCGATGCCGATGCCGACGGCGCGGAGGCCGCGCCGTCGGCCGGGCTCGAACCCCGGTCCACACATCGGCGTGCGGCGACATTCGGCCTGGCGGTCGTGGTCGCACTCGCGGCGATGGTCGGATGGTTTGGCGTTCGCGTCCACCATTCACAGCAGGTACAGGCTCAGCGAAGTCAATTTCTCCAGGTGGCAAGACAGGGCGCACTCAACTTGACGACGATTGACTGGCAGCGCGCCGACGCCGACGTTCACCGCATCCTGGACGGCGCGACCGGTGACTTCTACAACGACTTCGCCAAGCGCGCACAGCCTTTCATCGAGGTGCTCAAGCAGGCGAAAGCGACCACGGTGGGCACGATTACCGAGGCGGCCCTGGAGTCGCAGGCGAGGGATACGGCCCAGGCGCTGGTGGCGGTGTCCGTTCAGACGTCGACCGCGGGCGAACCGGACCAGGCCCCGCGCGCGTGGCGAATGCGCGTCTCCGTGCAACGGGTCGGGGACCAAGTCAAAGTCTCCAACGTCGGGTTCGTGTCATGAGCGCGATCATCGCGCCCCGCGCGGACGAGCACGGCGACACCGACACCATGGCGGGAAAGCCAACTGAGCCAACGCAACCCGACGAGGGCGGGGCAACGGCGCGGCGCCGGATCCGGTGGTCGCGCGCAGTGGCGGCCGGGCTGCTGCCCGGGCTGGCATTGGTACTGGCCTGCGCGGCAGGCTATTTGAAATGGCAGGACGGCTCGGTGGGCGACTCCGGCGCCGCCGGCACGGAAGCGGTGCGAGCCGCCACCGATGGCACCGTCGCCCTGCTGTCCTACCGGCCTGACACCGTGCAGAAGGACCTCGAGGCCGCGAGTGCCAGGCTGACGGGTTCGTTCCTGGACGCCTACACGAAACTCACCCACGACGTGGTCATTCCGGGTGCCAAGCAGAAGCAGATCTCCGCGGTGGCCACCGTCCCGGCCGCCGCCTCGAAGTCGGCGACCGCCGGCCACGCCGTCGTGCTCCTCTTCGTCAACCAGACGATCATCGTCGGCCAGGACGCACCGACCAGCACCGCATCCAGCCTTCGGGTGACGCTCGACAAGATCGACGGGCGTTGGCTGATCTCGCAATTCGACCCGGTCTAGACAGGGAGATCGACATGCCGCATCGACTGCAAACCGTGTCCGCGCTGGCCGCGGTGTCCGCTGGCGCAGTGCTGCCTTCGCCCGCCGCGCACGCCGACAACAAGCGGCTCAACGACGGCGTCGTCGCCAACGTGTACACCGTTCAACATCAGGCGGGCTGCACGAACGACGTGAAGATCAACCCGCAACTGCAACTGGCCGCCCAGTGGCACGCTCTCGACGTGCTGAACAACCGCAACCTGGACGGCGACGTCGGTTCCGATGGGTCCATGCCGCAGGATCGCGCGAACGCCGCGGGCTTCCAAGGCAAGGTCGCCGAAACCGTGGCCATCAACCCGGCCATCGCGATCAGCGGCATCGAGCTGCTCAACCAGTGGTACGACAACCCCGCCGATTTCGCGATCATGTCCAACTGCGCCAACACCCAGATCGGGGTGTGGTCGGAAAACAGCCGGGATCGCACCGTCGTGGTGGCCACCTACGGGCAGCCCAACCAACCGAACCCGGCACCGAAGGCGCCCCAGGCGGGACCGCCACCGGTGGTGGCACTGCAGCAGAACATACCCATCGACCCCAGCCCCGACTACGACGCCAGCGACGAGATCGAATACGGCATCAACTGGCTCCCATGGGTTTTGCGCGGCGTCTACCCACCGCCCGCGATGCCGCCGCAGTAGGGGCTGCCGGCCATGAAGAGTCACCGTTGGCCCGCCGCCTTGATCGTCGTGGCCGCCGTCGGCGGATCACACTGGCGCGGGTGCCGTGGGGTAACGACCGCGGAAGGTGTTGCAACGCGCGTGTTAGCCTGACGATCCCATCACGATCGTCAACCGTTGAAACGGCGGGTGAGCAATGACGAAACTTGTCGCGCGGGCGGCTGCGGGAATGTTCGCAACGGCGGTCCTGCTGACCGCGTGTCACGCGAAGTCGACGGTCAAGCCGGACGGCGCGGCGCAATCCGTCGTCGACGTCGTCTCCAGCCAGACCGGCTTCCATCCGACCGACGTGCGCTGCCCGTCGGGCGTGGAGGCCAAGGTCGGCCAGGAGTTCGACTGTCACTTCACCGGCCCGGAGGGCAAGCCGTACACCGCGCACATGCGCATCACCAAGGTCGACGGCGAGCGGGTCGAGTTCGACGTCAGAAGCCGTCCGTCGTAGCCGGTCCCAGTCGATCGGCCGTGGCGGCCAACACCTGGCGGCACCCGGCCCACATCTGCTTGATGATGTCGGCGGCCGGCGCGATGTCCTCGATCCGGCCGGCCACCTGACCGGTGTTGGCGACGCTGGCGTCCATGTCGCCGTCGAAGTAGAGCCGCTGCACGCGTTGCAGCGCCGCGCCGCCCTCCCCGAAAGACGTTGACGAATCGATCTTTTCGGCGGCCGGGGTGCGGATCACCCGCATCATCCGTTTGCCGTCCAGGGGCAGTAGCACGGTCGCGGTGTCGTCGGCGCCCACGACCGCCCGCTTGAGGTTGGCGTGCACCGGCGACTCCGCCGAGGCCATCAGCCGCGTGCCCATCTGCACGCCGTCGGCGCCGAGAACCATTGCGGCGGCCATGGATCGGGCGTCGCAGATCCCGCCCGCGGCCACGATGGGCACGTCGACGTGGGCCGCGACCAGAGGCAGCAGCACCATCGTCGAGGCGCCGAATCGATTCTTGAACCCGCCCCCCTCGACGCCCTCGACCACCAGCCCGTCCACGCCGGCATCGACGGCCTTCCTGGCGGCGGCCAGCGTGCCCACCACGTGGAACACCGTGATGCCCGCGTCGTGGAGCCGATCCGTGAACAGCGCCGGGTCGCCCGCCGAGGTGGTGACGAAGCGGATGTCGTTGGCGACCAAGAGATCCACGACGGCCGGATCGCGGTTGAACAGCAGCGCGATGTTGGCGCCCACCGCGCGGTCGGTGAGCTCGCGCACGCGTCGCACGTCGGCCCGGCCCTGGTCGGAGGTGGTCTCGATGATGCCCAGCGCGCCGGCGTTGGAGACCGCGGCGGCCAGCTGCGCGCCGGCGATGTAGGTCATCGGCGCCTGGATGATCGGGACGTCGATCCCCGCGAGTTCGCAGACCCGGTTCGGCGCGGGGTCCCCGCCCTGAACGGCCATCAGCCGCGCGGGTCGATCAGGTCGCGGAAGCTCGCCGCGGGGTAGGCCGAGGCGCCCAGGGCCGCGATGCGATCGGTCAGCCCCTTGTCCGACGTCACCACCCGAATCTGCTCCGGCCGCACGTCGGCCTGCACCAGCCGGACGATCTGGTCGTCGGCCGAGTTCGCCGCCGCCTTCGGAGCATGGGCAACCTCGATCACCGATGACGTGACGGCGGTCGCCGGCGGTCGCTCGAACACCACGGTCACGTCCTCTCCTCGGACCGATGCCCATCGGTCGAGCCGTTCCACCAGCGCGACCATCGCCCGGCCGCGGTCCTTCCACCAACCGTCGGGGCGACTCCCGATCACGTTCATGCCGTCGACGATCCAGCGCACAAACACACCGTAGGGCACCGCGTTGAGTGTGCGCTCAGGGCGGCGACACGCCGACGCGAGCCGCCCCGGATACACGCGAAAGGCCGTCAGCGCGCACTAATTCCTGACTGCCCGCCCGCAAAGGCGCAGCAATGGTATTAACTACGGTCACTGATATCAGTTTTCACCATTCGACGATGGGAAACGACAATGACGTCGATAGCCGACACGGACGATCGGGTGGTCTCGCTGGCCCGTGGCATGCGCGACCTCGTGCGGGCCGAAGCCGCCGAGTCCGAGCGGGCGCGCACACTCACCCCGGCGATCGTCGACGAGATGTGGGCCAGCGGGCTGATGTCCTCGTTCAACCCCGTCGAGGCCGGCGGCGTCGAACCATCGTTCGCCGCGATGATCGAAACCTGGATCGAAATGGGTTGGCAGGACGGGTCGTTCGGGTGGATCGGCATCGCCAACCTGCCGTCGTCGTTCGCGGCCGCGGCGTACCTGCCCGACGAGGGTTTCGCCGAGGTGTTCACGGCCCACGACAACCGCGTCACCCTGGGCGGCCAGTTCTTCCCCAACGGGCAGGGGACCGTGGTCGACGGCGGCTACACCGTGAGCGGGTCGTGGAACTTCGGCTCGGGCATCGGCCACTCGCAGTACATCGCGGCCGGGTTTTTTCCGATGGACAACGGCGAGATGCGTTGGATCAGCGAGGGCTTCCCGGAGATGCGCGTCGCCGTCGTCCCGCGCGACCAGATCAGCTTCAACGACGGCTGGTTCGTGCAGGGGCTCAAGGGAACTGGCTCCTATGACTACAGCGCCGAGAACGTGTTCGTGCCCGAAAGCCGCACCTTCGAGCTGTTCGTCCGCCAGCCGTACCGGGGCACGTCGCCGGCGACCCGGATGGGGCTGATGCCCGTGACGGCCGCCGGTCACGCCTCGTGGGCGCTGGGGGTTTCCAAGAGCATGCTCGACGACGTCCAGGAACTGGCGGCCACGAAGTTCCGGATGAGCGACATGGCGTCGCTGGCCAGCCGCCCGACGTTCCAGAAGGGGCTGGCGCACCACCGGGCCGCCTGGCGCGCCGCCCGCCTGCTGGTGCTCGACGCGTTCACCACCGCCGAGGCCGCCGTCGCCGCGGGCGACGACCTGACGCCGGCCCTGCGGGCCGACATGCGGGTGGCCGCCGTCTACGCGACCGACACAGCCCGGGCCTGCGCCGAGTGGGCCCACCTGGTGGCGGGCACCAGCTCGATCCGCGAGGGCAGCCGCCTGGAGCGCGCCTTCCGCGACATCTACACCGGAACGCAGCACGCCTTCATCAGCGAGAAGGTGGCCATCGACGTGGCGCAGATCTGGCTGGGCATCATCGAAGATCAGCCGGGGCTATAGCAGGCGCTCGCCCGGTTGCGCTCGCCGGGACCGCCGGTCTCGCTCTCGTCGTCATCCTCGTTGACCGACGACGCGAGCCCCGGCACGGCGGACGACGCACCGGCCTACCCGGGCCCCTCGGCAGAGAATCGCTAAGCCGAGCTTGACCTTCCGCGAGTTTGTAGAACTGGAAATCGAACGGTCCGTCGGCGCTCACCGTACCCCGCGCGGTAGGGGCCGGCGGCCCTTTCTACTATCAGCGCATGCGCGGATCCAAGATCCTGATCACCGGCCCGACCGGTCAACTGGCCACTCCCATCGCCCTGGCGCTCGCGCCCGACAACGAGGTGTGGGGCGTCGCCCGCTTCACCAATCCCGCGGCCCGGGAGGGCCTCGAAAAAGCGGGGGTCCGGTGCGAGACGGTCGACCTGGCGGCCGGCGACTTCACCGGTCTCCCAGACGATTTCGACTACGTCCTCAACCTGGCGGTGGCCAAGAGCGGGGACTGGGACACCGACCTCGGTGCCAACGCCGAATCGGTCGGCCTGTTGATGGCCCACTGCCGCGGGGCGAAGGCCTTCCTGCACTGCTCCTCGGCCGCCGTGTACGACCCGCCCGGCGACGAGCCGCGCACCGAGCGTGCCGCCCTGGGCGACAACCACAAGTTCCTGTTCCCCACGTACTCGATTTCCAAGGTCGCGGGGGAGGTCGTCGCCCGGTCGATGGCGCGCATCCTCGACGTACCCACCGTCATCGCCCGCCTCAACGTCCCGTATGGGAACAACGGCGGGTGGCCGTTCTACCACATGGAGATGATGCTGGCCGGCATCCCGATCCCGGTGCCGCCCGGCGGGCCGGCCCGATACAACCCGATCCACGAGGACGACATCATCGCGACGCTGCCGAAGCTGCTCGACGCGGCCTCGGTGCCGGCGACCACGGTCAACTGGTGCGGCGACCAGACCGTCAGCCTCCAGGAGTGGTGTGGCTACCTCGGCTCGCTGGTGGGCAAGGAGCCCGTCTTCACCGAGGACGCTCACGCGCTGCGGGGCAATCCCACCGACCTGACCCGCATGCACGAGCTCATCGGCGGCACGACGGTCGACTGGCAGGACGGCATGCGCCGCCTGGCCGCGAAGTTCCACCCCGAGCTGGTCGACGCTTAGCCCACGATCAGAGGTGCTCCAAGAGCCGTTCGGCGAAGGCCTCTGGATGCTCGCGGTGCATGAAATGCCCGCCGGGGACCTCCTCGACGACGTACTCGTTCTCGAACATGCGAGCGGCGCCCCGGTAGTCGGATGGCTCGGCGATCGGGTCGTCCAGCCCCGCGAAGACAACCGTCGGCACCTTGATCTTCGCCTTCAGTGACGCGCTGGGGATGGGGGAGAGCTTGCGGTAATAGCCGAACGCCGCGTTCAGGCTCGCCGGGTTCGCGAAGCTGGCGCGCACGGCGTCGAACTCGCGCGGATCCGGGTTCCAGGTCGGCGACCAGCGCCGGCAAATGGTCGGCAGCGCGGCAAAGTCGTTGCGCGCGAAGCGTTTCGGCGCGCCCGGCAACTTGTACGCCGCGAAGTGACGGACGCCCCACAGCTTCTTCAGCGACGGCTTGAGCGCCGCCGGATGCGGAATGCCAACGACGAACAGCTTTTTGACGCGATCCGGCCCGAGCGCGGCCGCGCCGTAGGCCGCCGCGGCTCCCCAGTCGTGCCCGATGACGACGGCGTCGCGGGCGCCGAGCGCCTCGATCAGCGCGAGCGGATCGCGCGCCAGCGTTTCCTGGTCGGGGTCCCGGGCGGGGATCGCGCTGGGGTGGTACCCGCGCATATACGGGCTGACCGCGCGATAGCCCTGGGCGGCCAGCCGCGGGCGCAGATCGTCCCAGGAATGCGGGGTGTCCGGGAACCCGTGCAGCAGGAGGACGAGCGGCCCGGAGCCGTCCTGAAGATAGGCGAATCTCAGCCCGTTGGCTTCGACGAAGTGGATCTCATCGGCCATGGCCTGGGACACTACGCGCCTTGTCGGGCCGGCCGAGCGTGCAAATCACGACGCGACACGCCGAGAATGCGTCACACAATGCACTCTCGGCGGTTATCGATCAACGGCCTCGATGGGTTTGACGAGGCGGGACGCCGCCTCGACGGCGGCGGCGCGCCGGCGGGCGATCACCGCCGCGTCCGTGGTGGCCGCCGCGGGATCGGGCCAGTGCGCCCACGCCAGGGCGATCGCAAACAGAAGAACCAGCAGCTGCTGCGGATCCCACGTCGGGTCGACGTGGCCATCGGCCTGCGCCTGCTCCAGGGCGGCGATGGCCCGCTCGGGCGGGTGCTCCTCATCGAACTCCGGAATGTCCAGCGGGAAGCCTTCCAGCCTGGCCCAGGTGATCATCCGATCGTGCTCGGGCCGGTTCTGCGCCAGGTCGAAGATGCCGCCGACGAACTCGGGCACCGCGTCGGGGCGCAGCTCCACGGCCCGGAAAAACTCGAGGCCGTCGGTGGCGACCACGTCGCGAAACAGGGTCTCCTTGTCACCGAAATGCGCGTACAGCCGTTCCTTGCTCGCGCTCGCGGCGCGCGCGATGCGGTCGATACGTGCCCCGGCCAGGCCGTACTGCGCGAACTCCGCGCGGGCAGCGGCCAGGATCTCGCCGCGGAGCTCTGTCTTCGATCTCACAGGAATATCATACGCAGACGAACCGGTTCGTTTGTTATGGTGGTTTCGACAACACGCGGAGAACAAGAAGGAGAGGCCGCAATGGCTACGACAGACAAGCTGGACCAGGCGATTGCGACGATGCCGCGGGGTGGCCCCGACGCGTCGTGGCTGGATCGCCGATTCCAGACAGACGCGCTGGAGTACCTCGACCGCGACGACGTCGCCGACGAGGTCAAGCAAAAGGTCATCAGCATGCTCGACCGGATGGGCACGCTGACCAACCAGCACGAGAAGAACGCGCGCACGGCCCTGAACGTCGTCGCCGACATCCCCAATCCGCGCATCCTGGAACTCGGCGCGGGCCACGGAAAGCTCTCGGCCCAGATCCTCAAGCTCCACCCGACGGCCACTGTCACCGTGAGCGACGTGAACCCGCACTCGGTGGCCAACATCGTGGCGGGCGAGCTGGGCAGCCACCCGCGGGCGCGCACCCAGGTGGTCGACGCCACGGCGATCGACGCCGCCGACGACAGCTACGACCTGGTCGTGTTCGCGCTGGCGTTTCACCACCTCCCGCCGGCGGTCGCGGCCCGCGCCGTCGCCGAGGCCACCCGCGTGGCCAAGCGATTTCTCGTCATCGACCTGAAGCGGCGAAGCCCGTTGGGCACCTTGCTGTTTCCGGTCGTGACGCTGCCCCTAAACCTGGCGCTGATGCCCTGGTCGTGGATTCAGCCATCGCTACACGACGGGTTCATCAGCGCGCTGCGCGCCTACAGCCCGTCGGCGATGCAGGCGCTGGGGCGCGCCGCAAATCCCGAGATGAGCGTCGAGATGCTGCCAAGCCCGACGCGGTTCGGACCGCCCTCGCTCACCGTCGTGTTCACCCGCCCGAAAGCGGCCCGCCGTGGCTGACAACACAGACTTGGCCGCGATCGTCCAGCCGAGCACGCGGGTGCGGACATTGCGTCGAGCCCTCGACGGGCTGAGCGACCGGCTACGCCCGCTCACCGACCTTTCCCGGCCCTATGTCGACGGCGTCGAACACCTCCCCGCGGACGGGCGATTCCTGTTGGTGGGCAACCACACTCAGTTCGGCTCCGAGGTCTTCTTGATCTCCGATACCGTGCGACGCACGATCGGGACCCGGGTGCGACCACTGGCCGATCGAAATTTCGGGCGGGTGCGCGGGCTGCCCGCCGACCTGATGGCGGCGTACGGCGCCGTGGTCGGCGCACCCGAGACCGCGCGCGAACTCATGCGCGAGGACGAGACGATTCTGGTGTTCCCCGGCGGCGGCCCCGAGATCGCCAAGTTCAAGGGCGAGGAGTACCGGCTGCGCTGGCAGGGGCGCGCGGGGTTCGCGCGGCTGTCGGTGGAGAACGGCTATCCGATCGTGCCGGCCGGCCTCGTCGGCGGCGACGACGTCTATCGCAGCCTGACCACCCGCGACAGCGCCTACGGAAGATTCAGTGAGGCGTTGGGCCGCAGGCTCAATGGGCGCCCGGACATGGCGATGCCGTTGCTGCGCGGGATCGGGCCCACCCTGATTCCCCGGCCGCAGCGCATGTATCTGCGGTTCGGTTCGCCGATCGACACCAGCAGGCCGCTGGGAGTCACCGAGCAGGAGTGGGTGGAGATCGTCAAAGGCCAAACGCAAAGTGCGCTGGAGGACATCCTGGGTGAGCTGCGGCGGCTGCGTGACGGCGATCCTTACCGCGGCCTCAACCCGCTGGCGTGGCACCGGGCGACGACGCCGTAGGTGCCGCGCCGATCGTGGCAGTATCGGCTGGGTGACCAGCAGCTCCGCCGAGCAGCGGCTGCGCGACCTCGCGCTGCTGCGTCGCGTCCGCGACCGCATCGACCGGGACTACGCGCAGCCGCTGGACGTCGAGGCGCTCGCCCGCGCGGTGCACATGTCCGCCGGGCACCTGAGCCGCGAATTTCGGCGCGCCTACGGCGAATCGCCGTACTCGTATCTGATGACGCGGCGCATCGAGCGCGCGATGGCGCTGCTGCGTCGCGGCGACATGAGCGTCACCGAGGTCTGCTTCGCGGTCGGCTGCTCGTCGCTGGGCACCTTCAGCACCCGGTTCACGGAGCTGGTCGGCATGCCGCCCAGCGCGTTTCGGCGCCAGGCGGCCGACACGACGGCGGGGATACCGCCGTGCGTCGCAAAGCAAGTCACCAGACCGATCAGGAATCGAGAAGCGTCCGCCGCCGGGCCGCACCTAGCCTGACGACATGGACATCACGATTCATTCGAGCATGCTTCCGCACGACGACCCGGAAGCCTCCCTGGCCTTCTACCGCGACGCGCTGGGTTTCGAGGTTCGCCTCGACGTCGGCAAGGGCAAGATGCGCTGGATCACGGTGGGGCCGCCGAGCCAGCCCGACACGTCCGTCGTGCTGAGCCCGCCGGCCGCCAATCCGGGCATCACCGACGACGAGCGACGCACCATCGCCGAGATGATGGCCAAGGGGACCTACGCCATGCTCATGCTGGCCACCAAGGACCTCGACGGCGCGTTCGAGCGGCTGCAGGCCGCCGACGCCGAAATCGTCCAGGAGCCGACCGAGCAGCCATACGGGCTGCGCGACTGCGCGGTCCGCGACCCCGCGGGGAACCTGATCCGCATCCAGCAGGTGCGCTGAGCGCAGAAACGGGAAAAGTCCCGAACCTCAAGCGGGTTCGGGACTTTCGACCGTTGTGTGGAGGCTCAAGATCCCCTGGTGTAGCGGGTCAGGAACCCGAAGGCGGCGATCCCCGCGACGGAGCCGACGACGCCCAGCAGCAGAACCTGGAAAATCATCGAGCCGAACATCCAATCGAAGGTCACCGCCAGGTACAGCGCCCAGATCATGCGGAACAGGCTCAGCACCGCGACCACCGCGGCGCTGATGCCGAAGTACAGGCTGCGCTGGCGGTCGACGCGGTTGATCTGCTCTTCGATGCTGGTGGGGACAAGCTTCATTTCCGATTTCCTTTCACGTGGCGCCGCCGGGTTGGCGTCGTCGTTGTGACAAGTACAAAGGCCGGGATTCGCTACCGATCCCAAGAACGGCGGACGTCAGCCGACGGGTTTGTTCATGTCGGCCTCGAACCGCCGGTACGTCTCGGCGCGGCCGGGCCGGCGCCGCACGATCAGCCAACCGGCGGCGAGCACCACCAACCAGAGCGGAAACCACGCCAAGGCGATCGCGGTCTCACGTTCGGTGCACAGCGTCCAGATCACGAACGCGAAAAAGCCCAGGATGGCCCAGCACATCACCACGCCGGCGGGCATCCGGTAGGCCGAATTGGCGTGCCGCTGCGGGTGCCGGCGCCGGTAGACGAGGTAGCTGAGGACGATCACCGCCCACACGACCATGAACAGCAGCGAGGCGACGGTGGTCACCAGTGTGAACGCGCCCATGACCGAACCGCCGACGTAGAGCAGCGGGATGGAGGTCAGCAGCAGCGCCGCGGTGAGAAAGAGGGCGACCGAGGGCACGCCGCCGCGGTTGAGCCGGCGGAAGGGCGATGGGGCGCTTCCGTTGTCCGCCAGGCCGAACAGCATGCGGCCGGTGGAGAAGACCCCGGAGTTGGCCGAGGAGGCGGCCGCCGTGGTGACCACGAAGTTGACGATCGACGCCGCGGCGCCGAGTCCGGCCAACGCGAACATGGTCACGAACGGGGACTGGCCGCCGGCGAAGTGTCGCCACGGGACGACGGTGAGGATCGCCAACAGCGCACCGATGTAGAAGATCGCCACCCGGATGGGGACCGCGTTGATGGCGCGGGGGAGGGTGCGGCGCGGGTCCGCCGTTTCGGCCGCCGCGGCGCCGACGAGTTCCACCCCCACGAACGCGAAGAATGCGATCTGGAACCCGCCGACCACCCCCATGAACCCCGTCGGGAAGAACCCGCCGTCGTTCCACAGGTTCTCGACCGTCGCCCGATTGCCTTGCGGCGAAACGAAATCCGTCGCCACGAGTACGACACCAACGACAATCAGGCATCCGATCGCCGCGACCTTGATCAGGGCGAACCAGAACTCCATCTCCCCGAAGTTGCGGACGCTGGACAGGTTCAACACGAGGATCACGCAGCCGGTCACCAGCGGCGCCAGCCACAGGGGCACGTCGGGCCACCAGAACTTCGAGTAGCCGGCGATCGCGACGATCTCGGCGATGCCCGTGACGATCCAGGCGAACCAGTACGACCAGCCGACGAAAAAGCCCGCCGCGGGGCCCAACAGGTCGGCGGCGAAGTCGACGAACGATTTGTAGTTCAGGTTCGACAACAGTAATTCGCCCATCGCGCGCAGCACGAAGAACACGAAAAAGCCGATGATCGCGTACACCAGCAGCACCGCCGGGCCGGCCAGCGAGATCGTTTTTCCGCTCCCCATGAAGAGCCCGGTGCCGATCGCCCCGCCGATCGCTATCAACTGGATGTGACGGTTGGCGAGACCCCGGCGCAGTTGCGGGGCGGCGGATGTCATGGCGAAGACATTAGAGGCGAGGGCGGCGGCCCGCGACAGTTATCAAGTGCCCGGCTTAGGCCAAAAAGGCGCCTGACGAGGTGATTACGTCGCCGGCGGCGAGGTCGTTTTTGTCGAGCGATTTGAAAAGCAATCCGACGTTGTCACCGGTTGTCGCGGTGTCGATTTTCTTGCGAAAAGCCTCGATGGCGTCCACCCGGACCGTCGGCCCGTCGTTGATCTGCACCTGGTCGCCGACGCGCAGCTCCCCATACTCCACGCGGCCGGTGGCGACCGCGCCGCGCCCGCGGATCACGAACACGCCCTGGACCGTCATGCGAAACATGTTGCTAATTCCACAGTTTCACGACGAGTTTCCCGACGTTCTTGCCGTCGAAGAGCATGTTGATCGCCGTCGGCAGCTGCTCGAAGCCCTCGACCACCGTCTCGAGCGGGGTGAGCTTGCCCGCGCCGATCAGGCCGGCGATCTCGGTGGCTGCCTCCGGCGCGCGCCCCAGGTGATCGAGGACGATGAAGCCCTGCAGCGTCACACGCTGGATGAGCAGGTTGCCGAACGCGCGCGGTCCCGGCGGCGGATCTTCCGCGTTGTAGCCGGAGATCATGCCGCACAGCGCGACGCGGGCACCGATGTTGAGGCGTGCGAAGACCCCGTCCATGATGTCGCCGCCGACGTTTTCGAAGTCGACGTCGATGCCGTTGGGGGTCGCCGCGGCGAGCTGCGCGGTCCAGTCGTCGGCGCGGTAGTCGACCGCCGCGTCGAAGCCGAGCTGGTCGGTGAGCAGGGCGCACTTCTCGGGTCCGCCCGCGATGCCCACGACCCGTGCGCCGTCGACCTTGGCGAGCTGCCCGGCGATCGACCCGACCGCGCCCGCCGCGGCCGAGACCACCACCGTCTCGCCTGGCTTGGGCTTGCCGATGTCGCGGATGCCGACCCACGCGGTCAGCCCGGTCGTGCCGAGCGCACCCAGGTAGGCGCTCGGCGAAATGCCCTCGGCGACGTCGACCGGCATCACGAGCGCCGTGTCCGAGAGGACCGCGTACTCCTGCCAGCCGAGGAGACCCTGCACGGTCTGCCCGACCGGGAAGCGCGCACTTTTCGACGCGACGACCTCGCCCAGGCCGCCCGCGCGCATCACCTCGCCGATGCCGACTGGCGGTAGATAGGTCGGCGTGTCGTTGATCCACATGCGGTTTGTGGGGTCGAGCGATATCCAGTCGACGCGCACCAGCGCCTCGCCGTCGGCGAGCTCGGGCACGGCCTCTTCGCTCAGCTCGAAGGTTTCGGGGCCGATACGGCCGGTGGGGCGTTCGCGGAGCAGAAAACGGCGGTTTCGTTCGGGCATAAGCGCACCGTACTGGACCGGCGCCGCGGCAACTACGCTCCAACAAAGGGGGCCGCCCGGACGGAGGTTTTGCGCCGTGAACATGGTGTCGCGAATTGCCCTGATTCCCATCGCCGTCGTGATGGCGGGTTTATCGCCGTCCGTGACCGCCAACGCCGATCCGCCACTCACGCAGCAGATCACCGTCATGGCCATCGGCCCCAGCGGCGAACCGATCAACGGCTATACGGAGACGCCCACGGAGGGCAACGTCGTCACCGTCGAGTGCTCGGAACCCTCACGGTCGGCCGTGGCCGACAATGTCTACTCTTGCTCGCCGAGCGTGGCCGGCGCGGCGACCTGCTGGCCGTCGACCCCCGGGTCGCTGTTGTGCGTGGATAACCCGTGGGACAAGCGCCTGCACCGGGTGCGATATGCCGGTTCGCTGCCGCCGGTACAGCCGACCGCGACCCCGGAGCCGTTCGCGCTGACGCTCGACGACGGCACCCATTGCCTGCTTCGCAATGGGGGCGCTTGGGGCGTGCGCGCCGACGGCTACGAGGGCGCCTACAGCTGCAGCGGCACCGGCGCGCACCTCGCGGTGCTATGGCGTCCCAGCCCGGGCGGGAGCCCGATCGACCGCTCGTCGCCGGCGTGGACGGTCAAGGTCGGTCAGCTCGGCACACCCGACGCCGCCCTTCCGCCGCCGCAGACACGCACCGTGACCGAGGCCTGGTTTGCGGGAGGCAGGGCCGGTCAGTAGGGGGGGCGGCGCGGTTGCTATCCGTCCAGATCCCGGCGCTCTACCCTTCAACGAGGGGGTACTGGACGGAAGGTTGTGCGCGGTGAATGTGGTGACGCGAGGTGCCCTGATCGCAGTCCTGACGGCGGCGGGCCTGTCGCTGCCCGTGCCGGCGGCTGCCGCCCCGGCGCCCACCCAGCAGATCACCGTCGTGGCCGTCGGGCCCGGCGGACAGCCGATCAACGGCTACCGGGAGGCGCCCGGGGAGAGCAACGTCTTCACCGTCACCGACTGCACGACGCCGTCGCCTTCGGCGGTGGCCGGCGACGTCTACTACTGTTCGCCGACCGCGGCCGGCGCCGGCACCTGCTGGCCGTCGACGCCCGGAACGATGCTGTGCGTCGACGATCCGTGGGACAAGCGCCTGCATCGGGTGAGCTATGACGGGCCGCTCCCGTCCGTGCAGCCCAACGCCACCCCGGACCCGTTCGCGCTGACGCTCGACGACGGCACGCGTTGCCTGCTCCGCAACGGCGGCGCCTGGGGCGGACGCGCCGACGGGTACGTCGGCGTCTACGGCTGTGGCATCGGCGGCGCCGACAACCCCGCGGTGTTGTGGCAGCCCAGCCAGGGCGCCGGGGCCTGCATCGACCGCTCCTCGGCGGTGTGGAAGGTCAAGGTCGGAGAGGTCGGCGAACCCGACAGCGTCTTCCCGCCGCCGCAGACCCACGCGGTGAGCGCCGTCTGGCTGGCGGGAGGCAAGGCCGGTCAGTAGCGCGAGGACGCGGCTGCTATAACGCACGTATGTCAGGCCCCACGCACTCGATCACCCACGTTTCGGACACGGCCCGCTGGACGGCTCTGCACCGGGCCACCGAATCCGCCCGTCCCGACGCGCTTTTCAGCGACCCGCTCGCCGAACGCCTCGCCGGTGAACACGGCCGCGCGATCGTCGCCAACGTCCCGCGCTCGACCCGCAACGGGTGGTGGCTCGTCGCGCGCACCAAACTCATCGACGACGCCATCGCCGAAGCGATCGCCGCCGGCTGCGACCGGGTGCTGAACCTGGCCGCAGGCCTGGACACCCGGCCGTATCGGTTGGAGCTCCCGCCGGAGTTCACGTGGGTGGAGGCCGACCTGCCGAAGGTGCTCGAGGAAAAGACGCAGCTGCTCGCCGACCAGACACCGCGCTGCCGGTTGACCCGGGTCGCCGTCGACCTGGCCGACCCGCAGGCCCGCGATGCCTTCCTCGACGGCGCGCTCAACGGCGCGACCAAGGCGCTGGTGCTGACCGAGGGCCTGTTGATGTATCTGGAAGACAGCGACGTCGTCGCGCTTTCGGCGGCGATCAAGCGGCCCGAGGTGGCCTGGTGGATGCTCGACTTCGCCGGCCCCGGCCTCAAAAGGCTGATGAACAAGAAGATGGCCGGCATGCTGCAAAACGCGCCGTTCAAATTCGCGCCCGAGAACGGGTTGGCCTACTTCGAAGACCTCGGCTGGCGCACGGTGCAGGTGCAAGCGCTGTATCTCGCCGCCCATCGGTTCCGCCGGTTACCGATGTTCATGCGCCCGCTCACCTGGTTGCCCCAGCCTGACCCCCGCCATCCCGGCGGCAGGGCGTGGAGTGCGGTCGCGCTGCTCACCCAGTGAGCTACCAGACGCGGATCCAGTCGACGAGCATGTCGGCGGGATAGCTTCCCGGCCCGGGATCGCCGCCGCCCGAACCGGCGACGGCCAGGTTGAACACCGGGTACACGGCGTAGCCGGGGTTGTTGAACGGCCAATCCGGAAGCGAGCTGGCGGGCACATCGAAGTAGGGCTGGGCGCCGTCGGAGTAGTCCTTCCAGAAGCGGATGCCGGTCGCGTCCCACTGGGTGCGCCAGGTGTGCCAGGCGCTGTCCATCGCGATGTTGTGGGTCTTCCATTCACCGCCGTTCGCCTTCGCGTGCACCGTGGTGGCCGACGGCCAATTGCCGTTGCCGTACCACTCCATGACGTCGATCTCGCCCTGGTCGTCATTGCCCAGCCAGTAGGCGGGCCAGGCGCCGGCGGTCAGGCAATTGAGCTTGATCCGGGCCTCCCACGTGTGCCCGACGCCGCCCCGCCACAGGCTTTGGACCTTGCCGCTGAAGTACGTGGGGCCGTCCTTCGCGGCGCGCAGGACGAGGTTGGAGTTGCCGTCGACGAACACGTTCTTGCGGTCGTCGCGGTACTGCCCGATGTGCTCGGGCAATTCCCAATACGTCGGGTCCTTGATCGTCTCGCGGGCTTTCGCGATCGCCCACTTCGACGGGTCGGGGGCCGAACCGGCCGGACCGTCGAATTCGTCCTGGAAGATGTAGTTCGCGGCAGGTGTGTCTGGTCGACTCGGAAAGGCACAGGCCTCGGGGAGCGGCAGCGCGGCTGCCAGCACGCCGATCCCGGCCGTCAGCATCATCCGGCGACGGTCCATCTCTGGCATAAGCAAGGCACCATAGCAGCCGCTCGTGCCCTAGGTCGAAACGGGAATTTCTGTCGGTGGCCGTCGCTAGCGTGTGGATCGCCGCTGGCCGCAAAACGGACGACGGCCGGGCAGTGGAGGTGGATGACGCCGAAATTCATGGCCAATTCTCATCTTGGGGCGTGGTTTGGTCACAGGATCGGCAGGGCATCCTGAATTACGAACCGATAAACACTGTTCGTGCTTTTGCGGATTGCTCGGGAGGAGTTGGAATCGTGGCGGACGCGGCCGGAGCGACGGTCATTTTCCTTCAGTCCCATCCCGCATGGGCCGCGGCTCGGCGGCGGGACCGGGAGCGCCGCGACGCGATGCGTCGCCATCCTTCGTTCCTCGCGCGGCGGCCCGCCGCCGCAGCGGGTGGCCAGGTCACCCGCGACTTCAAGGTGTACTCGAGCACCCACACACCGGCCTGAAACCCGCCGCTATTAAACCGCGAAATGCGCGACAATTGCGCTTTCGAGGGTCCGGCCATTATCCGAATTCCGTTGTAATGCAATCCATTAGCATCGGGTGCGCAACGGCCTGCCGCACGGCATAATTCTTCGCGTGGCCCAGACACGCAGGACGAAAGCACTCGCGAACCCCGCCCAGCCGCATGGCGCACTTCTGCACGAATTGGAGCGCTACATCGAGGCCCACAATCCGGGCGTGACAGACGTCAATGTGGTCAGCGCGACGGACACGGGTCAGGCGGACAAGAGCCACAAGCCGGTACGCCACTGGTATCAGGTCACGTACGAAGCCTGAAATCGCGAGGTCAGAGCTTGCCCGCGACGAAATCGGCGGCCTGATTCGCCATGCCCGCGTCGATGTACGCGCTGGCGAGGTGTTGCGGCCAGTTCTCTTTCCAGGTGTTCGGGTCGGCCGGGTTGCAGATGGGGTCGGCACCGTGGCACAACTCGATGGTTCGGTCGTTGTAGAGCGGGTTGAAGTTCGTGATCGGACCCACCCACTGGCTTCCGTTGCCGAACAGCGCGACGGCGGCGATGTGCTGATCGATGCCCGACGGCAGGGGGCTGTCGAAACCGAACGCGGAGATGGGCGCCGCGAGCACCACATCGGTGACGGCGGCCCCGAGCGAGTAGCCGCCCAGCACCAGCCGGGTGTTGGGGCAGTTGTTGACCATGTCCTGGATGTGATGGCTCATGTCGTTGGCGCCGATGTCGATCTGCGTGTCGGCGGGGTAATTCACGGCGTAGACGCCGACGTTCTTGGACACCTTGGATCGCAGCGCGCTGACGAACGCGTTGCCCAGCACCCCCGTGCCCGGCGACTCATACCGGCCGCGGGCGAAGACGACCTGCACCGCGGGACAGTTCGCGGCGGCGGCCTCGGGCGTCGCGGCCGGCACCACGGCGGCGGTCAAAGTCAGCGCGGCCGCGCCGACGACGGCGGCCATCCCGATATCAAGCAACTTGCGGAAAGGCAAAGCACGCACAGCACGATCGTAGAGCGACCGCGCCGCCTGGGCACCGTGAATAGCGGTCGGATAGGTTCGCCTGATGAGCCACGCCGAAGCCAGTCCCGCCGAGCGCCTTTTTGCGCTGGCCGAGCAGGTGCAGGGCTTCATGCCGCCCGACGAGGGCCGCGCGCTCTACGACGCCGCGCTGCAGTACCTCAACGGCGGCGTCGGCGTCGAGGTCGGCACGTACTGCGGCAAGTCCACCCTGTTGCTCGGCGCGGCGGCGCAACAGACCGGCAGCGTGCTCTACACCGTCGACCATCACCACGGCTCGGAGGAGCACCAAGCCGGCTGGGAGTACCACGACGCGTCGTTGGTCGACGACGTGACCGGGCTGTTCGACACACTGCCGACGTTCCGTCGCACGCTGGACGCCGCCGGGCTCGACGACCATGTCGTCGCCGTCGTGGGGAAGTCACCGGTCGTGGCACGGGGGTGGCGCGCCCCGCTGCGAATGTTGTTCATCGACGGCGGTCACTCCGAGAAGGCCGCGAACGAGGACTTCGACGGCTGGGCGAAATGGGTGGACATCGGCGGGGCCCTGCTCATCCACGACGTGTTCCCCGACCCGCGCGACGGCGGCCGCCCGCCGTATCACATCTATTGCCGCGCCATGGATTCCGGTCAGTTCCGGGAGGTTTCGGCCACCGGGTCGCTGCGCGTGCTCGAACGCACCGGCGGTCGGCCGGGTGAGCCCGTCAAGTAACGACGCATTCGCAGTCGAAGTCCGTCTGCAGCCCCATGGGCAGCCTGTCGCCGCGGAAAATCCCGGCGCCCTCGGTGGTATCCGACAGCGCGTCGGCCGCCAGGATCATCGCCGCGCCGGTCCAGGTGGTGCGCTCCTCGGGCCACCGCTTGCCGTCGGCGAAAACCAAACCGGTCCAATAGGACCCGTCCTCTTCGCGCAGGTGCTGCATCGCGGCGAACTGCCGGTGCGCGGCGGAGCGGTGGCCGATGGCGTCCAGGGCCATCACCAGTTCGCAGGTTTCGGCGCCCGTCACCCAGGGCCGATCGTCGACGCAGCGGATGCCGAGACCGCCGACCACAAAGTCGTCCCAGCGCTGCCTGATCCGCCCGGCGGCCGCCGGGCCCCGCAGGGCACCGCCGAGAATCGGGTAGTACCAGTCCATCGAGTAACGGTCCTTTTCGGTGAACGCCTCCGGGTGCACCTCGATCGCGTGGCCCAGGCGCCCAAGCGCCAGCTCCCACTCCGGCTGCGGGTCCCCGACCAGGGCGGCCAGTGCCAGAGCGCAGCGGATGCTGTGGAACACGCTGGCGCACCCGGTCAGCAGCGCTTCCGGGAGCGGTCCGGCTTCGCTTCGGGCCCAGGCGATCTCGCCGTAGCCGAACTGCAGATCGATGACGAAGTCGATCGCCTTGTGGACCACCGGCCACATCTCGGCGGCGAACGACCTGTCTCCGGTGATCAGCACGTGATGCCAGACGCCGGTCGCGATGTATGCGCAGAAGTTGCTGTCGCTGTTGGCGTCTTCGACGACCCCCGCGCGGGTTTGGATGGGCCAGGAGCCGTCGGGCCGCTGCGTGCGACGGCTCCATTCGAACGCCGCCCGCGCCGGCTCCAGCAGCCCCGCCACGGTGAGCGCCATCGCGCACTCCACGTGATCCCACGGGTCGGTGTGGCCGCCCGCGAACCAGGGGATTGCGCCGGACGGTTCCTGGTCGGCGGCTATCGACCGCGCGGTCTGCCGGCATTGGTCCGGGGTGAGGACACCCGGAATCGCCGGCGCGCTAACTCGACGCAACTGAATATCCCGGGGCTGCTTCGCTTTCCGCGGCCGGCCGCGCGTTGTAGTACTTGGCGAAATACAGGACCACGCTCTTGCCGACGAGCGGGTTGAGCAGCGACTCGGCCAGCTGCGTCACCTTGGGCCGCTGCATCAGGTCCCACACCAGGAGCTTGTGGTAGGCGGCCACGGCCGGATGGCCGGAATTCGACACGCCCACTGCGCATTTCAGCCACCAGAACGGCGAGTGCAAAGCGTGCGCGTGATGGGCGTGGATCAATTCCATTCCGCCGCCCGCGATCTTGCCGCGCAACTCGCTTGCCCGGTAGATGCGGACATGGCCGCCCTCGTTGGCGTGGTATTCGTCGGAGAGCAGCCAGCAGACCCGCTCCGGAAGCCAGCGTGGGACGCTGACCGCCAGCGTCCCACCGACTTTGAGGACCCTGACCAGCTCGGCGATGGCGGCGTCGTCCTGCGGGACGTGTTCGAGGATTTCCGAGGCGATGACGCAGTCGAACGTCTCGTCGGGATACGGCAGGCTCAGCGCGTCGCCGTGCACGACCTTCGCCGACGCCGCCTCGGGCGCCTCGCCGGTCTCGGCCATCGCCTGCAGGATGGCTTCGACCGAGCGCAGTTCGTCGGCATCGCGGTCGAACGCGACGACGTCGGCGCCGCGCCGATACGCCTCGAACGCGTGCCGGCCCGCCCCGCATCCCACGTCGATCACCTTGGTGGACGGCCCGATACCGAGCCGGTCGAAATCTATCGTCAGCATCGCGCGATCGCCCGCTCGTAGACCTGCACGGTTTGAGCGGCCACGGCTTCCCAACTGAACACGTTGATCGCGCGGTCCCGGCCGGCCTTGCCCATGGTGCGGCGCTTCTCCGGCGAGTCGAGCAGCTCGCCGAGCGCGCCGGTCAGGGCGTCGACGTCGGCCGGCGGCACCAGCTCGGCGCAGGCGCCGTCGGTCCCCAGGACTTCGGGCAGCGCGCCCACCCGGCTGGCCACGATCGGCGTGCCGCTTGCCATGGCTTCCACCGCCGGCAGCGAAAACCCTTCGTAAAGAGAGGGAATGCAGGCCGCCTCGGCCGAGGCGAACAACGCGGCGAGCGCCTCGTCGGAAAGCCCGCTGGTGATGTGGACAATGTCCGAGATCCCCAGCTCCGCAATGAGTTTGTGGGTGGGACCGTTGGGTTCGACTTTGGCGACGAGCCGCAACTCGACGTCGCGGCGCGTGCGCAGCCGGGCGACCGCGTGCAACAGGGTGCGCACGCCCTTCAGCGGGGTGTCGGCGCTGGCGATCGCGATGATGCGCCCCGATTGCCGGGGGCCCGATGCCGGCCGGAACAGCTCGGTGTTCACCCCCAGTGGCACGACGTGCAGTTGCTCGGGGGAGACGCCGAAGTCGGCGACGATGTCGGCGGCCGACGACGACGAGACCGTGAGCAGGTCGGGGATCCGGCGGGCCACCTGCTCCTGCATTTTGGAGAACCCGTACCAGCGGTGCACCAGCGGTTTGCGCCACCAGCGGGCGGCGGCGACGTCGAGCACGCGGTCGCGGGTGATGGGGTGGTGCACGGTGGCGACGACGGGCAGCCCCGCGTCCGCGATCGCCAGCAGGCCGGTGCCCAGGCTCTGGTTGTCGTGCACGAGGTCGAAATCGTTCGCGCGCTCGGCCAGCAGCCGGGCCACGCGCATGGTGAACGTTCGCGGTTCGGGAAAGCCCGCCGTCCACACGGTCAGCAGCTCCAGCAGGTCGATCGAGTCGCGGATCTCGCTGGGACGGGGCACCCGGAACGGGTCGGGTTCCCGATAGAGGTCCAGGCTGGGCACCTTGGTCAGGCGCACCCGCGGATCGAGCAGCTCGGGATAGGGCTGGCCGGAGAACACCTCGACGTCGTGGCCGAGCTCGACCAGGCCGCGGCTGAGATGGCGCACGTAGACGCCCTGTCCGCCGCAATGGTCCTTACTGCGATAGGACAGCAGGGCAATTCGCATACTCAACTCTTATCCGCCGAAGAAAAATAGCGGGCGGGCGGCCCCCAATCCATCGCGATCAACGGACTCCCGAGCTCCGTGACAGCAAACTGGACATGTGTCCAGACTATAGTTCGCCGACCTAATTGATGCAATCGAGGGCCGAACACCCCGCCAGGTTGCGCCCCGACGGCTTGCGCCGTGGATCCCGGGCGCATATTTCGCGGATTGAACCTTCGGGCGCGTCCGCGCGTATAGCTAGATATCACTAGCTATACCCAGCCGGGGTTGAGGAGCCATTCGTGAATGCTGTCTTGGAGCCGCGATACGACGTCATCGTGTGCGGGGCTGGGTCGTCGGGGTCGGTAATCGCCGGACGATTGGCAGAAACCTCCGACGTGAAGGTGCTGCTGCTCGAAGCCGGTGGCAGCGATGAGGTCTCGAGCGTCACCGAGGCCAGCCAGTGGCCGCTGAATCTCGGGAGCGAACTCGATTGGGGCTTTGCCTCGCAACCCGATCCGCGGATCCACGGGCGATCGATCCCGTTTTCGATGGGCAAAGCGCTGGGCGGCGGGTCAAGCATCAACCTGATGGTGTGGGCGCGCGGACACCGCAGCGACTGGGACCACTTCGCGGCCGAATCTGGCGAGCCGGCCTGGGGATACGAGCCGGTCCTCGACCTCTACCGGCGGATCGAGGATTGGCACGGCGTCGGGGAGCCGAATCATCGCGGCAGGGGCGGGCCGGTGTTCGTGCAGCCGGCACCCGGCGCGCATCCCGTCGCCGCGGCGACGCTCCAGGCGGCGAGGGCACTGGGGATTCCCACCTATCAAAGCCCCAACGGCCGCCTGATGGAGGACACCCGCGGCACCGCCATCGCCGACCTGCGCTGGCGCGCCGGGAAGCGCCTGTCAGTGTTTCGCACCTACACCGCCCCGCATCTCCACAAGCCGAACCTGACGGTGGTGCCGCACGCACTGGTCACGCGGGTGATCTTCGAGGGCGACCGGGCCGTCGGCGTCGAAGTCGCGCACGGCGGCGCGATGCACCGGGTCGTCGCCGACGCCGAGGTCGTGCTGTCGCTCGGGGCGATCCACACGCCCAAGGTGCTGATGCAATCCGGCGTCGGCGACGAAGCGGAACTGCGTGGTGCCGGCATAACGGTCCGCCAGCACCTGCCGGGGGTCGGGCGCAACTTTCAAGACCACTTCGGGTTCGATTGCGTGTGGGAGTTTCCCGAGGATTTGCCCGGCAACACCCAAGTCGCCGCGGCCCTGTTCTGGGACTCCGGAGCCGCCGACATCCAGGGACCGGATCTGTTCGCGTGTTTGGGGCCGTTCCCGAAGTCCACCCCGGAGAACGTCGCGAAATACGGCCTCCCGCAAAACAGTTGGATCCTGTTCGGCTCGCCGACTCACCCGAGGAGCCGCGGCCGGTTGCGGCTGTCGGGCGCCGATCCGGCCGATGCCATCCGGATCGAAGCCAACGCGCTGTCCGACCCCGAAGATCGCAAGACCGCGATCGCGTGCATCGAAACCCTGCGCGAGATCGGCAACGCCCCCGAGCTCCGTCCGTTCGTCGCGCGGGAGGTCATGCCGGGCGACCTGTCCGGCGCCGAACTGGAGACCTACCTGCGCGACGCCGTGACCACCTACTGGCACGAATCGGGGACGGCGAAGATGGGTCGCGACGCGATGTCGGTGGTCGACGGCCGCCTGAAGGTCTACGGAATCGAGAACCTGCGCGTCGCCGACGCATCGATCATGCCCCGCATCACCAGCGCCAACACGATGGCTCCCTGCGTGGTGATCGGCGAGCGCGCCGCGCAATTCATCGAAGCCGAGCACCGGTTCTGAGCTGGGTCCGGTTTGTTACCATCGCGCCGTGCACGGCGGATGGCGATCGGTCTCGCGACGCGACGCCCTCAAGTACGCGTTCGCGCCGGCTCTGCTGAGCCTGGCCGCGCCGCTCGCGCAGCACACGGCGTCGGCGGCCAACCTGCAGCTGATCGATTTCGCCGAGAAGAGGATTGCGCCCGACGAGATCAAGTCGGCCGGCTACGGCGGGGTGGTGAACTACGTGTCCGCGTCGCGGCCGGGCGCGAACTTCGAGGCCAAGCCGATCACGCGCGAGTACGCGGACGCGCTGCGCGCCGCGGGCCTTCAGATCGTCAGCAACTTCCAGTACGGCAAACCCGGCTGGCCCGACCCGTCGGATTACACCCGCGGGTACGACGGCGGGGTGGCCGACGCGCACACCGCCCTGCAACTGCACAACGCGGCGGGGGGGACGGCCGCGGCCCCGATCTTCTTCAGCGTCGACGACAACATCGACGAGAACACCTGGAATGGCCCTGCGGTGCAATGGTTTCGGGGCATCAATTCGGTGTTGGGCGTGGGCCGCACCGGCATCTACGGGCATTCCCGGGCATGCGGGTGGGCGATCCGTGACGGCGTGATCGGGAACTCGACCACCCCGGGCCACCGCTGGGCGTGGCAGACCAGGTCGTGGTCGAACGGGGAGCGCGAGCCGGCGGCGGTGCTCTATCAGGCCGTGGTCAACAGCCCGTCGAACCCGAGCCCGCTGCTGGGCGGGATCAACGTGGACATCGACGACGTCCTCGCGGCCGACTACGGCCAGTGGGACCTTTCCCGCTGATCCGGCTCTACATCCCCAGCCGTACCGAACCGTCGGTGGTCTCCTGCGGTGTGGTGGAGGCGATGAAGTCCTCCAGAATTTCCGCCACGGCCATTGGCGCTTCCACGTGAGGAAAGTGTCCGACCCCCTCGAGCACCTCGAGGCGGCTGCCTTCCAGCGCGTCATGGGCGGCATAGGCATGCGCGACGGGAATGATCCCGTCGCGATCTCCCCAGATCAACAAGGTGGGCAAGCCGGCCGCGACATGAAGTTTGTTGATCGCGCTGACGGCTTGACCGCGGTAGTCGACCACTGAGCGCAACGTCCGCAAGAACGCCTGACGGGTCCGTGCGTCCGACAGCGAGGAATACGCGTTCCACATCTCACCGGCCCTCGGCGCCTGAATGCCGGCCGAGGTCAGCCAGGAACGAACCTTGTTCCCCAGATTCAGCACCGGCTGCGGCGCGACGACCGGCAGCAAGAACTCAGCGCCCGGCGCGGACAAAATCCGAAGTAGGGGGCTGAGGTCGGGGCCGAGGCCACCGCTGCCGATGAGGGCAAGCCGCTCGCAATGGTCCCGGTGTTGGTGGGTGAACTGCATCGCGATGCCGCCGCCGAGCGACTGCCCGATCACCGTTGCCCGGTCCACCCCGAGTTCGTCGAGCAGGTCGCGCAGAAAGACGGCGAAGGCCCCCAGCGAGTAGTCCCCGCGCGGTTTCGCGGACATGCCGTGGCCGAGCAGATCCGGCGCGATGACGCGGTATTTCTTTGACAGCCGCGGAATGATCGCATGCCACGTCGCGGAACTGCCGGCCATCCCGTGTATCAGCAACAGGGCAGGGCCGTTGCCCGCATCACGGTAGGCGATCCGGTCTCCGTGAAGTTCGAGATATTGCAATTCGCTCATGTCAACCGTTTACCCAGCTTTGGTAGTCGGACGCATCGGCCTGTTAGCCACGGTACGCAACTTACGCCTTCGTAGGTTACCCGTGGGTAATAGTGTGGCTGGCCTCACTGCGCACGAAATACCCCACGCCCCGCGAGTCGGTAGCTCGCGGGGCGTGGGGTATTAACGGATTCCGCGCGTTACTTGAGGTCGAACCGGTCGGCGTTCATGACCTTCACCCAGGCCGCGACGAAGTCCTCGACGAACTTCCCCTGGTTGTCGTCCTGGGCGTAGACCTCGGACAGCGCGCGCAGCACCGAGTTCGACCCGAACACCAGGTCGTTGGCGGTGGCCGTCCACTTTTGCTGCCCCGTGGCGCGATCCACCACCTCGTAGACGTTCTCCGCCGTCTCCGATGCCTTCCACGCGTTATCCATGTCGACCAGGTTGACGAAGAAGTCGTTGGTCAGGGTGCCGGGCCGGTCGGTGAACACTCCGTGCTTGCTGCCGCCGTGGTTCGCGCCGAGGGCACGCAGCCCGCCGACGAGCACCGTCATTTCGGGCCCCGTCACGCCCAGCAGGTAGGCCCGCTCCACCAGCAACTGCTCCAGTGGCGCCTTCTCGCCGGCGCGGATGTAGTTGCGGAACCCGTCGGCCCGCGGTTCGAGCACCGCGAACGACTCCACGTCGGTGCTCTCCTGCGAGGCGTCGGTGCGACCGGGCGCGAAGTGCACCGCGATCTCGTAGCCGGCGTCCTTGGCCGCCTTCTCCACCGCCGCCGAGCCGGCCAGCACGATCAGGTCCGCCAAGGAGATCTTCTTGCCGCCCGAAGCCGACGCGTTGAAGTCCTGCTGGATCTTCTCCAGCACGGGCAGCACCTTGTCCAGCTCGGAGGGCTCGTTGACCTCCCAGTTGCGCTGCGGCTCCAGGCGCAGCCTCGCGCCGTTGGCGCCGCCGCGCTTGTCGGTGTTGCGGTAGCTCGACGCCGCCGACCAGGCCGTCTTGACCAGTTGCGGCACCGACAGGCCGGAGTCGAGCACCTTGCTCTTCAGCCCGGCGACGTCCTTGTCGTCGACCAGCTCGTGGTCGACGGCGGGAACCGGGTCCTGCCACAGCTGTGGCTCGGCGACCCACGGCCCGAGGTAGCGGCTGATCGGTCCCATGTCGCGATGCAGCAGCTTGTACCAGGCCTTGGCGAACGCCTCGGTCAGCTCCTCGGGATGATCGAGCCAGCGCCGCGTGATGTCGCGGTAGATCGGGGACTCGCGCATCGAGATGTCGGTCACCAGCATCGTCGGGGCGCGGCCCGGCCCGCCGAACGGGTCGGGGATGGTGCCCGCACCGGCGCCGTCCTTGGCGACGAACTGCCAGGCATCGCCGGGGCTCTTGGTCAGCTCCCACTCGTAGCCGTACAGGGTCTCCAGGAAGGTGTTGTCCCACTTGGTCGGAGTGGGCGTCCAGACCACCTCGAGGCCACTGGTGATGGCGTCCTTGCCCACGCCGCTGCCGTACGAGCTCTTCCAGCCCAGCCCTTGCTGCTCGATCGGGGCGGCCTCCGGCTCGGGACCCACCAGATCGCCGCCACCTGCGCCGTGGGTCTTGCCGAAGCTGTGCCCACCCACGATGAGCGCGGCCGTCTCCTCGTCGTTCATCGCCATCCGGCCGAACGTCTCGCGGATGTCGATCGCCGCGGCGATCGGGTCCGGCTTGCCCTCGGGCCCTTCGGGATTCACGTAGATCAGACCCATGGTGGTTGCGCCGTACGGCTGCGCGAGATCCCGCTTACCGGAATAGCGCTTGTTGGTGCCCAGCCATTCGTCCTCCTCGCCCCAGAGGATCTCTTCGGGCTCCCAGACGTCCTCGCGGCCGAAGGCGAAGCCGAAGGTCTTGAAGCCCATCGACTCCAGGGCGCAGTTGCCGGCGAAGATGATCAGGTCGGCCCAGGAGATTTTGTTGCCGTACTTCTTCTTGACCGGCCAAAGCAGCCGGCGGGCCTTGTCCAGGCTGACGTTGTCCGGCCAGCTGTTGAGCGGGGCGAAGCGCTGCATGCCCTGGCCACCACCGCCACGGCCGTCGTGAATGCGGTAGGTACCCGCGGCGTGCCAGCTCATCCGGATGAACAGGCCGCCGTAGTGGCCGTAGTCGGCGGGCCACCAGTCCTGCGAGGTGGTCATCACCGAGATGACGTCCGCCTTCAGCGCGTCGACGTCGAGCTTGGCGAATTCCGCTGCATAGTCGAAGTCGTCGCCGAGCGGGTTGGACTGGGGGGAGTGCGGGTGCAGCGTCGACACGTCGATCTGGTTGGGCCACCAGTCCCGATTCGTCAGCGGCCCGTGCGATTTGGGCTCGGGCGCCGGGATTACCGGGTTTTCACTCTCAGACACAACATTCCTTTCGGTGTTAGGTGAATCGGGCTGCGATCACAGGAGTGATCAGGACTCTGCCGTCGAGCAGTCGGGGCACATGCCCCAATAGATGACTTCGGCCTCGTCGAGGACGAAGCCATCCAGAACGTTGTTGTCGTCCAACGGGGTCAAGCATGGCGCCTCGCCGACCGCGCAGTCGACATCGGTGATGATCCCGCAGGCGCGGCACACCACGTGGTGGTGGTTGTCGCCGACGCGGGATTCGTAGCGGGCGACCAGCCCCAATGGCTGGATGCGTCGTACCAGGCCCGCGGCGGTCAGCGCGCTGAGCACGTCGTACACGGCCTGGCGCGAAACGTCGGGCAACTCCCCGCGCACGGCGTTGAAGATCGTGTCGGTGTCGGCGTGCGGGTTGGCGTGCACGGCCTCGAGGACGGCGACCCGGGGGCGGGTCACGCGCAGGTCGGCCAGGCGCAGCCGTTCCGCGGAACTCGCCGATGAGGACACGTGGTCCATATCACTCCCTTATTTGGAATCAGTCAAGACTTTCCTGGGGGAGAGCTCGCGAATATCTGGTGAACCGTGCCCTTCCGTTGGGGGTGGCGGGACGAATGATGTTGCAGCAGAAGTGGTTACGGGGACTTCAAGGCGCTGCCGCTGCGCCACTGGTCCCAGCTGAGCGTCCAGTCACCGTTCTGGGCCAGCGTCAACGGCGGCCCGCCGCTGTTGCGGACCTCGACGACGTCTCCGGGCACGGAGAAGTCGTAGAACCACTTCGCGTTGTCGGCGTTGAGGTTCAGGCACCCGTGCGAGGTGTCGCGGTGGCCCTGGGCCCACACCGTCGCGTCCAGCTCGTGCAGGTAGATGCCGTCGGTGCTGATCTTCGTCGCGTAGTTGATGGTCTCGCGATAGCCGAGACGCGAGTTCTTGGGCAGGCCGAACGTCGAGGAGTCCATCACGACGGGGTTGCCCTTGTCGATGACGGTGTAGACGCCCGGCGGGGTCCACAGCGAGATGCTTCGGCCGCCGACGTCCTCGGTGCCGCCCATGCCCATGCTGGTGGGCATGGTGCGGACCAGCCTCCCGTTGTCGAAGACGCTGACTTGCTTGGTGGCGTCGTCGGCGATGGAGATGTGCGCGTCGCCGATCCGGAACGACACCCGCGTGTCGTCTTGCCCGAATAGCCCGTCGCCCAAGGCGATTCCATAGATCTTGGCTTCGGCGGTGACGGTCGTTCCCGGGGCGTAGTAGTGCTCGGGTCGCCAATGCGCGTTTTGGCTGTCGACCCAGAACCACGAACCCTGCACCGGGGGATTGGTGGTCACGCTCAGCTGTCGCTCGGCGGCGGCCCGGTCGGCGATCTGCTCGTCGAAGTGGGCGACGACCACCATTCCGACGCCGTAGGTGCCGCCGTCGTGCAGCGCGGCCTCCGAGGTGGTGGTGAACGAGACCTTGGTCTGGTTGGACGGCTTTAGCGTCGAGAACGACGAAACCTGTGTGTTGTCAACGCCGTTCGAGCCCCGGCTGGTGACCGTCAGCGTGTAGGTGCGCCCGTAGCCCAGCGGCACGGTGGGCTTCCAGACCGTGTTGTCCGGGGTCATCACGCCGTCGATCGCCTTGCCGCTCTCGTTGACCATGCGGACACCCACCAGCGTCCCGCCGTCGGCCTTGACCAGCACGGGCGCGACAGGGTCGACGTCGTGTGCGCCCGAGGCGGGGATGATGTTGATCCGTGCCGGCTCAGGCGGTTTCGATGCGGCGCCGTGCTTCGCGCAGCCGCCGACAAGCGCGACGACAAGCAACACCGCCGGAAGGAAGAGGCGCAGCCATCGATTTGCCGAGCGGAGCGCGATCATGTGCATCAAATAGCCCAGGGCGTTCTCCCTGAAACGTCGGGGGATCATGGGGTCATGGCCGACGAACTCGACACTCTCTACCGGGTGGAGCCGGAGGCTTTCACCGCGCAACGCACCAAGTTGGCCGCCGCGGCGAAGAAGCGCGGCGACGAGGCGGCCGCCAAACGGATCTCCGCGGCGCGCAAGCCCACGACGGCGGCCTGGATCGTGAACCGGGTCGTGCTCGGCCAAAAGGACACCAAGAAACGCCTGGCCGACCTCGGTGACCGCCTGCGCGCCGCGCATGCCGCGATGGACGGCGAACGCATCCGGGCGTTGTCCGCCGAACAACACAAGCTGATCGAGGGGCTCGCCCGCGCCGCGTTCGAAGCGGCCGACGTCAAACGGCCGTCGGCGTCGGTGCGCGAGGACGTGACCGGCACCCTGCAAGCCGCGATCGCCGACCCCGAGGTCACCGAACGGCTCGGCCGATTGGCCAAGCCCGAACGATGGTCGGGTTTCGGCGGATTCGGTGACGCGGCGCCGGCGCGGCCCGCGAAGCAGACCGCGGCGGAGCGGCGCCTGGAAAAGTTGAACGCAGCCGTCGCGGACGCCGAAAGAGCCCAGGCCGCCGCCGACGACGCCCTGGCCCGGCGGCAAGCCGAACACGACGAGGCGCGCGCGACCCTGCGCAAGGCCGAGCGCGAATTCAACAGGGCAGAGGCCGACTACGACAAGGCGAAGCGGGCCAGCCGCGCGGCCGCCGAATCGGTCAAAGAGGCGAAAGCGCAGCTCAAGAGGGCGTGAATGCGGTCCCGCCGGCGGCGACCAGTTTCCGTCGCCGCTGCGCGGGTATCAGCCCAGCCGTGACTTCTTTATGGCTGACCGACCGCGCCGAACCGCCTTGGGCCGCAAGCCGGCTTGATGACGGCCCACGTTCCGCCGACGTCATCGTCGTCGGCGCCGGGATCACCGGGCTGATGACCGCCGTTCTGCTGGCCCGCGCCGGCAGGGACGTGTTGGTGGTCGAGGCGCGCACCGTCGGTTCCTGCGCGACGGGAAACACCACCGCCAAGATCAGTCTGCTGCAGGGCAGCCAGCTGTCGAAGCTGCTGCCCAGGCACGGCCCGGACGTGGCCCGCGCCTACGTGTGCGGCAATCGCGAGGGCCAGGAGTGGGTGCTGCAGCACTGCGAGGCCAACGGCGTCGCCGTGCAGCGCGAGGACGCCTACACCTACGCCCAATCCGCGCGGGGCGTCCTGTCCGCGCGCGCGGAACTGGCGGCCTGCCAGGCGGTGGGCCTGGACGCCGTGTGGGACGACGACGCGGACGTGCCGTTTCCGTATCACGGCGGCGTGCGGCTGCCCGACCAGGCCCAGTTCGACCCCATGCCGTTCCTCGACTCGCTGGCCACCGAGTTACTCGGCCGCGGTGGACGACTGGTCGAGCACACCCGAGTCCGGCGCGTGTCCTGGCGCGGCAAGGGGGTGCGCGTGCACGTCGACGATGCCGCGGGGCGTGACGTCGAGCTACGGGCCGGGCAGCTGGTGCTCGCCACCGGAATCCCGATCCTGGATCGCGGCGGCTATTTCGCGCGGCTGAAGCCGAGCCGGTCCTACTGCCTGGCGTTCAAGGTCCCCGGCAACATCACCCGGCCGATGATGATCTCCACCGATTCGCCGACGCGCTCGGTCCGCTATGCGCCCGTGGCGGGCGGGGAGCGGCTGATCGTGGGCGGGGCCGGCCACACGGTGGGTCGCAAGAAGAGCCCGTCGAAATCCTTGGCCGAGCTCTCGTCGTGGGCGCAAAAGCACTACCCCGGGTCCGTGCAGACCCACTTCTGGTCCGCGCAGGACTACACGCCCATCGACTACCTGCCGTATGTGGGCCCCATCCTGCCGAACACCGAAACCATCTTCGTCGCAACGGGATTCAACAAGTGGGGCATGACCAACGGCGCCGCGGCGGCGTTGGCGCTGTCCAGCCGCATCCTGGGCGGGCGGATGGACTGGTCGAGCGCGTTCGCCAGCTGGAGTCCGCACGAGCTGTCGGGCCTGCTGATGGCTCTGCAGGCCAACCTCGAGGTGGGCTTCGACCTGGCGAAGGGCTGGATCACCCCGGCGATGCGCACCGGCCGTCGCAGCCCGGTCAACGGCGAGGGCGGCGTGGTGAGCGGGCCGCCGTGGCATCTGGAGGCCCGCTGCCGCGTCGACGGAACCGAGCACCGCGTGTCGCCGGTGTGCCCGCACCTGGGTGGAATCGTCAACTGGAACGACGCCGACGAGGCGTGGGAGTGCCCGCTGCACGGGTCGCGATTCGCCCCCGACGGCACCTTGCTGGAAGGCCCGGCCACCCGGGACCTGACGGCCTAGCGCCCGACCGTCTTCCGGTAGACGAGCCAGCGCAACTCGATCGGGGATTCTTCGCGCGGGACGTCGAACACGTCGAGGCCGCTGGCCCAGCTCTCGAACCAGCCCGTCGGGGGCCAGGCGCCCTCGGGCAGGTTTGCCTTCTCGTAGTCGTAGGCCGAATCGTCGGCGATCAACTCGAAGGGCAGCCCGGCCGCCGCGTTCGTCAACTCCTCACGGGTGAAGATCATGGTGTTGCACTGCTGCCCGAGCTCGAGCGCGGCGTGGTCGGGGGTGTAGCCGGGCTTCGGCAGGAACGCGTTGAACACCAGGCGTCCGCCGGGCGCCACCACATCGGCGGCGAGTTCGAACACGCCGCGCAACTCGTGGGGGGTCCGGAAGTCGGGCACCACCTCGGAGAGCACCATCAGCTGGTACTCGTCGTGCACGCCCTCCATCGCGGTGAAGACGTCGCTCTGCATGACGCGCACGCCGAGCGATTCGCCCTCCACCTCCGCGCGCATGAGTTCGGCGAACTTCGGCGCCATTTCGACCGCGTCCACCGGATGGCCACGCCGGGCCAGGGCGATGGCGTTGCGCCCCGTTCCGGCGCCGACGTCCAGCACCCGGCAGCTCGCCGGGTCGGCCGCTTCGCAGGCCAGCGCCAGCACGCGCGCGTCGGGCTCGTGGCCGAACAGCGGCGGCTGCCGGGTGGCAACCCAGTTGTCGTAATCGGCCTCGACCGTGCGCCATTCGGCCTTGACGCGGTAGTTCAGGCCCGTTCCGAAGGGAACCTGAAACGAGATGACGATCTCCGACCGCTGGGACGCCTTGAAGGCCTTCGCCAGCTCGGCCTCCAGCACCTGGTTGAGCTGACGAGCTTGTTCGGGCGTGTACGGCACACCCAGGGTCGCGCACAGGTTCGCGCACAGCTGCGAGTACTCGTCGATCATGCCGGGCACGGCGGGCACCGAAATTTGGCCCTCGGCCATCGATCGGCGGTAGAGCCGGCTGACCATCGCTTCGCGCAGCCTCGGCGTGTCGAATGGTTTGGGCTGCGGCGCGTCCACGAGACTCTTCTACACGACCCGATCCGGGGTCGCACAGGGGCGGCCGTCGGACACCACCCGTTAACACGTCCGTTTGGCGGGGTATCGGCTACGTTCACGCGCCGGACATGTACTACTGAGGGACGTGCGATCCTTTGCCGGCCCGGTTTTGGCCGCGCCGCCCAACTAGTCGTCACCGAGGCCGCCAGCGCCCTGGCGGCGTTTTGACTCGATCGGAGGGAACGACATGGACTTCGCAGCGCTGCCGCCCGAGATCAACTCCACCCGGATGTACACCGGCCCAGGCTCGGGGCCGTTGCTGGCCGCCGCGTCGGCATGGGATGGGCTGGCCGCCGCCCTGCACGCGGCGGCGAGCTCCTACCAATCGGAGGTCGCGGCGCTGACCGCCGGCCCCTGGCTGGGCCCGGCCTCAGGGTTGATGGCCGCCGCGGCCGCCCCATACCTGGCGTGGACGAGAACCTCCGCCACGCAGGCCGAACAGGCCGCCACCCAGGCCAAAGCCGCGGCCGGCGCCTACGAGGCGGCCTTCGCCGAGACGATCCCGCCGCCGGTGGTCGCGGCCAACCGCAGCCTGCTGCTGGCGCTGGTCTCGACCAACATCTTCGGGCAGAACACCCCCGCCATCGCGACGACCGAGGCGCAGTACGCCGAGATGTGGGCCCAGGACGCCGCCGCCATGTACGGCTATGCCGCCGCGTCGGCGTTGGCGACGGCGCTGACGCCGTTCTCGGCGCCGCCGCGAAACACCAGTCCCGCCGGGCCGGCCGCCCAGGCCGCGGCGGTGGCGCGAGCCGGCGGCACCTCCGCGGGAAACGCGCAGAGCGCCGTGTCGAGCGTGCCGCAGGCGATCGCCGCGGTGCCCGCCGCGCTGACCAGCCTCGCGGCCACCCCGGCCCAGTTCGGGCCACTCGATCTGCTGGCCGTGCTGGCCAACCTGAGCGGGGTCTTCATCGACCCTGAATTGAGCGCGGCGAGCCTCGGGGTCGACACCGGAGTGGCGCTACCGGCGCTGCCGTTCGACGTTGCCGGTGCGCTGACCGGTTTCCACACCGACGACATCGTCAGCGGTTGGGCGGGGATCCAGGCGTGGCCGGGGACGGCGCCGGTGCCCCCGTCGCCGTTCCCGGTGATCACGAACCTGGCCGGCGGGTCAGCGGCCACCGCCGGCCTCGCGGAGGCGAAAACGATTGGGGCGCTGTCGGTTCCGCCCGCCTGGGCCGCCGAGACAACGATGATACGGCCCCTGGCGGTCGCGTTGCCGGCCACCAGCATGGGCGCCACCGCCGAGGCCTCCACCGGCAGCATGGGCAGCCTGTTCAGCCAGATGGCCCTGGCGGGCATGGCCGGGCGCGCGATGGCCGGCACCGGCGGCGCGGGCGGTGGCCCGGCCCGCCGGGAGCGGATCGGGGCGCCGACGACCACCGACAAGAAGGCGCCCCCGGAAGCACCGGCCGGCGGACCGATCACGAGCGTGGCCGCGGAGCTCCGGGAACTGGCCTCGCTGCGTGACTCGGGAATCCTCACCGACGAGGAATTCACGGAACAGAAAAGGAAACTCCTGGCTCAGATCCCCTAGCAAATTGTCGATCAGGGCAACAGTTGCCATTTGAAGTCTGCTGAAGCTGTGCATCGATTGGTTACGCGGCGTATTCGCCGGCGTTGCATTCCTGCCAACTCGCGATGCGCTTGTTGCCGCCTTCCGAGGCGCCGGCGGTCCGGAAGGCGGCTGTGCTCGATTGCCGTCACCTCGCAATTGGCTGCTCTCAAGTTTCGAAATATTTGGTGATCGATTAGCGTGAACAGCCATATACTGACGACACCTTGGACGCCGATAAGAAAAGGGGAACGAAATGTTTGCACCTCGATGGCTGGCCAAACTGACTATCCCTGTGATGGTCGGCGCCGCCCTGACAGCAAGCACCGCGATTGCATCGGCCGACTCCACGGACGACGCATACCTCGCGAAACTGAAAACGCTCGGATTCAGCTGGCCCGAGTCGGCCGACTCGGACATGATCGCGATGGGACACGCGGTCTGCGCCGACCGGATGGCCGGCAAGACGCCCGATGCGATCGCCACCGACTTGCACTCCAGCATGAGCGCGAAGGGCTTCTCGTTCGCCGACATGACCGGCTGGGTCAGCGCGGCGGAATCCACCTACTGCCCGGGCTAGTCGCCGCTGCGCGCCCCAGTACTGTCTCCCCTGACGGTGAATGACGTGTCTCTTGCGGGGGATAGGCAGTGGAAGATCTCGCTGCGGTGCACATGCGTGTGGAGAGTTTGCGCCGCTATCCGGTGAAGTCGATGCTCGGCGAAGCCGTGGACTCCCTGTTCGTCGACGAAGGCGGCGCCGAGGGCGACCGGCGGCTCGCGCTGATCGACGCCGAAACCGGCCATGTGGCCAGCGCCAAACAGGCGCGCCTGTGGCGTGGGCTGCTGAAATGCAGGGCCCACGCCGACACCGGGCGCGTCAGGATCAGGCTGCCCGACGGGACCGACGTCACGGCCGATGACCCCGGAGTCGACGACGTGCTCTCGCGGCTGTTGGGCCGGACGGTGCGACTGGTCAGGCAGCGACCGCAGGGCGCGACGCTGGAACGCCCGGATCCCGAGCAGCTGCTCGAGCTCGGGTTGGACGCCGAGGTCGGCGGCCGCATCCTCGAGATCGCCCAGGCGACCCCGGGCGACTCGTTCACCGACGAGGCCCCGCTGCACGCGATCACCACGGCCACCCTCGAGCACATCGGCGTGGAGGCGCTGCGCTACCGGCCGAACCTGGTGATCGCGACCCCGCCGGACCACCCCCCGTATACCGAAAACGACTGGGTGGGAAGGGAACTCGTGGTGGGCGAGGCCCGGCTGCGCGCGCTGACGGCCACCTCACGGTGCGTGGTGCCGACGCTCGAGCACGGTAGGTTGCCGCGGGCCCCGCACGCGCTTCGCACTCCCGCCGCCGAGAACCGTTGGGACACGGGCGGTCACGGGCCGCAGCCGTGCGCCGGGGCGTACCTGGAGGTGGTGGGGCAGGGCGTCATCCGGGTCGGTGACCGCGTCACCATCGCGTAGGCAAGCTCAGCCGGCGATCGCGGTGAAATCCACCCAAAGGTGTCGCGGCCCGCGGAACACCTGATTGTGCCGATACGGCGGCGGGTCGACGACGAGCCTCGGAGACTCGACCCGGCGAAGGAACGTTTCCAGCGCAAGGTTGACCTCCAGGCGCGCCAGCGGGCCGCCCATGCAGGTGTGAATGCCGCTGCCCCAGCCGAAATGCTCGTTGTCCTCACGTAGCGGATCGAAACGATCGGGGTTGTCGAACCGGCGGGGATCCCGATTGGCCGCGGCGTAGACGAGGTGCACCGCCGACCCGGCCGGGATCACCGTCGCTCCGATCTCGATGTCGGCGGTGGCGCTGCGGCTGGGGAAGAACTGCACCGCGGACTGCAGCCGCTGTACCTCTTCGATGGCGCGCGGGATCAGCTCCGGGCGCTGCCGCATCAGATCCCAGGAACCGGGGTTCCGCAGCAGCGTCATCACACAGTTGGTGATGGTGTTGACCGTGGAGTCGTGCCCCGCGACCAACAGCAGCATGGCGTTCGACGTCGTCTCCTTCACCGACATCGGACCGTCGGGCCCATCGTCGTGCAACAGCCTGGAAAGCAGGCCCTCGCCGGGCGTTTCCGCGTAGCTCTGCACCAAGCCACCCAGGTAGTCGTGCAATGCCGCGGTGCTGGCGCGGCCTTTTTCGGCCAACGCCCGGCCGTCGTCGGTGCCGCCCTCCGGGCCGAGATCCGTGCCCCTCATGAAGTCGAAGATCCAGGCGTGGAACATCGGCTCGTCCTCGACGGGCACGCCGAGGATCCTGCAGATGACGGCGACGGGTATCGGGTAGGCGAAGTCCTCCACCACGTCCAGGCGGGTGCCGGCCCGGGCTTTGACCTTGTCCAGCGACTCGTTGGCCAGCTGCACGATGAACGGTTCCATGCCGGGAATCAGGTCGGGGGAGTGCGGCGGACCGAAGTGACGCATGACCTGCCGGCGGGCCCGGTCGTGATCGGGTGGGTCGGAGACGATGATGCTGGGCGCGCGGCCGTAGGCCTGCATGTGCTCGCTGCCGGGCTCGGGTTCGGGTTTGTCACCGCCCAAGCCCGCCGGGCTCCGGCTGATGTCGGAGCTGATCCGCGGGTCGTGTGCCAACGCGAGCAATTCGCGATAACCGGTTACGGCGTAGGTCTTTTCGGCGACCTTGGCCACCGGTGTGTCGCGCAGTTGCTCGAAGTACGGGTACGGGTTCGGGCGGTTCTCGAACTTCATCGCCTCGGCCCAGGCGGTTTCGGCATTCATCGTCGGCTCCTGGGCTCAGCGGCTTCTGGGCCGGAATTCGGCGCCGCGCGAGGTTGGGTCGTGCCCGGTCAGCACCACATCGGGAAGGGCGGTCGGTTCGCGGGGATCGGGAAACCGGGCCGGCATCGGCTCGGAGATGGCGGCCCGGTCGTAGCCCGGCGGGGGCGGCGGGAACGGTGCGGATCGTTCGATCAGCGAGGCGTAATAGGGCAGCCATTTGCCGTGGTTGAACGTCACCGCCCCGACGATGCGGCCGCGGTGACCGTAGGCGGCCGCGAACCGGCGTTGCTCGACCGAGCCCTGGGTGAACACGATCTCGTCGCCGAAGGAGCACACCCCGACGCTCTTGATGTTGACGCCGAATTGGCCGGACCAGAACGACGGCAGCGGCAGGTGAGGCCGCCGGCCCATCTCCAGGGTGATCATGTTGTTGGCCGCCACCTCGGCACCGAAAACGGCGTTGTCCCAATGCTCTTGAGACATGAACTGGTACTCGTAGAGGACGTGCGGCGCGCGCGCCACATCGCCCGCCACGAAGATGTTGTCGGTCACCACACCGTTGATGTCGAAGGCGCGGCACCCGGCGTCGCAGGCCAGCCCCCAGAACCCGCTCGCCAGCTGCGCGCCATCGAGCCATTCCACGTTGCGGATCGAGCCCAGGCAGGCCACCACCACGTCGACGTCGAGCACGGTGCCGTCGGACAGCCGGGCCTCGCGAACGTGGCCGCCGGCGTCACCGTCGAGGCCCTGCACCGCCACACCCGTTCGCAGATCGACGCCGGCGTCGATCTGCATCTGCGCGGCGATGTCGCCGATCACACCGCCCAGCGCGCCGGACAGCGGCGCCTTGCCGCGCTCGGCGACCGTCACCGGTAGGTCGAGATCGCGGCACACCGAAGCGATTTCGGAGCCCACGAAACCCGAGCCCACGATCAGCACCCGGCGCGGTCGCTCCCGGAGCGCGGCGGCCAGCTTCGCGGCGTCGTCACACGTGCGCACGGTGAACACGCCGTCCAGGGCGGCCTCGTGCGGGTTGAACCACGGGCGTGCGCGGGTGCCGGTGGCGATCAGCAGCCGGTCGTAATCCACCCGGTCGCCGTCGGCCAGCAGGACTTGGCGGTTTGACCGGTCCAGCCCTACCGCCGCGACGCCGAGCCGCCATTGGGCGTCGACCGGACACAGGCGGGGGAGCTTCGTGTGGTCGGCGGGCACCCATCCCTTCAAGACCTGCTTGGACAGCGGCGGCCGGTCATAGGGTTCGTGCGGCTCGTCGCCGATGATGGTGAGCGGACCGCGAAAACCTTTCTCCCGCAACGTTTCCGCAGCGCGCAAACCGGCCAGCGACGCACCCACGATGACTATCCGGCCCTGCGTCTTGAAGGTTTCGACGAGCTGGCTGACGAGCGGGGTGGTGATCACGTGGTGTCCCGGTCCGCCGGCGGATCGACTTCCAGGATGATCGCCTGAACCGGACAGGACGCCGCGGCGCGCAACACGCGCTGGCGCTGCGAGTCGTCGGGGTTGGGGTCGTAGGCCAGGGCCTCCTCGCCGACAAGCTTCAGCACCTCGGGCGCTAGGGGAACGCACTGGGCATAGCCCTGGCACTTGTTCAGATCGACCACAAACCGCATGTCCCGAGCCTTCCGCCCGTCGGCTACCGACCCTATGCGCGCGAGACTACTTGGGCGTGACGCGCCGCGACAGCCATCGCGAAGTTTTTGCCCCGGTAGCCGGGAACCTCAGCCCGTCAGCCCGAGGATTTTCATGACGAGCAGCACCGCCACCGCGGCGAAGGCCACGACGAAGACGCAAACGGCGAGGACCGTGAGGGCCGACCCGCGGGTGAATCGCCCGCGATTGAGTGGTTGGGCCTCGGCCACACCGGAGGTCTGCGGCGCGGCCGGCGGGGTTGCGCCCGGCGTGACGCCTCCGCCCGGCTCGAGGTCGGGGGTTTGTGCGGGATCGGGGTCGGGGGGTTGCGCGGTCATAGCTGGTGTTGCGATACCCGCGCACAGAGCGCCCAAACGCGCGAATCAGGCTGAACGCCACTTGATGCCGCACCCGATCGACGGGCGCTGATCGGCGTCGACCGGCCTGCCGGCGAGCACCGCGTCGACCGCCGCGCGGACGTCGGCGGCCGTCACCGGCTTGTCGTTTCCCGGGCGGGAGTCGTCGAGCTGTCCGCGGTAGACCAGCCGGCGCTCGCCGTCGAAGACGAACGTGTCGGGCGTGCAGGCCGCCGAGAAGGCGCGCGCGACGTCCTGGCTCTCGTCGTAGAGGTAGGGGAACGTCCAGCCGTGGGCGCGGGCCTCGGCGGCCATCTGCTCGGGGCCGTCCTGCGGGTAGGTGACCACGTCGTTGCTGGAGATGCCGACCATCGCGACGCCCTGGTCCGCGAGGTCGCGGCCCAGCGCGGCGAGCCCGGCGGCGACGTGCTTGACGTACGGGCAGTGGTTGCAGATGAAGGTGACGACGAGTGCGGGGCCGGTGAGCTCGTCGAGGCTGACCGTGGCCCCGGTGGCCGGGTCGGGGAGCGAGAACGGCGGCGCGGGGGTGCCGAGGGCGAGCATGGTGGACTCGATGGCCATGCCAGCCAGATTAGCCCGGCGTCACAGCTTGGAACCCAGCCCGGCGATCAAATTGATGGTGACCGCAAGGACAACGGCGCCAAGCAGATAGGACAGCAGCGCCTGGCGCAGCACGGTCGCCCGGATCGAGGTCAGCCCGATCTCGGTGTCGGACACCTGATAGGTCATGCCGACGGTGAAGGCCAGGTACGCGAAGTCGCTGAACCGGGGCGGCTCCGGGTCGTGAAAGTTGATCCCGCCCGGTTCGTCCGAGTAGTAGAGCCGCGCGTAGTGCACGGTGAACAGCGTGTGCACCGCGAACCAGGAGGCCGTGACGGCCAGGATTCCCAGCAGGGCGGCGGCGACGGCGGCGGCGCCGGAGCGCGACCCCGCGGCGACCACGTAGGCCACCCCGACCAGGCTCGCGAGGCTTGCCGACACGACGACGGTGTCGGCGATCCAGCGGGTCGGGTCCTCGCGGGTCACGTATTCGCGGGTTTGGCCGGCGTCCAGTCGGCCCAGCAGCAGCCACGTCCACAGCACGTACACGGCGGCGGTGACGACCCAGCCGACGAGGGCGAATCGCCAGCCGATGGTGTTGCCCACCGCCAATGCGACGGCGGTCCCGAGAACCACGGCGATCAGGATCCGAACCGCGACGAGGGATTTCACAATCCGGGAGTTCGGAGGCGGCTAGCCGTTCTGTGCCCGCGGGGGCGCCTGACCGATCTTGCCGGCGGCGAACGTCGCGGCCTGGTTGACCATCCCGGAGTCGATGTACGACATGTGCGACAAGATGTTGCCGCCGGGGGAGCAGATCGGGTCGTCGGGGGCGCACAGGCTGATGGTCCGGCCGACGAGCGCCGGGCTGATCGTCGGAAGCGGCTGGCCGCCCCACAACATGCTGGAGAACCCGCTGGTCGGCTCGCCGAAAAGGGCGACGGCGGCGACGTGATCGGCCACCGGGCCCGGCAACGTCTGGCTGGCGAGGTCGATCACGGTCGAGCCCTGGGAGTACCCGCCGAGCACCATTTTCGTGTTGGGGCAGCTGGCGGCGACGTCTTGGATGTGCGCGCTGGCGTCGTTGGAGCCGGCCGTCGCGCTGTTGTGGTAGTCGTCGTTCGCCGGGTAGTTGACGGCGTAGACGCTGACCGACCGCCCCCCGAGCTGCGCCGTGAGCGAGTCGACGAACGCCTGCCCCATGTTGCCGAGGCCGGGCTCCTGGTGGGTGCCGCGGGCGAAGACCACCGCGACGTCGGTGCAGGGATCGGCGGATGCGGCCGGAATGACGACGGGCGCGCTGAGCGCGGCCCACGCCGTCACGGCCGAAACTCCAACGATGCGGGCAAGCCTGCGTGAATTCATTTCCAAATGCTGACACACGGCCGCCGATGGCAGCGCATGCGGTGTCTCAAAGCCCGTCGCCGCGCGCGATCCGGTCAGCGCGCCAGCAGCGCGCCTGCATCGGGATGTCGACCGGGTCGGCGCCGGGGAACCGCGCATCCAGGGCCGCCCGCGCTGCGGCCAGCCGCCGGGCGCGTTCGTCGGGGGAGGCGACGATGACCCGGCTGTAGGTGCCCAGCATCGCGACGGCATCGTCGATCGTCATGGTTCGGGTGAACCGGAACGTCTCGCGGGCGAAGTTGCGGAACATCGCCGGCAGCGGGAGGACGACGTCCAGGCGCCGGCGCGCGCGGTCAGCCGCGTCGGCGGGCACCTCGTCCCCGGGCAGCCGGTCCAGCTCGCGCACCCAGCCCACCTCGCGGTCGCGGCTCGTCCAGATCAGGCCGAGCCGGCCGCCGTTGCGCAGCACCCGGCCGATCTCGGGCACGGCCCGCTCATGGTCCATCCAGTGCCACGCCGACGAGACGAACACCGCGTCCGCGGAGGCGTCGGGAAGCGGAATCTCCTCGCCACAGCCCTCGAGGACGCGCACGCCGGGCGACCGGGCCGTCAAGACCCTTCGCATGCGCGCGTCGGGTTCGACGGCGATGACCTGCGCGGCCTTGTCCACCAGCGTGCGGGTGAACAGCCCGGTGCCCGCACCGAGGTCGACGGCCACCCCGCAACCCGGTGGGACCAGCCAGTCCACCGCCGGCTGCGGGGGTTGCGGCCGCAGCCCGTCGTAGTTTTCGGCAATCGATCCGAAGGACATCGCGCGTTGCTGACGGTCGGTCACGGCGCCACGGTAGTCGTGGCCGCCGTCACGCAAACGTTTGGTTAATCCCGAGAATTTTGGGTCGGTTTTCCCTAGAGTCTGGCGTATCGGCTGGTGGGCGTGACGTGCCCGTCCCCGGTGGAAACGTGGTCGAGGGCAGAGCGGAAGGACACCCGGGGGATGAGTTTTCTGACGTCACCGCCAGAGATCATTTCGTCTCTGCTCCATTCGGGCGCCGGCCCGGGGCCGATGCTGGCCGCGTCCGCGGCGTGGGACGGGCTTGCCGCCGAATTGGGTACCGCGGCTCAGTCGTTCTCGTCGATCACCTCGGGGCTGGCCGCCGACGCCTGGCAGGGGCCCGCCTCGGCGGCGATGCTGTCGACCGCGGCCCAGTACGCCGGCACGCTTAACGCGGCGTCGATTCAAGCGCAGACGGCCGCCGCGCAGGCGCAAGTGGTCGCCAGCGAATTCGAGTCCGCCCTGGCCGCGACGGTGCATCCCGTGGTGGTCGCCGCGAACCGGAACCAGCTGGTCCAACTGGTTTTTTCGAACCTGTTCGGCCAGAACGCGCCCGCGATCGCCGCCGCCGAAGCCTCCTACGAGGAGATGTGGGCCCAGGACGTGTCGGCGATGGTCGGCTACCACGGCGGGGTTTCGGCCGCCGCGGCCCAACTGTCGTCGTGGGCGTCCGCGGTGCAGGCGCTGCCGGCGCAGGCGTCCGCCGCAGTTTCCGGCACCCTCAACCCGGCCGCCGCCGCCCCGGCGGCGCTTGGCTTGCTGACCCCCGCGGCCAGCAATCCCATTGCGGGCCTGGTCGGACGCGCCGAAACCTACGCCGCCGACATCATCAATTTCCCGACCGACATCTTGTTCGGGCGCCAAATCATCCCCACCGGGCCGCAGTCGCTCGGCACCAGCGCGACAGTAAGCGGCGGCACCGCAACCGCCCCGCTGACGGTCTTCGGCGGGACCGAGCCGTTGGTGAACGCCTCGGTCGGCGCCGGGTCGCCGGCGCCGTTGCTGGTCGACACCGGATCCGAGGGCCTCGTCATACCCTTCACGAAGGTCGGCGGACTGTTGGGCGTCCTCCAGCTCGGCATCCCCATCGGGGGCGGCATCGGGGGTTACAGCGGCGGTCTGGATTACATTTACCTGACCTACAACGCGCCCGTGAATTTCGGCGGCGGGTTGATCACCGCGTCGACCCCGGTCAACGTCGAGTTCCTGGCTTTCCCGGTGTCCATCCAGTCCGCGATGACCAACGGGCTGACCTTCCAGTCGTTCTTCGCTTCCGACGGCGCGTCGGGCGTCCTGGGGGTCGGACCGAACGCGGGCGGCCCGGGTCCCAGCATTCCGCTCCAGGCGCTGCCGTCGCCGTACAACCAGGGTTTGCTGATCAACCAGACCACCGCCAATCCCTATCTGGAGTTCGGAGCGCAGCCGACGATCAGTGGGCATCCCGTGTTGACGACCCTCCCGCAAATGCCGATTACCAACCTGCAAGTGCAGGTAAATGGCGGACCTCTGCAAACCGTTTCGTCGATCGTCGACTCCGGTGGTGTAGAGGGGACTCTGCCGTCGAGCCTTGGCGCGTTGCCCGGACAGACCATCAACGTCTACGACACCGGCGGGAACCTGTTGTACTCGTACACCTATAACGGGGACTACTTCCCGACGCCGATCACGAGCGGGCTGATGAATACCGGAAACCTGATCTTCCAGGACCACCCGATCTACATCAACTACGCCACGGGCGGCGCGACCGTTTACAGCTGATCTGACGCTGACACCCTCGCCGTAGGTCATGAACACCGGGGCGCTGCCCTTCCTCGAACACCCCGTGTACATCTCGTATAGCCCCGGTGGCGTCGGGACGACGATCTTCTATCGGTGAGTCGCGCCCCCTCGACTGCCGAGGTTCACATCGCTTGAATGCCGGGTATGCACCCGGCCATGGGGTGGGTGGCGTCGCACGCGGCGGCGATCGCGTCGGCATTGCTCGCCGCATTCTGGGCCGCGGTGGGCATCGTCGTTCGGCAACGAGTCGCCCAAGGCGTTCCCGACGACAAAGCCATGTCGGCCACGATGGCCACCACCCTGGTCCGCGAACCGTTGTGGTGGGCGGGCACGCTGGCCGCGGTCGCCGGTTACATCTTCCAGGCCCTGGCCCTGGCCAACGGCTCCTTGCTCTTGGTGCAACCGCTACTGGTGTCGTCGCTGCTGTTCGCGCTGCCGATGAGCGCGAGGATGTGTCACCAGCGGATCAGTTGGGCCGACTGGGGCTGGGCGACGTTGTTGACCGCCGCCCTGGCCGTGTTCGTGCTAGTCGGCCAGCCTCGCGAAGGCCATAACCGGGCGCCGGTGCCGGGGTGGACGATCGCGTTGCTGACGACCGTCCCGCTGGTGATCGGGTGCGTCGCCGCGGCCCGCCGCACCGCCGGCCGCCCCCGCGCCATGCTGCTGGCGGTCCCGGTGGCCGTCCTGCTGGGCATGATCGCGGTCCTGACCAAGATCTGCACGCACCGCTTCGCCGTGGGCGGCTGGCACGGGCTGCTGACCGTGCCCGCTCCCTATGTGCTGGTCGCGCTGGCCGCGTCGCTCACCGTGGTGCAGCAGGCAGCGTTTCACGCCGGCGCGTTGCAGGCGTCCGTACCGATCATGCTGGTCGGCGAACCGATCGTCGCGGTGGTGCTGGGTGTCGTGGTACTCGGGGAACACCTGGCGGTTCGGGGGTCGGCAGCGCTGGTCCTCACCGTCGCGGTGGCGGCGATGGCGGCGGCCGCGATCGCGCTGGGCCGCGACGAAGCCGCCGGGGCCAGTTTGCCGGCCCGGCGGCAACCGCCGCTCGAGCCGGTGACGGTCGCCGGCGCGGGAATCGGGGATAGCACATAGCGTCGGCCGGCGGTATCGCTACCGTTGTCCTACCCCGAGTCGGATCGAACGGGAGGCACACTGTGAGCGGTAAACCGCGCGCCACGCTGCTTGTCCTCGGCGCGATCCTGGTCGCCCTGGCCGGGGGACCGACTCCAACGGCATCTTCGTCGATCATGACGCGGCCCGAGGCGCCGAGCATCCCCGCCGGCGCACAGCCACAGCTGGCGTCAGACCCCGCACAGGTGGCCGACGACCTCGTCGCCGACGAGCACGCACTGCGTGACGCGTCGACGGGGGAGGCCGCGCTGGTGGCGGCGGCGCACCGCGAGCAGGCGGCATATCGCGCCATCGGGCGCCACCCCGACTGGGACGCGACCATCCGACCGCGGATCCCGGCGTCGCTGCTCGATGTCTACGACCGCAACGTCGACGCCCGCCGGCAACTCACCGCGATGACGGCCGTCCGGGACACGCTGCCCGCGTGGAGCATCGAGCCACCGGCCCCGGCCGACGAACTGCTGGGCTACTACCACCAGGCGGAGTCCGAATCCGGCGTCGGCTGGAACTACCTGGCCGCCGTCAACCTCGTCGAAACCCGCCTCGGCAGCATCCATGGCGTGAGCACTGCCGGCGCGCAGGGGCCGATGCAGTTCCTGCCCGGCACGTTTGCCACCTATGGGCAGGGCGGCGACGTCAACTCGCCGCGCGACAGCATCATGGCGGCGGGCCGCTACCTGGCCGCCAACGGCTTTGCCAGTGACCGCGATCACGCGATCTGCCGGTACAACCACGCAAACGAATACGTGCGCGCGGTCGATCAATACGCGGCCCTCATCGGGTCCGATCCCGCCACTTTTGTCGGCTACTACCGCTGGGATGTCTACTGCAACACCACCGCCGGCGACGTGCTGCTGCCCATCGGCTACGCCGCGTCGTCGCCGATCCCCGCCGCGGAGTACGTGGCCAGCCACCCGCAGTGATGGGGATCCCGGCCCGGGTTTCGTAGCCGAAAACTTGTCGTACCCGGCTGCGAGGATGGGGTTATGTCTTCAACCCCATCTGTTGGCGCTTGGGTGGTGAATACTCCGACGCGTCTTGACGTGCTGTTTGAGGAGTTGGCGGAGTTGTGCGGTCAACGCAATGCGATTGATGGGCGCATTGTGGAGATCGTCGCCGAGATCGATCGCGACGGACTGTGGGGTAATACCGGGGCGCGGTCGATACCGGCGTTGGTGGCCTGGAAGACCGGCTGTTCGCCGGCCAACGCGCACACGATCGCGACGGTGGCGGGCCGGGTGCAGGAGTTTCCGCGGTGCACCCGGGCCTTGCGCCAGGGGCGGTTGTCGCTGGATCAGATCGGGGTGATCGCCGCCCGCGCGGGTGAGGGTTCGGATGAGCATTACGCGCAGTTGGCCGCAGTGGCCACGGTCACTCAGCTGCGCACCGCGATCAAGCTTGAACCGCGCCCACAACCCGATCCTCGCCCCGAGGCGGGGCGCTCGATCACCAAGACTTCGAGCGAGGAGGGCAGCTGTTGGCGGATCAGCCTGCCCCGCGACGAGGCGGCGACGTTCGATGCCGCGTTGGCGTCGCATCGCGAGGCGCTGATTGCCCAGTGGAAGCGCGACCGCGGCGACGGCAAGGCCCCATCGGATGCGGCGCCGCCGTTGCCCGACACTGTTGATGCGTTTATGCGGCTGGTGGAGGCCGGCTGGGACGCCGACGCCACCCGCCGCCCGCATGGGCAGCACACCACGGTGGTGGTGCACCTCGATGTCGAGCAGCGTGCCGCCGCGCTGCATCTGGGTCCGCTGCTGTCCGATGCCGAGCGCCAGTACCTGACCTGTGATGCCACCTGTGAGGTGTGGTTCGAACGCGACGGCGTGCCCATCGGCGCCGGGCGCACCACGCGCACAGTCAATCGGAGGCTGCGCCGCGCGCTTGAGCACCGCCATCCTATTTGCGCGGTGCCCGGCTGCGGTGCCACCCGCGGGTTGCACGCCCATCACCTGCGGCACTGGGAAGACGGCGGGCCGACCGAGTTGGCCAACCTGGTGCTGTTATGCCCGTATCACCACCGGGCACACCACCGCGGGCTGATCACCATCACCGGACCCGCTGACCAGCTGAGCGTCACCGACGACACCGGCCGACCACTGAGCGCGGGATCACTCGCGCGTCCACCGAACCGGCCGCCGCCCGCCGTCCCACCCTGCCGCGGACCGCTCGGGGAACGCGCCGACTGGTGGTGGTACGACCCCTTCGAGCCGCAGCCACCACCGACAAACAACTAGGCCGGTTCCGTATCTGAGTCGAAACAGCTTGGCGCATAAACAATTTCTACAGCGCGTGGCGCAGATCGGGATCCCGGCGCTGCGGAGTCCTGTTCTGCTTGGCGGCGTACAGATTCGCGTCGGCGACCGCCCACAGCACGGCGACGTTGGCGCTCGCCCCGCCGGCCGATGCGGTCCCGACGCTCGTGCCCGGGGTCTGTAGCCGCACCGCGGCGACGAACCGCTCGGCCGCGCTCGGGGCCGGACCCGCGCGCTCGGCGATGCACACGGCGAACTCGTCGCCGCCGAGCCGGGCCAGGACGGCGTTGGCGGGAGCCACTTTTTGCCATGCGGTCGCGCGGCTGATCAGGTGCTGGTCGCCCGCGACGTGACCGTCGGTGTCGTTGATGCGTTTGAAGTTGTCGATGTCCAGCGCGACCACGGTGATGACGGTGGACGTCGAACGCGATCGCGCCAGCAGGTCGGCGGTCGCGATTTCCCAGCCAGCGCGATTGAGTAGACCCGTGAGGGGATCCGTGCACGCCGCCGCGACCAGTGTTCGCGTCACCAACCCGAACGACTCGGCGGCCCCGATGATCGCGATCACGAAGATGAGGTAGTCGAGGTAGAACTTGGCCGTGTGCGAGAACGCGAGGCCGGCAACGCACGCCAGGGCGAGCACGCCGACCAGGACCATGCCGCGGCGTGGAGAGTAGAACGCGCGCAGGTACATCGCCAGGAACATCGGCGCGATCAGGCAGGCGAATTCGGCGGTGATCGCGATGTGAAAAGCCATCACGATCGGCGTCGCCGCGATGGCCGCGGCCGTCGCCGGCCCGGTTTTGTCGGGCCGGACCGCCAGCCAGGCCAGCGCCGCGATACCGAGGACGATCGCCACGATGCCCCCGACCGGATTGCCCCGCGGGCGGTCGGGGTGAAGCACAATCACGGTGGTGAACACCACGCCGTAGGCGTACAGGAAGGTCGTGGTGCCCAAGTAGATCCGCAGCAACCGGACCTGGTGTTTGCCGTAGAAGCCGCTTCCGGAGTCGGCGCGCAGCCGCAGTTTGTATCGGCGGGCATGGCCGAGGGGGCCTGCAAAACGTAGACCCATCCCGTCACTCTCTGCTCAGGTGCGCTGATGCGGACGCGCGGCCAATTCTTTCACCGCCATTTTGGGAGCGTGCAACCGCCATTCGTGTGAACCGTAGTTCAGATCTCAGTAGGCGGTTGGTGGTTTATCGAAAACCTACTCGGATGCAAAGAAGGGGACGGCTTTTAATCCGTCCCACTTCAACATATTACGCACCCGGGGGCTTGCGGCAAGACCGGGGTCATGCCGCAAAATCGCTGGTCGAAGCGAGAGCGGAATGAAATCTGGGGGTTACAGGGGATGAGTGTGTTGCCGTTGGCCGAGCATGCGGTAGCGATCGCCGGGGGAGGCCCGACCGGGCTGATGCTGGCGGGCGAGTTGGCGTTGGCGGGCGTCGACGTTGCCATTGTCGAGCGGCGCGCCGGCCAGGAGCTGATCGGGGCGCGGGCGGGCGGATTGCATTCGCGCACGATCGAGGTCCTCGATCAGCGCGGGATTGCCGACCGTTTCCTTGCCGAGGGCCAGGTGGCACAGGTAGCCGGGTTCGCGCAGATTCGGTTGGACATCAGCGACTTTCCCACCCGGCACCCGTACGGGCTCGCGCTGTGGCAGATCCACATCGAGCGCATCCTGGCCGGCTGGGTCGACGAGCTGAAGGTGCCGATCTATCGCGGGCGTGAGGTGACCAGCGTCGCGCAGGACGACGGCGGCGTCGACGTCGTGCTGTCCGACGGCCAGTTTCTGCGCGCGGAATACGTCGTCGGGTGCGACGGGGGACGCAGTTCGGTGCGCAAATCGGCCGGCATCGACTTCCCGGGGTGGGACCCGACGATGAGCTACCTACTCGCCGAGGTCGACATGGACTTCGACGCCGGGGAAGCGCCGCCCTGGGGCATCCGCCACGACGCCCTCGGTGTCCATTCGCTCAGCCTGGTCCAGGACCCGGGCCCGATGCGGGTCATGGTGACCGAGCGGCAGGTCACGCCCGCTGGCGAACCCACCCTGCGCGACCTGAACGAGGCGCTGATCGCCGTGTATGGAACGGACTACGGGATCCACAGTCCCGCATGGATTTCCAGGTTCACCGACGCCGCGCGGCAGGCGGCGACCTATCGCGACGGGCGGATCCTGCTGGCCGGCGACGCCGCGCACGTGCACCACCCGATCGGCGGGCAGGGCCTCAACACCGGTATGCAGGACGCGGTGAACCTGGGCTGGAAGCTGGCCAAGGTGGCCAAGGGAACGGCCCCGGAAAGCCTGCTCGACACCTACCACACCGAACGCCACCCGGTCGGGGCGCGCGTGCTGCGCAACGCCATGGCCCAAATGGCCCTGCTTCGCCCCGACGACCGGACGAAGGCCTTGCGGGAGGTCACTTCCGATCTCCTCGGCATGGCCGAGCCCCGGCGACGATTCGGCGCGATGATGTCGGGGCTCGACATCCACTACGGCCTCGGCGAAGGGCACCCGCTCCTCGGCCGTCGGATGCCCGATCTCGACCTGGTCACCGCCGACGGCCCGGTGCGGACCTTCGCCCTGCTGCACGATGCGCGGGCCGTGCTGCTCAACCTCGCCGAGCCCGGCGCCTTGGACGTATCTGGGTGGGCGGACCGAGTTAAGTCGATCGACGCGAAAAGCGTTGGCGCATGGGAGCTTCCGGCGCTCGGCACCGTCACCGCCCCGGACGCGGTGCTGATTCGGCCCGACGGATACGTCGCGTGGGTGGGGGAACGACCCCTCGCCGACGCGCTCACCATGTGGTTCGGGCCGCCCGCGGCGGCCTAGGACACTGTTTCCTGTGGCCGTGTCCCCGATCCTAGGAATTCATTCGAGGAACGTGCTTCCTTCATGACAACTTTGCGTGAGCATATAGACACCTACCCCGAATCCGATCACGCCCGCCGCGGGGCTTATGGCGCAACCAACAGAAATCGCCGCGACGCCTCCCATAACGGCTTTACCGCACTCCGAAACGTCGTCGGTGATCGGAAACGATTCTTGGGTGGCGTCGTACATACTTTTGACTGTTCGTTTTACCAGCGGCCAGACGTGGTCCATGTCCGGTGTGCCATCCGCCTTCCGCAAACGCGCAACGTCGACGCGCGCATCCGGTATGAGCGCGCCTCTTGTCATCGCTGTCTTGAGGTGAGCTTCCAAGAAAGCCACGCGTTCGCTGTTTGTCGTCGGTTGCGGCTCGGACCGAACCTTGTCGAGGTCGGCTTTAATTAGGTCGGTTAGTCCATCCATCTCGTCCATCCCTTAACCCTTCTCGTGATGTGTCAACGGCGGCAACAAACAGCTGAGGTTTCGGTAGTCGCAACGCGGCCATCTTGTTCAGGCCGGGGAGTGTGAACAACCGCGCTGCATGAGTGACACGCCGCGGGCCCATTCTGGGACCACCATCGGCAGGTCGGGCGGATAACGCAGGCACGCAAGCCGTCGTCAACGCCCGGCGACGCCCCCGCGGCTGTGTCGCCAACGGTGCACCTGCCGTGCGCCCACTGCTGGCACGATGTCGACACACACGGGCCGGCGAAGCGAAACCGTGCCTCGGGCGGGTTATCGCTTGCGCCGTGGGCTTTCTCAATGAAATCTTGATCCACCTGCAGCGGGGGCCTGACCATAGCGACGGTGCCATTCGCCCGGACGATGCCGATCAAGAGGTTGCCACTCGAGCACAGACCGCTCGGGCACGTAAAGCCATCGGCTCCGACGGGCGCAGCGCGATTTGACATGTCAGACACCAATTGGGACACCTCGATTAGAGGATCGGCAGCTACCTTAGGTCGCCGGACCTGCATGCGGCGCAGGTCAAACCGGGGGCTTGAAAATAATTCCCATGATCGGACGGTGAAGCAGAACTGCCGAGTCCTCGGCGACGGGGTCGCTTTCCGTCCAGCTTCGCAACAAATCGAGTTTGGCGACTTCGTCGCGAACGGCTTTCTGAACGGCGGCATTAATATGGCTCAACACATCTTCCGGCAATTCGCCGGTGACCGTCACCTGAAGCCCACTGCTTGCAGTCATCGCACCCTCACATGTAATCGACGATTTCGGTTATGCGATCAGAAGCGGCCCGGTCTGCTCCTGACGCACGTCATTGCGTTGTTGCTCCGGCTGCGCCTCGGGTCTTGACGAATTTCTGACCGTGACCGTCAGGGCCGTCACGAACCACAAGGTCCCCGTCGACTACTGCGAGCGACATCTGCCGGAATGCGGCCTCCAGGTTGGTACTCGTGTCGACGAGCTCCACGGCCTCCACCTTGTCGTCCTCGACGACGGACCACATTCCCGAGCTGGACAATCGACGCACGGTCGTGTCAGGCGGCAGATCGGAGATGTCGCCGGGAGGAGTGGGATGGTCGCCGACGCGGTCGACTGACTCGTACCGATAAACGCCGCCCTCAGCCAGGATCAGACTTTCCATCCGCGTGTGGCCAGGCACCGCCGACAAAGACTCGTAGTGACCGGCCAACTCAGCCGCGGTATCGGTCAGTGGTTTCTCACGTGCCACTTGGGGGCCCCGTTCGTAGTTGTCTGGCGGTCGCTGCCACGTCGTCGAAATCCCGCAACCGTGGGGCCGAGTTGCCCGAAAATTGCGGTGGGAGTGAAGTTTTGCCCCGGACAACCCGATGTTGTCAGATGCCGCGGCCGCCGATCAATAAGGGGTTTCCCTAGTTTTTCGACTTGACCGCCGACGCAACGCGCGAGTCGGTCAAGCGGCGAGGCGCCGTGGCCCGCGGCGGCCTAGGGATCAGTCTGGCGGCTCGTCCTGCGAGCCGCCATCGGCAGCGTCTCGTTCGCGGTCGCTGGGCTTGCCGGGGACGCCTTCGGCCTCCCGCTCGTTGGCCACCTTCTCGTCGAGTTCGTCGACGATGTTCTCCAGCTCCTCGGCGTGGCTCAGCTGGTCTCGGTCGGGTCCGGTCATATCGCTTTCCATACCCCGCCGCGCGATCGGTAACCGCGCAGATCGACCCCAACGTGGGGCTGCAATGAGGGCGCGGCGATGGAAGGATCGCAAGAGTGGCCGACAAGAAACCGCAAACGATCTCTTATCCGGCGCCGGAGAAACGACCGCGCCGCCACGACACAGAACGCCTCGATCCCCACGTCATCGTCCTGTTCGGTGCGACCGGCGATCTCGCCAAGCGCAAGCTGATCCCGGGCCTGGCCTACTTGGACCAGTCCGAGCTTGCCCCCGATATCCAAATCGTCGCGACGTCGCTGGAAGACCTCGGCGACGACGAATTCCGCGAACTCGCCAAGAACGCGATCGAGGCGTTCGGCACGCACAAGCTCAACTCCGAGCAGTGGGACAACTTCGCGAAGATCATCCGCTACGTCCCGCAGAGCGCCGGGCCAGAAGCCCTCGCCGAAGCGGTCGCCGAAGCCGAAAACAACCTGGGGCCGAACGTGCGCCGACTGCACTACCTGTCGGTCCCGCCCAAAGCGGCGCGCAGTGTCATCACGATGCTGAGCGACGCCAAGCTCGTCGAGCGCTCCCGGGTGGTCATGGAGAAGCCCTTCGGAACCGACTTGGCCAGCGCCGTCGCCCTGAACGACTTCGTGCACGAAACGTTCGAGGAATCACAGATTTTCCGCATCGACCACTTCCTGGGCAAAGAGGCCGCCCAGAACATCCTGGCGTTCCGCTTCGCCAACGGCCTGTTCGAGCCGATCTGGAACCGCAACTTCATCGACCACATCCAGATCGACATCCCCGAGGCGCTGGGGCTGGATCAGCGGGCCAACTTTTACGAGGAGACCGGCGCGTACAAGGACATGGTGGTCACCCACCTGTTCCAGGTGATGGCATTTGTGGTGATGGAGCCGCCGACGGCGCTCGAGCCGTTCGCCATCAGCGAGGAAAAGAACAAGGTGTTCCGGTCGATGCTGCCGGTCAAACCCTCCGATGTGGTGCGCGGCCAGTACCACGGCTACCGCGACGAGACCGGGGTGGCCAAGGATTCCGACACCGAAACCTTCATCGCCCTCAAGGTGGGCATCGACAACTGGCGCTGGGCCGGCGTACCGATCTACCTGCGCACCGGCAAGAAGATGGCCGAGGGCATCCGCATCATCTCGATCGCGTTCAAAGAGGCTCCGCGAACGATGTTTCCGCCCGGATCGGGGGTGGGGACCCAGGGTCCCGACCACCTCACGTTCGACCTCGCCGACAACTCCAAGGTTTCACTGTCCTTCTACGGCAAGCGGCCCGGCCCCGGGATGAAGCTGGACAAGTTGTCCATGCAGTTTTCCTCGCAGGAGATCGACACCGTCGTCGACGTGCTGGAGGCCTACGAACGGCTGATCCTCGACGCGATGCGCGGCGATCACACGCTGTTCAACACCGCCGAGGGCATCGAATCACTTTGGGAGCGTTCGGAGGAACTGCTCACCGACCCGCCGCCGGCCAAGCTGTACCAGCCCGGCACCTGGGGCCCCAACGCCATTCATCAGTTGATCGCCCCCAACGCCTGGCGGTTGCCGTTCGAGCGGGAGTGGCGCGAATCCAAGGGCTAACCCGGGGAGTCCGGCCGCGGCTGAGCGAGCCAGTCGTGCAACTTCGCGTAGATGTCGGTGTGGTTGAGCAGATCGAAGTGGTGCAGGCCGGTGAGCGTCAGCCCGTGATCCGGGTCGAACGGAATCTGCCGGGACTTGCCCGCGCCGGACGCGCTGTGCGGGCGCACCAGGCGGTCGCCGAGCACGGCGCCTAACGCGCCCGGGCCCGCGCTGGTTGCCACGAAGTGGTAGGTGGCGTGGGAGAGGAAGGGGACTTCGTTGCACCGGTCACGCAGAAACTCGTCGGGGTCGCATTCGCGCCAGTCCTCGTCGAGCAGCGCGCCGTAGCGCAGGTCCTTGGTGCCCGAGCTGCGGGCGTTGAGAAACGAAGACAGGGCCCGGGTTTCGGGCAGCCGGGCCAACGCCCAGGACGCGGCGTTGACGCCCTTCTCCAGGTCGGCGCCCAGGTGCGGGGAGCCGAGGCAGACGACGTGGCCGACGGCGCCGGGCCAGCCGTGCTCATGCTGGGTTCCGTAGTGGCAGGCGCTGCGGATCACCAGGCCGCCCATCGAATGACCGATCAGCGCGATCTCCTCGACCGGGACCGGCCACAGCCCCCGCAGCCGATCCAGCAGGAAAGCGAGCGATTTCCCGTTGTCGGAGATGTGCAGCCCGGTGTTGTACCGCAGGTAGACCGGGGTGAATCCCAGGTCGTCGCGCAGCCGCGCGCCGTAGGACTTCACCTCCTCGCCGTCGCGCGGGCGGCGCCACCACGACATCTCGGTCATGCACCAGCCGTGCACGAACACCGCGATCCGGCCGGTTGCCCGGGGGAACGCCCCGCCGAGATCCGGGCCGTTCATCGCGACCGGCCTGCCGCGGTGGCGCACCCGCATGGTCAGCGCGAAGCCGTTTCCGCGGTCGGTCAGCTCGTCGCCGTAGATGCCGTTAAGCGCGGCGATGACGCCGGCGACCCTGGGGTTGGCTTCGACCGTCTCGTCCTCGTCGCTGCCGCGCGTCTCGGCGGCCAGCTCACCGGCGCCGCGCAAGGCGGCCCGAAGCGCGCGGTCGACGGCGTGATACGTCGCCGCGGCTGCCGTGTTGTGGACGACCTCCACGGGTTTCGACACCGGACCAACGGCGCCGAAGACGCGCCGCGCGATGCCACTGTGCGTGTCGCGCACGAGCGTGGTGAGCACGCGGGTGCCCTCACCCGCGAGGTCCGCGAGTGACCGGATTTCGTGACGCTGCATGAGCTGCTCCTCCCTCTTCCCACCCCGGGGATTTCCCACTCTGGGCAAGGCTTATCCCAAAGGCCCTACTGTCGTGTCATGCCACCGACGCTGCGCCCGCGCCGATCCGCCCTCTACCTGCCCGGCAACAACGGCAGAGCCCTGGAGAAGGGAAAGACGCTGCCGGCCGACGTCCTCATTTTCGACCTCGAGGACGCCGTGGGCCCCGATGCCAAGGCCGACTCGCGGGCGCGGGTGTGCGCCGCCATCTCGTCCGGGACCTACGGACCCCGCGAGATCGTGGCGCGCATCAACGGCTTGGGCACCGACTGGCACGACGACGATTTGGCGGCCGTGGCCGGTTCGCCCGCCGGCGGCGTGCTGGTGCCGAAGGTCGAGACCGGCGAAGAAGTCCGGGCGCTGACGGGGGCGCTGGACGAGCTCGGCGCGCCCGACTCGTTGCGGCTGTGGGTGATGATCGAAACGCCCCGGGCCATCCTGCGGGTGGAGGAGATCGCCTCGGCCAGCGACCGCTTGGCCGCAATGGTGGTGGGCACCAACGATCTGGTGAACGATCTGCACGGATTGCACCTGCCCGGTCGGGCGCCGGTGTTGACGGCGTTGTCGCTGGCCGTGTTGGGGGCGCGGGCCGCCGGAAAGGTCGTCCTGGACGGCGTCTTCAACGACATCACCGACGAGGCCGGCTTCCGCGCCGAGGCCCGGCAAGGCCGGGAGATGGGTTTCGACGGCAAGACCCTCATTCACCCGTCCCAGATCGGGCCGGCGAATGACGTGTTCGGCCCGTCGGACAGCGAACTGGCCGACGCCCGCAAGATCGTCTCGGCCTATGAACAGGCCCAGGCCGCTGGGAACAGCGTCATAACGGTCGACGGCCGGATGATCGAGAGCCTGCACGTGCGCGACGCCCAGCGGATCCTCGCCCTTGGCGATCTGATCGCGAAAATGGAATCGGCATAACATCCAGCTTTTGAGACGGCGTCGAAACGGAATTGCCGGTAAGGTGCCTGCAGCAAATACATCGTCGGGCAAAGGAGTGTCTGGTGCGGGTAAAACCAACGGCGCTCGCAGGAATGGTCGCCATCGCGGTCGTCACGGCGGGCTGCTCGAACGGCAATTCCTCGTCGGCTTCGACGTCGAGTGAGACGTCGACGGCGAGCTCGCCGACGGCGGCGCCGTCGCAACCGACGACGCCCGCCACCTCCTCGGCGCCCGCCGCGCCGCTCGACCAATCGACCTGCCTGGACATCTCGTTCGCCAAGGACAATTTGATGGTGGCGGCGAAACCGGAAAGCGCGCGCAAAGCCGCCGACACGCTCGAGAAGTACAGCCCGCCGGATCCGGTGAAGGCGGCGATCGAGCACTTCGTCACCACCGTCGGCGCGCAACCCAGCGACCCCGACCTGAACTCCAACAGGGACCTGGTCACCGGTTGGATCAAGCAAATCTGCCCGAATGTGAATCCGTAGGCGGCTACCCTGTGCCGTTTCGCTCGATCCACTGAGTGAGAGCATCTTCGAGCGCGGCCGAGACACGCACCCCGGCGCCCTCCGCGGCCCGCTCGAACCGCTCGATCAACTCCGTCGGGACCAAAGCGTCCACCCTGCGGTGCGTGGGCTTCGGCTTCGGCGTCTGCTCGGGGACGGCGACGGGCGCGTGTCGCGCCACAGTCGCGTCCATGGTTTCGCGCAGTGCCGGAATCTCGTCGAGCAAACGGGCCAGGTCGTCGCGCTCGATGCGCAGGACCTCGGACGGCCCGGTCGTCGTGACCGTCGCGGAACGCAGCTTCCCACGGCGGAGCGCAGATTCGCCGATCACTTCGCCCGGCCCTACCAGGGCAACGCGGTCCTGGCCGACGTAGACGCCGGCCTCGCCGGTGAGCAGGATGTAGCAGGCGTCCGAAGGGGTCTGCTCATGAATGAGCGGCAACGGCGCGGACGTGGAGGTGTGATGTGCCGCCGAGACAATGCGCTGCAAATCACTATCCGAGAGTTTGTCGAATGTGGCGAATTCGCGTAGCCGGCGGATGTCTTTTTCCTCGTGTCCCTGCGCGTCCTCTTTCATGGCGGGCTCCTCATATGTATGTGACCCGGACATCGAGGAGCCTAACTCGATTTTGTAGCAACGACGGAAATAAATTTCCCCTGTTGCGCCACCCCGGCTGACGTTGCGGCTGCACCCTTCCGTCCCCGCGCGAACCGGTAGGTTGAACCCGGATTCCGAACGAACCGGGAAGGAGAAACCGTGGGCCAAACCGCGGCCATGGCGGAGGCCGACCGCGCGTGGATGATCGACACGCTGCTCGCACTGCTGCAGACCCCGAGTCCGGCGGGGCGCACGGATGCGGTCATGCAGCTGATCGGCGACATCTTCGACGACTTCGGGGTGCCGTTCACCCTGACGCGCCGCGGTGCGCTGACCGCCGAACTGCCGGGGGAGTCCGCGACCATCGACCGGGCGCTGGCGGTTCACGCGGACACCATCGGCTGCATGGTGCGCGACCTCAAGGACAACGGCCGCCTCGAGCTGATTCCGGTCGGCACCTTCTCGGCGCGATTCGCCACGGGCGCCCGCGTGCGGATTTTCAGCGACGACCCCGACGAGTTCATCACGGGAACGGTCTTGCCGCTCAAGGCAAGTGGGCACAGGTTCGGCGACGAGATCGACACCCAACCCACCAACTGGGAGAGCGTCGAGGTCCGCGTCGACCGCAAGGTGTCTTCGCGGGAAGACCTCGTCAAGCTGGGCGTGAACGTCGGCGACTTTGTCGCATTGATCGCCAGCCCCGAGCTAACCGCCGACGGCTTCATCGTTTCCCGTCACCTCGACGGCAAGGCCGGCGTCGCGATCGCGCTCGCACTGGCCAAACACTTTTCGGAGAACAAGGTTGTGCTGCCGCACCGCACCACGATCATGGTCACCATCACCGAGGAGGTCGGCCACGGGGCCAGCCACGGCCTGCCCGCTGACGTCGCGGAGCTGATCTCGGTCGACAACGCTGTCTGCGCGCCCGGCCAGCACTCCATCGAGGATGGCGTGACGATTCCGATGGCCGACATGCACGGCCCGTTCGACTACCACCTGACCCGCAAGCTGTGCCGGCTCGCCGAGGAGCAAAAGATTCCCTTCGTACGGGACGTGTTTCGCTACTACCGCTCGGACGCCGCCGCGGCGATCGAAGCGGGCGCGGGCACCAGGGCCGCGCTGGTCGGCTTCGGGCTCGACGGCAGTCACGGTTGGGAGCGAACCCACATCGACTCGCTGGAGGCGGCCTACAACCTGCTGCACTGCTGGCTGCGGACCCCGCTGACCTTCGCCAAGTGGGACGCCAAGCCGTCGGGTCCGCTGCGGGACTTCCCGTCCTCCAAGCAACCCGCGCCGACCGAGCAGTGGGTGCCGCTGGCCCGTGGCGAGCACGCCGAACCCGGCGATGCCTCGCCGGGCGCGCACTGGCCGCCGTCGGAGGGCCCCCAGGCCTGACGCGCCCGTCACCGCCCTCTTCGAGGTCCGCGACGGCGCGATCACTCACTGGCGCGAGTATTGGGACACTAGCCACGTCGCTCGGCAACTCGGCATAGACCCGGCGCACATGTTCGAACCGCTCGCGCGCTGACCCCTAGGACGCGTGTACGTCGGGCGTGCGTACGTGCTCCGGGCGGAAGCCGCGTCCGACGATGATCGGCGGGATGAACTGCAGGGGACCGCGACCGATGAAGCTGGGAATCTTGATCGGGGAAAGGTCGCCGGTCAAATTGGGTTCGACAGCTCGGTTCTGGATGAAGACCTGACCGGCCTGGATGATTCGAGTGGGTAGCTCGCGGCGGCGCTGAACCTTGGCGAGATCCGCATCGGTCAATCGGTTTTCGCGAAGTGGGGCGCACAGAATATTCGCCGCGGCGACCGCATCGGCGACCGCGAGGTTGATGCCGACCCCTCCAGCCGGAGACATGGCGTGCGCGGCATCGCCGATGCACAAAAGCCCTGTGCGCCACCATTTCTCGAGCCGGTCCACCCGCACGTCGAGATGGCTGGTGTCGTCCCACGAGTGCAGGTCGTTGACGTGTTCGCGGAGCTGCGGTCGCGCGGCGACCAGGCGCTCCTTGAACGCCTCCAGCGAACCGTCGCGCGGGTCGGTTCCCTTGGGCATGAGATGGGCGACCTGCCAATAGTCGCCGCGGTAGATCATGGCCATGAGCAGACCCCTACGGGCGACTCCGAAGAGCTCTTGCGGATCGCCGGGACGCCATTTCAGCCGGAACCACAACACGTCCATCGGGGAGTGCGCGGCGGCGAGGTTCAGGCCGGCGGCCTCCCGCACGGCGGACTTGCGTCCGTCCGCGCCGACCACCAGCTCGGCATGCACCTCCAGTTCCGGTGTGCGTACCCCGCTGACCCGGTCGCCGTCGAAGATGAGCTCCTTGACCTCGGCGTTGCGGATCAAGGTGAATTCCGGGTACGCGCTTGCCTTTTCGGCCAGGAAGTCGAGGAAGTCCCATTGCGGCATCAGCGCGATGTAGGGCTGGTTGAAACCCAGCCGTTTGAGCGCGCTGAAGTTACCGAAGGTGCGAAGTGTCCCGTCGGCGTCGAAGGCAACGCGGGTGATCTTGGTGTGGGGCAGGCGCAAGAACTCGTCGACGAACCCCAGCTCGTCCATGATCCGCAGGGTGGTCGGGTGCACGGTGTCGCCGCGGAAGTCGCGCAAGAAATCGTTGTGTTTTTCCAGCACGACGACCTGGACGCCGGCGCGGGCCAGCAGAAGAGCGTGAACGAGCCCGGCGGGACCGCCGCCGGCTACACAGACCTGGGTTCGCAGAGCGGTCATGCGCTGACCTTACCCGCGGGCGCGGGCGGCCGTTTCCGACGCCGATGCGTAGATTCGCGGGCCGCCGAGTCGCTACGTTTCGCTTGGTGAGCGAAAATCCTGCCCCTGCCACCAACCGACGGCGGCGCTGATCCGTTCCGGGGGAGCGTCGGCGTCGGCGCAGGTTTCGGCGACAACTTCGGCTGACACGGCGGCAAACACGCCGAACGCGTAGTCGTCCGAGGGGACGGCCACGGCCATGAGCAATCGGACCTGTCCGCCGCGGGCCGAAATTGCCGCGGCGCGGTCGTTCAGGCGTTGAGCGGTTTCGCCGATCCAGTGCGCGGGCGCGCGCGGCCCATACCACTCGACAAGAAACGAGTGTGTTCCCGCGTCGATGCTCGCCACCCCGGCCACGCTATAGATGCGGGCGGCCGCTTACATCAGGGGTTTACCTACTCATATCGGATTCTGATTTACCAACTTGGAGGGCTTGGTAGAGCTCCGCGCGAGAGCGAATGCCGAGTTTGCGGTAGATGCGGCTGAGGTTTACCTCCACCGTTTTGGGGCTGATGAACAATGCGGCGGCGATGTCGCGGTTGATCATGCCCGAGGCGGCCAGCTCGGCAACACGCTCTTCGGTCGCGGTCAGCCCTTGCTCGCGCCGCCTGCCTTGGACGCAGCGCGCCAATTCCGCTTCGGCGCGCGCGGCCCATGCCGCGGTGCCGAGGCGCTCAAAAGTCCGCAGGGCCTCGCTCACGGTCGCGGCACTGGCCTCGCGGCGACGATGGCGACGTTGCAGCTGACCCAGGAACAGCTGCGTGCGGGCGCGCTCGAACGGCATTGCCAGGCGTTGGTGCTCGCCCATAGCCCGCTCGGCGGTTGTCAGCGCGGCGGCAACATCACCGCGTGCCGCCTGCAACATCGCGCGACAACGCATACCGACGGCCAGCGTCCACGCGCGATCCAGCCGGCGGCCGTTGCGCTCCAGGGCTTCAACCAATGGTTCGGCTTCATCGAAGCGGTTCAGTGCGATCATCGCCTCGACTGCCTCGGGAACGAACGACGACGAGATGATCTCACTTGTCTCGGGGAAGCTCCGCACCATCGGCAACAATGGCTCCAGAGCGCCGAGTGCCGCTTGATAGTCACCGCGGGAGACCTCGACAAACCCGGCCAGCGTCGCGGGCCACTCGGCCAACCGCGTTGAGCCGCAGCGCTGGCCCGCCGCGATCGCTTCGCCCAGATCACGCCGGGCATCGTCGAGGCGGCCGGCATAGGCGGCGACCCCGGCCCGAACGGTCAGCGCAATGAACAGTGGAAAGTCGCCGCCGAGCTGTGTTGCCATTTCCATCGTCGCATCGGCGGTACTGGCCGCGCTGTCCAGCCGGCCGAGCCAGATCTCGACGAGAACAAGGTGAAATCCGACGAACGTCAGCTCGCCTTCCTCGCCGAGGACGAGGCATTGCTGACCTAGCTCAATCAGCTCCTCACGTGCCTGCTCGAGCCCACCCGTCCAAGCGCGCAGTAGCGTCAGCTGGACGTGAGGCCGAAATGGCACCGGAATGCGGAAGCTGGGCTCTTCCATCTCGACAGCGCGACGCAACGCGGACTGGTCGAAGCCCTGGCCCGCCATGAAATCCATTACCGCCCGCATTCCGAGGGCGGGGCTCAGCAAAGCCCCGGCGCCAAGGCGCTCGGCGTCGGCCACGGCCTGCTGAACCCGCGCATATGCGTGCTCGGGTCGCCCGGCGTTGAGGAGAGCGAACGACAAGCTGATCGAGATGCGCACCCGTAAGTCGGCGTCACCGCCGCTGTCGCGCAACGCGGCCTCCAGTAGCTCCGCCGCCTCGGGGAAGCTGTCGTCGTAGAGGCGCACCAGCCCCAGCTGATGCAAGGCCTCGGCTCGGATCGGGCCAGCCGGCGCCGCGGCTAAGACCGCGTCGAGGATTTGCCGCGCGCGACCGGGGTCACCCGCGTCGAAATAGTGGGTCGCACAACGTATCTGGCGTCGCGGGTCGTCGACCCCGAGACCGAAGGCAAGTTCGAGCAGTTCGGCGGCGGCCGCAGGTGCCCCCCTGTCGCGCGCGATGACGGCGGCCGCGTCAAGCGCAGCCACGGTCTCGGCCTCTCCGGACGTGTCGGCAAGGGCCAGATGGCGGGCGCGCAACTCGGGCTCATCGACGAGTTCGGCCAGACGCCTATGCATTTCGCGGCGGCGCTGCGGCGGCGCGGCGCTGTAGACACCGTGCGCAAGGATCGGATGGGTGAAGCGAAGCTGGTGTCCCTCGATGGCCACCACCGCCTGCACCTCGGCCTCTCCGAGCGACGCCACCACCTGATCGGGCGTCGAGCCAGTGGCGCGGGCCACCATCGGCACGGTCGGATGGGGCAAGCTGGCCATGGCGAGCAGCGCGTCTGCGGCGCCGGCCCGACCAATCCTCGACTCGACCAGGTCGTTGAGGCTGCCCGGCATGCTCAATTGGGAGGTGCGGCCGTGGGAGCCGAGCTCCCGGGCCAGTTCCAATGCGAAAAAGGGATTCCCGCCGGCGATCTCGTGGATACGCAGCAACGTGGGGCGAGCGATCGAGCGGCCCAGCCGCAGCGACAGCACCTGATGCAGCTCACCAACTGACAAGGGCCGCAGTCGGATTCGGCGCGCCCCGTCCGGACTGGGCAGCTGCAGGCGCGAAGCAGCCTGCTCGGTCCGGGTCGTGCACAGTAAGGCCGCGCCGGCTGGAAGCCGCCGCGCGGCATAGGCCACCACATTCGCGCTGGAGGTATCCACCCATTGCAGATCGTCGATCGCGATCACCACCGGACCTTCGGTAGCAAGCCGCCCAATAACCGTCACGAACGCCGCCGCAACCGCCCGGGGATCGATGGTGTGGGCCTCCACCCGGTGCCGCAACAGCGCGCCATCCAAGGCTTGCTGTTGCGGGAGCGGCAAGTCCGCCCAAATCGAGTCGTCGACATCGCCGAGCAGATCGGCCAACACCGTGTAGGCCAGCACCGACTCCGCGGCGGAAGCGCGACAGCTCAACGCCCGAAACCCACGCGCGCCGGTGCGGCCCACCGCGTCCAACCACAGCGTCGTCTTTCCGATACCGGGCTCGCCCTCGATGATCAGCGCGCACGCCTGACGCGGCACGCGGTCGAGAAATTCGGCGACGACTCGTTCTTCAGCTCGCCGACCGACGACCTGCTCTGCCATATCGAATCCCCATGCCCGGGCGCGCCCCTCGTCGCAGGCACATTTGTCCCTTTGACAGGCTAAGACAGCGCGCGCCGTTTGGCGCAGCATCTAGACTGCGCTCCGGGGGACGCTGCGTCAGGACATCGTCGCCGGGGTGGGGGCGCGGTGGTGGCGGGCTTGGTTTCCGCCGCATCTCTTGGCTTCGTACATGGCGGTGTCCGCATCGGCGACCAGCTGGCGCAATGCCTGTTCCACGTCGCCGCAACCCACGCTGCGCAACGCCAGGGTGGCGGTGCCCACGCTGGCCGTTACCGACGCGGGGATCGCCGCAACCGCGTTGCAGAACTTGTGACCCCATCCCTGCGGCCGTGGTGTCGTGACGATGTCCGCGATCAGGAATTCCTCCCCGCCGACGCGGCCGACGACCGCGCTGTCATGGCACACGGCGGTCAGCGCCCGGGCCGCCGCGACGAGCGCCTCGTCGCCCGCGGCGTGCCCTCTGCTGTCGTTGACCGCCTTGAAGTGGTCGAGGTCGACCATGGCCACGGCCAGGAACATATGGTCGTGGCCGGCCAGCATCCGGCCGATGATGGCGCGGTCGCAGGCGCGCCGATTCAGCAGGCCGGTGAGCGGATCGCGGTCGGCGCGCAACAGGTCGACGCCCAACGCCCGGATGACGATATGGATGGCGAAGGGGACGACCACGTTGAGTTCGAGCACGAGAAAGTAGCCGGTGAAGGCCAGCGTCGCCTCGCCGGCAGCGACCAGACGGGCCACCTCGACAGCGCCCGCCGCGCCGGCCAGCAAGAAATTCACGCCCATATATCGGGCGGTGTGGAAAAACGCGAGGTAGCCGCCCGACACGGCCAAGGCCGAGCAGGCCATTAGAGCGACGATCGGTTGGGTTTGCGTCAGGCAACCGATCACGATGCTCGCGCTGCCCGTCATCGCGAAAAAGATCGATTGGCGGCGCGTGGGCCAGCGGGTCAACCACAGCATCGCCATGACAAGCCCGATCAGTCCGGCCACCACCGAGGCGGCGAGCGTAAGGCCCGGGAAAAACGGCTTCGTTCCCCACAGAATGTTTGCCGGCCACAATGCCAGCGAGGCCGAAACGCCGGCCAGGATGCGGCGGGTGGGGGTGCTCAACCCGTGCGCCTGCAGATAGCCGGTCAGCCAGTCGAAGTGGTCAGGCTGTCGCCACCACGCCGCCACCCAATTCATTGCGCGCCTTCCCGACTGCCGCATTCACCGACCCAACGTCGCTGAAGCCTGGCTTGGAGTTCTACCAAGGTAAACCGGATGGCACGAATTAAGAAGCCAATTCGGAAGGTCGATTATCGAGCAAAACGCGCGCCTAAAACACGTGGTCTAGGCGAAAACCGCCGAATTCGATCCCCTCGTCTTTATTTGGTAGCAGCACAGGAAAGAAGGTTTGTTTCCGTCGCTTTGGCGTACCCCAGGGCTGCGGTCATTCGTCAGCCGCGACGGCCCGCTCCAGCGTCGCCAGCGAGGCGGCGAGGTAATCCTCGCCGAAGATCGGCATCTGGCCGACGCGCTCGCGGAAGTCCTGTGGGGTACCGCTCCAGTCGTAGGTGAGGGTGACGTCGGTGCCATCGCCGTTCGGGGCGAGGTCGTAGCGCCAGAACCAGCCACCGGGATTGTGTTTGCCAGCGTCGTCGAGCTGGCCCGGCATCCACCCGATCGCGCGGTCCTTGTCGAACACATTCACGAGGTTGTGGACCACGTAGTGACCGCCGGCCTGGGCGAGGAACATGTTCATCGCGAACATCTGTCCTTCGGCTGTGATCGGCCCGGCGTCCACCGCATCGCGGACCCAGTCGGTCGGCTCGGTGGTGCAGTGGCGGGCGGGGTCGGCGAGGACGGCGAAAATCTCTTCGGGCCTCGCGGCGATCGTGCGAGTGGCGACGTGGCGTTCGGCGGTCGTGGTCATCTGTTGTCCTCACTTCCGTAGGCCCGGGCGATATCGGGGGAGTCGAGCCATCCCGAGTATGTCGGCCTTGACGGCCAGCCTTCGGGCGAATCGAGCCATTCCTCCTGACGGCCCCACGGCAGGATGTCGATCAGGCCGAACGAGTGGCTGAGCTGCTCGGTGCCCCGCCCGTTCGTATGCCAGGTGCGGTAGACGGTGTCGCCGTCACGCAGGAACACGTTGACCCCGAAGCCCCCGCCGGGCGGTGCGTCCATGTCGGCGCCGAACGAGCTCTCCGACGATGAATACCACTCCATCCGGTTACCGACCTTGCGCTTGTAGGAAAGCGCCTCGTCGATCGGTCCGTTGGTGACGATGACGAAGCGGGCGTCGTAGTTGTCGAGGAACTCGAGCCGGGTGAACTGCGACGTGAAGCCCGTGCATCCGCCGCACTGCCACTCCTCGCCGTCGGACCACATGTGGTGGTAGACGATGAGCTGCGACCGGCCGTCGAACACATCCGCTAGGCGGATGGGTCCGTCGGCCCCGATCAGGGTGTAGTCGGGCAATTCGACCATGGGTAACCGGCGCCGTTGGGCGGCGATCGCATCCAGCTCCCGGGTGGCGGCCTTCTCGCGCTTGCGCAGGTCGTCGAGCGCCGCGCGCCAGGTCTGCTGATCGACGATTGGCGGTAAAGCCGTATTGGTGGTGGGCATGGCATCCAACCTCTTCCTTGGGCGCTGTCGATTACTCCATATCTCGTAGGTATGACTGGTGGCACGCCCGGAACTCATCGCGACGGACTTATTCACCCATCGCGGTTTCCGATTTCCACGCTTGCAGCGCTTGGTACAGCTCCGCGCGGGATTTGATGTCGAGTTTGCGGTAGACGCGGCTGAGGTTGACCTCCACCGTCTTCGGACTGACGAACAGCGCGGCGGCGATGTCGCGGTTGATCATCCCGGACGCGGCGAGCTCGGCGACGCGCTCTTCGGTCGCGGTCAAACCCTGCCCACGCCGCCTGACCTGGACCCCGCGCGCCAATTCGGCCTCGGCGCGGCCGGCCCATGCCGGGCTGCCGAGTCGCTGGAAGGTCTCGAGCACCTCGTGCAGGGTCGCGGCGGCGGCGTCGCGACGTCGTTGCCGTCGTTGCAGCTGACCGAGCAATAGTTGGGTGCGGGCGCGCTCGAACGGCATCGGTAGGCGTTGGTGCTCGGCCATGGCGCGCTCGGCGGTCGACGTGGCCGTCCTCAGATCGCCGCGCCCGGCGTGCAACATGGCCCGTCCGCGGGCGCCGGTGGCGAGCATCCAGGGGCGATCGAGCCGCCGGCCGTTGCGCTCAAGCGCTTCGACCAACGGCTCGGCGTCGTCGAAGCGGCCCAGACCGATCAACGCCTCGATGGCATCGGGAAGAAAGGGCGCGACATAGATCTCGGTGCCCTCCGGCGCCTCGCGGAACGTATCCAGCAGCGGCTCAAGGGTTTTCAACGCTGCCTCGTAGTCTCCAAGGGAGACATCAAGAAAGCCCAAGACGGTGATCGGCCACACCGTCACCAAGCCGGGGGAGTCGCACCGCGCGCCCACCGCGAGCGCCTCGGCGGCGTCGCCCCTGGCCTCATCCTCCGCTCCGATGTAGGCCGCGATCGCGGCCCGCAGCATGAGGGCCACCGCGAGCGGTAAATCCCGGCCCAGCTGCAACGCGCGCTCCATGGCGTCATCGGCGATCAGAGTTGCTTCGACGAAGTCGCCGCGCCAAATTTCGCAGAGACCGCTGTGAAACGCGAACAGCAGCAAGTCGCTTTCCTCACCGCGCTCGATGTGATCGCGCCTGATGGCATGAAATTCCGCTCGCGCCTGGTCGAGGCGGCCGGTTGCGGCCAGCAGTATCGCGCTATGCATCTTCGGGCGCAGCTGCGCGGAGACCGGGGCTCGGGAATCCTCCAACTCGAGTGCGCGTTGCAGGCGTGACTCGTCGAGGTCGCCGCCGAGCAGAAAACGCACCATTACCTGCATTCCCAGCGCCTGGCTGAGAAGGTCCGGGTCACCATGCGCCTCGGCACTGGCGACGGCATCCTCGACGCTGCGAGCGGCGCGATCTCGTTGGCCGATGTTGAGCAGCGCGAACGACAGCGGGACCAGGATCATCGTGCGCAACGCGAGGTCGGTCCCGACGTCGCCGAGCGCGCGGTCGAGCAGCTCGGCGGCTTCGCGCGAGCTGCCGTCGAGCAAGCTCCATTGCCCAAGCAACCGCAACGCCGCCGCGCGCAGCCTTCCGGGCGCGGGCCGTTCGACGGTCTGCTCGAGCACCGCCCTGGCACGCTCGGCATCTCCGGCGTTGAAGTGGTATGCGGCCGACTGGATTCGGCGCTCCGGGGAATCCCCGCCGAGCCCGATCGCCAGCTCCAGTAGCTCGGCTGCGGCCGCCGGGGCGCCCCGGCTGCGCGCCAATTCCGCCGCGGCGTCCAGGGCTTCTATCGTTTCGGGTTCGCCGGTCGCGTCCGACAGGGCGAGGTGGCGGGCGCGCAACTCGGGCTCGTCGACGAGTTCGGCCAGGCGCCGGTGCATTTCGCGGCGGCGGCCGGGAGACGCGGCGCTGTAGACGCCATGCGCCAGGATCGGGTGGGTGAAGCGGAGCTGGTTCCCGTCGACGACAACCACCGCTTGGACCTCGGCCTCGCCGAGCGACGCCACCACCTGATCCGGCGTCGCGCCGGTGGCGCGCGCCACCAGCGGCACCGTCGGATCGGGCAGGCTGGCCATCGCAAGCAGAACGTCCTCGGCACCAACCCGGCCGATCCGTGAACGGACCACGTCGTTGAGGCTGCTCGGCAAGCTCAATCCGGCAGTGCGGGCCTGAGCGCGGACCTCCCGGGCCAGTTCCAACGCGAAAAATGGGTTGCCACTGGCCATTTCGTGAATCCGCAACAATGTGGGGCGAGTGACCGAGCGACCCAGCCGAAGAAGCACGACCTGGTGCAATTCGCCAACCGTCAACGGCCGCAGCCGGATTCGACGCACACCGTCGGGGTTGGGCAGCTGCAGCCGTGCCGCCGCCTCCGGGGTGCGTGTCGTGCACACCATGGCCGCCCCGGCCGGAAGCCGTCGTGCGGCATACGACACCACGCTCGCGCTGGACGTGTCGACCCACTGCAGGTCGTCGATCGCGATCACCACCGAATTTTCGGCGGCGAGTCGGCCGATGATGGTCACAAACGCCGCCGCCACCGCCCCGGGATCGATGTCGTGGGCCTCAACCCGGCGACGCAACAGCGCGCCGTCCAGGGCCTCCTGCTGGGGAATCGGCAGGTCCGCCCAAACCGAGTCGTCCACGTCGCTCAGCAAGTCCGCCAAAACCGTGTAGGCCAGCACCGACTCGGCGGACGCGGCGCGACAGCTCAGCGTCCGTAGGCCGCGGCTACGAGCCCGGTCCAGCGCGTCCAACCACAGCGTGGTCTTGCCGATACCCGGCTCGCCCTCGATGACGAGCGCACACGCCTCACGCGGCACTCGATCAAGAAAGTCGACTACGGCCTGTTCTTCAGCTCGCCTTCCGACGACCTGCTCTGCCATATCGAATCCCCAACGCCCACGCCGCTAGACCGATACGCCGGCACGCGAGGCGCCCATATCCCTGGCACCTTCCACTCGCCGGAGCGCCGACTATCCCTTAGACAGGCTAAGACAGCGAGCGGAATTTAGCGCGGCTTATCAAAAGATCATCGGGCCGACGGGGGCGTCGGCGTGCTAAGCCCTCACTGCCGCGATTGCCACTATCGCGTCGATCACCACGCCCGGCTGATCGAGGGAGACAAAGGTTTTCGCGTCGGGTACCTCGATGAGTTTGGCGTTGCTGAACAACGCCGCGAGGCGCCGGCCCAGGCCCGGGGTGAAGCAGCGGTCCCGTTGGCCCCAGACCAGCGTGACGGGCTTGGTGAACCGGGGGAGGCGGGTGGCCACGTCGGTGAGGTCGAATCGGGCCACGCTACGCAGCAACGCCGCGAGGTCGCGGCGGATGCGCGAGTCCTTGAGGCAGGGTTCCAGCCAGCCGGCGGTGACGTCCGGGTCGGGCCTGTTGATCAGCAGGCCGAAGCCGAGCGGCGACTGGCGCAACGCCCGCAGTTTCATCTGTGCGAATAGCGCCTTGATCGAGGTGGGGCCGCGAAGCAATCCGAATACGAGGTCAAATGGGAAGGGCGGGCACTTGTCGAAGGCGTCGCAGTTGGTGAGCACCAGACGGCCGATTCGCTCCGGATGGGCGTCGATGACCAGTTGGCATATCCCGCCTCCGGTATCGCTACCGACGAGCGTCACGTCGGAAAGATCGAGGGTGACGAGCGCGTCGTTGACCAGCTCGGCGACGCCGGGCAGCGATAACGCTGTGGCGTTGTTGACCGGGATGCGGTGCGAGCCCAGGGGCCACGTTGGCACGATGCAACGGAAGCCCCGACGTGCCAGGCCGTCAGCGACCTCGCGCCAGAGCCGCCCGTCGACCAGGATGCCGTGAACGAACAGCACCGGCGGGTGCGGTGAATCCTGCGGTCCGAATTCCTGGTATTCGATGGTGGCCTGCCGAAGTGCGAGCTGTGGCATGTCGTCGTTCCTCCTTGCGCGTTTCGTTCCGACCTTTTCTGTCATCGCACTGCACGGGCGCTGCCAGGTCTACGCAATGAACTGCCAACTACTGCCAATCTCACGGCCGCAGGTTCAGCAGCCCGGCGCCGGTCGGCACATCCAGGGGCACCGACACGTGGTCGTGCGCGATGAACCACTGGCCGTCGAGCTTGCGGAAGCACGTCGTCGCTCTGACCCAGGACCCGGCGGTCGTCGTTCCGCTCTTCAGCGTGCCGCTGAGCCGATTCATGCTGTGTGCGAATGCGACGTCGTGGCCCACAGTGACCGTGAGGTCGCGAATCTCGTAGCCGAGTGGGTGCTCGTACGCCGCGAACACACGCTCCCAGTTTCGTCGTTTAGCTTGCGCCCCCACGTGTTGCAGGGGCGGTTCGAGGTCGAAGGACACCACGTCCGGCGTGTAAATCGACATCACCGCTTCGAGATCCGCGGCGCGGATCGCGCCGGCCAACTGGTCGGTTCGCCGGCGAATGTCGGCTTCGTCATCCAAGTGTTGAGTAGCAACCGTCACAGGATTCACGCTAGCCGCGCCCAAGGGGCCTTGACCTCTATGCGCGGGCTCGGTTCGATGATGTGTATCGCCGAAAGGGGGAGGGCCCGCAAATGAAGATGTTCGTCCGCGACGCGCTGGTGGTCGTGACGGGGGCGTTGGCGTCGATGGCCGCCGTGACGATCGCGACGCCTGCGGTGAGTTCGGCCCAATGCGCCGACGGCGAGTGGTGGGACGCGAAGGCCAACATCTGTCGACCAGCCGGGGCGCCGTTACCGCTTGGATGCGACCCCGGACAGTGGTGGGACCCGACGGCCAACGTGTGCCGCCCGCTCGGTGTCGGGCCACAGCCCTTGGCGTGTGACGCGGGGCAGTGGTGGGACCCGACGGCTAACGTGTGCAGGCCGCTCGGTGTCGGCCCGCAGCCACTGGCGTGCGACAACGGCTGGTGGTGGGATCCGACCTCCAACGCGTGCCGCCCTCCGCTGGTGCCGCCCGGGTAATCGGCGGCGGCATGGGATCGCCGTCAGGGATCGATGAGAGCGTTGAACTCAGCCACGCTGTGCACACCTTCGAGATAGTTGAACGATCCGCTGTCGAGCACTTCACGCGCAGCCCGAACGACGGCGGTCAGGGCGGCACGGCAAAACGAGGTGCCGATAGTCACCCTACGCACCCCGAATTTCTTGAGTTCGGCAACGGTGAATCGGGCCGTCCCGATGCCGGCAACGTAGTTCAGCGGCTTCGAAACGCTGCTGCACGCGAGGCGAAGGGCTGCTTCGTCGGGCAAGCCCGGCGCGTAAAGCACGTCGGCGCCGGCGGCTTCGAAGGCCTGCAGCCTCGACAGCGTGTCATCGAGGTCGGGTCGGCCGCGGATGAAATTCTCGCAGCGAGCCGTCAGGGTGAAGGGGTAGGGCAGGGACCGCGCCGCGTCCACGGCGGCCTGGATTCGTTCGATCGCCAGCTCGCGGTGAAAGATCGGGTCGTCGGGCCGGTATGTTGCGTCCTCGATCGAGGCTCCCGCCAGGCCGAGCTCGCCCGCGAGACGCACCGTCTCTGCCACAGCCTCGGGCGACGCGCCGAAGCCGTTCTCCAGATCCGCGGTCACCGGCAACGGCGTCGCGTCGACGATGGTGCGCACATGCTCGAGTGTTTCGTTCCGGCTGACGGCGCCGTCGCCGTCGCGTCGACCCAGTGAAAACGCCAGTCCCGCACTGGTAGTCGCCAGTCCTTGAAACCCGAGATTGGCAAACAACCGGGCGGTGCCGATGTCCCAGGGATTCGGGAGCACCAGGATCTCGTCGCCCTGGTGGAGGCGACAGAATCGTTCGCCGCGCTCGGCCCGCACTGTGCTATCCATTCCGACTCCCATCCGCCGTTTGCGAACAGGCATAGCACCAGCTACCGACAATTGCGTGAACGTTTTCCGTGAGTCGACGTAGAAGTCCGGGCGGCTAGCCTTAGTCGGCGTGAGCGACTGCGTCGTCGTGAAGGTCAAGCCGGGCAGCCGAAAGGGGCGGCTAGTCGAAGTCGGCCCTGATGGCGAGCTGACGATCTACGTCCGGGAGCGGGCGGTGGAGGGCAAAGCAAACGAGGCGGTCGCCCGACTACTGGCCGAGCATCTTCAATTGCCAAGAAGTCGAGTCGAGTTGGTGTCCGGAATGACGTCACGGATCAAGCGTTTCCGGGTGACCAGTTGAGTGGATGAAACAAAGTGGGCTGGTGCGAATTACCGCACCAGCCCACCGTCAGGTATGTGAGTTCCCTAGACCGCTGTGACTCCTACTGCCTGGGGCCCTTTGGCGCCTTGCCCAACCTCGAACTGAACCCGCTGGTTCTCCTCGAGTGAGCGGTAGCCACTGCCCTGGATCTCGGAGTAGTGGACGAAGAGATCCTTGTCGCCCTCGTCAGGGGTGATGAAGCCGAAGCCCTTGTCACCGTTGAACCACTTCACAGTTCCCTGTGCCATTTACTTACTTCTCTCATTTCAAATTGGATGTACCAAAAACATCCAAGCGGACAGGGTAGCACGCGCTGGCCCGCTTGTTGAAAACGATTCAGGCGCTGCAAAAATCAGCGCTCAGCCCGCGGCGCTGAGGATCTTGATCGCGAAGACGAGTGAGTCGCCCGGCCGGATGCCGGCGCTGGGCTGACCGTTCGGGTAGCCATCCGCGGAGGTCATCGCGACCGCAACGGTGGACCCGACTTTCTGTCCGGCAATAGCCTTTTGGAAGCCCGGCACGACTCCGGTCAGGGGGAAGTCAACCGCCGCGCCGCGTTCGTAGCTGCTGTCGAACACCGAGCCGTCACGTCCGTTGACGCCCATGTAGCAGACGGAGACCTTCGCCGTGCCCGGGACCACGGGCCCGTCGCCGGCGTGCAACGTCTGCACCTGGGTCTGCGTCACACTGAACGGCGCCGTCACGCTGATCCGCGGCGCGGTCGTATCGGTGGATCCGGTGACCGCGACGCTGCCGGTCGTCCCGGTCAGCGTCCATTCGGGCGTGCCAGCGTTCTGCGGTGCCGCGGTCGGGCACGAACCGGCCGCGGTTGCCGTGCCCGAGGTAGCCAGCGGTAGAACGAACGCCGCGACGCACGCCGCGAGCGTGATGGAGGAGTAGGACTTCACGGCCGTCACGCTACAGTCACTCGTGGCGTTCGTTGCCAGCCCACCCTGGTTTCGTCACGAACAGTGAACACTATCGTCTACTATCTTCAGAACGAAGGCGCCATGTACACCGCACCATCGCCTTTTGACGACCCAACCGCGCCGATCGAAGTCGAAGCCCTGCGGGCATGGTGGGCGCGCCAACGTCACGACAAGCGCGTCGTCGCGCGGCGCAAACCAGAACGGATCGCGTTCACTCGTCAGCGATAGCCGCCTGGTGGGGGACGCCAGCCAGTTCGTCTGCCACGGCATCGAATGCCCGCAGCGTGTCCAGCATGTGTGGCTCGTGCGAGTGCTGCTGGGTGGATAGCTTGGCGGCGACCACCTCGGCGGCGCGGTTGACGTAGATCATCTGACCGCACATGCCCAGGCACAGCGCGACGTTGCTGCCGGGGTAGGGGAGCCACACCTGATTGCGGTACATCCCGCCGGGCAAATCGGTGTCGTGGTCGGGGCTGGCGGCGAATGCCTGACGCGAGTCGGGCCCGCCGTCGAGGGTATCGGCGATCCACGCCGCCGGCACCACTTGCTGGCCGGTCAGCGAGACACCGTCCCGCAGAAGCAGCGACCCGAACCGGATCATGTCGGTAAGACAAGCGCTGATGCCACCGTCGAACAGTCCGGTGCCCGCCGCGTCCACGCCGATGGTGGCGTCCCGTTGGGCGCCGATGCGGCTCCACAACAATTCCGACATCAGCTCTGGCATCCGCTGGCCGCCCGCGACTTCGCAGATCCAGCCGAGCACGTCGGTTTCGCACGAGCGGTATTCGAAGGGGCCGCCGTGAGCCGACTTCTGCCGCAACGTCAGCAGGAACTCCTGCAGCGTGGACGGGGCGTCCGGACGACTTCTGGGCGCCCAACCCATCGCCTGGTCGAGCAGGTGTATCTCGGCGGCGGGGTCATCGTAGTTTTCGCAGAAGGCGATACCCGATCGCATGTCCAACAGATGGCGAACCGTCGCGCCGGCATATCCGCAATTAGCCAGCGCGGGAACGAAAGTGGTGACCGGCGCGTCAAGCTCGATCACGCCGGCCGCGTGCAGCGCGCCGACGACGGCGGCCACCAGCGACTTGCTAACCGAGAACAGTAGGTGTCGGGTGTCGGCGGCCATGCCGTCGAGGTATTCCTCGGCCACGAGCGACCCGCGGCAGGCGACGGCCCACCCGTCGGTCGCGGTGGCGGCCATCACCGCGTCGACTGTGGTGGCGGCTCCGTTGGCACTGGTTACCGGGACGTCGCGCAGGGGAGCGGGGGACGGGGGGAGCTCCGCGGCCGGCCCCGTCCCGCGTGGGATCAGAGCGGTCGGCACGAAGTCTTCGACGTGCTGGAACGACCAACGCGAAAAGGGCGCCGAGAGCCAGTTGTCCAGTGAAATACCGGCCGGGGCGCTCACGCGCGCGCGACGAGTCGCGAGACGATCGGAGCGGCCGGCGTCAGGGGCGTCGAGACGAACTTCGACTTCATGCCTTTGACCCAGCGTTGGCAGCGCTCGCTGAGCTGATAGTCGTCCGTCTGCAGGTGTGAGCGGGTGACCAAGACGCCGAGTTGGGCGCCCTCGGAACGTAAGTCACCGGGAGCGGCGACCCGCATGTAAAAGGCCTCGGACCCATCGAGCAGCGTGGCCCAGTCGTTGGCGGTCCGCGAAAAGGAGACCCGACCGTCGTCGTCGATGCGCCATACCCCGGTGCGCGGCGTCGCGGTGAAGATCTCGATTTCGGGCGAGGTCTCGGTGAGGATCACCTGGCCCCAGACCTCGTCCTCGCCATAGCCGCGCTCCCAGCGCGAGTTGATCTCGTCGATGTCGAGCTCGTAATCCACGCCCATGTACTCGAGCAGGTGAAACAGAAACAGCGGCATGTCGGCGTAAGCCTCGGTGGTCAAGTTCGTCATCGGGCTCGCGCCACTGAGGCGCGGATTCACCTCGCCGAGGTAGAGCTCGTCGGAGTCGAGGTCATGCAGAAGGTCCACCTCGAAATAGCCGAGGTAACCCTCGCGGCGCATGACGTCGCCCAGCTTTGTCACCATTTCCCGTGCGGCATGTGTCTGTGCGGGCGGCAGCACCTCGTGCCAGATGTCATTGCCGCACCAGCTCCCCCGGCTCGGCGTCAGCTCCGAATAACCGACGAGACTGGTCATCGCGGGCCCTACTACGGTGCCGTGGCGGGTCACGGCGCCTTCAAGGCAGACCTCCACATTGCGGATCCGCTTCATGACCTTGAGGTCCTGCCCGACCAGGTCGCCGGCGTTCTTGTCCCAGTCCTGCGGGCCGTGGACGAAGAACGTCCCGCTGCCGGCATTGCCATAGGCGATCGAGATGACGAGGTCATCGCCCAATCCGGCGTTTTGTGCGAGCTCCAGAAGCTCGTCGTACGAGCCGGCCCGCCCGATCGTGTTGGGCACGCTCGGCACGCCCGCCTCGTCGGCCAGGCGCGTCATGACGATCTTGGAGCCCAGGCGATTGCGCAACTCGATCGGCGGATGCATGACCTCGAGGCCAGCCGACCGCGCGAGCGCCTGGATTTCCTCGTTCATCATCACAAAGCAACACTTGCCGCCGGGGCCTTTGCCCGCGATGAATTCGAGCGTCTCGGAATCGGACAGGAGGTGGCTGCACACCTCGTCCATGGAGTCAAAATCACGGCGGTCGCGTCGTCGCGGCACGAAGACGCGCGAGTGCGTGCCCTCGAACGAGTCAAAGTAGGTCAGGTAGAAGAAGTTTCGTATCCAGCGGTCAACGCCCAGCAGGTTGAACGGCGTCGGTGAGATGAAGAACAGTGGCGTCTTGTTGGTGTGGAAGAAGGCGCGTATATCCGACAAGCCGTGCAACTTGCGGGGCGGGTCGGCCTCACCGGAGTTCATGTTCAGCCTTCCGCGGGGACGTCGAAGCCTGCGACGGGGGCGCTGCAGTCAGCGCGACGGTGATGAAATGGCATACATCCATTGCACAAGTGTGCCTCCACCCATGGGCTGTGTCCGTGGATCTGCGGGGATGGCGAATCGAAGCGGCATGGCAGGTCACCGACACGGTCCGCCGCTACGGCCGCTCGGAGAGCATAAATCGATGTCCTTCAGGCGATCGCAGGCCCATCTCGCGCAGACCCCACGGCTCGGTCGTCGGGGGCTTCAGGATCTCGGCGCCCTCAGCGACAGCGCGCCTGAAGTATTCGTCGAGGCCTACGACGGTCAGATACGCGATGTAGCTGTGGTCGCCGAGGTCAGATGCCGGCAAGGCCTCCGGACAGCGACCGAGCCTAAACGTCACCGACCCGGCCGAGCAGAATGCCCAGTTACCGGGGTCCGGCTCAGTCACCGTGCAATTCAATATTCGGGTGAACCATCCCGCGGCACGGTCAAGGTCATGCACGGCGAGGACGGGGTCGGCGCCGAGGAGCGTCATGTGTCAAGTATGCCGCCGTGGCAAAGCCAAGATTTCATGACGGTTTCAGTTGAGCAAAGGTATTGCAGCTTACCCGCCGCGCGAGCGCCCATATCGCCTGATTGGCTTTAGGTTTGGTGATATGGCGGGACTGGACAACTACGTGAAACGCTGGCGCGCAGCGCTTCACGTAAGCCTGTCTGCACTGCTGGTTGCCATCCTCGGACTCGGCATCGCTCCCACGGCGCATGCGGCCGCGGCCGCGGCGACGTTGTCGGTGGAACATACGTGGCAGACCGGTTTCATCGCAAGCTTCACCGTCACCAACGCGAGCCTGGCGCCGCTGAGCGATTGGAGGCTTGAATTCGACATGCCGGTGGGGCAGTCCGTCTCGCATGCGTGGAATAGCACCGTTACCCAATCTGGCACCCACTTTGTCGTCACACCCGCGAATTGGAATCGCGTCATCGCACCCGGTGGTTCAGCCACAGGTGGTTTCAGGGGAGTGCTGATCGGTTCCTACTCGCCGCCGTCGAATTGTGTGCTCAATCGGCAATACCCTTGCACCTAGAGTCGGCGGGTTCTGCTGGCAATCCGCCGGGTTGGGTCCCACTTCGAATCTCGCCCGAGTCAGGTGCGCGATCGCCGCACCGGCCGATCACGCTCCAGTCACCGCCAGCATCGGCGTCACCCATGTCGAGCTCGGCGTCTTCACCGAGCCAGAGGCCGACGCGATAGCCCTCCTCGATACCAGCATTAGTCGAGCCGACCAAGCGATGCTCGATGCGAAACGCAAGGGCGGCAACATTACTGTCCACACAATGCCCGTTGATCAAGACAATTGAGTCGGCCGATCGCTGCACTCGACGGCTCAGCTCCAGTACGCAGCGGTCGTGGTGTACAGGCGTCCGGTTAGCTCGTCGACGGGTAGGTCGCGCAGTTGCGTGCTGAGCACCTCGACGCTGACCGTACCGTCCCAGCCGCGGTCGAGCAGCGTTGCCGCGAAACGGTTTAACTCGAGAACACCTTCGCCGGGCAGGGCGCGGCGGTGCAGGCTTTCGCGGATCATACGGTCTCGATGCTCGGGTTCCAGCGCGTCGGTGAACTGCACGTAGGCGATGTCGTCCAGCGGCACCGCCGCCAGGTCCGCCCACGTGTTAGAGCTGAAGCAGAAATGCCACGAGTCAATCGTCAGCCCGGCCCGCGCCGCCCCGCCTGCGGCGCGCACGTACTCCATGGCGTCGCCGATCGTCGGAATTGCGCCCAGCGGTGTGTATTCCACCGCAATACCCGCGCCGGCACCGTCGAAGAGCCTGGCGCAGCGTCGAATTCGCTCGGCCGGCACCCTCTCGGTGAACACCGTCAGCACCCAGTCCGCGCTAATAGTCTGCGCGCGGTCGGCCAACTGCTCGGCACTTGCCATGGTGGCGGATTCGTCGTCGCCGACGACGAAGGCTAGCAATTCGTGGCAACGAGCTCCGGCTGCGGCGTACGCCTCGACGGCGGCCCCGTCGACCCGCTCGGCGTTAATGCCCACTGCGCTGAATCCCGCCGCGCTCGCCGCGGACACCAGGTCAGGCGTCGCGATATCCCACTTGCCGTCTGGTGTCAGAGCAAGCTGCACAATCGCAGGACGCTACTCCGAGTCCAGATCCGGCGCCCACGCCACATCGTTGATGTCGCTGTTGCCGTCGACGAGCAACACGTTGCCCCTGACATAGCGGCACGCCTCGAAGAAAGGGTTTCGGTGGCGCGCGGCATGAATGGCGCGTACAGCGTCGGCCCCTCTACGTTTACAGACACATACAGTTGCGCAAATCGGGGGAGGAACCATGAAAATGCGGGCGGCGCGCATGCACGGATACCACGAGCCATTTCGTCTAGAGGAGGTCCCAGTGCCGGACCCCGCACCGGACGAGGTCCTCGTCAAGGTGGCGGCGTGCGGAATGTGCCGGAGCGACTATCAGCTCATCGACGGATACTTCGCGGCCGCCGCACCAATGGAGTTCCCGGCTATTCCTGGGCATGAGGTCGCCGGCCACGTGGCCGAACTGGGTTCCGCCGTGCCTGCCGCTGCCGGTCTGTCCGACGGCGATCTGGTCGTGGTCAATCCCGGGTGGGGCGACGGCATGTGCCGGCAGTGTCACGAGGGTAACGAGCAGTTATGCAGCGGCACCGGCGGATGGATCGGGTTCGGGCCGCCGGGCGGCTTCGCCGAGTACGTCGCCGTGCCATACCGCCATCTCATTGCGGTGACGGCGGCTGACGGTCAGAAGCCGGAGATGTTCGCGCCACTGACCGACGCTGGTCTCACACCGTACCGGGGTATGAAGAAGCTGCGTGATGCCGGCAAGCTCGGACCCGACAGGACGGTGGTGGTCGCCGGCATCGGCGGTCTCGGCGGCTACGGAGTGCAATACGCGAAGCTGCTCGGCGGCGGCGCGACGGTGGTCGCCTTCTCGCGCACCGACGACAAGCTCGCGGTCGCCAAGGCCAACGGCGCAGATCACACCGTCAACACCCGCGGCAAGAGCACCGACGAGGTCAAGGCCGAGCTGACGAACCTCACCGGACGAAGCACCGTGGACGCGATCCTCGACTGCGCGGGGGCCGCGGAGTCAATCGGGCTGGACTTTTCGATCCTCGAGCCAGAGGGCGCGGTCGCTTCGGTGGGCCTGATGGGCACCAAGGTTGAGGTTCCGCTGAACCTCATCGTCGGCACGGAATTGTCCTATTTCGGCTCGTTCTGGGGCAACTACAACGATCTGACCGAAGTCCTTGCGCTCGCCGCCGCCGGACAGATCAAGCACGCGATCACCACCGTGTCGCTCGACGACATCAACGACAAGCTCGAGGCGCTCGCCAGCGGAGACGTGGTTGGTCGCCAGGTAGTCGTCTTCGACTGAGAACGGCGTAATTACGGGTAACTCGCCTCGTAGCGCAGCAGGACCGTGCCGCCCGGGAAGGTGCGGTTCTCCAACAGTCGCAGCGAGATCCACGACGGGAGCGTCGGGAAGAACGGGGTGCCGCCGCCAACGGCGGTGGGCGCAACCACGATCCGATATTCGTCCACCAGACCGGCCTGAACGATCGGTGCAGCCAGCGTCGCGCCCGCCACCTCCAGCCTGCCGTCGGTTTCGGCTTTCAGTTTCGTCACCACCTCGACCGGATTGCCGCGTTCCAGGCGTGAGTTCCAGTCGACGGACTCCAGCGTGCGCGAGAACACCACCTTGGGCATGTCACGCCAGATCTGGGCGAAGTCAACGACCAAAGGGGAGGCGTCCGGGGCCTTGTCGGCGGTCGGCCAGTATGCGGACATCAGTTCGTAGATCCGTCGGCCGTAGAACGCCAAGGCGGTCTCCCGCTCGAAGTCGTTCCAGTACTGGTGCAGTTCTTCGCTCGGATCGGTCCAGTCGATGTTGCCCCGGGCGTCGGCGATGTAGCCGTCCACCGACACGTTGAAGCCATAGATGAGTTTGCCCATGAACATCAAGACTGCACCGGTGCGCAAAACTCATCTCAGGAAGCGATGAACGCCAGCAGATCCGGGTTGAGGACGTCCGCGTGCGTGGTCGGCATGCCGTGCGGGTAGCCGGCATAGGTCTTCAACGCACCGTTCTGGAGTAGGTCGACCGCTCGGGGCACCGCGCTGGCGAACGGCACAATCTGATCGTCCTCGCCGTGCATCACCAGGACGGGCACGGTGATCGCCTTCAGCTCGTCGGAGTAGTCCTCGAGCCAGGACGCCACCGTCTCGTAGTGAGCCTGGGCGCTGCCGGACATGCCCTGTCGCCACCAGTTCGCGATGACCGCCTCGGACGGCTCCACCCCTGATCGGTTGAATCCGTAGAACGGACCTTCCGGCACCGCGCGAAAGAACTCCGATCGATTTCCCAAGACACCGGCCCGCACCGCGTCGAACCACTCCTGGGGTTGTCCGCCCGGATTGTTCTCGGTCTGGAGCATGCTCGGTGTCGGGGAAGACACCAGCACCGCCTTGGCGACCCGCTCCTGGTGGCGCGCCACATAGCAAGCCACCTCGACGCCGCCCGTCGAGTGCCCGATATGGACGGCCTCACGCAGGTCGAGCTGGTCGGTCAAGGCGGCCAGGTCGGCCACCCAGTGCTCGACGTCATTGCCGGTCCCGACCTGGTCGGACCGACCATGCCCGCGTCGGTCGTGAGCAATCACCCGATAGCCCTGACGCAGGAAGAACATCATTTGCGCGTCCCAGTCGTCGGCCGTCAGCGGCCAGCCGTGACTGAAAACGATCGGCTGGCCCGAGCCCCAGTCCTTATAGAAGATTTCGACACCGTCCGTTGTGGTGATGGTAGGCATAGTCGTCCCCTCGCAGTCGCCCCTCGCGGGCGCTTCCCGCGATCGAGTGTTAGTCAACCGCAAGTCACGAGTTTTTTCCTGCGAGCTCCATAGCAAGTTGACAGATACGGGCTGTCGCGTGTCTCAACTCTTGCGTTGCGCAGAAGGTGAAGGTGGCCAGCATCAGCGCCAGCACGGAAATGCATTGCTAGGCAACGTAATGGTAAATGCGGCGTACATTACTGGTAACCACCATATCCATTTCGCCGTATGGCTCCTGCGATCTCTTGCCGCTAGGCCGTCTCTCGATTGATCGTCGGGTTTAGCTCGGTAAGCGATAACGGTCCAGCGGCCAACCTGTTCTGCAAGGATTGAACGTCAACGCCGCCGGTCGGAGGGGAAAGCGTTGTCGTTTCAGAGTCGTCGCTTGCAATTGGGACTATCTGCCGTCGCCCTCGCTGCGGCAGTCTCGAATGCGCTCGCCCCGTGGGGAGTGGCGATCGCGGAACGCGTGCAGTTCGTCCTCGAAGCAACGCTGTGTATGGGCGCATTACTCGTTGGGCTTGCCGTCGTGGTGCGGGTGACAGGACCCTCACGGTGGTGGCGAATAGTCCTTATGACGGCGATAGCCACGTTTCTGACCGCCGAATCTCTCTCGCAACTCGGCGGTGCCGCCCACCCCGGCGGAACCGCCCCGGAGCCTGCCGTCGTCGCCTACTTTGTCGCCGGACTCTTGTTCGTCGTCGCGATGCTCCTGCTGGTGCGCGCGGGCCATGATCACGACGTCCGCACCCCGGTGCGTATGTGGCAGGGGGTCGTCACGACTGTTCTCGACGGACTAGTCAGCACATTAGCGTTCTTCCACCTGGTGTACGTCGCCCGCTTGGGCGCCATGGACGGTGCCGCGCTGCCGCGGTCGACCAACACGGCGGTCGTTTGGGGAATCGCCGCAGTGGAGCTCATCGCGGTGGTGGGCGCGGTCCTCATTGCGATGTGGTACCCGCCGTACCGGCCGGGAAGGGCGAACTACATGCTCCTTGCGGCCGCGGTGATCAGCCTCGCCTCCTCCGACAGGCTGCTCGCCTACCTGCGGAGCGTCGGTGTGACGACGCTGGATATGTGGGTCGGCGTCGGATTCATCCTCGCTCCGCTGTTGATTGCATGGAGCCTGCTCGTCCTGCCTCCGCGGCCCCGCCCTCACGACGACGAACAGCCAACCAACTGGGCACGGCTGACCCTGCCCTATGCGGGGTTCATGGGCAGCACGGCCCTACTCACGTTTCAAGTGCTGGTTGGACGAGGAATCGACCCGCTCTTCGCCAGCACCTACTTGGCGATGGCGTTGCTTGTCGCGACCCGCTACCTAGTGGCTATGCGGGTGCAGCGCATGCTGACCGCACAGCTTGTCGCCGCCAAGCGTCGGCTTGCCCATCAGGCTCACCACGATGCACTTACCGGCCTGCCGAATCGATTGCTGTTGGCCGAACGGCTGGACGAAGCCATCGGCGGCGGCCCGTTCGTCTTGATCTTCGTCGACATCGATGACTTCAAAGAGGTCAATGACCGCTTCGGGCATGCGGCCGGCGACGAGTTGTTGTGCGCGATCAGTGTGCGTCTGCAAGATTGCCTCGCCCAGTCCGACATGCTGGCGCGGATCGGGGGAGACGAGTTCGCCATCCTCACTGCCGGTGCTGTCGACGAACCCGAGTTGGTCGCCGACCAGCTCCGACTGGCTCTGCGAAGTCCGTTCTCGGTACATGGGACATCGGTGCGGGTGCGTGCGAGCATGGGGTTGGTAAGCCCCGGCTACGACGAGCACCCTAAGACTTCGGACGATCTGCTCCGGCAGGCCGACATCTCGATGTACACCGGAAAGCGGCTGGGCAAAGACACTGCCGTGGTGTACCGCCCGGCATTCAGTGGTTCGGAAAACTTTGCGACGGCGCTGCGACACGCGAATGGCGCTATCCCGCAGGGCTTTCAACTCAAGTATCAGCCCGTGGTGGCCCTGCCAGACGGCACGCCGGTCGCGGTTGAGGCACTTGCGCGGTGGACGACGCCCAGAGGGGTACAGATTCCTCCCCAGACCTTCGTCTCGCTTGCCGAAGCCAACGGCATGGGGGCACAACTCGACGCCCTCGTGCTCGATCGGGCCTGCGCGCAGATCCAAAGCGCGGGCCTCGATCTGGACCTTCACGTCAACATCGGCGCCGCGCGACTCGGCAGCGTTGATTTCGAACATGCCGTCAGCCGCACGCTCGCACGGCATGGGTTGTCGCCGCATCGTCTCGTCCTGGAGATCACCGAGACAGTCCCGATCGTCGACCTCGACGAGGGAGCGGCCGCCATCAGACGATTGAACGAACTAGGCGTCGGGGTCGCGTTGGACGATTTCGGCGCGGGTTTCAACTCCCTGACCTATCTGCACGAGCTACCGGTGCAAATCGTCAAGCTCGACCGTGGCCTGGCGGCGGGCGTCCAGCCGGGACGAAACCTGACGCTGTACCGGTCGGTCATCGGGTTATGCGAAGCGCTGGGTCTCAAGGTGATCGCAGAAGGGATCGAAACCGATGAGCAGGCAGAGACCGTCTTCATGGCGGGCTGCGGATTGGCACAGGGTCACTTGTTCGGCGCAGCCTCCGGGCTAACCGACATCATCTCATCTTCCATGAGGCGGTGAGCGTCGCAGCGGCTCGACCCGGCGGAACTCGCGTGCTTCTTGTCGACAACACTCCGTATTCAATCCGCATGTCCCGCAACCGATCTATGCGTTGGCTCGCCGCGTCCACCCATGAGCAAGACCACGACGCGGCCTCCCACCGCTTTCAGCGCCTCCACAACTCTGTGCTGTGACCGTTAAGGATCGTTACCGCAATCGTGATTTGCGCACTCTTATCATTCGATTAACGAGAAGTGTGAAGCTTTCGACCTCAATCACGCCGACCGGCGTCCGCGAGCCTGGGGGGCTAATATGACGATCGCAATTGCCGCGCACGAGCCTGTCGAGAAAGACGCGGCCGACGCGCGCCACGACCTCAGTTCGGCGGTCGCAAGACTCAACGCAATGGCGTGGCTTGGGGACACCGTTCTCGCCGAATTGAAGCCGCGCAGGCGAGTCACGGAAGAAGAGATCGTGCGCGCGGCGATCACGGTGATCTTGGTAGCCCTCGTGGCGGTGATGGCCGTCGCCGCGGGCGCGATCTTGTCAATGGGCTAGCGGCTACGTCGGCCTGATCTTCCTGCACCAGCGACAGCCCCCGGCTTCAGGTGGCTCACCACGAGGCAGTCCAGCATCTCCTCGGAGAAGTACTGTTCGCAACCGCGCAGGTACTTCATGTACCGGCTGTAGACCTCTTCGGAGGTAGCCTCGACAGCCTTTTCCCTGTTGGACTCTAGCGCGCCACCCCAGAGCCGCAGCGTCTTGACGTAGTGCTGGCGCAACGAAATCGGTTCTGGTACAACGAAGCCTGCCGTTTCGGCCCGTTCGATCATCATCTCCGTCGACGGCAGCCGCGCGCCAGGGAAGACCTCGGTGATCATGAATTTGATGAACCGCATCGTCTCGAATGTCAGCTTCTTGCCGCGGGCGGCCATGTCGTAAGGGTGGTAGCTGACGTTGCTCTGGATGGTCATGCGGCCGTCGTGGGGCATGATGTCGAAGCACCGCTTGTAGAAGTCGTCGTAGTTCTCATGCCCGAAGTGCTCGAAGGCCTCAATCGACACGATCCGGTCGACGGGTTCGAAAAAGTCTTCCCAGTTCTGCAACCGAACCTGGCGCGACCGGCTGCTGTCGATGGTGCTGAGGACCTGCTCGCAGCGGGCATGTTGATTGTCCGACAGCGTTAAGCCGATGACGTTGACATCGAATCTTTCGACGGCCCACTTCATCGTGGCACCCCAACCGCACCCGATGTCCAGCAGCGTCATCCCCGGCTTCAGATCCAACATGTCCAAGTTCAGGTCGATCTTGGCGAACTGAGCCTGTTCGAGGGTGAGGTCCGGCGGCTCGAAATACGCGCAGCTATATGTACGGCTGGGGTCCTAGAACAACGCGAAGAAGTCGTCGGCGACGTCGTAGTGCGCTCGGATGTCTTCGGAGCGCGTCCGCGTCTTCGTCGGGCCGCGCTGTACCCCAGACGTATTCGTCATATTCCCCCGAAAAAAATGCGGTGTCTGCGCGGGATCCACACCCCGACGTCCTATGTGAGATGAAGTCTACGGGGCGTGCTGGGCGCGGTACTGCTTCCGGCCTAACGAATACCGCAGGCGTGACCACAAACACACCCCACAACGCCGGCGGGCTGCCGGCGGCTCGACGCTGTTCGGCAAATGGCGCCGTCTGAGTCTGACGGCTTCAATAATCTTCACGATGCGCGGTCCGTCCTTCAACCTCTGTATCACGGGCCGCCATCCACTCCGCGCACAATGAGCCGCGCATTTTGAAGATAGGCGATCGCAGCGTATAACCGATCTGGATCGTCACCGAAGGCTCCGAGCCCCGCATTGCACGACGGGCAGAGAAGGCCACGAATGGCGCCCGTCTTGTGGTCGTGGTCAACGGCCAGCGGCACCTTGAGGAGCGGTTGGCCATCGGCGCGCGGACGGCCACCTACCCTTGTGAGATCAACATCGGCCTCGTTAATGCCACAAACACCGCAGCGATAGTTCTGTTCGGCCCGAAGCGCGTCATACTGCTCGGGGGTGATGCGGTACTTGGCCCAAAGGTTGGCACGCCGGATTTCCGCCGGATTCTGCAGGAGTCGGCGAGCCCGCTGGTAGCACGCCATGCAAAGAGGGTCCGATTGGACACGGCGCGCCATCCTCGCTCGTGGCTTCAGTTCACCACATCCTTTGGTGGGAGAGCATCTGATGAGTTCTTCCTCGGGGATTTGCGTCATGCACGCAAGTCTGGAGGCGGGCACCGACACGCTTTACTTGACATAGTGTCGCTTATCGGTAAAGCGGAGACCAGCGCTTTCGGTGGAAGTGCTCGCGCGCGTAGTAATTAGCCCGATCCGAGCACGTCACGGCGCCGACGCAGCGCCTCGCCCCCTTAGAGCCTTACTGTCGTCGGTTGTACTTACCTCGAGCCGATGCGCCGGATCAGCCGCAGAACCGAATGGGGTCGTGGCGCGCTGCCCAGCGGTTGGCCGGCAGCCGGCGATCGACCACCCATCCTCCTTCTCCCCGGCCCGGCATCAATACGTCACTGTGACGAATTGGGCTGTGGCGCAAGGACATCGAATCAACGCATTTGCGTCGCAACTGCCAGGAGCCACGGACTCCTTGTGGGACCATTTGCCGATGGACCAGGACATCCCACGGGGCCGCGAACGGAGGATCGGAACCAGCACGTCGTCGCCGATCAGTCGGTATTCGGGTTCGGGTGGCCGCGATCTTTTTTCTGGGGTTCGGGCTGTACACCCTCGGCGACAGCGCGCGAAATTTCTCCGGATATCAGGTTGGGATGCCGACGATGGCAACGAACGGTGGGTGCTACAGCGGCAAGGGCGGCTACGGCAACTCCTGCCATGGCACGTGGACCATCGGCGGACTGTCATACAGCGGCCCGATCAACGGAAGGGTGGATGTTCATGCCGATGGCGGCACCGTCTTCACGGCAGACTCTGTGGGCCCGTATTTCTACTGGCAGATCATCGTCGGCCTCGTCCTAACCGGGTTGGGCGTTTCAATCGCTGTCTGGATCTTCCGCCGACGGTAGTTGGCTTGCTCCCCCTTCGTGCCGTACAGCCCGCAATGCGTCACTGTGACGAATTGGTTGTGGCACAGGGTGATTGGGCTTGCCGCGCTACGCGCGTCGAGTGCCCGTCAAGAACTGCCGATGCTACGACGCCGCGTATGACACAAGCTTGGCCGCGATGGAATCGATGGGCATTGCCGAGTCCGTCGAAACTGCGTTCACGAATCCTTCGGCGTCGTCGACGTCAAACTCGCCCAGCTCGATCCCGTTGATGTACAAGAAGGTCCACGCCGCGGCCCAAGCGGTGCGCTTGTTCCCGTCGACCAGAGCGTGGTTCCGCGCAAGCGATTGCATAAGCGCGGCCGCCTTGGAGAAAAGATCGGCATACGCGTCAACGCCGAACACGGTGGCGCGTGGTCTGGCAACGGCCGCGTCGAGCAGACCGTAATCGCTCACCGTGAGTATCTGTCCGACGGCGGCGGCGCCGGCGGTGAGAACGTCGTCGCGGTCGAGGAATTGGGTCACGCCAGGCGCTGGTTGAGCTCTGCGGACCGAGTCGCGACAATCTTGGCGGCCTCCGCGACTCGGCGCTTGTGCTCGCTGGCCGCGGACAGGATCGCTTGGTGGGCGAACGCGCGCAGAGACATGTCATCGCCGGCCGCGGCAATGCGAACGGCCTCGAGCTCTTCTTCAGTAAACGGGATATTCAGCGACGGCATACGCCATGGTACCGCATGTGGTGCCAAAGTCAGTACCGGCCTGGCTACGACCTAATCGACGATTATCCGGACGCGACCACCGAGGCGGAGTTCCACGGCGCCAAGGTATCGACCAAATCGCCGCGGCTTTAGGGCCGCCTAGCAATCCGTATGCCACTCCCCACGCGTGGCCGTTTGGGGCAGTTTCGTCAGTGCCTCAAACGCTTCCGTGAAGATTGCGGCGATGGCGCGGTCGTCGGCGGTGGCGATCGGATCCTTGTTGAGCAGTGCCCGCAGCACGCCGATTCCGAGGAGCAGGGCGGCGACCATGTCAGCGCGAAGTCGTGGCTCGTTCGACTTGATTCTGCGGGAAAGGTTGCGCGTGAGCCCGGTTTCGAGCTGTTCGTTGAGGCGCGCGACGACGGCGGGGTCGCCGCTGGAGCGCAGCAGCGCGAACAACGGGGCGTCGACGTCGCGGCGAGCGCGCAGCACGCGTTCGATCAGGGCGGCGGCCACCACATCGTCGGCCGCGCGCCGCACCGCGTCAACGTTGTCGGAGACATCGGTGGCTTCGGCAAAAAGCTGTTCCTTCGAACCGAAATACCGCTTGATGAGCATCACGTCGACACCGGCCTGGGCCGCGATCGATCGCAGCGATGTTGCCCGATACCCGTGGCGCAGGAACTGTTCTCGTGCCGCCGCCAGCAGGCGCGCCTGGGTGGCCGCGGCGTTTCGCCGCGGCGGGTTCGCATCGGCGCTCCCGCCCACCTTGGACTTCATTGCCACCTCCGTACCGAGTTTATCTACAACTGTAGACATACGCGTTCGGCCGGTCTAGAGTTAGTTATATCTACGTTTGTAGACATCTATGCCAGGGGTGAAGCCTATGACACAGCAACCGCAAACACGTGCGGCCCCAACAGGCATCGGGGCGACTTCTATTGGCGTGGCGATGCTGCGTGCCCGCGAAAGCGCGCGCACCGACCGGTTATTCGACGACCCGTATGCCCGCGCGTTCGTTGACCACGCCGATCGGCAGGGGTCAGTCTGGAACAGCGAGGGTGCGGCCCGGGGTTTCTTCCAGCTGATGGCCGAGCAAGTCGCCGTGCGCACCCGGTTCCTCGATCAGGCGTTGCTCGAGGCCGCCCGCGCCGGTGCCACCCAGGTCGTCATGCTCGCGTGCGGCATGGATAGCCGGGCGTTCCGTCTGACATGGCCGGCTGGCACCGGGGTCTACGAGGCCGATCAGTCCGAGGTGCTGGCCTTCAAGTCCGCTGTGCTGCAAGACCTCCACGCACAGCCGCGCTGTCACCGTGTCGAAGTCGCGGTGGATTTGCGAACGGATTGGCCGGCACGGCTGATCGAGGCGGGCTTCGACCCCGGGAAGCGCACGGCCTGGCTCGCCGAGGGCATCCTGTACGCCCTCGAAGCCGATGCGGCCGATGCGTTCCTCGATCGGATCACCTCGTGCTCCGCTAGGGGAAGCACCCTGGCGCTGGATCACAGCGAGGATTCCCCACTGCTCCGCGCCGCGCGAGCGGCGATCTCACCCGACCTCGTCTCTCTGTGGAAGGGCGGCCCGTTCGGCGATCTGGACGCGTGGTTGCATCGGCACGGCTGGCGGCCCCAAATCCGCGATATCACAGCGGTTGCCGCCGAATACGGCCGTCCCGCCCCCCGGGCATTCGATCCACGCAACGACGAACCCAGCCGCGCCTGGCTGGCAACCGCTGACAAAACCGCACCCTGAAAATCATTCATTGTCAGGAGGATTCATCATGACCGGAATTATGCTCGTCAAACAGCGAGTCACCAGCGTCGAGCAGTGGAACACCGTGTTCCGCGATCCGGAGCTGGATACGGTGCGCCGCGGGCACGGCCTGGTGGTGACCGGCACGTACGTCGACGCCGACGACGCCGACACCGTCATCGTTGTCATGGACATGCACGACGCGGACACGGCGCGCCAATTCGCAACGTCGCCGGAACTGGCGGCGGCTCGCGAACGGGCCGGCGCGATCGGGGCCCCCGATGGCGTCTGGTATGGGGCGCAACAGATCCGGTGACGAGTCGTGGTCGACCTAACTGGTGAATGGTTCCCCGTCGAAGCGCTCGCGGGTGGCGAACTCCGGTATCGGCCGTCGTCGCAGCTTCGTCACCCGGCGCACCGGTTTACCCAGCGGGACCACCGCGGCGATGGCATACGAGTCCGGCACGCCGAGAAGCTCCTTGACGCGCGGCTCCTCGGCGACCGCCATCGTGGTCAACACGCCGCCGTAGCCCTCGTTGCGCGCGGCCAGCAGCACGTTCCACACGAACGGGTAGACCGAGGCTCCGGGCACCACGCCGATGCGATCGAGGTTCTGATCGGTGGCGGCAACGACGGCGAGGTCCAGACAGATCACGAGCACCGCCGGAGCGTCGCGAAGCGGGGCCGACATCTGCACCGGGGGCTCCGTCGCCTCGATCGTCGACGCGTCGACGCCGGTCGGCTGCAACGGATTCCACGGCGTCTCACCATTGGCGAGTTGCGCGGTGTACCGGCGCGCGGCGGGAAGTCCGAGGTCGGCCAGCGCCGCCCGGGTGTCCTTGTCTCGCACCACGATGACGCGCACGCCCTGCCGATTGCCACCGGAGGGCGCGAAGCGTGCGTTGTCGAGAATCCGTGCCAGCACGTCGTCGGGAAGCGGGCCGTCGGTGTATTCCCGCACGGCCGGCGTCGAGCGCATGACGTCGTAAAGGTCCATGCCCGCCATCGTGCCGCACGCGGTCAGGCGGCGTCGTGAAAGATCAACCCGAGCGTGCAACGGTGACCGGTCCGGACCACCGACACCCCATGTCGCACGGGCGCGGCCGACCATCCCCGCGTCGAGCGGACCGGCCGCTCCCTGGTGGTGAAGATGTAGCCGTGCCCGTGCGGCAGTGTGGTGGCGGTTCCGCGCGACTGGGCTCGGGGCCGCTGCTCGACGAGCAGGAATTCGCCGCCGGTGTGCGCCACACCCGGCTCGTTGAGATTGATGACGACCTGGAGCGGAAACACGAGGTCCCCGTACAGGTCTCGATGCAGCGCGTTCCAGTCGCCCGGGCCATATTTGAGCAGCAACGCGGTGGGTTTGGTCTGGCCGGCGCGGTGACACATCTCCAGCCATTCGTCGAGCGTGTCGGGCCAGGGCGGGTCGCGTCGCAGCTTCGTCCACCAGTCGCGGGCGATCGGCAACAACTGGGGGTAAAGCGCCTGCTTCAGCTCGTCGATGGGACTCGGGTAGGGCCGTTTGAAATAGCGGTACTCGCCTTCCCCATACCGGTGGCGACCCATATCGACGGTGGCGCGAAAGAGGCTGTCGTCGGGGTAGAGATCAAGCACCGCGGCGCACTCCCTTGGGGTGAGCAGCCGCGGAAGCAGTGCGCCGCCAACATCGTTCATGTCGGCGGTGACCGCGTCCCAGTCCGCGGCATTCACCCTCCGATCCCATTTCGACGGCATCAGAACAATCTGCCGGCCGCCGCGGGCACCGGCGCCTCCAGGTCTAGCAGGAATCGTTTGCGCTTCAGACCGCCAGCGTAACCCGTTAGCGCCCCATCCTTTCCGACGACGCGATGGCACGGGACGATGATGCTCAGCGGATTGCGGCCCACCGCCTGACCCACTTCATAGGCCGTATAGCCGTCGGCCAGCGTTGCGGCCAGCTCGCCGTAGGTGGTGGTCTCGCCGTAGCCTATGCCGGGCAACAGATCCCAGACTCGCCGCTGGCGCGGCTCGGCGCCCAGGTCGATCGCGACGTCGAACTGCGTGCGCTCGGCGTTGAAGTACTCGTTCAGCTGCTCCGCGGCGTCCCGAAAAAGGGCCTCGGAAACCGGCTCCACGCGCCGACCCAGAGAGTCAGCGGTGGGCGGGTACCAATGATGCGGGAAAAACACGCCTGTGAGCGTGTCGCCGTCGGCGACCAGTGTCAGCTCACCAAGCGGGCTATCGATCACCGCGTGTCGTGTGTGCATCGTTCAACCTCCTTTCCCGGTAGACGACCAGCGCCTCCAAGGCGTGAGATCGCACCTTGCGATGTGCAGCTGGGGCTCACATTCGGCGCCGCGTCGACGTCTTCACAATGAGAGTCGCGGATTGTCACGGAGGAAACGGCGCCAGGATGAATGTCGATCGGCACGTCAAACAGCCTTTCGAGGCGGTCGTGGCTCGACACGGCGCCACGGTGTGGCGGGTCGTTCGCGCGGTGATCGGCCACGTCGATGCCGACGACGCGTGGTCGGACACGTTCCTGGCCGCGTTGAAGGCCTACCCGCAGCTGCCGGCCGACGCAAACGTCGAAGCATGGCTGGTAACCATCGCACACCGGAAAGCCATCGACATCGCGCGCGGGGCCGCGCGGCGGGCCGACCCCGTCGCCGATCCCCCCGACTCCCCCGCTCGCGAGCGGGCGGACGCACGCGATCTCGACCTGGACGCCGCGGTGGGCGCGCTGCCGCCCAAGCAGCGCCAGGCCGTTGCCTACCACTATCTGGCCGGCCTGCCCTACGCCGAGATCGCGGTGATTCTCGACAGCAGCGTTGACGCCGCCCGCCGGGCCGCCGCCGACGGCATCGCCACCCTCCGCCGCACCTATCCCCTCATCGATACGACAAGGAACCACCAATGACCACAACGGATCTCACCGAGCACTACCCGGTCGACGGCGATCGGCTGCGGCGCCTGCACGCTCGCCTGGAAAGAGACGCCCAGGCCGGCGATCTGCTCGACATCGCCTACCGCACGGTGGACTCCGCCGTCGGGCCACTGCTGTTGGCGGCCACCCCCCTGGGACTGCTGCGGGTGGCGTTCGCCAACGAAGACCGCGACAGCGTGCTGCAGAACCTCTCGGAGCGCATCAGCCCACGCATGCTCGAATCGCGCCCGCGGCTGGATCCGATGGTGCGACAGCTCGACGAATACTTCACCGGCCGCCGTCACGGCTTTGACGTCGCGTTGGATTGGTCGCTGTCGCGGGGTTTTCGGCGCACCGTGCTGGAACACCTCAACGCCGACGTCGGCTACGGCGTCACCGCGAGTTACGCCGCCCTGGCCCGGCTGTCCGGCTCCCCCAAGGCCGTACGCGCCGTCGGCACCGCGTGCGCGACCAACCCGATCCCCATCTTCGTGCCGTGTCACCGGGTGATCCGTTCCGACGGTACCGTGGGCGCCTACCGCGGCGGCCCGGTCGCCAAGCGCGTCCTGCTCGACCTGGAGCGGAACCAACTCGGGCCGCGAAAGTGCAACTAGCGACACAATTCTCGAGTGGAGGCGTCGGCAGTTGCACTCTCGCGGCGAATCAAAGCGCATCAAAGCGGCGACCAGTGCACCACCTTCACGCGGGTCATCTCGTCTAGTAGCTCGGGACGGAAGCCTCCCCCGGGCGCGCCCCCGAACACGTTGTTGATCTTGACGGTGCCGACCGGGAGGCCGCGCCACGCCTCCTGCGCGTGCGCCATGTCGCCGGTCAGCACCGTGGCGGCCAGGCCAAAGCGGTCGTCGGCGGCCTCGGCCAGTGCGGCGGCGAAGTCCGGCACCATTCGCACCGGCGCGATCGGACCGAACGTTTCCTCGCGCAGCACCAGCATGTCGGGCGCGCAGTCCGTCAGCACCGTCGGCGGATAGAACGAACCCGGCCCCGGTCGCGGTTCGCCGCCCGCCAGAAGGTGGGCACCGCACCGCACCGCGTCCTCGACGTGCGCGTGCACATGCTCGCGGTGGAGTTGGTCCACCAACGGGCCGATCCGATCGGCCCACGACACGGCCTCGTCGACCAGCGCATCGACGAACGCCTCGGCGACCGGCTGGACGACGTAGACCCTTTCCACCGACCCACGGATCTGACCGGCGTTCGCGAAGGCACCGAGCGCCGCTTGCCCGGCCGCCCAGCGGGGGTCGAGGTCCGCGTCGACGATGAGCGCGTCGTTTCCGCCGTTCTCCAGCAGCGCCTTGGCGCCGCGGTCCGCGCAGGCCCGGGCGATCTCCCGGCCGGTCGCGCTGCGGCCGACGTGCGCGACCACGTCGACGCGTTCCGATTCGGCCAATCGCGCGCCGACGGTTTCATCGCCGTCAACGATTTCCAGCACGCCGTCGGGCAACCGGGCGGCCAACAGCTCAGCGAACCGCCGGCCGGTCCGCGGGCAACGCTCGCTGGGCTTGTGGACCACGGTGTTCCCGGTGACGAGCGCCGCACCGAGTAGCCCCGCGCCCACCGCGACGGGATCGCTCCACGGCGTCAACACCGCGACAACGCCGCGCGGCTGCGGAACCATCAGATCGGTCGCCGACCATTCGCCCTGCAGGCTGCGCCCGCGATGCAACGGGCCGAGTTGGGCGTACTGCAATAGCGTGCCCACTCCGGCCTGCACGCCGCCGCGGGCGTCGTCGCGCAGTCTTCCCGTTTCGCGCTCGTTCAGTTCGGCGAGTTCGTCTGTGGCGCCGCGGACGTCGGCGGCGGCAGCCGCGATCGCCTCGGCACGTTCGGCGGGCGCGGTGCGCGCCCAGTCGGGCGCGGCATCCGACGCGCGCCGGACGGCGTCGTCACAGTCCGACGGCTCCGTGATGGGAATTTGCGTCACTTTGTCGCCGGTGCGCGGGTCCAGAACGTTGATGACCTTGGTCATGGTCGAAGCCACGACCCCGTTTACCCTCTCGGCGCGCGGGCCAATCAGTTGATGACCACGTCAGGTATGGTCGGCGCACCGGACCGGAGGGCACGCGATGGCAAACACACACGCCGGCAACGCCTTCACGTCGCGGCACGCGTTGGATCCCGGACTGCGCAAGGCGGCCCACTTCTTGCCGCGCGGATACGCCCTGCACCGCGGCTACCGGGTCCAGCGTGCGGTGATGAACCTGATGGGCAACGCGGGGCGGTTGCGGAGCGTCCCGGTGGCCAGGGTCGACGAGCACGTCACGGTTCGCCTGCACCTACCCGTCAGCCGTAGCCACCCGGCGGCGGCGATGCTGTGGATCCACGGCGGCGGCACGATCATGGGACACGCCGCCCAGGACGACAAGTTTCTGCGCAAGCTGTCGCATCTCACCGGTGTCGCGGTGGCCGCGGTGGAACACCGGCTGGCGCCGGAGCACCCGTATCCGATCCCGGTCGAGGACTGCTACGCGGCGCTGCGGTGGCTGGCACACCAACCGTGGGTAGATCCGGACCGCGTCGCCGTCGGCGGGGCCAGTGCAGGTGGACATTTCGCGGCCGCGGTGGCCCAGCGGGCACACGACCGCGGCGACGTCAAAGTCGCGTTCCAGATGCTGGTCTACCCGATGCTCGACGACCGCACCGGCACCAGTCACGACGGCCAGAAGCGGCTCATGTGGACCGAAACCGACAACCAGCTGGCGTGGCGGTGGTACCTCAACGGCGCGGATCCTCGAGAGGCGGCGCCGGCGCGTCGGCAAGACCTGTCGGGCCTGCCGCCGGCCTGGATCGGCGTCGGGACATTGGACCTCTTCTATCGGGAGTGCTTGGACTACGGGCGACGCCTGCGGGAGGCCGGGGTGCCCGTGCACGAAGAGATCGTTCCGGGCGCGTTTCACGCGTTCGACCAGATCGCGGAGAAGGCGCCGATTTCGGCCAGGTTCTTCGCCAGTCAGTGCGCTCACCTGCGCGCGGCCCTCGCCACTCGCGACATTTGACTGCAAACTTTGCGGTTTGTGCAACGATGAGTGGCATGCGCAATCAGTGCCACCCGATGGGTCTGCGCGAGCGGCGTCGCCGCCAGACGAGCGCGGACATCCGCGACGCCGCCGTGCGCCTGACCACCAACCGCGGTTTCGACAAGGTGACCATCGAGGAGATCTGCGTCGAGGCGGGAATCTCCACGCGGACGTTCTTCAACTACTTCCCCACCAAGGAATCCGCGATCGCCTACGGCCCCTCCGACATACCCGCCGAGCTGGCCGAAGATTTCGTCGCGGCCGGACCCGCCCCGTATCGGGTGGTCCTGGCGGAACTGATCACGCTGGCAGCGCACCATCTGCGCGACGTGCCCCCGCGACGCGAACAGGCGGTCGGCATGCTCGAGCTTGCCAAGACCAGCCCAGCGGTCATGGCCGCGTTCCTGGCCGAGCTGGAGCGGTTCCAGAACCAGCTGACCGACATCGTCGCCCGCCGGCAGGCGATGCGGCCGGACGACGAAATACCCGCGTTGATCGCCGCGCTGGCGCTGACGGCCGTGCGTTCGGGCATCGAACGCTGGGCCAGTGGCGAGCCGAAGGACTCGGACGACACGCCGATGCCTTACGTCGAAAGCGCTGCCGAGCTGGTCAACAGCATCTTCGCGAAGTGACCGCCGGATAGTTACCTAGATCACCTTCGTTTGCACGGTCTGCAAATTATGCAGGCGATGTATTATGCTTTGGTGGCGTCAGGCGGGGGTTCGGCGATGCAGGGGCAGATTCCAGGGGACCGACGGCCCAAACCGTGCGGATCATGGCTGCTCATGAGCTGCGTTGTGGCGCAACGCGATGCGGCGATCACCTAGCGGGCGACGCGGCACCATCGGTTGACCAGGAGAGGAATCCACGCAGGTGCAGCTATCCAGGGTCGTGCGCAACGCGTGGTTGCCGCTGTTGATCGTGGCGGTGGTGGTGATCGGAGGCTTCGCCGTGGTGCGGGTCAAGTCGTTCTTCGCCGCCGAGAACGCCACCATGGTGAGCCCACGGCAGGAGGATTCCAAGCCGTTCAAGCCCAAGGTCGTCAAGTACGAGATCTTCGGTTCGGCCAGTCACGCCAACGTCAACTACCTGGATCTGTCCGCCGACCCGAAGCGGATCGACGACGCGCCGCTGCCCTGGACCCTGGTCCTGAGCACGACCGCCCCGTCGGTGTTCCCCAACCTCTCGGCACAAAGCGACGGTGACCGCCTCGGTTGTCGCATCACCATCGACGACGAAGTGAAGGACGAGAAGATAACCGACGGCGTGCACGCCCTGACCTTTTGCTTGGTGAAATCCGCATGAGTGCAAGCGCTGAACACCCGACCGACACCCTCCCGATCACCAGACACGCCGTGCGCCCGGCGATCCCGCGAATCATCCGAACGTTCGCCGTTCCCATCATCCTGGGCTGGATCGCGATCATCGCGGTGCTCAACACGATCGTTCCGCAGCTGGACGAGGTCGGGAAGCTGCGCTCGGTCTCGATGAGCCCGGACGACGCGCAATCGGTCATCGCGACGAAACACATGGGTGACGTCTTCCGCGAATACAAGTCCAACAGCTCCGTCATGATCGTGCTGGAGGGCCAAAATCCGTTAGGCGCCGACGCCCACGCCTACTACGACCAGATGGTCAAAAAGCTCGACGCCGACACCAAACACGTCGAGCACGTCCAGGACATGTGGAGCGATCCACTGAGCGGCGCCGGTGTCCAGAGCAACGACGGCAAGGCCGCCTACGTCCAGGTCTACCTCGCCGGCAACCAAGGCGAGGCCCTGGCCAACGAGTCCGTCGAGGCCGTGCAAAGCATCGTCAAAAGCCTCCCCGCGCCGAACGGGGTCAAGGCCTACGTCACCGGACCCGCCGCCGTGCAGGCCGATCAGCACATCGCCGGTGACCGCAGCCTGCAGGTGATCACCACCGTCACGTTCATCGTGATCATCGCGATGCTGCTGTTGGTCTACCGGTCCATCATCACGGTGCTGCTGACGTTGGTGATGGTCGTGCTCGAACTGTCCGCCGCGCGCGGCATGGTGGCCTTCCTCGGCTACTACAACATCATCGGGCTCTCCACCTTCGCCACCAACCTGTTGGTGACGCTGGCGATCGCGGCCGCGACCGACTATGCGATCTTCCTGATCGGGCGATATCAGGAGGCCCGGTCGGTCGGCGAATCGCGAGAAGACGCCTACTACACCATGTTTGGCGGCACCGCACACGTGGTGCTCGGGTCGGGCCTGACCATCGCGGGCGCAACGTTCTGCCTGCACTTCACCAACCTGCCGTACTTCCAGACGCTGGGCATCCCGTTGGCCATCGGCATGGTGGTCGTGGTCGCGGCCGCCTTGACCCTTGGCCCCGCGGTGATCTCGGTGGCAGCGCGATTCCGCCAAACGCTCGAGCCCAAGCGGGCGCAGCGGACCCGCGGCTGGCGCAAGGTCGGCGCCGTCGTCGTCCGGTGGCCCGGCCCCGTGCTGATCGTGACGATCGCGATCGCGCTCGTCGGCTTGCTGACGCTGCCCGGATACCGGACCAACTACAACGACCGCAAGTACCTGCCCGCAGACCTGCCGGCGAACGCCGGTTACGCGGCCGCGGACCGGCATTTCTCGAACGCGCGGATGAACCCCGAGCTCCTGATGATCGAAAGCGACCACGATCTGCGCAATTCCGCCGACTTCCTGGTGATCGACAAAGTCGCCAAGGCGATCTTCCGAGTGCCCGGAATCTCTCGCGTGCAGGCGATTACGCGTCCACAGGGCACGCCGATCGAGCACACCTCGATCCCGTTCCAGATCAGCATGCAGGGCGTCACCCAGCAGATGAATCAGAAGTACCAGGCGGACCAGATGGCCGACATGCTGCACCAGGCCGACATGATGCAGACCACCATCGACAGCATGGAAAAGATGCAGAGCATCACCGCGCAGATGGCCAACGACATGCATCTGATGGTCAAGAAGATGCACGAGATGACCATCGACATCGACGAATTACGTCAGCACATGGCCGATTTCGAGGACTTCTTCCGGCCGATCCGCAGCTACTTCTACTGGGAAAAGCACTGCTACGACATCCCGGTGTGCTGGTCGCTCCGGTCCGTGTTCGACGCCCTCGACGGCATCGACACGATGACCGACGACATCGAGAGCCTGCTGCCCATCATGGATCATCTCGACACCCTGATGCCCCAGATGGTGGCGCTGATGCCCTCCATGATCGAGAACATGCGGGCGATGAAAACGACCATGCTGACCATGTATTCGACCCAGAAGGGCCTGCAGGATCAGCAGAACGAGGCTCAGAAGAACTCGAACGCGATGGGCAAGGCGTTCGACGCGTCCAAGAACGACGACTCGTTCTACCTGCCCCCGGAAACGTTCAACAACGCCGAGTTCAAGAAGGGCATGAAGAACTTCCTTTCGCCCGACGGCCACGCCGTGCGGTTCATCATCAGCCACGACGGCGATCCGATGACGCCAGAGGGCATTTCGCACATCGATGCGATCAAGAAGGCCGCTTACGAATCGCTGAAGGGCACGCCGCTGGAGGGCTCCAAGATCTACCTCGGCGGCACCGCGGCAACCTACAAGGACATGCAGGACGGCAGCAACTATGACCTGCTGATCGCCGGAATCGCCTCGCTGTGCCTGATTTTCATCATCATGCTGATCATCACGCGCAGCGTCGTCGGCTCGGCGGTGATCGTCGGCACCGTCTTGATCTCCCTGGGAGCGTCCTTCGGTCTGTCCGTGCTCATCTGGCAACACCTGATCGGCATCGAACTGCACTGGATGGTCCTGGCGATGTCGGTCATCATCCTGCTGGCCGTCGGCGCCGACTACAACCTGCTGCTGGTGTCCCGGTTCAAGGAGGAGATCCACGCCGGGCTGAACACCGGCATCATCCGGGCAATGGGCGGAACCGGATCCGTGGTCACCTCGGCGGGGCTGGTGTTCGCCTTCACGATGATGACGATGGCCGTCAGTGAGCTCACGGTCATCGGCCAGGTCGGCACCACCATCGGCCTGGGGCTGTTGTTCGACACGTTGATCGTGCGGTCGCTGATGACACCGTCGATCGCGGCGCTGTTGGGCAAATGGTTCTGGTGGCCGCAGCGCGTGCGGCAACGGCCGATCCCCTCACCCTGGCCCACGCCGGACAAGAAGGCCGAATCCCTGGCGACGGTCTAGGACCTCTGCGCCAGTTTCGACGTGGCTAACGGGTTACGTCACCCACTCGGGCTGCTGGCTGGCGTCGACCGCCGAGAAGTCCTTGTGCGCAAGGCCGGCGGTGGTGCCGCCGTCCACGACGAACTCGGAGCCGGTCGAATAACTGGACTCGTCGCTGGCCAAATAGACGACGAGGTTGGAGACCTCTTTCGGCTGGGCGATCCTGCCCAGCGCGGTGTGGAAGATGTCTTCGGGGACCCACTCGGTCATCGGCGTCTTGATCAGCCCGGGATGGATCGAGTTCACCCGGATGCCGCTCGGGCCCAACTCCAGCGCGGTCGACTTCGTCAGGCCCCGCACCGCGAATTTGGTTGCGGTGTACCCGTGGCACGCGATGGTCCCGGCCATCCCCTCGATGGACGAGATGTTGATGATCGATCCCCGTCCCGCGTCCTTCATCGGTTTGGCCACGGCGCGGATGCCGAGGAAGACCCCGGTCAGGTTGACGTCGAGGATCTTGTGCCACTCGGAGAGTTCGTAGTCCTCGATGGTGCCGATGTTGAGGATGCCGGCGTTGTTCACCAGCACGTCGACCCCGCCGAACTCGGTCACGGCGGTGGCCACCGCGGCTTCCCACTGTTCGGGCTTGGTGACGTCCAGATGCACGTAGCGAACGGCGTCACCGAGCTCGGCCGCGACGGCCTTGCCCTCGTCGTCCAGGATGTCGCCGAACACCACCTTGGCGCCCTCGGCCACCAGGGTGCGCACATGCGATGCGCCCATCCCCCGCGCGCCGCCACTGACGAGCGCGACCTTTCCCGCCAACCGTTCTGCCACTGCGCGTCTCCTGTCATGTCGGTGCGTCGCTTGCACCATACATATGCGCGCAATCGTATGACCAGGACTTCGCCGAGGGCCCTTACTTGCTTGGCTTGCTAGCCGGGTGCTTTCCGGGGCAGTAGTCCGCGGTGGCCGCGCCGACGAACATCTCCGCTTGTGACTGGCTCAACCGGTGCGCGCCCGTCAGCTGGTCGATCTCATCCTTCTGGCTGTACCCGGCACCGAGGTCTTTGCACATGACCTGGGCCGCCTTCACGTCCATTGCCGGGCCACCAAGGTCGACGCCATGCGCCTGCAGGTAATTCGTGAAGTCCTCGTCGGTCTGGTCTGCGCGCGCGACGGTGGCCGGCATCAGCATGACCGCCGCCAGCACGCCGAACGCGCACGCAGAAATCTTGCTAAGCATTCCGTGCTGCTTCATCGTTCCCCCATCACTTTCAAGGCTCGACACTGGTTCGGATTGACCCAAACCGCCAAAATCACACATCGGACTGTTTCTAACATTCACCGTGTCTAGCGTCGATCATTGCCAATGGCAAAGATCATTGCCTGCCAGGTCACGCGCGTCAAGGGCCGAGGCACGCCGCGGCCGTCGCGGAGGAAAGCTTTACCGGCCGTTGGCCGTTAATTCCGGCTGAATTAAATCCCGCGGGGGGTCACAGTCTCGAAGATCGCCGCGGCGGACGTGACGGCCTTGTCCGCGTTTCCTTCGTCGTGCAGGAGCATGCGTACACCGATGCGTCCGGGCCCGCCTCCTGAACCGGCGTGCGCCGTGCCCTCCACGCGGAACGGGCCCACCTTCCCGCGTGACATGAACATCACGTGCCAGCTGACGACCTGAACCTTCCTGGTGCCGGCGACCTCGGCGGCCAGGTCGGTCGCCGAGGTCTCGAGGACGACGTGTTGCGGCCCGATGTGCAGCGCGGCATCCGGCGACGCGAGCTCGGCGCTCAGCGCCGGCAGCACCCAGTGGCCGTCGTCGCGCTTGCTGGCACCGAAGGCCTGCCACAGCGGAGGCAGATCGGGCGAGTCCTCGATCACCAGCTCGGTGCCCGAAACATCCATCTTGTCAAGGCCTTCCGGTGGGACGCCGATGACGGCCCCCTGCCCCTCGTTGAAGGCGATCACCCGGTCGGGGTTGTCGGCGTCGACGATCTTGCACCGCCCGTAACCCATGGTCCGGCCCTGGTGCACGATGCCGGACCCGACGATCTCGATCCGCGTGACGTCGTAGCCGGGGTCGATGATCTGCACCGACGCGATGACCGGGTTGGGCACCGCGACCATGTCGGTCTGGCATCCCTCCGGGGAGGAGATCGCCAGCGGCGCCACCATCAGTCCACCGGCCTCGTTGCGCATGTCGCGGCGGATGGTGACGGTGTCGTCGGTCTCGCCGACGTTCATCGCCGAGTGGTTACGGCCGATGTAGCGGTAGCTGAGCAGCCCGGTCCAGCGCCGGAACAACTCGTCGCGGTAGGCGGCGGTGTCGTCGGCCAGCTCACGGATGTCGCGAAGTCGGTCGCTCACTGGTGGTTCCCCTTTGCGGCTTTGCCCCGGCGCACCTGGTTGAACGGGACACCGCGGTCGGCGGCATACTCGCGCGGAAAGTTCAGGACCCGCTCGCCGATCACGTTGCGCGCCATCTCCGTCGTGCCGCCGCCGATGCTGGCGATCTGACGGCCCAGGTATCGCGTACCGATGCCGAGCAGGCCCGCGCCGTCCTCGACCACTCCCGCCGAACCGGCGATCGCGAGGGCGGTGTCGTTCTCGACGTCGTGCACCTCGGCCATGTCGAGCCGGATGATCGATCCCGCGGCGGGTGGCAGGGATCCGTCGACGACGGCGTGGTAGACGTGCTCGCTGAGTTGCCCGTGTACCGCCCGGTGGACCAGGACGCGGCCGACCATCTCGCGGACGCGTTCGCTCTCCCCTTGCTCGGTGCCGTCGACCAACGCCATCAGGTCGATCGAAATGTCCTCGGCCTCAGCGATTCCGGGTCCGCTGGTGTATTCCGAGCCGTCGCCCATGGTGCGGCGCTCGTGGTAGAGCTGTCGTGACGCGACGTCCCACCCTTTGCCCGGTTCTCCGACGACGGCGTCGTCGCCCACGTCCACGTCGTCGAAAAACTCCTCGCAGAACTCGACCGATCCGTTGACCTGACGGATGCGGTTGATCGTCACCCCCGGGTGCCGAAGCGGCAGCAGGAACATCGTGAGGCCGTTGTGTTTGGGTGCGTCCCAGTCGGTTCGGGCCAGGCACAGGCCGTAGTCGGCGGCGAACGCCCAGGTGCTCCACGTCTTGGCGCCGTTGATGACCCACCGCCCGCCGCGGCGGTCGGCGCGGGTGATGATGCCCGCGAGGTCCGAACCGCCGCTGGGTTCGGAGAGCAGCTGGACGAGCACTTCGTCGCCGCGCAGCGCCGCTCCGATGTGGGTGCGCTTCTGGTCCTCGGTGCCCCTGTCCAGGATCGTCGCGCAGCAAATCGCGAACGACGGGACGTTGAGCAGCAAGGGCGTCTCGTAGGCCGCCGCCTCGGCGTCGAACGCCTTCTTGTACTCGTACCCCAGCCCGAGCCCGCCATACTCGCGGGGAAAGCAGATCCCGGCGAACCCGCCGTCGTACAACTTTCTTTGCAATTCGCGGGCGCGCCGCCAGGACGCCAGCTCGTCGCGCTCGAGGACCATTGCGTCTTCGGAGTCAAGCCTCGGCAGGTTGGCCGCCAGCCAGGATCTGGCCCGGCTACGGAATTCTTCGACCGACTCAGCGGTCACCGAATTCGCCTGTGCGTCATCGCCGATGGGCCTCCTCGAGCTTGTGCTGGGCGACTGTACAGCACCGCCCTGCGGGTGTACAGGCCGGACACTAGGACGCGTTCAGCCTCACCGCGGCGCGAACGAGCGCCTGGAACGCGTCCTCGTCGACCCTGTCGCCCTCGTGGAAATCGATGGCTCGCCTCGTGTTGCCGTCGAGGCTGGAGTTGAAGAGGCCCGACGGGTCGTCGAGCGAGGCGCCCTTGGCGAACGTCACCTTGACAGCGCTCTTGTACGTCTCGCCGGTGCAGATCATCCCGTCGTGGTACCAGACCGGCACGCCCCTCCACTTCCACTCCTCGACCACGTCCGGGTCGGCCTGTTTGATCAATTCCCTGATGCGAGAAAGCATTTCGCCGCGCCAATCGTCCAGTTCCTTGATCCTGGCGTCGATGAGCTGCGAGGGAGAGTCCGTCATGGTCGTCGTTGCCTTCCCGATGGTTTCGTCAGGGGATGGTTATCGCGATCTTGCCGACGTGCTCGCCGGCACGCAGCACGGCCACTGCCTCGTCCAATTTCCCCCAGTCGAAGACGTGGCTGATGTGGGGCTTGATCCCGGTCGCCGATATTAAATCGCACAGGTCCCGGTGTGCGCGCACGCTGCCCACCGTGATCCCGATGATCCGCAGGTTGTTGAGCATCACTTCCGCCACCGAGATGGGTGCCGTGTCGAAGCCGCTGAGTACGCCGACCACGGTGATGGTGCCGCCAGGTCGCGCCGAGTGCACCGATTGCGCGAGTGTGGCGGGCCCGCCCAGATCGACGACCAGGTCGGCGCCCTTGCCGCCCGTCAGCCGCTTCACCTCGGTCTCCCAGGCCGGGGTCGCACGGTAGTTGATGAGATGCGTTGCGCCCAAATCCGATCCGATTTTCAGCTTGTCGTCGGACGACGACGTCAAGATCACCGTGGCGCCCAGCGCGCGGGCCAGCTGCACGGTGAACAGCGATACCCCGCCGGTTCCCTCGGTCACCACGACGTCGCCGTCACCGATGTGGGCTTCCGTCAGGGCGCTCCAGGCCGTCACACCGGCGCACGGCAGGGTGGCCGCTTCGATATCGCTGAGGTGCTCGGGCGTGCGAACCAGGCCCGCGGCGTCAGCGACTCGGTACTGCTGCAACCACCCGTCCTCGCTGTCGCCGGGCAGCTCCCGTTTGGCCTCCGGCGTGGGCGGCCCGTCCGGCCAACCGGGGTGAAACGCGCCCATGACGCGGTCCCCCAGTTGAAGTCCGTCCACCCCGGGTCCGACCGCCACCACCTCTCCTGCGCCGTCGCTCATCGGCACGCGCGGCCACGGGCCCGGGAGTAGCCCCATGAGGTTGACGTTGTCGTGAAAGTTCAGGCTCGACGCGCGGACCCTGACCAGTGCCTGGCCCGGACCGGGTTCGTCGACGGGCCTGTCCACGGTCTCGAGGGGCGCGCCGGGCCCCGGCATCACCACCGCGCGCTGACGGTCCGGAATGCTCATGCGATGCGCGCCTCCTTTCGTTTTGGCGTCATAACGACGCGACCGGCGGCCCCAGCCTTGACCCCAATCCGGCGGTCAGGCCCGTCGGGAAGTAGTCTGCCGACGACTCGCATCGGTGTGCGACCACTGCCCGATGCTATGGCGATCAAGGAATCGGCGTGACCGGCACACACCCTTTTGACAGTGCGCTAACCCTCGACGTGATCGATGCCGACCTCAGGCGGGGCGCGACCCATCCGGAGTGGGCCAACATGGTGGGCCCGTTCGGCGGAATCACCGCGGCCGCCATCGTGCGGGCAATCGACACCCACCCCGACCGCATCGGAGAACCGTTGGCGTTGACCGTCAACTACGCCGCACCGGTGGTCGACGGCGGCTTCGACCTGTCGCTTCGGGTCGTGCGCACAAACCGCACCAATCAGCACTGGAACGTCGAGCTTCGCCAGGACGGCGAGGCCAAGGCCACGGCGACGGCGGTGTTCGCGACGGCCCGCGAGACCTGGGCCGACACCGAAGCCCGCCCGCCGGGCGCGCCGCCGCCGGAAGAGGTCGCTCCCGGGGGCATGGCTGACGTCATTCGGTGGGCACAGCTCTACGACATGCGGTTCGTCGAAGGCCCGACGCCCCGCGCCGGCGCGCAACCCAGCCCATCGTCGACGACCACCCTGTGGGTGCGCGACAAAGCGCAACGCCCCGTCGACTATCCGGGACTCACGGCGCTCTGCGACGTCTTCTACCCCAGGGTCTACTTGCGCCGCGGCGTTGCGCCGGCGGGCACGATCTCGTTGACCACCTATTTCCTCGCCGATCAGCGCCAGCTTGACGCCGTGGGAGGCGACTTCGTCTTGGCCACCGCCCACGCCAACCGCTTCTCCGGCGGCTACTTCGACCAGAGCGCAAAGGTATGGACCCGGGACGGTGTACTGCTGGCCGCCACGCACCAGATCGTCTACTTCAAGGGTTGAGAGGTTACAGTTTCGGGGTGAAGTGTCACGCTGGGCCGCGATGACGGAGCGGACCGCCGAAGACAACGCCACCGCGCTGCTGGCGATCGAGGCCATCAAACAGCTCAAGGCCCGCTACTGCCGGTACCTCGACACCAAGGACTGGGCGGCTTGGCGGGCGCTGTTCGCCGACGACTTCGTCAGCGACACGTCCGCGGCGGGCGGCAAGCTGATCGTCGGTGCGGACGACTTCGTGGCGTTCACCCGAAAGAGCATCGGACGTCCCGCGCAGGCGACGGCGCACCAGGTGCACGCGCCCGAGATCGAGCTGACCTCGGCGACGACCGCGCGCGGGGTGTGGGCGCTGCAGGACGTGGTCCGCTTCGAGCCAGGGGTGAGCCTGGTCGGGTACGGTCATTACCACGAGACCTACGAGAGGATCGACGGGCGCTGGATTATCAAGAGCTCCAAGCTGACTCGGCTGCGGGAAGACATCGTCACCCCGCTGTTCTCGATCTATATCTCCGACCGCATCCGGCGGGCAGCCACCAAGCTCGCCGGCCGATTGATGGAGCAGTGATACGCCGATGAGTGTTGGCACGATTCTGATCACCGGCGCGTTCGGCCAGGTCGGCAGGCGATGCGCGCAAATCCTGCTCGACCGGGGACGCACCGTCGTCGCCACCGACCTGCGGACCGACAAGACCCTGGCCGCCGCGGCCGAGTTGTCCCAGGGCGGCGGGCAGCTGATCGAGGCCTACATCGACCTGCTGGACGCCGAGGCGGTCGGCGACCTGGTGACGACCCATCGGCCCGAAGCGATCATTCACCTCGCCGCCGTCATCTCGCCGCCGTCGTATCGCAATCCCGCACTGGCCCGACGGGTCAACGTGGGGGGCACCGAGAACCTGCTGGCGGCGGCCGCCCGACTGCCCGATCCCCCGCTGTTCCTGATGGCGTCGAGCGCCGCGGTCTACGGGTCCCGCAACCCGTACCGCCATCCCGAGCGGATCACCCCGGACACCCCCGTGTCGCCGATCGACCAGTACGGCGAGGACAAGGTGCTGGCCGAGGCCGCGATCCGGGCAAGCGGCCTGCCGTACGCGATGTTCCGATTGGGCGGGGTGATTTCACCGGACACCCAGGCGGGCATCAACGGCGACCACCTGACCCTGATGCGGTCGATGCCCGGCGACAATCGCATCCACACGGTGGACGCGCGCGACGTGGCGCTGGCATTCGCCAACGCCGTCGACCGCAAGGCCACGATCGACGGCAAGGTCCTGCTGATCGGCGGCAACGAATCGTATGTGATGCTGCAACGCGACCTCGAGGACGACCTGATGACCGCCGCCGGCCTGGGCCGGCTCGGCCCCTCGGCGAGTCTGCCCGGCGACCCCGGCGACGACCGCGGCTGGAGTTTCACCGGATGGTTCGACACCACGGAAGCCCAAGCGCTGCTTGACTTCCAAGAGCACGACTGGCATCAGACCACAGCGTGGATCGCCGAATCCCAGGGCCGCACTCGCATCGTCCTGTGCGCGCTTGGCCCGATCCTGCGCCCGGTGCTGCGCGCCCTGCTGAAGCTGCAGCGCCGGGCCGAGGGCCGGGGTCCGTACGCGGACCCGTGGGCGCTGATCGAGAAGAAGTACGGCCCGGCGGCGCTGGCCGCCTCGGAGTAGCGCGAACGGCCAGCTGCGCGAAGCGGACAGCGCAGCTACCGGTCGATCCATCCCATCTGCGCCTCGGCATGGTGGCCACCGACCGGCGGGGTGAGTCGGTCGATTCTCGCCAGTTGGTCGGGCGCGAGCTCGACGGCGTCGGCGGCGGCGTTCTCCTCGAGCCGGGTGACGCGCTTTGTCCCCGGAATCGGCACGATGTCAGGGCCTTTCGCGAGCAGCCAGGCCAGCGCCACCTGGGCCGGGGTGGCGCCCACGTCGGCGGCGATGTCGCGCAGTTCGTCCGCGCTGCGCAGGTTGTGCTGGAAGTTCTCGTCGAAAAACCGGGGGTTGGTCTTGCGGTAGTCGCTGTCGGGAAGCTCCCCGTTCGAGCGGATGGCGCCGGTGAGAAACCCGCGGCCCAGCGGCGAGTAGGCGACGAACCCGATGCCCAGTTCACGCAGCACGTCGAGCACTCCGTCCTCGGGATCGCGGGTCCATACCGAGTATTCGGACTGCACGGCGGTGATGGGATGCACGGCCTGCGCACGGCGGATGGTGTTGACTCCCACTTCGGAAAGACCGATGTGCCGGATCTTTCCGGCCGCCGCCAGCTCGGCGAGGGCTCCGATCGTGTCCTCGATCGGGGTGTCGCGATCGAGGCGGTGTTGGTAGTAGAGGTCGATGCGGTCGGTCGCGAGCCGCTTCAGGGAACCTTCGACGGCGATGCGGATGTTGGCGGGGCTGCTGTCGAGGCCGTTCCGGCCGGTGTGGGAGATCAGGCCGAACTTCGTTGCGAGCACCACCTGATCGCGCCGGCCCTGAAGGGCACGAGCGACGAGTTCCTCGTTGACGTAGGGGCCGTAGACCTCGGCGGTGTCGATCAGCGTGACGCCGAGGTCGATGGCGCGGTGGATGGTGCGAATCGATTCGGCGTCATCGGTACCGGCACCGGCATACGCGACGGACATGCCCATCGCGCCCAGGCCGAGGCGTCCGACTTCCAGTTCGGCGAGATGAGCCCGTTTCATCGCCCCATTGTGCGCCGAACGGCTTGACGCCACGGGACGAGGTACCGTGGCGCTCGTGCAAGGCACGGTGCAACCGGCGCGCAATCTCGCGGTGGACTTCTACCGCGTATCGGGTGTGGTCCTGATCGTGCTGGGGCATTGGCTGGCGGGATCGGTGACCTACCACGACGGATCTTTCGGTCGGGAGAACCCGCTCGTCGACATACCCTGGACCCAATGGCTGACCTGGGTTTTCCAGGCGGTTCCGGTGTTTTTCCTGGCGGCCGGCTACGCCGGCGCAGTGTCGTGGACGCATCGATGTGGCACCGAGGGCTTCTCCCGAGAGGTCTGGCTTCGGCGTCGGCTGGCCCGGGTGCTCGGACCGACGGCCGTCTACATCGCGCTCGTCTCGGTAGTTGTGGTGGTGCTAGTTGCCTATGGCGTGCCCGCCACAGTGCTGGAATACGCGGGTTGGGCGGTCGCTATGCACCTATGGTTCCTCGCGGTCTATCTGGTGGTGGTGTCGCTGACGCCGATTGCGATTGCGGCGCAGCGCCGTTGGGGCCTTCTCGTGCCGGGCGCCCTGGCGGTGGGCGTGGCGGTTCTGGACGCCGCCACGATCGTGGGCCACGTGCCCTACATCGGCTGGCTGAATTACTTCGTCTGCTGGGGGGCGCTCTATCAGCTCGGAATCGCTTGGTACTGCGGGCTATTGGCCGGCCGCAAACCGCTGCTGCTGGCGGCCGGATCCGCGGTTGCGCTGGCGCTGTTGATCTCGCTCGCGGGTTATCCGGTCAGCATGATCGGCGTTCCCGGCCAGGCGGTGCAGAACACGACGCCGCCCACCGTCGCGATGCTGGCCTTCGCGTGCGCGCAGGCGGGATTGGTGATGGCGCTCGCGCCCGCGCTGAATCGGGTGCTGCGTGCCGATCTGATCAAGCGGGTGCTTGCCGTCGGGAACAACAACGTGATGGCGCTCTACCTCTGGCACATGATCCCGGTCGTGATCGTCGCGATCGTCGCGTATCCGGCGGGCCTGCTGCCCCAGCCGCCGGAGGGAAGCGGGGCGTGGTGGCTGGCCCGGCTGGAGTGGGTGGTCGTGCTCGGCGTGGTGACGGCGGTCGAACTGGTGTTGTTGTGGTCGCTGCGGCGCTTTTTTGCGGCCCCGCTGCCCATGGTCGGTACGCCCCTCACGGAACGCTGGGGTGAAGTGTTCATGCTGGTGGGCGCGGCGCTGGCGGCCGCTGGCCTGCATTTCTTCGCCTACGCGGGGTTCGCGCCGGACGGTCACCTACCGTGGGTGACCGCGGCGCTTTTTGGCGCCGGGGTGGTGCTGGTGGCGCTTCGCCCCGCGAAGGCCGAGCGCGCGGCCGATCCGGCACCCTCGACCGGGGGAACTGCAGCGCGCCGGGACTGACGGCGCCGGCCCGTTGGCAAGCGACTTACGACCTCATGAGAGGGGCCGTAATGCCCTGGTCGGAGGTAGTATTCGGGGAGCAACGTCTCCGGCAGGTTCGGAACGTTTGAGCGCCCGGACCGCAAGGAGACACCCTCGGTAAGGGAGTATGCAGATGTTAGACAGCCTCGCGGTCACCAACAACCACGGCCCTCAACGGCGCACCCGGGAATCGGATGCCGAACTACTGCAGGAATCCGGTGTGCACAAGCTCGTCGTTCTGGACCGCGACGGCAACTGCCTGGCATTCGTATTGGCTTGGGACGGCTTCGAATACGACGAGGAAACGGACGCCTATGTGTGCGTCGCCGATCGGGATGGCAGGGAACTGCTGACCGTGTACACCGCGGGTGAGATCAACTCGGCCCCCGGCGAGAACATGTACGTCGTGACGGCGCCGGATGGATCCGGCTCGGGACGCCGCGGCCCCCACTGACCAAACCGTTATCTGTATTCGCGTCGCCGACCGCTATGATAGACCGTTCGTACGGTTAGTTATGCCGAAGGGTTCAAGATGCCCAGGTCGCCTGGCAGGCGAAGCGAGATTCTGGACGCGTTCGTCCGCTATGTCGCCGAACGCGGCTATGACAGAACGAATATCGGTGACATCGCCGACGAGCTCGGCATGTCGAAGGGCACGATCGTTCACCACTTCGGCACCAAAGCCCAGATGTTGCGCGAGCTCGAAGAGACCCATCTGGCCCTCCAACTCGATGTGCTGCGGATGGCATGGGACCGCCTGGCCGCGCCGCACGAGCGTATCGCCGCGATCATCTACGCCTCCGCACTGCTGCAGGTGAGCGCCCGCCACGCGACCGTTGCGAGCCAGCGCGAGGTGGTTCAGCTCTCCGACGACCCGGCGATGCAGCACGTGCGCAAGCTGCGCGATCAATTGCAAACACACGCCGTTGACGAAATCCGCAACGGGATAGACGTCGGCGTGTTCCGAAGCGTGGACGTCGAATTGGCGGCGCTGCAGTTGTGGGGATCGCTGGAGTGGATGTGGGTGTGGTTCGATCCCGCCGATGCCCGGACACCCGAGCAAGTCGGCGCGGCTTTCGTCGACGTGTTCCTCGGCGGGCTCCTGCTCGACCGCCTCGGGCTCAGCAAGTGGACGAATCCTTCCGCCGGCGTCGTCTCGGTGGTACGCGAGTGCCTCGCCGCGGTCACAGCCGGCGCGCGCTGACGGCCGGTCGGCGGAACATCTTGCGCGGGAGCCTAATTCGCCGGTAGGCCGCGTGGTACGCACAGCTGAGCCGCCCTGTGCCCGCCAGGCACCGTGAAGCGCAAAAGCCCAAGTAAAACCGGACGTTCCGCGGATCGACCACCACGTTTTGGACGAAATCGGCCGAAATTTACAATTTATTGACCGCACGTACGGTCTAATGCGATAGTTGCAGCGTGGCGCAAACGATGGCGGCGTGGGGCCGACGGGCGGGGACCGCGGCCACCGCCTGGGAGGACCACGTTGTCGGCCCGCACTTGCAACCGCGTGATGCGCGACGCGCGGGGTCGCGCAGAGCACCCTTGGGCCGAGTCGCGACGCGCGGCAGCCGGCAAGTGTCGGTACTCGAGCCGCCGTCTAAATGCTCTCTGCTGCCTCGGTTTTCGGGGCGTCGTCACTCTATGGGCGGGGTTACGAATCGGAACAACGCCCGACGTCTGCGCCTCTCCCCCGCGCCGCCGCATGGCTCGTGTGAACGGCCGGCAGACGGATCGCGGTCCGATACGCATTCGCCTCGGGGTCCGCGCCGATGACCACGACGCACTCGTTCGCCGGCAAAGTGGGCCAACGAATCCGGCCGGGCACGGAAGTGGCCGGCGGGTTCTTCCGGATGTGCGTGCTGACCGGCAAAGCCCTGAGACAGCCCTTCGAGTGGCGCGAGTTCATCTGGACCGGCTGGTTCCTGATGCGGGTATCGCTGCTGCCCACCATCGCGGTGTCCATCCCGGAAACGGTGCTGCTCATCTTCACGCTCAACCTGCTGCTCGCCGAGATCGGCGCCGCCGACGTGTCCGGTGCCGGTGCCGCGATCGGCGCGGTCACCCAACTCGGCCCGATCGTGACCGTGCTGGTGGTCGCCGGCGCCGGGGGCACCGCCATCTGCGCCGACCTGGGCGCCCGCACCATCCGCGAGGAGATCGACGCCCTCGAGGTGCTCGGCATCGACCCGATCCACCGGCTGGTGGTGCCGCGCGTCGTCGCCTCGACGATGGTCGCGGTGCTGCTCAACGGCCTCGTGGTCGCCGTCGGCCTGGGTGGCGGCTATCTGTTCAGCGTTTACCTGCAGAACGTCTCGAGCGGCGCCTACCTCTCCACGTTGACGGCGCTGACCGGCCTGCCCGAGGTGGTTATCGCGTTCATCAAGGCCGCGACGTTCGGGCTGATCGCCGGCCTCGTCGGCTGTTACCGCGGGCTGATCGTGCGCGGCGGGTCCAAGGGTCTGGGCACCGCCGTCAACGAGACGGTGGTGCTGTGTTTCATCGCGCTGTTCGCGGTCAACGCGGCGCTGACCACCATCGGTGTCCGGTTCGGAACGGGGCGCTGATGACCGCCACTTCAGCAGCACCGTCCACACTGCGGGTCCGCTTCACGCGGGACAGCCTCAGTCGATACGGGGAGGCCCCGGCCCGCGTACTGGTCGAGATCGGGCAGATGGTCTGGTTCGCGATGACTGCCGTCGGGCAGATCCCGTTCGCCATGCGCCGCTACCGCAAAGAGATGTTGCGGATGGTCGCCCAGATGGGGATGGGCACCGGCGCGATGGCGGTGGTCGGCGGCACCGCCGCCATCGTCGGCTTCATCACCCTGTCCGCGGGGTCGCTGGTCGCTATCCAGGGCTACGCGACCCTGGGCAACATCGGTGTCGAGGCATTCACCGGGTTCTTGGCCGCACTGGTCAACGTGCGGTTCGTCGCGCCGGTGGCCGCCGGTCAGGCGTTGGCCGCAACGGTCGGGGCGGGCGCGACCGCGGAACTGGGCGCCATGCGCATCAGCGAGGAGATCGACGCGCTGGAGGTGATGAGCATCCGGTCGGTCGCCTATCTGGCGTCCACCCGGGTGGTGGCGGGTCTCGTCGTCATCATCCCGCTCTACGGGTTGGCGATCACCATGGCCTTCATGTCCCAGCAGGTCACCACGGTTTTCTTCTACGGGCAGTCCGCCGGCACCTACAACCACTACTTCCACACATTCCTGCGCCTCAACGACGTGGGCTGGTCGTTCGCGGAGGTGATACTGGTCGCGGTGGTCGTGATGACCACCCACTGCTACTACGGCTACACCGCCAGCGGCGGCCCGGTAGGCGTCGGTGAAGCGGTCGGCCGGTCGATGCGGCTGTCGTTGATCACGATCGTTGTCGTGGTCGTGCTGACCGCGATGGCGGTCTACGGCAAGAGCCCGAACTTCAACCTCACGGTGTAGCCGCCATGACGACCCCGACGGCCCCGGCCCCGCAAGTCAAGGATCACCCACCACGGATCCCGCCGTACAAGACGGCGGCCGTGGTGTTCTTGGTGGTCGCGGCGGTGGTGTTGTCGTTGGTGTGGCTGCAGTTCCGGGGCCGGCTGACGCCGAAGACACCATTGACGATGGTGGCCCCCCGTTCGGGTTTGGTGATGGATCCGAACTCGAAGGTCACCTACAACGGGGTGGAAATCGGGCGGGTGGCCAGCATTTCGCAGATCCAGCGTGATGGCGTGCCGGCGGCCAAGTTCGTCTTGGACGTCGAGCCCAAGTACATCGATCTGATCCCGGCCAACGTGGATGCCAATATCAAGGCGACCACGGTGTTCGGCAACAAGTATGTGTCGTTGACCTCTCCGAAAAACCCTACCCCGCAACGCGTTACCACACAGCAGGTCATCGAGGCACGCTCGGTGACGACGGAGTTCAACACGTTGTTCGGCACGATCACTTCGATCGCGGACAAGGTGGACCCGGTCAAGGTGAACCTCACGCTGGCCGCGGCCGCGCAGGCATTGACCGGGCTGGGCGACAAGTTCGGGCAGTCGATCGTCAACGGCAACGCCATCCTCGACGACATCAACCCGCAAATGCCGCAGGTCCGCCACGACATTCAGGGGCTGGCAGCCCTGGGCGACACCTACGCCAACGCCGCGCCGGATCTTTTGGACTCCCTCGACCACGCGGTGATCACGGCGCGCACGCTGCACCGACAGGAGGCCGACCTGGACGCCGCGTTGCTGGCAGCGGCCGGCTTGGGCAACACCGGCGAAGACATCTTCAAACGCGGCGGGCCCTACTTCCAGCGGGGCGTCGCCGATCTGGTGCCCACCGCCCAACTGCTCGACACCTACAGTCCCGAATTCTTCTGCACCATCCGCAACTACTACGACGAAGAACCCGCGGCATTCGCGACGACGGGCGGCGGCAACGGCTACGCGCTGCGGACCATGACCGAGCTGACGTCGGGCCTGGGCGCCATCCTGACGCTGCCGGGACTGGCGGGCACCGTGCTCACCCAGGGCCTGTTAGGCCTCGCCGGGCTGGTGGGCGGCGCGCCGAATCCTTATGTGTACCCGGACAATCTTCCCCGAGTGAACGCGCGCGGCGGCCCAGGGGGTGCGCCGGGCTGTTGGCAGGCCATCACCCATGACCTGTGGCCCGCGCCCGAGCTGGTGCTGGACACCGGCGCCAGTCTTGCGCCATACAACCACCTGGATACCGGCTCGCCGTACGCCATCGAGTACGTCTGGGGCCGCCAAGTCGGGGACAACACGATCAACCCATGAAAATCACCGGCTCCGCGATCAAGCTCGCCATCGTCTCGTTGGTGCTGTCACTGATCACCGTCTCGATCGTGGTGGTGTTCGCCCAGCTGCGCTTCAACCGCACCAACACCTATACCGCCGAGTTCAGCAACGCCAGCGGCCTCAAGGACGGCCAGTTCGTCCGGGCATCGGGAGTGGAGGTCGGCAAGGTCAAGAAGGTGCGGCTGGTCGACGGCGGCCGCAAGGCGCAGGTGGACTTCGCCGTCGACCGCTCGATACCGCTCTACCAGTCGACGACGGCCCAGATCCGCTACCTCGACCTGTTCGCCAACCGCTTCCTGGAACTCAAACGCGGCGACGGGGCGGGCGCCGACCGCGTGCTGCCGCCGGGCGGATTCATCCCGCTGTCGCGAACGTCACCGGCGTTGGATCTCGACGCGCTGATCGGGGGTTTCAAACCCCTGTTCCGGGCGCTGGATCCGGAAAAGGTCAACACCATCGCGTCGGCGATCATCACCGTGTTCCAGGGTCAGGGCGGCACCATCAACGACATCCTCGACCAGACCGCGCAGCTCACCTCACACCTGGCTGAACGCGACGAGGCGATCGGCGAGGTGGTCAAGAACCTGAATGTGGTGCTGGACACCACGGTTCGGCATCGCAAGGAGTTCGACCAGACCGTCGACAACTTCGAGCGGTTGATCACCGGGCTGGAAAACCACGCGGACCCGTTGGCCGCCGGCACCGCGAACATCAGCAACGCCGCCGGCACGGTGGCCAACCTGCTGGCCGACAACCGCGCCCTGCTGCACAAGGAGATCGACTACCTGCAGGCCCTGCAGCAGCCGCTCGTCGACCAGAGGGATCAGCTCAGCGACCTGATCCACAAGACGCCGACCGCGCTCAACCTGATCGGACGCAGCATCGGCCTGTATGGCGACTGGGTGAACTTCTACCTCTGCGACCTGACGATCAAGTGGAACGGACTGCAGGCCGGCGGCCCGGTCCGGACGGTCAGGATCTGGCAGCAGCCCACCGGCAGGTGCTCGCCGCAATGAGAACGCTGACCGAATTCAACCGCAGCCGTGTGGGTCTCATGGGCATCACGGTGTTGATCCTCGGCGTCATCGTGGGCCAAAGCTTCACCAGCGTGCCGATGATCTTCGCCAGTCCGAGCTTCTACGGTCAGTTCACCGACACCGGCCAACTGAACAAGGGCGACAAGGTGCGCATCTCCGGCGTGAATGTCGGCAAGGTGGAGTCCTTCGACATCGACGGCGACCACGTCCTGATCAAGTTCAACATCGGCGCGAACACCATCGGCACCGAGAGCCGGCTCGCGATCAAGACCGACACCATCCTGGGCAAGAAAGTTCTCGAGATCGAGCCGCGGGGAAACCAGATATTGCGGCCGGGCAGCGTCTTGCCGCTGAGCCAGAGCACCACGCCCTATCAGCTCTACGACGCGAACTTCGACATCACCAGGGCCGCCGCCGGCTGGGACATCGACACCGTAAAGCGCTCGCTGAACGTCTTGACGGAGACCATCGACCAGACCTATCCGCACCTGAGCGCCACGCTCGACGGTTTGACCAAATTCTCCGACACCATCGGTAAGCGCGACGAACAGATCAAGCACCTGCTCGCTCAAGCCCACCAGGTGGCCGGCGTGCTCGGTGACCGCAGCGAGCAGATCAACCGATTGCTGGTCAACGCGAGGACCCTGCTGGCCGCGTTCAACGAACGCGGCCGGGCCATCGACGCCCTGCTGCAAAACGTTTCCGCCTTCTCGACGCAGGTGCAGGGATTCATCAACGACAACCCGAGCCTCAACCCCGTGCTGGAGCAGTTGCACGCCATCACCGATGTGCTGGTGGCGCGCAAGGACGACCTGGCCCAAACCCTCACGTACGTCAGCCAATTCGCCGCATCGCTGGGGGAATCCGTCGCATCGGGACCGTACTTCAAGATCGTCCTGTCCAACCTGCTGCCGTACTGGATCCTGCAGCCGTTCGTCGACGCCGCCTTCAAGAAGCGCGGTATCGACCCCGAGGACTTCTGGCGCAGCGCCGGGCTGCCCGAGTTCCGCTGGCCCGACCCGAACGGCACCCGGTTCCCGAACGGGGCGCCCCCACCGGCACCTCCGGTGCTGGAGGGCACGCCGGACCATCCGGGACCGGCCGTCCCGCCGGGCACGGCGTGTTCGTACACCCCTCCGGCCGACGCGCTGCCGCGGCCGTGGAACCCGTTGCCGTGCACGGGCGTAAACGTCGGGCCGTTCGGCGGCAGCTTCCCGGCACCGATCGACGTGCAGGGCTCGCCGCCCAACCCGAACGGCCTGCCCCCGACGCCGGGGATCGCGATCGCCGGGCGTCCGGGTGAACCGCCCCCTGACGTGCCGGGCACGCCGGTGCCGCTGCCCACCCAGGCGCCGCCGGGCGCGCGCACCGAGAACCTCCAACCCGCCGGTCCCCCACCGCCGCCGTCGACCTTCGCGCCCGGCCTGCCGCCGGGGCCGCCCGCGCCTCCCGGACCCGGAAACCAGCTGCCGGCCCCCTTCATCAACCCCGGCGGCACGGGAGGCAGCGGCATCACGGGAGGTAGCCAGAATTGAGTGCCGTCAACACATTTCGTAACCTGCGGGGCCGCCGGGTCATCGGGGTGCTGGTGGTGGCGCTGGCTCTGCTCGCCGGGTACCTCGGTTTGCAGCTCTACAACAAGCTGACCACAAACACCGTCGTCGCGTACTTCCCGCAGGCGAACGCGCTCTACGCCGGTGACAAGGTCCAGATCATGGGCGTCCGCGTCGGTGCGGTCGACAAGATCGAGCCGGCCGGCGACAAGATGCGGGTGACGTTCCACTACGACAACAAGTACAAGGTGCCCGCCAACGCGTCCGCCGTGATCGTGAACCCAACCCTGGTGGCGTCGCGCAACATTCAGTTGGAGCCGCCCTACAAAGGCGGCCCGGTGATGGGCGACAACGCGGTCATCCCCATCGAACGCACGCAGGTCCCGACGGAGTGGGACCAACTGAGCCAGAGCGTCGCCAATGTCATCAACAAGTTGGGCCCGACACCCGAGCAGCCCAAGGGCCCGTTCGGTGACGCCATCGAGTCGTTCGCCGACGGGCTGGCCGGCAAGGGCAAGCAGATCAACGCCACGCTGAACAGCCTGTCGCGGGCGTTGACCGCGCTCAACGAGGGCCGCGGCGACTTCTTCGCGGTGGTCCACAGCCTGGCGCAGTTCGTCAACGCCCTGCACAAAGACGACCAGCAGTTCGTCGCGCTGAACCAGAACCTGGCCCAGTTCACCGACAAGCTGACCGGGTCCGATCGTGAGCTGGCCACTGCGATACAGCAATTCGATTCCCTGCTCGGCACGCTGCGGCCGTTCCTGGACAAGAACCGCGGCGTGCTGGCCACCGATGTCAACAACCTCGCCACCCTGACCAACACGCTGGTCCAGCCCGATCCGCTGAATGGTCTGGAGACGGCCCTGCACGTCCTGCCGACGCTGGAGACGAACCTCAGCCAGATCTACCACCCGACGCACGGCGCGGTCATGTCCATCCCGGCGATCCCGAACTTCGCTAACCCAATGCAGTTCGTCTGCAGCATGATTCAGGCCGGCAGCCGGCTGGGCTACCAGGATTCCGCCGAACTGTGCGCGCAATACCTGGCGCCGGTCCTCGACGCGATCAAGTTCAACTACCTGCCCTTCGGGCTGAACCTGTTCAGCACCGCCGAGACGCTGCCCAAGGAAGTCGCCTACTCGGAACCCCGGCTGCAGCCACCGAACGGGTACAAGGACACGACCGTGCCCGGGATCTGGGTGCCCGATACCCCGTTGTCGCACCGCAACACCCAGCCCGGCTGGGTCGTCGCCCCGGGTATGCAGGGGCAGCAGGTGGGGCCGGTCACCGCCGGCCTGTTGACCCCCGACTCGCTCGCCGAACTGATGGGCGGTCCGGACATCGCACCCCCGCAGTCGGGGCTGCAGACGCCGCCGGGACCGCCGAACGCCTACGACGAAAACCCCGTGCTGCCGCCCATCGGCGTGCGCGCCCCGCAGGTGCCAATCCCGCCGCCGGCGCCCGGGCCTGGCGTGATTCCCGGGCCGGTCGCACCGACACCCCCGCCTGCCGAGGCGGCCGCATCGGCCGGACTGGGATCGTGAACACGCTGCGCGCCTTCGGCATTCGCGTCCGGCACCGGGCGCGGCAGGCGGTGGCACTGCTGGTCGCCGCCGCGGCGCTGACATCGTGCGCGAAGTGGCACGGAATCGCGAACGTGCCGATGCCCGGCGGCCCGGGCAGCGGACCCGGCTCCTACGTCATCTACGTCCAGATGCCCGACACGCTGGCCCTGAACGACAATAGCCGGGTGCGGGTGGCCGACGTCTTCGTCGGCACGGTGCGGGCGATCGCTTTGAAGAACTGGGTCGCCACGCTGACGCTGCGGGTGGACAAGAGCGTCAAGTTGCCCCGGAACGCCACCGCCAAGATCGGTCAGACCAGCTTGCTGGGTTCTCAACACATCGAGCTGGCCGCGCCGCCCAACCCGTCGCCGGAACCGCTGAAGCCGGGCGACACCATCCCGCTGCAAAACGCGTCCGCGTATCCCACCACCGAACAGACGCTGGCCAGTCTCGCCATGATCCTGCGCGGGGGCGGCATCCCGAACCTGGAAACGCTGCAGGACGAGGTCTACAACATCGTGCACGGGCGGGCCGACCAGATCCACGCCTTCCTCGGCAAGCTGGACACGTTCACCGCCCGGCTCAACGAGCAGACCGATGACATCACCCGAGCCATCGACTCCACCAACCGGCTGCTGGCCTACGTGGGTCCCCGCTCGGACGTCATCGATCGGGTCCTCACCGAATTCCCGCCCCTGCTCAAGCATTTCGCCGACAAACAGAACCTATTGATCAACGCGGTCGACGCGACGGGACGGCTCAGCCAGGTTGCCGACCAATACCTGTCCGCCTCCCGGGGCGACCTGCACCAGGACCTGCTGGCGCTGCAATGCCCGTTGCGGGAACTGGGCCGTGCCGCGCCGTATCTGATCCGCGCGCTCAAGCTGATCCTGGTCCGGCCCTTCGACGTCGACGCCGTGCCGAAGGCGTTCCGCGGCGACTACTTCAACCTGTCGCTCACGCTCGACCTGACCATGAGCTCCGTCGACAACGCGATCCTGACCGGCACGGGATTCTCCGGAGCGCTGCGCGCGCTCGAGCAATCGTGGGGCCGCGACCCCGAAACGATGATCCCCGACGTCCGCTACACGCCGAACCCGAACGACGCGCCGGGCGGGCCGCTGGTGGAAAGGGCGGACAGAGGCCAATGCTGACCCCCTTCATCAAGCGTCAGCTGATCCTGTTCGCCATCCTGAGCTTCGTCACCGCGGTCGTGCTGGGCGGGTACTACCTGCAGATCCCCACCGCGGCGGGGATCGGCCAGTACACCCTGCAGGCGGACCTGCCGGCGTCGGGCGGTCTGTACAAGACGGCCAACGTGGCATATCGCGGCGAAACGATCGGCAGGGTCATCGACGTCCAGCCGACCCAGTCGGGCGCGCGGGTGACCATGAGCATCGCCAACCGCTTCAAGGTCCCGATTGACGCGACGGCCAACGTGCACTCGGTGTCGGCGGTCGGTGAGCAGTACATCGACCTGGTGTCGCCCGGCAACCCGGGCAAGTACTTCCAGCCCGGACAGACCATCACCAAGGGCACCGTGCCCACCGACATCGGTCCGGCGCTGGACGCCGCGAACCGCGGGCTCGCCGCGCTGCCCAAGGAGAAGATCTCCTCGTTGCTCGACGAAACCGCCCAAGCCGTAGGCGGATTGGGGCCCGCGCTGCAACGGCTGGTCGACGCGACCCAGGCGCTCGCCGGGGATTTCAAGACCAACATCGGTGACGTCAACGACATCATCCAAAACTCCGGGCCGATCATCGACAGCCAGGTCAACTCGGGTGACTCGATCGAGCGGTGGTCGCACAACCTCGACATCCTGGCCGCGCAGAGCGCGGAAAACGACCAGCATGTGCAAAGCATCCTGACGCAGGGCGCGCCGACCGCCGATCAGGTCAACGCGGTGTTCGGCGACGTCCGCGAATCGCTGCCGCAGACGCTGGCGAATCTCGAGATCGTGCTCGACATGCTCAAGCGCTACCACAAGGGCGTCGAGCAGTTGCTCGTGTCCTACCCGCAGGGCGCCTCGGAGGGCCAGACGGTGACGACGCCCTTCCCCGGCTATGCGTCGCTCGGCACCTCGCTGACGATCAACCAGCCGCCGCCGTGCCTGACCGGGTTCCTCCCCGCACCGCAATGGCGATCGCCGGCGGACACCAGCCTGGCGCCGATGCCGTCCGGAACCTATTGCAAGATCCCTCAGGACGCCCCGGCCAACGCCGTCCGCGGGGCGCGCAACCTCCCCTGCGTCGATGTCCCCGGCAAACGCGCCGCGACGCCGCGGGAGTGCCGCGACCCCAAACCGTACGTCCCGGCGGGCACCAACCCGTGGTACGGCGACCCGAATCAGACCCTGACCTGTCCCGCGCCCGCGGCGCGCTGCGATCAGCCGGTCAAGCCGGGCCAGGTGATACCCGCGCCGTCCGTCAACAACGGCATGAACCCGGCGCCCTCCGACCGGGTGCCCGGGACACCGCCCCCGGTCAGCGACCCGTTGCAGCGCCCGGGTTCGGGGACCGTCCAGTGCAATGGGCAGCAGCCGAACCCCTGCGTGTACAGCCCGGGCGGTCCTCCCGCGGCCGTTTACAGCCCGCAGAGCGGCGAACTGGTCGGGCCCGACGGCGTCAAGTACGCCGTCGAAAATTCCACCAAAACCGGGGACGACGGGTGGAAGGACATGCTGGCGCCGCCCCGCTGACGCGGATCCGGGTGAATCCGGCTGGCCTACAGCGCTTTTAGATTGAGCGCAACTCCTGGATCGGTGGAACCTCGCCCTCCCCGCATGGCCGCGCGACGACGCACCACAGGGCTCTCCCGACCAGGTCAACGCGCCTGACCAGGCCATTGACACTGACCGCACGTACAGTCATATACTTGGAGATCGTCGGGTTCGCGGAACGCAACGCTCCCGGTCGGTGAATTACGGAGATCGGAGCGAAATGCCGGAAGTGATTGGCCTGGGCCAACTCCGGAGCGACGCGTGTGCGTATCTCGAACGGGTTGCCGCTGGAGAGCCCCTCGACGTCGTCCGTCGCGGCAAGCTGGTGGCGCGGATCCTGCCGGTTGGCGACTGGCGGGTGGCCCCGATCCCGGCACGATCCGTCAAAGCCCCGCCGTCCGACGCGGGCGGCTGGGTCGGGCTCGAGGAACTGCGGACCCGCGCCGGGCGGTGCTTCGACCGGGTTGCGGCCGGCGAGACGGTCTATGTCGTCCGTGGCGGCCGGATATTGGCGCGGATCGTGGCGGCGGGCGACGCGACGGCGGCCCCGCTTCCCGGCGATGCCGGTCGCCGGATCGAGCTCGACGAGCTGCGCAAGCGCGCGGGGCGCTACTTCGACAAGGTCGCGGCGGGCCACACCATCGAGGTCATCCGCGGCGGCAAGCTGGTGGCGCACATCGTGTCGGCCACCGGGGACGACGCCCGAAAAGGGGCCTGACGGCTTGCTAGGTCCCGGCAAACGGGTCGTCGGGCAGCGGTCGTTGACAGACCGCGCGGGCGTCCTTGGCGCTGAGCCCGAAAAGACGCAGCACGCTTTCGGTGACGCTGTCGGCGGCCGCCGCATCGTCGCGATCCGGGTTGTCACGCAACAGCTTTCCCAGCCCTAGCAGCGCGCCGCCCGCCATGCAGAGGGCAAGTTCGGGGTCGTCGACCGAAAACCTCCCCGAGTCGACGCCGGCCTTGATGTCGCGCAGTGCCCGGGGCGCCAGGCCGCGATCGGACGACAGCAACGCCAGCCCGTTGGCGAGCAGGATCTCGCTTTCCTGCGGGCGCCGGCGGAACAGCCGGCCGATCAGCCGGAAGCTGGTGGCAAAGGTCTCCGCGGGGTCGTCGATCGACTCGGTCAGCCGGTCCAGCATCGCTCCGTGCGCGTCGAGCACGTCGGCGACCGCGGCCTCGAACAGCTGCTCCTTGCTGTCGAAGTGGTTGTAGAAGGAGCCCATCCCCACGTCGGCCGCCTGGGTAATCTCCAGGACAGGCACGTTCAGTTTTCCTTCGGCGATCAGCCGCTGGGCCGCCCCGATCAGCGCCGCCCTGGTGCGCTGCTTGCGTCGTTCCAGGCGGCTGGGCGGGTCGGGATCTTCGGGCATGGCGCTCACCTTTAGCAGTATGCATCACTTTTGAGGATTTCGTCAGATAAGTCTTGACGGCGCGGCGCGAGTATGTGACGATTTCGTCAGTTACCTTGGAGATGGCCCATGAACACGACACCCGCCCACCGGGACCTGCACAGCGAGCAGGGAGCGCTGCCCGGCGAACACCCCGGACGCTGCCGCAATCCGGTGATCAAGGTCGCCGACCTCGCCTGGCTCGAGTTCGAAAAGCCCGACCTCACCCGCGCCGAGGCTTTCGCCCGCGCCTTCGGCTTCCAAACCGCGCGGCCGCACCCTGACGAGCTGCACCTGCGCGGGACGCAGGCCGGCGTGCCATGCGTGCTCCTCCGCCGCGGGCCGCGCAGCCGATTCACCGGCGTGGCGTTCCGCGCCTGCGACGACGCCGATGTGCTGCGCCTGGCCGACAAGGCCGGCGCCCCGGTGCGGCGGCTGCCAGAGAGCATCGGCGGGGTGGCGGTCGACCTCGTCGACCCCAGCGGCGTGCCGGTCCGCGTCGTCGCCGGCATGCACGAGCTGCCCGAGCTGCCCGGCCAGCGGCCTCACACGTTCAACTTCGGATCCGACGCGCCGCGGACCAACGCCACCCAACGCCCCCCGCGCGTGCCGGCCCGGGTGCAGCGGCTGGGCCACCTGGTGGTCCAGTCGACGAAGTACCTCGAGGCGCTGGATTGGTACCTGCACAACCTGGGACTGATAGTCAGCGACTTCATGTTCTTCCCGGGCCAGCGCGACCGCGGCCCGACCATGAGCTTCATCCGGTGCGACCGAGGAGCGACTCCGGCCGATCACCACACGCTGGCGATGGCCCTAGGGCCGGCCAACCGTTACGTGCACTCGGCATACCAGGTCAGCGACCTGGACGCGCTGGCCGCCGGCGGCGAATACCTCAAGGACCGAGGATATTTCCGCTCGTGGGGAATCGGCAGGCACATCCAGGGCAGCCAAATCTTCGACTACTGGCGCGATCCCGACGGTTTCCTGGTCGAGCACTTCGCCGACGGCGACCTGTTCGACAACACCCTCGAACCGGGATGGGCGCCCTTCAGCGCGTCCGGACTGGCCCAGTGGGGGCCGCCTGCGACCAGGGACTTCCTCGGAACGGACCTGAAATCGGTTCCCCGTGAGCTGGTTTCGATCATCAGCGCGTTGCGTGCACGCAATGAATTCGATGTCAACCGCGTTGCCGGCCTACTGAAAGTGCCCACCTCATGACAATTTCCGTGCTGCACACCCTCGACGCTTGGTTTCTCAAGACCCCCAACGGCGCCGTCAAGATCGACACCGCCGCCACCACCACCGGGGCCCTCCTGGCCGACCGCGCCGCCATCGCCGCCGCCGCCGGCGGCGAGCCCGTCGCGGTGGACAGCCTGGCATTGGTCTCCCCCGTCACCCGGCCCTGCCGGGTGATCGCACAGATGACCAACTTCGCGTCACACGTCAAAGACGCCGGGATGGACCCCGCATCCATACCGCTGACGTTCTTCCGCAAGGCGTCGGCGTCGATCACCGGTCCGTTCGACGAGATCGTCAAACCCGCGCACGTCAGGTTCCTCGACTACGAAGTGGAGATCGGGCTGGTCATCGGCCGCGAAGTCCCCATCGGCACAACGATTTCCGAAGCCAACCTCGCCGAATTCATCGCCGGGCTGGTCGTGACGAACGACGTTTCCGCGCGCGACATCCAGCTTCCCCAAACCCAGTTCTACGAGGCCAAGTCCTATCCGACGTTCACGCCGGTCGGTCCGGAGCTGGTGCTGCTGACGGCCGAGGAGCTCGACCGTTTCGGTGATCTGCGGCTGCGGCTGAGCGTCAACGGGCAGGAGCGGCAAAACGCACTCGTCGACGGCGACATGCTCTATCGGCCGCTGGAAGCACTGCAATCGCTCACCCAGTTTCAGGAACTCGCTCCCGGCGACCTGGTGCTCACCGGAACCCCGGTCGGCACCGCGCTCAGCGCTCCGCCCAAGCCGGTGCAGATGATCTCGAACCTGTTGCCGCCTGCAGTGAAATGGAAGATGTTCTTCAAAGGTCAGGCCGGCAACCGCAACTACCTCAACGACGGCGACGTCGTGGAGGCATCGGTGGCCACCGACGACGGGGCCATCGACCTCGGCACGCAGCGCACCGAAGTCCGGTTCAAGTGAGCGACAACGCCGTTCCGCACGTTCCGGTGGTGATCGTCGGCGCCGGACCGACCGGTGTCACGGCGGCCACCCTGCTGGCACAGCACGGGGTGGACAGTCTGATCCTCGACCGCTGGCCCGACGTGTACCCGCAGCCGCGCGCCGTGCACTTGGACGACGAGATCTATCGCGTCATCGCGCGACTCGGCATGGCCGACGAGTTCGCGGCGATCTCGCGGCCCACCCTCGGTTTGCGGTTGGTGGACAACCGGTTCCGGGTGCTCGGCGAGTTCCACCGCGAGCCCAGCCAGAGTCGCAACGGGTTTCCCCAGGCCAACATGTTCGACCAACCCGAGTTCGAGGTGCTGCTCCGCACGAACCTCAAGCGGTATCCGAACGCCGAGTTGCGCGGCAACGCCGAGGTCACCGCCGTACGCGACACCGGGCGCGGCGCCCGGGTCACCTTCAGCGACCGAACCGATGGCCGGGTGCACCATATCGACGCCGACTATGTGTTGGGCTGTGACGGCGCCAACAGCATCGTGCGCACCGAAATCGACTCGGCCATGCGGAATTTGAAGTTCGAGCAGCGGTGGCTGGTGGTCGACATCGCCAGCGACTCCAACCTGCAGCAGTGGGACGGGGTGCACCAGGTGTGCGACCCGGTGCGCGCCGGAACCTACATGCGCATCGGACCCGGCCGCTATCGGTGGGAGTTCCGGTTGCTGGACGGCGAAACCGCCGACCACTTCGGCACGTTGGCGGCGTTGCGACCGTTGATCGCGCCCTGGGTCGCCGAGGTTGCCGACTCGGAGATGACGCTGCTGCGCATCACCGAGTACACGTTCCGCGCGCAGCTCGCCGATCGGTGGCGGCGCGGCAACGTCTTCATCCTCGGCGACGCCGCGCACCTCACTCCCCCATTCATCGGGCAGGGCTTGTGCGCCGGAATGCGGGACGCGGCCAACCTGGCCTGGAAGCTCGCCGGGGTTCGCAACGGCACGCTCGACGCAAGCGTTCTCGATTCCTATGAGCAGGAACGCAAGCCGCACGCCCGGCACATGATTCGGCTCGCGCTGGGCGTCGGGTGGGCGATGACCGGCGGCGGGCGGCTGGGCAGCGCAGCGCGTCGCCTGGTGCTGCCCCGGCTGCGGTTGATCCCCGGCCTGCGCGACAAGGTGATCGACTCGACGACACCGGCACTGCGGGCCTCCGCGCTGGTGTTCAAACCGCGCCGACCGCGCCAGCTGGCCGGCACGCTGTGCCCGAACCCCCTGCTGCCCAACGGTCGGCGGCTCGACGACGTCGTCGGCACCGATTTCGCGTTGATCACCGCAATCCAGCCCAGCGCCGGCGACGAGGCCCTCCTTCGGCGCCGCGGCGTTGTTGTCGTGGCCGCCGAACCCGGCAGCGCGCTCGAAACGTGGCTGCGCGGTGACCGCGCCACCGCGGCGTTGGTGCGCCCCGACGGGACGGTCATGCGCGCCGGTCGCGACCTCGCCGCGCTGTGCGGATGGGCGGCCACCGTCCTGCACGCGCGCTGAACCGCCGAGCAGACGCAGAATCGCACGCGAAACGGCTTGGGCGTGCGATTCTGCGTCTGCTCGCGGTGGGGGAAGGCGCTAGGCCGCCGGCGCCGGCTTGGCGACGATCACCGGAATCCGGACCGAATGCAGCAGCGTGTTGCTGACGGAGCCCAGCAGCATGCCCGTGAGACCGCCCCGGCCGTGGCTGCCGACCACGATTAGTTGGGCCGATTCCGCCGCCTCGATGAGGTGGTGCGCCGGCCGGTCGCGCACGATCACTCGGCGCACCGTCACATCCGGGTAGCGTTCGCCCCAGCCCGCCAGGGCTTCGCCGAGACTGCGCTGCCCCTCCTCCTCCACGGTCGCCCAATCCAGGAATGGAACTTCGGTCGTGACGTCACTCCACGCATGCAGGGCGACCAGGTCGACGCCCCGACGGGAGGCCTCGTCGAACGCCAGCTCGGTCGCGTGTTCGGACGTCGGCGAGCCGTCGATTCCGACCAGGACCGGAGCGTTCTGGTCGGGCAGATCCTCGTCGCGGATGACCGCCACCGGACACGTCGCATGCCGCACCACGGTCGAGCTGACCGATCCGAGCACGCCGCGGGCCAACAAGCCCCGCCCGGAGGTGCCCACGACGACCATTTCCGCCTCATTGGACATCTCGATCAGGGTCGGCGCCGGGGTTGAGTAGACCAATTCCCGGCCGATGGCGACCTTTCCGTCCTCCGGCATCGCATCCTCGGCGATCTTCATGGCGTGCATGATGGCCTTCTTGCCGTCGTCCTCCAGCCGTACCGCCAGCGATTCCGGGTACGGAACCGGCGGCCAGGTCGCGGTGGGGGTTGCCACCGCGTGGACGACGGTCAGTGGAACGTTCCGCATTGCCGCCTCGCGTGCCGCCCAGCACGCGGCGGCATTCGATGCGGGCGAGCCGTCGACCGCGACGACGATGCCCAGGCGTTTCACGGATTCAGACACTTCGTTCTCCCTTCGTCACCAGCGACGCTATCGGGCGGCGGGGCGTCGGTCGTGAGGCTTTAGTCCTCAACTGGCCGGGACGGAGGACAGTCGCTGAATCACGTTGGGGCCGTTGATTCCCCGGGATGTAACCGCCCGGTCACTCGCTGGACAGTTGAGTCACGAAGTCGATGAGCTCCTCGACGCGGCCAATGAGCGCCGGTTCCAGGTCGTTCCAGTCGCGCACGCTCGAGCGGATGCGGCGCCACGCCCGGGCGATATCGGCCTGGTTGGCGTGCGGCAGGCCCAGCGCCTCGCAGGCACCGTGCTTCCACTCGACGTGCCGCGGGACCTCCGGCCAGGCCTCCAGGCCGAGGCGCTGCGGTTTCACGGCCTGCCAGATGTCGACGTAGGGGTGGCCGACGACCAGGGTGTCTCCCCCGCCCGGTCCGCGGCGCACCGCCTCGGCGATCCGCGTCTCCTTCGAACCCGCGACGAGGTGGTCGACGAGGACGCCCAGCCGGCGCCCCGGGCCGGGCCCGAACTCCGCCACGATGCCCACCAGATCGTCTATGCCACCGAGGTGCTCGACGACGACGCCCTCGATGCGCAGGTCGTCGCCCCATACCTGTGCGATCAGTTCGGCGTCATGGCGGCCCTCGACGTAGATCCGGCCCGCCCGGGCGACCCGGGCACGCGCGCCGGGCACCGCGACTGAGCCGGACGCCGTCCTGCCCGCGGTGGCGGGTGCCGCGCGGCGCGGCGCGGTGAGGATCACCGGGCGCCCCTCGAGCAAAAAGCCTGGGCCGAGCGGAAAGCCGCGGGTGTGACCGTGCCGGTCCTCCAGGTCGACGCGGCCGTATTCCACTCGCACCACCGCACCGACATAGCCGGTTTCGGCGTCCTCGACGACCAGGCCGAGATCGGCCGGGTGCTCGGTCGAACGGGGCTTGCGCCGGCCCGCGGCGAGGACATCAGTTCCATAGCGATCAACCACCCGGCAATCCTAGGAAGCGTTGCGGCCAAACAGGGTTGCGGCGCGCCACCGTGTCGAAATTGGTAAACCACTAAGGGTTCGGCCGCAAGTCTGAAAAATCCATAAATTAGTCGTAAGTAACTGCGTGGTCTTACCGGGCTGATGGCGTTGCCGCTGCTAGGTTGCTAAGTGCCGCTAATGCACAGCGTGTGGCGGTGAGCGAGGTGGACGTTATGGACCTGTCCCATTGGGTTTCGAGCATCGTCGCTTTTTTGCGCGCCGGGTACCCCACCGGCATGCCGGCGACCGGTTTCGCGCCGCTGGCGGCTTTGTCGCACCGGCGCGTATCGAACGACGAGATCAACACCATCACAAGAGAACTCATCATGCGCAGATGTGCGCCGATCAGCAGCGCCGATGTCGGGGTGGCGATCACCCACGTCACCAACGCGATGCCCTCCGACGATGACATCGCGCGCGTGCAACGTCGGCTGCACGCGATCGGGTGCGCGAGCGCATAGCTGCTCAACAAATTCTGCGGCCATCGGTGCCGAAGAAGTGCAAGTGCCCGGGTTCGGGATGCAGGCGCACCCGGCTGCCCTTCTCCGGCGGTTGACGCCCGTCGGCGCGCGCGACGACGGGTTGGCTGATCACCTTGCCCGACCCCGTGATTCGGCCGTAGAGATAGGCATCGGCCCCCAGCTCCTCGACCACGTCGACTTCCATCTCGACGCCGAGGCCGCCCAGTTCGAAGTGTTCGGGGCGAACACCCACGACGACCTCGCTTGCGGTACCGTCGATCTCACGCGGCACCCGGATCGGCCAGTCCCCCAGCGACACCGAAGAGTCCGCGATGGGCAGGGTGAACAGGTTCATCGCCGGGGACCCGATGAACCCCGCGACGAATACGTTTTGAGGGTTGCGGTAGAGCTCGCGCGGCGTCGCAAACTGTTGCAGCACCCCGTCGCAGAGCACGGCGACCCGGTCCCCCATCGTCATCGCCTCGACCTGGTCATGGGTGACGTACACGGTGGTGGTGCCGAGCCGTCGCTGCAGCGCGGCGATCTGGTTGCGGGTCTGCACGCGCAACTTGGCGTCGAGATTGCTCAAAGGCTCGTCCATCAGGAACACCTGCGGGCGCCGCACGATCGCTCGCCCCATGGCCACCCGCTGGCGCTGCCCGCCGGACAGGTCTTTGGGCTTGCGATCCAGATAGGGCTGCAAGTCAAGCAGTTTCGCCGCGGCCAGAACCTGCTCGCGAATCTCGGCTTTCGGGGTCTTGGCGATCTTCAACGCGAAGCCCATGTTCTGCGCCACGGTCATGTGCGGGTAGAGCGCGTAATTCTGAAACACCATGGCCACATCGCGATCCTTGGGGTCGACATCGGTGACGTCGCGGTCCCCGATCCGGATGCGCCCGGCGTCCAGCGTCTCCAGTCCGGCCACCATCCGCAGCGAGGTCGTCTTGCCACAGCCGGACGGTCCGACCAGGACGACGAATTCGCCGTCCCCGACGTCGAGATCGAGGCTGTCCAGCGCGGGCCGATCCGCACCCGGATAGCGCCGCGTCGCCCGCTCGAAACTGACCGATGCCATGGCTATCCGTTCATTCCGGTGACGGCGATGCCGCGGACGAAGGAGCGCTGGGCGAAGGCGTAGATGACGACCAAAGGCACCATGATCAGCATGGAGGTGGCCATGATCACCGGCCAGCGGGCGACGTATTCGCCGCGCAGCCTGACCAGGCCGAGCGTCAGCGTCGCCAGGCTGTTGCGCTGAATCATCAACAGCGGCCACAAGAAGTCGTTCCAGACGTTGACCCAGGTGAGCACCGCGAGCACCAGCACCGCCGGCCGGGCGTGCGGCAACAGGATGCGCCAGTAGATCTGCCACGGGGAGCAACCGTCCAGGATCGCCGCCTCCTCGAGCTCGGTCGGCAGCGTGCGGAAGAACTGCCGCATGAGATAGGTGCCGAAGGCGCTGCCGAACAGGCCCGGCACGATCATCGCCCACGGGGTGTCCACCCAGCCCAGGGTCCGCATCAGGATGAACTGCGGGATCACCGTCACCGTCAGCGGCACCATCAGCGTGCCCAGGTACAACACGAACAACGTCTCCCGGCCCCGAAACTGCAGTCGCGCGAACGCATATCCCGCCAGCGAGCAGAAGAAGACCTGCCCGGCCGTGACGCACCCGGCGTACAGCACGGTGTTGAAAAACATGCGCCAGAACGGCATCAGCGAGAACACCTCGGTGTAGTTGGACCACCGCGGATGCGCCGGCAAGAGCCGCGGCTCGGTCACCTCGCCCTCCCTTTTCAGCGAGCCGGACACCGCCCAGGCGATCGGGAACAGCCAGCACCACGCGATCGCGATCAGCGCGGTGTACACCAGCACGGCGCGAAAGACGTTGCGCTTGAACACCCGCTCAGCCAAGACCACCGGAAGCCCCCAAAGAACGCTGCCGCGTGAGGCGCAACTGCACCACGGTCAGCACCAGCAAGATCGCGAACATCACCCAGGCCAGCGCCGACGCGTAGCCGAATTCCAGGAAGGAGAACGCATGCTGGAACAGCATGATGCCCAGCACATAGGTCGCGCTTTCGGGCCCGCCGTTCGCGCCGTTGAGGACGTAGACCATGTCGAACGCCTGGAACGCGTGGATGATCGAGATCACCACCACGAACGACATCGCCCCGCGGATCAGCGGCACCGTGATGAACGCGAATTGCCGTATCTCGCCCGCGCCGTCGATCCTGGCCGCCTCGTAGAGGCTTTCGGGAACCCCCTGCATCGCCGCGAGCAGGATGACGGTGGCGAACGGCACGCTGCGCCAGACGCTGACGATGCACAACGAAACCATGGCCCACTTGGGGTCGACCAGCCACGGGACCGGCCCGATCCCGACCCAGCCGAGCATGATGTTGAGCAGCCCGTTGTCGGTGTTGAAGACGAACTGCCACACGACCGCCATCACCACCGACGAGATGGCCAGAGGCAGGAAGACGATCGTGCGAAAAACGCCGATGCCCTTGACTTTCCGATTCAGCACACCGGCCACCACGAGGCTGATCAGGATGGTCGGCACAACGGTGCCAAGGGTGAAGATCACGGTGTTGCGGATCGCGATCAGAAACAGCGGGTCAGAGGTGAACAGCTCTTCAAAATTCTTCAGGCCCACGAACTTCGGTGGCCTGAAGACGTCCCACCGCTGGAAGCTCATGTAGAGCGAGAATCCGAGCGGAAACAGCATGAACACCGCGACCGCGGCCAAATTGGGTGCGACGAACAGGCGACCGGCGCGGGCGCGTCGCCGGGACGGACCGGACACCGTGGGCGTGTCAACCGATGTCATGGCGTGCGCAGCACCTCGTCGAGCGCGGGCGACAGCGCGGTCAGCGACGTCGCCGGGCGGGATCCGCGCAGCACGGGTCCGAAGCTACGGTCCATCAGTGCGACGATCTTTTCCCACGCCGGGGTGACCGGCATCCCGTCCGACGACGCCGGCCCTTGGGTGAGCACGTCGAGGTTGCGGATCCTGTGGTGTGATTCGGCGAATCCGGTTGAGTTGAGCGCGGAGCGCAGCACCGGCACGAACAGGGTGGATTCACCGGTCAGCGCCTGGCCGACGGGGCCGGTCGCGAACTTCACAAATTCCCACGCCTGCTCCTTGCGTTGACTGCTCGCGGAGATGGCCAGCCCGGTGGAACCGATGTTGGAGCGGGCGGCCTGTCCCGTTCGGCGGGGTCCCACTGGCAACGGCGCGACATCGAAATCCAGGCCGTCGGCTCGAATGAACGTCTGGTATCGCCAGTGGCCACCGAGCGCCATCGCCGCCTTGCCCGCCGCGAACAGATCGGGCGTGGACATCGACTGCACCTCGGATGCGTTGGGCGCCACCCTGTGGTTGTTGGCCAGGTCGGCGTAGAACTGCACCGCCTCGATGAAGGCGTCGTCGCCGAAGTTGAAGTGGACGGGGTTCTTCAGCGGGGTGGACCACGGCACCCCGTTGTTCATGGCGAAAAGCCCGGCCGAGTAGTACGAAACAAACATGTTGACGAAGCCCCATTGGGTGGTGCGCCCCGATCCGTTTCTCTTGGTCAGGGCGCGGGCGTTGTCGAGGAATTCCGCGAAAGTCCACGGCCGCTCCCACGTTCCGGGCGGCGGCGCGACGCCGGCCTCGGCGAAAAGCCGTCTGTTGTAAAACAGGAAGTTTCCGGACCATTGCTCCGGGAGTGCGTACTGGCCCCCGTTGAACGCGAAGGTGTCGTACAGCGACTCGATGCCGTCTGACTTCAGTTCCGCCGCGAAGGCCTGGTCGCGACCCAGCATGGTGTTGAGGTCCAGCAAGACCCCGCGGTCGGCCAGCTCGGCGTAGGTCAATTCCCACGCCATGAGCACATCCGGGCATTTGCCGCCGGCGCAGAACGTCGACAACTGCTGCATCACGCCCGGCGCGGATAACACCGCCCGGACCTTGATGTCGGGATGGCGGCGCTGGAATTCGTCGACGATGCGCATCCTGCGATCCCGCTCCTCGGGATTGGCGGCGAAGAAGAAGGTCAGCGCGTCGTCGTCGTGAGCGCAGCCGGCGGTCCAGGGCGCCAGCGACGCCGCGGTGAGCGCGCCAGCGCCGCGCAGCAGGCCTCGTCGCCCGAACGGCTTATCGAGCATGGTGCTCCCGATCTTGCCCGGTAACCGGGAGCGTGAGAACGGCCCGGCGCAGCCGGTCGGGATCGCCGGTGATGTCGATGGTGTGGATGCGGTCGTCGGGGCCGATGGCGATCCGCAGCATGGCCTGCGCGCGCCCGCGCAGCGCGAGCACGACGCCGGGGATGCCGTCGATGAGCAGGACCACACCGGCCCGTGCGCGCCGGGTGAAGCGGCGGGTCTCCTCGGCCACTTCCCGCGCCCCGCGCACCTCGGTCGGCACGTCGGCGGGGACCAGCGCCGGGTCGACCCGGCGCACCACGTCGGGAGCCAGCAGCTCGAGCAGGGTGGCGATATCGCCGCCGCGGGAGGCCGCCAAAAACGCCTCGACGACCTCGAGGTGCCTGGCCGCGCGGGCCGGTTCGACCGCCGGACGGGCGTGCAGGCGCCCGCGGGCCCGGCTTGCGAGTTTCTTCGCCGCGGCCGGCGACCGGTCCAGCAGGGCGGCGACCTTCTCGAACGGCATGGCGAACACGTCGTGCAGCACGAACGCCACCCGCTCCGCGGGTGAGAGCCGGTCGAGCACGACGAGCAGCGCGCTGCCGACCGAGTCCGCGAGCAGCGCGCCCTCGTCAGCCGGCGCCGACGCGGTCCCCACGAGGCGGTCCAGCTCGGTGGGATCGCCGAGCGGTTGCTCGGCGCGCCGCCCCCGCGCCCGGAGCTGGTCGACGGCGGCGTGGGCGGTGATGGTGGTGAACCAGCCGGTGAGGTTGTCGATGTCCGCGAGGGCTTCGAATCCGCTGCGGCTGGCCTTCAGCCACGCCGACTGGACCGCGTCGTCGGCGTCGGCCACCGACCCGAGCAGCTGATACGCGACCGACCTCAGGTGTCGTCGGTCCGCGTCGAACCGTTGCGCGATATCCGCCAGATCCTTCGGTGCGCTCATGGGTCACCTTTTCCGCACGGGAGTCGTCAAGAAGGTGAACGCATCCATCGAACTCTCTGTCGCAAAAGGAGACCAGCACCATGACCCTACCGATTGTGCGCCGCACCGCGCGCTGCGGCCATCCGGCTCGCCGCTGCGGAAACACCTGTCGGACAAGGGATTGACGAAAATGCATGCCGCCTACATCGCCGTCACGCTGACAACCGCCGTCGTCACCGCCGCCGTAGCCGTGGCCGACCTGATCCCCGCTGGATTCGTCCTGGCGAACTCGGCCGAGGTGGGGGTACCGCGCTCGTGGTTGGCGCCACTGGCGGCGGTGAAGCTGGCCGGGGCCGCCGGACTGGTTGTCGGGCTGGTGGGCTTGCGCGCGTTGGGAATTGCGGCCGCCGCCGGCCTGGTGATGTTCTTCGTCGGCGCGGTGGTCATTCACCTGCGGGCACGCGTCTTTTACAACATCGCGTTTCCCGGCGCCTACCTGTGCCTGTCGGCGGCCACACTGGCGTTGACGGTCGCGCGCTGAACCCTGCTAGGCGGGCAACCGGTCCTTGACGAGCTGGTCCTGTTTGCGGGCCATGTCCAGCACGACCTCGCGCGGGGCGGGATCGTTCGGCGCGCTGTCGAATTCCAGGTCGACGCCCACCCTTCCCTCGGCGAACGTCACATACGTCACCGATTTGGAGTTGTCGGGCGACGTCCCCACCGCGATCAGGCCGTTAGTCCCGACCTCGAACGGCTGGGGGGTGCCGGTGACGTATTTGCCGTACGACGACGCGCGCTCTTTGGCCTGCTGTGCGGCGGTCTCCGGGTCGGTGAAGACCACGACGAGGTCGTCGATGCTCCGCGTCCGATCAGGGTTGGCGTACGTCACGCCGGCTCCGGCGATGCCGCCGGGGTTCTGCACGGGCGGCGCCGTGGTCGCGGTGTCGGGCCCGATGTCGCTCGCCTGCAACAGCAGGTAGGTGTAGTCGCCCAGCGGTGCAACGCCGGACGGCGGCGCACTGGACGTGGTGGTCGATGTCGCCGAACTCGACGGCGTCGTGGTGGACGACGCCGGCTTGGATGAGCTCGACGAGGAAGACGACGTCGTGGTCACGGTGCAGGCCGTTCCCACCGTCAGGACGGCGGTGAACGCCACGCCCACTCCGAAGATCCGCAGCACACCCATCGCCCGCCTCCATTCAGTGACAGCTATTTCTACGGCAGTATCACTTGCCTGACAAGACATAGAAACATCCGGCACTGGCTAACTTGTCCCCGCCGGGAACAATTGGTGCCCTCAGGCGGGGAAGTACCGGATCCGGTCGATCGCGTTTCCCGGCCAGGCCACGTCGACCAGCACGATGCCGCGCCCGTGAACCGAGCTGACCGAAACCGCGACGGTGGTCCCCGCGCCGATCACCTTGGCCCAGCCGGCGCCGTCGAGCTGTTCGACGAGTTCGGCGACATCGAGCCGGTCGTTGTCGCCCAAAGTTATTGCGGCCGTTGGCGATAGTGAGCGCAGGGCGGCGGATGTCTCTTTCCGGGCGACAGCGCCGAGGAAGGCCTCCGCGACACGCTTGCGCCGCGCACCGACGCGCCGAAATCCGGCCAGGAAGCCGGTGGTCCCCCGGAATCCCTGATTGGCCAGCAAGTCGCGCGACAGTTGCACGGCCGGCGACGCCGCCCGCGTCCCGGCCCGCAGGAACTGCAGCATCATGGCGGGCAGCTCCCAATAGGCCCGCAAATGGGCGATCTTCCAGCGGCCGTTGTCTTCTCGGAGGTCGTAACGCAGGACGGCGGGTATGTACATCGTCACGCTCGAGCCCATCGACACCTCGAGCTCGAGGTCGCGCAGCACGGCGGTGCCGACGACGATGTCGACGTCGCGGTGGAACTTGATGTCGCGGGGCCCGATGAAGGTGTCGTAGAAGCGGCCGATCTGCGAATGCCCGACGTGCGGGCGCGATCCCACCGGGTCTTCGATCCGTCCGTCGCCGGTGAACAGCCCCACCCATCCGGCGCGGTCGTGCGCCGCGGCGGCCTGCGGCGAGCGCTCCACTGCGGCGAGCAGGCGGTCGCGATCCAGGGGCACCACCATCACGGGCCGCCGACCAGCTCGATGCCGAGGCTTCGCATCTCGGCCAACGCTTCGGCGGCCGAATCCGCCGCCACGGCCGCGGTCAGGTCCACCAGCACCCGGGTGGTCAGGCCTGCCCTCGCCGCGTCCTCGGCGGTCCGCCGCACGCAGTGGTCGGTGGCGATGCCGACCACGTCGACCTCGTCGACGCCGCGCCGGCGCAGCCACTCGAGCAGCGGGGTCCCGTCGGCGTCGGCGCCCTCGAAGCCGCTGTACGCCGCGGCGTAGTCGCCCTTGCGGAACACCGCCTCGATGCGGCCGGTGTCGAGGCCGGGGTGAAAATCCGCGCCGCGGCTGTCCGCGACGCAGTGCGGGGGCCAGGTCGACCGGTAGTCGGGGTGCTCGGAGAAGTGCACGCCTGGGTCGACGTGGAAGTCTGCGGTCGCGACGACGTGGTCGTAACCGGGGTTGCCGGCGAGATAATCGGAGATGGCGGAAGCCAGCGCCGCACCGCCATTCACCGCCAGCGAGCCGCCCTCGCAGAAGTCGTTTTGCACGTCGACGACGATCAACGCCCGCACGCGCTCCACCATATCGCCGGGCCCGTGGCCGGCGCGGCGAGCAGGGGCGATGGCCCCGGCGGTTTGCGTGCCGGGCGGCCGGGTAACCCAGCTGCCATGTTGATCCGCAGAATCGCGAGGCCCCTGCTGTCGGCGGTGTTCATCGGACAGGGAATCGACTCGCTGCTCAATCCCAAGCCGGCGGCCGAAGCCGCGGCGCCGGCGGTCGACGGTCTTCGCGCCCTGCCGGATCCGGTGGGGAGCAGCATTCCCAGCGACCCCCAGACGTTCGCTCAGATCAATGCGGCCGTCCAGATCGGCGGCGGCTTGCTGCTCGCCATCGGCAAGGCGCCGCGCGTCGCCTCGGCGGCGCTCGCCTTCACGGTGCTACCGGCCAACCTCGGCGCGCACATGTTCTGGAGCGAGAGCGACCCGCAGCTGAAAGCCCAGAAGCGCAAGGACTTTCTGACCGACCTCAGCCTGGTGGGCGGACTGATGATCGCGTCCGCCGACACGGCCGGCAAGCCGTCGTTGGGCTGGCGGGGACGCCGGGCCGCGGAACGGCTCTCCGAGCGGGTGTCGTCGGCGCTGCCCGGATCTGACGACGGCGAACTGACCGAGCTCGGGGAGAAGATCGTGCACGGCCTGCAGGTCGGCGCCGAACGCGGGCGGGAACTGGCCAGCACCGCCGCCGAAAGGGGCGCCCCCTACGCCGAGGCCGCCCTCGAACGCGGCCGCGAACTCGCCAGCACCGCCGCCGAAAGGGGCGCCCCCTACGCCGAGGCCGCCCTCGAACGCGGCCGCGAACTCGCCAGCACCGCCGCGGAAAAGGGCGCCCCACTGGCCAAGAAGGCGCGCAAACGCGGCGAGGAACTCGCCGACACGGCGCGAGACCGCGGCGTGGAGCTCGCCGAGATCGCGCGCCTGCGCGGCATCGAGTTGGCCAACACGGCGGCCGCGCGGGGCAGCGAACTGGCCGACACCGCCCGCGACCGGGTGGGCGACGGCGTTCCAACCCGTCGGCGCCGGCGCCCCTGGTAATCGCGTTCAGCTCGGCCAGCGCGCCGGCAGTTCCTCTGGCGCCCATTCCGGCCAGACGGGCGATCCGACCAGCTCACCGCCGCTCAGTTGGGCAACGATGCGCGGCCCGCGGAGGCGACTGTTGTCGTAGACGGTCGCGATGTCGGATAGGGCGACGGCGTCTGCGGCGAGCGCACCCAAGCGGCGGTGCCGCTGACGGATTTTGTCCTCGGGCACGTGGTGGCCGCCGGCCAGCACACGGTGCCTAACCCGCTCGACGGCAAGGTCTTCCGGGACAAGCAGCGCGTGCAGGACGACGGTGAAGCCCTCGCAGCGCGCGCGGCGGATCAGGTCCAGCTTCGAGGGATGCGAAAAGACCGTCTCCGCAATGAAAGACCGGCCCAGCTCGATCAACTTGGCGCGCGTGTCGGCGGCGATTTCCGCGGCCGCATACGCGTGCGACGCCGGGTCCTCGGGCCAGCGCTGCCGAGCGATCTCGTCGGCGTTGACGACGAAGCTTCTGGGCAACAGCGGCGAGAGGGTGAACGCGATAAACGTCGACTTGCCGGCGCCGTTCGGCCCGACGACCAGGTCCAGTCGATTCATCGTCCCGCGCGGTCAGCGCTTGCCCGAAAGCACCACCTCGGTGCCGTCGGGTCGGTGCTCGACGATGTCGCCGGCGTCGTTGAGGGCCACCGTGGTGATCCCCTGGCCGGCCAGCGCCGCCCCGTAGTTGGTGCGCGCCAGGCTTTCCTCGATGGCGGCCGAGATCTCGGCGTTGAACACGACGCCCTCCTCAACGGTGAGTTCGCCGGTCGCCAGGTGGCCAGCCAACGCCGCTTCCACCCGCCGCCGCGAGCTGGTGTGCTGGCTGGATACCGCGCGCCCGACCCGCGCCCAGTGGTCGAGTTGCTGCTTGGCCGACCGGCTCTGGCGGGCGCCCTCGGACGCCGCGCTGTCCATCAGATCGGCGGCAACGCGCGTGACGCGATCGAGGGCCTCTGCCATGACCTTCCTCCGCTCCTGCAGCACTCCGTTACAGACTGTAGCATAATGCTACACGTCGCGGCGCGCCGCGGCCCGGCGGCGAACGTAGAGCGCCCACGACAGCACGACCAGCGCGAACGCGGTGAGCTGCACACCCGTCAGCCAGCCGGCGGGATAGAGCGTGCCGGTGACGTAGTGGGCGATGAATCCGTCGGGCGGCAGCGGCGGCATGCCGGCCAGGTGGCGGGCCCAGCGTTCCACCCACGTCAACGGGCAGTCCGTCCGTTTCGTGGCGATGGCCGCGCCCCAGATCACCGCCGGCACGTGCAGCCAGATGGTGCGCCGCCAGCGCAGGGCTAGGAAACCGCCGATGACGACGTAGCCGATGAAGGCGAAGTGCAGCGCCACGACGAGCCCGACCGCGACCGCGTACACGGGTCAGCCACCGGCCACGAAGGCGTCGACGATCGCGTCGACTCGTTGGCCGGCGTCCACGGTCACGCCCGCCTCGTCGGCCCCGAGGGGCTCCAACGCGTCGAACTGGGATCGCAGCAACGCGGCCGGCATGAAATGGCCCGACCGCCCGGCCAGCCGGCCGCCGATCAGTTCCGGTGAACCGGCCAGATGCAGGAACTCGACCTCGGGGCAGTGGGCGCGCAACTGATCGCGATATCTGCGTTTGAGCGCCGAACAACTCGCCACGGCCCCGTCGCGGTGGCTGGCCAACCACTCGCCGACCCGGTCGAGCCAGGGGTGGCGATCGTCGTCGTCGAGCGGTTCGCCGGCGGTCATCTTGGCGATGTTCGCCGGCGGGTGCAGGGTGTCGGCGTCCACGAACGGCACCGCCAACCGTCGCGCCAGCGCCATGCCCACCGTCGACTTGCCCGATCCCGAGACGCCCATCACCACGACGGGTGGCCCGGCCGCTATTCGGCGAGGTTGCGGTTCCATTCCACCCAACCGACACCGCTGCGGCCGTCCGCGGTTTTGACGCTGACCCACGCGCGCGGGAATTGGCTCACGCGCCCGTCCTTGGCGACCATGCGGACCGGGGCGTGGCCGCGCACCGCGATGTCCGCGGTGATGTCACCGGGGTTGAGGTCCACGGTCGCCTTCAGCGGTAACCCGTTGTCGCCGAACGATTCCCGCGACGCGACGGTGTCCAGTTCGGTGACACCGCCAGCGGCGTCCTGAACGTAGCCGATGCTGAAGGTCGGCGCGCCCGGGATGCGGATGTTCACGCCGTGCAGGTGGGTGCCGTCGTCGAGGTGCAGCGCGCTCCAGATCCAGTCCATGCTCCACCAGTCGCGCACCCCCCACGAGTGGTCGCGCTGCCCGGGAACCGAATCGACACGGTAGGTGGTGTCGCCGATCGTGACGGTTCCGGAGACGGTGCAAGGGATTTCGTAGCGCGTCGTCACCCGGTACTTGTACGGGGCGCCGTCGGTGGCCCACACCAAGTTCATCGCCATCTCGACGGGAGCGCCCGGCTCGCCACGCAACAAGGCCGACGGGTCGGGGTAGGCGCGGGCCTGCGCGCGCACGTCGACCCGATAGGCCTGCAGCGGGGCGCCGGCGGCGTGGCCCAGCTCGAAGGCGTCGGTGCGCAACAGCCACGGGTCCGCCGGCAGCGGGATCTCGGCGTCGACGGCGACGGTCGCCATGTCGGGGCCGCACAGCAGAACGTGCACCAGAGCGTGCTGCTGGTTGGCGATCAGGCCGAGGCGAAACCAGCCGCCCAATCCCTGTGCCGGATCGGCGAAGTCGGCGTACCAGCTCTCGCTCCACAACGGCTCATCCGTCGGAACGTGGGCGAGTTCGTCGTCGTCCGACGGCCGCAGCGGCTCCGGCTTTGTCGCGGCGGGCAGCGTGGCCAGCGCGTCGGTGTCGAGCACGTGTTCGCAGTTGCGTTGCAGCATCGTCATGAACATCCGGTCGCCGCGGTCGGTGCGCTCCACCAGCATCGAGGAGATGATCGCCATCATCACGCCGAAAAAGCTTTGGCGCCGGACACCTTCGCCGACCTCGGCCAGGCTGACCGGGGCCTCCGGGCCCAGCGCGTCGTGGTAGGCGCGCAGGAATTCGTCGTAATGGTCCCGCCGGTCCTGCCCGCGCAGCGCGCAGCCGAGGAAGTACGCCAGGTCCGTGAACGCCGGACCCCAGGAAACCGTCTGCCAATCGACCACGGTCAGCGCGCGGTCGGCCCCTTCGGTGCCGAACAGCATGTTGTCCAGCCGGTAGTCGCCGTGCACCAGCCCGCGGATCCGGCCCGGCTCCGACTCGGCCGCGATGTAACCGTCGAACGCGGCGACCAGGCGCTCGCACACGACGCGGTGCTCGGGCGCGATCTGGTCGCCATACCGGTCGACGAAGCCGGCGTACAGCGACGCGATCATCGCCTGGTTGAGCGGCGTTTCGCGGTTGAGCCACGGCGCGTCGGCCAGCGACGGGTCCCCCAGCAGCGGGCCGTGCAGCCGCCCCAATTCGACGACGCCGATGCGGGCCTGTTCCGGTGTGGCACCGGCGATTTCGTCGCCCACGACGGCTGGCCCGGCGTCGCCGAGCAGCAGATCGAACACGCCCGTGGCGGTGTCGACGGCCGCGTGGTAGCACGGCGCGATCGGGCCGCCCAGGCGCGGCGCGATGTCGCCGTAGAAGCGGACTTCGCGCTCGTAGAGGCCCAGGGCCGAGCCCGTCTGCCGGCTCACCGGATCGGAGGCCGCGACCTTGAGCACCACCGACTCCGGCCCCCCGGCTTCCGAATCGACATAGGTGAGCCGGACGCGGTAGCACTCGCTCATCTGTCCGGTGCCGATGCGCTCCACGGCGAAGTCGGCAATGGGTCCGGAGCCGATCGCGGCGGCCAGCCAGGAGGCGGTGAGGTTATCGGGTCGGTCGATGACTTGCTCGGTGTCGGCGTGCATGAGGGTCTAGCGTGCCAGGTCACTGCGCAAGTGAGAAGCCGTCCCAGGCGATCCGGCGGTGCGGATGCGGATCGAACTCGATCCGGCTCTTGCGGTCGAACACCATCACGGCGCGGTCGGCGCGGGTGTAGACGGGCCAGTCGTCGCCCGGCGACCCCGTGCGACTGAAGGAACGCCACCGCCGCTGCACGTGGTTGCTGACCCGCAGCGCCGCGCGCCGGTCGGCGGCGGCGGTCAGCAGGGCACCGAACCGGGTGCGATAGACGTCGAACACGGCCAGCAGCTCGGTGGCGTGCGTGGCGCCCAGGCCCGACCAGCGCAGCGTCCGCGGGGCGTAGTCGTAGCGGTAGAGGTAGGTGGGCGCGTGGTTGCCGTGGGCCTCGGCGATCTGCCAGGCCGCCGAGCTGAACGCGAAGTCGCCGCCGAGCTGAATGCACGCCGACGGCGCCGGGTAGTCGGGGTAGGCGGCGGTGATGCGCTCGCGGGCAGCCGGTTCCGTGTCGGCGAGCAGCTCTTCGATCATCGATTCGTTCGTCGGCAACATCTTGAGGAAGCGGGTGAACAGGCGCCCCTCCTCGGCGTTGGTGCCCACGATGAGCGGCACCTTGTGCGCCCGGCCGGACCGCATCGCCTCGACGGGGTCGACGGGCAGGACGTCGTCGCCGACGACGGGACCGATCGGGAAGGCGCCCAGTCGGTTCTCCATGCCCTGGTCGATCAGCCGGTGCTGGGTTTCCACCAGTTGCGCCGCCGACGCCCGCAGCAACGCGTGCGTCCCGTCTTGCGGGCGGACTCCGAGCAGTCCGGCGAAGCGCTTCGCGAACTCGACGGCGATCTCCCGCGACCGCACCAACCCTGACGCCGGGCTTTCCGAGATCGCCTGCGCAAAAAGGCCTTCGGCGGCGGGCACGGCCAGCAACGTGGAGGTGATGCAGGCGCCCGCGCTCTCGCCGAAGATTGTGACATTGCCGGGGTCGCCGCCGAATTCGGCGATGTTGTCCTGGACCCACTGCAGCGCCATCACCAGGTCGCGCAGGTACAGGTTGCTGTCGATTTTCGTGTCGCGCGTCGACAGCGACGACAGGTCGAGGCACCCCAGCGCGCCCAGGCGATAGTTGACCGACACGTACACGCAACCGCGGCGCGCCAGCGCGGCGCCGTCGTACAGCGGTGTGGCCGAGCTGCCCATGATGTAGCCGCCGCCGTGGATGAACACCATCACCGGCAGCGGCTCGTCCGCCGCGACCTCGGGCGTGACGACGTTGAGGGTGAGGCAGTCCTCGCTCATCGGCTGATAGCGGCCGACGCCGAGCATGGTGTAGCGGCGCTGCTGCGGCGCGCAGTTGCCGAAGCCGTGGCAGTGCCGCACGCCCGACCACGGCGGCGGCGGCTGCGGCGCCCGGAATCGCAGTCCGCCCACCGGCGGGCGGGCGTAAGGGATGGACCGCCACCGGTTTACGCCGTCGCGGGTGAACCCTTCGACGATGCCGGCGGTGGTGCGGGCGCGAACGGTGCGCTCATGCATACCAGTGACGGTAGCCGACACTCCGGGGGTAGTGCGCGGGTAGCGAGCGAATCGCTGGGCGTGGCGGATAGCCTGGCGGGATGCGGATCGCCGCGCTGGTCGCCGTGCCATTGCTGGTCGCCGGATGCTCGCATCTCGGCGGCAACTCGGGGCAGCCGCAGACCACCACGGCGCCGACGACAGGGGCTTCGGGGACCACGTCGGCCGGACCGTCCGGCAGCAAACCCCCGGGACCGTCCGGAGCCCCCGGGCCCGGAGCCGCGATCTCCGACGTCATCGCCTGGATCGAGGCAGCTCACCCCGCCGATCCCGGCCGCTACCACAGCGCGGTCCGCGAAGGCGCCACCACGCCGCTCGGCAACGACGTCGCCCTGACCGTCCAGGCGGGCAAAGTGTCGTGCATGACCGATTCCAAGCACACCGGCGCCGCACTGGCGTGTCTGGTCGTCCTGACCAATCCCCCGCCCCGCCCGGACACGGCCTACGGCGATTGGAAGGGCGGCTGGGTGGACTTCGACGGAACGACCCTCCAGGTCGGGTCGGCGCGCGCGGATCCGGGTCCGTTCCTCAACGGCAACGGGCCCGAACTGGCGAACGGGGATTCGTTGTCATTCGGCGACTACCGCTGCCGCGCCGACGATTCGGGCCTGCTCTGCGTGAACTACGCCCATCAGTCGGCGGTGCGGTTCGCCGCCGCCGGCATCCAGCCGTTCGGTTGCCTGAAGTCGGTGCCACCGCCGGACGGGGTCGGCGCCGCGTTCGGCTGCTGAATGGCGTCCAAAATTTGCTGCACCCGCCGTTTTGGCGTGGGACCATTTGCCGATGGACTCCGACGATCCCGAACAGCGCATCGCTGACCTGGAGCGTCAGCTCGCGGAGCAAACCCGCATCGCTGAGCTGGAACGTCAACTGGCCGAGGCCAAGGCGGCCGCTGAGCCGAACCGCGTCGAGGGGCCGTCGCCGTCGTTCTTCACCGTGCAGGCGGGTGCGGGCCAGGGTGCCGACGACCGCGCCCGCCAGTACGCGGAGTCGTTGTGGGAGGGTTTGCGCTCCGGTGGGCCGGCGGGCCCCGGCGGGCCTTCCGGGCCCGAGATGGCTCAGCATCGCGCGGCATTCATGCAAGCCGCGGCCCAGGCCGGCCTGTCGCAGGAACAGATCGACAACATCTTCAAACACGGCAAGGCGACGTTCAAGGTCGGGCACTCGGTGGTCTATTCCGGGCAGGGCACCGCACCGGAATACAGCGCGCCGGCCTTCATTGGACCGCCGCCCGGGTTTTCGCAACAGGTCGGCTCGAGGCGCCAAGCGGCGCAGGGCCGCCGGCGGCCGTTGGGCCTGCGCGGGTGGCCCGACCGCATCGGCGCGATCCTCGGGACCCTCGGCCTCTGCGTCGGCGCCGCCGCCTCCCTGACCGCACTGATGCCGTCGAGCGCGCTGTGGACGAGCCCCTTCGTCTGCGACCGCGGATCCCAGCTGGCGTACGACACCACCGGCTACAGCTACAAACCCGGGCAGTCGGGGACCAGCGTGAGCTTCGAATGCGTGGGCGCCACCGGCTCCTATGAGCCCAGCTGGATCGCGATCGATGCGTTCCAGACCGTGTTGGCCGCGGTAGTGCTGGGCGCCGCCGTGGGCATCGGTTTCCTGATCTGGCGCGCCACCTTCAAGTCCCGGTGACGGCTTTATGCCCGCTGACCTCAGCGCGAGTGTGCATTTCGCGACGCGACACGCCGAGGAAACGTCGTGCATTGCACGCTCGGCGGCAGGGCGCCTGGTCCGCAGGTAGCGCCGAGCGTCAGCCCGGCCGGCCCGCGATGGTCGCGAACAACTCCGTCATCTCGTCGGCCGGCCCGCCCGGAACGGTATAGCCCGCCTCGTCCCGAATCTCGTCGAGGTGATCGCGCACGTCCTCGGCGGACAGTGCGGGCCGGTGGAAACCCTTTGTCCTGCCGATGAAGAAGCGGGCGACGTGCCCGCCGCCGACCGTGTAGATCTCGCCGGAAACCGGGCACTCGCGGTGCGCCAGGAATGCCGCCACCGGAGCCACCAGGGCCGGGTCGAGCTTCTGAAGGTATTGGCCCACAAGGTCATCCAACACCGCCTGTGCCGCCTGGTCGTCCTGCTGTCCGGTCGCGTGCTCGACTTCGCGCGCCAGCATCCGGGTGTAGGCGATCGGTGCGATGGCGTTGACCTTGATGTCGTAGGCCGCCCCTTCGGCGGCCAGCACTCGGGTGAATCCGATCAGGCCGGTCTTCGCCGCGCCGTAGTTGCTCATGCGTTCGGCGCCAAGGATTCCGGCCGCCGAGCAGGTGTTCAGGATCCGGCCGTAGCGCCGTTCGCGCATGACTGCCCACGCGGGTCGCGTCACGTGGAACGCGCCGTTCAGGTGCACGTCGATGAGCGGTTCGAGCCGGTCGGCGGTCATCTCGGCGAACGGCGCGTCGCCGACGATCCCGGCGTTGTTGATCACGATGTCCACCCGCCCCCACGCGCGCAAGGCGCTGTCGATAATCGCCTCTCCGCCTTCGGGAGTCGTCACGCTGTGGGAATCGGCGACGGCCTCGCCACCCCGCCGGCGGATCTCGTCGACGACGGCGTGTGCCGCGTTGCCGTCGGCGCCATCCCCGGTTACCGACCCCCCGATGTCATTGACGACGACGCGCGTGCCGCGGGATGCGAGCAGCAGCGCGTACTGCCTGCCCAGGCCGCCGCCGGCGCCCGTGATCACGGCGACCTGCTCGTCGAACCGCAGCTCGTTGGTCACCAACTGACCGGAAGTTCTTTCATCCCGTAGATGTCGGCCTCCTTGAACTTCAGCTCATTCGGGGGTACCGCCAACTTCAGCCCGGGTAGGCGCTGCGCCAGCGTGGCGAACGCGACCTGCATTTCGACGCGGGCAAGGTTTTGCCCGATGCATTGATGCGCGCCGTAGCCAAATCCGATGTGTCCGCGGGTATTCCGATCGGCGTCGAATGTCTCGGGGTTCCCGACGAAATCGCTATCCCAATTTCCCGCGGGCAGGTTCATCAAGACCATGTCTCCGGCGCGGATCGACTGACCGCCGAGGGTCATGTCTTCGGTCGCCACCCTGTCCACCTGGCTGTGCACGATGCTGAGATAGCGCATGAGCTCTTCGACGATGTTCGCGACAACGGCACGATCGTCGGTCTCACCGAGCCGCTCGAAGACGTCGGGATGCTCAAGCAGCGCAACCGTTCCCAGCGAAATCATGTTGGCGCTGGTTTCGTGGCCGGCCAGCATCATGACCGCACCGGTCATCGCCGCGGTCTCGCGGGTCAGTTGGCCGGTCGCGACGTAGTTGGTAACCAGGCGGCCGATGAGGTCATCGCTGGGATCGTCCGCCCTGCGATCCACTAGTTCCTGGATGTAGGCGTACATCGCCCCGAAGGATTCCGCCCGCTGCTCGTCGGTCGTCGTCCACTCCAGCCCAAGCGTGGAATGGTGCTGAAAAAACCCCAGGTCCTCGGATGGCACACCCAGCAGCAGCGCTATCACCAGTGAGGGCACCGGCAGGCCGAAGTCACGCACCAGGTCGGCGGGCTGGCCCTTGCCGATCATCTCGTCGAGGTGTTGGTCAACCAGTTCCTGAATCTGCGGTCGCATCCTCTCGCAGCGCCGAAAGGTGAAATCACCGGTCAGCATGCGCCGCAACCGATGATGCTCCGGGTCGTCGACCCGCGCGAACATCACCGGGACGGTGTTGTCCGGGCTCGCCGGCTTCATCGCCGCCGGAATCGTGTCCGCGGACAGGCGCGGATCGAGCAACGCGGCCCTGATGTCGCGGTAGCGGCTGACCACCCAGGCCGGCTGGCCGTGGTAGATCGCCCGACGCAGCCCCGGCTCGTTGCGCCACTCGGTGAACTCGGGTGGCGGCGCGAGTGGGCAATGGGCAGCACGCCGGGCCGGGATGACGGGAAGGTCCGTCTCGGAAATCATTGACATATCAGCGGTTCCGCCCTAAGTGTCAGTTATCTGCCAGTTATATGGAGCGTAGAACCCAGGTAGTTGGCAGTCAACCGTCAGTTAGGCTGTGCAGATGACCGCGGTCGAGGACCGGCCGTTGCGGGCGGACGCCGCCCGCAACGTTGGGCGCATCCTGCGCGCCGCGCGGGCCGTCTACGGCGAACTGGGGCCCGACGCGCCCATGGAAGCCGTCGCCCGTCGCGCTGGGGTCGGCGAACGAACGCTCTACCGCAGGTTCCCGGCTAAGGCCGACCTGCTGCAAGCGGCCCTGGATCAATGCGTCGCGGAGGACCTCACGCCGGCGATCGAGGACGCTCGGCGCGCGGAAGACCCGCTGCAGGGCCTGACCCAATTGATCGAAGCGGCAATCGGACTCGGCGCCCGCGAACGCCACCTGCTGACCGCCGCGCACCGGGCCGGGTCGCTCACCCCCGACATTTCGGACTCGCTGAACCAAGCGCTCTACGAGCTCGCTCGCCGCGGTCAGCGGGCCGGGCTGGTTCGCGCCGATCTGGTTGCCGAGGACCTTCCGCGCCTGATCGCGATGCTCTATGCGGTGCTGCCGACGATGGACCCGGACAGCGACGGCTGGCGCCGCTACGTGGCCCTGATCCTCGGCGCGATATCTACCACCGAGCCAAAGCCCCTACCTGCCGGGGCCGCCCTGCGCATCTCGGAGCCCGGTAGCTGGCGCATCTAAGCGGATCAGCTGCCGGTCGGCCCGGGGTCGTTCCACATCACGCCGCGCATCGTCGCGGGCAGCGGGATGTCTTCCACGGCGACGAGTCCCTGAGGCGCGCGGCACACCCAATCGATCGCGTTGACGGCCCGAGCCGCCGTCGAGATGCAGCCGGCATCGGTGGAGTCGAAAAGCGGGTGGGACACGTGGGTGTTGATCTCCACCCGCGGTTCGCCTTCCACGACGACGCGGTGCACGCCGGTATGTCCCTCGGGCGGGAACTCCCAATCGGGCGCCGCGGCGGGGGTAAGCCTGGTCACGTGCTCGAGGGTGATCACCGGTTTGCCGTCGAGAACGCCCTCGGTGGCAAAGCGAACCGCGGCCATCTGACCCGGTTCCACCGTCATCATCGTGCAGTCGATGCGCTCCGGCGTGTACCAGGGTTCGAAGCGCTGCCGAACGTCGTCGAGTTTGATGTCGAGGTTGTCCGCAAGGCTCCGTACCTGACCGCCCCACATCGACACGATCACCCCGGGCAGGAACATCATCGCCGGCTCGTCGTCCGCGGTTGTTCCGAAACCCATTGCAGCCCCAGTGAACTCGGCGTCGTCGTAGTTTCCGTAGTCGAAAATCTCCTGCACGGTGATCGATGAGGCGCGGGTGGTGAGGCTGACCGCGGAATGGACCAATGTATCGCCGGAGAAGCCCGGGTCGATGCCGTTGACGTAGAGCGAGGAATTGCCGGCCGCACAGGCGCGCTCCAGCGGCACCCGCAACCAGTCGTCGGCGTGGTGGGGTGCGACGAGCCAGACCATCGAGGTGCCGACGACGTTGATGCCCGCGGCGAGAAACTTGGCCATCTGTTCGATGGCCTGCATGGGCCGGGTCTCTCCTTGCGCCGTGTACACCACGCAGTCGGCGCCGAGGGCGACGAGGGCGTCGATGTCGTCGGTCGCGATGACGCCGGTCGGTTCGTGCGATCCGCAAAGCTCCGCAGCATCCCGGCCGATCTTCTCTGCGCCGGCGGCGTGCACGCCGACGAGTTCCAGATCCGGTCGGCCGACGATCGCTTTCAACGAATGCCGGCCCACGTTGCCGGTCGAGAATTGAATCACTCTGCGCACGATTAGTCCGATCCTTCCGACGAGGGGTGATGACTGATCGTGCCGTGTTCAGAACCTTTGTCAACCCTGGAGGGTCGGGAAGGCGACTAGGCCTCTTCGGGGCGCGCGTCCAGCACGCGGATTTCCCCCGTGCTGCCGTCGACCTCGATGAGGGCGCCCGCCGGCAACGATTTGGTGGCTCCCTGAACGTCCACCACACAAGGGAACCCGAACTCGCGCGCCACCACGGCGGCGTGTGACATGGGACCACCGAGTTCGGTCACCACGGCCGCGGCGTAGCAGAAGGCGGCGGTGTAGCCGACGTCGGTGACCTCGGCGACGAGGATCTCGCCGGGCTGCAGGTCGTCGATCGTCTCGGGCCGCACGATCCGCACCCGCCCACGGACCCGCCCCCCGCAGACCCCGACGCCGCGCAGGGTGTCCCCGCCGGCCAGCGTCTCCGGCGCCGCCGTGGTTGGCTGCCAGCTGCCGCTGAACACCGTCGGCGGAACGACGGCGGCCAGCCTGCGTCGTTCGGCTCGACGCCGCGCCACCAGGTCCCCGACATCCGGCGGCAGCGCGTCAAGTTCGTCGACCAGCAGATAGAACACATCGTCGGCGGTCTGCAGAATTCCGGTGGCGACCAACCGGCGCCCGTACTCGCGCATCAGGTTGCGCAGCACCCAGTTGGCCCGCACCACTTTGTCGCGACGGACTTCGCGATCGCGAAGTTGGTGTCCCGCCAGACGCGCGATCGACTTGGCCCGCAGCGGAATCCGGGCGGGCGCTGGCTGCGGTGTGGGAGCCGCGCTCATCGCCCTGGCCACCATGCGGACGAGCAACTCGGGATCGTCGGCGTAGCTGGTCGACAGCATCTCGAGCTCAGCCGGGCCGCGATGCCCAATCAGCGCCAGCTCGGCCAGCACCGCGGCGTGAAACTCCGGCGCCTCGACGGCCAGCTTGCCCAGCCGCTCCCCCGGCTCGGCCAGCAGCGCCGCCACTTTGGGGTCGCGCTGTGCGGCGAGCACCAACCGTTGCATCGCCTCGACCGATCGCGCACTGACCAATTCCGGACCCGCAGGCGCGGTGGTGTCTCGCCCGCACAAACCGCGCAACAACACGTTGAACGCGGCGCACAGCATGAACGACGCCGAGGCCAGCACCCAGCCGTGCACCACATCGTCGCGCGCCAGCGCGATCAGGCTCAGCAGCCGGCGATCGTCGAGCCGGGCGATGTCGCCGTCGGCCAGGCGTTCCAGGCGATCGACATCGGCAACGAACTCGTCGGTGTCGGCGGCCGACCCGGCGGACAGGCCGAGCAGGTTGACGCCGAACACCCCGATGTTGCGAACGGTCCGCAGTTGCCTTCGGAGACGGCCGGTTTCGGAGCGTGGACGCTCCGCACCGAAGATCGGCAGCGACGCCATGCTGGGGCCGAAGAACCCACTGTTGCTGACGATCGTCGCGGGCTTGGCGAAGGGCACCGTTTCGGCCATGAAATGCGCCGAGGTGATGGCGCCGTAGAGCCGGTTGGCGAACACCGCGACCGTGCGCATCGCGATTTCGCGCTGGATGATGCCCCCGGGCCGCAGCCGCTCGGCGATCGCCACGCCGCCGGCGCGCAGCCCGCGCACCGTGACCGAGGCCGACGCCGGAGAGAAGGGCCCGGGCAGTGCCTCCGACAAGTTGGTGGCCAGAAAAGTGGGAAAGCGCGGGTCGATCGGGGTGTCGAACTCACCGTTATCCCCCGCCGGGCCGGCCCAATCGGGTTTCACGCCGTCCTCGCTGGGCGCGTCGACGGCGGGCAGGTCTGGAATGCTGGTCATCCGCCAGGGCAGCGATAACACCCGCTTGCCCACCGTGACCCGGCCGCGTACCGCGACGGCGAAATCCTCGACACATTCGCCGGAGTTCCATGCCGGCCGGAATTCCCATTGGTCGCGCAACCGCGCGGTATCCATGAACGGGGCGTCCTGCACCACCCGCAGTTCGGCCGGTCGTATGCCCAACGGCACGATCGGGCGTCCCAGCGCGGCGGCCACGCGCCGCAAGGTCAGCTCGCCCGGGGCGGCGAGATTAACGGGGCCGCTACCGATTTCGGTGTCCACGATCGCCCGGTCGAACAGCCGGAGCGCGTCGTCGAGGTGGACCACCTGCAGGCGACGATCGGCCGCCCGTCCGGGAAACGCCGGTGCTGCCAACAGCCGGCGCACCCAGTTGTCGACACCGCGGCCGAGAATCAGCGCGGAGCGGATGGCGACCCATTCCAGGCCTGAATCCTCAAGCATCTGCTCGACGCGGGCCTGGTGCCGGCCGTCGGCGCTGACCGGAGTTCTCGCGTCGTGCTCGGTTTTCGGGGCTTCTCCCCCGCCGTAGACCTGTGCCGACGACGGGAAAACGATGCGCCGGGTACCTGTTTCGGCCATCGCCTCGAGGACGTTGAGCGTTCCCCCGACGTTGACCTGCTCGCTGCCGCGTGTCCATGCGCAGTGCGCGACGACGTCGGCGCCGGCGAGGGCACGGCTCACCGCTCCCGCATCCCGGATGTCCGCCGCGACGAATTCGGCTGCGGTCGGCCAGCTTTCGGGTCGGTGTCGCGCGATACCGGCAACCTCGTGGCCCTGGCCGAGCAACCGGGCGGCGAGGCCGCGGCCGAGCACGCCGCTGGCCCCCGTGATCGCGATTCTCACTGCCCCGCCCCGCTCATGGCGCCGCTTCTCCGCATCGCTGCGCTCTGCATCGTCGCCGGCGCGGGCTACTCGTCGTCGTCATCGTCCCGCAATGCCGCGTTGACCAGCGCGTCGAGGTCCATGTCGGCGATGTCCTTTTCGGTCGTCGCCGCGGGAGCCGCCTGGCCGCCGCTGTCGGCTTCGTTGGCCAACGCGAGCAGCAATTCCAGCACTCCCGCCTGGCGCAGGCGCTTGACCGGGATGGACGCGACGACCCGCTGGATCTCGGCCTCGCCGGGCGCGGCGGCCGGGGCGCTTTGATCCGAGGTGCCGACGAGCTCGCGGTAGATGTAGCCGGCCAGCGCCGCGGAGTTCGGGTAGTCGAAGATCAGGGTCGGCGAAAGGGCCAGCCCGGTGGCGGATTTGAGCCGGTTACGCATCTCCACGGCGGTCAGCGAGTCGAAGCCCAACTCTTGGAACGCCCGATCCGGATCGATGGACTCGGGGCTGGAGTTGCCCAGCACCGTGGCGATGTTGGAGCGCACCAGGTCCAGCACCACCGCCTGCTGTTCGTCCTCGGGCAGTCCCTCCAGGCGTTGCAGCAGGGCCGATTTCGATTTTGCCGCGGCCAGCGAGTCGTCGACCTGACGCCGGCTCGGCGCGTTGATCAAATCGATGAACATAGGGGGCAGCGTGCCGTTGTCGAATTTGACGCGCAGCGCGGCGAGGTCGATGTGGGCCGGCAGCATGAACGGCTCATCGACGATCAGGGCGGTGTCCATCAGGTCCAGCGCCTCGTCGGAGGACATCGCGACGATTCCGTCCCGGCCGAACCGGGCGCGGTCGGCGGCGCCCAGCGCGCCGGTCATGGCGCTGGCCTGATCCCACAGGCCCCATGCCAGCGATATCGCCGGCAGCCCGAGGTTGCGCCGGTGCACGGCCAACCCGTCCAGGAACGAGTTGGCCGCCGCGTAGTTGGCCTGGCCCGACGCTCCGGCCAGCCCGGCCATCGACGAGAACATCACAAACGCGGCCACGTCGAGCTCTCGGGTGAGCTCGTGCAGGTTCCACGCCGCGTCGACCTTGGCGCGCAACACGGCGTCGATGCGTTCGGGCGTCAGCGACGAGATCACCGCGTCGTCGAGTACGCCGGCCGCGTGGATGACGCCGGACAGCGGTCGCTGCACCGGGATTTCGGCGAGCACCTTGGCGACGGCCTCGCGGTCCGCCGCGTCGCAGGCGACCACCTGCACCTGGGCGCCGGCCGCGGACAGCTCGGTCACCAACTCGGCCGCGCCCGGCGCGTCCAGGCCGCGCCGGCTCATCAGCACCAGGTGCCGCGCGCCGTGCCGGGTCACGACGTGGCGCGCCAACGCCGAACCGGCCATGCCGGTCGCGCCGGTGATCAACACCGTGCCCGTCATCCAGGCGTCGGGCATGGTCATCACGACCTTGCCGACGTGGCGGGCCTGGCTCAGGTAGCGCAACGCGGCCGGGGCGCGCCGCACGTCAAACCGGGTGGCCGGCAACGGTTGTAGCACGTCGTCGCCGAACAGGGCGGCCAACTCGTCGAGCAGTTGCGCGATGCGCTCGGGTCCGGCCTCGAAGAGGTCGAAGGCGCGGTAGCGCACGCCGGGGTGGTCGCGGGCGACGACCTCGGGGTCACGGACGTCGGTCTTGCCCATCTCCAGGAATATGCCGCCGGGGGCGACCAGCCGCAGGGAGGCGTCGACGAAATCGCCGGACAGCGAGTCGAGCACGATATCCACGCCTCGGCCGGACGTGACCGTCCGGAACTTCTCCTCGAAATCCAGGCTGCGCGAGTCGCCGATGTGGTCTTCGTCAAAGCCCATCGCCCGCAGCGTGTCCCACTTGCCACGGCTGGCCGTCGCGAACACTTCCAGGCCGAGGTGGCGGGCCAGCTGCACTGCGGCCATGCCCACCCCGCCGGCGGCGGCGTGCACGAGCACCCGCTGACCGGGCCGGGCGCCCGCGAGGTCGACCAGCGCGTAGCGCGCCGTGGCGAACACCACCGACGTCGTCGCGGCCGCGGTGTGTGACCAGCCGGCCGGCACCCTGGCCAGCAGCCGCCGGTCGGTGGTGGCGATCGTCCCGGAGCCGTCCGGGAACAGGCCCATGACGCGATCGCCGACGGCGAAACGGCCGACGTCCGAAGCAATCTCGACCACGACACCGGAGGCCTCGATGCCCATTACGGCGTCCGGGTCGGGGTAGAGGCCCAGCGCGATCATCACGTCGCGGAAGTTGGCGGCGAGGGCCGACACGGCGACCCGCACCTGACCGGGGCCCAGCGGCGCGTCGGCGTCGGGGATCCGCTCCAGGCGCAGGTTCTCGATCGTGCCGTAGCTGCTCATGCCCAGCCGCCACGGACCGTCGTCGGGTGGCACCAAAAGGCCGCCGACGGCGCGGCTGCCGTGCACCCGCGCGGTGTAGACGGTCCCATCGCGCAGCAACACCTGCGGCTCGGCCGGCGCCAAGACCGCTGCTATCGCGTCGTCGTCCAGCGGCGCGTCCGTGTCCACGAGCACGATTCGGCCGGGATGCTCGGTCTGGGCCGAGCGCACCAGGCCCCACACCGCCGCGCCCGCCAGATCGGTGACGTCCTCCCCCGGCAACGCCATGGCGCCCCGGGTGGACACCACCAGCGTTCCCGCCCTCTCGCGGGCCAACCACGACTGCAGCACCGGCAGCACCGCGCGGGTGGCCGCGTGTACCTCCGTGACGACGTCCCCGTCCACCGGCGCCGATTCGAACAGCACCGCCGCGGCCTCGGAATCCGTTGCACCCCAAGTGGACACCGACACCGGCTGCACCGCGGCCAGCGGCTGAGCGGACCAGACCACCTCGAAGAGCCGGTCGGGTCCGGAACTCGACACCGCCGCCAGCAGCTGCCGGTCGGTCACCGGCCTGGCCACCATCGAGGCCACCGAGAGCACCGGCAGCCCCAGGCCGTCGGCCAATTCGATCGATACGGCCGATTCGCCCACCGGCACGATCCGCGCGCGTACCGCCGCCGCGCCCGCGGCGTGCAGGGACACCCGCTGCCACGAGAAGGGCACCAGCATCGAACCTTCGGCGAGCTCACCGCCGTCCGATGCCAGGATCACCGCGTGCAGCGCCGCGTCGAGAATCGCGGGGTGGACACCGAACCCGGCCGCCGACACTCCGGCGCCCTCGGGCAGCGCGACTTCGGCGAACACTTCGTCACCGCGGCGCCACATCGACGTCAGGCCGCGGAACGCGGGCCCATACCCGTAGCCACGCTCGGCCAGCCGCTCGTACCCGTCGCCGATATCCACCGGAACCGCACCCACCGGCGGCCACGCCGACAGGTCCCCGCCCGGTTGCACGGACCCGGCGCGCAGCACGCCCTCGGCGTGCAACGACCAGCCGGATCCCGCCTCGGCGCGGGAGAACACCGACACCGTGCGCGCGCCCGAATCGTCGGCGCCCCCAACCACGACCTGAACCGCGACCGACCCGCCGGCCGGCAACACCAGGGGCGCCGCCAGATTCAGCTCGTCGACGATGCCGCAGCCCACCTGATCGCCGGCCCGGATCGCCAACTCGACAAATCCCGCACCGGGGAACAGCACGACCCCGCCCACGGCGTGGTCGGCCAGCCAGCCCTGCGCACTCGGCGACAGCCTGCCGGTCAGCACGACGCCGCCGGAGGCCGGCAGGTCCACCACCGCGCCCAGCAGGGCGTGTTCGCCGGCGGCCAGCCCCAGCCCGGCCGCATCCGCCGGGCTGCCGTCGCCGGAGAGCCAAAAGCGCCGGCGTTCAAAGGCATACGTGGGCAGCTCGACGAAGTCGGCGGTCCCGAGCGCGCCGCGCCAGTCCACGTCCATTCCGGTGACGAACCCCTGCGCGACGGCGTTGAGCAGCGTCACCGGCTCCGGGCGGTCCTTGCGCAGCGCCGGCACCGTGGTCACCGCGGCATCGGGTAGCGACTCCTCGATGGACGCCGTCAGCCCGCCGCTCGGCCCGACTTCGAGGAAGCGGGTTCCGCCGGCCGAATGCGCGAAGCGCACGCTGTCGGCGAATCGCACGGCTTCGCGGACGTGCCGCTTCCAATACGCCACCGTTCCGAAGTCGTCGCTCGCCGGTTGCCCGGTCAGGTTCGACACGATCGGGATCGTGGGCTTGGAGACGACGAGACCTCCTGCGACGGTCGCGAATTCGTCGATCATCGGATCCATCAACGGGGAGTGGAACGCGTGGGACACGACGAGTCGGTGGACGCGGCGGCCGTCGGCGCGCAACCGGTCGGCCACGGCGGCGACCGCCTCTTGTGGGCCGGAAATCACCACGGAGGCGGGCCCGTTGATCGCCGCGATGCCGACCTCGGGCGTCAGCAGCGGTCGCACCTCGTCCTCGGTGGCCTGCACGGCGATCATCGCCCCGCCCGCGGGCAGCGCCTGCATGAACCGGCCCCGGGCGGCCACCAGCACCGACGCGTTCTGTAGCGACAGCACACCGGCGACGTGCGCGGCGGAAATCTCGCCGACCGAGTGACCCATCACGAAATCGGGCCGCACCCCCCAGGACTCGAGCAGCCGGAACAGGGCGACTTCCACCGCGAACAGGGTCGGCTGCGCGAATTCGGTGGTGTTCAGCAGGGTTTCGTCCTGGCCCCACATGACGTCGCGCAGGGGTCGCAGCAGGTGCTGGTCCAATTCGCCCAGCACCGCGTCGAACGCCTCGGCGAACACCGGGTATGCCGCGTGCAAACCCCTTCCCATGCCGAGCATTTGGGAGCCCTGGCCGGGGAAGACGAAGACAGTCTTGCCCGGGGTCGCCGTACCCCGCACGACCGAGGCAACCTCACCGGCGGCCAACTCGTCGAGGCCGGCCAACAGTTGTTCGCGGTCGGCACCGACGACGACGGCTCGGTGCTCGAAGTTCGAGCGGCCCGCCAGCGTCCACCCCACATCGGTGACGTCGAGTTCGTCGTGGGCGCGGACGTGGGTCGCGAGCCGGGAAGCCTGCGCCGCCAGGGCCGCCGCCGATTTCGAGGACACCACCCACGGCAGCACCGGCGCCGTCGAGCGCTCCGCCACGCGCTCCGACCCGGTGGGCGCGGCCTCGATGATCAGGTGCGCGTTGGTGCCGCTGATGCCGAACGAGGAGACCCCGGCGCGGCGCGCTCGGGTCGCCGGCCAGGGCCGGGCTTCGGTCAGCAACGACACTGATCCCAGCGACCAATCCACATGCGGGCTGGGCTCGTCGACGTGCAACGTGGCCGGCAACGTCTCGTGGCGCATCGCCAAGACCATCTTGATCACACCGGCGACGCCGGCCGCGGCCTGCGTGTGACCCATGTTGGACTTGATCGACCCCAGCCATAGCGGCTCGGCGCGGCCTTGCCCGTAGGTCGCCAACAACGCTTGGGCCTCAATCGGATCGCCCAACATCGTTCCGGTGCCGTGGCCCTCGACCGCGTCGACCTCGGCCGCGGACAGCCCGGCGTTGGCCAGCGCCGCCCGCACCACCCGCTGCTGTGACGGGCCGTTGGGCGCGGTCAGGCCGTTCGAGGCGCCGTCCTGATTGATCGCCGAACCCCGCACCACCGCCAGCACCTGGTGCCCGAGCCGCTGGGCGTCCGACAGACGCTCCACCACGAGCATGCCGCCGCCTTCGGAGAATCCGGTGCCGTCGGCGGCGCCGGCGTAGGCCTTGCACCGGCCGTCCGCGGACAACCCGCGCATGCGGCTGAATTCGACGAAGATGTCCGGTGTGGCGTTGACCGTGACGCCGCCGGCCAGGGCCAGATCGGATTCACCCGAGCGCAGCGACTGCACCGCCATGTGCAGGGCCACCAACGACGACGAGCAGGCCGTGTCCACCGACACCGCCGGGCCCTCCAGCCCCAGCGCATACGAGATCCGGCCCGACGCCACGCTCGACGACTGCCCGGTCAGCCGGAAGCCCTCGGCGGCCGGCGGGGCCCCGATGCCGTAGCCCTGCGTGTACACCCCGGCGAACACGCCGGTCGCGCTGCCCCGCAGCCCGCCGGGTTCAATTCCGGCGCGCTCCAACGCTTCCCAGGACAGCTCCAGGAACAGGCGCTGCTGCGGGTCCATGGCCAGCGCCTCGCTCGGCGTGATGCCGAAAAAGGCGGGGTCGAAGTCTGCGACGCCGTCGACGAAGCCGCCGGTGCGGGTGTAGCAGGTGCCCGGAACGTCGGGATCGGGGTGATACAGCGCGGCCAGGTTCCAGCCGCGATCGCTCGGGAATTCGGAGAGCACGTCGCGGCCGGCGGTCAGCATCTCCCAGAGGTCCTCGGGGGAATTCACCCCGCCGGGATAGCGGCACGACATGCCGACGATCACGATCGGATCGTCGTCGGTGGCGCGGATGACGGGGGCATGCGTGATCTCTTGCGGCACTCCGGCGAGTTCGGTGCGCATGTAGCTCGCAAGGCCGTTGGGTGTCGGGTAGTCGAAGATCAGCGTGGGCGAAAGCGCCAGTCCGGTAGCGGTTTTGAGGCGGTTGCGCATTTCGACCGCGGTCAGCGAGTCGAAGCCCAGCTCCTGGAACGCCTTGTCCGGGTCGATCGCCTCGGCGGTGGTGTTGCCCAGCACAGTGGCGATGTGCGAGCGCACCAGCTCCAGCAGCACGGCGTGCTGCTCGGCTTCGGGCAGCCCGTGCAGGCGATGCGCCAGAGCCGATTTCGACTTCGCGGCGGTCAGCGAGTCGTCGACGCGGCGGCGGGCCGGCGTGTTGACCAGGTCGCTGAACATCGGCGGTACCGCGAGGGCGTGGGCGCGCAGCGCGCCGAGATCGATGCGGGCGGGCGCCAGGAAAGGTTCGTCGACGATCAGCGCGGCGTCGAACAGCTCCATCGCCTCGGCCGAGGACAACGCCAGGATGCCGTCGCGGCCCAGCCGGGCGAGGTCGGCGGCGTCCAGCCCACCGGTCATGGCGCTGGCCTGATCCCACAGCCCCCACGCCAGCGAGGTCGCCGGCAGCCCGTGCGCCCGCCGATGCGCGGCCAGGCCGTCCAGGAACGAGTTGGCCGCCGCGTAGTTGCCCTGGCCCGACGAGCCCACCAGCCCGGCCATCGAGGAGAACATCACGAACGCCGACAGATCCCGGTCGCGGGTCAATTCGTGCAGGTTCCACGCCGCATCGACCTTGGCCCGCAACACCGCATCGACGCGCTCCGGCGTCAGCGAGGTGATCATCGCGTCGTCCAGCACGCCCGCGGCGTGAACGACACCCGACAGCGCCGGCAGATCGGCGAGCACTGCCGCCAGGGCCGCACGGTCGGCCGCATCGCACGCGACCACCCGCACCCGGGCCCCCGCCGCCTCCAACTCGGCGACCAATTCGGCCGAACCCGGCGCGCCGGGGCCGCGCCGGCTCAGCAGCGCCAGGTCCCGGACGCCCTGCTGCGCCACCAGGTGACGGGCCAGCGTCGCGCCCGCCATGCCGGTGCCGCCGGTGATCAGGACGGTGCCGGACGCCAGCCCGGCCGGCAGTCTCATGACGACCTTGCCGACGTGGCGGGCCTGGCTCAAATACCGCAACGCGGTGCGCGCGCGGCGCACGTCAAACGTCGTCACCGGCAACGGCTTCAGCACCCCGGCCTCGAACAGCCCGGCCAGCTCCAGCATCCACTCATGCATCCGGGGGCGGCCCGGCTCGAACAGGTCGAAGGCGCGGTAGCGCACACCCGGATATGCCTGGGCGACCGCGCCGGGGTCGCGGATGTCGGTCTTGCCCATCTCCAGGAACACGCCGCCGGGGGCGACCAGGCGTAGCGAGGCATCGACGAATTCGCCGGCCAGCGAATCCAAGACGATGTCCATGCCGGCCCCGCCGGTGACCGCCCAGAACTTCTCCTCGAAGTCCAGGCTGCGCGAGTCCGCGATGTGGTCGTCGTCAAAGCCCATGGCCCGCAGGGTGTCCCACTTGCCGCGGCTGGCGGTGCCGAACACCTCCAGGCCCAGATGCCGGGCCAGCTGAACCGCGGCCATCCCGACGCCGCCGGCGGCGGCGTGCACCAAAACCCGCTGTCCCGGTTTGACATCGGCCAGGTGGATGAACGCCATGTACGCGGTGGTGAAGACGGCGGAGATGGCGGCGGCCTCGGCGTAGGACCAGTCTTCGGGCTTGTGCACCAGCAGCCGGACGTCGCCGGCGACCAGCGTGCCGCTGCCGTCGGGGAAGAACCCGTACACCGAATCGCCGACCGCGAATTCGGTTACCCCCGGACCGATTTCGACTACCACGCCGGCGCCCTCGCCGCCGAGCAGCGCGTCGTGGGTGAACATGCCCAGGGTGATCATGACGTCGCGGAAGTTCGCGGCGATCGCGCGCAGGGCCACCCGCACCTGGCCCGGCTCCAGCGGCGCGTCGGCGTTGGGCACCGGCTCCAGGCAAAGGTTCTCGAACGTGCCCGCGCTGCTGATGCCCAGCCGCCACGGCCCGTCGGCCGGGGGCACCAGGAGGCCGTCGACCGCGCGGCTGCCCTGCACCCGCGGGTGGTAAAATTTGCCGCCGCGCACCAACAGTTGCGGTTCGCCGGCCGCGAGAGCGGTGGCCATCGCGCCGTCATCGAGGGGCGCATCGGAATCCACGAGCACGATCCGGCCGGGGTGCTCGGTCTGCGCCGACCGTGCCAGCCCCCACACCGCCGCGCCGGCCAGATCGGTGACGTCCTCCCCCGGCAATGCCACCGCGCCGCGGGTGGCCACCACCAGCACGCCGGAGTCATGGTCGGCCAGCCACGACTGCACCGCGGCCAGCGCCTGGTGCGTGCGCTCATAGGTTTGGGCCACCGGGTTGTGCTCGGCGGCAAGTGATTCGAACAGCTGATACGCCGGTTGCTCGGCATTGGCCGCCGCGGTTGCCGTCACCGGCGACCAGTTCACCTCGAAAAGCCGGTCCGGGCCCGCGCCGGACACCGCCGCGCGCAGCTGCTGCTCGCTGACCGGACGGGCCGCCATCGCGCGCACCGACAGCACCGGCAACCCCAGGCCGTCGGCCAGTTCGATGGACACCGCTGAAGCGCCCGCCGGCGCGATGCGCGCGCGCACCGCCGACGCGCCCGCGGCGTGCAGCGACACGCCCTCCCAGGAGAATGGCAGCACGACTTCGTCTGTGCGGCCGGCGATTTGGTGGGCCATCACCAGCGCGTGCATCGCCGCATCGAGTAACGCGGGGTGCACACCGAACCCGTTGACGCCCCCGGCGGCGTCGGGCAGCCGCACCTCGGCGAACACCTCGTCGCCGCGGACCCACGCCGCGGTCAGGCCCCGGAACGCCGGGCCGTAGCCGTAGCCACGCGCCGCCAACCGTTCGTAGCCGTCGGCCGGGTCGGCCGCGACCGCCCCCGCCGGCGGCCACGCCGAAAGGTCCGCGGCCGGCTCGACCGACCCCTTGCCGAGGATGCCGTCGGCGTGGCACACCCAGCCGGAGCCGGCGTCGTGCCGCGAGAAGATCGACACCCCGCGCCGGCCGCTCTCGTCCTCGGCCCCCACCACCACCTGCACGGCGACCGAGCCCGAGCCGGAATCCTTGGCGGGCAACATCAGTGGGGCCTGCAGCGTCAGTTCGTCGACCGTCGAGCAGCCGACCTCGTCACCGGCACGGATCGCCAGCTCGACGAACCCCGAGCCGGGGAACACCGCCACACCGGAGACCGCGTGATCGGCCAGCCACCCCTGCACGCTGGCGGACAACCGGCCCGTCAGCAGCACCCCGCCGGCGGACGGCAGCTCCACGACCGCGCTCAGCAGCGGGTGCTCGCTGGTGCCCAGGCCCAGGCCGGTGGCGTCGGCCGCGACGCCTTCCCCGGACAGCCAAAACCGGCGCCGGTCAAAGGCGTAGGTCGGCAGCTCCACGAAGCCCGCCCCGTCCAGCGCGCCGCGCCAGTCCACAGCCACTCCCGCGACGAACGCGGTGGCGGCCGACGTCAGGAACCTCGCGAGCCCGCCGTCGTCGCGGCCCAGCGTGGGAACGACGATCGCCTCGCCGTCGCCGCCGCAGCTGTTGGCGGTGTCTTCGATCCCGGCGATCAACGCGGGGTGCGGGCTGGATTCGATGAACGTTCGGAACCCGTGCTCGCACGCGCTGCGCACCGCCTGGTCGAACTGAACGGTCTGCCGGATGTTGCGGTACCAGTAGTCGGCGTCCAATCCCGCCGTGTCCAACCGGTTTCCGGTCACCGTCGAGAAGAAGGCGGTGCGAGAAGACCGCGGCTCGAGCCCGGTCAAGACCTCGGCGAGCTCCCCCCGGATCGCCTCGACCTCAACCGAATGTGAGGCGTAGTCGACGTCGATCCGCCGGGTGCGCAGCTCCAGGTCGGCGCAGAATCCGACGAGCTCGTCCAGCGCGGCCCCGTCGCCGGATACCACGACGGCGGAGCGGCCGTTGACGGCGGCGATGCTGACGCGATTCCCGTAGGGCGCCAACAGTTCCCGGGCCCGTTCCGTGCTGCACGCGATGGACAGCATGCCGCCGGGGCCGGCCAGTGAACGCAGCAGCTTGCTGCGCAACGTGACCACCCGCGCGGCGTCGGCCAACGGCAGCGCACCGGCGACGTAGGCGGCCGCGATCTCGCCCTGCGAGTGCCCGATCACCGCGTCGGGGCTGACCCCGACCGACTTCCACAGTTCGGCCAGCGACACCATCACCGCAAACAGCACCGGCTGCACCACGTCCACGCGGTCCATGCCCGGGGCGTCGGGCGCACCGCGCAGGACGTCGGTCAGCGACCAGTCGACGAACTCGGCGAAAGCCTCCTCGCACGCCCGGATGTGTTGCGCGAATACCGGTGCGGTGTCCAGTAATTCGACGCCCATGCCCCGCCATTGGGAGCCCTGGCCGGGGAAGACGAAGACGGTCTTGCCCGCGGCGGACGCGGTGCCCCGGACCACCGACATGGGCGCCTCGACGTCAGAGCCGGCCAGCTCGTCCAGCCCGGCCAGCAACCGGTCCCGATCGCCGCCCACGATGACCGCGCGATGCTCGAACGTCGAGCGGCCGGCCAGCGACCACCCCACGTCGGCGACGTCGAGCTCCGGGTGCGCGCCGAGATGCTCGGCCAACCGGGCGGCCTGTAGCTGCAATGCTTTTGCGGACTTCGCCGAGATCACCCACGGCACCACGGCCGGTGTCGGGCTGGCCTCCGAGGGCTCGGCGACGGGCACCGCCTCCACAATCACGTGCGCGTTGGTGCCGCTGATCCCGAACGACGACACGCCCGCGCGGCGCGCGCGACTCGCCGGCCAGGGCTTGGCCTCGGCGAGCAGTGACACCGAGCCCGCCGACCAATCCACGTGTGGGCTGGGCACATCGACATGCAGCGTCGCGGGCAGCGTCTCGTGGCGCATCGCCTGCACCATCTTGATCACCCCGGCGACACCGGCGCCGGCCTGTGTGTGGCCCATGTTCGACTTGATCGAGCCCAGCCACAGCGGCTCGTCGCGGTCTTGGCCGTAGGTGGCCAACAACGCCTGCGCCTCAATGGGATCGCCAAGCGTGGTCCCGGTGCCGTGGCCCTCGACGACGTCCACGTCGGCGGCCGCGAGCCCGGCATTGGCCAGCGCCGCGCGCACCACCCGCTGCTGCGACGGGCCGTTGGGCGCGGTCAGCCCGTTCGACGCACCGTCCTGATTGACGGCCGAACCGCGCACCACCGCCAGCACCGGATGCCCCAGCCGTCGCGCATCCGACAACCGCTCGACGACCAGCATGGCCCCGCCCTCGGACCAGCCGACGCCGTCGGCGGCGCCCGCGTAGGCCTTGCAACGGCCGTCCGGCGCCAGCCCGCGGTGCCGGCTGAACTCGACGAAGACCGTGGGCGTGGCGTTGACGGTCGCGCCGCCGGCCAGGGCCAGGTCGCACTCGCCCGAGCGCAGCGACTGCACCGCCATGTGCAGGGCCACCAACGACGACGAGCACGCCGTGTCCACCGATACCGCCGGGCCCTCCAGCCCGAGCACGTACGACACCCGGCCGGACGCGACGCTGGAGGTCATGCCGGTGAGCCGGTAGCCCTCGATCTCCTCGGCCAACATGCCGTAGCCCTGAACGATGAGCCCGGCGAAAACGCCGGTGGCGCTGCCGCGAAGACCGCCGGGATCGATCCCGGCCCGCTCCAGCGCCTCCCAGGACAGCTCCAGCAGCATCCGGTGCTGGGGGTCCATCGCCAGCGCCTCGCTCGGCGCGATGCCGAAGAACGCGGCGTCGAAGTCCGCGACGCCCTCCACGAAGCCGCCGGTGCGGGCGTAGGTCTTGTGCCGCGCGTCGGGATCGGGGTCGAACAGCCCCGCCACGTCCCAGCCACGATCGGCGGGAAAGTCCGTGATCACGTCGCGACCGTCGGCCACCATCCGCCACAGGTCTTCCGGGGTCTCGACCCCGCCCGGGAATCGGCACGACATGCCGACGATGGCGATCGGTTCGCTCGAGCGCTCCAGCAACGCACGGTTGGTGCGCTTCAGGCGTTCCACCTGGACCAGCGCTTTGCGCAGCGCTTCGGTCGCATGCTGGAGTTGATCCATTACTAACCTCGCCTAACCCCGACCTGGCATGTGGGCCGTCTGATGGCCGCCGGATGCGGCATTTGCCGAGCGCCGTTGCCGAGTCACAGAAGTTGCTGCACGAATCGGTCTCGTGGATTTTTCGACCAGCGTCGTGCTGCTCTCCGACCCAAGAATGTCGCTCGTGAGTATGGCCAACTCCGGCAGGATTTCAAAACGTCCGATACTCCCGGCTGCAAAAAGCGGACGAGCGTCGACCTGTCCACCCGAGTACGCTTGGCCCGCCGCCCATGGCGTGACTGTACTCGGCAACGCATCGGTGGTGGTCAAAGCCGGGTTAGACGCCCGCCCGGCGCCAACCGTCGGCGGCGCGGGCGGCCCGGATCAGCACGTCGCACAGCTCCCGCAGCTCGGCCGTGGCGGCCCCCTCGTCGAGCGCCGTGGCAACGTCCTCCGCCGCGCATCGCACCTGGTAAACGCGATCCGAGAGGTCGGCGGCGTCCTCGGCCGACAGCACCACCGCGTCGGGCGGCACGGCCCCCGCTTCACCCCGGTTCAAAGACGCGCGTTGCTCGTAGGCGCGTTGCCGGCAGGACTGCCGGCAGTACTGGCGGCGACGGCCCATCCCGGCGTCGGTCACGTCCCGACCGCACCACCGGCACGGGTGGGGGCGGGCGCGGCGGGTCACGCCTGCCGACTTTAGTCGGCCGTGATCGGCAATCCCGTATCATTGAAGGTCGCGTCGCGTATGCCGCGTGTCGGCCTGGGAACTACGCGGGCCGTCGTTACGTTTGCTAAGCGGAAATTGCACCACAGCCCACAGGATCTATAAGGAGTAGCACCCATGGCCGATCGCGTCCTTAGAGGCAGTCGCCTTGGAGCCGTGAGCTACGAGACCGACCGCAACCACGACCTCGCACCGCGTCAGATCGCGCGGTACCGCACCGAGAACGGCGAGGAGTTCGAGGTCCCCTTCGCCGACGACGCCGACATTCCCGGCACCTGGCTGTGCCGCAACGGCATGGAGGGCACCCTCATCGAGGGCGACCTGCCCGAGCCGAAGAAGGTCAAGCCGCCGCGCACGCACTGGGACATGTTGCTGGAGCGCCGCTCCGTCGAAGAGCTCGAAGAGCTGCTCAAGGAGCGACTCGACCTGATCCGGTCGCGGCGCCGCGGCTAACCGCGGTTATTGGCCCGGATCGCGCGGGGGCGCGAGGATCGCCCCTCGATGCCCCACCGGGTGACTTTGACCAGCGCCTCGCGGATGTTGGATCCGCTCATCTTGGAGACGCCGAGTTCGCGCTCCGTGAAGGTGATCGGCACCTCGGCGATGGTGAACCCGTTGCAGACGGTGCGCCAGGTCAAGTCGATCTGGAAGCAATAGCCCTTGGAGTCCACGCCGTCCAGGCCGATCGTCTCGAGCACTTCGCGGCGGTAGGCCCGGTAGCCGGCGGTGATGTCGTGCACGCCGACACCGAGGGCGACCCGCGCGTAGGTGTTGGCCGTCCACGACAGCGCCCAGCGCCGCCACGGCCAATTCCGCACCGCTCCCCCCTCGACGTAGCGCGAACCGATCGCCAGATCGGCGCCGGCGTCGACCGCGTCGAGCAGCAGGTGCAGCTGTTCGGGCGCGTGGCTGCCGTCGGCGTCCATTTCGACGAGCACCGAATAGTCCCGGCTCAGACCCCAGGCGAAACCGGCCAGGTAGGCCGCGCCCAGCCCGTCCTTGGCGGTGCGGTGCATCACGTGGACGCGGTCGGGGTCGGCCGCCGCGAGCTCGTCGGCGAGCTGTCCGGTGCCGTCTGGGCTGTTGTCGTCGACGATCAGCAGGTGCGCGTTGGGACACGCGGCCGTCAACCGCCGGTGAATCACCGGCAGGTTCTCCCGCTCGTTGAACGTCGGGATGATCACCAGGACGCGCTCGCTGGGACGCTCGCCCGGGACCCGGGGCGCCGACTTGCCGGTGGTCATATAGCTCCTCTGTCTCGCCCGAAATCAGGTGGGCCGCCCTGCTCGGGCGGTGTGTCGTCATCGCCGCCCTCGGCCGGCGCAGTGTGTTGCGCTCTCTCCGCGTCGCCCTCGTCGGGCGGGGGTTCGCCCGGGGGCGTACCGGCGTCTTCCGATTCATCGAGAGGCCTGGACCTCCGACGAATCGGACGCGCGAACCATCCATTGTGCCGTATCCCGACCAGAATGGCCGCTCCGGCCGCTGCGACCAAAACCCACTGCAGGATCGGGCCCCACCGGGTCGCCGGCGTCAGCTTGGTCTTGAGACGCACCTGCATGTCCAGGTAGGCGGGCTCGAAGAAATCGGTGCGGACCAGGTCGGCGCCGTCGGGGGCGATCACCGAGCTGATCCCGGTGGTTCCGGCGACCACGACGTAGCGGTCGTGCTCCACCGCCCGGACCTTGGCGAACGCCAGCTGTTGTTCGCTCATCGTCTTGTTGAAGGTCGCGTTGTTGGCGGGCACGGCCAGCAGCTGGGCGCCGCCCAGCACCGCCTTTCGCGGCGCCCGGTCGAAGATGACTTCCCAGCACGTGGACACCCCGACCGGTACCCCGGCGATGTGCACGACCCCACTGCTTCGGCCGGGCACCATGTGCCCGGCCCGATCGGCATAGCCGGAGAGGTGCTTGAACAGCCACGGCATCGGCAGGTACTCCCCGAACGGCTGCACGATTTCCTTGTCGTGGCGGTCGGCCGGCCCGCTGACCGGATTCCACACGATCACGGTGTTGGTGTACTGCGCGTTGTCCGGGGCGCGGCCGGGCACATCGAGCACCGTGCCGACCAATATCGGCGCGCCGATCGCCGCGACGGCCCGCGCGACCTGCTCGGCGGCGTCGGGGTTGGCCAGCGGGTCGATGTCCGAGGAGTCCTCCGGCCAGATCACGAACTGCGGTTGTGGGGCCAGCCCCGCGCGCACGTCCTCGGCCAGCTGCTGGGTCTCGCGGACGTGGTTGTCCAGCACCGCCCGCCGTTGCGCGTTGAAGTCCAGACCCAGCCGCGGCACGTTGCCCTGCACGACGGCGACGGTGACCGAGGGTTCGCCGCCCGCTCCCGCGCCGGCGTGCCGCACCTGCGGCCAGATGATGACGGCGGCGAACAACACCAGGCAGATGCAGACGCCCGGCAGCACGACGGCCGGCGGCGGCGCGGGCTCCGTGGCTGCTGCGCCGGTCGGGTGCCCGGTTTTCCACCACTTCGCGATCTCCAGCGCGATCGCGGTCGCGCTGAAGCCCACCAGCACAACGGCCATGGACAGCAGCGCGACCCCGCCGAGCTGGACCAACGGTAGCAACGGACCCTGCGCTTGACCGAAGGCGACCGCGCCCCAGGGAAAGCCGCCGAACGGGAAGATCGACTTCAGCCACTCCTGGGCCGCCCACAGCAGCGCGAACCAGATCGGCCAGCCCGGCAGCCGTCGCACGATGACGGCGCACAGGCCGAATATCCCGGGAAACAGCGCGCAGGTGGCCGCCAGCACCAGCCAGGGCACGGCGCCCACCAGCGAGCTGATCCACGGCAACAGCGGCACGTAGAAGGCCAGCCCGAACAGGAACCCGTAGCCGAACCCGCCCACCGGTGTCGTCGCCGGATGCTGCAGCACCCAGGCCAGCAACGCGGCGGCGACGACGGCGGCCCACCACCAGTTCACGGCGGGGAAGCTGGCGAACAGCAGCAAGCCGCCCGCGATGGCGAGCGCCAGTCGCGCCAACCGTGGCAGCAGCGCGGCCCAAACGCCCGGGAGACGTGCGACCGCCGCCGCGCCAAGCCCGGCGAGTGCGCGGCGCGTCGCGTCTTCCGGTTCGGGTTCCGGTTCCGGTGCGGGCTCGTCGGCGGTCGGGGGCTCGTCGGCGCGGATCTCGGCGGCGTCTTCGTCCCGCTCCGATTCGGCTTCCTCGCTTATCGGGTCCTGGTCGGGGGGCTGCAGGCCGCCGAACCACTCCCTAGCCATGGATGACAGCGCCTCGATGCACGGTTCGGCGGCAACTCGGCAGCGGGTCGTTGGGGCCCAGGGGCGGCAGCGCGGGCACCCGGGAGCGGGGATCGGTGGACCAGCGCTGAACGGCGTCGCGCGGCGCCTGGACGTCGAGGGCCCCGGCGTCCCACACGGCGTAGGAAGCGGGCGCGCCGGGCACCAGCGTTCCCGCCTGGCCGTCGCGCGCGCCGCCCGCCCGCCAGCCGCCGCGGGTGGCGGCCGCGAACGCGGCCCGCGCCGACACCGCGCTGCCCGGGGTGCGGTGATTGACCCCCGCGCGCACGCTCGCCCACGGGTCGATGCCCGTGACGGGGGCGTCGGAACCGAGCGCGAGGGGCACGCCTTGGGATGCTAACAGCGCAAGGGGGTTCAGTCGGCTGCCTCGTTCAGCGCCGAGCCGCCGGGCGTACATGCCGTCGGCGCCACCCCACAGCGCGTCGAAATTGGGCTGCACGCTGGCGATGACGCCCCACGCGCCCAGTTTGGCGGCCTGGTCGGCGGTGACCATCTCCAGGTGCTCCAGGCGGTGCCCGCAGCGGGCGACGGCGGCCACCCCGAGGTCCGCGACGACCCGTTCCAACGCCGCGACCGCCGCCGAGACCGCGGCGTCACCGATGACGTGGAAACCGGCCGTCACCTCCGCCTCGGTGCACGCCCGCAGGTGGGCTTGGATGGCGCCGGGATCCAGGTAGCAGGTGCCGGCGGTGTCCGGGGCGTCGGCGTACGGCTCGTGCAGCCAGGCGGTGCGCGACCCGAGCGCCCCGTCGATGAACAGGTCGCCGGCCAGCCCGCGGGCGCCCGTCTGGTCCCGCAACGCCCGCGCCTCGGCGGCCGTCGTGACGGCCTGGCCCCAGTAGCCGACGATCTCGACGCCTTGATCGATGTCACGGAGCCGCAGCCAGTCGTCGAGTCCGCCGATCTCGGGACCCGCGCATTCGTGCACCGCGACGATGCCGGCCGCGGCGGCGGCCCGCAGCGCGGCCGTCCGGGCCTCGGCCAGCTGCTGGGGCGTCAGCAGGTCGCGGGCGACGGCGCGCACCAGGTGATGGGCGTCGCCGACCAGCGGCCGCTCCGGGTCGAAACCGGCCGCCGCGGGCAGGTCCGCGACCTGCCGGCGGAGCGCCGTGGAGGCCAGCGCGGAGTGGACGTCGACGCGGGTCAGGTAGGCGGGCCGGTCACCGACGACGGCATCCAGGTCGGCGGTGCTCGGCGGCGCGTTCTCGGGCCACGACGATTCGTCCCAGCCGTGCCCCCACACCGGCCGGCCCGGGTGGGCGGCCGCGTGGTCGGCGATCATCCGCAGGCACTCGGCGCGCGATGCGGCGGGTTGCAGGTTCAGGCCGCTGAGCGTCAGGCCGGTCGCGGTGAGGTGGATGTGGCTGTCCACGAACCCCGGCGCCACGAAGCCGCCGTCCAGGTCCTCGACCAGGGCGTCGGGGAATTGGCTTCGCCCGACGTCGTCGCTACCCAGCCAGGCGACGACGCCGCCGCGGACCGCCATGGCGGTGGCTTCGGGATGGGTCGGGCTGTGCACCCGCCCGTTGACCAGCAGCGTGGTGGGCGTGTCGGTCACAGGCCAAAACTACGTGTGGCGGCCTTCAGATCAATCCCAGGCGGGGTTTCCGGGATATCCGCCCCGCATCTCGCTCGGCAGGGCGGGCGCCCGGAAGTCCCGCACGTCCACGACCTCGCCGTCGATGTAGTCACGGCCGTCGGTTTCGGCCCCGAAAAGCGTCGCCTCGGCGATCAGCGGCACCCGCCGCCGAAAGGCGCGCATCAGTCCTGCGCCGGCGACCCTTCGTATCGGGGGGACCAGCAGCAACAGCCCCAAAGCCGTGGTGACCAGGCCCGGGACGAGGACCAGCGCGATGGCCAAGGTGACCAGCGCCCCGTCGCCCGCCGCGTTGCGCGGCTCGGCCAGCCCGGAGCGCAATTGCCCGATCTGCCGGATGAGCTGCGAACCGGCCATCGGCGCCAGCACGACCCACCCGATCACGAACGTGGCCAGCAGCGCCAGCAGCGTCCAGCCCCACCCGACGGACGAGACCAGCGCGATGACCGCCGCGAGCTCGACGACGGCGTAGATGAGGAACAGCCGCGACATCATGTGAGGCCAACGTCCGCGGGCCGGCATGGAGTTCCCCTGGTGTCGCGAGACACGGCTGCAGTTAGATGACGCTATGGCAACGATTCAGATCGACACCCCGGACGGATCGATTGACGCGCTGTTGAACGTTCCCGAGGGACAGGGCCCGTGGCCGGGCGTGGTGGTGATCCACGACGCGTTCGGCTACGGACGGGACAAGCAGGCGACCAACGAGCGGATCGCGCGGGGCGGGTACGTGGCGCTCACGCCGAACATGTACGCCCGCGGCGGCCGGGTCCGCTGCATCACCCGGGTCATGCGCGAGATGCAGGCGCAGCGGGGGCGCGCCCTCGACGACATTCTGGCGGCGCGCGATCACCTCAAGGCCATGCCGGAGTGTTCCGGGCAGGTCGGCATCGCGGGGTTCTGCATGGGCGGGCATTTTGCGCTCGTCATGTCGCCCAAGGGTTTTGGGGCATCGGCGCCGTTCTACGGGACTCCCCTGCCGCGCAACCTCGACAAGACCCTGGACGGGGCGTGCCCGATCGTGGCGAGCTTCGGCGGCCGCGACCCGCTGGGCCGGGGCGCGCCCGAGAAATTCCGGGACGTGACCGAGGCCAAGCAGATCACCACGGACACCAAGGTCTACCCCGGCGTCGGGCACAGCTTCGCGAACGCCCTTCCCGCCCAGCCGCTGCTTCGCATCGCGGGTTTCGGCTACGACGAGGCCGCCACCGACGACGCGTGGAGCCGCGTCTTCTCCTTCTTCGGCGAGCACCTGAAAGCGGGCTGAAACCCGTTGGATCACTTCAGCTTCCGCGACACGACGGTCGCGAACGTGTGCGTGTCGCCGGGCCAGCGCGCCGACACGTAGCTGCCGTCGTCGACCACGAACGCGGGCCGCGAATCGGTGGAGGTGTCGCGCACCATCCCCGACGACTTCAGCAACCGGTGCGGCGTGTCGCTGCCGACGTCTTGGAAATCCGTCGGATCCTTAAGGGCGCGAGTGACTTCCGACTGCACGGACATGTAGCCGGTGGGCTGTCCGGGCTGCTCGGTATAGGTTCGGTAGTAATCGCGATCCCGTAATCGGGTCATCCGGGTAAGCCGCCAGGCCAGGCCTTCCATCGCCCATGTCAACGCCGTGGTCTTGCGTCCGTAGAGCACCGAGCGACCGGTGGCGGGATCAACGCTGCGCGCGGCGAGCAGCACGCCGTGACAAATCGCGCCCACGAGCAGCCCTCGGCCGAAGGCGTCCACGACGAGCCGCTGCAGGATGTCGCTGTCGACGTAACTGCGCATTCCCCGGGCGCGATGGCCGCCGGGCAGCAGCAGCGCGTCGATGCCGTCGAGGCTCGCTTGCGACCAGCTGACGGGATGCTGAAATTCCGCCGAGCGCAGCATGTCCCGATACGCCTGGCGGCCGTCCTTGTTGGCCCGCAACATCAGCCCGAGGACCGGGACGCTGCCCAGCAGCGGCAGCGCGGACCAGATGTCCAACCCACGGCCGGTCACCATGATGTCGTCGGCGACGCCGGGTGCGCCGCCTTCGGTGGCGAAGACCACCCGGTGACCGTCGTGTGTCAGGACCCGCCAGCTGACGGCGACCTCGGTCGGGTCGAAGTCGCGGTCCGGGATCGGAATGAGGACGGTCCCCATTTGCTTTAGCTTGAAGCCACTTTCAGCTCGAGGCCGACGTTGTTGTCCATGCCGCCGCGCAGCTTGCTGAAGAAGTTGAAGACCTTGCCGACAATGCCGTACCGGCTGCCGATGGCATCGTAGACGGCGGCGGTCTGCGACTTGTCGAGGATCGCCGCGGTGCCCTCGACCGCCTCGCTGGTCGGCCGGCCCTGCATGGTGCAGGTGGCCAGCGTGACGCGCGCGGTGTTGCGGATCCGCTTGACCTTCCACGACTTTTCCTGCGTGATGACCAGCAGCCGGTCGCCGTCGGCCGCGGCCCAGATCGGCACCGGCTTGGGCCGGCCGTCCTTGGTGAAGGTGGTCAGCAGGAGGTATTGCGCCTTGGCGAGGTCGGCGAAAGTCGGGGTCACGGCTGTCAACTTACCGCGCAACCAGCTCACCGGGCTCAACGTTGACATTCGCACCGATCAGCTGCCATAGTCATCGACGTTAGCCGAAAACCAGATTTTCACTTAAGCGCCGAGCACCGACCGAACGGGGTGACGTGAGCGACCCGAAGAAACCGCTTTCGTGGTTGCCATTCTCGATCGCGGAGGCGGCGCTGTCGGTTGACCGCGGCGACGCCGGCCTGGCACAAGCCTGGTCGTACCTTATGGACCGGCTCGGCGAAGCCGCGCGGGTCGTCGAGTCCGACCCGGCGAACCAAAATCGGGTCGACCTTGCGGCGGGCATGCGACATCTCCTCGTGCTCCTTGCCGCCGGCATCGACGAGGTGCTGCGGTTCGATCCCGATCCGATCCTGTCCGTCCAACGCACCAGTACCGATGACATTTTGACCTGGGGCATGGAGTGTCCTGACTGCATATACACCCGCGCCGTACTGCGCGGCGGGCATAGTTACCGACTGTTCGGAAACCGCGGCACCGCCCGCTACGTCGGTCTGCAGACGATGAACGGCATCACGTCAACGGCCAACGAACTGGTCGACGAACTCGAGGTGGACTCCGGCGGCAACTTCGAGGTGGTGCTGTCACCCGATGAGCGGACTGGCAATTGGATGCGTATCGACGGCGAGCATCCCACGCTGACGGTGCGGCACTTTTTCTACGACTGGGACACCGAGGTGGCGTCGTCGCTGCGCATCGAGCGGCTGGGCGACGTGGTGGAGACCCCCAGCCATCCCGTCGATACCCACCTGGCGCTGACGAGGCAACTGGTCGCCCTCGGCGACTTCGTTCAGGACAACTTGGCGTTCTTCCTGCAGTTCGGTGCGGCGCCCCCGGCAAACGGGTTCCTGCCACCGATCGACCGCACCGATATCGGAGCGGCGGCCGAGAACAGGCCGGTTATCGGTCGGTGGGAGCTGCGCCCGGGCGAGGCCCTAATCGTCGAAGTGGTACCGCCGGAAGGCGTCTACTGGAGCTTTTCCATCGGCAACCCGTGGTGGGAGACCATCCATTACGGGCGCCACCAATCCAGCCTGAACGCCCATCAGGCCGCGGTGGATTCCGACGGCCTGGTCCGTGTGGTGTTGTGCGCTGAGGATCCCGGGGTCGCGAATTGGCTCGACACCGCCGGCTACAGCAACGGTCCCATCATCCTGCGCTGCGTGCGCACCAAAACGGCGCCGACCCCGACGGTGCGTATCGTGCCGTTCGACGATATCCGCTCCGAGTTGCCTTCGGACACTGCGCAAGTCACCCCCGATGAGCGGAAATCGATCCTCGCGGCGCGTCGTCGCGCGGTACGCGAGAGGTTTGGACGATGACGTTCGACGCCGACGAGTTGGAAGACGGCGCCCGCGCGGCGACCGGTCTCGACGATTTCGGTTCGCCTTATTACCGCGAGGGACTCGAGCGCATCGTCGACGCGCTGAACACCGAGGCGGACCTCAACGACATCGGCCGGGTCATCCAGCACGCCACCATCAGCAACGCCTTGATCCAACGCCTCAAGATCGAGGACGCCTACGCCCAGCACCCCTCGATCGACGACGAGGTAATTGGCGGACCCGTCTTCGTCATCGGACTACCCCGCACCGGGACCACCGCGCTAAGCCAACTGGTGGCCGCCGATCCCCAGTTCCGATCGCTGCGGATGTGGGAATCCCAAGCACCCACACCGCCGCCGGAGGCCGCAACCCAACACACCGATCCGCGGATCGCGCAGGCCGAGGCCGGCCTGAAGATGCTCAACGACATGTTTCCGTTGATGAAAACGATGTACAACTCCGAGCCCACGGCCCCGACCGAATGCCAGGACCTGATGGGAATGAGTTTTCGCACCTTCCACTTCGACGGCGCCGTCCGCGCACCCGGATACCTGGCGTGGCTGATGGATTGCGACATGCGCGAGACGTACACGTTCCACCGGCGAGTGCTCAAGCTTCTGCAATGGCATTGCCCGCCGGTGTTGTGGCACCTCAAAACGCCCGTGCACATGTTCGCCCTCGACGCTCTCGTGGAGGCCTATCCGAACGCCAAATTCCTGTGGAGTCACCGCGATCCGGCCAAAGTGATGGCCTCCGTGTGCAGCCTGATCCAATACGTGCGCAGCTGGAGTAGCGACCGCCACGACGCCAAGGAACTTGGTACGGAGCAGGTCGACAGCTGGGTCGAAGCGGTGCGGCGGGCAATGGATTTCCGCGCCCGGCACGGCGACGAGCGATTCGCCGACGTTTCCTTCGCCGATTTGCAAACGGATCCGGTAGGCACCCTGCGAACCAGTTACGAATCCCTGGATTTGGCCTTCACCGATGCCACTTCGCGTTCGGTCACGCGATGGGCGCAGGAACATCGCCCTGGTTCGCGCGGTACACATGAATACGACCTGGCCGACTACGGCCTGACACCCGAAGGTGTTCGCGAGCGGTTCGCGGACTACCTCGCCGCCTACGATGCGACCGCCTGACGCCGTGAGTGCTTCTCGCGCGCCGCGAAGCGACAAGTTGGCGCCTGACGCAACGGTGCGCCGCAAGCTCCTGGTTGCCGCGTCACAAACCGTGCGGGAGCAAGGAATTCAAGCTCTCAGTATCGCCGCTGTTCTTGAACGAACCGCATTGGGTACCCGCGCCTTCTATCGGCATTTCGACTCCAAGGACGAACTGGTGGCGGCGCTGTTCCTTGAAGCGGCGAGTGTCGAGGAACGGCGGCTTCGACGCCGAATGGCGTCTGCCAATACGGAGATCGACGCGGTCGCCGCGTGGATCGACGGGCGACTCGACCTGGCCTTCGACCCCAACATCAAATCCGATTTGCGCCGCCTATCGCTCGAGGCTCAGTCGCAGATGTTCGGCTCCCCCAACCTGATCATGCCCGCATACGCGCAATTGCTCAGGCCGCTCAGCGAAGCCCTTCAACGCGGTCTGCAGCAGGGGGTGTTCCACCACATCGATCCGGTGACCGATGCGGAGGCCATTCACGGCGTGGTGTGGGCGGGCATCGAGCGGCAATGGATGGCCGGCGACTGTGACCGCGACGACGTCCGTCAACGCGCGCTCCGTTTCTGCCTGGGTGGACTCGGCGTGCCGGCGGAGGCGATCACGCGGGTTTCGCCCTAAGCGACGACGACACACCAACCGGAGGGAGACGTCGATGGATCTGGGTTTCACCGGATCGACGGCGGTGGTCACAGGCGGCAGCAAGGGTATGGGGCTGGCCATCGCCGAAACCCTTGCGGCCGAAGGGGCCAGCGTGGCGGTCATGGCCAGGAGCCGGGGAGCGCTCGACGCCGCCGTCGAATCGGTGCGCGAGGCCGGCGCACCGGATGCCGCGGGCATCAGCGTGGATATGGCTGATGCCCAGTCCATCGCCGATGGCTTCGCCGCGGTCTCGGAGCGCTGGGGGCGCCTCAACAGCCTCATCCACACGATTGGACCGGGCGACGGCTATTTCGAGCAGATGGACGACACGCAATGGGATGAGGCGTTCACACTCGGCACGATGTCGGCGGTGCGATCGATCCGCGCCTCACTGCCGTTGTTGCGCTCCGCGGACTGGGCCCGCATCGTCACACTGTCGGCGCATTCGATTCAGCGGCAGAACCCGCGCATCGTGGCCTACACGGCATCGAAGGCGGCGTTGGCCAGCGTCACCAAGAACCTGTCGAAAAGCCTTGCCAAAGACGGCATTCTGGTCAACTGCGTGTGCCCCGGGACCATCGTGACGGCCAGCTTCACCGAAGTACTCAAGGACATCCTCGCCGCCGACGGCCTCGATGCGACCAACCCGACCGACGTCATGACGTGGATCGACAACAACTTTCACCAGCCCTGCGACCTTGGCCGCGCCGGACTCCCCGAAGAGGTCGCCTCCATCACCGCCTACCTGGCGTCGCGGCGAAACGGTTACGTCACCGGCGCCACAGTCAACGTGGACGGCGGGTCGGATTTCATCTGACGCGCCGCCGACTCCGGACTCAGCCCTCCAGGTCGCCCTCGGTTTCGAGCAGCGCCTGACGCAGCCCGTCGAGGGTGTCCGGCTGCGGTTCCGCCCACATGCCCCGACCGGCGGCCTCCAGCAGCCGTTCGGCCATGCCGTGCAGCGCCCACGGGTTGGATTCGGCCATGAATTTGCGGTTCTCCGGGTCCAGCACGTAGCGCTCGGTCAGTTGCTCGTACATCCAGTCGGCCATCACGCCCGCGGTGGCGTCGTAGCCGAACAGGTAGTCCACGGTCGCCGCCATCTCGAACGCGCCCTTGTAGCCGTGCCGGCGCATCGCCGCCATCCAGCGTGGGTTGACCACGCGGGCGCGAAAGACCCGGGTGGTCTCCTCCGAGAGGGTCCGGGTGCGGATCGCGTCGGGCCGGGTGTTGTCGCCGATGTAGGCGGCGGGCGCCTGCCCGGTCAGCGCGCGCACCGTGGCGACCATGCCGCCGTGGTACTGGAAGTAGTCGTCGGAGTCGGCGATGTCGTGCTCGCGGGTGTCGGTGTTCTTGGCGGCCACCGCGATGCGCCGGTACTGGCGGTTCATGTCGTCGGTCGCGGGCCGACCGTCCAGACCACGCCCGTAGGCGAACCCGCCCCAGGCCGTGTACACCTGCGCGAGGTCGGCGTCGTCGCGCCAGTTGCGGCTGTCGATCAGCTGCAGCAGCCCGGCGCCGTAAGTTCCGGGCTTGGATCCGAAAATCCTTGTGGTGGAACGGCGTTCGTCGCCGTGCTGGGCCAGGTCGGCGCGGGCGTGGGCCCGCACGTAGTTGTCGTCGGCCGGCTCGTCGAGGTCGGCGACCAACCGCACCGCGTCGTCGAGCATGGTCACGATGTGCGGGAAGGCGTCCCGGAAGAACCCGGAGATCCGCACCGTCACGTCGATGCGGGGCCGGCCCAGCTCGGCCAGCGGAATCGGCGTCAGGCCGACGACGCGGCGCGACGCGTCGTCCCAGACCGGTCGAACGCCCAGCAGCGCGAGGACTTCGGCGATGTCGTCGCCGGCGGTGCGCATCGCCGAGGTGCCCCACACCGACAGCCCGACCGATTGCGGCCACTGCCCGTGGTCGGTCCGGTACCGGGCCAGCAGCGAATCCGCGAGCGCCACACCGGCTTCCCACGCCAGCCGGGACGGCACCGCTTTCGGGTCGACGGAGTAGAAGTTGCGCCCGGTGGGCAGCACGTTGACCAGGCCGCGCAGCGGCGATCCGGACGGGCCGGAGGGAATGAACCGGCCGTCCAATGCCCTGAGCACCTGGTCGATTTCGGATGACGTGCCCGCCAGGCGGGGCACCACCTCGGTGGCCGCGAACCGCAGCACCGCCGCGACGTCGGCGTTGTCGGTCAGCGTTTCGGCGGCGTCGGGGTCCCAGCCTCCGGCCTGCAGCGCCGCGACCAATCCGCGTGCCGCGGCCTCGGTTTGGTCGACCGTCACGCGCTCGTCGGTGCCGTCCTCGGCCAGGCCCAGCGCCTGGCGCAGGCCTGGGATGGCGTGCTCGCCCCCGAACAACTGGCGTGCGCGCAGGATGGCCAGCACCAGGTCGAGTTCAACCTCCCCGGTGGGCGGTTGGCCCAGCACGTGCAGCCCGTCGCGGATCTGGACGTCCTTGATCTCGCAGAGCCACCCGTCGACGTGCAGGATCATGTCGTCGAACGCGTCCTCGGCGGGCCGTTCGGTCAGCCCCAGGTCGTGGTCCATCTTGGCGGCCCGGATCAGCGTCCAGATCTGCTGGCGGATGGCGGGCAGCTTGCCGGGATCCAGCGCCGCGACGTTGGCGTGCTCGTCGAGCAGCTGCTCCAAACGCGCGATGTCGCCATAGGTTTCGGCGCGCGCCATCGGCGGGATGAGGTGGTCGACGAGGACGGCGTGCGCCCGCCGTTTGGCCTGGGTGCCCTCGCCGGGGTCGTTGACCAGGAACGGGTAGATCAGCGGCAGGTTGCCCAGCGCCGCATCGGATCCGCAGGCCGCCGACATGCCAAGGGTCTTGCCCGGCAGCCATTCCAGGTTGCCGTGCTTGCCGAGATGCACCACCGCGTCGGCTTTGAAACCGGTGTCCAGCCAGCGGTAGGCGGCCAGGTAGTGGTGGCTGGGCGGCAGGTCGGGGTCGTGGTAGATGGCGACCGGGTTCTCCCCGAACCCGCGGGGCGGCTGGACCATGAGGACGAGGTTGCCCGCTTGCATTGCGGCGACCACGATTTCGCCGTCGGGATCCGCCGCGCGGTCCACGAACAGGTCGCCGGGCGGCGGGCCCCAGTGCTCGACGACGGCGTCGGCGAGGTCGGCGGGCAGGGTCGCGAACCAATCGCGATAGTCCTTGGCGGACACCCGAATCGGGTTGCCGGCCAGCTGCCCTTCGGTGAGCCAGTCGGGGTCTTGCCCCCCGCGTTCGATCAGCGCGTGGATCAGGGCATCGCCGTCGTCGGCCTCGACGCCGGGCAGATCGCCCACCCGATACCCGCGTTCGCGCATCGCGCGCAGCAGGGCGACCGCGCTGGCCGGGGTGTCCAGCCCGACCGCGTTGCCGATGCGGGCGTGCTTGGTCGGGTAGGCCGAAAACACCAGCGCCACCCGCTTATCGGCCACCGGGACGTAGCGCAGCCGCGCGTGCCGGACCGCCAGGCCCGCGACGCGCGCGCAGCGTTCGGGATCGGCGACATAGGAGATCAACCCGTCGTCGTCGATCTCCTTGAACGAGAACGGGACCGTGATGATGCGGCCGTCGAACTCGGGCACCGCGACCTGGGTGGCCACGTCGAGGGGGCTCAGGCCGTCATCGTTGTCGCGCCACTGGTCGCGGGGGCTGGTCAGGCACAAGCCCTGCAGGATCGGGATGTCCAGTGCGGCCAGGTGTTCGACGTTCCAGCTGTCATCGTCACCGCCCGCGGACACCGTGGCGGGCTTGAGGCCCCCGGCGGCCAGCACGGTGACCACCATGGCGTCGGCGTCGCCAAGCCGTTGCAGCAGTTCGGGTTCGGCGGTGCGCAGCGAGGCGCAGTAGACGGGAAGCGCTCGCCCGCCGGCGTCTTCGATGGCCCGGCACAGCGATTCGATGTAAGCGGTGTTGCCGGCCAGCTGCTGCGCGCGGTAGTAGAGCACCGCGATGGTGGGGCCGTCGTTGTCGGCGGCGGCCGGCCGCGGCAGCTCGCCCCAGGTCGGCGTCACCACCGGCGGGGTGAACCCGAAGCCGGTCATCAGCACCGTGTCAGAGAGGAAGGCGTGCAGCTGGCGCAGGTTCTCCACGCCGCCGTGCGCCAGATAGATGTGGGCCTGCACCGCGATGCCGGCAGCCAGCGTGGACAAGCCGGTCAGCTCGGCGTCGGCGGCCTGCTCGCCGCTGACGAGCACCGTCGGGACGCCGCTGGCGAGCACCGCGTCGATGCCGTCCTGCCAGGCGCGATAGCCACCGAGGATCCGGACGACGACGATCGCGGCGTCGTTCAGCAGGTCCGGCAACTCTGTGTCAGACAGCCGCGACGGGTTGGCCCACCGAAAGTTCTTCCCGCTGGACCGCGCGCTGATCAGGTCCGTGTCGGACGTCGACAGCAGCAGGATGCTCGGCTCAGCCACCCGTCATTCGTACCGCAGCGTCGCCGCGATGCGCGCGGCGACCTCGCCGGCCACCTCGAGCGCCGGTCCGCCCGTCGCCGGCACGTAGCGATCCGCGACCGGGTCGTAGTCGGCGCCGGCGATCGACCCGTGATCGGCCGCCAGCTCCGCCAGCTCCACCGGCCAACCGGCCCGGTGCAGGCCGGCGGCGAACGCCCTGCTCGCCGAGACCGGAACCGCGTCGTCGGCGAGCCCGTGCAGCAGCGTGAACGGCGACCGGGCGCCGTCGGCCGACAGCATCTCGGTCGGCGTCCGGCCGGAGATCGGGTCCGGGACCATGAAGGCACCCGCCAGGCACACCGTGTGCGCGAGGGCAACGTCGAAGCCCCCAAGCGTCACGCCCGCGGCGGCGCATCCTCCCAGGGACCATCCGACGAGCACCAGGGCACCATGCGCGCGCTCCCGGGTGAATTCGAGCGACCGCAACAGGTCCGCCCGCCCGCCGTCGTCGCCGTGGGAGTTCCAATCCGGCGCCACCACCGCGGCGCCGCGTTCGGCGAGCATGCCGGCCAGCGGCCGCACGGCAGCGCGGGCGTCGGTCTGCATGCCGTGCCATAGCAGGACCGCGGGTTGCGCCGAATCGCCGAAGACGTCGGCCAGGCGTCCCGGCGCGTACTCCACCGTCCTCACGGGCAACAGAGTGCCCGCACCAGGCCCGCGCCGAACCTGCGCGAAACGGTGACGCGGAGTCGTACCGTAGGCGCATGGTCCGAGCGCGCGACACCGACGCCTGCCCGGGCGCGCTGCAGGTGCATCAGGCCGCCGACGGCGCGCTGGTGCGGGTGCGCTTGCCCGGCGGCCGGATCAGCGCCGCCCAGCTGGCGACGCTGGCCGCCGTTGCGGGTGAGCGCGGCTCGGGAACCCTCGAGCTGACCGCCCGGGGCAACGTGCAGCTGCGCGCGATCACCGACGTGGCCGCGGTCGCCGAGGCGCTCACACAAGCCGGGCTGTTGCCGTCGCCGACCCATGAGCGGGTCCGCAACATCGTCGCGTCGCCGCTGTCGGGCCGCGTGGGTGGACTCGCCGACGTCAGTGGGTGGGTGAGCGAGCTGGACGCGGCGATTTGCGCCGAACCCAGGCTCGCGGAGCTGGGGGGCCGATTCTGGTTCGGTCTCGACGACGGCCGCGCCGACGTGTCCGGGTTGGGCGCCGACGTCGGCGTGCACGCCCTGGACGACGGCGTCGCGCTGGTGTTGGCGGGGCGTGACACCGGCGTCCGGCTGGCCGTCGCCGACGTGGCGCAGTCACTGGTCGCGCTCGCGGTGCGGTTCCTTGAGGTACGCGGGAAGGCTTGGCGCGTCAGCGAATTGGTCGACATTGCGGGGCTGTGGCCCGGGGCCGAACTCGGCGCGGCTTTCCCGCCCGTGGCCAGGCCACCGGTGGGCTGGGTCGGCCAGGACGACGGCCGGGTGGCGCTGGGCGCCGCGGTGCCGCTGGGCGTGCTGCCCGCACGGGTCGCGGAATACCTGGCCGCCATCGAGGCCCCGGTGGTGGTCACGCCGTGGCGATCGGTGCTGGTGTGCGATCTCGATGAAGAGGTGGCCGACGTCGCGCTGCGCGTGCTGGCGCCGTTGGGCCTGGTTTTCGACGAGCACTCCCCCTGGCTGAGCGTCAGCGCCTGCACCGGGAGCCCGGGCTGCCAGCATTCGGCCGCCGACGTGCGGGCCGACGCGGCGATGTCGTTGGACGCGCGGGACGCCGAGGCCGGGGTGCACCGTCACTTCGTCGGCTGCGAGCGTGCGTGCGGCAGCCAGCCCTTCGGGCAGGTCCTGCTCGCCAGCGGACAGGGTTATCGGCTGCTGCGCGACCAGCGCCTAAGGTGAGCGGGTGCTCGACTACATCCGCGACGCGGCCGAGATCTATCGCCAGTCGTTCGCGGCCATCCGCGCCGAGGCCGACCTGACAAGGTTTCCCGACGACGTGGCACGCGTCGTGGTCCGGTTGATCCACACCTGCGGTCAGGTCGACGTCGCCGAGCACGTCGCCTACACCGACGACGTGGTCGCGCGAGCGGGCGCCGCGCTGCGCCGCGGCGCACCGGTGCTGTGCGACTCGTCGATGGTGGCCGCCGGGATCACCGCCGCGCGGCTCCCCGCGGGCAACGAGGTCGTATCGCTGGTCGCCGATCCGCGCGCGCCCGAACTGGCCGCGCGCCGGCAGACCACCCGCTCGGCGGCCGGCGTGGAGCTGTGGGCAGGCCGGCTGGCCGGCGCGGTGCTGGCCATCGGCAACGCCCCCACCGCTCTATTCCGGCTGCTGGAGCTGATCGACGAGGGGGCCTCCCCGCCGGCCGCCGTGCTCGGCGGCCCGGTGGGATTCGTCGGGTCCGCGCAATCCAAGCAGGAGCTCATCGAGCGTCCGCGCGGCATGTCCTACCTGGTGGTGCGGGGCCGTCGCGGCGGCAGCGCGATGGCCGCCGCCGCCGTCAACGCGATCGCGAGCGACACGGAATGAGCGCGCGCGGCACCCTATGGGGGGTCGGGTTGGGGCCCGGCGATCCGGAGTTGGTGACGGTGAAGGCCGCCCGGGTGATCGGCGAGGCCGACGTGGTGGCCTACCACAGCGCCCGGCACGGCCGCAGCATCGCCCGCGGGATCGCCGAACCGTATCTGCGGCCCGGCCAGATCGAGGAGCACCTGATCTATCCGGTGACCACCGAGGTGACCGATCATCCCGGCGGCTACGCCGGTGCGATCGAAGACTTCTATGCGGACTCGACGCGGCGCATCGCCGCGCACCTGGATGCCGGTCGCGACGTGGCGCTGCTCGCCGAGGGCGACCCGCTGTTCTACAGCTCGTACATGCATTTGCACACCCGGCTGACGCAGCGGTTCGACGCCGTCATCGTGCCGGGCGTGACGTCGGTGAGCGCCGCCTCGGCGGCCATCGCGACCCCGCTGGTGGCCGGCGACGAGGTGCTGTCGGTGCTGCCCGGCACCCTGCCGGTGGCCGAGCTGACGCGCCGCCTCGTCGACGCCGACGCCGCGGTGGTGCTCAAGCTTGGCCGTTCGTATCACGCTGTGCGGGAGGCGCTTTCGGCGTCCGGGCAGCTCGACGACGCGTTCTACGTCGAGCGGGCCAGCACGTCGGGGCAGCGGATCCTGCCCGCCGCGGACGTCGACGAGGCCGGCGTGCCCTACTTTTCACTGGCCATGCTGCCCGGCGGCCGCCGTCGCGAAACGCTTTCGGGCACGGTCGCGGTAGTCGGCCTGGGGCCCGGCGACGTCGACTGGATGACGCCGCAGAGCCGACGGGAGCTGGCCGCCGCGACCGATCTGATCGGCTATGCCGGCTATTTGGACCGCGTCCCGGTCCGCGACGGCCAGCGGCGCCACCCCAGCGACAACACCGACGAACCGGCGCGGGCGAGGCTGGCCTGCGCGCTGGCCGAGCAGGGGCATGCCGTCGCCGTGGTGTCGTCGGGCGATCCCGGCGTGTTCGCGATGGCGACCGCGGTCCTGGAAGAAGCCAAACAGTGGCCGGGAGTGCGGATCCGGGTCGTTCCGGGGATGACGGCGGCCCAGGCCGTCGCCAGCCGGGTCGGCGCTCCGCTGGGCCATGACTACGCGGTGATCTCCTTGTCCGACCGGCTCAAACCCTGGGACGTGATTTCCGAGCGCTTGGCCGCCGCCGCGGCCGCCGACCTGGTGCTGGCCATCTACAACCCGGCGTCCAAGGCGCGGACCTGGCAGGTCGGCGCGATGCGCGACGTGCTGATGGCCCACCGCGAACCTGGCACGCCGGTGGTGATCGGCCGCAACGTGTCCGGCCCCGACGAAGACGTACGCGTGGTGCGACTGGCCGATCTCGACCCCGCAGACGTCGACATGCGCTGCCTGCTGATCGTAGGCTCCTCGCAAACCCAGTGGCACTCAGACGATTTCGGTGACCGCGTGTTCACCCCTCGGCGGTATCCCGCCTGACGTCTTAGTTGTACGGCGGATAGGGCGTCTGCCGCAGCACGCCCGCGAGGTGCACGGCGTTGCGGGCCGCGGATTCGGTGGTGGTCGCGACCACTTCCGCGTCGGCAAACGGCTTCGGGCTGTTTACGCCGGGCCCGCGGCCCCCGAATACGCCGGAGCATTTCCGTCGTGTGGCCGCGCACCCGTCTGTCCGTCACCGGACGCCGTGTTGAGCCGGGCGGTGTCCGCTTCCTCACCCAGCAGGAGGGAGCGAACTAGGCGACGCGGTCCGAACGGCCGAAGCATGGAGCTGGCCGGGCGCGGCCGCACCCGCATTGGCCACCAGAACCAGCGTCCGAGCAGCGCGGCGATCGACGGCGTCATCAAGGAGCGCACGACCAGGGTGTCGAACAGCAGGCCGAGGCCAATCGTGGTGCCCGCCTGCCCGATTGAACGGAGATCGCTGGCCGCCATCGACATCATGGTGAACGCGAACACCAACCCCGCCGCCGTGACGACACCGCCGGTCTCCCCCATCGAGCGAATGATTCCGGTCTTCAGCCCCGCACCGATCTCCTCCTGGAACCGTGACACCAGCAGCAGGTTGTAGTCGGATCCCACGGCCAGCAGGATGATCAATCCGAACACCGGCGCGATCCAGTTCAATTCCAGACCCAACAGGTGCTGCCACACCAGCACCGACAGTCCGAACGCGGCGCCCAGCGACAGCAGCACCGTGCCGACGATCACCAGGGACGCGACCAGCGCCCGTGTGATGATCACCATGACCGCGAAAATCAGTGTCAGGGCGGCGAGTCCGACGATCAGCAGGTCGTATTGCGAGCCGGCCTGGATGTCGCGGTAGATCGCCGCCGTCCCGGCGAGGTAGAACTTGGCGCCGGTGAGGGTCGTTCCCTTCACCGCGTCATGCGCGGCATTCAGCGCGGGCTTGACCGCGGCAATGCCCGCCGGGGTCGCCGGGTCCGCGTCGTGGGTGACGATGAAGCGCGCGGCCTTGCCGTCCGGTGAGAGGAAGAGTTTCAGGCCGCGCTGAAAGTCGGGATTCTGGAACGCTTCCGGCGGCAGGTAGAAGTAGTCACCACTCCTGGAGGCGTCGAAGGCCTGACCCATCGCGCTCGCCGTATCGGTCATCTGGGCCATCTGCGTCACCAGACCCGAGAAGCTGCTGTGCATCGTGAGCAGGGTGCCCTGCATGGACTTCGCGACGGCGATCATCGGCGGGAATTGGGCCATCATCTGGGGCATGATCGCGTCGACCTTGTTCATGTCCTTGATCAGCGTGCTCATGTTCGCGCTGAACTTGTCCACGCCGTCGATCGCCTCGAACACCGACCTCGACGCCCAGCAGACCGGGATGTCGAAACAGTGTGGTTCCCAATACAAATAGCTGCGGAACGGCCTTGCGAAATCGTCGAAGTCCGCCAGGTGGTCTCGCATCTCGTCCAGCGTGGTTTGCATGTCGCCCATGTCGCCCACCATGCGATGGGTCGCGCTGCTCATCTGCCCGAGCAAGCCCTGCATCCGCTCCATCGAGCCGATCATGGCACCCAGATCGTCACTCATCTTGAGCATGTCCGCGGTGCGATCCTTCATGAACTGGAGGTTCTGCTGGATGGGAATCGCTTGGGCACTGATCTGGAACGGTATCGAGGTGTGCTCGATCGGACCGCCCAGCGGCCGTGTGATGCTCTGCACCATCGCGATTCCCGGCGATCGAAAGATGTCCTTTGCGAGGCGGTCGAGAATGATCATGTCACCGCTGTTGCGCATGTCGTGATCGCTCTCGATCATGAGAATGTCGGGATTCATTGTCGCGGCGCTGAAATGGCGCTCCGCGGCGGCATATCCGACGTTAGATGGCATGCTGCCGGGTATGTAATAGCGGTCGTTGTAGCTGATCTTCATGCTCGGCACGATGAGGATACCGACGATCGCGATGGCCATTGAGGCCGCCATCACCGCGCCGGGCCAGCGCACGGTGGCGGTACCGATGCGCCGCCACCCACGCGTCTTGATCATCTTCCTCGGGTCGAGCAAACCGAACCGGGTGGCCACGGCGACGACGGCCGGCGCCGCGGTCATCGCTCCCGCGACGACGACGAGCAATCCCACAGCGGACGGGATGCCCAACGCCTTGAAATACGACAGACGCGCCAGGTGCAGGCAGAAGGTGGCTCCGGCGATGGTCAACCCCGAGCCCATGATGATGTGCGAGGTCCCACGGAACATCGTGTACCAGGCGGTTTCTCGATCCTGGCCGGCCTGACGCGCCTCCTGGTAGCGGCCGACGAGGAAGATCGCGTAATCGGTTCCCGCCGCGATGGCCAAAGATGAGAGCATCGCCACGACGAACGTCGAAAACCCCAAGAGGCCTTTGTCCCCGAGAAGCGCGACAAGCCCTCTGGCCGAGCCCATCTCGAAACCGACCATGACGAGAACGAGAAGCACCGTGCTGATGGAGCGATAGGCGATGAAGAGCATGATCATGATGACCACGCCCGTGACGCCCATCATCTTGAACATGCTCTTGTCGGCGCCTTCGTTCATGTCCGTCGTCAGCGGTGCCGGGCCGGTGACGTAGACATTGAGGCCCTTGGGCGGCGTCGACTGGTCGACGATCTTGCGCACCGCGTCGACGGACTGGTTGCCCAGCGTGCTGCCCTGGTTGCCGGCCAGATTGAGCTGGACGTAAGCGGCTTTACCGTCGCGGCTTTGGACACCGGCGGCGGTCAGCGGGTCTCCCCACACGTTCTGCACGTGCTGCACGTGCTTCGGGTCGGCCTGCAGTTTCTGGACCAAGCCGTCGTAGTAGCGGTGCGCGGCGTCGCCGAGTTGCTGATCGCCCTCGAGGACGATCATCGCGATGCTGTCGGAGTCCGACTCATGGAAGGTCGCGCCGATGCGCTTGGCCGCGATCATCGCGGGCGCGTCTTGGGGCGACATGGTGACCGCGTGCTTGCGGGCGACCGACTCGATCGGCGGCACAAGCACATTCAGGGCGACGGTCAGCAGGAGCCAGCCGATGATGATGGGCCACGCGAACGTGCGGACGAACCGCATGAACCTCGGACGGCCGTCGTTGTCGGTGTTCATGCGGCCTTCACCAAACAAGACGTTTGTGCGTGATGGCCGGCGGCGGAACTTTGGTCCTTGATCTCACCGTTGACGGTGATGCGGCACCCGATGTTGTCGCTGTTGCCCTGTGCCACCACGCTGGCGATCACGGCCGGCACCGTCGTGGTGATGGTGATGGTCCACGGCAGGCTGCCGAAGTCGGCCTGTTCGGGCTGGGCCTTGGTGTCGAGGTAGCTGACGCTTCCCGCGGTGTCGCTCGGCCCGTAAACCTCGTAGGTCACCCGCTTGAGGTGCGACGGCTCAAGTGGTTCGGCGCTGCTGCCGGTTGCGGTAAAGATGGCGTCGGAACCGAAAACGCCGCGAAGCCGGTCGACGGCGATACCGCCGAGGGCAACCGCCACCACGACGACGAGGGGCACCCATGCCTTCTTGAGAAAGGCCAACACCGCCGCTTCCTTTCGCTCGTGGCCCGGTCCTTCGAACGCAGTGTCACCACCACACGGCGACGCCCGGTAGGGCCCTTCGACCCCGGACCGGGGGTCATCTGACTCGAACACCCCGGTGGGACGCTCCCCAACCAGATATACCATACCCCGTGGGGTATTTTCCAGGCGCGAGTTCAGAGGCCACACCGTAGGGTGTGCACCGTTGATCTGCGATCGGAAATTCGCCGTGTGACCGCACGCGATGACCGGCGGTCATGCGGAATTTGAGTGAATTACATTGGGGTGGCAGCGCGATTCGGTGGCGGCGGCTTCGGCGCCCGAGTGTTCACACCACGCCGCCGCCCTGCCTAATCCGCCGGATCTTCCTTCAGCGTCACCGCCACAAAGTCGAGACGCCACAGCGATTCGAACAGCCTGCGACCGAACTCCTCCAGGTCACGCTTGCTGGCACCAAGCGACTCCCCGCCCTTGGCGACCCGATCAGCGATCTGACGAATCGTGAGCCGGCCATTGACGTGCTGTAGGAAACGCATATGAGCCGGCGTGACCTTCGTCCGCCAATTCGGCCGGAAAATCTCGTCCCCCTCGATACCGCAGCGCATGCGCATCCGCGGAACGTATCCGAGGCACGCAGGGGTGGAGAAACTGATTTCGTAGCTCTTCTTCGGCCGGTCGGAACGGCATGCCATGAAGAAATGGGCGCCGTTCATCACGTGAAGACGCTCTACTACGGACCAGAGCTTGGCCTCGGGCAATGCGCTCACCGCCTGATCGAGTGAAGTCCCGGGTCTAAACCAATCGTGCGGGTAGTAGGGCGCCTTGATGAACCATCCCTGGAATGCCAACCCAGCTGACGTCACGAGGTCGATGCAGTCATCGACGCTGTAACTGCGCTCGGGGCCATGCAGGAAGGTATCTGCCAGGGCGGCATCGGACTGGGCGGAAACCGGCGCCATCTTGAAGTAATTGTGGACGGGGTGTTCTAGCGGGAGCGCCGAGATCACTTCTTTGACCATTTGGACCGACGCGTCGTCAGGACCCATGCCCAAGTCACGGAAGGCCGATTGCAGCATTTCGACGCCCATTCGACCGGACTTCGCGTAAAGCATCACGCCCAGAGCGCCATCTCGCCGCAGACAAGCCCTCAGTGCCTTCATGCCCGCTGCTGGGTCTGGCAAGAGATGCAAGACGCCGGTTGACACGATGAGGTCGAAGTTGCGCTTGAGCGTTGGCAACTCTTCTATCGGAAGCCTATGCAACTCCAAGTTCCGCAGCTCGTACTTGTCTTTCAGATATCGCGCATGGTCCAGCGACGGTTCACTGATATCGACCGCCACCACCTTCGCGGAACGGTTGTTGTATGCGAAAACCGCGGCCTGATTGGTACCGCAGCCAGCGATCAAAATATCGAGGTCGGGCTTATAGTCGCGGTCGGGCCATAAAATCGAGTGAGCGTGGGCAGGGTCGAACCACTCCCAATTGCTGTCCGTCCATGCCTCAAGGTCTTGTATGGGTTCCGGGTACGCCTCGAAACGGCGCGAGACGACGCCTGTGTTCGGATACTCGTTCATTGCGGAGGTAGGCCCTTCCGGTCGACTCTTGATCGAGGATCCCGGATCCGTGGTCAGCTGGGAGCTGTATCACGGGGCGGGCCCCCATCGTGGCGATTATCGGTTACCGCCGGTTCTACCCGCAAGCGAACGGCGTGATTCCATCTGGGCAAGTTCGGGGTGGTCCATCATCGGACCAGCCGTTGGGCGGACAGGATAGAGTGGGTCGTGGACCGCGGCCGTAGCGTCGTCAGGTAGGGGAAAGCCGGCGACTCGCAAAGTGGCGGAGACGTTTTCGGCTGCGGCGCTGGATTCGTTGATCAAGGCGGTGTTGGAGCGTTCGTTGCAGACCGCGATGACCCATCACCTGGGCTGTGAGTCGGAGATCCGGCCGGCCGCGGGAACGGACATTCTCGTTATGGTTCGACGTCGAAGACCGTGACCAGCCAACGTTGGGCATCAACTTCGCCGAGGGATTGACGACCGGCGAGGTGGCTGCGCACGTCCCCGAGGTCTATCAGCACCGCCTCGATGCCTGCGCCGCCGAAGCTCTCGCAGATCGCCTGCAACCCAGCGACGTCGTGGCAGTTGAGGAAGTCGTTGTCTAGCGGGTGAACCCGCTCCCCGCCTTGCTCCCCTGCCGCTGTGCCCTATGGTTCCCGTTGACGATCAGCTTGGCGTGGAACGGGAAATAGGTACACACCCGCAGCAGGAACCGGCCGAAGTCGTCATCGAATCACTGCCAGGAGATGTGATTGCGGGTCTTCTTCAACCAGAGGTGGCGCCGGTAAGCGGGTTGCGCCGCCGGACCGAGATCCAACACCGTGACCCGCGCCTGCGCGATGCCCACATACAAGACGCTCTCCGCTGCCATCATGGCCGGCCAGACACTTCTGGGTCACCTCGTCCTTGGGTTGCCCGGTGTCGACCGGTTCCCGTGCCAGTTGGTGAGCATCGACGTAATGATCGACCTCGGCCACATAGTTCTGTCATGGGCGCCATCAACGGCGTCGAGGCGAACCGCCAACCGCGTTGGCAGACAAAGAAGTTCCAGACCCCTACCCCATGCTGCAACCGCGGGCTGGCCACCTATCGATCACTGCCACTCCGAGACTCCATCCTTTCGAACAAATGGAGTTACCGGAGATCCCGGAGCGGTTCACGTATGCTGGCCTTGCCCTTCTAGACATCGGGAGCCTGCATCGAGTCATGAATGATGACCGTTCCATCCCTGCCCTCGAGTCCTCGCCATCCCGCCTCATTCTCGCAGGGGATTCCCATCTCGCTGCCATCGTGGGGGGAAAAATATTTTCCGGGCCGTTGGAGCTCATTACCGGCCCGCGCGGGGACGGCACGCTTTTTTTGGCGGGTGGCCAGTGGCCGCGGGACATGGCCTACTGGGACGCCCTCGCTGATTCTGGCATGGGCGCGGATGTTGGCATCATTTGGGGCGGTAACGAGCATAATGTTTGCTATTTCTTCGAGGCGGAAACGCCGTTCGACTTCCTTTCGGCGCATGTGCGCATAATTAACCCATCGGCGCAGATCATGCCGAGGGCCGCCATCCGGCACCGCTTCCAGCAGATCAGTTTCAATGATCTCGACTCAACGTTGAAGCGGCTGACGACCGGCAGGTTCAACCGTATTGCTCTCATCGGCACGCCGCCACCAAAGGGCGACAATGAGGCGCTACGCGCCTTGTTGAAGACGGAAGATTTCTTCGTCAGTAGGGCGGCGCTCCTTGGGCACTCCGTGGAGACGATTCCCATCACAGATCCCTATGTGCGACTTAAGCTTTGGTATCTGCTGCAGGACATGCTGGCCGAAGAAGCCCGCATTCGGGGGGTGATGTTCATTCCTGTTCCCAAGGAAGTTCAGGACCCCGACGGCTTCCTGAAACGTGAGTTTTGGGCATCGGATGTGAGCCATGCAAACGAAGCCTATGGCAACGTGATTTACGAGACCGTATTACAGGCCTTCGAATAGGACGAACACATGGCGCAGCACCCCTACAACGATCAACCAGAACGGGCCTTTTGGTCGCGCTCTGTCGCGCGCAACTGGTCGCCGATGGATCTGATAACAGCCGATGAACCGATCCTGAGGTCCGACAGCCGGGTTATGTCAGCGGGAAGTTGCTTTGCCGCTAACATCGTGCCGCATTTGGAAGCCGCCGGCTATCGCTACGTCCGGACTGAGGCGGCGCAGGCGAACGACCGATTCGGCTACGAACTTTATTCGGCAGCCTACGGAAACATCTATACGGCAAGGCAATGGCTTCAGCTCATCGACAGGGCCGAGGGGCGGTTCCAACCGCGCGAGGATCGCTGGGCGGCGCCGGGCGCCGTCATCGATCCGTTCCGACCAGGGTTGCCCTATCCGGCCGAATCACAGGAGGAATTCGATCTCCTGACTCGCTCCCACCTGGATCGGGTGCTGGCCGCGATCCTTGAATGCAACCTTTTCATCTTCACCCTGGGGCTGACGGAAAGCTGGGTCTCGACCCTCGACGGCGCGGTCTTTCCCTCCTGCCCCGGAACCATCGCCGGCGCCTTCGATTCCCAGAGACACCAGTTCGCCAACTTCACCGTCGGCGAGGTCGTCGCCGACATCTTGGGCTTCATCGACCGGATGCGGGCCATCCAGCCGGGCTTGAAGATCGTGCTGACGGTCTCGCCAGTGCCGCTGGTGGCGACCGCCACCGCCGAGCACGTCTACACCGCGACGGTGTACAGCAAGTCCGTATTGCGTGCCGCAGCCGGTGAGGCGGTCGTCGCACGGCCGGATGTCCTTTATTTCCCCGCCTATGAAATCGTCACAGGCCCCGGGAGCGAAACCCATTTCGCCGATGACCGCCGTACGGTGACGGTTGACGCTGTCAAGAAGGTAGTGGATGCAATTCTGAACCATAGCGAACCTGCCGCGTCCGGCGGCGACCGCGATCGGGACCGCAGCCGGGCGTTGGCGCAATTGGCACGCCAACTTGCCGAGCGCGAATGCGAGGAGGCGATGAATGAAACCAAATAGCCGGATTGTGTCTGTGGCTCGTCTTTACCCAGTCCACGTCAAGACCCAGAAGTCAACCCTGGGATGTGCTGTTTCCTTTTTTGCTGATACATAGGCCTGAAAGCGTTATTTATATTCCGGGTGTATAGAGTACAAAATCAAATAAAGTATATTCATTTCCGCGAGATCATTTCCCCGATGAGACGTGCAGTTTGTCCGATATTTTGCAAACCGCCGGCTGCCTCATCTTCGGTTTCCACGGGCACCGTATCTGCCATTTCGCATTAGCCTCGCGCTTTCGCGCGACCAGCCGTCGGAGCTGACCTAGTGTACATGACCTAATGGCCTTAAGCGTGTCGTCGCTGGCCGGCGTGAGTTCGGTCCAGGTAGCTGCCAGGAGGCCCGGTAGCAGATTGTGGCTTGGCCTGGTAAAGACGGTCCGTAGCCATTCCGCGAAGCTTGCGGCGTTGTTAGAGGTCCGTCCATTCGGGCGGGGCCGGGAGTGTCGAGCCCCCGAAATCGTGGTCAACCACCGCAGCCAAGTATTTGTGGTGGCGCTGTGGCGTCGAGGGAGACCAACGACCCACCCACGGAAGTGTCAGAGGAGCCGTTACAAACGGGAAAAAATAAACGCCTGATTCTCGAAATGCTCACCCAGCTTGCCGCACCACTTCTTGTACAGCAGCTTAAACCCGAGCCGAGCGGCGGTTGACTCCAGATCATCGTCGGTGATGCCCCACTGCCAAATGGAATGCACATCGCGCCACGGCCTGTCGGCATATGGATGCTTCTGATCGAGCTTTTTAAAGAGATTTTTGTATGGCTCTTCCTTCGGGTCTGCTGGGACGGTGCGGAAATATTCCTTTTCGCCTAGATCCAGCAGCCTGACTGTGGTGTCTGAACCTGTCCATTGCCTATTGTAGATCGCGAAGAGGCGCACATTCTTTGCGTACATCTCGAGGAGATCATCCCAATCGGGCGCCACTTGGTGCAGCAACACATCAAATAGAAAGATTACATCGGCTCCACCGACTTGGTCTACAACGGCCTGGCTTCCGTAATCTCCATTGATCACGCGAAGTTGGGGATACGTCTTTGCGCGGTCGATAACAGTCGGGCTTATGTCCGTATCGACCAATACGGCGTGCTCCACCGGATACTTGTCCAGCGCATAGAACGTATACGCGCCTTCCGCTGGCGAAACGGCGCCAAGATCCGCGAACGACTGGGCGCCAAAAGATGAGAAGGCCTGATCTACGATGTCGACTTTATCTCTGTCGATGCTCATTGCGTGGACACTACCGCCGCCGACCCCGCCGTGCACCCCGTGGCGTCAACGGGACGGGCTCGCAGCCAGATCGCGCCGCCGGGGTTGTTGAGGAACAGCGGGCTGGTCTGATGAACCAACTCACGCTGTCGGTGCGCGAACAAGCCGTTCCAGAACACCACCTCGAACGCCGAGTTATACATTAGGAATGCGCGCAGAGCGTAGATTTCGTTCCATGATCTATTGTCCTCGAACAGCCATTGCCGTGGATACTCGAACGGGTATTGAATGTCGTGAAAATGTACCAGCACGCCCTTCTTGAGGCTGGGTAGGATGGAAAACAGCTCGTAGTGCACATCGCTGGCGGTCTTGAGGACATGGGTGGAGTCGATGAACAGGATGTCATTCGCATTGAGTTTGGAGAACGTTGAAACCGGCACATCCTGAACCAGCCCCTCGATGATATCGACCCGGGAACGGTCTTCCTCGCGAAGCCTGCTGCGAAGGCGATCGGCGTCGGGATCGATGCATGTCATCGTGAAGTCGCTGAGACCGACATGGTCAACGGTGTCGAGCATGCAGGCCGAGGAGAATCCTGATCCGACCTCGATTACGTTCTTCGGCTTAAAATGGGCAATCATCGCGCGCAGCATAATAGCGTCGCCGTACGGATACATGTCATTGTAGTAGTAGCGGTTCTTGCCGTCGTCATGCTCGCTGAACGGCGTGTGCTTGATGAATTCTGCGTTTTCTTTCCAGAACCGCACCATGGCGTCTTCATCGAAATGGATACCTTTGATGTCCTCAGGTTCCTGCGGGTACTGCTTCTCGACGTATTCGGCGATAGTCGATGGATTTACGATCGGTGAATAGCAGTCACCGGGCAAAAACATGGTCGGCACCGACTTTTCCTGCCGAAGCTGGTACTCTTTCGATTTGACGAAGGCAAAATAGACTTGCTCGGTTGGCAAGGCGGCGGCGGTGGTCACCCAGTGAGCGAACTCCTCCGGTGATGGATCCCGCTTCAGGATGGTGGCGTAGAGGCTGGCGATATATTCCTCGGCAGCGGCGGGGCTCATGCGCGGTATTCTTTCGGATGCTGCTGACACGGGTGTAGTGGCGGCATTGACGTTCTTGGCGAAGTTCTCGTCCGACAGCGGGATGAGCGGATGCTTGGTCGACCCCTTGGACCGTTCGTTGTCGGTCATATGCACTCCTTGGGCTAGACGATTCCTGCTCGGGGCTTTGACCGCGATCACGACGTCCTGCCAGCTCATACCGTTCGTTCGGCCGCACCACTTGCCATAGCGCAACGGTTCGCGAAGCTCGAGGCCGCATTCCCTATACAAATCCCTGACGAAGGCTTCCGGGTAACGGATCGAGGCTTCAGGATTTTCGGCGTAGGCCGTTCGCGCACCTTGCATCTCATGCTCGAGCTTGATAGATCCCTTTCCATCCGTGATGAGGGCTGACGACTCCTCGTTGAGGAGGAAGAAGGTGGTTAGACTTCGCCCGCCCGGCTTCAACACGCGGACGATCTCGTGCATGTAGCGCTTGACGTCCGATGCCAGCATGCGCGTGAATACTGAGGCAAGCAACACCACATCGAAAGACCCGTCTTGATACGGAAAACGGAAGCCTGACGGCTGGTATTTCCCTTCCGCGTTGTAGCTTTTTCTCTGAACATCTGCGACTCTGGAATCGAAGTTGGGGTAGGTGTTGTCCGTGCACCACGCGATTGCTTCCCTTTCGACATCGAAGCGGGCGTAACGGCCCTCGCGGTTCAGGTAGCCGGTGAGCGGCAGAGCCATCCGCCCTGAGCCGCAACCAACGTCGAGCACTGCATCACCTGGCTGCAAGCCACATAGGTCAACCAAATAACCCAAGAATTCATCGCCGGTTGCCTCGTACACAGCCGGGCCACCAAGACCCACCCAATCCTGAAGCTCCTGCTGGGGCGACAACTCACCGGGCGAGCCGCCATTCGCTGTAGAAGTGCGATGCGAGCCGAGCGGAGTGCTCCCGGTCATGATCCCTCTCTGTAGTCGGCCGAACTTGTGCGCCGTCTCAACCACGCTCACTATAAGGGCTTTTCGGCCTCTACGGGGAGTATCCGATTAACCTGCGGTCGCCCGGCTCGGCCAAGGGCACACGCGAATTGGCGGCATAGCCGCCGGCTCTCCACGGCGAGTTCGCGGTTGCGGTGGTTGTTGATTTTGGAGATCCTTCACCCGCAAACGTCGGCTACTCTGCGCCCCGAGAAGGATTCGACCGGGCGTTATATCCTCGGGCTTCTAGATGGGCCGGCGAGCCTTACATGCGACGGCGGCCCCGGTATCAGACGCGCAGCACCACTAGCAACGGCGTTCCGGAGCAGGGGCACTGGACCACCCGAATACGGCTCCCCGTGGGATGTGCCGGTTTGTGGGACAACCCAGTGCCCTCCCCGGACTCTTGTTGTCTTGGGTGGGAAAGCTGGTTCGGCCGTTGGCTGGACACCTATCGGAATGGTCGTGGAGTACGACCCGTATTCCGGTGAGAGCGGAACCAGTTTCAGCCACAAAACTACTCGTGACGGGCTGAGGAGTGCATCGGTTAGAACACGCCGAGTCCGTCCTCCATCAACATGGTGACCGGGCGCCCGGCGTTCTGATGTTAACGAAGAACGGAGTGAATCCGGTGGCTGAAGAAGCTTCAACTGTGAAAGTGAAAGTCAGAGAACCATTTCGGGCGGTTCACGATGCTGAGCCCTATGTCGGCGGCGACGAATTCGAGGTAACCAACCATTACACGACCACGACCTGGATTCGGCGAGATGGGTTGAGCCGGTGCATGTTTCGCAGAAGGCAGGTCATAATGTCTGGTTTGCAGGCTGGGCAGGTCAGTGTCGGCACTGCAGCGACAATGCTCTGTACCGTGGGTGCCGTTCCTGATGCTGACGGTGTGCTGATCAATAGCAGCGGGGCCGCTTCCATGAGGCCTTCGGGCGTGACGACGAGTACGGGTTCCCTGTGGCCGCGAATCCGCCGGTGCTGTTCCTGACGACGGGCGCGGAGCCGATAAGCCTGTATGGCGTAGTCACGTCCGGGACGGCAACTGTCAGCTTTGCGTTCCCCGGCTGGTCAAACGTCTCGGGGGGTCGGTGCGGTTTTTCGCGATTCCCCGCGCGGCGACCGGCGTTGGCAACTGCTGGCGGTTCGGCTCCGCCGCTACCTCCCCCCGATCGGTGCCTTGACGAGCAGGTTGCCGCATACTTGGCGACGTGAAATCGCGGCGAGATACCTCCGAGGCGGCTCGAGCCGGCCACGTCGACGGCCTGCTGACCCGGCGCGAGGTGATGCGACCACTAGCGCTCGTCGCGGCGACCGCGACCCCCACCGCGCTCATCGCGGGCTGTTCCAGCGGCAGCTACTCGCCGAACGGGGGACGGCGGGGGGTCAACGTTCTGGACTACGGGGCCGATCCGACCGGCGTGAGCGATTCGACCACGGCTTTCACCAAGGCTATCGCTGCGCTGCCAGCCGTGGGCGGTTCGGCGAGTTTTCCGACTGGTGGAGGCTGGGTGTATGCGCCGACTGGCAAGTACAAGATCACTCGCACGCTGAATTTCACCCAGTTTCAAAACCTACGGGGCGATGGCAAGTCCCTCACCAACCTCGTTTACACCGGATCGGGGCCATGCATTTCGGCCTCGCACACCGGCCGCATGAGCGGCTTTCCGGCCCCTTGCCATTTCGAGGGTTTCACCATTGATGGTGCTGGTGCTGGTGCTGGTGCCGTCGGAATACAGATCGGCAACCTGTTTCATTCTCGCGGCCACGATCTCGAAATACAGAACTTCATCGCTACCGGCGCTATTGGCGTGTTATTCAAGAACTATGGCAGCGTTCCCGTGGCCGATAGAATGCAGTGGAACATCGACCTGATTGAGAATGCCAATCACGTGGTGTTCGACGGCAACTGCGGAGTGGGTGAAGGTTCGTTCAGCTATGCGGAGTATGAGTTCTCCATCGTAGCCAACGAGAATCAAAAGATCCTGACGCTACAAAACAACGCAGTAGTCCGTAGCAGCAGAATGTCCATCGTCGGGGGCGTCGCCACAACCAGCAGCAGTAATTCCGGTTGGGTGATTGGAATGGATGTCGGTGCCCCAAAGAACCAAAGTACGTTGAGAGACTGTGAATTCCTCATCTCTGTCGAAGCGGATGCCGATGTGGGTTTTCGTACGCATCAGTCAATACGTATGGAGAGTACCAATTTTGGCGAATTCTCCGGTACGGGCGTGCTGAATTTTATCGCTGGCTTCACTGCCGGGGTTCCATACCCTTTCCAGCCCGCGTCGATAGCTAGCGGCTCCATATTTGCGGTGTCTGGTCGTATCTCCGAATCAGTGCTGGGCACGATGAGGTTCGGGGATTGCGCTAGTTTCCAGGGGGGCACTCAACGGAAGGCCTATGTCGTCGGGGCTGCTAATATTTCTTCCCCTTTCACCATTGTCCCGCAGATGGGGGATGTGCAGGAGTTCATTCTGCCGAATAAAAATGTCACCATCGCCGGTTTTTTCGGCGCGCCCTATGTAACGTCGCGCAGCATGGAAATCCTTTTCCACCAGCCTGCATCGGGTGCCGTCTGTTCGGTCACGTGGCCGTCAAATGTCAAGTGGGCCAACGGACAAAATACCCTGTCCGCTATCAATGGCGCCGTCGACAAGGTGCGACTGGACTACTTCCCCCACAATGACATTTGGTTCGCCGAACTGCTGACGAGCTAGATCACAAGCCAGCCGGGCCAGCGTTGACGTAGGCGTTGCCAAAGTCCTTAAGCCGCTCTTTCGTAATTTAGAGTGACCGTTGAACGCGCGGTATCTCGGTGACCGAGAAGAGGCCAAGCCGACGCTACGCGTTCACGCCGGGTCGGCCAAAAATCAATACATCCTGGTGGTTGTCCCAGCCTCGCTCGACGTAGCCAAGTAGCCTCAGGTCCGTGCGTGGTTCCAACAGGCGCAACACCCAGTGAGGCCGTACGAGAGCGATGCCGTACCCTTCCTCCTTATTGAAGAGCCCCTTCAAAACATCGTAAGTGTAGTCAACATATCCAAATCCGGTTCGTCGTACGCTCTCAGCGGCTACCTCGTAACATTGGTCCGGGAGGTAGAAATTCGGATTGGTCGCCTGAACGTGATCGGAGAATCGCCCCTGAAGAGTGATCACTGCTATGCCAGAATCGGATAATGATCGACCCAGCAAATTGATCGTGTCCACAAACGATGCCTCCGGCAGATGCGACAGAAGCGAGCCGCAGAATATCAAGTCGAACTTCTCCCCGAAGTCGATCTCACTTATGTTGACCCGCGATAATACACAGTCAATTTGAAACGCCTCACGACAGAAATCCAAATGATCCTCATAGAGGTCTGACGCGACGATCCTCGCCTCGGGGAAAAACGCGCGGAGATGGCGAGTCACGCGGCCTGAGCCGCTCGGAAAGTCCAGAATAGATTGCGGCGGTTGGCGAGAGTTGGCGAGAAGCGCATTGACGATGACGCGCATCGCATCGGTCCCGACACTATAGTAACGACGGATCGACCCGTCCGAACGGTCAATGAGTTCTTGGTCGTTCGGGTTCAGATTCCGATTGATGCCGCGCTTCCTGTACGCCGTGAACAAATTCTGGTATGACGTTGCCAGCGCAAAATAAGCATCAAGTATTTCAGCCGATTCCATGTTGATTTCCCTAGGGGTCGACGCCAAAGATTGTTCTGCCACGGCGGTGTCGGCCGCAACACTCTCGAATGGTGAGCTGCCGCCGAGTTCGTCGAATATCCCGTCAAACGCCTCATCACAGATCTTTTGCAGCCGTGGTTCAAGGTCCCGCTTCCAGCGGCCAATCGATGACGAAACGTCTGCCGATGTTCGATGCGCATTCACATCAGCGGTGGCCTCATTCCCAGCCTTTACCATTGAGTCCACGATATTCGCCGACGAGTCCAGCTCCAGGGCCTCGAGCATTGCGCGTATTTGTTCGGTAGGCGAAAGTATGAGGTCCTCGTAACGGACAAGAGTGCTGTATTGCGATCTGCGCTTCCAAAGTTCGACAAATGACAGCATGCTCCTGCGGACGACGTCGACGTATTCTTCATCCGTTTCAACCCCCTCGCGACCGAAGCCGTCAAAGCCCTTCAACTGCGCCTCTCCGAGCCGTCCGTGGACGCGAGCATTGAATGCCAGTACGGAGGCCACGTAGTCCCTTGGATCTCGGACGAGGAATATCTCCCGCGCCCGCGGGTAAAGTTGCCGCATTATCCAGCGGCAGTGGCCTGCCGGGACGATCTTCTCCGCGAAGAATGCAGGTGCCGTGCGGTTTCGCGCGCTGGCGTACTCGCGGTAGAACGACTCGACGGCGGCCTGCGCCACGCAGGCGAATTCCTCGACCTGATCGAAGTACCAGCGGTCGATGGCTGCTTGTGCTCCCGTGGGATCGGCCCTGTGGCTCGGGGCGATAAAGAAATAAGGAAACGGAGGTAGCCGTTTTGGATCGCTCCAGAACTGCAACGATTCCACCTGCGTGTTGTCCCCGGGTGTGGCTAATACCTGTAGGAAATGCATCCAGTAGCTGCAGACGAACGTCTCGTAGGGATGTCGCTCATGGACGATGACGTCCGGGTGCTCCGCGAGCATCCTCATCAGCAACGTGCTGCCCGATCGGCCGGCACTGGTAACCATGATTGGCTGCATGGAGGGGGTGAACGCCGAGGTCAGCTGTTGCGTGCCACCTATTTCCGCGATCACCTCTCGACGTCCATCCTGGAAGACAACCCTCACCCGAATAGTGAAGGCTGGTGCGAGGCCAACCGTTCCGATCGCCCTCCAGAACCCCACCGGTGACGAAGTGCCATACAGGCTGGCCACATCGGGCCGCGAAACAGTCAGCTCGCAGCTCGCAACCACGATTCCCTCGTGGACGAACTCCACCTCGGCTACCGGCGCCTTGCTCACGACCCAGCCGAAGACCTCGAACGCGCATCCGTCGACCGGACCCGTCCGCGGGCCGTCGAGACAAGCAGCGGTGATCAGGTCATTGGTGGGAGACAGGGTGACCCCGGTTATCTCCAGTTCCATGCGGCGATCCCGTCCCTCCTCGCCGAGGGAGCCGCCACATCCACGGCGATCCGCTCGTTGGCGACACCTTCGCCCGCGCCCCTGCCGCCCCAGCGCAATCTACGACGCCAGCCAGTGCCCAGGATCCCTGACATTAACACCATTTCACGAGTCATGGTGTCAACAGCTAAATTTCGCGCTCACTTTGCGTGAGGCACGGCCAGGCAAGCCGACAATGATGCATCACGCGAGCGGGGGCGCAGAACACTCGTGCTCGTGACCCTTCTCTCCACTAAAGTTGTCAAGCCCGGCTCCTCTTACTGTAATTTTGCACCTATGCGTTTCGCCGTCGCGGTCGTGTTGCCTCCCGACCAGCATGACATCAGCGGCGGAGCTTTTAACGAGGTTGCTGAGGCATTGCACCATGGTCTTTTGGCGCTTGGTCATGACTCGGTGCTGACCAATCGTCTCGACCTCGACGATCGCCGCACCATCGTGCTGGGCTCAAACCTCCTCGTCCAGTACGCCTTGGAACCGCCGAAAGACCCCATCTTCTACAACCTCGAGCAATTGGGTGACGACTTGCCGTGGATGACGATGCCCGAATTCGTCGACCTTTTCCGGCGCTACCCGCACTGGGACTACAGTCAGGCCAACGTCGAGTACCTAGCTGCTATGGGGTTGCCCCGGCCTACCTACGTTCCGATCGGGTACGTCCCCGAGCTGACCCGGATCGCCCCCGCCCGCGAGGACATCGACGTATTGTTCTACGGCGCGCTCAACGGGCGCCGATATGCCGTTCTCAGGGAACTGCACGAGCGAGGTCTTCGGGTCAAATGGCTACCGGGCGCCTACGGCGCGAGCCGCGATGCCTGGATCGCACGCTCGAAGGTCGTCCTCAACTTGCACTACTTTGAAGCGAAAATCTTTGCAATCGTGCGTGTTTCCTATCTGCTCGCCAACAGGCGGGCGGTGGTCTCCGAGCATAGTGCCAATCCGACATTGGAGCGCGACCTGGCCTCGGGCATCGCGTTCGCGGACTACGACGAACTGGTCGACCGCTGTGTAGAGCTCGTTGGCGACGAGCGCGCGCGGCGCAAGCTCGCCGAGCGCGGCTATCGGGCTTTCTCCGCTCGCGACCAGGCCGCCATCCTGCAGCGCGCGCTGTCGGAAGACCTCGAGGGTGACGGCCACCAAACCGCCGCGCGGGACGACTCTTGCATCATCGATGTGCGCCCCGAAGGCAAAGACCGCAGCACAGATCTGCGCGAGCGCCAACTGTTCACCCGCAATCTGTTCAAGCATAAGTCTGCGCAGGAGCGAGATTGGTTGCTGGCCAAGGTCAAACGCAACCCCAAGGATGCGCGGTCGGTCTTTTTCCTCGCCGAGACCTACTTCCGTATGGAAGATTTCGACAACGCGCGGAAGTGGTATGCGCGGCGGGTCGAGATGGGCGGCTGCGACGAGGAGGTCTACTGGGCGATGTATCGGCTCGCGCAGTCGACACAGCAACTCGGTAAGCCGTGGGCAGACTGTGAAGACGCCTACCTACGTGCCTGGCACTTTCGACCGACCCGCGCCGAGCCGCTGTTTGCCGTCGCCGCTGCGTACCACGCAATGCAGCGCTACCGGGTGGGCTACCTGATTGCCCAGCGCGCCGCCCAAATCCCTTTTCCCGAATCGGACCTCTTTGTCCCCGGAGAGATCGCACACGTCTACGCGTGGCGTGCAACCGATGAGCTGGCGGTGTGCGCATCGCAGATCGGCAGGCACGCCGAGGCATTCGCGCTGTGCCGGGACCTGCTGACCCGCCCCGAACTCCCCGACGCCGACCGGCAACGGATTGCGGCCAACCGCGACTTTTCGGTGCCCACCATGCTCGAGGCGGCCACACCCTACCCCGAAGCCCTGGTGCAGTCCCTGACCGCAAGTCCGCGTCAGGCCGAAGTCACCGTCAGCCTGATCGCCGGGCCGGACCGCCAGAGCACCGAGCACACCATCGACTCGTTTTTGAACTGCTGC
>NZ_JCALCD010000008.1:0-239529 GCF_059812165.1 Mycobacterium sp. NGS69
AACGCCGGCAGCAACATGTCGAGCACTGACAGCGCCGTCGGGTCCAGCTGGGCCTGATTCGCAGCTTCAAGGCGGGGCCGCACACCGACCGGTGTGCGGCCCCGTTCTTTGTCTGATGCGCTATCCGGCGACCGGGGAACGCGGAATCAGCGTGGGACGGAACCCGATTCGCTGGACCGCGCCCTCGGACTCGCGCCCGACCATGCCGCCCAGCGGCAATTTGGAGACGCCGGCGGTGGGTGCTGACGCGGGCGCCGCGCCCCACCCGCCCGGCATGGCGTTGGCGTCCAGGGCGGGCAGGGGCGTGACGGATGACACCGCGTCGGCCCACGTCGGCGGCACCGACAAGGTCCCGAGCGAGGGCGCCTGACCCACGCTCGCCGACGCGGCCGCGCCCAGACTCCCAAGGGGCCCAAGGCCTCCCAGGCCGGTGTCGGCTCCCTCAAGCGAACCCAAGCCCGCGAAATCCAGGCTCAGGCCATACCCGTCGAAACCCATTCCGGCGCCATCAGTGCCCAAACCGGCGCCGTCGCCGCCCAGGCCGGCCAGATCGGAGCCGAGGCCGAACACATCGAGCAGCGCGGGTCCGTTCCCGCCCAGCGCGGACGTGAGGCTCGAGGTCAATCCGGACAGCGCACTCGCGCCGGTGCTGGCGCCCTTGGTGGCGGTCTTGCCGGTCGCTCCGGTCAGACTCGATAGCGCGCTGAGTGGGGAGGTAGCCGCCGTGGATCCCAGCGACGCCGCGGTGCCCGCCGCCGCCGGCGGCAAAGCGGTACCCGACGCCGCACCCGGGGTCGCCAGCGTCTGCAGCGTCTGGGGCACCGAGGACATCAACTGCGCCGTAGTCGTCTGGGCGCTACTGCCAACCTGGGCGCCCGCCTGCGCGGTGACGCCGCCCGGGTTGGTCGTCTGGGGCGGCGAGGTGAACGTCGAAAATGCCGACGCCGCAGCCGAATTGGCGGCGTAGCTGTACATCGCGGTGGCGTCCTGCGCCCACATCTCGCTGTACTCGGCTTCCGTGGCCATGATCGCCGGCGTGTTCTGCCCGAAGATGTTGGTCGCGATCAACGCCATCAGCTGGGCGCGGTTGGCCACGATCTGCGGTGGCGGCACCGTCATGGCGTATGCGGTCTCGAAGGCCGCCGCCGCGGCCGTGGCGTGGGTGGCCGACTGCTCGCACTGCGCGGCGGTGGCCGTCATCCACGATATGTAGGGCGTCACCGCGGCGGCCATCGACAGCGACGTCGGTCCCAGCCAGGACTCGTCGGTGAGGCTTGCGATCACCGATTGATACCCGCTGGCGGCATCGGTCAGCTCGGCGGCCAGCGATTCCCAGCCCGCCGAAGCGGTCAACAGGGTTCCGGGCCCCGGCCCCAGATACATCCGACCGGAGTTGATCTCCGGTGGCAGTGCGCCAAAGTCCATCGCCCGTTCCTATCCTTTGCTCGAGTTTGCTGGTCCAGTTATGCGGAACTTGCGTCCGGGGCGCCGATGCCGCGGACGGCCGTGGTCAGCGTGAGCACGTCTCCAACGCGGGCCGGCCCCCGCCGCCCGGGGCCGGCGGGGCCCCGCTGCGTATCGACGGACGCGGGGAGATCCCGTCGTTGCCCGTCGGAACCGACCCTTCGGAAGGAGCCGGACCCCCGGCGACCGTCGCGGGTCCCATGCAACCGAAGCCCCTGGCCTCATCGGACCGCGGCAGCGGTGCTCGCGGTGGCGACCTCGTCGGTAGCGTTATGAAACCCATTTAACCCTAACGGCATTCGTAACGACACGTAACTTTACCGTAACGCCAATTGGGAGACCGCCGTCCTCGGTTGCCGAACGGGCCCGTCGAACTCGGACTGGGCGCCTCCAGGTGCAGAGTTTGCTGGACAATGAAATCCGTTCTCACGAAATAGACTTGACGAACCGCGCGGCGGATCGACCCAATCCGCGAAGGCCAATAGCCATCCACAACAGTATCTTTGGTAAGCCAACTCTTCTCAACTAGACCAACGAGAAACGCCCGGACCAGACGGTTGAGTGGCATCCGGCGTCACCCACCCCACAGCATTTTATTTGAGAGTTCTATGAAGTCCGTGACAACCACATGTGCGGTTGGGAGAATGTAGGAACATGACCGTGATGTCCGGATACACAGGCAGCCAACGGCCACGCCAGGCCATTCTGGGGCAGTTGCCTCGCATCTATCGTGCCGATGGCTCACCGATCCGGGTTTTGCTGGTGGACGACGAGCCCGCGCTGACCAACTTGGTGAAGATGGCGCTCCATTACGAGGGCTGGGTGGTCGACATCGCCCACAACGGCCGCGAGGCCATCGCGAAGTTCGAGAACGTCAATCCCGACGTGCTGGTGCTCGACATCATGCTTCCGGACGTGGACGGCCTGCGGATTCTGCAGCGAATCCGCGAATCCGACGCCTACACCCCCACACTGTTCCTCACCGCCCGTGATTCGGTCATGGACCGCGTCACCGGCCTCACCGCCGGCGCCGACGACTACATGACCAAGCCGTTCAGCCTCGAGGAGCTCGTCGCGCGGCTGCGGGGGCTGTTGCGCCGCTCCACCCAGCAGACCCCGCCGGCGGCCGAGACCCTGAAAATCGGCGACCTACATGTCGACACCGCCAGCCGGGAGGTCACCCGCGGCGGCACCCCGATATCGCTCTCGTCGACCGAGTTCGAATTGCTGCGGTTCCTCATGCGCAACCCCCGCCGCGCGCTGAGCCGCACCGAAATCCTCGACCGCGTCTGGAATTACGACTTCGCCGGGCGAACCAGCATCGTGGATCTGTACATCTCGTACCTGAGGAAGAAGATCGACTCCGGCCGGGACCCCATGATCCATACCGTCCGCGGCGTTGGGTACATGCTGCGACCGCCCGAATGACGGGCGAGCCGAACACCGGATCCAGGGACCTTCCGCGGTGGCTGCCCCACTCCTTGCGCCGCCAATTGCTATTGGGCGTGTTGGCCGTCGTCAGCGTGGTGCTGGTTACGGTCGGCATCGTCTCGGTGCTCAGCCTGCGCGGCTACGTCACCGCGATGAGCGACGCCGACGTCGACCAATCCCTGGACGCACTGACCAACGCGTACACCAGATACCGCAGCGGCGAACATCCTGCGGCGCAAGGGAACACCCAGCCGATCGCGCAGGCCATGCTCGAATTCACTGACCAAACGCCGGGCAATCTCATCGCCGTGCTGCACGACGGCAGGGTGATCGGCTCGGCGGTCTTTTCCGAAGCCGAAGCGCGGCCCGCGCCGCCCGACGTCGTCCGCGCCCTGGAAGCGCAGTCCTGGCCCGACGCGCCGCCACGAACCGAGAAGCTGGGCAGCCTCGGTTCGTATCGCGTCGACAGCCGCGTCAGTGGACCCGACCTCTTGGTCGTCGGCGTATCGCTGGCCCGGGCCGACCAGATCATCGTTCGCAAGCAGCTAACCACCACGGCGCTTGTCGCGGTGGCCCTCACAATCACCGCGGGGCTGACCGTGTGGGTGGTCGGGTCCACCCTGCGCCCCCTGCGCCGGCTCGCCGCGACCGCCGCCGAGGTCGCCGCCATGCCGCTGACCGATGGCGATCACCGAATCAGCGCCAGGGTGCGACCACAGGACACCGACCCGGACAACGAAGTCGGCATCGTCGGGCACACGCTGAACCGGTTGCTGGACAACGTCGATAGCGCGCTGGCGCATCGCGCCGAGTCCGATATGCGGATGCGGCAATTCATCACCGACGCCAGCCACGAGTTGCGGACCCCGCTGGCGGCGATTCAGGGTTATGCGGAACTGACGCGCCAGGACAGCGAGGCCCTGCCGCCGACCACCGAATACGCGCTGGCGCGCATCGAGTCGGAGGCGCGGCGCATGGCGGTGCTCGTCGACGAGCTGCTGCTGCTGTCGCGTCTGGGCGAGGGCCAAGACCTGCAGACCCAGGACGTCGACCTGGCGGACCTCGTCGTCAACGCCGTGAACGACGCGGCGGTCGCGGCGCCGAGCCACTTTTGGGTCAAAGACCTTCCCGACGAGCCGGTTTGGGTTCGTGGCGATCACGCCCGGCTCCACCAACTGGTCAGCAACCTGCTCAGCAACGCCCGCGTGCACACGCCGCCGGGCGTCACGGTGACGACCGGAATCACCTGCCACCGCTTTGGTGCCGAAGCTCCCTATGCGGAACTGACCGTGTCCGACGACGGGCCCGGCATCGACGCCGACCTCGTCCCCCGGCTGTTCGAGCGGTTCGCCCGCGCGGACACGTCGCGCTCCAACGGCTCGGGCATCGGGCTGGGCCTGGCCATCGTGAGTTCGATCGTCAAGGCCCACCACGGCTCGGTGAGCGCCGAATCCGCCGACGGCCGAACGGTTTTCCGAGTACGGCTGCCGATGATCGATGACCCGATCACCGATGCCGGCTGATCGCCGAACCGTGAGTTCGTAGGCGCTTACCAGAGGCCGGCCGCTTGCCGTGGTTGGCATTCTTCTTCCGCCGAGCGCGCTTTTGGTCGGCTCGTTTGGACATGGCATCACCTCCTTGCTAAGTCAGGGCCGACTCGACCAGGCCGGCGCTGAGTTTCTCCAGTCGGCTGCGAGCGCGCGAATTGTCCACGAGCGCAGCGGCCCTCGTGAGATTCAGACCGTCGTAATAGCCGCCGTCTACCACGGGATACGCGGGTGATCCGAGTGTGGTCATGATCGGTGCGGCCTCCTCGGCCGGCCGGCCGACGCGGTCGTAGATAGGCAGCAGCCGGGTGCAGTACACGCCGGGATGAACGCTGACAGCGGTGAACGAAGCGCCGCCCGCCTCAGCCAGCCACTTGCTGTACATCGTCAGGGCGAGCTTGGATTGCGCGTAAGCCGCCAGCGGCCAATACTGTTCGCCGGCCAGGTTCTTCCACTTTATGTTGCCCCCGACGTGCGTCGCCGACGATACGTTGACGACTCGTCCACCCGCTGCGACCAGCAGCGGCATCAGTCTCGTGCTCAGCAGGTAGTGCGAGAGGTAGTTGACCTGGAAGGTCAGCTCGAGCCCGTCCTCCGTGTACGTGCGTCCTTGGGGTGCTGCGACTGCGGCGTTATTTACCAGCACGTCCAGCGCCGGCAAAGTCGCCGCGAGCCTGTCGGCCAGGTCGGCGACCTCGTCCAGGCGCGTGAAATCGGCGACGGCGAGGTTCAGGCGCAGCGGCTCCGCTCCGTCTTTCACCAGGTGCATCATCGCCTCCTCGCCACTGGCCTGGTCCGGAGCATGCAGGTACACGGTCGCGCCGCCATCGACAAACCGGCGGGCCGTTGCATAGCCGATCCCATCGGTGGCGCCGGTAATGAGAACGGTGGGTGATTTTGGAAACTCAGACATGACAACTTTCGAAACTTAGAGGGACGACTGTGGGCGTCGCGCGACGCAACGACGAACGCAGTCGAGAGGACTTGGGAAAAGGGACGGATCGAGAAGGCCTGAAACTTCGAGTACTAAAAGGCCCGGTTCACAGGCTGATTCGGGTGCGCGAAGGCGGTTCGTCCTCCCAGCCCACACCGTAACGCTCCAGCGCCGACGGCACTGCCGCCGTGACAACCGTAGTGCGGACCATGCAATCCATCGCACCAGGCCGGAGTCGCGCGGGCAACGCGGTTTACGGCCACTTGACACAACCGGGGCTTTCCTTGACGATTTCTTGACACCGCGACCGGATCGAAGGCGTTACAGCCGATTTCGCCGACCTGGCCACGGTTCGGTACGGCTTCGCCCATGGCCTCGCCGCGCCAGGAAGTACACGGACAGCAGGGTCGCCGCCGCGGCGACGGCCTCGGGAATCTGCGACAGGGTGTTAGACATTCGCGATCGCCTCAACTCGGTCGTAGGCTTCCCACCAGATGGCCTCGTGCTCGACCACGGAGATCGCATCACTGGCCAGCATCCGGTCGGCGCAGGTCAGTCCGCCGGCCAAGGTGTGCCACTCGGTGTACCTGTGTCGCTCATGCGCGTCGTCGCTGTTGGGGAGAAGGATGATGGACATCGACCTGACGCGTACGCGGAGTGGACCGGCCCGGAAGAACAGAAGCGCCCCAACACCCACGTAAGCGACCACGAAGATCTCCAGCATCGTGTCGGGTGACGCCGCCGCGTTGCCCAGCACCATGATCGCGAGCAGCCCGAGCACCGCGCCGGTTATCGGCCATCCCCGCCACAGCCGCGCCAGCCGGCGATCGGCGGTCGTGCCGCCGGGCGGGTAGATGGTCAAGCGACAGCGCTGGATGCCGTACCTGCCAACGGTGGCATCGAACGATCCCCACCGGTGGGCGCCGTCGAGCAGCCGCGACCACCACTGCGGTCGGGCCGTTATGTTCTCGGTCGGCCGAAGGACACCCGGTCCGGGGTGTCGCGGCGCACTCCTTCGCATGCATTCGGGTCTACGCCGAGTTCGCCGCGCCCACTATTAATCCAAACGACATCTATACGCCCGATGGCCCAACCTTTACGCCGCCTTGTCGACCGGGCGAGGGTGAGCAGGAAGGCCGCGGGGAGATGCGGTCAGCAGAATCAGCTTGCGGTTACCGGGGCCGGTCAGTTAGATATCCGCCGTGGTAGTGAATCGAGCCTCTGGGGCTGCACTGATGTGATGCCACGCCTGCGTGTGGTGTGGCCAGAGTGGCGGCGAGAAGAGGTGCGCACCAATCTGTGGTTGGTTCCAACGATTCTGATCGTCGGTGCGCTCGGGCTTTTCGCGGTCACCCTGCGGCTCGATAGAGCCGCTTACCAGGGCGGGATCCGCCCCCCATCGTGGGTGATCAGCGGCTCCGCCGACGCGGCGCGTCAACTCCTGACCTCGATCGCGGCGTCGGTCATCACCGTCGTCGGCATCGTCTTTTCGATCACGATCGTGACCCTGACCCTGGCGTCGACCCAGTTCGGTCCACGGATGCTGCGCAACTTCATCCGTGACCGGGGCACCCAGCTCACCCTCGGAACATTCGTGGCGACGTTCGTGTATTGCGTCGTGGCGCTGGTCTCGATCGGACCCGGCGATCGCGGCGAGTTCGTGCCTCACATATCCATCACGACCGCGTTCGGTCTGGTTCTTATCGATCTGGCGGTGCTGATCTATTTCATCCACCACATCGCCACCCAGATCCAGCTGCCACAGGTGATCGCCGGCATCGCCAAGGACCTGGCCCAAGCCGTCGCGGTGCAGAGCAGCAGCCAGCCGCGGTCCTCGACGCGAAAGCCCACGCAGGGGCCCCCACTCGACGAGCTGCTCGCCAGGATCGAAACCTCCGGCAGCGTCATCCGCACTCCCAAAAGCGGTTACCTGCAATTCATCCGGCATCAAACGCTGGTCCGCGTCGCCACCGACGCGGACGCGGTGATCCGGTTGCCCTACCGTCCGGGCCACTTTCTCATCGAAGGCCGTGAACTGGCCAGCGTGTGGCCTGCCACCGCCGCGGCGCAGGTGGCGGACTACCTGGCCCGCGCTCAGGCAACCGGGCCGCACCGCACGCTGACGCAGGACGTCGCGTTCGGTGTGGATCAGCTCGTCGAGATCGCCATCCGCGCGCTGTCGCCGGCCGTCAACGACACCTTCACCGCGCTGACGTGCGTCGACTGGCTCGGCGACTGCCTGTGCAAGATCGCACCGGTATGGACGCCCACCCAAATCCATCGCGACCATCTCGGGGCCATCCGCGTCATCTCCGATCAAGTCAGTTATGAGCGGCTGGTGCAGCGAGCCTTCGAGAAGATTCGCCAGGCCAGCCGTGGGATGCCCGCGGTGATGATCCGCCAGCTCGACGCCTTGACGACGATCATGGAACAAACGTCGGACCCACAACGCACGCAAGTGTTGATGGACCAAGCGGCGATGATTCACCGCGCCAATGCCGAATCGGTGCCAGATGAATCCGATCGCGCCGACGTCGATCGCCGGTACGTCGCATTGTGTGCTCTGCACGAACGGCTCAACGAATAGAACATCGCCTACGTGTCGCGCAGCTCACAGTGCTTGTCGCCCTTGGTAATTCAGATACTAATCGCCCCTGCACGAATCACAGCCGTGTTCGAACAAACGAGCGTAAAGAAACCGTAAAGGCGCACTGCAACGCCGTTAGGAAAGTGTCAACCAAAGGCTCTATCCGGAAAACCCCGTTTAGTTTCAAGCTGACCTTGCCTCCGAGGATCTGCATTGCGGCTGCCCTCGATGAGGCTCTTATGTGTGCGCAGGACTGGCAAGGAATGGAGACAAGATGGGCGTGTTGGTCTACGTCTTGGTGACGATCGCGGTGTTCGCCCTGCTCGGGCTGACGCAGAAGCTGGTCGAGCGGCTGTGAGCTACGAAAACGTCGTCGGCTTGGCGCTTTCCGTCATCCTTGCGCTGTATCTCGCGGCCGCCCTGCTGTTCCCGGAGAGGTTCTAGTGAGCACAACAACCGCGGGGATCATCTTCCTCGTCGTCCTCGTCGTGGCACTGGTGGTGGTGCATGTGCCCTTCGGCGACTACATGTATCGCGTCTACACGGCGGAGAAGGACTCCTACGTCGAGCGGGTGATCTACCGGCTGATCGGTGTTGATTCGCGCTCGGAGCAGACGTGGGGCGCCTACGCCCGAAGCGTCTTGGCGTTCTCGTCGCTCAGTATCCTGTTCCTTTTCGTGTTCCAGCTCGTGCAGGGCAAATTGCCTCTGCACCTGCATGATCCGGCCACCCAAATGACCCCGGGGTTGGCGTGGAACACGGCCGTCAGCTTTACCACGAATACCAACTGGCAGGCGTATTCCGGTGAGTCAACGCAGGGCCACCTGGTGCAGATGGCCGGGCTGGCGGTGCAGAACTTCGTCTCGGCCGCCGTCGGCATGGCGGTGGCGATCGCACTGGTGCGCGGGTTCGCCCGCAAACGCACCGGCGACCTCGGGAACTTCTGGGTCGACCTGGTGCGCACGGTGCTCCGCATCCTGCTGCCCATTTCGATTGTGGCCGCGATCCTGCTCATCGCGGGTGGTGCGATCCAGAACTTCCACCTGCACGACCAGGTCGCCACCACCCTCGGGGGCGCCCAGCAGACGATCACCGGCGGCCCGGTGGCCAGCCAGGAGGCGATCAAGGAGCTCGGCACCAACGGCGGCGGCTTCTACAACGCGAACTCCGCGCACCCGTTCGAGAACCCGACGACGTGGAGCAACTGGCTGGAGATCTTCCTGCTGCTGGTGATCAGCTTCTCGCTGCCGCGCACATTCGGGCGCATGGTGGGCAGCACCAAGCAGGGCTACGCGATCGCCTCGGTGATGGCGACCCTGTACGCCATCAGCGTGTCCTTCATGATGTTGTTCCAGCTGCAGCACCACGGCACGGTGCCGACCTCGGTCGGCGCGGCCATCGAAGGCGTCGAGCAGCGGTTCGGCGTCGCCAACTCGGCGGTGTTCGCCGACTCCACGACGCTCACCTCCACCGGCGCCGTCGACTCGTTCCACGACTCCTACACCAGCCTCGGCGGGATGATGGCGCTGTTCAACATGCAGCTCGGTGAGGTCGCTCCCGGCGGCACCGGCTCGGGCCTCTACGGCATGCTGATCCTGGCCGTGATCACCGTTTTCGTTGCCGGACTGATGGTCGGGCGCACCCCGGAATACCTCGGTAAGAAGATCAACCCGCGCGAAATCAAGCTGGCCGCAAGCTATTTCCTGGTCACCCCGCTCATCGTGCTGACCGGGACCGCGATCGCGATGGCGGTGCCCGGCGAACGCGCTGGCATGCTCAACACCGGCCCGCACGGGCTGTCGGAGGTGCTGTACGCGTTCACCTCCGCCGCGAACAACAACGGCTCCGCGTTCGCCGGGATCAGCGTCAACACCAACTGGTACAACACCGCGCTCGGACTGGCGATGGTCTTCGGGCGGTTCCTGCCGATGGTGCTCGTCCTGGCGCTGGCCGGTTCGCTCGCCAAGCAGGGCCACACGCCCGAATCGGCGGGCACCCTGCCCACCCATCGCCCCCAGTTCGTGGGAATGGTCGCCGGCGTCACGGTGATCCTCGTTGCCCTCACTTTCCTGCCCATGCTCGCGCTCGGGCCTCTCGCTGAAGGAATCCACTGATGACCGCGACCGCCGTCGATTCGTCCGAGCAGACGCAGCCCGCGACACCCACAGAGAAGAAGCGGGTCCAGGGCGGCTTGCTCGACCCGAAGATGCTGTGGCGCTCGACCCCGGACGCGCTGCGCAAGCTCGACCCGCGCACGCTGTGGCGCAACCCGGTGATGTTCATCGTCGAAATCGGCGCCGCCTGGAGCACCGTATTGGCGGTCATCAACGAAACCTGGTTCGCGTGGCTGATCGTCGTCTGGCTGTGGCTGACCGTGCTGTTCGCCAATCTCGCGGAGGCGGTGGCCGAAGGCCGCGGCAAGGCCCAGGCGGAGACGCTGCGCCGAGCCAAAACCCAGACCCTGGCCCGGCGCCTCAAGAGCTGGCAACCCGGCGCCCCCGGCGTCGAGGAAGAGGTCGCGGCGCCGTTGTTGCAGCAAGGCGACATCGTCGTCGTCGAGGCCGGCCAGGTGATCCCCGGCGACGGCGACGTCGTGGAAGGCATTGCGTCGGTGGACGAATCGGCGATCACGGGCGAGTCGGCGCCGGTGATCCGCGAGTCCGGCGGCGACCGTTCGGCGGTCACTGGCGGCACCACTGTGCTGAGCGACCGCATCGTCGTGAAGATCACCCAGAAGCCGGGTGAAAGCTTCATCGACCGGATGATCGCGCTCGTCGAGGGCGCCAACCGGCAGAAGACCCCCAACGAGATCGCGCTGAACATCCTGCTGGCCGCGTTGACGGTCATCTTCGTTTTCGCCGTCGCGACCCTGCAGCCGCTGGCGATCTACTCCAAGGCGAACAACCCGGGCGTTCCGGACACCCAGGCGCTCAATGCAAGTGGCGTCACCGGGATCGTGATGGTGTCGCTGTTGGTGTGCCTGATCCCCACCACGATCGGCGCGCTGTTGTCGGCCATCGGCATCGCCGGGATGGACCGGCTGGTACAGCGCAACGTGCTGGCGATGTCCGGGCGCGCGGTGGAGGCCGCCGGCGACGTCAACACGCTGCTGCTCGACAAGACGGGCACCATCACCCTGGGCAACCGCCAGGCCGGCGCATTCGTCCCACTCGACGGCGTCACCAACGAGCACCTCGCCGACGCCGCGCAATTGTCCAGCCTGGCCGACGAAACGCCGGAGGGGCGCTCGATCGTCGTGTTCGCCAAGCAACACTTCGGGCTGCGCGAGCGCGCTCCGGGCGAACTCACGCACGCCCATTGGGTGGAGTTCTCCGCCTCGACGCGAATGTCCGGGGTCGACCTGGACGGGCACCTGCTGCGCAAGGGCGCGGCCAGCTCCGTCGCCGAATGGGTGCGCGGGCAAGGCGGTACGGTGCCGACGCAGCTCGGCGAGATCGTCGACGGCATCTCCGCCGCCGGCGGCACTCCGCTGGTCGTCGGTGAGTGCGTCAACGGCGAGGCGTCGGTGCTGGGCGTGATTCACCTCAAGGACGTCGTCAAGCAGGGTATGCGCGAACGCTTCGACGAGATGCGCAAGATGGGCATCCGCACCGTGATGATCACCGGCGATAACCCGTTGACGGCCAAGGCGATTGCCGACGAGGCGGGTGTCGACGACTTCCTCGCGGAGGCCACGCCGGAGGACAAGCTGGCGCTGATCAAGCGTGAGCAGGAGGGCGGCAAGCTGGTCGCGATGACCGGCGACGGCACCAACGACGCGCCGGCCCTGGCGCAGGCCGACGTCGGCGTGGCGATGAACACCGGAACCTCGGCGGCCAAAGAGGCCGGCAACATGGTCGATCTCGACTCCGACCCGACCAAGCTCATCGAGATCGTCGAGATCGGCAAGCAGCTGTTGATCACCCGCGGCGCGCTCACCACGTTCTCCATCGCCAACGACATCGCGAAGTACTTCGCGATCATCCCCGCCATGTTCGTCGCCCTGTTCCCCGGGCTGGACATGATCAACATCATGCGGCTGCACAGCCCGCAGTCCGCGATCCTGTCCGCGGTGATCTTCAACGCCATCATCATCGTCATGCTGATCCCGCTGTCGCTGCGCGGCGTGCGCTACACGCCGAGCAGCGCGTCAAAGCTGTTGAGCCGCAACCTCTATATTTACGGGCTCGGCGGCATCGTCGCCCCGTTCATCGGGATCAAGGCAATCGACCTCATCGTCCAATTCGTCCCCGGGATGTCCTGACATGAAGTTCTCCAGTTTCGTCCGCATGCACTGGGCGGCCTTCCGCGCGCTGCTGGTGCTGACCGTCATCACCGGCCTCGCCTACCCGGCGTTCGTCTGGCTGGTGGCACAGATCCCCGGCCTGCACGACAAGGCCGAAGGATCCATCCTGACCGCCAACGGCAAAACCGTCGGCAGCCGGCTGATCGGCCAGCTGTTCACGGACAAGGACGGGAACGCGCTGCCGCAGTACTTCCAGAGCCGCCCCTCGGCGGCCGGCACCGGCTACGACCCGCTGAATACCAGCGCGAGCAACCTCGGTCCGGAGAGCATCGTCGACACACCCGCGGATCCGGCACAAATCGCCGGCGGAAAGTCCGCGTCGGATGCGGGATTCAAGCCGAGCCTGCTGACCCAGGTGTGCACGCGCAGCACCGCGATCGGTCAGCTGGAGGGTGTGGACGGTTCCCGCCCGTTCTGCACGGGAGGCGGCGTGGGCGCGGTGCTGTCCGTGATCGGACCGCGCGACGCCCGCGGAAACGTCCTCCACCCCACCCGCGTGGTGAGCGTCAACGAGCCGTGCCAGTCGACCTCGGCCCCGTTCCTGACGATGTATGAGGGTGCGCGGGTCGAGTGCGCAAAATTCGGCGAGGACTACACGATCGGCCAGATCGTGCCCATCCGCGGGGCCGCACCCGCCAACCCGGCCGTCCCCGCCGACGCGGTGACCGCCAGCGGCAGCGGCCTGGACCCGAACATCTCGCCGGCCTACGCCGACATCCAGATCGCGCGGGTGGCAAAGGCCCGCCACGTCAACGCCGATCAGATCCGTGCGGTGCTGGCGCAGTACCGCAGCGGCCGCGACCTCGGGTTTTTAGGCGAGCCGACGGTCAACGTGCTGCAGCTCAACCTGGAGCTCGACCACCGATTTCCGGTTAACGGCTAGCGCGGAGGGGGATGATGGTTGACGTGAGCGTGACCGACCACCATCCCAAGCGCGGCGAGCTACGCATCTACCTCGGCGCGGCACCGGGTGTCGGCAAGACCTTCGCGATGCTCGGCGAGGCGCACCGGCGCTTGGAACGCGGCACCGACCTGGTGGCGGCGGTGGTCGAGACCCATGGGCGGGCGAAAACCGCCGAGCTGCTTGACGGTATCGAGGTCATCCCCCCGCACTACGTCGACTATCGCGGCGGCAGGTTCCCGGAACTCGACGTGCCGGCCGTGCTGGCCCGCCATCCGCAGGTGGTCCTGGTCGACGAACTCGCCCACACCAACACACCGGGCAGCAAGAACGAAAAGCGTTGGCAAGACGTCGAGGAACTGCTCGATGCCGGGATCACGGTGATCTCCACGGTCAACATCCAGCATCTGGAGAGCCTCAACGACGTCGTCGCCCAGATCACCGGCATCGAGCAGCAGGAAACCATCCCCGATTCGATCGTGCGGCAGGCGTCGCAGGTCGAACTCATCGACATCACGCCGGAGGCGTTGCGCCGCAGGCTATCCCATGGAAACGTCTACGCTCCGGCACGGATCGACGCGGCCCTGTCGAACTACTTCCGTGCCGGAAATCTCACCGCGCTGCGGGAATTGGCGCTGCTGTGGCTGGCCGACCAGGTCGACACCGCGCTGGCCAAGTATCGGGCCGAGAACAAGATCACCGACATGTGGGAGGCGCGCGAGCGGGTGGTGGTGGCGGTCACCGGCGGTCCGGAATCGGAGACGTTGGTGCGACGGGCGTCGCGGATCGCGTCGAAGTCCAGCGCCGAGTTGATGGTGGTGCACGTCATCCGCGGTGACGGCCTGGCCGGCGTGTCGGAGCGCAGGATGGGCAAGATCCGAGAGCTGGCGAACAGCCTGGACGCGTCGCTGCACACCGTCGTGGGCGACGACGTGCCCACGGCCCTACTTGATTTCGCGCGCGAGAACAACGCCACCCAGCTCGTCATCGGCACGTCGCGCCGGCCCCGGTGGGCCCGCATCTTCGAGGAGGGCATCGGCCCGACGATCGTCGAGCGGTCCGGGAAGATCGACGTGCACATGGTCACGCATGAGGAATCCAGCGGAGGATTCCGGATCGCGTCGCTGTCGCCCCGCGAGCGTCGTGTCACGTCATGGCTGGCGGCCTTCATCGTGCCGTCGATCATCTGCGCGGTCTCGGTGACGCTGCTGGACCCCTACCTGAACAACGGCGGCGAGAGCGCGTTGTTCTTCATCGGAGTGCTGCTGGTCGGGCTCTTGGGAGGCGTTGCGCCGGCAGCGCTTTCGGCGGTGCTGTCCGGATTGCTGCTGAATTACTACCTGATACCCCCGCGCCACAGCTTCACAATCGCCGAACCCAACAGCGCCATCACGGAATTGGTGCTGTTGATGATCGCGGTGGCGGTCGCCGTCCTCGTCGACGGCGCCACCAAGCGCACCCGCGAGGCTCGTCGCGCCTCCCAGGAGGCCGAACTGCTGACGCTGTTCGCGGGATCGGTGCTGCGCGGCGCCGACCTCGAGACGCTGCTGGAACGCGTGCGGGAGACCTACTCGCAGCGCGCGGTCAGCATGCTGCGGGAGCCGAGCGAGGAGGAGCGCGCCGCCGGCAAAAAGAGCTACATCGTCGCGTGTGTGGGCAAAGATCCTTGTGTGAGCGTCGATTCCGCCGACACCGCGATCGAGGTCGGCGACGACGTGTTTTGGATGCTGATGGCCGGCAAGAAGCTGTCCACCCGTGACCGCAGGGTGGTGAGCGCGGTGGCCAAGCAGGCCGCGGGCCTGATCAGGCAGCGAGAGCTGGCGGAAGAGGCCAGCCGGACCGAGGCGATCGTGCGGGCCGACGAGTTGCGGCGCTCCCTGCTCTCGGCGGTGAGCCATGACCTGCGCACTCCGCTGGCGGCGGCCAAGGTCGCCGTGTCCAGCCTGCGCGCCGAAGACGTCGCCTTCTCCGCCGAGGACACGGCCGAATTGCTGGCCACCATCGAGGAGTCCATCGACCAGCTGACCGCGCTGGTCGGCAACCTGCTCGACTCCTCGCGCCTGGCCGCCGGGGTGATCCACCCGGACCTGCGCCGGGTGTATCTCGAGGAGACGGTGCAACGCGCGCTGGTCAGCATCGGCAAGGGCGCCACCGGGTTCTACCGATCGGCGATCGACCGGGTCAAGGTCGACGTGGGCGACGCGGTGGTGTTGGCCGACGCCGGGTTGCTGGAACGCGTGCTCGCCAACCTGATCGACAACGCGCTGCGCTACGCGCCCAACTGCGTGGTTCGCGTCAACGCGGGCCGGGTGGGCGATCGCGTCCTGATCAACGTGATCGACGAAGGTCCCGGAATCCCCAAGGGCACCGAGGATCAGATCTTCGAGGCCTTCCAGCGGCTGGGCGATCACGACAACACCACGGGCGTGGGGCTGGGCATGTCGGTGGCCCGCGGCTTCGTGGAGGCGATGGGCGGCACCATCTCGGCCGGTGACACGCCGGGCGGCGGCCTCACCGTGGTGGTGGATCTGGCCGCGCCGCAGGAATTTGGTGGGCTATGACGCGGGTGCTGGTGATCGACGACGAGCCGCACATCCTGCGGGCGTTGCGAATCAACCTGTCCGTGCGCGGTTATGAGGTGATCACCGCGTCGACCGGTGCGGGGGCGCTGCGCGCGGCCGCCGAGCACAAGCCCGACGTGGTGGTGCTGGACCTCGGGTTACCGGACATCTCCGGCATCGAGGTGCTGGCCGGCCTGCGCGGCTGGCTGTCGGCGCCGGTGATCGTGCTTTCGGCGCGCACGGATTCCTCGGACAAGGTCGAGGCCCTCGACGCCGGCGCCGACGACTACGTGACGAAACCCTTTGGGATGGACGAGTTCCTGGCCCGGTTGCGCGCCGCGGTGCGCCGCAACGCGGCGGCGTCGGAGGTGGACGAGCCGGTCGTCGAAACCGACGCGTTCACCGTCGATCTGGCCGCCAAGAAGGTCACCAAGGACGGTGCCGAGGTCCACCTCACGCCGACCGAATGGGGCATGCTCGAGGTGCTGGTGCGCAATCGCGGCAAGCTGGTGGGCCGCGAGGAGTTGTTGAAGGAGGTATGGGGCCCGGCGTATGCCACCGAAACCCATTACCTGCGTGTGTATCTGGCGCAGCTGCGGCGCAAGCTCGAGGACGACCCGTCGCACCCCAAGCACCTGCTGACCGAATCGGGCATGGGCTACCGCTTCGAGGCGTGAGTGTGCGTCGACGGCGCCGCGTGTGTACTGATGGCGGAGATTTGGCGAAATTTTCGCCATGACCGCACTTCGAAAACCCGCTATTCACAACGATTCCTCGCTAAGTCACATCCGTCACACTGGCCCCTGGCCGCGGGCAGGGGTCAGTGTGACAGATGTGACTCAGCCGGCGATGGACAGCACGATGCCGTCCAGGATGTCGTGTTCGCTGACGATCAGCTCGTCGATGCCGGCGCGGGCGCGCAGCTCGCGCGCCAGTTCCTCCACCACGATCGCGCCGCCGGCGATCACATCGGCCCGACCCTCGTGCATCGGCGGCAGCGCGGCGCGCTGGGATCGCGTCATCCCGATCAGCCGCTCGCACACCGCCAGCAGGTCAGCGCCGGGCACGCGCGAAAGATGAATGGCCGCAGAGTCATACGCCGTCATGTTGTGCGCCAGCGCGGACAGCGTCGTCATCGTGCCGGCCAGCCCCACCCAGGTCCGCGCCCCTTCGACGTCCACCACGCCCAGCGCGGCGTCCAGCCGCTCCCGCACCACGGCCCGGGCGGCCGCCACCTCGTCGGGCGTGGGCGGGTCGGAGTGCAGGCAACGCTCGGTCAGCCGGACGCACCCGATGTCGGCGGAATAGCTGGCCACCACGCGCTCACCGCCAACCACGATCTCGGTGGAGCCACCACCCAGATCGACGACGACGAAAGGCCCAGCAGCGCTGTCTAATTCGCCGACAGCCCCGTGGAAGGAAAGCGACGCCTCCTCGGCGCCGCTGATCACCTCCGCCACCGCGCCTGGCAGCACCGCGCCCAGCACGTCGGCCGTCATCGCAAAGAACACATCGCGATTGGCGACGTCGCGCGCCGCCGACGTGGCCACCATCCGCACCCGCTCGACGCCGTGCATCTTCAGCAGCGACGCGTAATCGGCCAGCGCGGCGCGGGTTCGCGCGATCGCCTCGGGCGCAAACTCGCCCGTCGCGTCGACGCCCTGCCCCAGGCGCACGATTCGCGTCTCGCGATGCACGTCGTGCAGCCGACCGTCGCTCACGTCGGCGATCAGCAAACGAATCGAGTTGGTGCCGCAGTCGATTCCGGCGAGCCTGCTCACCACCGGCCCGCCACCAACACGCTCGCCATCGCCGGGTCGCCGGCCAGAACCGACAACGCCTCGTCCCCAAGCGGATTCACGCCGGGGCCCTTGGCCAGCGAGTGCGCGATCAGCACGTGCAGGCACTTGACCCGATCCGGCATCCCGCCGCCGGAAAACGTTGTCCCCAGCGGTTCGATCGCGTCACGTTCGGCCAGATACGACTCGTGGGCTCGCCGGTACGCGGCCGCCAGCTCGGGATCCCGCCCCAACCGCTCGGTCATCTCGCGCATCAGTCCCGTCGTCTCCAGCCTGCTCGCCGCCGCGGTCAGGGCGGGATGGGTGAGGTAGTACAACGTCGGGAAGGGCGTGCCGTCAGGAAGTTTCGGCGCCGTCTTCACCACGCCGGGTTCGCCGTTGGGACATCGGTAGGCGATCTCGAGCACCCCGCGCGGCTCGCGGCCGAGCTGACGCGCCACCGCTTCCAGATCGGCACGATCAACCACCGGGCGCCGTGGGGTTGGGAGCTTCCGGGGGTGCCGGCGGCAGGTGGGGCGCGTCGGCGATGGTGTGCCACAAGGAGGTGTACCACGGATTGTTGTTTGCCGGTTTCGCCGCGTCGGACCCGGGCTGTGGGGACACCGCCGCCGTGGGTGGCAGCTGAACCTGGAACGGAATGTCGCCGGGCATCACGAATCCGAGGCGCTCGCGGGCCTGCGCCGCAATATATGCCGGGTCGCCGAGCTTGACCTTCTTCTGCTCGAGGTCGGCGATCTGGCGGCGCAGCGCGGCCTGGCTGGCGGCCAACTGGTTCATCTCGGTGCGTTGCGCGAAGTAGGTGCGCACCGGGCCGGCGATGGTCAGGGTCAGCACGCAGATCACCGCGGCCAGCACCGCCGCCCGGCGCGCGGTGAACCCGAGCCGCTGATCGGAGCGCTGTTCGACCGACTCGGCGACCTGCCGCTTGATGGGCTCGACGACACGCTCCTGCATCGACCGGGCCGGGTGGTTCGCGGTCTGTGACGGCTTGGCCGATCGACGGCGCCGAACCGAATCGCCGGCCTTCCCCGGGCGCGATGCCGGGGAACGGCGCTTCGGATCGGGCTTGGGCGTCAACCTATTTCAACCTACTTCTGCTCCAGCGCGAACCGCGGGAACGCCAGATCGCCGGCGAAGCGTGCCGCGTCGCCGAGGGCTTCCTCGATCCGCAACAGTTGATTGTATTTGGCCACGCGCTCGCTGCGGGCTGGCGCGCCGGTCTTGATCTGGCCGCTGCCGACGGCCACCGCCAGGTCGGCGATCGTGGTGTCCTCCGTCTCGCCGCTGCGGTGGCTCATCATCGTGCGATACCCGCTGTGGTGGGCCAGCGCGACGGCGTCGAGCGTCTCGGTGAGCGTGCCGATCTGATTCACCTTGACCAGCAACGCGTTTGCCACGCCCTTTTCGATGCCCTCTTCCAGGCGCTCGGGGTTGGTGACGAAGATGTCGTCGCCGACGATCTGCACGCGGTCCCCGATCGACGCGGTCAGGGCCGCCCAACCATCCCAATCGTCTTCGGACAGTGGGTCTTCGATGGACACCAGCGGATACGAGCCAAGCAGGCCGGCGTAGAACTCGGCCATCTGCTCGGCGGTGCGGGCGCTGCCCTCGAAGGTGTAGCCGGTGCCGTCGGCGTAGAACTCGGTGGCCGCCGCGTCGAGGGCCAGCGCCACGTCGGTCCCGAGCTTGAAACCGGCCGATTCGATGGCGCGACCGATCAGGTCCAGCGCCGCGGTGGTGCCGGCGACGTCGGGGGCGAATCCGCCCTCGTCGCCCAGCCCGGTGGACAGGCCCTCCTTCTTCAGCACCGACTTGAGCGAGTGGTAGACCTCGGCGCCCCAGCGCAACGCCTCCGCGAAGCTGGGCGCGCCGATCGGCGCGACCATAAACTCCTGAATGTCGACGCCGGTGTCGGCATGGGCGCCGCCGTTGAGGATATTCATCATCGGCACGGGCAGGATGTGCGCGTTCGGACCGCCGATGTAGCGGAACAGCGGCAAGTCGGCGGAATCGGCGGCCGCTTTGGCGACCGCCAGCGAGACGCCCAGGATCGCGTTGCCGCCCAGCCGCGACTTGTCGGGGGTGCCGTCGAGGTCCACCAGGGCCTGGTCCACCAGCCGCTGGTCGTCGGCGGCCAGGCCGATCACGGCCGGACCGATCTCGTCGAGGACGGCCTGCACCGCCTTCCGCACGCCCTTGCCGCCGTAACGCTCACCGCCGTCACGCAACTCGACGGCCTCGTGCTCGCCGGTCGAAGCGCCGGACGGCACCGCCGCGCGGGCAAACGTCCCGTCCATCAGAGCTATCTCGACCTCGACCGTCGGGTTACCGCGGGAATCGAGGATCTCGCGGGCCCCGACCTGCTCGATAATCGGCACTGGGTTTCTCCTTGTCGTAGCTGGCGCCGTCAGCGATACATCCTGCTACAGCGGGTGATGCGCCGCATAGGCGGTCGCCCAGTCCCGAACCGCCCGCGCGTAGACACCGGAGTTGTTGTAGGCCCGCAGCGCGGTGATCCAGCCCCGCGGCGTGGCGAGATCTTTGCCACGCCAACACAGATAACCCGCCGCCGCCAGGGCCGCGTCGTCGATGTTGTCGGGGCTGACGCGGCCGTCGTTGTGGGCGTCGACCCCGTACAGCCGCCACGTCTCCGGGATGAACTGCATCGGCCCCATCGCGCGCACCACCCCGGCATCCCCTTTCGAGCCCTCCGCGCCGTCCTCGGTGTCGACGATGCGCAACGTGCCCCCACTGCCATCCAGGCGAACACCCCGAATGGGCGGACTGACGTCACCGTTCGGCGACAGCGTCGCGCCGCGGTAGGTGCCGTGGTGGCTTTCGACCTGCCCGATGCCCGCCAGCGTGGTCCATGCGATGTGGCACTTGGGGTTCTCGACCTCGGCGACGCGCGCGGCGTAGGCGTAGGCCTCCAGCGCGACGACCGGAATCTCCAACGCCGCCGAGCGTTGCTCGGCCCACTGGCGCAACTGATCCGCGGGCCGGCCGCTGAGGTGGGTGTCCACCGGCGGCACCGGATCCCCGGCCGGCGGCGGCACCCCTTCCGGGATGAACAGGCTCAACTGCCAGGTACAGCTGGAGGCGAGGATCATGGCGGTCGCGCCGATCACGGCGACCGCACGCAACCAGCGCCTCGGCGACACCATGCCCCTCGTTAGCTCCCCTGGAATTTCCCTACTCGAACTCGACCACGACCATCGTCCCACGCGTTTCGGCCGGGCCCGGTCGATTCCCGCCCCGAGCCCACCGGTGCGGCGGGCGTTTCGCCTGATCGAGCGGCTTTATTTCCGCCCTTTACGCCGCTTGGAGCCCCCACCGGACGCCTTGGACACGGCCTCGGAGCCGACCGCTTCCTCCGCGGCCGTCTCAGCGGAAGGCCAGTGCGCGCGCCACTCCTCCTCGGTGACTTCGCCCAGCGGCGCCACATCCAGCTCGACCGGGACGCTGTCGCCACGGCGGCCGGCCGCGATCGACCTCTCCACGCCGCGCACGGTGTCCACGAACTCCAAAACGGCCGCGCGAAGCGCGCCTTCGGCGTCGATGTCGGCCGACACGGAGACCGACGTGATCTCGGCCGGGATCAGGTCGGCGGGCAGCCCCGCCTTCTCGGCGCGTTGAATCACCTTCTGCGCCAACGCCAGTGCCGGCTGACCGGTGTGAACGTCGTCCATCACCGAATTGCGCGACTTCTCCGCGGCCTTGCGCTCCTCCCACTGCGCTAATTGTTCTTCGAGCGAAATCGACTGTCCGGCAAGCACTCCGGGCACCCGATTGCCCAGCTTGCGCATCAGTGTGGTGGCGACGTCGTCGATGGTGAAGGGAAGCTGCGGCGCGTCCTCGGCGATGCGGGCGTGGAAGAGAACCTGCAGCAACACGTCGCCGAGTTCCTCGCGCAGCAGGTCGGCGTTACCGCTGCGCACGGCGTCCAGCAGCTCGTAGGTCTCCTCGAGCAGGAACCTGCGCAACGAGTCGTGAGTTTGCTCGCTTTCCCACGGCCCGGCGGTGCGCAGCTTGTCCATCATCGCGACGGCGTCGACCAGTCGCTCGCCGCGCGGCGTGTCCGGCGCCGAGATCAGCCGGGCCCCCGCGGCCAACCGGGCGGTGACGGCGGGATGGTCCGGATCGGACGACAGCAGCACCGGCGCCGGCGCGTCGGGGTCCCCGGAGTGCACGGGCCGCGCCGCGGCCAGCGACCAGGGCACCGCGACCGGCATCTCCTCGGTGTACTGCACCTCGCCGGCGAGGTGCTCGATGGCCTCGACCGGCACCAGCGACGGGCGGCGGGGGTCGAACAAGACGACGATCATCTCGCTTGTCGCTCCTCCCCAGCCGGTAACGCACCCGTTATACCAATCTCTACTTGTGGTTTCCCCTCGAGCGCGGTCACCAGGTTGGCCACCATCCGCAGCAACTCGACGTCGCGCAGGCGCGGCGCGCCGACCCCACCCTCCCGCGGAATGGGTACCTGGACCGTGGACGTGGTGGCGCGGTAGTGGGCCGCCGGATACATCCGCTTGAGCCGTACCTGGGCCGAATCCAGCAGCGTCACCGGCGAGAGCCGCACCGTCGCCGCCGACGGGGCCGACACCTCGGTGATGCCGGCGGCGCGGCACAGCAGCCGCAACCGCGCCACGGCCACCAGCCGCTCGGCGGGCTCGGGCAGCGCCCCGTAGCGGTCGACCAGCTCCTCGACGACGGCGGCGACGGCGGCATCGTCAGAGGCCGCGGCCAGGCGCCGGTAGCCCTCCAGCCGCAGCCGGTCGCTGGCGATGTAATCCGGCGGCAGATGCGCGTCCACCGGCAGGTCGATCCGGACGTCCTTGGCCTCCTCGGGCGTGGTGACCGTTTCGCCGTCGGCGGCGGCGCGGTAGGCCTCGACGGCCTCGCCCACCAGGCGCACGTACAGGTCGAACCCCACCCCGGCGACGTGCCCGGACTGCTCGACGCCCAGGACGTTGCCGGCGCCGCGGATCTCCAGGTCCTTCAGCGCGACCGCCATGCCGGCGCCCAGCTCGTTGTTCTGCGCGATGGTCGCCAGCCGGTCGTAGGCCGTCTCGGTCAGCGGCGCATGCGGCGGATACAGGAAATAGGCGTAACCGCGCTCACGGCTGCGGCCGACCCGCCCGCGCAGCTGGTGCAGCTGGGACAGCCCGAAGGTGTCGGCCCGCTCGACGATGAGCGTGTTGGCGTTGGAGATGTCCAGCCCGGTTTCCACGATCGTGGTGCACACCAGGATGTCGTATTCGCGGTTCCAGAAGCCCTGCACGGTGCGTTCCAGCCGCTCCTCGGGCATCTGGCCGTGCGCGACGACGACGCGCGCCTCGGGCACCAGCTCACGCACCCGGGCCGCGGCCCGGTCGATCGAGCTCACCCGGTTGTGCACGTAGAACGCCTGGCCGTCGCGCAGCAGCTCGCGCCGTAGCGCCGCGGCGACCTGCTTGTCGTCCTGCGGGCCGACGTAGGTCAGCACCGGGTAGCGCTCCTCGGGCGGGGTCAAGATCGTCGACATCTCGCGGATCCCGGCCAGGCTCATCTCCAGCGTCCGCGGGATCGGGGTGGCGCTCATGGTCAGCACGTCGACGTGGGTGCGCAGCGACTTGATGTGCTCCTTGTGCTCGACGCCGAACCGCTGCTCCTCGTCGACGACGACCAGGCCCAGGTCCTTCCAGCGCACCCCGGTCTGCAGCAGCCGGTGCGTGCCGATCACTATGTCGACCGTCCCGTCGGCCAGGCCCTCGACCACGGCGCGGGACTCGGCGGCGTCGGTGAACCGGGACAGCCCCTTGACGGTCACCGGGAAGTCGGCCATCCGGTCGGTGAACGTCTGCAGGTGCTGGTCGGCGAGCAGCGTGGTGGGGACCAGCACGGCGACCTGCTTGCCGTCCTGGACCGCCTTGAACGCCGCGCGCACCGCGATCTCGGTCTTGCCGTAGCCGACGTCCCCGCAGATCACCCGGTCCATCGGCACCGGCTTCTCCATGTCGGCCTTGACCTCGGTGATCGCGGTGAGCTGGTCGACCGTCTCGGTGAAGCCGAACGCGTCCTCCATCTCGGCCTGCCACGGGGTGTCCGGCCCGAATGCGTGCCCGGCGCTGGCCTGTCGTTTGGCGTAGAGCGCCACCAGTTCGCCGGCGATCTCGCGCACCGCGCGGCGGGCCTTGGTCTTGGTGTTGGCCCAGTCGCTGCCGCCGAGGCGGCTCAGCGCGGGCGCCTGCCCGCCGACGTACCGCGAGAGCTGGTCCAGCGAGTCCATCGGGACGTACAGCTTGTCGGAACCCCCGCCGCGCTTGGCCGAGGCGTACTCGAGCACCAGGTATTCGCGCCGCGCGCCGCCGACGGTCCGCTCGACCATCTCCACGAACCGCCCGATGCCGTGCTGGTCGTGCACGACCAGGTCGCCGGCGGTGAGCGCCAGCGGGTCGACGGTGTTGCGCCGCTTGGCCGCCAGCCGCTTGCCCTCGACGGTGGTGGCCCGGTTGCCCGTCAGGTCCGTCTCGGTGATCACGACGAGGTTGGCGCCGGGGATCACGACACCGTCGTGCAGCGGGCCCTTGAGGACGCCCACCACCCCCGCCTTGGGGGCGGCGCCCGGCTCCAGCATCGCGGCGGGGGTGTCGGACTCGGCGAGCCGCTCCACCACCCGGTGGGCGGTCCCGGTGCCGGGCGCGACGACCGCGGCGTGCCCGCCGGTGCTGACGTGGGCGCGCAGCATCGCGAAGATGCCGTCGATGTCGTGCTGGTGCCCGCGGGCCGACGGCGCCGCCCGGACATCCAGTTCCACGGCCGACTCGTCGGAGAGCTGGCTCAGCGTCCACCAGGGATGACCCGACCGCGCCGCCGCGGCGCGCACGTCGTCCAGTTCGGCGAACCCCGACCCGCCGAACTGCTCGAGGTCGACGGGCGCGTCGGTGCCCAGCGCCGCCACCGACCACGACGCCTCCAAGAACTCGCTGCCCGTCTTGATCAGGTCGGCGGCCCGGGTGCGCACCTTCTCCGGGTCGCACAGCAGCACGGGCGTGCCGTCGGCCAGCTGGTCGGTAAGCAGCACGTGCTCGCCGGGACGCAGCACCGGCAGCAGCGCCTCCATGCCGTCGACCGCGATGCCCTCGCCCAGCTTCGCCAGCATGTCGGTGACGCTGCCGGTGATGGCGGGCTCGGCCCCGGAGTGCCGGGCGGCGAGCGCGGCGGCCCGCTCCCGCACGCCGTCGGTGAGCAGCAGCTCGCGGCACGCCACCGCGATGACCGTGTCGACCTCGATCTCGGGGATGGACCGCTGGTCGGCGACGGCGAACATCCGCATCTCGCTGACCTCGTCGCCCCAGAACTCGACGCGCACCGGGTGTTCGGCGGTCGGGGGGAAGACGTCGAGGATCCCACCGCGCACCGCGAACTCGCCGCGCCGGCCGACCATGTCCACCCGGGTGTAGGCCAGCTCGACCAGCCGGGCGATCACGTCCTCGAAGGCGATTTCCCGTCCGACACTCAGCGTGACCGGCTCCACCTCGCCCAGCCGCGGCGTCATCGGCTGCAACACCGAGCGCGCCGCCGTCACCACCACCTGCAGGGGCGGGCCCAGCCGCTCGTCTTCGGGGTGGGACAGCCGCCGCAGCACCATCATCCGGGCGCCGACGGTGTCGACGCCGGGCGAGAGCCGCTCGTGCGGCAGCGTTTCCCACGACGGGAACACGGCCACCGCGTCGCCGAGCACGCCCCGCAATTCGGCGGTCAGGTCGTCGGCCTCGCGCCCGGTCGCGGTGACCACGAGCACGGGCCCCAGCCGCGCCAGCGCGGTGGCGACGAACAACCGGGCGCTGGCGGGTCCGACCAGGTGCAACTCGGCGGGCCGGGCGGCCGCGGTGTCGATCAACTGCTGGAACGTCGGCGCCGTAAGCGCCAGGTCCACGAGCCCCGCGATCGGGGTTTCTGGGCGAGCAGCAGGCCCCGGTCCGGTCATGATGAATCCATTCTAAGGGCGCCGAACGACGTCAAAATCGAGCCAGGCGGCGTCAAGGGATCGTAAGAACAGCGGCACCGGCCACCGGCCGGGCGCACGTTGAAGTCATGACATTGCTCGACATCCTGCCGTCCCTTGGAAAGGCGGCCCCCCGGCGGTTCGATTCTGCGATCTGGCCCGTCACGACGCACTCCGACGAGGAGGGCCGGCTGTGCGTCGGCGGCGTGCTCCTGGCCGACATCGCCGACGAGTTCGGCACCCCGACCTACGTGATCGACGAGGCCGACTTCCGCCTGCGGGCCCGCCGCTACCGCAAGGCACTCCACGACGTGAGGGTCGTCTACGCGGGCAAGTCGCTGCTGACCACCGCGGTGGCGCGGTGGGCGCGCGAGGAGGGCCTCGGTGTCGACGTGTGCTCGGCCGGCGAGCTGGCCACCGCCCTGGCCGGCGGCGTGGACCCGGCAAGGATCGTCATGCACGGCAACGCGAAATCGCCGGCCGAACTGCGCGAGGCGGTGCGCGTCGGCGTGGGGCGCATCGTGGTCGATTCGTGCATCGAGATCGCCTACCTCGCCGGCCTGGCGCGGCGGCGCCAGCCGGTGCTCATCCGGGTGACCCCCGACATCGACATCCACGGACACCGCGCCGTCACGACCGGCGTCAGCGACCAGAAGTTCGGCTTCACCCTCGCGGGCGACCAGGCCTCGGACGCCGCGAAGCGGGTGCTGGCGCATCCCATCCTCGACCTGGTCGGGCTGCACTGCCACATCGGGTCGCAAGTCAGCGACCCGGCGCTCTACGGCGAGGCGATTCGCCGGCTGATCGCGGCCATGGCCGACATCCGCGCCCAGCACGGTGTCGTGCTCACCGAGCTGAACATCGGCGGCGGCCACGCCATCCCCTACATTCCCGGCGACCGCGAGCTCGACCTCGACGAGTTGGCTTGCGTCATCGAGGATGCGCTGGACGAGGCCTGCGCCGCCGAGCACTTCCCGCGGCCGAGGATCGTGGTGGAGCCCGGTCGCGCCATCAGCGGCCGGGCCGGCGTGACCCTGTACCGGGTGTGCTCGGTGAAGACGCAACCGGGCGGGCGCACCTTCGTCGCCGTCGACGGCGGCATGAGCGACAACCCACGGGTGGCGCTGTACGGCGCGCAATACACCGTCACGCTGGCGAACCGGCACCCGCTGAGCGCCAGGCTGCGCGTCACGGTCGCGGGACGGCACTGCGAGGCGGGCGACGAGATCGCCCGGGACATCGAGCTGCCGGCGGACCTGCATCCCGGCGACCTGCTGGCCGTCGCCTGCACGGGCGCCTACCACCACAGCATGGCGTCGAACTACAACCTGGTCGGCCGGCCACCGCTGGTGGCGGTCAACGACGGGCGGGCCCGCGCCCTCGTGCGCCGCGAGACGGTCGCCGATCTCGTTTCGCGCGACTGCGGTTAAGCAGTCACGGCGTGTCCCGCTCGGCGAAGTGGCGTTGCCGCGCCAACAACGCCGCGGCCCGCTGGTCGGCGGTGATCCGCTGCGACGGGTCGAAGTAGTCGTCGACGCGGTCGATGTCGATCACCGTGGCGGTCGGCGTGGCGGGCTGCTCGGCCGCGGTGGCGCGCCAGGTGACGACCCCGCTGCGATAGCCGCGCGCGTCGAGCCAGTTGTGCACGCCGAGGTCCTCGGTGGACAACAGCACCCGCACCCGGTCGCCGTCGGTGTGCGATTGGCCGAGGTTCAGGCTCGTCTGCCGGGTGGCGATGTCGATCATCTCGCTCCACCGGTTGGTCAGGCAGATTCCGACATAAGGGCTGCCGCTGGGGATTTGGTACTCGATCACCAAGGCCTGGCCGTCGTCCAGTTCCCAGGAGATGGGGACGAACCACGCACCGGCCATGGCCGACGGCGGCTGCATCGGCGGGATGACGAAGTTCTTCGGGAGAGCCCCGAAGACGCGCGCGGGAATGTCCTTGACCCACATGGTGAACAGGTCGCGCGACGCGACCAGGTGTTCGTCGAACGCGGCGAGCGCCTGCGCCGGCGACGGTGGGTGCGCGGGCGTTTGGGGATTGAGGCATTCGATGCGGATGGTGCCCTTGGATTGGCCTTGCCAGTCGCCATAGGTTTGGTAGCAGCAGAACGACTCGGCTCCCGGAGGAAGCTCAAACCAGTTGGTATCGCCCGTTTTCCGGCGGCTGAAGTGGATCTCGAAGGATTTGTCCGGCGCGATGTCCAGGTCCTCGGATTGCGTCTTGACCGCCTGGGCCTGGTCGTCCTTGCCGGCGTAGACGCCGAAGGTGGTCTGCGCGACCGAGCCCAATTTGCCGTAGACCCGGTAGTCGTGCCCATCGTCGATTCGCGCCGACAGGTACAGGGTGTCGGGGTTGGAGTGGCCCCAATTCCACGGCGCGTACTGGGCGTTGATCAGCGCGGGGCGGGCCGGGTCGCTGCGCAGTTGCAGCCCCATGTACTGGATGTGGCCGATCAGGTGGCCGAGAAGCGAACTGGCAGAGCCGTCGTCGAGGCCGCCTTGGGCCAGCGCGACGCCGAGCAGGTCGTCGTGAAGTTCGCCGAACCGTCGCCACGCCGCGCGCAGCGCGTCACTTGACTGGTCGGTCATCGCTTGTCCTCGATCCCGTAGAAGTCGCGGTAGTACTGCAGTTCCGGCCAGAGCGCCGCGATGTCGAGCCCGTAATCCTCGGCCCGATAGATGTTGGGTTTGCGGGTCGCCATGCCGCGCTGCTCCATGAACCTGCTCATCTTGCGATGAACCTCGGCGGTGAGTTCGATGCCGAAGTGGTCGTAGATCTCGGCGACGCAGGCCATCGGGTCGCGGACCATCCGCTCCATCGGGAAGTCGATGAATTGCGCTGAACGGTCCGCGAATTGGCGCCTCAGTTCGACGTTGCGGGCCAGCATCCCCCCGGTACGCCAAGTCATGTAGCGGCCGTGATCGTGCCAGTCGACGCCGTCGGTCACCATCGCGAAGACGGTGCCGGACAGCTTGCAGCTGGAGGCGATGACCTCGGTGGGCTCGCGGTAGGTGGTGACGAAGCGCGCGTCGGGGAAGACGGCGAGGATCTTGTCGATGTTGGCCATGTGCGGTGGGGTCTTGAGCAGCCAGCTCTCCTTCGGGCGCAGCCCCCCGCTCTGCATGTACTGCAGCAGCAGCTTCTCCTCCTCGTAGACCCAGGTGCGGTCCTGATCGGCCAACCACCGGTCGTAGCCCTGACAGTTGAACATGACCAGGAACGTCTCGCTGTGGAAGGCGTAGGCGTGCAGCAGCGCGCATTCTTGGGCCTCCCACGCGCCGAGCGGGTGCGCGGCGTCGAGATCGGGGGCCAGCGACAGGGTCCGTCGAATCTGCTTCTCGCTGCGCGCGATTCGCGGGTCGGTGCGCATCGTGGCGGGATCCAGCGGCGGGTGCAGCTCGTCGCACTCCCAGGTGAGGGGGAAGCGAAACCGGTCATCCTGACTGAGCAGGTGGTGGGTGATCGTGGTGCCGGTGCGGGGCGCGCCGACCAGGAACACCGGCTTGGCGATTACCTCGTCCCGGATCGACGGATTCCGGCGGATGTGGTCCATGACCAGTAGCCGCTGGCGCAACAGGTTGGTGATGTGCGTCGCGGCCAGTATCCGGCCGAACCCGTTGAGCTTGTCCTCGGTGTTGATCGACTCGATGAGCCGGTCCAGGCCCGCTTCGAAGCGGGGATCGCCGAAGTCGGTCAGGCCGCCCGCGCGCCGGCTGGCCCGGTCCATGAGCGCGTACTTGCGCAGCGGCACGGGAGGGGCGCCGAGGCGGCGGGCCGCGCGGTAGGCGCCGTTGAGAACGCGGAACGGCAGCGGTCTGGGTGGTTCATCGATGGCCATGACGGGCGTTCCTCGCCGTTGAGGGGATAAGAATCGATGCCTCCCGGTGTTCAAGCGGACCGTTGTGCTCGATCCCACAAAACATTACGATCTGAACGTAATGAAATCAACACCTTTCGAGCGCGACAATCGCGAGTCCAAGTCGCAGGGGCGCCCCCGCGATGCGCGCATCGACGATGCGGTCCTGCAAGCCACCAACGAACTGCTGGAAGAGATCGGCTATGCCCGGCTGAGCATTCCGTTGGTGGCAGCGCGGGCCGGCGCGACGCCGCCGGCGGTGTACCGCCGCTTCCCCACCAAGATCGAACTCGTCTTCGCCGCGGTGTTTCCCCCCACGCCGCGCACGGAGTTGCCGTTGACCGGCGATCTGCGGACGGTCGTGCGCAGCCTGCTCGAGGGATCGATCCACCTGTTCAGCCGGCCGGCGGTGCACAGCGCGGTGTCGGGCCTGACGGCCGAACTGCCCTCCGAGCCGGGCTTGTCGGCGCGGCTGCTGGACCGGCTGCAGGGCGGCACCTACGAGCGCCTGCAGGGCTATCTCGATCACGCCGCCGCCAACGGAGTGGCGGTCGACGGCATCGACGCGCGTCTGCTGATGGACATGATCGGCGGCACGGTGATGATGTCGATGGCCACCGAACGCACGCTCGACGACACCTGGCTCGAGCACAACACCGCGCTGATCGTGCGGGGGCTGACCCGATGACCGCCGGCGGCGGGGCCGCGCCGCCGATGGAGGTAGTCGCCTCCGCACCGGCCCAGCTGGGCCTGGCCGAAATCGGCCCGTGGGCCGCGCGCATGGAGCGCATCGGCTTCGAGGTCGTCCACGTGTCCGAGACAATCCATGATGTATTCACAATCGCCGCAATGGCATTGGCGCACACCACGCGGCTGACCGTGCGGACGAGCATGGCACTCGCGTTTCCGCGTAGCCCGATGATCACCGCCTACGCGGCCTGGGACCTCGCCCGGTACTCCGACGGGCGTTTCCAGCTCGGCCTGGCCTCCCAGGTGCGCGGGAACATCGTCGGACGATTCTCGGTCCCGTGGTCGCAGCCGGCGCTGCGCATGCGGGAGTACATCGAATCGGTACTGGCGATATTCCACTCCTTCCGGACCGGTGAGCCCCTCGACTACAGCGGGCGGTTCTACCGATTCGACCGCCTGCAGCCGTACTTCAACCCCGGCCCGATTCCGTGCCCGCCCCCGCAGATCTGGACCGGAGGGGTCAACAAGAAGATGTGCATGCTGGCCGGTGAACTCTCCGACGGCTTCGTCTGCCATCCGACCAACTCGCACCCGTCGATCCTCGCGACGCAGACGCTGCCCGCCCTCGCCGAAGGCGCCGAAAAGGGTCGCCGCAGCCGAACTCCGCTCGCGGTGGTGGCCAATCCGCAACCCTTGATGGCCGCCACCGGCGACGAGCTGGCGCGGCTGCGCGAACACCGCCGGTCGGAGCTGGCCTTCCTCTACAGCACCCCCGCCTACCGCCGGCAACTCGAATTCTTCGGTTTCGAGGACATCGGCGAGGCGCTCAGCGGCATGGCGCGCCGGAACGAATGGACCGACCTGCCCGAGCACCTGACCGATGAGGTGATGGATCGGGTTGTGCCGCAAGGCACCTACGACGAAATTCCCGCGGTGCTCGAGCGTTGGTACTCCGGCGTGTGCACCGGCCTGAGCCTGCCGGTCACCGACGTGCCGGACGAAGTGCTGGCCATGCTCATCGATCGCCTCAAGACCATTCCCACCCTCAGGGAACAACCACCAGGAAGGTAGCAATGAACGCAGCACAATCTGCTCTGGCGCTGAAATCCATTGTGGCCCAGCAATGGCGGTCCCACAGTCCGCTGGCCCGGCGCCCACCGAAGGACTTCGCCGGACAGTACGGGCCGTGGGCGCTGGTGTCCGGCGCCAGTGAGGGCATCGGCGGCGCCTGGGCGGATTACGCTGCATCCCAAGGCTTGTCGGTCGCGATCGTCGCGCGCGATCCCGACAAGCTCGAGAAGAAACGCCAGGAATTGGTGTCACGGTTCGGCGTGGAGGTGCTCGCCATCTCCCAGGAACTCGGGGCGCCGGATGCCGTGGAGAACATCGTCGCGGCCGTCGGCGATCGCGAAATCGGACTGCTGGTGTCCAACGCCGCGCTGGCCACGGTCGGGGGATTCTGGGCCGATAACCTGGAGTTCGAGCGGAAGCGGATAAACATCAACTGCTGCAGCCCGTTTGGGCTGACCTACCACTACGGGGCGCTGATGAAGGCGCGCCGTCACGGCGGCATCGTCCTCATGAGCAGCGGCACGGGCCTGATCGGCAGCCCGTACTACACGCACTACGGCGCGACGAGGGCTTACAACATCATTCTCGCCGAAGGGCTCTGGTACGAACTGAAACCCGACAACGTGCACGTGTTGGCGTGCATGGCCGGGCTGACGAGTTCACCGGGGGCCGCCGAGGCGCTCGAGGTCGCGCGGGCCAGGGGCAGCCTGATCAATACGCCTGAAGAAAACGTCGAAGAGGCGGTCTTGTATCTCGGCAAGCGGCCCAGCATGCAAGTGGGGGCGCCGAACCGGCGGATGATGTTCGTCGTGACCCGCCTGCTGCCGCGGTCGATGGGCATACGAGAAATCGGCAAGCACGCCCTGAACAACTTCCTCGACGGGGTGCGGCCCTAGCTCCTACTCGTCCTGCAGCCGCGGGTCGGCTTCCAGGTGGGTCAGGCCGTTCCACATCAGGTTGACCAGGTGCGCGGCGACCACTTCTTTCTTGGGCTCGCGGGTGTCGAGCCACCATTGCGCCGTCATGGACACCGAGCCCACCAGCGCCTGGGCGTACAGCGGCGCCAAATCCGCGTCCAGCCCCCGGCGGGCGAAGTCGCCGGCCAGGATCGAGCTGACCTGGCTGACCGCGTCGTTGAGCAGGCTGGAGTAGGTGCCCGAGCTGATCGCGGCGGGCGAGTCGCGGATCATGATCCGGAAGCCGTCGGTGCGCTCCTCGACGTAGGTGAGCAACGCCAGGGCCACCCGTTCCACCCGGACCCGGGACCGGTTGTTGGTCAGCGACGAGGTGATCATGTCCAGCAGCGCCGACATCTCCCGGTCGACGACGACCGCGTACAGCCCCTCCTTGCCGCCGAAGTGTTCGTAGACGACGGGCTTGGACACGTTGGCGCGCAGGGCGATCTCCTCGATCGAGGTGCCCTCGTAACCGCGCTCGGCGAACAGCGAGCGGGCGATGCCGATGAGTTGTTGCCGGCGATCGCTACCGGTCATACGAGCGCGCGGGGCCCGGGCTTCCTTGTCCGGCTCCTTGTCGAGAACGGCCACGTCAGTCAGCCTATCCGTTACGCTCGCCGCGACCAGGCCGCTTACCGTCTAGAGTCACCGTGGGTATTCCATCCGTCGTGGTGTAATCGGCAGCACATCAGATTTTGGTTCTGAGAGTTCAGGTTCGAGTCCTGGCGACGGAGCAGCGTGGCCCTTTGCGGCGAGCGTGCATGAAATGACACGCTTGACGGCGTGTCGGTGTACCAACACGCACGCTCGCGCGAGGGGTTGAGGAGAGTTCATGTCGTTTCGTGGTGACACCGCGGTCCTGGTCCTCGCGGCCGGACCGGGCACCCGGATGCGGTCCGACACCCCGAAGGTGCTGCACACGATCGCCGGCCGCAGCATGCTGTCGCATTCCCTGCACGCGATCGCCAAGGTCGCGCCCCAGCACCTGGTCGTGGTCCTCGGCCACGACCACCAGCGCGTCGCGCCGCTGGTCGGCGAGCTTGCCGAGACGCTGGGACGCTCGATCGACGTGGCGCTGCAGGACCGCCCCCTGGGCACCGGCCACGCCGTCCTGTGCGGTCTGTCCGCCCTGCCCGACGACTACTCCGGCGTCGTCGTCGTCACCTCCGGCGACACCCCGCTGCTGGATTCCGACACCCTGGCCGGCCTGATCGCCACCCACACCGCGGACTCGGCCGCGGTCACCGTGCTGACCACCACGCTGAGCGATCCGGTCGGCTACGGCCGCATCCTGCGCACCCAGGACAACGAGGTGATGGCGATCGTCGAGCACACCGACGCGACGCCCTCCCAACGCGAGATCCGCGAGGTCAACACCGGCGTCTACGCCTTCGACGTCGCGGCGCTGCGCTCCGCGCTGACCCGGCTGAGCTCGAACAACGCCCAGCAGGAGCTCTACCTGACCGACGTCGTCGCCATCCTGCGCGGCGACGGCCGGGCCGTGCGCGCCCAGCACGTCGCCGACAGCGCGCTGGTGGCCGGCGTCAACAACCGCGTCCAGCTGGCCGAGCTGGGCGCCGAGCTGAACCGCCGGATCGTCGCCACCCATCAGCTGGCCGGCGTGACCGTCGTCGATCCGTCGACCACCTGGATCGACGTCGACGTGACGATCGGCCGCGACACCGTCGTGCACCCCGGCACCCAGCTGCTGGGCCGCACCCGGGTGGGCGGTCGCTGCGTCGTCGGCCCCGACACCACCCTGACCGACGTGACCGTCGGAGACGGCGCGTCGGTGGTGCGCACCCACGGCACGTCCTCGGCGATCGGCGATGGCGCCACCGTCGGCCCGTTCACCTACCTGCGACCCGGCACCGTGCTGGGCGCCGACGCCAAGCTCGGCGCGTTCGTCGAGGCCAAGAACTCCGTCATCGGGACGGGCACCAAGGTTCCGCATTTGACCTATGTCGGCGACGCCGACATCGGCGAACACAGCAACATCGGCGCGTCCAGCGTGTTCGTCAACTACGACGGCGAAACCAAGCGGCGCACCACCGTCGGCTCGCACGTGCGCACCGGCTCGGACACCATGTTCGTGGCCCCGGTGACCATCGGCGACGGGGCCTACACCGGCGCCGGCACAGTGGTGCGCGACGACGTCCCACCCGGGGCGCTGGCGGTGTCGGCGGGGCCGCAACGCAACATCGAGGGTTGGGTCCGGCGCAAGCGGCCGGGCAGCGCGGCGGCAGAGGCCGCGGAAAAGGCCGCGAAGGCCGCCGGAGAAAACGACGAGAATTCAGGGCCCGAATAGACACCGTGAGTTTGGTCCCTGGCAACCCGGCCGCATTTCCGTACGATTCGCTACGTACGATGGGGCTTCCATTTCGATCCCGAGGCAGGGCAGTGCGTTGAGCCACGACTGGACCGATAATCGAAAAAATCTGATGCTTTTCTCGGGCCGCGCGCATCCCGAGCTGGCCGAACAGGTCGCCAAGGAGCTCGACGTCCACGTCACCGCTCAGACGGCCCGCGAATTCGCCAACGGCGAGATATTCGTTCGGTTCCAGGAGTCGGTGCGCGGCTGCGACGCCTTCGTGCTGCAGTCCAACCCGGCGCCCGTCAACAACTGGCTGATGGAACAGCTGATCATGATCGACGCCCTCAAACGGGGCAGCGCCAAGCGGATCACCGCGGTCATGCCGTTCTACCCGTACGCGCGGCAGGACAAGAAGCACCGCGGCCGCGAGCCGATCTCGGCGCGCCTGGTCGCCGACCTGCTCAAGACCGCCGGCGCCGACCGGATCGTGACCGTCGACCTGCACACCGACCAGATCCAGGGCTTCTTCGACGGGCCGGTCGACCACATGCGCGGACAGAACCTGCTGACCGGCTACATCAAGGACAACTACCCGGACGGCAACATGGTGGTCGTCTCCCCCGACTCCGGCCGGGTCCGCATCGCCGAGAAATGGGCCGACGCGCTGGGCGGGGTTCCGCTGGCCTTCATCCACAAGACCCGCGACCCGCGGGTGCCCAACCAGGTCGTGTCCAACCGCGTCGTCGGCGAAGTGGAGGGCCGCACCTGCGTCCTGATCGACGACATGATCGACACCGGCGGCACCATCGCCGGCGCGGTGAACCTATTGCGCGAAGACGGCGCCAGCGACGTGGTGATCGCGGCGACCCACGGCGTGCTCTCCGACCCGGCCGCCGAGCGGCTCGCGGCGTGCGGCGCGCGGGAGGTCATCGTCACCAACACGCTCCCGATCGGCGAGGAGAAGCGTTTCCCGCAGCTCACGGTCCTGTCCATTGCGCCGCTGTTGGCCAGCACCATCCGCGCCGTCTTCGAAAACGGCTCCGTCACGGGACTTTTCGACGGAGACGCCTAGATGGCTTGGCGCGAGACCGTCATCTACCACAACCCGAAGTGCAGCACCTCTCGCAAGACCCTGGACCTTTTGCGGGACAACGGGATTGACCCCACCGTGGTGCAGTACCTGAAGACGCCGCCGTCGCGTGCGGAGCTGGCGCGCATGATCCGCGACGCCGCCATCGACGTGCGCACCGCGGTGCGCAAGCGCGAACCGCTGTATGCCGAACTCGATCTCGCCGACGCGACCGACGACGAGTTGCTCGACGCCATGGCCGAACACCCGATCCTGATCGAACGGCCTTTCGTCGTCACGCCGAAGGGCACCCGGCTGGCGCGGCCGATCGACGCCGTGCGCGAGATTCTGTGAGGTTACGGAAGGTCGCGGTCGTGCTGGTCGCGCTGAGCATGCCGGTTGCGGCGTGCTCGCCGCCGAAAGCCCCTGACTACCAGTCGATCCTGACGAAGAGTTCGACGAGCAGCGCCACCCCCACGCCGACGGAGAAGCCCGTCCCGTTGTCGCAGTACCTGCAGAACATCGGCGTCACCGGCCAACAGGTGGCGCCGGGCGAGCTGCCCGACCTGAACGTGTCGATCCCGACACCGCCCGGTTGGTCGCTATTCAGCAACCCGAACATCGCCAAGGAGACCGTGATGATCTCGCACGGCGGCAAGTACCCGACCGCGCGGCTGGTGGTCTTCAAATTGCACGGGGACTTCGACCCGGCGCAAGTCGTCAAGCACGGCAACGACGACGCCCAGCTGTTCGAGAATTTCAAGCAGCTGGACGCCTCCTCGGACAACTACAACGGCTTTCCTTCGTCGATGATCCAGGGCAGCTACGACCTCGACGGCCAGCGGCTGCACAGTTGGAACCGGATCGTCATCCCCACCGGGTCGCCGCCGGCGAACCAGCGCTACCTGGTCCAGCTGACCATCACCAGCCTGGCCAACCAGGCGGCCGCCGAGGCAACCGGCATCGAGGCGATCATCCACGGGTTCGTCGTCGCCGCGAAGTAATTCGTGGCGTCCCTTCACTAAGCTCATCCCCCATGACGAACTGGACCGCCGCAGATCTGCCGTCGTTTGCCGGGCGCACCGTGATCATCACCGGCGCCAATAGCGGGCTCGGCGCGGTGACGGCCCGCGAGCTGGCCGGCAAGGGCGCCAAGATCGTCATGGCCGTCCGCAACACGGACAAGGGCGACGCCGCCGCGAAGCAGATCACCGGCGACGTCGAGGTGCGCCGACTCGACCTGCAGGACCTGTCGTCGGTGCGCCAGTTCGCCGAAGGTGTGGACAAGGCCGACGTGCTGATCAACAACGCCGGCATCATGGCCGCCCCCTACGCGCTGACCGCCGACGGGTTCGAGAGTCAGATCGGCACCAACCACCTCGGTCACTTCGCGCTGACCAACCTGCTGCTGCCCAAGCTCACCGACCGCGTCGTCACGGTGTCGTCGATGGCGCACTGGCCGGGCCGCATCAACTTCGACGACCTGAACTGGAAGAACCGCCGCTACTCCCCCTGGCTGGCCTACAGCCAGTCGAAACTCGCCAACCTGCTGTTCACCAGCGAGCTGCAGCGACGCCTCGACGCGGCCGGTTCGCCGCTGCGGGCGGTGGCGGCCCATCCCGGCTACTCGCACACCAATCTGCAGGGCGCGTCGGGCCGCAAGCTCGGCGACGCACTGATGTCGGCCGCCACCCGGGTGGTGGCCACCGACGCCGACTTCGGCGCCCGGCAAACCCTGTACGCGGCGTCGCAGGACGTGCCGGGCGACACGTTCATCGGCCCGCGATTCAGCTGGATCGGCCGGACGCAGCCGGTCGGCCGCAGCCATCGGGCGCGGGACGCGGCCGCGGGCACCGCGCTGTGGGAGCTGTCCGAGCAGCTCACGGGCACCAAATTCCCGCTGTAGCCCTGCGTGGGCTGGGGGCTTTTAGTGTGAATTGAGGGCTTCGACTGTGTGCTGAGGGCGCGATTTTCGACGATTTTCAACCCTCGCGCACCACGCAAAGCCGTCATTGCACAATCGACGGCCGCCCCGGGAACAAGCGAGCCGCCGAATGAGCGGCGGGCGCGTTAACTGTGAGCTGACGGCTTTCCGTGTGTGCTGAGGGCGGAAAACCTGTCAGATCTGCGCCCTGGATGCACACAGAAAGCCCTGCTTGCACACTCGCCAATTTCCGCTGCCAGGCGCACATGCGCTAACCTGACCAGGCGTCACGGCGAGGGTGGCTGGCTGACCAGCACCGTTATCGACGGAGACCGACTTCGATGTCGCGCCCTTCGCCGTGCTCCCGAACCAGAGCACAGAGGAGCGACAAAATGGCCAAGGCCGCAGTCAACCAACTCAAGGTCGAGGTACGAGCCGAGACCGGCAAGGGCGCGTCCCGCCGGGCCCGCCGCGCGGGCAGGATTCCCGCCGTCCTCTACGGTCACGGCGCCGCCCCCCAGCACCTGGAACTGCCCGGACACGACTACGCGGCGGTGCTGCGGCACTCGGGCACCAACGCGGTGCTGACCCTCGACATCGCGGGCAAGGAACAGCTGGCGCTGACCAAGGCCCTCGACATCCACCCGATCCGCCGCACCATTCAGCACGCCGACCTCGTGGTCGTGCGCCGCGGCGAGAAGGTCCACGTCGAGGTCAACGTCGTCGTCGAGGGCGAGGCCGGACCCGACACGCTGGTCACCCAGGAGACCAACACGATCGAGATCGAGGCCGAGGCCATGTCGATTCCCGAGCAGTTGACCGTGTCGGTCGAGGACGCCCCGCCCGGCACCCAGTTCACCGCGGGCCAGATCGCGCTGCCCGCCGGCGTCACCCTGGTTTCCGACCCCGACATGCTGGTGGTCAACGTGGTGAACGCGCCGACCGCCGCCGACCTCGAGGAAGAGGGCGCCGGCGAGGCGGCCGAGGGCGAGGCGGCTGCTCCCGCGGCCGAAGAGGGCGGCGAGGCAGAGGCCGCCGCCGACGAGTCCGAGTAGGCGGTCCCGACGTGGCCGATCCGCTGTTGGTGGTCGGCCTGGGCAACCCCGGAGACAACTACGCGCGCACCCGGCACAACCTCGGGTTCATGGTCGCCGACCTGCTCGCCGCGCGACTGGGTTCGAAGTTCAAGGCGCACAAGCGTTCCGGTGCCGAAGTTGTCAGCGGCCGGTTGGCCGGGCACTCGGTGTTGGTGGCCAAGCCGCGCTGCTTCATGAACGAATCGGGCCGCCAGGTGGGGCCGCTGGCGAAGTTCTACTCGGTCGCCCCGGCCGACATGATCGTCATCCATGACGACCTCGACCTCGAGTTCGGCCGCATCCGGCTCAAGATCGGCGGCGGCGAAGGCGGCCACAACGGGCTGCGTTCGGTGGTTGCGGCTTTGGGCACCAAGGAATTTCAGCGGGTGCGCATCGGGATCGGGCGTCCCCCCGGACGCAAGGACCCGGCGGCGTTCGTGCTGGAGAACTTCACCGCGGCCGAGCGCACCGAAGTGCCCACCATTTGCGAGCAGGCCGCGGACGCCACCGAGGCGCTCATCGAACTCGGGCTCGAGCCCGCGCAGAACCGCGTCCACGCTTGGTGAGCGCTTCGCGCCCTACCTCGTCAGCATGTCCTTCCACGACTTCGGCGCCGCGGTGACGACCAGGTCGGACTGTTGGAAGAGTTGGCCGTCCGGAGCCATGTACTTGCCGGTGCGCGGGTCGTATCGCGCGACCGCCACCGACGGCGTGGCCTCGGGCCCGCCGGTCGTCAAGGAGCTCGGCGCCGCTTGCGGGGGCGTTCCGGACGGCGAAGCGCCCGGCGGCAGCGGCGTCCCGTCCACCGGACCGAAGGTGTGGTCGCCGGACGTGGCGCGATCGTCAGGCGGAATGCCCTGCGCCACCAGGTTCGGATCCAGCGGATAGGGACCGAGCACGTGTTGGCGCATGGCCAGCGGTTCGTACGGCTTGTCGCTGTCGCAGATCTGCACGGTCGGCGCACGTTTCCCGGGCTTGCCCATGCACGGGTAGTTGCGGGCTCCGCGGACCGAAATCGGGGAATCCTGAGGGAGTTTGCAGTACAGCCCGTCCGGCGTGTCGATCGTCGTGGTGTCGGCGGGGGAACGCCACGACGAGGGCGGCAGGAACCCCACGGTGCATGGCGGCGGATCAGCGACGCTGATCGCGAACTCGCCCATCGCCATCCCCGTCGGGTTGTTCTTCGACAGCCCGGAGGCCTGTAGCGACGCGATCACCGGCGGCAACAACACCAACAGCTGCTCGATTGACGGGTTGTATGTCACCAGGATCTGGCCGACCGTGGTCAGGTTCGCCAGCAGGATCGGCAGCGTCGGCTTGATCTGGTCGAGCAGCCGAGAAACCTCATCGACGGCCCCCGGGCCGGTTTTCAGCAGCGCGCGCAGCTGTCCATCGTCGGTCGCCAGCGTGTGCGTCACACCGGCCAGGCTGTGCGCCCAGGCCCGGATGGAGTCCGTGGTTTCGGCCTGCGAATCCAGCAGCGGCACAGCGTCATCCACCAGCGTCCGGGTCCGGTCGGCGACGGCGTTGGCGTCTCGACTCACCCGGGCCGACGAGTCGAGCAGGGAACCGAGATCGAAGCCGGCCCCATTGAACCCTCTGAACGACTCGTCGAGCAGCGCGCTCATCTTGCCTTTGGGGATGCTGTTGATCAGCGCGCTGACCCTGTCCAGCATCGGCCCGACCGCCTGCGGAATCGTGGTGCGCTCCAAGGGAATTACCGAGCCGTCCTCGAGGTAGGGCCCCGCATTGCGGCGCGGGCGCAGGTCCACGTACTGCTCCCCGATCGCCGAGATGCTGCGCACCTCCGCTTGCAGATCGGCGGGAATCCTCGGTGAACGGTCGAGGGACAGCGTTGCCCACACCCGGTCGGGCTCCAGATCGACGGCGGTCACCTTGCCCACCTGCACGCCCCGGTAGGTCACGTTGGCGAACCGGTAAATCCCTCCGCCGGAAGGCAATTCCATCCGCACGGTGATGTGGCCGATGCCCAGCAAGGTCGGCGCCTGTACGTAGACCAGGGCCATCGACAGGACGCCGACGATCGAGACGATCGTGAAGATCGTCAGCTGGATCTTGACCAGGCGCGTGAGCATCAGCCGCCCGCCTGGTCTTTCGGCGGGAAGTCGGTGGGCAGCGGAACCCCGCCGGCGGGCGGCGGAGCGGTCGGCGGCGCAGGAGCACTCGGCGGCGGGCCGCTCTGCGGCGGGGCACCGGCGCCGGGCGGGTCGTAGGTGAAATTGAGATATTCCGGTTCTCCCGGTGCGGGAACAAGTTTCGCGCCGACCTGACCCCAGCGGGTGCCCAGCAGCAACGTCCGCTTGAGCCGGGGAAGCGTGAGGTCGGCGATCAAGAACATGTTCATGTAGTCGCCTCTGACACCCCGATCGATCAGATTCTGGCCGTACGGGAAGGTCGTCGCCCAGACCAGTGCGCTATCGAGATCGGGACCGATATCGGCGAGCGCCTTGATCGTCGGTTCCAGGTTCTTCAGGTCGCGCACCAGGTCGTCTCGCGTGTCGTCGACGAGCCGGGTGGCGGTGTCGCTGAAGACCCGCAACTTGTCCAGCGCCGTCGTGAGGCGCGGCCGCTCGCGGATCAGCACGTCGAGGGCGGGCGGAATCTTCTGCAGCGCTTGCGTGATCACGTCGCGCTGCCCGGCGAGCGTGCCGGTGAGGCGGTTCAGGTCTCCGATGAGCCCAATGAGATTGTCGCGCTGGGCATCCAGCGCCCCAACGAAATCGTCGAACCGGGTCAGCAGATCGCGGATCTGGTCCTCGTGCCCGGACATGGCGGCGCTGAAGTTGTGGATGATGTCCCCGATCTGGCCCAGTCCCCCGGCATTGATCACCACCGACAGCGACGAGAGGGTCTGCTCGGTCGACGGATAGGTCGACGACCGGTTCAGCGGGATCGTGGCTCCGGGTTGCAACCGGCCGCTCGGGGCCTGGCCCACCGGGGGACTCAGCTCGAGGTGCATGGATCCCAGCAGGCTGGTCTGCCCGACCCGGGCCACCGCGTTGGCGGGCACCACCACGGCGGGCTTCACCGAGATCGCGACGTCGGCGTGCCAGTCGTGGAAGGTCATATGGTCGACGCTGCCGACGACCACGTCGTTGAGCATCACCGGTGAATTCGACTCTAGCGTGCTGACATTCGCCAACTCGACATGGTAGGTGGCGGCGCCGGCCCCTCGTCCCACCGTGCCCGGCAGCGGAAGCGAGTTCAATCCCTGGAACGCGCATCCGGTCGGGGTGAGCACCAGGAAGCCGCCGATGGCGAGCGCCCGGCGCACCGTCGAAGATCGGCTCACGGCTGCGCCCCTCCCGCCGGGAGCAGCATGTCCTGCACGTTCGCCGGTTCGCGTGCCGGCAAGTCCTGCTGCTCGGTGCCGGTGGCCGCGGTGGGCGGCGGCTCGGGTTGCGCCAGTCCGGGTATGCGCGGCGGTGGCGGCGGTGGCGGCGGCGCCGCCGGGGTGTCACCGGGCAGCCCGCGGTAAGCGGAGACCGCGGGCGGCAGCAACGGCAGCGTGGGTTTCGGTCCCTCGCCACCGGGCGCCAGGCGTGGTTCTGAATAGATGACGTTGTCGGGGTTGGCCGACTTCATCAGGAACATGCTGGTCGGGATCGGCAGGTAGTTGAAGCTCATCGATCGCAGCGCGGGGCCGAGGTATTGGGCGCACAGCTTTCCCGTCTCCGGTGCGGTGGCGTTTTCCAGCGCCCCGATCTGGGAGCAGATGAATTGCAGCGGGTTCGAGAAGTTGTTGATCACGATGGATCCGATGGTGTCGCCGGTGTCGGGGTTGTACGCGTTGTAGAAGTTGGCGAACGCGTTCGGCGCCACGTGTAAGAGGTTCTCGAGGTCGGTGCGGTGGTCGACGAGGTTCTTCGTGACGTCGGCCAACCGCTGGACCTGCTCGGAAAGCTGGTCGCGGCTACCGGAGACGAAGCGTTGCACCTCGCCGACCACGCTGGACAGGTCGGTCAGGGCGGCGTCCAGGTCGGACCTGCCGTCGTCGAGCACGCTGGTGAGCGTGGCAAGCCGATTCTCGAACGAGACGACCTGCTCGTTGCTGTCGCGCAGGGCCGTCACGAACACCTGCAGGTTGTTGATGATGTCGACGATGTTGCCGCTACCGTTGGCCAGGATCCTGCCCACCCCGGACAGCTCCGCCAGCGTTTGGCGCAGTTTCTCGCCGTTGCCGCTCAACGCGTTGGCGGCGCTGTCGATGAACCGGGCGACCGACGGCGTCGACACCTGACTGCTGGGTCCCAAATCCGTTGCGAGGTGCGTCAATTGGGCTTTTACCTCGTCCCACTCGACCGGTACCGCGGTGCGCCCGACGGGAATCACCGCGCCGTCGCGCATCGTCGGCCCGCCGCCGTGGTACGCGGGCGCCAGCTGGACGTAGCGCGCGGACACCAGGTTCTGGGCGACGATCACCGCCTTGGCGTCGGCGGGGACGCGCACGTCGCGATCGACATGAAGGGTGACCCGAACCAGGTCGCCCTCCGGGCGGATCGACGTGATCTTGCCGACCTTGACCCCGGACACCCGCACCTGGTCGCCGGGGTAGATCGCGGTCGCGGTGGTGAAATAGGCGGTGATCGTCTTTGGACGCCAGAATGCCTGGTAGGCAACGAAAGCCGCGCCGCCCACGCCGAGCACGGCCAGCACCATGGCCACGCCCACCGCCAGCTTGTTGCGCGACATTAGTGCGGCACCTCCGGGATCCCGTTGCGCGGGAATGGGAATTCGGCGCGCGGGCCGGCGTTGTCCGGCGGCTGCCCGGGGATGTTTCCCCTGCGGAAGCCGAAGTAGTAGTCCAGGAACGGCTGGATGAACTGTGGCGGCATCACATTCGGGGTGAACGATTGATAGTAGAACCCGCTGGACACCGCCTCACCCTGGGTGACCTCGTACTTAGCCAGGCCCGGAAGGGCTTTGGCGATGTTGTCGCGGTTCTTCTCCAGGATGGCGGTCACCCCGTTGAGCTTCCGCAGCATCGGCGCCAGGGTCTTTTCGTTGTCGTGCACCAGCCCGGACAGCTGCCTGGCCATGGCCGACACGTTGGCCAGCAGGTCGACGATCGCCTGGCGCCGCCGCGCCAGCACGTCCAGCAGGTCGTTGGTGTTGAGGATCAACCGGTTCACCTGCTGGCTGCGTTCGGACAGGATGCCGGTGAGGGTGCCGGTGTCCTTCAGCACCTCGCCGAGCGTCTGGTTGCGCCCGTTCAGCGACTGCGACAGCCGGGTCAGGCCATCGAACATCGGCCCCAATTGCGGTGCGACGCGGTCGATCGTCGCCGACAGGGTGTCGAGCGATTGGTTCAGCGATGCGGTGTCGGTTCCCGCCAGGTCGGTGGTGAGGCCGCTGACCGATTCCGTCAGGGAATACGGCGCCGAGGTGCGCGAGACCGGGATGACGTCGGACGGGCGCAGCGTGCCGGCGCCCGCCGAGTCGAGGGTGAGCACGCGCCGGCCCAGTAGCGAGCCCGTCCGGATGTGCGCGGTGCTGTACGAGCCGAGCCGGATCTTCCCGTCGACCCTGAACGTGACCAACGCATCCCCGTCGCTCAGCGTTATGCCCGACACCGCGCCGACCTTGATGCCGGACGCCGTCACGTCGTCGCCGACCTCGAGCCCGCCCGATTCGGTGAACAACGCCCGGTAGCGGACGTCGGTCGCCATCGACAACAGTTGCTGCGGTTGCAGGCCGACCGCGATGACGAGCATCACGAGCACGATTCCGATGAACCCGGCCCGAATCAGGTGAGCGCCGCGGTATTTACGCATCGGGTTCCGCGCACCTCCCGCCGGTCTGGCGCAGCCATGGGAACACCGCGGTCCGCCCCTGCAGGTCGGTGACCCTGACGGTCATCCCGCAGATGTAGAACTGGATGAAGCTGCCGTACGCGCCGAGGCGGACCAGCTTGCGGTAATTCCCCGGCGCCTTCTGCAGCGCCACGTCGAGCTGGTCTTTGCCCTCGTCGAGCAGTGGCGCCAGGCGGCCGAGCTGCTCCACGGTGCCGGCCAGCGGCGGCCGCGCCTTCCTCAGGAGGTCGGCGATGGACGCCGTTCCGCTGTCCAGCGATTCGATCGCGGCCCCGATCGGGTCCCGGTCCTGGGAAAGGCCGGTGGTCAAGCGCTCGAGCCGGTCTATGGCGCTGGAAAACTTGTCCCCGTCCTTGACGAGCGTCCCAAGAACCGCGTGCATGTTGTCGATCAGTTGCTGAACCGTTCGGTTGTTGTCGGCCATAGCATTCGAGAACGACGAGGTCTTGGAGAAGACGGAGTCCAGGGTGTCGCCCTCGCCCTGAAACACGCGAACCAGCGACGATGTCAGCGCGTTCACGTCTTGCGGGTTGAGGCCCTGGATAACGGGTTTCAGGCCGCCCAGGAGCAGATCGAGGTCGAGCGCGGGAGCCGTGCGATCGATCGGGATCTGCGCCCCGGCCGGCAGTCGCCGGGTCGATCCCGGGCCGTCGACCAGTTCGAGATAGCGATCCCCGACCAGGTTGAGGTAGCGAACCGCCGCCTTAGTGCCGGTCGTCAGCGCAACCTCCCGGTCGGCGTCGAACTTCACCAAGACGGTGGTGTCCGTGCGAAGTTCGACGCTGTTCACCGTGCCGACCCGGATGCCGGCCGCGCGCACCGAGTCGCCGGGCTTGAGGCGCGACACGTCGGTGAAGATCGCGGAATAGCCGTTGGTCGCGCTGGTGCGGTACTGGCCGAAGATGAAGAAGAGAAACGCGGTCAGCGTCGTCATCACGACGGCGAAGACCCCGAACTTGAGCACCGTCGTGCCCGGCGAGCCGCTCACCCTGGCTGTCCGACCTGAGCGGAGTTGCGCGGTGGCCCGTCAATCGGTCCGTACAGCAATTGCTTCAGCCCGTCGGAGTTGAGCAGGATGCCCTGGTTTCCGTACTGCGTCGGATTCGCGCCCACGTCGGTGACGAGGAACGGCGGAGCGGTTTCGTAGGGCACCGTCGGCAGGTGCTGATCCGCGCAATGCGGACCGCCCGTGGCCGCGACCTTGGGCAGGTGACCCGGGTAGCGATAGCGTTCGATCCCGAGCGTGAAGCTGACCGAGACCACGACGCCCGGGTCCCCGGGCGGCGGGTTCCTCGAAATTGGCACCAGACCGGCCAGCGCGCAATTCAGCGCATCGTGGTACTCGTTGGCGATGTCGGTGGTCGGCGCCAACAGGTGAGCGACATCGGTCAGCGCGCTGCGGTTGCCGCCCACGACGTCGTTCCCGACGTCCGCCAGGCCGATCGAGCTGATCAGAAAGGCATCGAGGTTGGCCTGCTCGTCGACGATCGTCTGACTGATCCGCGTCGTGTTGTCGACGACCTCGACGAGGTCATGCGCCCCGTCCGCGTAGGCGCCGACCGCCTTTCGCGACGCGGCGATGTCGTGGGTCAGATTGGTCAGGCCAGGATCCAGCTTGGCCAAAAACGAATCCAGATCGTTGAGCATCTGGCCGATCTGGTGACCGCGGCCGTTGACCGCCGAGGCGAGCGCCCCCAACGTCTCGTTGAGCTTCTCCGGCTCGATCTTCGACAGCACCGAAGTGAGTTCTTCGAATACCGTATTGATCTCGACCGTAACGCTTTTGGCGTCGAGGATCTGGCCGGCGTGCAGCTTCTCCCGCGAGGGGTCGGCGGGTGGAATCAGCTGCACGAACTTGGCGCCGAACACCGTCGTCGAGGCGATGTCGACGAGCACGTTGGCCGGAATCAGGCGCAACTTCGACGGATCGATCGCCAGGTGAAGCGCCGCTTGGCCGTCCGGGCGCTCCTCTATCGAGGAAACCGTTCCGACCGGCACCTCGCGCAATTTCACCTTCGCGTCCGGATTCATCACCAACCCGGCGCGCGGCGCCAGCACCGTGACCGGCACGCTGTCGTCGAAATCCCCGCGGAACGAGAAGGCGGTGAGGGCGACGACGCCAGCGATCGCGGCAAAGGTCACCAGGCCCATCAGCGGACGAACGAGCTCCGACATCAGATTGGACTGGTCATTCGACCGGAGACGTTGCGCGCCAACCTCCTTGGCTCAGTCATGGCTCGAGCTCCTTGTCCGCAGCACTCCGGGGCGGCTCCCTGAACACCCCGGGCGTGAGGTCAGAATATGTCAGTGCTGACGCAATTGGAAGACGTCAGTACTGACTAATTTTGTCCGCGCGGGCGTGCCGAGCCGTCAGACCGGTTCTGCCGGTGCAGGTTCGGCGAATCCGCGGCCGAACCGCTCCACCATCTGCCAGTAGGCCGGCACGTTGCCGTCGCCCAGGTAATCGACCAGCAGCCGGACCTCGGGTGGCAGGTGCCCGTCGACGTCGGTGAAGCCGTACTCGCGGGCCAGCCGGGAGGCGAAGAACGAGCGGCCGGTGCGGGCCATCCGGTCGGGATCGCTGAACAGCGCGACGACGGCGCGCCCCGGGAACCGCGGGGACTCGCAGATGTCGAGGTCGAGCCCGAACAGCTGCCGCGAACCCGACGGGCCCTCGCTCGCGAAGGCCGCGATGCGCTCGGTGAGCACCAGCCCGGGCCACAGGCCGATCACGGCGACGTCGTGCTCGCGCAGTTCGAGTGCGGTGTCGTGGGTGATCTTCTCGATGGCCGCCTTAGCCGCCCCATAGGGCGTGGAAAGGAGGTAGTCCTCGCAGCCGTGGGAGGAGATGTTCACAATCAACCCTCCGCGCTGCTCGATCATCATCGGCGCGGCGAGCGCCGAGGTCACGAAGTTCGCGCGGGGCCCGACGTCAAGGCTATCGGTGATCGCCTGGAACGGCAGCGTCCAAAACGGCTGCGCCACCATGGATGTGAAGTCCGGCGAGGCGACGTTGACTACCATGTCGAGCCGGCCCGCCTCGCGCCGCAACTCGTCGAACACGGCAACCACCTGGTCGTCGTCGGCGTGATCGCAGGGCCGGGCCACCGCGGCGCCGCCAAGCTCGCGAATCTGATCGGCGGTGTGCTCGAGGCCGGCGGCGTTGCGGGCGGTGAGCCAGACGGTGGCGCCCTGCGCGCCGAGCTCGATCGCGATGCCTTGGCCGATGCCCTGGCTGGCGCCGGTGACAAGGGCCACCGCACCGTCGAGGGTTCGTGTCACTGGCCCTGCCCTCCAGCGGGCTCGAGCTGTTTGACCGCCGGCGGATCATTCTCGCAGACACCGACTTTGGCCGCGCCGCCGGGCGAGCCCAGCCGCTCGAAGAAGTCGGCGTTGAGCTGCGTGTAGGTGCCCCACTCGGCTGGCAGGTCGTCCTCGTAGTAGATGGCCTCGACCGGGCAGACCGGCTCGCAGGCGCCGCAGTCGACACACTCGTCGGGCTGGATGTAGAGCATCCGCGCGCCCTCGTAGATGCAGTCGACCGGGCATTCCTCGATGCAGGCCTTGTCCTTGAGATCGACGCAGGGTTCGGCGATCACGTAGGTCATCGCGAGATGTCCTCGAGCGCCTGGTGCCCGGCGTTGTAGCCGGGGGTGAACGTAATGCCCGGGCCGCCATGGCATCCCGCGCCGCCCAGGTACAGCCCCTCGATCGGAATCGGCATGTCGAGGAAGCCCTTGGGGCCGGGTCGGTTGGGCCCCATCAGGTCTGGATGCAGCATGCCGTGGCAGAAGTCGCCGGCGGGAGCCGCGAACATCGTCTGCATGTGGTACGGGGCAAACGTGATGTGCCGAATCTGGATGTCGCGGAAGTTGGGTGCGAGGCGGGTGATCTTGTCGATGACCTTCTCCGCCATCACGTTCTTGAGCTGGCCGTGGAGCTCGCGGGGGGTTTCGACCGGGAACGCGTAGGCGAACGCGCTCGCCGCGTGCTTCCCCGGGGGCGCCATGCTGGGGTCGTGCACCGACGGGATCTGCATACCCATCGACGGGTTGTCGGGAATGATGCCCCGCTTGCACTCCTCCCATTGGCGTTGCTGTTCTTCGGGTGAGCCGAAGATGCCGATGGACGATTGCATGCCGGGTTCGTTGAGGAAGTCGTACGGCGGGGCGAATTCCGGCAGGCCGTCGAGGGCGAAGTGGATCTGGACGAACGGCGCGCGGTGGTCGCGGCCGCTGAGGCGGCTGACCAGGTCGGCGGGCAGGTGCTCGGCGCCGACCAGATCCATCATGGTCAGGTCGGGCGACACGTTTGACACGACGATCGGTGCGGTGATCTCGGAGCCGTCCTTCAGTCGCACGCCGGTCACGCGATCGTTCTCGACCAGAATCTTCTCGACCTTGGCGCGGTACCGGATCTCGCCCCCGTGGGAGACGAACAAATCGTGCAGGTGCTGGCCGAGCGCCCCGATCCCGCCCGCGAGCTTGGTCATCATCGCCGCGCCTTCGTTCGGGACGGCGAGCGCGAACGCCAAACATGTTGCGCTGCCCGGGGTGTAGGGCCCGCGGTAAGTGGAGTTGATGGCCAGGAAGGCGAGCATGCCGCGCAGCACCGCGTGCTTGTCCTTGTCGGGCAGGAAGCGGTCGATGGCATCCATCGCCGAGCCGAACAGCACTTCGTGGATGGCTCTGCGTTCGGCTTCGTTTGCGGCGCAGGCGTACATCTCATCGAGCGTCTTGGGCGGCGTACGCACCTCGAAGCGGCCGAGCGCTTTCGCCGGCCCCTGGCTCCAGCCGATCATCTCGGCCATTCCCGTGACGGCTTCAGTGCCGAGCTTCTCGGCGAGGTGGGTCATCAGCTGCATCGGGTCGCGGTAGAAGATCATGGGTTCTTCGCCGTTGTCGCCGAGGTTGACCGACTGGACCTCGGCGTCGACGGTGGGCAGCGTGTCGAGTCCCAGCTCCTTGGTGATCGCCGGCGCGGTGGGAAACTGCACCGAACCCGCGATCTCGTAACGGAATCCGTCGATCAGCTCCACCGTGGCCGCCATTCCGCCGCTGTAGGTGTTGGCCTCCAGGCACAGCGTGCGCAGGCCGCCGCGCTGCAGGACCGCCGCCGCGGTCAACCCGTTGTGGCCGGCGCCGACCACGATCGCGTCATAATCCGTCATCGCTGATTCTCCTTCTCCGAAAAGCTTTCGAGGCGAGCCGGCCGCACGGCCGTGGCGGGCGGAACCTAATATATGTCAGTACTGACTCAATTGGAAGGTGTCGGCCCTGACAAGATCAACCCGACGTGATGGGATGCCAGGTATGAGCGAGCGGACGAATCTGCACAAGCTGCGCCACAGCCGAACCCATGAGGCGCTGCGGCAGGTCGCCCTGAAGCGGTTCGCCAGCGAGGGTTTCGGGAACGTCACGGTGCAGCAGCTCGCGCAGGAAGCCGGCGTCACGGAGCGCACGTTTTTCCGGCACTTTCCCACCAAGGAAGCCGTGCTGTTCCAGGACTACGACACGCAGGTCGAGTGGCTGGCCGACGCGCTCGCGACGCGCCCGCGCTCGGAGTCGGTGTTCGAGGCGGTGCTGGCCAGCATGGCCAGCTACCCGCACGACATGGAGCTGGTCCGGCAGGCGGCGCTCGCCCGGGCCGAACTGATCACCGGGGAACAGATCGCCGGCCACCTGCGAGTGGTGCAGTCGTCGTTCGCCGCCGTCATCACCGATTTCGTCAGGGGTCGCTACCCCGACGTGGAGAACATCGAGCTGGTCGCCAACGTCGCCGGCTCCACGCTGGCCGCGGCGATGGTCATCGGGGTGGAGACGTGGGGGCGCAACGGTTGTGTCGATGACTTGGCGGCCATCTCGGCGACATGTCTGGACTTGGTCCGGTCGGGGCTTGCGCCACTGACCTGACGCTCACCGACAGTGAGTGTGCATGTCTGTACGGCGACACGCCGCAATCCATGGCAATTTGCGCACGCTCGCCGCGACGGGCGCGGCCGAACGAAACCTAGCTGACCAGGCTGACCGACGTGGAGCGCCGCAGCTTGCCCGACGGCGTCTTCGGGATGGTGCCGGGGCCCAGCACCACGACGTTGCGCGGCCGCACGTCGACCTCGGCCACCACTTCGTGGGCGACCTGGTGCTCGATGCGGCGCACCTCGGCCGGGTCCTGCCAGGCGTTGGACTCGACCGCGACGGCGAACGTCTCGCGCGAGTGACCGGCGTCGAGGCGCACCGCGACGGCGCAGCCGGGCCGGACCCCCTCGACGCGGCCGGCGGCCCGCTCGATGTCGGTCGGGTAGATGTTGCGGCCCGCCATGATGATGACGTCCTTGACGCGGCCGCACACCACGACGTGGCCCTCCTCGGTGAGGTAGCCGAGGTCGCCCGTGTCGTACCAGCCGTGCTCGTCCTGGGCCGGGATGAAGCCACCCATGGTGAGGTAGCCGGGCGTCAGCGACTCGCCGCGCAGCTCGATGACGCCGACGCCGCGCGCGGGCATCACGTTGCCGTTCTCGTCGATGATGCGGGCCTCGAGGTCCTTCAGCAGCGGGCCCAGCGTGGCCAGCCTGCGGGTGTTGCCCTTGGTGGCCGGAACGGCGCGGCGCAGGGCGGCCAGCAGGTCGGCGTCGACCTCGTCGACGACGAGCCCGGCGTTGCACTCGGAGAACGACACGGCCAGGGTGGTCTCGGCCATGCCGTAGGCCGGCAGGATCGCCGAGGGCCGCAGGCCGAACGGCTTGCCCGCGTCGAGCAGGTCCTCGACGTCGGCCGGTTCGACGGGCTCGGCGCCGGACAGCGCGAAGCGCAGGGTCGACAGGTCGAAGTCCCCGGGCTTGGCGTTGCGGCGCAACCGCTTCGCGAGCAGCGCGTAAGCGAAGTTGGGCGCCGCGGTCATGGTGCCCTTGTACTTGTCGATGAGCTTGGCCCACAGCAGCGTGTCGCGCAGGAAGTCCATCGGCGTGACCTTGACCAGCTCCGCGCCGAAGTACATCGGGATGGTCAGGAAGCCGACCATGCCCATGTCGTGGAAGCAGGGCAGCCAGCTGACCATGACGTCCTTGTCGACGTCGTACTGGGCGCCGATGAACATGGCCTCGGCATTCGAGTGAATGTTGCGGTGCGTGATCTGCACGGCCTTCGGTGAGCCGGTGGACCCGCTGGTCAGCTGCATCAGTGCCAGGTCGTCCTCGCCGACCTCGACCGGGTCGATCGGCTCCGATGCCAGCAGGTCGGCAACGGTGAGGACCTTGAGGCCCTTCTCCTCGAGCACCGGGATGGCCACCAGGAAGGGCTCGGACACGATGACGGCCTTGGCCTCGATCATGCCGATGACGGTCATGGTGTCCTCGGCCCACACCGCAAGGTCGGTGCGCGGGGTGGGCTGGTGCAGCATGGTCAGGCTGGCGCCGCGCATCCACAGCCCCTGCGCCGTCGGGGCGATCTCCACCGGGTAGCCGGCGAGCACCCCGACCGCGTCGCCCAGGCCGATGCCCGCGGCGGCCAGGCCGCCCGCGATGCAACGAGCGCGCTCGTGGACCTCGCCCCAGGTGTGCCGGACGGGTTCGTGGGGTTCACCGGTGACCATCCCCGTCGTCGCGGTGCGGGCATTGCGGAACATCTTGTCGGTAAACCTGCTCACAAAAACCTCCTCGGTTCCGGCAGTTGCCCCAAGGCCCGGAATCTCATGTTCCGCCTGCTGGGCGCCACTTTGAAGCAGCCACGCGAGCACAGTTGCGCAGCGGTTAGGTCTCGGACAGGTGATGAGCCAACGAGCCCACCGGCAATTCCGGTGGGCCAAGGAATCGAGTGGTCTTGCTTACCGCTGCTCGTCACCGGGAGCTATCTTAAGCTCCTCTTAAGTAACTGCCAAACTGTGACGCGGCTTGAGCGCGAATTCACACTTCAGTGGGGGTCGGCACAACGCGGGCGCCGGGCACCGGGCCGGTGGCGACCCGGACGGTGCGACACACACCCGCTCCGGACAGCTGGGTCCCGACATCTACCGCCGAGGCCGCCGATGTGCACAGGAAAGCGCAGGTCGGGCCGGACCCGGACACGATGCCGGACAGGGCGCCGGCCTCCACGCCGGCGCGCAGCGCCTTTCGCAGGGCGGGATTCATGCTCACCGCCGCGGCCTGCATCTCGTTGCCCAGCAACGGCGCCAGCTGCTCCGGGTCGCCCGCGGCCAGCGCCGCCAGCACCGGGCCCGGCTCGGCGAGTCGCGGCGGATCCCCGGCCTTGCGCAGCCGGTCAAGCTCTTTGAAAACCTTCGGGGTGAGCAGCTCACCGTCGGCGAACGCCAGCACCCAGTGGAAGCTGTTGCGCGACAGCACGGTGGCCAGCTCCTCACCGCGACCGGTTCCCAGCGCGGTCCCGCCGTGCAACGCGAAGGGCACGTCGCTGCCGAGCTGCGCGGCCAGCACGCGCAGGTCGCGGCGCGGCACGTTGAGTTCCCACAGCGAGTTGATCGCGACCAGCACCGCCGCGGCGTCGGCGCTGCCGCCCGCCATGCCGCCGGCCACCGGAATGGATTTGTCGATCATGATCGAGACGTCCGGCGCCCGGCCGACGTGTTCGGCCATCAGCTCGGCCGCCTTCCAGGCGAGGTTGCGCTCGTCGGTGGGCAGCTTGTCGGCGCCCTCCCCGACTAGCTCGAGCGACAGCACGTCGGCGTTGCGAACCGTCACCTCGTCGAGCAGCGAGACGGCCTGGAACACCGTGGTCAGTTCGTGGTAGCCGTCCTTGCGGCGGTCCCCCACCGCCAGGTAGAGGTTGACCTTTCCGGGCACCCGTACGGTGACCGATCCGGTGGGCACCCACTGCGCGGCGGTGTTGCCGTCAGACATCGGTGTTGCCGTCAGACATTGTCGACCACCGCAGCAGACTATCGCGGTCAGCTCGCCGAGGCGTGCCCCGAAACGCTCGGCAGCGTGGCGGCGGTGTCTCCCGCGTCGCTCGATCGCCTTAACAGCCGCACGAAGTCGTCGACGGACAGCGTCTCGCCGCGGCGGGCCGGATCGATGCTGGCGGCCAGCAGCCGATTCGCCGACTCGTTGCCCGAGCCGGCCCACTCGGCGAACGCGTTGCGGGATGTCTTGCGCCGCTGGGCGAAAGCGATGTCCACGAGTTCGAACACCCGCCGCCGGAAGACGTCGTCGGTCGGCCACGGCGAGGTCGCGTGCCGGTCGATGCGAACCAGCCCCGAATAGACCCGGGGGATCGGCCAGAAGACGGTCGGCGACACCATGCCGCAGCGGCGCACCCGCCCGAAGAATCGGACCTTCACGCTGGGCACGCCGTAGTCCTTGCCGCCCGGCTCGGCGGCGAGACGCTCGGCGACCTCGGCCTGCACCATCACCGTGACGACGCGGATGGACGGGAATTCGGCGAGCAGGTGCAACAGCGCCGGAACCGCGACGTTGTAGGGCAGGTTGGCGACGACGGCAGTCGGGGGCTCCCCGGGAACCTCGTCGCGGCGCAGGGTCAGCACGTCGCGGTTCAGGACCGACAGACGCTGTATTTCGCTGTGCGAATGTTCGGCGACGGTCTGCGGTAGCCGGCCGGCCAACACCGGGTCGATTTCGACGGCGGTGACGGTGGCGCCGCGGTCAAGCAGCGCCAGCGTGAGCGAACCGAGCCCGGGTCCGACCTCCAGGACGTGGTCGGACCGGCCGACACCGGAGGTCGCGACCACCCGTCGCACGGTGTTGGCATCGTGGACGAAGTTCTGCCCCAACGCCTTTCGTGGCCGAAATTCCAGTTCTTTGGCCAGCCGCCTGATCTCGGTGCGCCCGAGTAGCCGGATGGTCAGCTTGCACCAGCTCTTCCGCTGCACACGGGCCAGGCGCCCCAGCCCTGGCGCTGGCGGGTCACCTCGGCGATGGCGATCTGCTCCTCGCGCGTGGCGAGGTCGGCGCGGGCGGCGAAGCGCAGCCCGCCGTTGCGCTCCCAGGTTCCCTGGTCGAACTGCACACCGCCGTAGTACCCGTTTCCGGTGTTGATCGCCCAGTTGCCGCCGGCCTCGCAGCCCGCGATGGCATCCCAGACGGACCCGTTGCTCACGGGAGGCACGTCGGTGCCGGGCTTGGTGCCCACGCGCACCACGGCCTCACGGGCCGGGGTGATCACCGTGTTGGCGACGGGCAGCCTGCCGGTCTCGACGCCGTTGACCGTGGCCACCGCGAACGTCACGTCCTGCGTGCCCGGGCTGCCCGCGTCCTCGACGACCTGGCGGCTGACGTTCATCTCCGGGTCCTCGATCCGGCGGGCGGGCGGCTGCAGCGGAACCCGCTCGGTGACCCGCTGGATCCGGTTGCGGGTCACCTGGATCTGCATGCCGTCGACGATCGGGGCCGCCGCGCCGGGTGCCACCTGGTCGCTCTCCAGCAGCGGCGCGCCGGCGGCGTTCAACAGCCCCGCGACGTTTGCCGCGGCGAGGTGGACGGTGCGCACCGCGCCGCCGTCGTTGATCTGGACCGTCTTGGCGCTCACAACGGGCAGCGCCATGCCGGCCAGCGGAACGCGGCTACCGCGGGAGGCGGCGGCCGGGGCGGTGTCGGTCATCGCGAGTTGGGCCAGCGCCTCGTCCACGGTCGAAGCGGTCGTCCACACCTGCTTGGAGTCGCGGCCGTCCAACGAGATCTGCAGCGGCCGGCTGCGCCGCAACACGATCTTGGCGGCGTCGCGAACCTCGACGTCGGCGGCTGGGTAGAGGTCGTCGCGCTCGTCGACTCGGAAGCCGTTCTCCTGGACGATGTCGATCACCCGCGACTTCATTGTCGACACCCGCATCGCGATCCCGTCAACGGTCAACGTCACCGTCTTGGACGCGGAAACCGCCAACCCGCCGGCGAATCCCAGAACCAGCAGCAGGCCCGCGACGACGAGCCGCAACATCGGTGATGAATTGTGATGAAGTTTTGTCAATACAGTCAACGCGTGTTACCCCGACCTCAGCAACCAGTCACGAACCACTCAGCAGGAAAATGACTAAAACGACAGCGGGGCCACAAGGCCCCGTGTTCGATCACAAGACGGTAACGAACCGGCCAATGTTGGGCAACTCCAACGGGCCGGTGTTAACGAATTCACCGGTCCGCCGCGGCTACTCCGGAGCCAGTCCGTAGACCCGCCGGGCATTGCTGGTCGTGACCTGCGCCACATCCTCGGGGCGACGATCCAGCAGTTCAGCGATCGCCCGCACAGTATAAGGAAGGCAATACGGCTCGTTCGCTGCGCCCCGATAGGGGTGCGGGGTCAAAAAGGGTGCGTCGGTTTCCACGAGAAGTTGCTCCGGCGGGATCAGCGCGACGGCCTCGCGCAGGGCGTGCGCGTTGCGGAAGCTGACCGTCCCGGCCAGGCTCAGCAACCACCCGGCGTCGACGCAGCGGCGGGCCATCGCACTGTCCGACGAAAAGCAGTGAAAGATCACGGCGCCGGGCGCGCCCTCGGCCGCCAGCACGTCGAGCACCTCGGCGTCGGCCTCGCGGTTGTGGATCATCAGCGGTTTCCCGCACCGCTTGGCCAGGTCGATATGCCAGGCGAAGGCGTCCCGCTGCGCGGACGGCTCCGCGCAGCCATCCAGGCGGCCCGGCCAGTACAGGTCCATCCCGGTCTCCCCCACCGCCACCACCCGCGGGTGGGCGGCGAGCCGCTCGATCTCCGCGCGGGCCGCGTCGTCCAGCGCGTTCGCGCGGGTCGGGTGCAACGCCACGGCGGCGTAGACGCGCGGGTCCCATTCGGCCGCGCGCGTCACCCAGCGCGCCGAGTCGAGGTCGTCGGCGATGGTGACCACGGCGCCCACGCCGACCGCCGCGGCCCGGTCGACGATGGCCCGCACGCCGTCGGCGTCGCCGGCGCCGCACGCGTCGAGGTGGGTGTGGGCGTCGATCAGGGGCGCCAGCGGCTCGGGCGCGGGAGGCGCTTCTCGTTTACCGGAGCGGTTGGAGCTCACCGCCACACAATAGGGTGAGTCTCGATGAGGCCCTACTACGTCACCACCGCGATCACGTACCCCAACGCCGCGCCGCACTTGGGGCACGCGTACGAGTACATCGCCACCGACGCCATCGCCCGGTTCAAGCGGCTGGACGGGTACGACGTGCGCTTCCTGACCGGAACCGACGAGCACGGGCTCAAGGTGGCCCAGGCCGCCGCCGCCGAGGGGCTGCCCACGGCCGAACTGGCCCGGCGCAACTCGGACGTGTTCCAGCGCCTGCAGGAGAGGCTGAACATCTCCTTCGACCGGTTCATCCGGACCACCGACGCCGACCACCACGAGGCGTCCAAGGAGATCTGGCGGCGGATGGCCGCCGCGGGCGACATCTACCTGGACACCTACGAGGGCTGGTATTCGGTGCGCGACGAGCGGTTCTTCGTCGAATCGGAGACCGAAGTCGTGGACGGGACCAGGATCGCCGTCGAGACCGGGACCCCGGTGACCTGGACCGAGGAGCGGACCTACTTCTTCCGGCTGTCGGCGTACGCCGACAAGCTGCTGGCTCACTACGAGGCGAACCCCGACTTCATCGCCCCCGAGGTGCGGCGCAACGAGGTGGTCAGCTTCGTCTCCGGCGGCCTGCGCGACCTGTCGATCTCGCGGACCTCGTTCGACTGGGGGGTGAAGGTCCCCGATCACCCCGACCACGTCATGTACGTCTGGGTCGACGCGCTGACCAACTACCTGACCGGCGTGGGTTTCCCGGATACCGGCTCGGAGTTGTTCCGCCATTACTGGCCCGCCGATCTGCACATGATCGGCAAGGACATCATCAGGTTCCACACCGTCTACTGGCCGGCGTTCTTGATGTCGGCAGGAATCGAGTTGCCCCGCAGGGTTTTCGCGCACGGGTTTCTGCTCAACCGCGGCGAGAAGATGAGCAAGTCCGTCGGCAACATCGTCGACCCGGTGGCGTTGGTCGACACGTTCGGACTCGACCAGGTGCGCTACTTCCTGCTGCGCGAGGTGCCGTTCGGACAGGACGGCAGCTTCAGCGAAGAGGGGATCATCACCCGGATCAACGCCGACCTGGCCAACGAGCTCGGCAACCTCGCCCAGCGCTCGCTGTCGATGGTGGCCAAGAACCTGGACGGGGTGGTGCCCGAGCCGGGTGAGTTCACCGCGGCGGACACCGAGCTGCTGGCGACGGCCGACGGCTTGCTCGAGCGCGTGCGCGCCAGTTTCGACGGGCAGGCGATGCACCTGGCGCTCGAGGCGATCTGGCTGATGCTCGGGGACGCGAACAAATACTTTTCGGCCCAGGAGCCGTGGGTGCTGCGCAAGAGCGAGTCCGAGACGGATCAGGCCCGGTTCCGTACCGTCCTCTACGTCACCTGCGAGGCGGTTCGCATCGCGGCGCTGCTGGTCCAGCCCGTCATGCCCGAGTCGGCCGGCAAGCTGCTGGACCTGCTCGGTCAGGGCCCGGACCAGCGGGATTTCACCGCCATCGGCACGCGTCTGGTCCCGGGGACGGCGCTGCCGCCGCCGACGGGGGTGTTCCCCCGCTACCAGCCCCCGCCTCCGCCGGAAGACTGAGCGCGCCGCGGGGCCGTTCGGTCGGGATCTTGACACCCTGGGGAATATCGGCCGAACGACCGGTAGTCATAGGACATAATCGGCCTGTGGAGCAAGAGCGACGACGGAACCCGCAATCGAGCGAGCCGCTGACTACTTTGCAGCAGTTGCCCGCGCTGGTCGTCCTGGAACGGATTCCGGTCCCGGTGCTCGCGATCGGGAGTGACGGCGCCATCTTGTTCACCAACACCGCGTTCGCCGAGATGCTGGGATTCGAGCCCGACGAAGTCTTGTCGCTGCGGTTCCAAGACATATTCCACGGCGCTCCGGAGTCGGAATCCCTGCTATCGGTGGTTCATGCCCTGGCGAACATGGTCGTCAAATTGGCGCACAAGGACGGCTCGATGGTGCGCGCCCTGATGAGCAAGTCCGCGCTGCTGCGAGCCGACGATCAGTTCGTGCTTGCGGCCTTCCAGGATCTGACCGAGCAATTGTGGGAAGACGAGCACTGACCTGAGCCAGCCGGCTCCCGCCACTGCCCGACCGCGGCTACCGGACGGGACGGTGGCCGAACAGGCACATCAGTGGCGTCGGGACCCCCGCCGGGTGCGCAGTACGATCACCGCCGAACCCACCACGGCGAGTGCGAGCCACCCCGAGCCGAACCACCATAGCCAGGTGTGGTCCGAGTGACTCCCGGATGCCGGGGCCGGACCGGCGGACACGCCCGAGTGATCGACGCTCACCGGGTCTTGGGGCCCGGGCGCGGACACCAGCGCGACGCCCTTAAGCGTTTGCCAGCGCTTGGTATCGGCATTCAGCCACCGGAGCAGCTCGTCGAGTTGCGCGGACGCCCCGTTTGACGTCGCGATCAGCATTGAGCGGTTACGGTTGAAGACCGTTTGCAGGGATCCGAACCGCATGCCGGGATCCAGGGTGAGCTTTGTCGGTTTGCCGTCGGATTCGAAGGCGTTGACGGTGATCGGCCCGCTCGGCCCCGCGGACACCGGGAGCACGACATTGGAATGATTCCACCCGTCCGCCGAGATCACGATCGCGGGATCTGACGAGTCGATAGCCTGTTGGACACCCGTGACGGTGGTGTAGAGCGGCACCGAACTGATCCGCTGCAGGCCCACGACGAGCCCGATCGCGCGCACCGTGTCGTTCAACGAGTGGGGCTCGATACCGACCTGGACGCGCGGCATCAGTGTTTGCGGCATCGATTGGAAGCCATCCGGCACCGGTGGCGCCGCCGGGCTGGTCTGCACGGTGCTGTCGCCGGTGATGTTCAAAGTGAGTAGCTGGTTACCGGGCCCGACGGTGTAAAAGTCTCCACAGTGCCCCACATTGGCCGCCACATCCAGCACGACATCGAGACTGGTGTATCGCTGCAGGAGCCGATCCGGCACGTCGACCCAGTGATCGATGGCGCCATGGCCGTCGGTCGGCCAGTGGTCGATGGTTTCCGCACCGATTTGCGCCGTGATCTGGCCGGCCGTATTGCCCGGGGTCGGGGTGTAGGAACCCTGCAGATGCACACGCACCGAGTGGACGGACCTTCCGTACCGGGTCTGGTCCAGCCCGATCGATACCCGCGGTTGCAGAGAAGTGGCGTTGGCGAAGGGCTCCCCCAGGTCGCGCAGGGTGACCGTGTCGCCGGGTCGTTGGACGTCCGGCTTCAGCTGTTCCACTACGGCCTTGGAAGCGAGGGCCAACCCGGACAGGTCGCTGAACAGGACGGCGGTGTTCGATTCGTCGCTCGACCCCAGGGGTCCCGACATCAGTAGCCAGGAGGCAGCGCCGGTGCCCTGCACGGACAGCCCGTTGTCCGGTCCTTCTTTGACGACGATCTGGCGTTCCAGCGGTTGGGGCGGGGTCGGGGGCGCCGCCTGGCCTTCAGCCAACGGCACCACGGCTATCTCGGGGTTCTGTTTGCCGTAATGGGCCGCCGCGGAGGCGGCCAGTTGGATCGCCGTGTCCGACTCCGCTGTCGACGGCGATGCCGGCAGAAATATGCTCAGTTTTCGCAGCACCGGGGGCAGGAAATGGGCCACCGTGGTGGGCGGCCGTTCGACTCCGGTGTAGGTGATCGTCCCATTGGCCAGCCGCAGCGGGCTCTCCGGATACAAGCAGAACCCGTCCAACGGCACCAGATACGAGCGCAGCGTTACCGTCAGCCAGTTGTCAGTGACTTCGGCCCCGGCCAGCGGGATCACGATGGGCGTCTGGTCGGCGGTAGGCAGGTTCAGCCTGGCGATGGTGCGCTCGCCCTGCGTCACGCTGAGCAATCCCGAGCGCAGATTGATCGGCAGCTCGACGGTCGCGTTCAGCGCGGTCGGCGTCAGGCCGTGCAACACCGGTACCGTGAGCTGCTGGGTGCTCGTCAGACCCCAGAAGGACAGGGTGGCGGCCGACCCGAGGTCGCTCAGGGACAGGGTCGGCGAGTCCGCGGATGCGGCCTGGTCGCCCGGTGCGGCCCACGATGCCGGGGCGCTCATGCCCATGAATGCGACGACACTGGCGAGCGCAACGATCCGAGCAACATACTTTCGGTACATCATCGGAACAGTATGCAGTCTTTCGGTACGTTGTCGAACCGGCGCCCGATTTATTGACGTTCCCGATAATCGCGTCGCCCCGTTGGGCCGCCCGCGTCGCGGCCCAGCAGCGAAGTCCGCAACCGCGCCCGGACCCCCACACCGTGGGGCCCCGACACTATTCCGCCGCCGCGGCGGCATCGCTACGCGGAACGGTTGCCCGGGCGAGGCGCATGGCCTCGCGATGCAGGAATTGCCGGAAGTACGGCAGGGATGCCTGCGACACGATGCCGGGCAGCAACAGTTCCCATACCGCGCTCAAGCGGCCGCTTACGTCGACGACGTGCCCTCCGCTTGCGTCATCGGGGGCTGTCATCGCGGACACCAGCCGCGTTCCGAAAATGGTCGCGACGATCGACTCGCTGAGCAATTCGGGGTCGACATCCTCGGGAAGGTCTCCTTCGGCGGTTGCCCGCCGCGCCTCGCCCGCCATCACCTCGACCAGCTCTGCGCAGAACCGCCCCGCCGCTTCGTTGAAACCGCTCAATGTGTAGGTCAATTGCTCGGCTGCGTGCGCGACCTTGTCGGAGTTCAGCACCTGCACAATCGTGAATGTGCCGTGAACAAGGTTCTCGAGCGCCGGCGATGACGATCCGCAGACGTTCCGGAGGGAAGTGAGCAGTGCGTCGGAACCTTCCTCAATGATGGCCGACGCCAACGATTCCTTCGAATCGAAATGATGGTAAAGGGCCCCCTTGGTCATGCCCGTCCGCTCGATGATCGTGCCCCACCCAGCGGCCGCGTATCCAACCTCGCCGAACACATCGATGGCGGCGTCGAGAATCCTCCGGCGGGTGGCCTCAGATCGGACTTGGCGCGCCACTGTCCCTACCTCCGCCGTCTAATGCGATGCGCAGCTGCCTCGTTGTCGAATTTCTTTCCGCCGCAGGGGAATCCCCGGCAAAAACGATCGCGATCGCTACCGCGACCGGTTGCTCCGGCCGTAATACTCTCACGGGGAGAGACCAGAGGGACTGGCATTGATCGCGAGGGCCGCACGGCGCCTGAGGAATTGGCGAAAGTACTCCGTCCGTTCCGTTTGCAAGATGCCGGTGAGGATGAACGTCCAGGACTTCTCCAGGTCGAGCAGGAACCGCTCGGGGTCGTCCAAATCGCTGGTCTGACGCAAGCCCATGTGCACGGCCACCAGCAGCCGCCCCACATCCTGCGGATCGCAACGCTGATCGATGTCACCCTCGGCAATGGCTTGCTCGACCACTCCGGCCAGGTGTTTCGCCCACCTGTCGAGCAATCGCTCCTGCAGCCCTTCCGAGCGACCGACGGAACCAAGCAGATTCAGTCCGGCCCTGGTGACATCGGTGGTGATGTCTTGAACGGCTATCAGATAGGAGAAGTCGATCAACGTCTCGAGGCCTGACAGCCCCCGAGTCACCAGGTCCTGCACGGCGACGCTACCCGCGGCGATCTGCTTGTCGATGATCGCGACCGCCAAAGCGTGCTTCGACGTGAAGTGGAAATACATCGCGCCCTTGGTCAGCTCCGCTCCGGCCAGAATGTCGTCGAGGCCGACGTCGTGGTAAGCCCGACGCGCGAACTGATGGCTGGCGGCGCGCAGAATCTGCCGTCGCGTCGCGTTCGCTCGTCCATCGGTTGAGTGGGGCTTCATCGGAACTGAGAACTCAGCGCTCTGATGCCCGGACCGGCAGGGCCGCCGGTTGGCGTATCGACCTCACCGCGAACGTGAAGCGCTTCGCATCGGCACCGGCAAAGCGGGCGATCGCTTCGTGGCCGGCGCGGGGCCTCAAGTCGATCGCCTTCATGCTGATGATGTCTTCCTCGAAAGGGGCACACATTGTGACTCTTCAGCCGTCTAGGCACGTCTCTCGTCGGCATGTAGTCCGTCTCTGAGGTTAGCAGTAGACAAAGGCTCGTCGGGGCCAACCGGCCGCGTCGGGGCCCCAATTTCGATGCCGTTTGTGATACTAGACACAATGACTTAAGTCCCTATCCAAACTTATAGTATGTATATTAGCTTTCTGAGTAATAGTCAGTTTGCTCGAACATGTGTTTGGTAAAACCAGGGAAGGGATGTCGTCCGTGACCACGGAGCCCACCTCGCCGGCAGCGCCGACCGACGCACCGCGGAACGGCGGCTCGCCGATGAACGGCCGGTCCACGGCCGCCATGGCTGCTACCGCCGCGGCGGCGCCCGTCGCCGCCCGCAAAGCGGCGGCACCGACCATCGGCTCTATTTCCTCCGCCGCCGACGCGGCCGTGGGCCGCTAGGCAGGGGTCGAAGTGTTCGATTTTGGTGCGCTACCACCGGAGATCAACTCCACGAGGATGTATACCGGCCCAGGCCCGCTATCGCTGTCGGCCGCCGCGGTGGCCTGGGACGATTTGGCAGCTGAACTGCACACCGCTTCGAGTTTGTATAAGTCGGTGGTCACGGGATTGACGACCACACGCTGGCTGGGCCCCTCCTCGCTGGCCATGGCATCCGCATTCGGTCCATACGTGGCGTGGACGGCCGGTGCCGCAGCGCGGGCCGCGGAGGCGGCTGGTCAAGCGAGGCTCGCGGTGGAAAGCTATGAAGCCGCCTTCGCGATGACTGTTCCGCCACCGGCCGTCTTCGCCAACCGGGCTCAACTCGCGGTACTGGTCGCGACGAACTTTTTCGGGCAGAACTCGGCAGCGATCGCGGCCACCGAAGCCGAATACGGCGAGATGTGGGCCCAGGACGCGGTGGCGATGTATCAGTACGCCGCCAATTCGGCAGCCGCTTCCACAGTGACACCGTTCGCGACTCCGCCCACCGTTGTCAACCCGGTCGGTCTGGCCAACCAGGCCACAGCGGCCGCCCATGCCGCCGCGGCCTCGGCAACCCAGCAATTCTCGCTCGCGAACATTGTCTCCTCTGTGCCCGCAGCGCTGCAGGGGCTGGCATCACCCGTGACCGCGTTGATCGACCCGTCGACAGCTCCGACCCTCCTCTTATCAGACATGCCGGCGTGGCTGATGGCGGCCGCCACTCCGTTGTATGGCATGTCCTCGGTACTGGGAATGGCCGCGACCGGTCAGGGTCTGGCGAACGGGGCTGCTGCGGCCGGAGCCGCTGGCGCCGCAGCCGCGCAAGGGGCGGCGGGCGCGGCGGCGAATGCCGCTAGCGCCGGGCTAGGCACGCTCGGACCGGGCGTGCTGGGCAGCCTCGGCACCGCGTCGTCGTTGGGCCCGTTGTCGGTGCCGGCCAGTTGGACGAGCGTTATCCCGACCGCCCAGACGAGCGCCGCGACCGCGTTGCCCGCCGTCAGTGTGAATGGCTCCAACGTGCCGCCGATCCTGGGCTCACTGCCGCGGGCCGCCGCGGCGGGCAGAACCCTTGGTCCCCGCTACGGGACCATCCCCACCGTGATGACCCGCCCGCCGTCTGGCGGATACGCGTAGGCCGCCGCATGAACGGAGAAAGACAAGTGCATCGGCAAAAGTCCACGATCGCCTCGTTGCGCAAGGAGCGGTAAATGAAGTACATGCCGACCACGGTCCCCGGGGTGACGATCATCGAGCTCGAACCGAACCGCGACCATCGCGGCTTCTCCTCGCATTCGTTCTGTGCCCGCGAATTCGCTTCTCACGGGCTGCCTTTCGAGGTAACACAGACAAGCATCTTCTTCAATTACACCCGGGGCACCGTTCGTGGCCTGTACCGCCAGGCACCGCCGCACGCCGAGAACAAGCTGGTGCGCTGCAGCCGGGGCGCCATCGCCGCCGTTGTGGTGGACATCCGCCCCGAATCGCAAACCCACGGCGACCACTTGATGGTGGAGCTGAGCGCTGACAACCACCGCACGCTGTTCTTGCCTCCCTACGTCGCGCACGGCTTCCAGACCCTGACCGACGACACCGAAGTCATCTACCACGTCAGCGGCGAGGGCAACTCGGAGTCCGAGCAGGGTTTCCGTTGGGATGACCCGGAATTCGGGATCGTGTGGCCGCTACCCGTCACGGTGATCTCCGAGCAGGATGCCAGCTGGCCTCGCCGGACGCCACGGTTGGCCTCGGTCAAGAGCGCGGCATCATGCTGATCGACGCCGTAACGATGCGGGCCGAGCGGATCAATGGGCAGCCATGACGAACGAGACGCTGTCCAAAGTCACCACACCGATCTGTCCGGCACCTTCCGGGGTGCTGGTCACGCCGAACCCGCGGCCGCGTAAGCAAAAGCCGGATGCCGTGATCTCGTTGTCTCGCAATGGATTCGGTGGATCGCCGGCAGCCGCCCTGCGAGCGCCCTCTTCCGTCCGGAATACTCTGCGGCGCTGGCAGGACGGGTATTCACGGCAGCTGCTGATCACCGACACTGTGATCGTCTTCGCATCCGTGATGCTTGCGCAATATGTCCGATTCGGCGAAGTCGCGAACACCTCGGGTTACTCGGACACGGTGATGACGCTGTTATCGGTTCTCTTCGCGACACTGTGGCTGTCCTCCCTCGCGGTATTCCAAACGAGGACGCCGCGAGTGATCGGGGCGGGCATCGACGAGTACCGGCGCATCGGCAGCGCGACATTCTGGACCTTCGGAATCATCGCCATGGTGACATTGCTCGCCAAGGTCGACCTGGCCCGCGGCTATCTGGCGATTGCGCTTCCCGTCGGCACCCTGGGACTGCTGACCAGTCGCAGCCTGTGGCGCACGAGCATCGTCCGCAAGCGGGCACAGGGCCAATGCCAGACAAGGGTATTGGCGATCGGCGACCGGCAGGCGATCGCACACTTCGCCCACGAACTGGCCCGCAATCCCAAAGACGGCGCCGTCGTGGTCGGGGTCTGCATTCCCGGCTACGGCCCGCCCCGCGGCAACACGATGACCGTTGCCGGGCGTGACGTCCCGATCCTCGGCGACGAAACCCATGCCGTGGCTGCGATCGGCAGCTGCGGTGCGGACACCGTGGCGGTGACGCAGACGGATCACTTTGGGATGCACGGCATCAGGGAGCTGATGTGGCGGCTGGAGACGATGGACGTCGACGTCGTGGTATCGCCCGGGGTGATGGACGTCGCGGAAGCCCGATTGACCCTGCGTCTGACAGCCGGGTTACCTCTGCTGCATGTCGAGAAGCCGCAATACGAAGGGGCGCAGCGCTTTCAAAAGCAGCTCTTTGACTTCTTGTTCTCGCTGGCGGCCCTCATCGGGACAATGCCACTTCTGATAGTGGCCGCCATCGCCATCAAGCTGACCAGCAAGGGCCCCGTCCTATACCCGTCCGAACGCATCGGCATCGATGGCAGGCCTTTCACGATGCTCAAATTCCGGACGATGACGGACGGCGCCGACACCCAACTGGACCACTTGCTGTCGCTCAACGAAGGCGCCGGCGGCATGCTCTTCAAGATGCGCCAAGACCCCCGCATCACCCCCGTCGGGAAAATACTGCGCAAACTCAGCATCGACGAGTTGCCCCAGTTCATCAACGTGATCAAGGGCGACATGAGCGTGGTGGGGCCGCGGCCCCCGTTGCGCCGGGAAGTCGAGAACTACGACGGCGACGTCACGCGCCGGCTGTTGGTGAAGCCGGGCATCAGCGGACTATGGCAAGTTAGTGGCCGTTCAGACCTTTCGTGGGAAGAGTCGGTCCGGTTGGATCTGTCTTATGTCGACAACTGGTCAATGGCTGGCGATCTGATGATCATCGCCAAAACGGTGAAAGCGGTCGTAACGAGGCACGGCGCGTACTAGGTGCCGGGAGCCATGACTGAACCGCCGGCACCCGCCGCGGTCGGAGCATCGGTGCCGCTCGCGCGGGTGGCCCATGCGTTTTCCATCCAGCTCATCTGCCGGGTGCTGGGAATGCTGGCCTCGGTGGTTTCGGTGGCGATGACCGCTCGGTATCTGGGTCCGGGCCGGTACGGCCAGCTCTCGATCGCCATGCTGTTCATCGCCATGTGGACCAGCCTGGCCGACCTCGGCATCGCCACGGTGATCGTGCGCCGCGTGACCTCCGGTCGTGGCGATCTGGAGCGCCTGGTACGTGTCAACAGCGGCCTGGCCCTGGTCTATTGCGTTCCGCTGGCGGCGCTGGCAGCGGTGTCGGGGTTGGCCATCTATCGCGACTCGGACGTGCGCGTGATGCTCGTCGTGCTGTCCGGGGCGCTGCTGATGCAAACCATGGTGACGCGATTCGAGCCGGTGTTTCTCGCCACCGTCCGGTTCTCGGCGGTGGCCATCTCCGACGTCGTCGGCCGGGTGGTCGCTCTGATCATGGTCGCTTGCCTGGTCGCGGCGCGGGTGGACGTCATCTGGTTCGCCGTCGCGCAGCTCATCCCGCCGGCCCTACAGCTACTGATCCAGGGGTCCGCGGCGATGCGGCACATCTCGGTGCGTCCGATCTTCGCCCCGCGCGAAGCCCTCGATCTGTTGCGGGAGAGCTTGCCGCTGATCGGATTTCTGGTGGTCGGACTGCTGTACTGCCGCGCCGACGGGGTGATCTTGTCCCTACTGAGCACCCACTCCGAGGTCGGCGTGTACGGGTTGGCCTTCACGATCGCGTTCAACACGATTGTCGTGTCGCTGATCTTCTTGAAGTCGACGCTGTCGACGGCCACCGAGTTGTTCGCGCGTGACGTCGCGGCGTTCGCCGCCTTTCTGCGCCGCAGCGTCGAGCTGATGTCCTTCGTGGCGGTGCCCGTCGCGGTCGTCGGTTCGCTGCTGGCCGGGCCGCTGATCGCGCTCTTCGGCGACGAGGCGTTCGTCGCCCGCGGGACGCCGACGCTCGCGTTGCTGTTCATCGCCGCGGCGCTGCGATTCGTCAGTGGGACCCTAGGCCAGGGCTTGGTCGCCAGCCATCATCAGCGGTTCCTGTTCTGGTTGACGATGGCCACCCTCGTGCTCAACGTCGCACTCAATCTCGCCCTCGCCGGGCGGTACGGCGCCGTCGGACCCGGTGTCGCGCTGGTGTGCACCGAATTCTTCAACATGGTGACCAGCAGCTGGTGGCTGCGCAGTCGGTGCGGCTACCGTACGCCGGTGAAGTTCTTGCTGCGGGTTCTGGTACCGACGGGAGCGAGCGTCGTTGTGACGCAGCTGCTCTCGGGCCAGCACGTGGTGCTCGTCCTGGGCACTGCCGCGGCCGTTTACCTGCTGACCAGCTTGGCGGTCGGCCCCCTTAACTGGTCGGCCCTGACCTCGTTGCGGGCCTCCGCGCGAGGAATCAGCTGACAGCATGAGGCGCGAATTGGACCGGGCCTATCTAAAGCGCCCGGTCGGCGGCGCCGCCGCCCCGCCATCCGGGCGGACGCTTGCCGTGCTGATCGTGAAGGGCAAGAGCGACGAGCTGCTCGACGCGTGCCTGGCCGGCGTCGCCGAGCACCTGCCCGAGCTGCCGGTCTATGTCTACGAGGGCTATCCCGGCCGCACGGACTTGGCCACCCGGTACCCGGGGGTGCACTGGGTGCCGGGACCGGTGAACGTCGGCTTCGCCGCCGCCGTCAATACGCTTGTCGAGCACGTGGGAAGCGACGCCGATCTATTGTTGCTCAACGCCGATGCCCGCGTTCTGGGATCCCTGACCCGCACCCGGGCGTTGCTTCGACAGCCCGGGGTGGCGGCGGTTTCGCCGATGGCAGGCGCCGGCGCGACATCCGGTCGGAAGCCGTGGGACGTCGCGACGCGCCGTCGCACGCTGGTCCGGGAACTGGTCGAGGCCGCGGGCTACTCCAATTCGCTACGCGGCACGCCCCTCTCGGACCTCTATTCCCGTCAGCCGGACGAATCACAAAGCATCGACGGCGATGTGAGCGGCTGCTGCCTGGCGATCAACCGCGCCGCCTGGAGCGCCGTCGGCGGCTTCGACGAAGAGTTCTTCGGCTCCGTCGCGGCGGCCGACTGGCAGGCCCGGGCCCGCGCGGCGGGGTGGCGCATTCTGTTGGCCGACGAGCTCGGCGTCGAGCGCGGCGCCCCGGTAGCCGACGGCGGCGTCGAACACCGTCGCGACGAGGATTTGGCGCGCGCCAATGGCGCGCTCTTACTGGAACATCAAAACAGCGTGCACCACGCGGATGCCTACCTGGCCGGCGCTGCGCTCCTGGAGCGTTTGCAGCCCTCCAAACGCCACGCGCGCAAAACGGCCGGCACCCGCCGGCGCCGAGGCGTCCCGGCGATCGTGATCACCACCAACCGCCTGGTCTATGGCGGTGCGGAGCGGCAAAAGGCGTTGCTGGCAACCGAATTGGACCGCCGCGGGTATCCGGTGACCATCGTCTGCGTGCAACGGTTCGGCCCCTTGATCTGCGAGATTCCGCCGAACGTCCGCGTGATCCGCCAGCCCTGGTGGGCGCCGGTCGTCGACATCCCCGCGGGTCCCGCGGTGTTGATCACCGCCGACACCAACACCGAAGCGGGGTTTGCCACTTTGTGGCGCGCCGTCGGTCGCGAACGCCGCTGGCTGGTGGCTCCGCACGTCCCGCCCGAAGAGGACCGGCCCATATACTCGCGGCCACTGACCGCCGCGATGCGCCGCGCTGACGGTTTCATCGTGCTGGCGCAACGGCATTGGGACATGCTGGTCGCCACGCACCGACTGTGGGGGCGGCGATTCATCGCACCCAACGGGGTCACCCCGATCGATGACCCCGGCCCGCGGATCCGGACCGCCGGTGAGCCGCTGCACCTGGTGATGCTCTCGCGCATCGTCGAGCACAAGAACCCGCACGTGCTGATCGAAGCCCTCGGCGGCCTCACCGAGTTCGATTGGCAACTCTCGATTTTCGGCGACGGTCCCGACCGGGAGAGGCTGGAGGCCCGCACCCCTGCGGGGCTGCTGGATCGGGTGCGCTGGCGGGGTTGGGTTGACGGCCCGGGCACCGCCCTTGCCGATGCGGACTTGCTGTGCGTTCCGAGCCGCTCCGAGGCCTTCCCGTTGGTGATCCTCGAGGCGATGGCGCGCTCCGTGCCGGTTGCCGCATCGGCCATTTGCGCGGTCCCGGAAATGCTGGACTTCGGAAAAGCGGGATTCCTCGTCGACCCCGTGTCGGTATCCGGGTGGCGCGAAAGCCTGGCCCGAATCCTGGCCGACCCCGAAGCGCTGCCGTCGGTGGGACGACGCGGCTTCGAGCGCATGCACAAGCACTACACGGTCGAGGCGATGGCGGATGCCTACCTGGACGCGATCGACGCTGTGCTGTGAATCATGGTCAACCGCTTTGACATTCGCCGAACGCTAGGGGCTGTCGCCGCCCTGCCCCAAAATCTTGGCCACCGTGCGCGGCGACGTCTTGTGCTGCCCGAACCCGCTGTAGAGGAAGTAGCGTGGCTCGGAGTAGATCTCGTTGATGTCGGTCGGCACGTCCGCGAAATGCTCGGACAACGCGGCGTCGATGAAGAAGGCGTCCGAACCCGAGTGGGAGTTGCAACACACCAGCCGGTAGTCGAAGCGGTCGAACAGCTCGGCGAAACTGCTCAGCGACGCGCCGAAGTAGTCGTCGGACTGCCAGACGTGGTCGGGATCGTAGGCGATCTGAAACTTCACCGGCGGCGGAAACTTGCCGTTGTATTCGACGATGAACAGCTTCGGGCGGATACCGTCCGCGACGAGCTTCTCGACGAGATAGATGTCGTTGCCGTCCAGGTCGAGGGAGACCACGTCGACCTGAGCGGCATCGATTCGCTGCAGGCACGACCGGCTCAGCGCCAGGATGTTCTCCGCGGTGATCCACGCCTTCTCATAGGTGAAGCGGGGTCCATCGGTGTAGCTGACAGCGAGGTCCTGGCCGCCCACCCAGAATCCCCGCCAGCCCAGTGCGGCAAGGATCAGCGTGTTGTTCTCCGTCCCGTCGCCAACCCCGAATTCGGCGAACACCCCGTCCTCGAGAAGTCCGATCCGGCGCAGGATCTCCAGCGTGATGCCGTCCTGATCAGTTCCGGAGAAACAGCGCTTCCCGGCACGATTCAGTGGGTTGGGGTGGTTCGCCTTCAGTGCCTGGGACTGATCGAAAAGGATCAGATCCTTGAGCTGGTCCCGCGTTTCGATGCCGGCGAGGCGCCGGACCTTCTGCGTGAACCTCTTTCCGAGCGGCGGTGTCGCGCTGTTAGCCATTAGGCGGTCATCCGGGGTATCTCTCGAGCAAACATCGAATGGAAACCCAAGCTACCACGCCGACGCCGGCGCATTCGTGCGCGACGGTCGGCGGAGTGCAATCGGCGAAGTCGTTGCAAACCCTGCGAATTCCCGTGCCTGGCATCGAATAGCCAAGGTGCGCAACCCATCGGCGCTGCGAGCGCGAAGCGGCGTCAGCGGCGATTTGCGGGCGGGTTCCCTTGCCCATCGCGCTGAATTTGCCGTAGGTTTTACCTGTCCTTCTTCCCGTTTGCTGGCGTTGCGGAAGATGCTCAGGAAGGTTTGATGTCGTGCTGTGCCGCATCTGCAATTCCAGCACGCGCCCGGTGTTCACGCGCAAGGTGCTCAACAAATACGACTGCACGTACTACTTCTGCGATGACTGCGGCGGCTTGCAGACGGAAGAACCGCACTGGCTCGACGAAGCGTATGCGAGTCCGGTGGCGGCAGCCGACACCACCATGCTGTGGCGAAACCTCTACCTGACGCGGGCGATATCGGTGCTGCTGTACTTCTTGTTCGATTACCGTGGCCGGTTTCTCGATGCGGCCGGGGGCTACGGCGTTTTCACCCGGCTGATGCGCGACATCGGCTTCGACTACTACTGGAACGACAAGTACTCCCCCAATCTCACCGCGCAGGGCTTCGAGGCGAGCAACGGTCCCGGACCGCCGTACACGGCGGTGACCGCCTTCGAGGTGATGGAGCATCTCACCGACCCCACCGGTTTTGTGGCCGAGCTCCTGGACAGCACCGGCACCGACACGATCATCTTCACCACCGAACTCTTCGACGGCGCGCCCCCGCCTCCGGACGAATGGATGTACTACGCCTTCGCCACCGGGCAGCACATCACCTTCTACCAGAGAAGGACGCTGGAACTGATCGGCGAGCGCTTCGGCATGCAGTTCCATACCTCCAAGACCCGGTGGTGGTTCCTCGGCGGCATGGGCCTGCACGTCTGGACGCGGGCAAAGATCAACCCGCTGGCCTGGCGGCTACTGGCTTCCCCGCGGGTGACGAACCTACTGCAGGGACTACCGCGGCGCGCATTGGAAACACGAATGTGGACCGACGCCGACACCTTCCTGCAGGCCGACGGGCAGCCGTGAATTCGCCTCGGGTGCTGTGGCTTTCACCGTGGACGCGGCCGGCGGTGCGCGTGCAGTCCGAGGCGCTGCTGCGGCGCGGGGCCGACGTGCTGCTGGTGACCTCGGACCGGCACCCCGAGTCGGACGCCGCCCGCGAGTACGAGTTGGTGCTCGATCCGCGGTTCAAGACGGCCGCCACCTGGGTGCCGACTCTCAAGGCCTGGCGCCGCATCCGCCGGTACCGGCCCGACGTCGTGATCGCCGAGATCGTCCGCGATCCGCGCTGGATCGCGCTGGCCGGTCGGGTACCCCGGATCCAGGTGGTGCACGACGATCGTCCGCACGATCCCGGCGAAGAGGTCCCCTCCTACGAACGCGCGGTATTCGACCGCTGGGGCGCCCGCTCGGCCGCCACCATCACCTACTGCAACTACGTCGCGGCGGCGGTCGTGGGGCGCCGCGACGTCGCGGGCACGCCCGTGCATGTGGTGCCGCTCGCCAGCGACATCGACCCGGTCCGGGTTCCCCCGTTCGTGGGGTCAGACGGGCGCCGCGACTTCGTCATGTTCGGCCGGCTCAACCCCTACAAGAACGTCGACGTCGTGTTCGAGGCGTGGCGGCGACACGTCACGGGCGGCGGCTGGCGCGGCGACAACCTGGTGCTCATCGGCGGAGGAACGCTGGAGGCCGGTGCCCTGCCCAAACACGCCCACTGGCGCAACGGCAGCTATCGCTACGCCGACGTCATCCCCACGATGGCCGCCGCGAAAGGTTCGATCGCGCATTACCGGCGGGCTTCCCAGAGCGGCGTGCAGGTGCTGTCGATGCAGCTGGGCGTCATGCCCATCGTGTCCACCGCCGGTGGTCTGCCCGAGTACCAACCGCCGGGTTGCCCCCCCGTCGGTGTGGACGACGCCGCCGGGCTCGCCGCCGCCTTCGACATGCTGGCCGATCCGGTCGTCGCGGCGAAACGCGGAGCCGAGGCGGCACGCCACTACGCCTCGCACTGCGACGTCGACATCGTGGCACAGCGATTCCTGGAGGTCATCGAAGAGGTGCTGGCCGCCCGACGCTGACCCGCTCAGGCGGTCCTGAAATCCGAAGGCTCGCAGGCGGTTCGGGCCCTGGTAAGACGCTCGGCGAGCCGAACACCCAACGCGATCCCGAGCAGTGTCGGGTTGGCCTGGCTGGATGTGGGAAGCACCGATGTGCTCGCGACGTACAGCCCACGCACGCCGTGGACCTCAAGGTTCGCGTCCACGACGCCACCCTCGGGAGTCTTGGACATCCGGGTCGTTCCGGCTTGGTGGTAGCCGGCGTGACCGGCCAGAAACTCGCGCACCAGACCCTCGGCATCGTCGGACAGCCACTCCACGTGCCCGACACCGTGGCGGCGAAGGTGTTCGTCGATTGCCGCGATGGCGCTGCGCACGCTCCGGTAGTCGGCGTCCGAGAAGTGGATGTGGGTGCGGAGCCTCCGCATGCCCAGGGCGTCGCGGTCGTCGGCCAACTCGACGCGACTCTCCCAGTGCGGGAGGTGCTCGCCGTGGTAATGCAACAGATACCGATTGTCGGCGCTCTTGACGAAGAAGCCGGGCGCCTTGCGGCCCCTGCGGATGAACCGGGCATAGGAGAACGTGAGCGCGAACCGGATCGAACCGAACAGGTCTCGCGCGATGTTGCGCAGGTGGGCGCGGATCTGCGGCGCGCCATCGGTGTGGGTGTGTTTGGCGCGAATCGCCTCGGCGAGCAGGAACCGGCCGACCGGGGAGATCAGGGTGAGGTAGACGCCCGACAGGATCCCGCTTCCGTGGCCGGGGTCGCTGATCGGCGGGTTCACCAGCCAGACGGCGGCATTGAGCATTCCGGCTTCGCGCTGCAGGCGGGGCTCGAGGGTGAAGCGGCGGCGGACGTACACTCCCTCGTCGTCGCGCTCGTAGCCGTAGATGACCTCGTCGGTGGTGAACTGCACGCGCGCGACTCGGCCCTCGACGTGCGACATGTACCAGCGCCCGAGGTGACCGCCCGCATTTCCCAGCCCGCCCGGATGATGGCGATCCGACGCGAGCAGCAAACGGGTCGCCTCCAAACCGCCGGTCGCGATGACGTACTCCGCAGCCACCACCCTGCCCTGGCGGCCGTCGAGTGTCTTGACCACGAGGTGGTCGACCGAGTCGCCGGACTCCGCGGTGACGATTTCGGTGCACGTCAGGCCGGTCCACAAGGCGAGGGACGAGGCGTCGCGCAATGCGGCCCGGTACTCGCGCCCGAAACGCGTGGGCAATGCCCAGCGTTCGAGATCGGTGGTGCGCACCCGGCCGTCGGGAAGCCCGGCGACCAGGTCGTTGTCCGCGATCTTCGGGATATCGCGCGCGTTGAACACCGCTTGCCCGCACGCGGCCCAGTCGCAGGCCCTTTGCAGGTACGGCTCGATGTCCTGGTACCCGATCGGCCAGGGTGCCTGCGCGGTGAGCGGGCGGTCCTCGAAATCGATGGGATCGAAGTTGACGCAGCGGCCGCCCCATAGCGCCGTCGTTCCCCCCACCTGCCGGCGAATCATCAGGTCACCGCTGGAGTGGAAATAGTCGTCCTGCCGCTCGCCGAGGGTCGACAAGTCTTGTGCCGCTTGGTCCTTACGCTCGAGACCGCTTTCGATCAGCGCCACCTGCATTCCCGATCGCGCGAGTTCCAGTGCGGTCGCGATGCCGATCGCGCCGGCCCCGACGACGACCACGTCGGTCTCGATCGTCATGCCCGCGGCGAATTGTTCCGTGCTGCGGATCACCCGGCACCGCCCGCCCGGAATTCGGCAACGAGCGCGAGGAACCGCGTCAGGGTCTCGGCGTCCGGCGGCGACGAGACGGCGCTCGCGGCGGCGGCGACCCGGTGCGGCCTGCTGGTGCTGTACAGCAGCGCGCGGCAACCCGTTGCCGCAGCGGATGATCCGAGGATCAGCTTCGGTAGCGCACCGGCGGCCAGTGGATCAAGCTGGAGCGCTTCGCGCCAGCGTCGCGCCAGCGCCGCGTCGGCCCGTAGCGCCCCCGACAGGGTGGTGTACGACGCGTTCAGCACGCCAAACACGAGATCCGCGGACCGCGGCGGCGGATTGAGCAGGTCGCCGCGGACCTGACTGACGCCCTCGGGCGCAAATTGGCGGGCGTAGTCCATCTCGAGGCCCTCGTCCTGGGAGACGCCCCACGCACGAATCTTGCCCTGCTCGCGGGCGCGTTCGAAGAACTGGCAGAGTTCGCCGCTCGCTACGGTGTCGTGCGGCCTGGGGCCATGGACGAAGAGGAAGTCGACGTAGTCGACGCCCAGCGCCGCAAGACTTTCGTCGAGGCTGCGAGCCGCGACCGCCGCGTCGTAGACCCGGGAGGGCTCGTCGGACGCCTGCTGCCGTTTGACGGCGCGCCGCAGCGCCGGAGCCTTTCGCAGCAGTGCCCGCGCCGGCGCCTGAAACCGGCCGAGGCGCCGGGCCAGGCCGCCGACATCGATGCCGAACTTGGTGGCGACGGTCACGGCCTCGCGATCGACGGTGCGCAGGAACGCCCCGAGCTCGGCCTCCCCCATCCCGAGGCCGTACATGCGCGCGGTGTCGAAATGGGTGATCCCGTTGTCCACCGCGGCGCCCAGCACGGCCATGCGCTCTCTGCGGGACGGCGACTGCATCAAACCGCCGCAGCCGAAGCCAACCGCGCTCACCTTCAGCTTCGGGCCCTCAAGCTCAACCAGTTTCAACGGCGCACCCTTCGTAGATGCGGCGAAGCTTCGCGCCGATGACTTCCGGGCTGCGCGTCGCAGCGACGTGCGCCTGGCCCCGCAGCCCGTCACGCTCGGCCAGGTCCGGATCGCGCAGATACCGGCCGATTGCCGCCGCCAACGCGGGCGCGTCACCGACGGGCACGAGCATTTTGGGGTCCGACGCGATCTCCGGTATGCCGCCCACGGGCGTGGACACAAACGGTCGCGCGCTGGCGAGGGCCTCCGTCAGGATCATCGGCATAGCCTCGGAGACCGAGGGAAGGGTGATCACCCGAACCGACCGGATGAGGTCACGGACCGCATCGGGGTGTACCGGGCCTTCCACGGTCAGGCGCTCGACGGGCGGCGGGACGTAGTCGTCGACGACACCGACGATCCGGCAGTGCCCCTCGATGCCCTCGGCAAGAAGTAGCCGCCAGGCCGCGACAAGCGTGTCCACACCCTTACGGTGGCCGATGGTGCCCGCAAAGAGCGCCACGGGCGGGGTCGAACTGGCCCGTGGGGAGTTTCGGTCGATGACGATCGGATTCGCCACCACCGAGATCGGCACCAGGGGCGCGACGCCCGCCGCGGCGGCACGCGCTTCCTCCGACAACACGATCAGGTGGTGCGCCCCCTTCAGGGCGGCCCCGACGAAGCGGGGATGCGAGCGGGCGAACTCGGGGAAGTCGGAACCGTGGATGGTGACGATCACCCGGAAACCGCAAGCCCTCGCCAGCCGGATCAGCGGCCCTTCGCGCAGCCACGCTCCGCCGTTGGCCATATGGAAATGCACGACACTGGCGCGTGGTGCGCTCGCCAGCATGATGCCCGCGCGCACCGTGAGAAACAGATTCTTCGCGTGGCGCCGTCCGTTCCACGTCGAAAGGACACGGAGGTCGTCGGCGCCGAGGTTGTTGTCACGTAGCACGCGGATCACGGACTGCGTTCCGCCGAAGCTGTACATGTCGGGTCCCACGTGAATGACCGTGATCATTGCTAAAGCTCAGTTCGAGTTGGGCTTTGAGTTAGGCGCAGCCACCGGCGCGGGCTCGACACCGTCGTTGCCCGCGTCCTGAGCCGCGCGCCGCGGCAGGCCGGCGAACCCCATCGCCGATCCCAGTGCCAGGCCCAGCGCCAGCGCGTCCATGGGCATCTCCGGCAACGGCCAGATGGCGGTTATCGCCAGGAGACCGGCGCTGACGGCCGCGCTGATCTTCGCCGGAACCGACGCGCAGCGCAGCGCACGAACGACCGGCGTCAGCGCGAACCACGCGAACGCCGCCATGCCGACTGCCCCGGCTTTGGCCAACCACCACTGATAGAAGAGGTGAGAGTAAGTGGGGCCCAGCCGCCATGCGAAAGCGTTCGGGTCGTTTCCGGACGGCAGCTGATATGCGTAGCCCAGACCATGACCGAACACCGGCGCCTGCCCGATCGCGCTGTTGAGTCGCGCCGCTTCCCGGAGCCTGTCCAGCGTCGACTCGTCGGTGGCGAGCGCACTCGCCGAAACGCCGCCGAACACCCGCTGATTGAACGCGGTGAACTGGTCGCTCAACCACGCCCCCGCATGCGAATGCTGCAGCAGAAACAGGGAGCCGGGCACCGTCAGCGCAAAGACGACCGCACTGATCACGACAACCATGGCTGTCCGCCGCAGTGCCGGCCACCCGAAACTGAAGATAAACGCGACAACGGCGGCCATGGCCACGGCGATCAGCGTGTTCCGGGCGAAGGACAGCAGCGAGATAACCAAGGCCGGCGGACCCAATGCCAGATACATCACGGGCCTGACGCGGCCGATGATCGCGGCCGCGACCAATGCGCTCAACGCGGCGGTGGCGGGCGTTTGGGTGGACAGAACGATCCGCAGGGCCTGGCCCGCCCCCGTGGCCTCCTCGAGGCTTTCCGCCCGGCCGGCCAGCCGGATCGCGTGCAGGGAACTCACAATTGCCATGCCGGCCGAAAACCATAGGATCACCACCATCACGCGGATCATCCATTTGAGGTAATGGCCGTATACGACCAACAACGCCAGGACGAACCCCACGACCATTTCCAGCAAGGTCGTCGCCTCACGCATGACCATCGTGGCGTCATGCCCGGACGCGAATCCGACGGCGGTGTAATACAGGACCGTCAACACGAACATCCCCGGCAACAACCAGTCGGACAACCGCAATCTGACGACGGGCAGCAGATAGCAGATCGCCAGGACCGCGGCCACTTGGTAGGCGTAGATCGCCACCGGGCCGAAGACCTTGCCGATGTGCAACCCTTCCGGCAGCGCCGCGAACGCCCCGAACAGCGTGACCCACGTCATCCCCTCCGGTTTCACCCAGTACACGACCAGGCAGAACAACGCGGCGATCAGCAGCACGCCTTCGGTGGTTCTGCGGACCGAGAGCACGCCGAAGATGAAGCATCCCAACAGGAATACCGCCAGCAGAGATCCGTCCACTGCCAGGCGATGGCGAGCCGGCAGATAGAAGATCACGAGGGACCGCTCACCTTTGCCCGGTAGTTCTTCACCGCCGCCTTGCTGTGCAGCGACGGTCGCGCGTCGGTCAGTACGGTGCCGACGAGCTCGGCGCCGGCCGTCCGCAGAGCCCCCAGCGCATCCTGGAGTTCATCGACGGTGGTGCGCCCCCGTCGCACGACCAACACGGTGGCCTGAACGGCGCCGGCAAGCAGGCCGGTGTCGGGCGTCGCCAGCACCGGCGGACCGTCGACCACCAACCGGTCGAATCGCGACGACAGGGCCACCAGAACGTGGTCGATCACTTCCGGCAAATACGCGCTGGTGGGCAGCGCTTCGCGCCGCGCCGACCGCGACCCGAGCAGGAACAGCCGCGGGATCGCCGTCGGCCGCACTGCTTGCGCGGCAATCTCGGGGTTGGCCAGCGCGTTGCCCAGGCCCTCCCCCGATTCCACGTTCAGCAGGCCTGCGATCACGGGCCTGCGCGTATCGCCCTCGACGAGAAGGACGTCTTCGCCGAGTTCGGCGAACGCCCGGGACAGGTTCATCACCGTCGTTGTGGTCCCTTCACCGCCGAACGGCGCCGCCAGCAGCACCCGGCGGGCGTCGGGTCCCATCGCCCTGCGCAACCGGGCGGCCAAGCCCCGCACCGCGTCGTCGAAGGTGACGTCGGTGCCGAACCTCGACGGGCTGCCGCGCTTCGCCGGTAGCTCCGCCAGTGTCGGCAAACCCGAAAGCTGTTCCAACTTCTCGCGGCTGCGCACCGTGCGATCGGTGGCTTCGCGGATCAGCGCCACCGCGATGCCCAGGAGGATGCCGGCGACAAACCCCATCACCATGTTGCGGGCCGGCGAGGGGGTAACCGGGCCTTCCGGAACGCGCGGCCGCTCGACCACCCTCGCCCTGGCCACCGGCGTACCTTTGGTCGGTGGTGGCGACCCGGGCGCTTCAGCCGGCTGCCCGGGAGGCGGGGTTGGCTCCCCGGCGTCGGGCCGCCCGCCGGGGTTTACCGGCGGACCCGCGGGGCTCGGCCCCGGATTGACCCCCAGGGTCGCGATCATCGCCGAGAACTGGTCGGCCATCGCCCCCGCCAGCGCCGCAGCACGCGACGGATCGGTGTCTTTGACGGTGATCGTGAACAGCATCGATTTCGCGGTGTATTTCACCTGGGTTTGGCTCACCAGGGCATCGGGGCTGATCGGCAGCTGAAGTTGACTGACCGCGCGCTCCGCCACGGTGCGCCCGCCGGCGATCTGCGCGTATGACGAGAGGCGTTCTTGCGCGGTCAGCGTGCCGTTGTACAGCTCGGTCAGGTCGGTGGCGCCGGAAAACGAGATGAGTACGGTGGCCGACGACTGATAGTGCTTGGTCTGAATCGCCGTCAGGGCCGCGGCGCCGACCGTGCACATCAGCAGCGCGCCCAGGGCCAGTTTCCAGTGCGCCATCAGGATCCGGACAAAGGTACGGAAATCCATCGACTTGATAACCTTTCTTAGGCCCAGAGGCCAGTAGCATTCGTTTGGTTGCCCACCCACCCGCTGCGCAAACCCATCGCATCATTATGCAGCATCATCATCCATTCGTCCGAGCGGCCGAAATCCGTTCCCAACGGAGCCGTCCAAAAGTTTGCTGGCGCGTCTGCGCCCGCTACCCATGAGTGGGTCCGGAAGCCAGTACGTCGCGCGGTATGTCGAGCGTCGCGATCGGATACCACCCGGAGCCGTCGCGTCCGTCACGCGCCAACTGCATGGGCGGGTAGTTAACCGGGTGCGATGCGGCCGGCTTGTGCTGTTGCCAATCGACAGACGCACGCAGGGTGTAGTGGCCCGGTGGCAGGCCGGCCAGATCGACGGTGAGCGATTCCGTGGACGACGACGGGACCGGTTCGCTGGCGGAGCTACCGTCGGACGGCGGCTGGACTAGGTCCTTCAACCCCACTTTCGCGGGCAGCGTGCGGATCACCGCTCCCGAGAAATCTACGAGGCGGTAGGCGGGGACCCACCGCTCAGTTGCGGCGGCGGAGCCGTAATTGGTCCAGACCACCGAGATGATCGCCCGTCCGTCACGTACCGATTGCGATCCCGGTCGCGCCTCGACCGAGTAGCGATAGCCGGCGACAACGTTGGCCTTCGCCCACAGCAGAAACAACGCCGGATCCATCGGAGCCCTGGAATCGACGTCCGGGAAGTTGAAACTGGACGTCATCGACACGTGATACCTGACGACGTCGCGCAGGCCCTTCTCGTAGTACGACCTCGGATCGGTTCCCTGGGGCAGCTGGCACCATTCGGTGATCACCAGCGCCGAGGCCAGCCGGTCTTTGATTTGGCCGACGAGCGGATCCTTGGACACCACATAGTGGGAGCCATCCGACTCGGCCCACGTCGGCAACGGCGCAAACACACCGAGGCAATCCGAACGGATGCCCACCGGCGCGGACACCTTCTTCGTGACGTCGTCGGCGAGCAGTTCGCGAACAATCTCCGGGTTCAGGGTGGTGGTCACCAATTGTGTACGGGGGAAGGCATTTACGTTCGCGGCGACCAGCCGCCCGATCGAGGCTTTGGTGATGCTCTGATCGCGAAACTGGCTGTAATAGCCCAGCGCCGCGACGCTGTCATCGGGCGGCGGACCCGGCGCGCCCAACTTGTCGCGCAAATAGGCGACGTGGTTTTCGCTGAAGTCTCCGTAGCCGGAGAACTCGAACACGCTGAGCCGCTCGTCGCCGTCGTAGCGGCGGCCCAGGGCGGCGAGCAACTGGGCGAACGCGTCAAGGTAATTGGGGTCATTCCAGTTCGGTACGACTTGCGTCACCCCCGGTCTCCACCAATATCGAGGAGGCCCGGGATAATTGGTGGCCGCGGAACGCATCCAGTCGGGAATCGCGATGTTCGTGTTGTTTGGATAATTGGCGTCGCAACAGGAGTTGTAGGCGAACACGCGAAGCGTCAGCCGCATGTTTCGGTCGGCGAGCTTGGTCAGCGCGTCGTCGATGACGCTGAAGTCGAACCTGCGGTCATCGGGAGCGTCGGGCGGCAGCGTGCCGGGATCGGTGGGCTGCAACTGTCGCCATGAGACACGCAAACTGGCGTCGTATGACCCCGGCCATGCCGGATACCGGCGCTGCGCGGGGTTGCCCTGCGGAAACAGCGGCATCATCAGATCTTCGTACTGCCCCCGCAGCGGGTTGGGTATCTCCTGAACGGATGCCGGTATGGGGGGACTCACAATGGCCGCCAGGGGTCCGGGGTCGCTGTGCCGACCGCATCCGGTCAGGACCAGAGCCGCGCACGTGGCCGTGGCCAGCGTCCTTCTCCCGAGCGGAAAACTCATCGTCACCACTGTTGACGTTGCGCTCGGGAAGAACCCGTCGTAATGGATCCCGGAGCGTCCATGAGCTGGGTTCCAAGCGAGGCGACGGCCAGGTCCAGACTGCGCGGCACGGGCTCCTCCGATACGGGGCCCGTTGCCTGACTTGGCTATCTGGTGAATGTATTCGGGCCCGGGCAGGTCACGGATCGATTTCAGCTAGGACGGTATCACGCATGCGGCGTCCGTCCGGGCTTAGAAACAGCTTCCGGCCAGGGCTGACGAATCCGGACAGCGGTCCCGACACCGCCGGCCGACAGCTCTTCGAAAGTCCCTTGGCGCACAGCGCACCGACGGTGCGGCCGTGAGCCGCGCGGCGGCGCTGCGTCATTGACCTTTGGCCGAACCCGAGTCGCTCGGGATATCAAGGGTCGCAACCGGATATAGCCCCGAGCCGTCGCGCCCGTCACGGGCCAGCGCCATGGGCGCATAGTTCACCACATGCGAGGCGCCGGGCTTGTGCTGTTGCCAATCCACGGACGCGCGCAGTGTGTAGTGCCCCGGCGCCAACCCGCTCACGTCGACGTGCACCGTGTCGGTAGACGATTCCGGCACCGCCTCCTGGCGTGATTGGCTTGAATCGTCGTGCACCAGCGAATTCAGACTGACCGAGGCGGGCAGGCTCCGAACCACCGCTCCCGAGAAGTCCACCAGCTTGTAGCCGGGCACCCAATGCTCGGTGGCCGCGGCCGAGCCGTAGTTGGTCCACAGCACTGAAATCGATGCCACCTGGCCCTGGATATTTTGCGACCCGGGCTTCGCTTCCACCGAGTACCGGTAGCCGGCGGAGGCATTCGCCTGGGCCCAAAGCGCGAACAACTTCGGATCCATCACCGAACTCGAATCCCGGTCAGGAAACTCGGCGCTCGACGTCATCGACACGTGATACCTGATGATGTCGTGCAGGCCCTTCTCGTAGTACGACCGCGAGTCGGTTCCGGCCGGCGACCGACACCATTCGGTGATCACGGGCGCCGACGTCAGCCGTTGCTTGATCGCGCTCACCACCCCGTCGTCGGCCTGCACGTAGTGAGAGGCGTTGGATTCGGCCCATTCCGGCAGCGGGGACTGCGCACCGAGGCAATCCGAGCGGAGGCCGACCGGCGCCGACAGCTTTCTGGTGACGTCGTCGGCGAGTAGTTCGCGGACGATCTCCGGATTTTGTGGCGTGACCACCAATCGCGTGTGATGGAACGCGCCGACGGTCGCCGCGACCAACTGCCCGATGGATGCTTTGGTGATGGCTTGATCGCGGAACTGGCTGTAATAGCCGAGCTTTGGGACGCTGTCGTCCGGTGCGGGACCCGGCAACCCCAGCGAGTCACGCGGATAGGCGAGTTGGTTCTCGCCGAAATCTCCGTATCCGGAGAACTCGAACACGCTGAGTCGCTCATCGCTGTCGTAACGGCGACCGAGTGCGGCAAGCAGTTGCCCAAAGGCGTTGAGGTAGTCGGGGCTGTTCCAGTTGGGTACCAACTGCGTGACGGCTGGGGCGGAACCATTTGGCGGCGCGGGATAACTGGTTGCCGCAGAGCGCATCCAGTCGGGAATCGCGATATTGGTGTTGTCGGGATACGAGTCGTTGCAACAAGACTTGTAGGTGTACACACCAAGCATCAATCGCATGTTGCGATTCGCGAGCTTCGTCAGCGCGTCGTCGATGACGCTGAAGTCGAACTTGCGCTCATCGGGGGCGTCGGGCGGCAGCGTGCCGGGATCGATCGGCTGCAGTTGCCGCCACGAGACACGCAAGCTGGCGTCATATGACGCCGGCCACGCCGGATACCGCTGCTGCGCGGGATTTCCCTGTGGGAAAAGCGGATTCAGCATTTCCTCATACTGACCGCGCAGTGGGTTCGGTATCTCCTCCACGCCCGGCGGTATGGCGGGACTGATCATCGCGGACAGCGGCCCAGGGTTGCGATGACCACCACATCCACTCAGCACGGCCGCGGCGCACACGGCAGCGACCAACGCGCTTCTTCTGAACGAGCGAAACACCGTCACCGCTGTCAGATTGCGCCCAACGACAACGCCTCGCGATCGGCCAGGAAAGGCATCGAAATCCAGCGCGCGGCCAGCAGCGCTTCCATCGCGTTGCCCGGGACGGGTCGGGACAGCAGGAAGCCCTGCGCCCGGTGGCATCCGTGCTGCATCAAAGTCAGTGCGGCGGCGGGTGTCTCGACTCCCTCGGCGACCAGTTGCAGGCCGAACGCCTCGGCCAACCCGATGATCGCCCGGACGATGGCCAGGTCGCCGGCGTTGGTGCCCAGGTCGCGGACGAACCCGGTGTCGATCTTGAGCATGTCCACCGGCAGGGACTTCAGGTGCGACAGCACCGCATAGCCGGTGCCGAAGTCGTCGATGGCGATCTGGACGCCGACCTCCTTGAGCTCGGCCAAAGTCTTGCGGGTGGTTTCGATGTCGTGCACCACGGCCCGCTCGGTGATCTCCAGGCAAACCGATCCGGCGTCGATGCCGAATTCGTCGATGGTGTCGGCGACGCTACGCACGAAGCCGCGCGTGATCAATTGGATGGGCGAGACGTTGATGCGCAGGGCCGCGCTCTGCCCGACGCCGTTGGCGCGCCAACGGCTGAATTCGGCGCAGGCGCTTCGCATTACCCACCGGCCCAGTTCCCCTGCCAGGTTGGTCGATTCGGCCACCCCGATGAACGAGTCCGGCAGCAGCAGCCCCCAGATCGGGTGCCGCCAGCGGACCAGCGCCTCCGCCGCCACGATCGCGCCGGTCCACAAGTCGACCTCGGGCAGGTAGTGCAGCAGCAGCGCCTCGCTGTCGATGTCGCCCTGCAGATGCAACTCGATGTCGTTGCGGAAGGCGCTTTTCAGCGACATGTCGTCGGTGGACAGCGCCACCTGATTGCCGCCCCCGCGCTTGGCGGTCAACACGGCCTCGTCGGCCCGGCGCAGCAGATCGGTGCTGTTGTCGCGCCCCGGCATGCCCACGGCCAGCCCGATGCTGACGGTGCGGGTGATCATGTGCCCGCCGATGGCCAGCCGCTCGCGCAGCATCGCCCCCAGCCGGCGGGCGAACGACTCCGCCGTCCCCGTCGACATCGCCTGGTCCGGGATGACGACGAACTCGTCGCCGCCCAGCCGGGCGATCATGCTTTGACCGCCCGCACACACCCGAATGCGTTGCGCGAAAACCCGGATGAACCAGTCGCCCGCGGTGTGGCCGAGGTAGTCGTTGATCGGCTTGAGCCGGTCCAGGTCCAGGTACAGGACGGCGACGGGCCCGGGGCTTCCCGGCGCGAGCCGCTCGGACAGGTGCGCCACCAGCGCCCGTCGGTTGTACAGGCCCGTCAAATCGTCGTGCTCGGCCAGGTAGCGCAGCTTTTCTTCGGCCGCGATGCGCGCCTGCAGCTGCGCGAACAGCGAAGCGACCGCCTCGAGCGTGTTGATCTCTTCTTGCTTCCACTTCCGGGCGCCGTTCTTGACGAAGCCGAGCACGCCGGTGGTCGTCTCGCCCGAGACCAGCGGCGCGGCGGCCACCGAGGGGGACATGGGCTGCTTGTTTCTCCCCAGCCGGCGGCCGAACGCGCGGCGGTTCTGCTCCGGCGGGATCACGACCGGCTTCCTGCCGTGCTCGCACTCGGCGAGCACCGGGTCGGCGCTGGTGAAGTGGACGACGGCCATCGGGTCCGGGTCCGGAACGTCGGTGCGCGGCGGCCACTCCGCCACCAACACCGAGGCATGGATGTCGTGGTCGTGGTGACGCAGGAAGATGCCGTCCAGACCGAACTGCTCACCGAGCTGCGCGAGCACGACTTCGCTGACGCGAGTCGCGGTGGCTCCGGCGGCCTCCATCAGCTGCCTCGCCACGGAGGTGACGACGAGGTCCAGGCTGCGCGGCAAGGGCTCCTCCGATAGGGGCATACGTCCTAGCTGGGCGCCTGCCCAATCAGGAATGGTCGTCGTCGAGGTTGCTTCTCCCGATGCACACCAGTGAGCACAGAAGAGCCCCATACGTCGCGGCGGGTTTCGGCTCGGGGCGGGACATACAATGTTTAGCCGAAGCGTATCATGCGCCTCTGCCGGCGACTGGGACGGCGATTTCGCTCGCGCCGCTTGATCTTAGGCCCGCAACCGCGGGAGCGGGGTGGCCCGGCAACCGCGGGCCGCCTCCCGAACTTCTGCCGCTGCCCGAAGGTCGAGTGAGACGGGTCACAGTCCCGCCCAGACTGTCACGCCCCGCCGGGCTGCGGTGTCTCAAGGGCACGAGTCCCGTGAGAGTAGGAGACAGAAATGACCCAGCCGGCCGCCCCAAGAACCCACGTCGTCGTCGTCGGCGGCGGATACGCCGGAACGCTGGCCGCCAATCACCTGCGCCAGCGCCCCGACGTCGACATCACCCTGGTCAACCCGCGCCCCGTGTTCGTGGAGCGGATCCGCCTGCACCAACTGGTGGCCGACACCAGCGCGGCGATCGCCGACTACGACACGCTGCTGGGCGAGGGCATCGGGCTGGTGATCGACGCCGTCGACCGCATCGAGCCCGCCAACCGGCGCCTGGTGCTGGCCTCGGGCGCCGAGCTGCACTACGACTACCTGATCTACGCCGTCGGCAGCACCGGCGCGATGCCGCCGACCGTGCCGGGCGCGGCCGAATTCGCGCACTCCGTCGCCGACCTGGAAAGCGCACAACGGCTGCGCTACGCCCTCGCCGACCTGCCGCTCGGTTCGCCCGTCACCGTCGTGGGCGGCGGGCTGACCGGCATCGAAACCGCTTCTGAGCTGGCCGAGCTGGGGCGCCCGGTGACGCTGGTCTGCGGCGGCATCCTCGGCCCGTCGCTGAGCGAGAAGGGCCGGCGGTCCGTGGCCAAGCAGCTGCGCGCCCTCGGCGTCAACGTGGTCGAATCCGCCTGCGCAACCGAGGTGCGCTGGGACGCCGTGGTGCTCACCGACGGCGCCGTGCTGCCCAGCGCGGCGACGGTGTGGACGGCCGGCTTCGCCGTGCCGGACCTGGCAGCGCGCAGCGGGCTAAGCACCGACGCGCTGGGCCGGCTGCTCACCGACGAGACGCTGACCAGCGTCGACGACCAGCGCATCGTCGCCGCGGGTGACGCGGCCGCCCCGTCGGGGCAGCCGCTGCGGATGAGCTGCCAAGCCGCCGGCCCGCTCGGCATCCAGGCGGCCAACACGGTGCTCAGCCGCATCGCGGGAGAGGCCCCGGCGCTGCTGGACCAGGCGTTCACGGGGCAGTGCATCAGCCTGGGCCGCTCGCACGGCACCATCCAACTCGCCCGCAAGAACGACACCCCGGTGGAGGTCTACGTCGGCGGCCGGTTCGCGGCGTCGGTCAAGGAGACGGTCTGCAAGGGCACGCTGTGGGCCATCCGGCGCGAGGCCGCCAAGCCCGGCTCGTACTTCTGGTTCAAGGGCGGCAGGCGGCTCGCGCAGTCCCAGGCCGACGAGCGGGTCGCGCTGCCGTGACCCAAACGTCCGAGCACGCCGAGCGATTCACGCTGCTGCGACCGCTTCTGTTCACGATCGCCTACGAGATCCTCGGCTCGGCGACCGAGGCGGACGACGTGCTGCAGGACAGCTATCTGCGGTGGGCCGATGTGGACCTGTCGGCCGTGCGCGACACCAAGTCCTACCTGGCCCAGCTGGTCACCCGGCAGGCGCTGAACGCGCTGCGGGCCGACGCGCGTCGCCGCGAGGAGTACGTGGGGCCCTGGCTGCCCGAGCCGCTGCTTCTCGATGAGCAGGATCCTTCGGCCGATGTTGTTCTGGCGGAATCGGTTTCGATGGCGATGCTGGTGTTGCTGGAAACACTCAGCCCCGACGAGCGGGCGGTGTTCGTGCTGCGCGAGGTGTTCGGCTTCGACTACGGCGAGATCGCCGACGCGGTCGGCAAGCCGGCGCCCACGGTGCGTCAGGTCGCGCACCGCGCACGCGAACACGTGCGGGCGCGGCGCAAGCGGTTCGGCACGGCGGACCCGGAACGCAACGCCGAAATCACCGCCCAGTTCCTGGCCACGGCGGCCAGCGGCGACGTCGAGGCGCTGATGGCGATGCTCGCCCCGGACGCCACCTGGACGGCCGACAGCGGCGGCATCGTCAGCGCCGCCCGCAGGCCGGTGGTCGGCGCCGACCGGGTGGCCCGGGCGATCGCCGGGCTGATGCGCAAGGCCGCCGGCATGCCCGGAGCGCGCGTGGACATGGTGACCTGCAACAGCGCCCCGGCCGTGCTGCTCTACCTCGGCGAACAGCTCGAGGGCGTCATCACGCTGGAGATTGCCGGCGACAAGATCACCAACTTCTACGTGATGCGCAACCCGCAAAAGCTGGCGGCGCTGGCCACTGCTCGCGACATCAGCCGCGGCTAGGCGGCAGACTAGGGCGGTGCGAACCGACCGGCTTGGCGACCTCGGCGCCGCGCCCCGGGTGCTGCGCGCCGTCGGCGACGCCACCGGCCGGCTCGGGTTGCCGCCGCCCGCCGCGCTGACCGGCGAGTGGTTCGGTTCGCTGGCGGTGATCGCGCCCAGCCTGTCGGCGCGGCCGGTCGCCGTCGACGACGCCTTCGCGGTCCGGCTGGGCACCCCGGCGCCCGACTCGGACGCGGTGGGCGGCGGGTGGGTCGGCTACCTGTCCTACCCCGATGCCGGCGCCGACGGCCGGCGAAACCGGATCCCCGAGGCCGCCGGCGGCTGGACCGACTGCGTCCTGCGCCGCGACCGCGACGGGGTCTGGTGGTACGAAAGCCTGTCAGGTGCGCCGATGCCGGGCTGGCTGAGCGCCGCGTTGGCGGCCGGGCCGGCACCGCCGCGCGATTGCCTGATCGACTGGGGCGGCGCCGACCGGGCCGCGCACCGCGGCGGGGTCCTGGCCTGCTTGGAGGCGATCCGCGCCGGCGAGGTGTATCAGGCCTGCGTATGCACGCAATTCACCGGTTCGGTCAGCGGGGCCCCGCTGGATTTCTTTGTCGACGGCGTGACGCGCACCTCCCCGGCCCGCGCGGCCTACGTCGCGGGGCCGTGGGGGGCGGTGGCGTCGCTGTCCCCGGAACTTTTCCTGCGGCGTCGCGGCGCGGTCGTGACGTCCAGCCCCATCAAGGGCACGTTGCCGCTGGATGCCTGGCCGTCGGCACTGCGGGCATCGGCCAAGGACGTCGCGGAAAACATCATGATCGTGGACCTGGTCCGCAATGACCTCGGCCGCGTGGCGAGCGTCGGCACGGTCACCGTGCCCGAGCTGTTGGTGGTGCGGCGCGCGCCGGGCGTGTGGCACCTGGTGTCCACGGTGTCGGCGCGCGTTCCCGTCGAAGTCCCGACGTCGGCGTTGCTGGACGCCGCCTTCCCCCCGGCTTCGGTCACCGGAACACCCAAACACCGTGCGCGGCAACTGATTTCGCAATGGGAACATAACCGTCGCGGGATATACTGCGGGACGATCGGTTTGGCCTCACCGATCGCCGGATGCGAGCTGAACGTCGCGATCCGCACCGTCGAGTTCGACGCGGGCGGCGGCGCCGTGCTGGGCGTCGGCGGCGGCATCACCGCCGACTCCGATCCCGACGCCGAATGGGAGGAGTGCCTGCACAAGGCCGCCCCGATCGTCGGGCTGCCGTTGATCGCCGCGGCCGGTTAGTGCCGGCCAGGCGGCCGGTTAGTGCCGGCCAGGAGGCCGGTTTTTGAAAGATGGGCGTCCCGGCCGTGAATTTCGGCCAACCCCCCACGCGACGTGCGGCTTTTGCTTAAGCTTCATGGATTGACCCGCGCCGATCGCGCGTCGACTGCCGGAGGGGGCCGTCATGAGAATCGCCGTCCTGGGCGCCGTCGCGTCCGCCCTGATGGGCGGGACGCTGGCGGTCACGCCCCTGACCTCGGTCAGCGCGCCGCTGCCGGCCGCGGGACCGTGCGGCAACGGCGGGGCCCCGTGCCAAAAGGTGGCGTCGGTCCTGATGCCTGAGACGCCGCCGTCGGCGCCCGGCACCCAGGCCGCGCCCGCCGCGAATACGGGGGACGCACCCAAGCCGGTCGCAGAGGCCACCAACCCGGCAGTGCCCGGAGGACTCGGCGGATCCGGCGGGCCCGCGGGTCGCGCGTCCGGGGTCGGCGGATCGGGAGGCGGCGCGCCGGCCGCGGCGGTCCCCGGCGGGTTCGACACGGGCCTGCCCGACGCCGCGGCTGCGGTCCTGCCGGAACTGCCCGGCGCCCTAGGCACCGCGGCGGCCATCCAGGCCGCACCCGCCGGGGCACAAACCGCCTTGTCGATCGTCCAGGGCGTCGTGGGCGTGGGAACCACCGTGGTCGGCGTCGGAACCGGCGTCGTGGCCACGGCGTCCACCGCCGCCATCGCGCTCGTCTACCTCAAGAATGCCGGCCTGCTGCCGCCCGGCTTCACCCTGGGCATCCCGAACCTGTCAGTTCCCCCCCTTCCCGGCGCCGCGGCGGCCGTCCCGGGTGCGGCGGCGGCCATCCCGGCGGTGCTGGCGGCCGCGCCTGGGGCCCTCCCGGCGCTGCCCGCGGTGCCCGCGGCGTTGCCCGCGGTTCCCGCGGCGTTGCCGGCGCTTCCGGCCGCTCCGCCGCTGCCGGCCCTGCCCCCGCTCCCCGCCGGCCCGCCGGCCCTGCCGCCGCTTCCGGCCGGCCCGCCGGCCCTGCCCCCGCTTCCGGCGTTACCCCCGCTGCCTGCGGGGCCGCCCCCGCTGCCGCCGCTGCCCGGCCCGCCGCCGCTGCCGCCGCACCCCCAGATCTGCACGCCGGGCATCGGCCCGTTCAAGGCCTGCACGCCCTGAGCTACTCGCCGCGTAACTGCAGAACCGCGTCGTAAAGCTGGCGCGTCCGCACGTCCGGATGCGCCGCGGCCACCTCGCTGCACGCGTCCTTGACGCGCACGCCGCCGGCGACCAACTCCTCCACCTGCGCCACCAGCGACGGCAGGTCGGCGCGCGGCGTCGCGCCGGCGAGCACCACGGTGATCTCACCGAGCACCCCGTCGTTCGCCCACGTCGCCAGCTCCTCGAGCGACCCGCGCACCACTTCCTCGTGCAACTTGGTCAGCTCCCGGCAGACCACCGCGCGGCGGGCACCGCCGAGTTCGTCCGCGGCGTCGCGCAGGCACGCCGCCAGCCGCCGCGGCGACTCGAAGAACACGCAGGTGCGCCGCTCGTCGGCCAGCGAGGCCAGCCAGGTTCGGCGCGCTGCTTTCCTGCGCGGGGCGAACCCCTCGAAGCAGAACCGCTCCGACGGCAGCCCGGACACCGCGAGCGCGGTCGTCACCGCGGACGGCCCGGGCAGGCAGGTCACGGGGACCCCGGCCTCGACGCACGCCGTCACCAGCCGGTAGCCGGGGTCGCTGATCAACGGCATCCCGGCGTCGCTGACCATCAGCACCGTCGCGCCGGCCGTCATCGCGTCAACCAGGGCGGGCACCCGGGCGGCCTCGACCCGGTCGTACAGGCTGACCACCCGCCCCTTGATATCGGCGTCCAGCGCCTTGGCCAGGATCCGCACCCGCCGGGTGTCCTCGGCGGCCACCACGTCGGCGCGGACCAGCGCGTCGATCAGGCGTGGTGAGGCATCCGACGGCTGGCCCAGCGGCGTCGCGCCCAGCAATAGGCGACCGGAGGTCATGACGGACAGCCTACGATCGACGTGATGACCGCCCCGCCCCGCGAAAGCGCCGTCGCCGAGCGCGAGCGTGTCGTACCCCTCGACAGCCCCGGCCCGCTCGACCCGGTGGCGGACTTCGGGCCGACCGACACCATTCGCGGCTGGGTCGCGACCGGCGTGATCACGGTGCTGGCGACGGTGACCCGCTTCCTCAACCTGGGCTCGCCGACCGATGCCGGCACGCCCGTCTTCGACGAGAAGCACTACGCGCCGCAGGCGTGGCAGGTGCTGCACAACCATGGGGTGGAGGACAACCCCGGATTCGGTCTGGTGGTGCATCCGCCGGTCGGCAAGCAATTGATCGCGGTCGGCGAGGCGATCTTCGGCTACAACGGCGTGGGCTGGCGGTTCGCCGGCGCCCTGCTCGGCGTCGTCATGGTCGTGCTGGTGATGCGGATCGTGCGGCGGATCAGCCGCTCGACCCTGGTCGGCGCGATCGCCGGGGTGCTGGTGATCTGCGACGGCGTCAGCTTCGTCACCGCGCGGACCGCCCTGCTCGACGGCCTGCTGACCTTCTTCGTAGTGGCGGCGTTCGGCGCGCTCATCGTCGACCGCGATCAAATGCGCTGGCGGCTGCACATCGCGCTGGCGCAGGGCCGCAGCGCCGAAACCGCATGGGGCCCAAGGCTGGGCGTGCGCTGGTGGCGCTTCCTTGCCGGGGTGATGCTCGGATTGGCTTGCGGGACAAAGTGGTCCGGCCTGTATTTCGTGCTGTTCTTCGGCGCAATGTCGTTGGCGTTCGACGTCGCGGCGCGGCGTCAATACCAAGTCAACCGGCCATGGCTGGGGGTCTTGCGGCGTGACCTGGTCCCCACCGCGTACGCGCTGGCGCTCATCCCGTTCGCGGTCTACCTGGCCAGCTACGCGCCGTGGTTCGCGTCCGAGACCGCGATCGACCGCCACGAGGTCGGCCAGTCGATCGGCCCGCACTCCGTTGTTCCGCTGCCCGACGCCGTTCGCTCGCTGTGGCACTACACCGCCAAGGCGTTCCAGTTCCACGCGGGCCTGACCAATTCCGCCGGCAACTACCACCCGTGGGAATCGAAACCGTGGAGCTGGCCGATGTCGTTGCGGCCGGTCCTTTATGCCATCGACCAGCAGAACGTCCCCGGCTGCGGCGCGCAGTCGTGCGTCAAGGCGGAGATGTTGGTGGGCACCCCGGCGATGTGGTGGCTGGCGGTGCCGGTGCTGCTATATGCACTTTGGCGAACGCTGGTGCGCCGGGACTGGCGCTACGCGGCTGTTCTGACCGGTTATTGCGCGGGGTGGTTGCCGTGGTTCGCCGACATCGACCGGCAGATGTACTTCTTCTACGCCTCGACGATGGCGCCGTACCTGGCCATGGGCATCGCCCTGATCTGTGGCGACATCCTCTACGTCCGCCATCAAGGGTCCGAACGACGCACTTTGGGACTGATCGCGGTGTGCTGCTACGTGGCCCTAGTGGTGACCAACTTCGCGTGGCTGTTCCCGGTGCTGACCGGCCTGCCGATCTCCCAGCAGACCTGGAACATGGAGATCTGGCTGCCCAGCTGGCGCTAGTTTCTCGGGGCGCCGAGACTGCGTCCAGCGCTGGGAAACCGCCGAAATCGACGCGCTCAGCGCAGACTCGGTGCCGGCGCGCTACACCGGATCGCGGGCGGCGGGACACGACATGCACCGCGGGCCGCCGCGGCCGGTGCTCAATTCCGACCCCGCGATGGTGAGCACCTCGATGCCCGCCTCCTCGAGGCGGGTGTTGGTCTGCGCGTTGCGCTCGTAGGCGACGACGACGCCGGGCGCCAGGGCCAACGTGTTGTTGCCGTCGTCCCACTGCTCGCGCTCGGCGACGAGGGGGTCCAGCCCCGTGCCGATGACCCGCAGCTTGTCGATCCCCATCGCCTTGGCGGCTGCCTCCGGGAACGGCGTCTCGTCGCCGATGGTGACGCCGTCGGGGGTGCGCTGGATCGTGAAGGCCGACAGCGTGTCGACGACGTTCGCGTACATCACCGCGGTGTCGGTGTCGACCATCGTGCACACCGTGTCCAGGTGCATTTGCGCGCGCCGCTGCGCGATCGGCACCGCAAGCACCGTGTGCGCGAGATCGTCATCGAAGAGGCTGCGCGCCAACGCTTCCGCGCCGGCCGGGGTGGTTCGTTCGCCGACCCCGACCGCGAGCACGCCGGGGGCGAGCAGCAGCACGTCGCCGCCCTCGACGGGGGCGGTGCGCGACTCGTAGGCGCGCCGCACCCCGGTGAACCGCGGGTGATGGGCGTAGATCAGGTCGGTCAACGACGCCTCACGAATGCGCGCCCGCAGCGACAGGGTCGGGATCACCACCCGCGGCCCGATCCATATCGACGAGTCGCGGGTGAACACCAGGTTCGGCAGCGGATCGATCACGAAATCCGCCCCGTGGTGCATGCGCAGCACCAGGGAGACCTCGGTCCGGGTGTCCGGCGGAAGCTCGTTGAACGTCATGCCGGCCATCAGCACGTTGGCCAGCGTGACCGGGTCCAGCCCGCGCAGGTAGGCCGAAAGCTCTTGCGCCAGTGGCGTTCCGAGCCGACGGGCGTCCACCGCGGCGGCGACGCCCTGCATCCGGGCGGCCCCGCTGTGACTGAGCGCCTCGGTCAGCAGATCCGACAGCAGCAGCACCTCGACCCCGCGGGAACGCAGCAGCTCGGCGAACTGGTCGTGTTCCTCCTGCGCCCGCGCGACCCAGGGCAAGCCGTCGAAGAGCAGCTGGTCGTTGTTGCGCGGATTGAGCCGGCGCAGCTCCGCGCCGGGGCGGTGCAGGATGGCGACGCGCAGCACGCCCACCTCGGAATTGGTGCCCAGCTCAACAACACCCACCCTGAAAACGGTAGCCGGTCGCGGCGCCGGTCCCATCCTCATCGAACGGATGTGCGATAAACTGGGCGCCGTGAGCATCGCTGTACAGGGCTCGCTGTTCGAGCACACCGAGCGCAGACAGCTCGGTGACGGCGCCTTCATCGAGATCCGCGCCGGCTGGCTGGCCGAGGCCGATGACCTGCTCGCCGACCTCCTATCGACCGTGCCATGGCGGGCCGAGCGTCGCCACATGTACGACCGGGTGGTCGACGTGCCGCGGCTGGTCAGCTTTCACGACCTGACGGTCGGGGATCCCCCACACCCGCTGCTGGGCAAGCTGCGGCGGAGGCTCAACGACATTTACGCGGGCGAGCTCGGCGAGCCCTTCACCACCGTCGGATTGTGTTGTTACCGCGACGGCTCGGACAGCGTCGCCTGGCATGGCGACACCATCGGTCGCAGCAGCTCGCAGGACACCATGGTGGCGATCGTCAGCCTGGGCGCGACCCGGACGTTCGCGATGCGGCGGCGCGGCGGCGGCCCGTCGCTGCGACTGCCGCAGGCGCACGGCGATCTGCTGGTGATGGGCGGATCGTGCCAGCGCACCTGGGAGCACGCGGTGCCCAAGACGTCGGCGCCCACCGGCCCGCGCGTCAGCATCCAGTTCCGGCCCCGCGACGTGCGTTAGCGGCGATCACAAGCGCGGCGAAGCCGGGCGCCGTGGGTCGCCGCCATCGGCCTAGGAACGCACCGCCGCCACCGCCTTGACGAGCAGGTCACGCGCGCGTTGGGTGTCGATCTTGGCCACCGGCTGGTCCGGAACGACGAGCGGATTGGCGATGACGATCACCTGGTAATCCCCGAATTGAGCCGAATAGTCATACAGCTCGCCGGTGCGGGCTCCCCCGCCGACCACGGCCTGCAGGACGCGGTGCACGCCCGTCGTGCGGGCCCCGTCGATGTGTGGCGCATCGATCACCTCCATGCCGCCCCGTACCCCGGTCCCGGCGAATGCGACCCTGGTGCAGTCCTTTCCGGGCTCGTTGAACGGCAGGGCCTTTGACGTCTCCAAGGCGATGACGACGAACCGGTTGCCCTTGCCCTCGGCGGAGACGGCGGCCATGTTGCCCTGCACGTCGGGTGGCATGTCGGGGCCCACCGCCACTTTCGCGCAATTCGCCGGGTCGAAGGTCAGGCCGTCGGGCAGTTTGCGGGCCGAGAGCAGCTTGGGGTCGACGCCGCGAACGGGGATGTCGGTGACCTTGTAGTCGGGCCCGAAGCTGGACTTGACGTCGACGACCTTGCCGATGTCGGCCTTCACGGGTGCGGGGTCGCTGCCCGACGAGCATCCGGCGAGCACGCACACGGATGCGGTCGCGAGCAACACCTTCAACATCGTGGCCAATCTACCCAACGGCAACGCTCAGCCGCGCAACGTGGACACCGTTTTGACGAGCAGATCGGCGGCGAATTGCGGCGGCAGCGCGGGCAGCGCCGAGCCGGGGTCGGTGGTCAGCGTCGTGAACGCGTAGTAGTTGCCCAGATACGCGATGAAGGTGTATGTGCGCGAATCGATTTCAGTTCCGGATTCGACGGACGACTTGGTGTCGGCCACCATGCCGAGGGTCGCGACGCCGTCGATGTGGGGGGCGTCGACGAGCCGGACGCTTGCCGTGGTGTGGCCGTCGCCCATGGTCCACCGCCCGCACGCCGCAACGACTGCCGAGTCGAGGTCCACCGGCCCCGGCAAAGTCACCACCACCGCGTCGACGATGCCGCCGGTCCCCGACCCGGAGAAGCCCTGCGCGGATTGGTCGCGTCCGTTGCCCGGGTCGGCCAGCGTCGCGCACTGCGGTGGCGTGGCCATCGCGTCGGCTTGGAGGCTCCAGATGACCCTGGGGGTGAGCCCGTTCGGGATGCCGGTGGTCACCTCGTAGTGCGGCGGCAGCGCGCCGACCACCCGCTTGATGTTGGCGGGGTTGACGGTCGCGTTTGGGGTGGACGATTTGGTGGGCGTGGCGGACGGCGCGGGCGCGGACGCGTGCGCGCACGCCGCCAGCAGGACCACCGGAACGCCAATCCAGAAGGGCCGCATGCCCGTTCAGCCGACCGCTTCGATCACTTGACGAGCGACGCGCTTGATCTGTTCGGCCATGTGGCGCCCGAAGGCCAGCCGGTGGGGCACGTCGATGACGGTGGTGATGACGCCGATGTCCTCGCGCTCCCAGACGGCGCCGTAGTGGTCCATGATCGCGCGCATCGGCGAGTTGTCGGAAAGCATTCGCGCGGAGAATCTTTCGACACCGTCGACCCTCGCGGCGATGGACAGCGCGCTGATCAGGAAGCTGCCGATGCCCCGGCCCTGATAGGCGTCGGCGACGAGGAAGGCGATCTCGGCGGTCGTCGGATCGCTCTCGTCGCGAACGAAGCGGGCGTCGGCCACCGGGTCAGCCCCGTCGGTCACCACCCACACGAAGTGGTCGACGTAGTCGACCTCCGACAGATAGTGCAGCAACGCCGGGGTGGGGACGCGGGCCGTCATGAACCGCCGATACAGCGTCTCGCTGGAGAACTGGATGTGGCCGTGCACCGTGCGCTCGTCGTCGCCGGGCAGGACCGGGCGCAGCATCAGGTGGGTCCCGTCGCGGACCTCGATGGGGATCGGGGTGATGAATTCGGCCAGGCGCTGGCGCACCGTGCGCAGCAATCGCGGCATGACCCCCGGCAGGTGCACCATCCGGATGAAGGCGTCGTTGTCGCCGATCCAGCCGGTCAGCGGTTCGGCCGTGGTGACGGTAGCGATGCGCGGGATGTTCCGCAGCAGGGCGATCTCCCCCACGATGGTGCCGGGCGACACCTGTCCGGCGTTGACGGTGCCGTCGTTGTCGACGCGCTTGATTTCGGCGGTTCCCGACGAGATGAGCAGGAACGACACCGCCTGCTCGCCCTGCTGCATGAGGACCTGGCCGGCGGCGGCGCGCAGAGGCTGGAGGCGGGCCGCCAGGGGCACCAGCTCCTCGATTGGGCAGCCTTCGAAGATGTCCATCGTCGCGAGCTCTTCGGCCCGCGCGCCGGTCAATTCGGCCACCGCTACGGCCCGCCCGTCGCGGAACCGACGCATCGGGCTGCGCATCGCGGTGACCGCTGTGCCATAAACCGCCCGCCTGTGTTGCCGTCGTGTTCTGGGCCAGACCGGACACTCCTGGCCACGATCGGATGGTGCTCAGGTTATGAGCGGGTTCGGGCTCGGGCAAGGATCTGTCAGCCCCGGGCAGCCGACGAGGCGGACGTTGGCAAACACCAGCCAGTTGTCTCGGACCCACGTGCGCTTCCGGCACTCGACCGCGTTGGGATCCGCCGGGCCCGGCGACGGGGCATGATAGGCGGGTGAGCGCAGCCTCGTGCATGGGTCGCCCTACCGACCGGTGCCGCGCACCAGATGAGCGATCGTGGTCGGATCACCGAAATTGACAGGGTCGCCGCCGCCGAGGGTCCGGGTAGGCAACGTCTGGTTCGACGCACTAACCCAGGACGAGGTAGTCGGCGTTGTCCGCAAGGCCTGGCGCGCCGGCCAGGGCGGCTCCGTCATCCCGGTGAACGTCGACGTGGCCCGGGCGGCCGCGCAGGATGCGGCGCTCGCCGGGCTCATCGCCAGGGGGTCCCTTGTCGTCGCAGACGGCATGCCTTTGGTGTGGGCGGCGCGGATCAAGGGCGACAGGCTGCCCGAGCGGGTCGCCGGCTCGTCGCTGATCTTCCCGTTGAGCGCGGCGGCGGCCGCCGATGGAAGATCGGTGTACTTCCTCGGCGGCGCCGAGGGGGTGCCGCAGAAGGCGGCCGAGGCGCTCGTCGCGCGCTCGGCCAACCTACGCATCGCCGGCGCCGTGTCGCCGGAACACGGCTTCGACAAGACGGAGGAAGGGGCGCGGCGGGCGGTCGCCGCCGTTGCGGCGGCCGCACCAGATCTGGTGTTCGTGGGCTTGGGCTTCCCCAGGCAGGAACGCCTCATCGAACTGGTGCGCCAAGAGCTGCCCCATGCCTGGTGCCTCGCCTGCGGTGGCGGAATCGCGATGACCGCCGGTATCGTCCGCCGGGCATCCCCCGTGCTACAACGACTCGGACTCGAGTGGGTGCACCGGCTGGCGCTCGAGCCGCGACGACTTGCGAGCCGGTACCTCCGGGACGATCTACCGTTCGCGCTGGCGTTGATAATTCGCTCGGCAGTGCAACGGTTTAGGCGAAACTCGATTCCTTCGCACCAAGGATGAGGCACACGGCCCCGGCAAGGTCGTCCGCTACAAAGTCGGCGCCGGCCGCCGCTTTCCCGCCGGCACGCAGCAAGATGGTCGCCGCCCCGGCCGCTCGGCCCGCCATTACATCCGCCTCGCTGTCGCCAATCATCACCGACTCCGCAAGAGCGAAACCGTGCTCCTGCGCCGCACGCAACAACATGCCCGCTTCGGGCTTGCGGCAGTCGCAGCTGGCCGCCGCGTGGGGGCAGTGGTACACCGCATCAAGGCGCGCGCCTTCGTGCGCCAAAAGTTCTTCCAGACGGTCTTGGATGGCGGCGAAACGCTCCGCCGCCGCGGACGGTTCGGACAGCCAACGCTGGTTGGTCACCAGGACTGTGCGCAGCCCGGCGGCATTCAAGGCGGCCACCGCCAGGGCCGCGCCGGGCAACAGACGCAGCTCGTCAGGCGATCTGATGTACTCGCCATCGGCCGCCTTGACGTTGATGGTTCCGTCCCGGTCCAGAAAGACGGTGCGCACGTTGCGCAGCGCGGGCCCGGCCATCTTCGGGACTGTCAGGAGGACCTGGGAAACAGTGCGGCCTCCACCATTTCGCAAATCGAGTGGCCCAGGTGCAGGCATGCCTCCTGAACCCGTCCGGTGTTGTCGCTCGGTACGCGAATGCAGAAGTCGGCGAGATGGGCCACTTTCCCGCCGCGGGCACCGGTCAGCGCCACGGTCGTCATCCCGGCACCGGCGGCCGCCTCGAGCGCGCGGACGACATTCGGCGAGTTGCCCGATGTGGTGAGGCCGACCACGACGTCGCCCGCGCGGCCGGCCGCGAGGACTTGCCGGGCAAAAACCTCGTCGTAGGAATAGTCGTTACCGATCGCCGTCATGGCCGCGGTGGCGTCGGGCAAGCTGATCGCGGCGAGACCCGGGCGGTCAAAAGCGAAGCGACCCATCAGCTCTGCCGCAAGATGTCCCGCGTCTTGCGCCGACCCGCCGTTGCCGAAGAAGATCACCTTTCCGCCGGAGCGCAGGGACTCGATCATCAGTCGGGCAATCGCGACGGTCTGCTCGGCGAAGGCGCCCGACAGCATCTGTTGCTTGACCGCGATCGTCTCCGCCAAGCGATCCTGGACCAACTCGACGCTTGGGATGACGACATCCGAGTCGCTCATGCCTGCCATGTGGTCAATCCTTTGTTTTCGAAGGCGAATTCGGTGATAGCGGCCCCGGCGGATTCAAGGGATTCGATGAGGCGGTGCTTTTTTTCGAAGTCACAGAACAGCAGGATGTATCCTCCACCGCCTGCCCCCGTTATCTTGCCACCCAATGCGCCATTTTTCAGGGCCAGGTCGTACAGCTCGTCGATGCGTTCATTCGTGATGTACGGCGACATGCGTTTCTTTTGAATCCAGGCTTCACCCAGCAACGCACCGAAATCGGCCAGCTTGCCGGTGAGCAGTGCCGCCTTCATGGCAACCGCCAATTCCTTCTGGGCTCGCAGTCCCGCGAGGGTGTCATCAGCGCCCGCGGTGGCGCGGCGCGTTTGGTCCTCGATCACCCGTGCGGAGTCCCGCGTGATGCCCGTGAAGCAAAGCAGCAGGCTCAGTTCCAGCTCGAAAGCGATCTCGTCACGAATGCGCAGTGGATTGACAATCACATGATCGGTGAATTCGATGAAATTGAACCCGCCGAACGTCGCCGCGTACAGGTCCTGCATGCCACCTGTGATTCCGAGGTCTTCGCGTTCGATGGCGCACGCCAGCTGGGCGGTCTCATACTCGCCCAGCGGAACCCCGTAATGCTCCGCGAGCAGGCCGGTGAGGGCGACCATCATCGTTGATGACGATCCCAGCCCTGAACCGGGCGGAGCGCTGGAACGGAGCACGAGGTCGTAGCCGTCCGTCCCGTCCCGGCCGAACCTGCGCACCGCTGCCTTGATCAAATCGAGGCTGCCGTCGTAGAGAATCTCGCTGTCGAGGGTCATCTCGTGAGTGGTCTTGAAGTCCACAGATTCGATCGAAACCTTCCGGTCGGTGCGCGGGGTAAGCGATCCCTGGGCGTAGCGGTCGATGGTTGCCGACAGGACGCAGCCGCCTTCGATCGACGGAAAAGGCGGCACGTCAGTGCCGCCGCCGGCAAACGATATCCGCAGCGGCGCGCGAGCGCGGATTCGTGGCCTGGTCATGGAATTCTTCTTCGACACAATTCGCGCGGGTGTCCGACGCGCCCCGCGGTGGCCACCGTCGGCGAAATTCGAGAGACCATGTTCGCCACGCGTTAACCCCCATTCATCGCTAGAGTCACTCGTGCGTGAGGAAGTCTGCCTCACGAAGCTCGTTTCCGTACCGCAACTGGCTTACCACGAATCGGCGCAGTTCGGCGGGGTAACCGACAGCGAAGTCGTCAACCTGTTAGATGGAGACGAATGCGCATGCCATCGAACGTCTGCGCCGGGCCGACCGGCGCCTTCCGCCGCGCCGGCCGCTCGCCGACAGGGCTGACGAGAGCAAACGCATGACCCAGGATCCGATCGAGCTGACCCGCGGTCTCCTCGAGACAACCGCCGTGCTGCGCAACGGTTTCCTCGACGTGTTGGGGGAATCGACGACTTCCCCGGCCCCGACGTTTGCGCAACGCGCGATGAACAGCCCGTTCGTCGCGACCGTCTACGAGCGGCTCTGGCGTCCGACTGCCTTCTACGTCGCCAGCGGGGTCACCAGCCGCGCCGAGCAGCGCCGCGCGGCGTCCGCCCTGCATCTGGCCACCGCTTCGCGATTGCTCGACGTGGCTTGCGGGCCAGGCAATTTCACCGGGCCGCTGGCGTCCGAACTGGCCGACGGCGGCCTCGCGGTCGGATTCGACATTTCCGAGCCGATGCTGACCCGCGCCGTGCGGGACAACGCCGGTGCGCGCACGTGTTATGTCCGCGGCGATGCCCGGACGTTGCCGTTCGCCGACGAAACATTCGACGCCGTCTGCTGTTTCGGCGCGCTGTATCTGATGCCCGAGCCGTTTGGGGTGGCTCGCGAGATGCTGCGGGTACTCGCGCCCGGCGGCCGCATCGCGATCCTCACCAGTTACGCCACTGGGGCGCCGCCGCTGCGCCAGGTGCTGACCGGCGGCGCTCGCGTGATCGGTCTCGAAATGTTCGACCGCCGCGCCTTCGTCGAGCTGTTCTCATCGGCCGGCCTCCTCGACATCGATCAACAGACGCAACGCGTGCTGCAGTTCGTCGCCGCCAGGAAACCGGACTCGACTAAAGAAGGCTAATCCGTTGCCCCGGAACGGTTCTCGTTCCCGAGCTGTAGCACGAAGTCGGCGACGATCTCGGCGATGTCGTCGAGGGCGCGCCGGGACATGACCTCGTAGCCGTGCGTGCTCAGCGTCGGTAGGCACAGCAGGGCCGCGCGCGGCGTCAGCCCGTTGGCCTTGGAATGTGAGGCGTCGGACTCGAACGCGCCCAGCACCGCGGCCTGCGGCTCGAGCCCGCGATCGGAGGCGATGGCCATCAGCCGGTCGGCGACGTCCTTGTCGTATACGCACAGGGCGTCGCTGTAGCCGATGATCGGACCGCCGGTGACGGTGGTGCCGTACTCCTGCTCGGTGGGCCCGACCTCCAGGGCGAGGGTGAGCGTGCCCGGCAGCGAGGCGGTGGCGTACGAGCCGCCCACCCCGCCGATCTCCTCGTTGGTCGTGAACACCAGGTAGACGTCGTGGGCAGGCCGTTTTGCGCGCTCACGCAGCAACTGAGCGGCGCGCAGCAGGGCGGTCACGGCGGCGCGGTCGTCGAGGAAGTAGCAGCCGACATAGTTCCCGATCTCGACCATCGTCCTCTTGCTCCGCTCGACGCATACCCGCGTGCCGGGCCGGACGCCCGCGTCGGCGAGCTCCTTTTCGGTGCGGCCGGTGAAGACGTAGACGTGCTCCCAGTCCAGCGCCTGGTCGCCCGCGTCGGGCTTGGTCTCCCAGATCCGCGGGCTCTCCTTGGTGGTGTGCTCGGAGCCGAGCGTGAGCACCGCGGTGAGCGTCTCGTGCTCGCCGAGGACGGCGACCGGGCCGAGTCCGAAGTTGCCGGGATACATGGTGCCCAGCTGCGTCACGTGCAGCGAGCCGTCCGGCTCGATGCGCTTGACCAACATGGACAGTTCGTCCATGTGCGCCATGACGCGCGTCGCGGTGCTGCGGCCGGCGGTCGCGGCCGATCGGTGGCGGTGCCCGCCGCCGTCGGGGGGACCGCCCGCGGCGATGTAGCCGACGAGGTTTCCGGCTTCGTCGGTCCACATGTCGTCGACGACGGGTTCCAGCTCGCGGGCGCAGACGGCTCGGACCTCGTCCTCCTGGCCGCAGGGCCCGTAGGTCCACAGAAGCTCTTTCAGCAGCGCTTCGGTCGCGTCGGGATCGCGGGGCGCCATCTGGTCCTTTCGCTCATTTAGCTCGGCCGACAACTGGATCAGTACCCAAATCGCGCATCGGCAACCCGGCGTCCGAGCACAGATGGCTCCCACGCGGTTGAAAGTGGGTATTCGAGTTGCACGGTGTAAAGGAGACCAAAGTGGCGAAAGATCATGGGTCGAGCGTCAAGAACGACAAGCAATACGAGGGTCTGCGCAAAAAGGGGATGAGTAAGTCGAGGGCGGCCGCGATATCGAATTCTCCCGGCGCCTCCAGCAGGGGCGGCAAGAGTTCGGGCAGCAGCCAAAGCAGCCAAAGCAGCGGTAGCGGCAGCGGCGGTAACCAGTCACAGAAAAAGGCCGCTGGGCGCAAGGGTGGCAAGAAGTCGGGCTAGCTCAATACGCCTCGAGCGGAACGCATTTCGATCCGCAAAAACCGCTAGCGCGTGGTCAGCTGGCTGGTGATATCGAGTCCGGCGCCCGGGTCGTGGTGATGGTCGGTCGTGTTCCGGCATTCGCCGTACAGGATGATTTGTCCGCGGCTGTGGTCTGACGGCAAGAGGCTCATGTTTGCCGTCACGCCGTTCTTGTTCAGCGTGGTGCCGTGGTAGTGCTGTCCGGGTGGGGCACCCTCGCTCCAGCCGTGCGAGATCATCGCGGCGCGGATGTGCTGGAAGTACACGTCCGCGTCGCCCTGCAGCAAAAACCCGATCGTCACCCTGCCCTGATAGGGCGGATCGCCTTGGTCATTGCAGGAGGCGAACGAAAACCCGCCGTCGACGCCCTGCAGGCCCGCCGCGGCGACGATCTCCTTGGCCGGCTCGATCACCTGGGCCTTGGTCTGATCGTCCGTCAACGGATGGGCGGAATCGTCAAAGGGCTTGGAAGAGCCCGACGAGTGCGGTTTCGGAAACACCAGCGAACACCCTCCTAACAACGTGACGACCACGACTAGCGCGGCAAGCGATGCTCGCCGCGACCAAATGCGTTGCCGCTCAGTGATGGTGTTGGTCATCGAAGACATGATCATCGGTAACAGATGCGGGCGCGCGGCCCCACTCCGGGTCAATGACGACACCGGGTATCCCGGGCCCGACTGGACCCAGGCCCGGGATGTTGACCTTGCCCGGCTGGTAGCGGTGTTGGGCCGTCAAGCCGTCGGATTCCAGCGCGTCACCGTGACCCGAGGTGATGTCGGCCATGCTGTGCAGCGCCTCGCTGCCCGGATGGTAGTAGTACGAATGGTCGTGCGGATTGACGCCGTCGGAGCCGGGCACTTCGGCGCGGAAGCGCACCGATCCGAATCCATCGGCCGCGGGGTCGGCGCCCAGGCCGGGGGTCAGGCCGAGCACCTGACCGCCGACGTTGTCCCGGTTCACGTAGTGGCTCAGGCCATTCAGCTCCCCGAGCATGCCGACCGGATCCGTCGACGCGTCGCCCACGTACACATGCCCGCCGTCGAGATGAAAGCTCGCGGCATTGGGGGCGAGATCCGTGCCCGGGCAGCCGATGAGCACCGCGTCGTTGGCGTGCATGTGGCCCAGGGCGAAGGCGTCGGCCACCGTCGTCGAACCGTACGAGTGGCCCAGCACAGTGACGTGCTGGCCGGCGCCGAGATGGGTGGCCCACAAACCGTTGACGTCTTGGGCCAGGGCCTGACCGCCGGTCCGGGCCAGCGCCGGGGTGGAGATCCGCTGGACGTCCTTGAAGTCGTTGGGGGCGTCGTACCCCATCCACGCGATCACCGCCGTGGGGTTTCTCGGGTCGGCGGCGTTGGCCTGGCCGAAGAGGTTGAGCGCATCGTTGTGGCCGTCGTGCAGCCAACCGCCCTTCACGCTGCTGCTGGTGCCCGGCACGATCACCGCGGTGTTCTTGGCCAGGTCGGGGTTGCCGATGGCGATCGCCGCGCGGCCCTTGCCGCCGAAAGCCAGTGGGTCATAGGCGAACAGAAACACCGGGTTGTGGCCGTTGTCGGAGTCGCGATCGAGCCCCTGCTTGGTCTGATCGGCGTTCTGGTAGCGGGTGATGTCGGTGGCCGACAGGCCGTACTTGGCCGGGTCGCGCAGCACGTCGTCCGGGGAGACGCCGTAGCGGGCGGCGATGTCGCGGACCCGGTTGAGGTCCTGGGTCATCACCGCCATGTTGGCATCGCTGCGCGCGAGGACCGGGACGCCGTTGACGTTGCCGACCTGATCCGGGTGCTCGGCGAGGAGCTGCCGGCGCTCCCCCGGCGTCAACGATGTCCACCACCTGTTGACGTCCTCCGGGCTGGTGCCCGGCGGCGGAATCTCGGGTTTGGCGTCCACCGCCTGCAGAACCTCGGGGTCATAACCCTCGGCGCGCAGGGTGGCCAGCGCCCCCTGCAGGTACGTCGAATAGCCGTCGCGCACCGATACGATCTGGGCCAGAGCGGATTTGGTGTCGGCGATGGCCTCGTTTTCGAGATCGGCGATGTGCAGATCCAGGAGTCTTCGCTCGCCCGCGGTGAGGTGGGTGTCTTTCTCCGCCTCCACCGCCTGGCCGATTTCGTCGTCGAGCTGCTGCAGCTGACCCTCCAAAGTGGAGATCAGCGCCGCGCCGGTTCGCTGCGCCTCGGCCAAGGCGGCGGCGATGTTTTCCAAATCGGCGCCGATCTTGGGCAGCTGCAGCGACTGCGCGCCCAGCGCCTTGGTCACCCGCTGCACCTCGGCGGAATCGTTGATCGGGTGGTCGCCGTTCTCGTGGTTCCAGGCCGCCTCGAAGCGGCGCCGCGCCTCCTCGAACGACGCGCTGGACTCGGAGGTGCACCGACCCGCGGCGTGAAAGGCCTCCGCCAATTCCGAAATCTGCGCCGGGCGACCGACCTGAAGGCTCTGGTTGATCAACCACGGATCGCCGCCCGCCTCGGCGATCAGCGCCGGAACGCTTATGTAGCGCAGCTGCACCGCACTGCCCGTCCCGAGCACGGGGAATCCGCGTCGACCTGCATCGCGATCCCCCTTTCCGAGCTGGTGACAACGCTACAACCAGTTGGGGTAGTCGCTTACTCTATTCCGTCCCGCGGAGCAGCGGTTTGGTAAACGAGCAGCTACGCGCGTTAAACACCGACCCGATCGAAGGGGATTCCCCATGTCGGACACCAAGTCAGCGAGACGGCGGGCATCCCGACTGGCCCAAACGGCTGCAGCAACTATCTTTGTCGCGGCCGGGTTGGCCATCGCGGAGCTTTCCTGGCCGCGACCGGGTGCGCCGTCCGCTGTTGCCAGGTACGTTTACGGCGGCGGGTCGCCGGATTCGGCCGCCGTCGACCAGGTTCGGGCCGCGTTATCCAACGACGTCTGGTTCATCGCCGGGTACGGCCTGGCGCTGACGGGGTTTGCTTGGATCTTCTGGCTGTGGGCCATCTCCGAGTTTGGCCGGCTGTCGGCGAAATACGTCGCGGCGGCGGTGGGCCTTACCGTCGGCGCGGACCTCGCCAAGCTTTTGCTGCTCGATTACGCCCTCCGCCACCACAATTCGGCGGACTTGATCACGGCGGCAGCTGTGGCGTCGATCATCAAATGGTGTGCGGGGCTGCTAGCCCTCGGCGGCTGCCTCGCAACGTTGGGAGTTTTCCTGCGCGCACTTGTGCCCTGGTCCCGGCGACTGCGGGACCGTGTGTCCGCGCTGGCGCAGAGGTGGCGGTGGCTTGGCGCCTGCTCTTCCGCACTGACGTGGCCGTGGCGGTCGTTGCGCGCCCACCTGCGCAAGGTGGTGGCGGGTTCGCGGTGGTTCAAGACGTGCGCCCCGGGCAAGACTGAAATCGCCTACTCCGGCAAGACCAGCGCCACGTGGTGGCGCGATCTGCAAGCAGAACCTCCCGCCACGCGCGGAAAAACGGACGAATTGAGCTGGGCCAACGCGTATTACGTGCCCGGCGCCGAGAAAGTCAGGAAATCCCGGGAGGGCGACCCGGTCCAGGCCATTTGCCTGTCCGGTGGCGGGGTGCGGTCGGCCTGCATTGCGATGGGCGTGACGCAAGAGTTCTCGAAGGCGCCCCCGATCAAGCTGACGCCGAAAATCAGGCGGCGGTTCCGCCGCAGGGCGGCGGCTCCCAAGCTCATCGACGCCGTCGACTACGTGATATCGGTATCCGGCGGCGGTTACACCGCCGGGGCGCGACTGCTCGCCGTGCACGACAAGGAAAGCCCTTTGTTGTCAGAGCGTTTCGAGGAGGGATCGCCCGAATTCAATCATTTCCGCAGGCACTCAAGCTATATCGCGGACTCGCCCGGAGAATTGCTCCTGGCGCTGACCATGGTATTGAAGAATTTGATCGCATCGATGGCCATCCTGTTCACCCTGCCCGCGGTGTTGGGCTCGGTGCTCGGATATCTGTTTTCTCGCTCCGTCTTCTCCTTCGCCGTGATCGTTCCGGTGCCGAATCCAAGTCTCGGTGGCCCGCACTCTCTCCCTTGCCTGACAGCGCATTCCGCGTCGTGGTACGCGGTCACCTTCTTCGCGGCTCTCGCCGTGTTCTTCACGAGCGCGGCGATGTTCGTCGAGTTTGTGTCGTGGAAGAGCTTGAGTGAGTGGCTGAAACTGCGGCTGCAGGGCCTCGCGTTCGGCAGCGCAGTATTCGCGGTACTGGTGCTGGCGGTGGTCGCCGGATTGCCCGCGTTGATGCGGCTCTGCTGGTGGCTGGGTGAGCGCGCGCCAGGGAACCAGGGCGGCGCCGCCGCGGCCGTCTCCGGGTTGGTTGGCCTGAACTACCTGGCGGCGATCGCCGCGATGGTGTGGAAGGACCGCGACAAGCTATCGAAGGAGGCGACGAAACTTTCGTCGTTGAAGCGGCTGTTGCCGCCGGGCGTCGTCGCATTGATGCTGGTGATGGCGACCTTGGCCGTCTTGCTGGTCGCCTGGCTGATCATCCTGGGCTGCTTCGCGGCAAACGTGTTCCAGCACGCCATCGCCGACGGAAAGGAGAACACCTTTTTCCAGATGCCGTTCTCCTCGTGGTGGCTCCCCGCGCTGCTACTGCTGACCATGCTGTGGATCGGCTCGGTGGATATCGCCTCGCTCAGCCTGAATCCCTTTTATCGGTCCCGATTGGGCCAGGCGTTCGCCGTCCAGCGCGTCAAGCACGGCGACCATTGGCACGCGGAAGCCTTCCACCCCAACAAATTCACCTGGTTCAACGAGTTTGGCGAAGTGCCGGCCGGCGGCCCCAAGTTCGTGTTCGCGGCCGCCGCCACCATCACCGGAAAGGACAGGCCCGCCCCGGGACTGAACGCGGTGTCCTATGTGCTGAGCCACGATTACATCGGCGGCCCCGACCTGGGATGGATGCGAACCCCTAAGCTGTTTGGCCAATCGCCGCCGAGGATCAAGCGCGATCTCACGGTCTTGACGGCGGTCGCGGTCAGTGGCGCCGCGTTCGCCTCGGCGATGGGGCGCCATCAGAAAGGCTTCGAAAAGCTGCTGGCCATTTCGGGCGCCCGCCTGGGCACCTGGCTGCCCAATCCGAAATTCGTCGCCAACCTTGCGGGCGCCGAGAAGGACGAATGCCTCGACCCCAAGGACAACACGAGGCCCTGGCCGAGATCGCTGCCCGCCATGCGCGGCGCCGGCTATTACTACCGCGAGCTCTTCGGTTTCAACTACAGCGACGGGCGGCTGGTGCAGGTCACCGACGGCGGCCACTACGAGAACCTCGGACTGGTCGAGGCGTTGCGCCGCCGCAGCCGATTGATCTTCTGCGTCGATGGCGGGGGTGACGCCCCGCCCTTGGCCAGCGGGCTATCCGACGCTCTGCGGCTGGCCGAATACGAACTGGGCGTGACGGTCACGTTCGACGATTTCCCCGGATACGCCTTGCGCGACCTCACGCCCGGCTCCGGCGAGCCGTTCAAGAAGGGAGACGCGTTCGACAGCTTGAACGGCCGGCTCGCGAAGAGGACGGTCGCGATCGGGCTCATCACCTACCCCGCGGCCTCCGGCCTCACCGACGGAGAGGAACGCCGCGGCGTGCTGATCTTCGCCAAAGCGGTGCTGTGCCGGGACTTGCCCGAGTGGCTCTTGACATATGCCGCCGCGAACGGCGTGTTCCCTCACGACCCCACGTCGGACCAATGGTTCAACGAAGGGCAGTTCGCCGCCTATACGGCGATGGGACGGATCATGGGGCGCCAGGCCTTGAAGTGCGTCGAATTCCTGACGAAAGTTGGGAAGATCTCAAATCCGACGGCATCCGACCTAGGCAAATTCTGTGGAGCTAAGGGGATTCGAACCCCTGACCTACTCGATGCGAACGAGTCGCGCTACCAACTGCGCCATAGCCCCTGACCGCTAGCAGGCTACCAGCCGCGCGGCGAACCGCCGAACCGCCGGCGCTACTCGCCGACCGCGCGCGGCAGGTCCCGGGGCCAACCGAAGGTCCGCATCGGCATCGCGTAGTCCAGGTGCTCGAAGATGGGGTCCTCGTCGTCGATCTCCAGCACCACCGCGCCGGGTCGCCGCAGCCGCGAGGGCACCAGGTCGTATTCGCGGTCGTAGGCGTTCTCCACGCCGAGCCGGGCGCGTGCCATGCGTTGCATCCGGCGGCGGCGCACCCTCTCCTCGATGCGGGTCTGCCGACGCAAGTAGGCCAGGTACAGCAGGGTCACCGCGGTGGCGCCGCCGCACACCCACCAGGCCGTCGGCGACACCTCGAACGCGGCGGTGGCCGAGCCGATCAGGACGACCGCCATCATCATCAGCACCCGCTTGCGGAACGCGTACTTGCGCGCGCTGACCGCGGCGGCGGCCTTCGGGTCGAACCGGCGCCGCCGCGAGGCGCCCGCCGCGACGAACGCTCGCGGATCCTCGTCCTCCTCGCGCTCGGCCTCGGGCTCCAAACCGGATGAGTCCTCGACGTATTCGTAGCGGTCGTCCAAGTCCGCGTCTTCGTCGGTCTCGGCGCGCTCGGCCACGGTGTGGGGCTCGGTCTCGTCGGCGTCTTCGTCCTCCTCGGCGACCGCCCCCGCCGGCAGCGCCCCGGAATCCTCGATGACGTCGACGTCCAGGTAGTCGGGCTCGGCCGGTTCGGTCGCCGCGGCCCGTACCACGACCGGGCGCGCCACCTCCTCGGTTTGGGCGTCGTCGTCGTCGTGCTCGGTCTCGGCGAGTTCGTCGTCGGCCGCGTCCTCCTCCGGCGTCCAGTCGGGGTCGCTGCGATGACCCGCGGCGGGCCCACTGCGCCGAAGCAGCCGGGAGCCGGCGCCGTTGAGCACCCGGGTGGCGAGGGCGACGTCGCTGGTGCGACGCACGGCGTCGCGTTTGCTGATCAGCATCGGAACAAGGACGAACAGCCAGAGCACCACGAGCGAGATCCACAACAGCGACTGCGGGATGCTTGGCATGATGACTTGCTCCTTACTGGACCCGACCCCCGCGAGGCTCGTTTGTGGCCGATGCGGCTGGGCCGAGGTGACCAGCACAATTACACACCTGTAATTTGCCTCTCACAAGCACCAAATGTCACTCGTGTCGCGGTAGCCACAGTTCACGCCCAGCTGGCGTGGCCGGAGCGGACCAGGGTCGCCGCCACCGACCCCTGCACCTCTTCGACGGTGATCGCCATCAGAAGATGGTCGCGCCAGGCCCGGTCCACCTCGAGGTAGCGGCGCAACAGCCCCTCCTCCCGGAACCCCACCTTTGCCAGCACGGCCCGGCTGGCGGCGTTCTCCGGACGCACGGTCGCCTCCACGCGATGCAGCATGACCGGGCCGAAGCAGTGATCCAGTCCCAGCGCCAACGCCGCCGTCGCCACCCCGCCGCCGGTGGCCGACCTGGACACCCAGTAGCCGATCCACGCCGACCGCAACGCCCCGTGGGTCACATTGCCGATGGTCAGCTGGCCGCAGAAGCGCCCGTCGAGCTCGATAACGAAGGGCAGCATGCGGCCCTTGCGGGCCTCCGAGCGCAGCCCGGAACACAACGCCGGCCACGCGGCGACCGTGTGCCGGATCGTCCAATCGCCGTCCGTGCTGGGCTCCCACGGCTCCAGATGCGCGCGATCGGCCAACCGGATGCGGCTCCACTGCGCGCCGTCCCGCATCCGCACCGCGCGCAACCGGACGACGCCGCCCGGCACCCGCAGCGGCCCCACCTCCGACGGCCAACCCGGGTGACGGGGATTTGCGCGCAACAAGTTCACGAGCATGTGCAGTAGCTTGGCCTAGCCGCGCTGGGCCAGGAACGCCACGTCGACGATCTCGCCGGTGCGGATCTGCTCGGCGCCGCTGGGAACCACGACCAGACAGTTCGCCTCGGCGAGGGTGGCCAACAGGTGCGACGACGACCCCGGCGCCCCGCCCAGCGCCTGCACCAGATACTCACCGCTGTCCTGGTCACGCATCAACTGCCCGCGAAGGTAGCCCTTGCGCCCGGCGACCGACGTGATCGGCGACAGGGCGCGGGCCTGCACGATGCGGCGCATCGGCTGGCGCTTGCCCAGCGACAGCCGGATCAGCGGGCGGACCATCACCTCGAAGACCACCAGCGCGCTGACGGGGTTGGCGGGCAGCAGGAACGTCGGAACGCCCTCGCGGCCCAGCTGCCCGAAGCCCTGGACGGACCCCGGATGCATGGCGACCCGAACCACCTCCATCTCGCCGAGCTCGGACAGCACCGACCGCACCGGCTCGTTGGCCGCGCCGCCGACCGCGCCGGCGATCACCACGACCTCGGCGCGATTGAGCTGGCCTTCGATGACCTCGCGCAGCTCCTTGGGGTCGCTGCTGACGATCCCGACGCGGTTGACCTCGGCCCCGGCGTCGCGGCCCGCCGCCGCCAACGCGTAGGAGTTGACGTCGTAGACCTGCCCGTTCCCCGGGGTGCGCGAGATGTCGACCAGCTCGCCGCCCACGGCGATGACCGACAGGCGCGGGCGCGGATGTACCAGCACCCGTTCCCGGCCCACCGCCGCGAGCAGGCCGACCTGCGCGGCCCCGACGATGGTGCCGGCGCGCACCGCGACGTCGCCGGGCTGGACGTCGTCGCCGGCCCGGCGCACGTAGGCGCCCGACGGGGCCCCCCGCAGGATCCGCACGCGCGACGTGCCGCCGTCGGTCCACCGCACCGGCAGGACGGCGTCGGCCAGCGTCGGCAGCGGGGCCCCGGTCTGCACCCGGACCGCCTGCCGCGGCTGCAGCCGGCTGGGCGTGCGCGAGCCGGCCTCGATGGTTCCCATCACCGGCAGCACCAGCCCGTCGCGCAGGTCCTCGTCGGGCGGCCCGTCGAGGCCTTCGGCGCCCACCTCGCCGACGCCCAGCACGTCGACGCTGCGCACCGCGTAGCCGTCGATGGCGGCCTGGTCGAAACCGGGCATGGGCCGCTCGGTCACCACTTCCTCGGCGCACATCAATCCCTGCGCCTCGGCAATGGCGACCCGTATCGGCCGCGGGGCCACCGCGGCCGCCGTTATCCGAGCCTGCTGCTCCTCAACCGAACGCACAAGCGCGCCTCTCTGACCTGGCGGGGCGCCCGGCTACTGCTCGGTCAGGCCCAACCGCGCCACCAACCATCGCCGCAAATCCGGGCCATAGTCGTCACGATCCAATGCAAAGTCAACCGCAGCCTTCAGGTAGCCGCCGGGATTTCCCAAGTCGTGTCGGGATCCGCGATGCACCACGACATGCACCGGGTGGCCCTCCTTGATCAGCAGCGCGATCGCGTCGGTGAGCTGTAGCTCGTTCCCCGCGCCGCGGTCGATGCGGTGCAGCGCATCGAAGACGGCCCGGTCGAGCACGTACCGGCCGGCCGCCGCATACATCGACGGCGCGTCCTCGGCCTTGGGCTTTTCGACCATGCTCTTGACCCGCAGGACGTCCGGATTGTCGCCGCCCGCAACGGGTTCGACGTCGAACACGCCGTAGGCGCTGATCTCCTCGGGGGGCACCTCGATGGCACACAGCACCGTGCCGCCGTGGTCGGCCCGCACCTTGGCCATCACCTCCAAGACGCCCGTCGGCAGCACCAGGTCGTCGGGCAGCAGCACCATGACGGCGTCCTCGTCCGCCGCCAGCCTCGGCTCCGCGCAGCTGATGGCGTGCCCCAGCCCGAGCGGCTCGGCCTGCACCACGGACTCCACCTTGATGAGCTGCGGTGCCCGGCGCACCTTGTCGAGCATGGCTTGCTTGCCGCGCGCCTCGAGGGTGCCCTCCAAAACCAGGTCTTGGACGAAGTGCGCGACGACGCCGTCCTTGCCCTCGGAGGTGACGATCACCAGGCGTTCCGCCCCGGCCGCGGCCGCCTCCGCGGCGACCAGCTCGATGCCGGGCGTGTCGACGACGGGCAGCAGCTCCTTGGGCACCGTCTTTGTCGCAGGCAAAAATCGCGTACCCAGGCCGGCCGCAGGGACGATCGCCGTGAATGGGATCGGAACATCCGGGCGTGACATTGTTCAAACCATAACCCCCATGCGGCACGCCACCGCGCCGTGGCGGCGCGAAACCCCGGCCTGTCATGGTTGAGGGCATGCCAACCACAAGCAAGGCCGCGTTGCGCGACCGCCTGCTCGCGGCCCGGCGTCGCGTTGCCGACGACGTTCGCGCCGCCGAGGCGCGCGCGCTGCGCGAGCACGTGGAGCCGGTGGTCGACGCCGGGACCACGGTCTGCGCGTACGTGCCGGTGGGTGCCGAGCCGGGGTCGGTCGAGCTGCTCGAGGTGTTGCTGCGCCGGTCCGGACGGGTGTTGTTGCCCGTCGCGCGCACGGGCGCCGACAACGCGCCGTTGCCACTGCGGTGGGGTGAATACCGGCCGGGCGCACTCGTCCGCGGGCCGTGGGGGCTGCTGGAGCCGCCCGCGCCGGAGCTGCCGGAGTCGGCCCTGGGCGAGGCCGCCCTGGTGATCGTGCCGGCGCTGGCGGTCGACCGTCGGGGCGTGCGCCTGGGCCGGGGCCTCGGCTTTTACGACCGCTCGCTGGGCTGCCGACACCCGCAAGCGCGGCTGATCGCGGTGGTGCGCGACGCCGAATTCGTCGACGAACTGCCCGCCGAGCCGCACGACGTGCCGATGACCCACGCGCTGACACCCGGGCTTGGCCTGATCGCGCTTCCCGACCGGGAATGATCGCGATCACGTGGCGGTTCTAGCACTTGACACGGTAGAGTGCTAATCCAAGCCCGTAATCATTCGGAGGTTTTCGTGCCGACTTACAGCTACGCGTGCACCGAGTGCGACGACCGCTTCGATGTCGTGCAGGCCTTCACCGACGACGCGCTGACCACGTGCGAGAAGTGCGACGGCCGGCTGCGCAAGTTGTTCAACTCGGTCGGCGTCGTGTTCAAGGGCAGCGGCTTTTACCGAACCGACAGCCGCGAGGACCGCAAGAAGTCGAAGAGCTCGTCCAACGGATCCAGCGAGGCGGCCTCGAGTTCGGGGTCCGGCGACAAGGGCGGATCGAGCGAGAAGAGCGGGTCCGGGGACAAGGGCGCTTCGAGCGAGAAGTCGACCAGCGCCGCCCCGGCCGCCGCGGCCGCCTCGAGCTAACCGGGTTATCCACAGCGACCTCGCCGACCGGCACCGCCGGCGCTTGGCCGCGCCTACCGTTGCGGCGTGGGCGAATCATCGCTGAACCCAAGCGTGTTCAGTCGCCTGTCGGCGTCGTTGCGCCCCGACTGGACGCGCACCGTGCTGGCCCGGCGGGTCGCCGCGGGCGGGCTCGTCGTGCTGGCCGGCATCGCCACGCTGCGCTCCAATCCCGAGGGCGACTACGCCGAGGTGGTGGTCGCGTCGCGCGACCTGCGCCCGGGCGCCGCGTTGAGCACCGATGACGTCCGGCTCGAAAAGCGTTCGACCACAACGATTCCCGACGGCTCGAAGGCGGACCTCGCCGAGGTCGTCGGTTCGACGCTGGCCGGTCCCGCCCGGCGCGGCGAGGTGCTCACCGACGTCCGGCTGCTCGGCAGCCGGCTCGCCGAGTTGACGGCCGGGCCCGGCGCCCGCATCGTGCCGCTGCACCTGGCGGACGGCGCGCTGCTCGACCTGGTTCGGGCCGGCGACGTCGTGGACGTGCTGGCCGGCCCCGCAACCGACTCGCCGACCGCGGGTCCGCCGGCCAGCCGGGTGGTGGCCACCGACGCCGTCGTCGTCCTCGTGTCGGCCAAGCAGAAGACCCAGGCCGCCGACGCCGACCGCGTAGTGTTGGTTGCGCTGCCGGCTCGCGTGGCGAACACGGTGGCAGGCTCGGCGCTGGGTCAGACAGTAACCCTCACCCTGCATTGAGTATCTGGCCGCCGTTGGGCACGCGATCGATAGCAAACTCTGTCCAGACCAGAAAGGGCCTGCCAATGCTCAAGGGGTTCAAGGAGTTTCTCTCGCGCGGCAACATCGTCGACCTGGCCGTCGCGGTCGTCATCGGTACTGCGTTCACCGGATTGGTCACCAAGTTCACCGACAGCATCATCACGCCACTGATCAATCGGGTCGGGGTCAATCAGCAGTCCAACGTCGGCGCCCTGAAGATCGGCATCGGCGGCGGCCAGACCATCGACCTGAACATCCTGCTGTCCGCCGCGATCAACTTCGTCCTTATCGCGGCCGTCGTGTACTTCTTCGTCGTGCTGCCCTACAACACGCTGCTCAAGCGCGGCGAGGTCGAGCAGGCGGACGACGCGCAGGTCCTCCTGCTCACCGAGATCCGCGACCTGCTGGCGCAAACCAACGGGGACTCGTCGTCCGGTAGGCACGGAGGTTCGGCGGCCACGACACCGCCGCCCGAGTACGGACCGCGCGCGGAGGCCGAATCGCGGTGACCCGAGCTTAGATCTCGAGGCTCGACAGCTGGCCGATGATCTGGGCGGCCAGCGGGTTCAGCGTCGCCATCCCGTCACGCACCGCGTAGCGCGAACCGGCGAGGTTGACCACCAGCGTGCTGCCCGACACCCCGGCCAGGCCCCGGGACAACCCGGCGTCGATGATCCCCGCGGACAGGCCCGAGGCGCGGATCGCCTCGGCGATGCCCAAGATTTCGCGGTCCAGGATCTCGCGAGTGGCCTCGGGCGTGACGTCGCGCGGGGTGACGCCGGTCCCGCCGACCGAAACCACCAGGTCCACCCCGCCGATCACCGCGGTGTTCAGCGCGTTGCGGATCTCGACCTCGTCGGCTGCGACCGCCACCACACCGTCGACGACGAACCCCGCCTCGGTCAGCAGCTCGGTGACCAGCGGCCCGCTGTGGTCCTCGTCGCCGTGCGCGGTGCGGTCGTCGACGACCACGACCAGCGCCCGGCCGACTACCAACTCCGCGCCCGTTTCCATGGGTGCAACCGTATATCCGATGTCCGACAACCCGGCCGCCGAGGGCTCATCGACTCTCATCACTGATCCGCCTTGCCGAGGGTGACCTGCACGGTGCGGCTCCCGCCGCCGGGATCCTGGAACGTCAGCGATACCTTGTCGCCCGGCGCTTTTGAGCGCACGGCGGCGACCAACGCGTCGGCGCTGTTGATCGGGCGGTCATCGACCTTCGTGACCACCACGCCCTTGGGCACTCCGGCCGTCGCGGCCGCGCCGTTCGCGATGACGTCGACGACCTTGGCGCCCGGGGTGCCCTTGTCGCTGGTCACCTGCACGCCCAGCGACGCGTGCGTCGCCTTGCCGGACGAGATCAACTCGTCGGCAATGCGCTTGGCCTGGTCGACCGGAATCGCGAAGCCGAGGCCGATCGAGCCGCTCTGGGAATCGGGCGAGTCGGCGCCCAAGGTGGCGATCGCCGAGTTGACGCCGACCAGCTGACCCTGCATGTTGACCAGCGCGCCCCCGGAGTTACCCGGGTTGATCGCGGCGTCGGTCTGAATCGCGTCCAGCACGGTGTTCTGGTTGCCCGACTCGCCGGTCGTGGACACCGGCCGGTTCATCGCGCTGATGATGCCCGTGGTCACGGTGCCCGACAGCCCCAGCGGTGACCCGATCGCCACCACTGGCTGACCCACCCGCAGGTCCGACGAGGAGCCCATCGTGATCGGCGTCAGGTTCGAGACGCCCTGGACCCGGATCACGGCGATGTCGCTGGTGGGGTCGGCACCGACCACCGAGAACGGGGCGGTGCGGCCGTCGGAGAACGTCACGGTCGTTTTGGGCGGCGGGCCACCCGGCGGAGCGCCCGGCGGGCCACCCGGGGCGGCCGGACCGCCGCCTGGCTTCGCCGCGGCCGCGACGACGTGGTTGTTGGTCAGGATCAGCCCGTCGGCCGACAGCACGACGCCGGAGCCCTCCTCGGACTGGCGACCCATGTCGGTCTCCAACATGACGACGCTGGGCACCACCTTGGCGGCGACCTGCTCGACGGTGCCCGGCGGCATGTTCGCGGCCGGGACGCTGGGCGCCGCCCCCGGAATGATCCCGCGGCCGTTGCCGCCGGCGGAGTGCGTGCCCAGCTCGACGGCCGTGGCCGCGGCGCCGCCGATGCCAGCCGACACCACCGCGATCGCCAACGCGCCGGCGGTCAATAGGCCTGCGCGAGAACGCTTCTGGGGAACGGGCGCCGGCCCGGGAGGCATCGGCGGCAGCATGTGGATAGGTCCCGTACCTGTGCCCGCCGCAATGCGACCCGCCCCCGTGCCCCCGGGGATCGGGCCCGGTCCGGTGCCCCCGGGGATCCGGCCCGGCCCGGTGCCGCTGAACGGCTCGTAGGGCCGGCGGTACTGCGCGGTCGGCTGGGCGGGCTGGGACGGCTGATAGCGCCAGTCGAACTGCTGGTTGTACGGCTGCTGCCCCTGCGCATAAGCGGGGGGCACAGGCTGATTAGGCCCCGTACGGTATCCCGGCTGCTGCGGCGGTGGCGAATACCTCGGGTCATTCGTCATGTCGCTACGTCGCTCTTCCTCTATATCGGCTACTTCGGGCTATCGGTCTCGTCGGCTCGACGCGGCTCGATTTCAACCCTAACTGCAGAACTACCTTGCCCGCGCGGACTGAGAGTCCACTGAGATAACGCTCGCCGAACCCCGAGAGTTCTCCGCGAGGGGCACGACGGGTTCCGTCTCGGCTTCTGCCGTAAAAATCTTAGTGTCGTCATCGGTCGCCGGGTATCCCGAGGCCGGCACCGGGCGGCCCGGAAGCAGGACATAGATGGACGTGCCCGGGGGCTGGCCGCCCGGCACGGTGTCCTCGACGCGGAGCAAACCCCCATGGCTCTGCACCACCTTTTTGACGATCGCCAACCCGAGCCCCGAGCCCGGCATCGCCCGCGCCGTCGTCGACCGGTAGAAACGCTCGAACACCAAGCGGCGCTCGTGCACCGGGATGCCCGGGCCCTCGTCGGAAACCACCAGCTCGGCGTGCGTCGGGTCGAGTTGGCGCAGCCTGATACCGACCCGCCCACCGGACGGGCTCCACTTGGCCGCGTTGTCCATCAGGTTCAGCACCGCGCGCGAGAGCCCGGCGGCGTCGCCGTAGACCTGCCAGCCGATCGCCTCGACATCGAAGTGAATGTCGTTGCGCCGCCGCCTGACTCGCTCGAGGCTGCGATCGATCACCTCGGACATGTCGACGGCCTCGTGCACGACCTGACTGGCGTCGTCACGGGTGAGGTCGACCAAATCGCCCACCAGGGTGGACAATTCCTCGATCTGTGCGAGCACGTCCGCGCGCAGGTCGACCATCTCCTGATCGGGCAGCCGCGGGGCCCCCGGTTCCATCGAGGCCATCAGCAGTTCGACGTTGGTGCGCAGTGAGGTCAGCGGGGTGCGCAGTTCGTGTCCGGCGTCGGTCACCAACCGCGCCTGCCGCTCCCGCGATTCGGCCAGCGCCCGCAGCATCAAGTTGAAAGCCTCGGTGAGCCTTGCCAATTCGTCGCTACCGAACACCGGGATGGGCCGCAGGTCGTCGGTGCGGGCCACGCGCTCGGCGGCTTCGGTCAGCCGGCCCACCGGGCGCAGCCCCGCCCGGGTGACCATGCCCCCGGCGACCGCCGCGACCGCGACGCCGACGCCGCCGACCATCAGCAGCACCCAGCGCAGCTTGGTCATCACCGCCTCGGTGGGCTTGAGACTCTTGGAGATCAGCAGCGAACTGCCGTTGGGCAGGTGGATGGCCAGGATTCGCTGGTCGGACGCGGTGCGGCGGGACATGAACAGCTCGCCGTTGATCACGGCCTTTTCGGCGGTTCCGACGGGCAGGATCTGGCCCGGCTGATTGGCGGTGTAGATGGACCGGCCCGGGTTCACCAGCATCGCGTTGACGTCCGAATACGCGGTGCCCTCGATGGCCTTGCCCGGGTCGGCGGCCAGCGAACCGCTGGCGATCAACAGCTGCGCGCGGCTCTGCAGTTGGTTGTCGATGTCGTTGTAGAGCGCGGCCGAAACCACCGCGTACACGGCGAACGACATCAGTACCACGACCATCGCCACCATCGACATCGCCAGCAGCATCACCCGCCATCGCAGCGACAACGAGCTGGTGGGCTGCAGCGGTGCGCGCCGGCGCCGACGGAGCCGGATCATCGTTGGCGCGGGCGCATCACGGCGGCGTCTCCCGCAGGACGTAACCCACCCCTCGGACCGTGTGGATCAGTCGCGGCTCACCGTCGGCCTCGGTCTTGCGGCGCAGGTAGCCGACGTACACCTCAAGCGCGTTGCCCGAGGTGGGGAAGTCGAATCCCCAGACCTCCTCGAGGATGCGGCTGCGGGTGAGCACCCGGCGCGGGTTGGCGATCAACATTTCCAGCAACGCGAACTCGGTGCGGGTCAAGCTGATGCAGCGCTGTCCGCGGGTGACCTCGCGCGTCACCGGGTCCAGGCTGAGGTCGGAGAACGTCATGGCCACCGACTCGGCGTCATCGTCCGGCTTGGTGCGTCGCAGCAGCGCTCGCATGCGGGCCAGCAGCTCCTCGAGCGCGAACGGTTTCGGCAGGTAGTCGTCGGCGCCGGCGTCCAGGCCCGCGACCCGCTCGGAAACCGAATCGCGGGCGGTGAGCACCAGGATCGGCAGGTCGTCGCCGGTGCTGCGGAGCTGACGGCACACCTCGAGGCCGTCCAGCCGCGGCATCATGACATCCAGGACGAGCGCGTCGGGCCGGTCGCTGGCGATCATGTCGAGGGCCTCGACACCGTCGTGGGCGAGCTCGACCGAATAGCCATTGAACGAAAGCGACCTGCGCAGCGACTCGCGCACCGCGCGATCGTCGTCGACGACAAGTATGCGCACGGCCACTAGTTTCGTCCTAGCGCCTGAGAGGGGGCTGAGAGGCGCGCCGGGTGTTTGCCGAGATTAGCGCTTGTCGAGATCGATGAGACCGAGCCGGGCCGCCTTGAGCAGCCGGCGGGGCACCTTGTGCTTCTGGCCTGCGACGTTCACGCCGACGAGTTCGGTCTTCGTGGCCTTCCACTGCGAGCGCCGGCTTCGGGTATTGGCGCGCGACATCCTGCGCTTGGGTGTGGCCATGGTCGGGCCTAACTCCTCGTTGGGGCTTGATCGGGCATGTCGCGGGGCGTGGCCGGTAGGGCCGAACGTGCGACGATTGCCTATCAGGATAGTGGGTGGCCTGCCGGGCGCCAAAACGGCGCCCGGGCGGCGCCGAGATTGCCGTGGTGGCTGCGATCGGGCACTCATCGCGACCATGGCAGCAATCTCGACGCGCTGGCCGGGGCGGGCGTCCTTGACGCGGCACCGCGGGTACCCGCTAACCTACCGAGTGGTTGGTTGGTTTGCGCTCGCCGGTGAATCGCAGATTGGAGGACTGCATGGCCTCTGCTTCCGGCGCTGCCGGCACCGCTGACGCCGTGCGGATCGCGAACTGTTCGGGCTTCTACGGCGACCGGCTTTCGGCCATGCGCGAGATGCTGACCGGCGGTGACGTCGACTACCTCACCGGCGACTACCTGGCCGAACTGACCATGCTGATCCTGGGCCGCGACCGGATGAAGCATCCCGAGCGCGGCTACGCCAAGACCTTCCTGACGCAGCTGGAGGACTGCCTGGGCGAGGCCCGCGACCGCGGGGTGCGGATCGTCGCCAACGCCGGCGGCCTCAACCCCGCCGGGCTGGCCGACGCGATACGCGAGCTCGCCGAACGTCTGGGGATCCCGGCGCGCGTCGCTCACGTCGAGGGCGACGACCTCTTGCCCCGCGCGGCGGAGCTGGGGCTGGGCACGCCGCTGACCGCCAACGCCTACCTGGGCGCGTGGGGAATCGTCGACTGCCTGAACGACGGCGCCGACGTCGTCGTGACCGGCCGGGTCACCGACGCCTCGGTGATCGTCGGGGCGGCGGCGGCGCACTTCGGCTGGAGTCCGACCGACTACGACCGGCTGGCCGGCGCCGTGGTGGCCGGCCACGTCATCGAATGCGGCGTGCAGGCCACCGGCGGCAACTACTCCTTCTTCACCGAGATTCCGGACCTGACCCACGCCGGCTTCCCGCTGGCCGAGGTCCATGCCGACGGCTCCTCGGTCATCACCAAGCACCCGGGCACCGGCGGCTTGGTCAGCGTCGACACCGTCACCGCGCAGCTGCTCTACGAGATCACCGGCGCCCGCTACGCCAACCCCGACGTGACGGCCCGGATGGATACCGTCGAGCTGTCTGCCGACGGCCCCGACCGGGTGCGCATCGGCGGGGTGCGCGGCGAACCGCCGCCACCGACGTACAAGGTGTCGCTGAACAGCATCGGCGGGTTCCGCAACGCGATGACGTTCGTGCTGACCGGCCTGGACATCGAGGCCAAGGCCGGCCTGATGCGCCGGCAGCTGGAGGCCGCCTTGACGGTGAAGCCCGCCGAACTCCAGTGGTCGCTGGCCCGCACCGACCAGCCAGACGCCGACACCGAGGAGGCGGCCAGCGCCCTGTTGCACTGCGTCGTCCGCGACCCCGACCCCGCCAACGTGGGGCGCCAGTTCTCCTCCGCGGCGGTGGAATTGGCGCTCGCCAGCTACCCCGGCTTCCACGTGACGGCCCCGCCCGGGGAAGGTCAGGTCTACGGCGTGTTCACCCCGGGCTACGTCGACGCCAAAGAGGTCCCGCACACCGCCGTGCACGCCGACGGTGCCCGCGTTGACATTCCTTGCGCCACCGAGACTTTGGAGCTGGCGCCCGCCGATCCGCCACCGTTGCCCGAGCCGTTGCCGGCCGGCCCGGTGCGCAGGGTGCCGCTGGGCCGCATCGCCGGGGCCCGCAGCGGCGACAAGGGCGGGTCGGCCAACGTGGGCGTCTGGGTGCGCACCGACGACCAATGGCGTTGGCTGGCCAACACCCTGACCGTCGAGCGGCTCAAGGAGCTGCTGCCCGAGGCGGCCGACTTCGAGGTCACCCGCCACGTGCTGCCCAACCTGCGCGCGGTGAACTTCGTCATCGACGGCATCCTGGGCCAGGGCGTCGCCTATAACGCGCGATTCGATCCGCAGGCCAAGGGGCTCGGCGAATGGCTGCGCGGCCGCTACCTCGACATCCCGGAGACCCTGCTATGAGCATCTGGACCACCCCCGAGCGCGAACAGCTGCGAAAGACGGTGCGCTCCTTCACCGAACGCGAGATCCTGCCCCACGCCGACGAGTGGGAACGCACCGGCGACCTGCCGCGCGACCTGCACCGCCGGGCCGGGGCGGCCGGGCTGCTGGGCGCGAGCTTTCCCGAATCAGTCGGCGGCGGTGGCGGCGACGGCGCCGACGCGGTGGTCATCTGCGAGGAGGTGCACCAGGCCGGCGCCCCGGGAGGCGTGTTCGCGTCGCTGTTCACCTCCGGCATCGCGGTGCCCCACATGATCGCCTCCGGCGACGCGCGGCTGATCGACACCTTTGTCCGGCCCACGCTGGCCGGCGAGAAGATCGGTTCGCTGGCCATCACCGAGCCCGGCGGCGGTTCGGACGTCGGGCACCTGCGGACCAGCGCGGTGCGCGACGGCGACCACTACGTGGTCAACGGCGCGAAAACCTACATCACCTCCGGGGTTCGCGCCGACTACGTCGTCACCGCGGTACGCACGGGAGGCCCTGGCGCGGCCGGGGTTTCGCTGCTGGTGGTCGAGAAGGGAACGCCCGGCTTCGAGGTGAACCGCAAGCTGGACAAGATGGGCTGGCGGTCCTCCGACACCGCCGAGCTGTCCTACACCGACGTGCGCGTACCGGCGGCCAACCTGGTCGGCGCCCCGAACAGCGGGTTCGCCCAGATCGCCCAGGCCTTCGTGTCGGAGCGAATCGGCCTTGCCGCGCAGGCGTATTCGAGCGCGCAGCGGTGCCTGGACATCACCGCGGCCTGGTGCCGCGACCGGGAGACCTTCGGCCGGCCGCTGATCTCGCGGCAGTCGGTGCAGAACACGCTGGCCGAGATGGCCCGCCGCATCGACGTGGCGCGCGTGTATGCGCGCAACGTGGTTGAGCGCGAGCTCGCCGGCGAGACGAACCTGATCGCGCCGGTGTGTTTCGCCAAGAACACCGCCGTCGAGGCCGGCGAATGGGTGGCCAACCAGGCCGTGCAGCTGTTCGGCGGCATGGGCTACATGGCCGAATCCGAAGTCGAACGCCAATACCGGGACATGCGAATCCTGGGCATCGGCGGGGGAACCACCGAAATCCTGACCGCACTGGCCGCGAAGACGCTGGGATATCAATCGTGACCGCGCCGGCGACGATGCAGAACGCAGTGATGAGGAGGAGCGGCGCCAGATGACCGCGCTGAAGTCCACGCTCGACCCGAGCTCCGCCGCCTACACCGACGCGGCGTCGACCGCGGCCGAGCGGCTCGACGAGATCGGCGCCGAGCTCGCCAAGGCGCTGGCCGGCGGCGGCGAAAAGTACGTCGAGCGTCACCACGCCCGCGGCAAGCTGACCGCTAGGGAGCGCATCGAGCTGCTCGTCGACCCGGACTCGCCGTTCCTGGAGCTCAGCCCGCTGGCCGCGTACGGCAGCGCCTTCCAGATCGGTGCCAGCACGGTCACCGGCATCGGCGTGGTGTCGGGCGTGGAATGCCTGATCGTGGCCAACGACCCGACGGTCAAGGGCGGCACCAGCAACCCGTGGACGCTGCGAAAGATCCTGCGCGCCAACCAGATCGCGTTCCAGAACCGGCTGCCGGTGATTTCGCTGGTGGAATCCGGCGGGGCGGACCTGCCCACCCAGAAGGAGATCTTCATCCCCGGCGGGCAGATGTTCCGGGACCTGACCCGGCTTTCGGCGGCCGGCATCCCGACCATCGCCCTGGTGTTCGGCAACTCGACCGCAGGCGGCGCCTACATCCCCGGCATGTCCGACCACGTCGTGATGATCAAGGAACGCTCGAAGGTGTTCCTCGCCGGTCCCCCGCTGGTCAAGATGGCCACCGGCGAGGAGTCCGACGACGAGTCGCTCGGCGGCGCCGAGATGCACGCCCGCACTTCGGGGTTGGCGGACTACTTCGCCGTCGACGAGCTGGACGCGATCCGCATCGGGCGCCGCATCGTGTCGCGGCTGAACTGGGTCAAACAGGGACCCGCGCCCGGGCCGATCACCGAGCCGCTGTTCGACGCCGAGGAACTGATCGGCATCGTGCCCGCCGACCTGCGCATCCCCTTCGACCCCCGCGAGGTGATCGCCCGCATCGTGGACGGCTCGGACTTCGACGAGTTCAAGCCCATGTACGGCTCGTCGCTGGTGACCGGCTGGGCCCGGCTGCACGGCTACCCGCTCGGAATCTTGGCCAACGCGCGCGGCGTGCTGTTCAGCGAGGAATCCCAGAAGGCCACCCAGTTCATTCAGCTGGCGAACCGCTCGGATACCCCATTGTTGTTCCTGCACAACACCACCGGCTATATGGTCGGCAAGGACTACGAAGAGGGCGGGATGATCAAGCACGGCTCGATGATGATCAACGCCGTGTCCAACTCGACCGTGCCGCACATCTCGCTGCTGATCGGGGCGTCGTACGGCGCGGGCCACTACGGCATGTGCGGGCGCGCCTATGACCCTCGATTCCTGTTCGCCTGGCCCAGCGCCAAATCCGCGGTGATGGGCGGCGCCCAGCTCGCCGGCGTCCTGTCGATCGTGGCCCGGGCGGCAGCACAAGCCCGTGGGCAGCAGGTCGACGAGGAGGCCGACGCCGCCATGCGGGCCGCCGTCGAGGGGCAGATCGAGGCGGAGTCGCTGCCGCTGGTGCTGTCCGGCATGCTCTACGACGACGGGGTGATCGACCCGCGCGACACCCGCACCGTGCTGGGAATGTGTTTGTCCGCCATCGCCAATGGCCCGATCAAGGGGACGTCGAACTTCGGCGTCTTCCGGATGTGAGCCCCATGGTCACTCGAGTGCTGGTCGCCAACCGGGGCGAGATCGCCCGGCGGGTGTTCGCCACCTGCCGTCGGCTGGGCCTGGGCACCGTCGCCGTCTACACCGACCCCGACGCCGCCGCGCCGCACGTCGCCGAAGCCGACGCCCGGGTGCGGCTGCCCCAGACCAACGACTATCTGAACGCCGAGGCGATCATCGCCGCGGCCCGCGCCGCCGGCGCCGACGCCATCCACCCCGGCTACGGATTCCTCTCGGAGAACGCCGAATTCGCCGCCGCCGTGCAAGCCGCGGGACTGACCTGGGTCGGGCCGCCGGTGGACGCGGTGCGCGCGATGGGCTCGAAGATCGAGTCCAAGAAACTGATGGCCGCCGCGGGCGTTCCGGTGCTCGACGAGCTGGACCCCGACACGGTCACGGACGCACAGCTGCCGGTGCTGGTCAAGGCCTCGGCGGGCGGCGGTGGGCGCGGCATGCGGGTGGTGCGCGAATTGTCCGCTCTGGCCGGCGAAGTCGAGGCGGCGCGGCGCGAGGCGCAGTCGGCGTTCGGCGACCCGACGGTGTTCTGCGAGCGCTACCTGCCCACCGGGCACCACGTCGAGGTCCAAGTCCTCGCCGACGCCCACGGCACGGTGTGGGCCGTCGGGGAGCGCGAATGCTCGATTCAGCGCCGCCACCAGAAGATCATCGAGGAAGCCCCCTCACCCCTGGTGGAGCGCACGCCGGGCATGCGAGCCAAGCTGTTCGACGCGGCAAGGCTGGCGGCCGGCGCGATCGGCTACACCGGCGCCGGCACGGTCGAGTTCCTCGCCGACGGCGACGGCGAGTTCTACTTCCTGGAAATGAACACGCGGCTGCAGGTCGAGCACCCGGTCACCGAGGAGACCACCGGGCTGGACCTGGTCGAGCTGCAGCTGGACGTCGCCGCCGGCGGCCGGCTCGACGCCGAACCGCCCACCGCCCAGGGATATTCGATCGAGGCCCGGCTCTACGCCGAGGACCCCGCGCGCGGCTGGCAGCCGCAGGCCGGCACGGTGCACGCGATCGACGTGCCGGGCGTCCGGGCCGAGTTCGGCCCGCTGGGGCACCGCACCGGGATCCGGCTGGACTCCGGGATCATCGACGGGTCGGTCGTGTCGATCCACTACGACCCGATGCTCGCCAAGGTCATCTCCTACGCCCCGACCCGGCGGCAATCCGCGGTGGTGCTCGCCGACGCGCTGGCGCGGGCCCGCCTGCACGGCGTGCGCACCAACCGCGAGCTGCTGGTGAACGTGCTGCGTCACCCGGCCTTCCTCGACGGCGCCACCGACACCGCGTTTTTCGACACGCACGGCCTGGCGGAATTGTCCGCACCGCTGTCCGACGCCGCCGCCGTCCGGTTGTCCGCCGTCGCCGCCGCCCTGGCCGACGCCGCGCACAACCGCGCGACCGCCAGCGTGTTCGGCTCGATGCCCAGTGGCTGGCGCAACCTGCCGTCGGGGTATCAGGTCAAGACGTACCGCGACGCTGCCGACACCGAGCACGGCGTCGAATACCGGTTCACCAGAACGGGATTGATGCTGCCGCACGACGCGACGGTGCGCCTGGTCTCCGCCGCGGCGGATCGGGTCATCCTCGCCCACGACGGCGTGGAGCTCACCTTCGCGGTACGGCGCTACGGCCCCAACCTTCAAGACGTCTACGTCGACTCGGTGCGCGGGCCCGTGCACCTGGTCGCGCTGCCGCGCTTCCCGGAGCCCGGCTCTAGCGTCGAGAAGGGCTCCCTGGTGGCGCCCATGCCGGGCAACGTCATCCGCGTCGGCGCCGCCGTCGGCGACACCGTCACAATCGGCCAGCCGCTGATCTGGCTGGAGGCGATGAAGATGGAACACACCATCACCGCCTCGTCGGACGGCGTGCTCGCCGAGCTCAACGTCGAAACCGGTCAGCAAGTCGAAGTGGGCGCCGTCCTGGCAAGAGTGGAAGCGCCCGAAGCAGAAGGAGATTCACAGTGACCGATAGCAGCTTCATCGAGAACGAGGAGCGCCGGGCGCTGCGCAAGGCGGTGTCCGAGTGGGCGTCCAACTACGGTGCCGAGTACTACCTGCAGAAGGCCCGCGCGCACGAGCACACCACCGAATTGTGGGCCGAGGCGGGCAAACTGGGCTTCCTGGGGGTGAACCTGCCCGAGGAGTACGGAGGCGGCGGCGCCGGAATGTACGAGCTGTCGCTGGTGATGGAGGAGATGGCGGCCGCGGGCAGCGCGCTGCTGCTGATGGTGGTGTCGCCCGCCATCAACGGCACCATCATCAGCAAGTTCGGCACCGAGGAGCAGAAGAAGCGCTGGATCCCCGCCATCGCCGACGGCTCGCTGACGATGGCGTTCGCGATCACCGAACCCGACGCCGGGTCCAACTCGCACAAGATCACAACCACCGCCCGCCGCGACGGCGGCGACTGGATCCTCAAGGGCCAGAAGGTATACATCTCCGGTATCGACCAGGCGCAGGCCGTGCTGGTGGTGGCGCGCACCGAGGAGGCCAAGACCGGCAAGCTGCGCCCCGCGCTGTTCGTGGTGCCCACCGACGCGCCCGGCTTCACCTACACCCCGATCGAGATGGAGCTGATCAGCCCCGAGCGGCAATTTCAGGTCTTCCTCGACGACGTCCGGCTGCCCAGCGACGCGCTGGTCGGCGCCCAAGACGCCGCCATCGCACAGCTTTTCGCGGGCCTGAACCCCGAGCGCATCATGGGAGCTGCCAGCTCGGTGGGCATGGGCCGGTTCGCGCTGAACAAGGCGGTCGACTACGTCAAGACCCGCCAGGTCTGGTCCACTCCCATCGGTGCTCACCAGGGCCTGTCACATCCGTTGGCGCAGTGCCACATTGAGGTCGAGCTCGCCAAGCTGATGATGCAGAAGGCCGCGACGCTGTACGACAGCGGCGACGACGCGGGCGCCGCCGAGGCCGCCAACATGGCCAAGTACGCCGCGGCCGAGGCGGCCACCCGTTCGGTCGATCAGGCGGTGCAGTCGATGGGCGGCAACGGGTTGACCAAGGAGTACGGAGTGGCGGCGATGCTCGCTTCGGCCCGGCTTGGCCGGATCGCCCCGATCAGCCGCGAGATGGTGCTGAACTTCGTCGCGCAGACGTCGTTGGGCCTGCCCCGGTCGTACTGATGGACGCCGTCGTCGAATATTCAGTAGACGGGCATCTCGCCCGGCTCACCCTGAATTCGCCGCATAACCGCAACGCGCTGTCGACGGCTCTGGTCGAGCAGTTGCACCAAGGCCTGCGCGCCGCGGCGGACGACTCGGCCGTGCGCGCCGTGGTGCTGGGACATACCGGCAACACCTTTTGTGCCGGCGCCGACCTCAGTGAGGCGGGTGGCGGCGACCCGTTCGACATGGCCGTGGCCCGGGCCCGCGAAATGACGGCACTGCTACGCACCATCGTCTCCTCGCCGCTGCCGGTGATCGCCGCCGTCGACGGGCACGTCCGCGCCGGCGGGTTCGGTTTGGTCGGCGCCTGCGACATCGCGATCGCCGGACCCCGCAGCACCTTCGCGCTCACCGAGGCCCGGATCGGCGTCGCGCCGGCGATCATTTCGCTGACGCTGCTGCCGAAGATGTCGGCGCGCGCCGCGGCGCGCTACTACCTGACCGGCGAGACGTTCGATGCGGCGGTGGCCGCCGAGATCGGACTCGTCACGATCGCGGCCGACGACGTCGACGCCGCGGTGGCGAAGGTCGTCGCCGACGTGGGCCGCGGGTCGCCGCAGGGCCTCGCGGCGTCGAAGGCGTTGACCACCGCCGCCGTGCTGGAGGGTTTCGACCGCGACGCCGAACGGCTCACCGAGGAATCGGCCCGGCTCTTCGTATCCGAGGAAGCCCGCGAAGGCATGATGGCCTTCCTGCAGAAGCGCCCGCCCCGTTGGGCAAACGTCTAACGGGGCCGCGCGACCTGCGGAGAATGCCCCGGGCCAAGGCCTCGACCTGGGAAGAACGTTGCAGTTTAGCCAACCCCCTTGCAGCAAAACTTCTACGTCGTACGCTCGTGGATGATGAGCAACTCAGCGCAGCGTGATGCCGGCGAGACGCAGGCCGCGCGTGACGTACCGTCCCGCGCGGCCGACACGGATCGCATCCAGGTCGCGCAGTTGCTCGCGTATGCGGCCGAGCAGGGCCGCCTGCAGATGAAGGACTACGAAGACCGGCTGACGAAGGCCTACGCGGCCACCACGTACGAAGAACTCGACGAGCTGCGGGCCGACCTGCCGGGCGCGATGCTGAGCCCGCGCCGGGGCGGCAAGCCCAACCCGGCGCCGTCGACCTTGCTGCTGGCGTTGATGAGCAATTTCGAGCGGCGCGGCCGGTGGAACGTCCCGAAGAAGCTCACCACCTTCACCTTCTGGGGCACCGGGGTGGTGGACCTGCGTTATGCCGACTTCACCTCCACCGAGGTCGACATCCACGCGATCTCGATCATGGGCGCGCAGAACATCTTGCTGCCGCCCGAGGTCAACGTCGAGATCCACGGCCGCGCCGTGATGGGCGGCTTCGACCACACGGTGCTGGGTCAGGGCACGCCCGGCGCGCCCAAGGTGAACATCCGCGGCTTCTCGCTCTGGGGCGGGGTGGGCATCAAGCGCAAGGCCCGCCGGCCCCGATAGCGTTCTGCCCCTGGCTCTCTGAGCCTCGCTAGCCCGGAATGTAGTCGAATTTGTCCGGGTTGGGGCCCCTCCTGCCCGGTTCCCCCTTGTCGAGCGCCGAGATCGCATCCATGTCGGCGCCGTCCAGATCGAAGTCGAACAGCTCGAAGTTCTCCCTGATCCGTTCCGGCGTAACCGATTTGGGGAAGACGATGTCGCCGCGCTGCATGTGCCAGCGCAACACCACCTGCGCCGGCGACTTGCCGCGCGCGTCGGCGATGCGGTTGATCACCGGATCGCCGAGCACCTTGCCCTGGGCGATCGGCGACCACGCCTCGGTGACGATGCCGTGGTCGCGCCCGTAGGCGCGGACCTGCTCGTTGGTGAAGTACGGATGAACCTCGATCTGGTTGACCGAAGGGACCGTTTCGGTTTCCGCGGCGAGGCGCTCCAGATGCGCGGTCTGAAAGTTCGACACGCCGATGCTGCGGGCGCGGCCGTCCTTGGCGAACTCTTCGAGGACTTTCCAGGTGGAGACGAAGTCCCCGCCGTAGAGCGTGGGCAGCGGCCAGTGAATGAGGAACAAGTCGACGTAGTCGGAACCCAGGGCCTCCAGCGTTTTGTCGAATGCGCGGCGCGCGTCGTCGGGCTCGTGGAAGCCGTTGTTGAGCTTGCTGGTGACGAAAACGTCGGCGCGGTCCAGGCCGGCGTCGCGGATGCCTTGACCGACTTCCCTTTCGTTGCCATACATTTCCGCGGTGTCGATGTGCCGGTATCCGATGTCGAGGGCGCCCTTGACGGCCGCGGCCGTCTCGTCGGGCTTGATCTGGAACACGCCGAAACCAAGCTGTGGGATGCGCACACCGTCGTTGAGTTCGATCGTTGGAACGTTGCTCATGCGTCTCCTTACCTCTTCGCCCGACTACCCGGTCGGGGAAGCCTCTATTCCACTCAAGCGGCTACCGCTGACTAACGTCGCCGCCGCGACCGCAGGTAGTCGCCCACCACGGCGGCCCCCAGGCCGTCGAGGTCGGGCACCACGACGCGGCCCTCGACGCGCCGCGCGACCTGGTCGATAAACCGGGCCAGCCCCGGGTCGTCGCCGAGCCGGAAAATCGTCACCTGCGCGCCGAGCCTTGCCATGTCGTCGAATCCGCGCACGGTGTGGGCGATGGTCCGCGGATGCGGCGGGTAGTCAAAGAACACCGCCGACCCGTCGCCATTGAAGTCCTCCAGGTGAGCGGTCGGCTCACCGTCGGTCACCACCAGCACGACGGGTTGCGCGTTGGGGTGCCGGCGCAGGTGGCGACCCGCCAGCGCCAGCGCGTGATGCAGGTTGGTGCCCTGCTCGTAGACGCCCTCCAGGCCGGTCAGCTCGGCGGCCGTGACCGTGCGGGCGTACCGGCCGAAGGCGATGATCTGCAGGGCGTCCGAGCGAAAACGCGTGCACACCAGGTGATTGAGCGCGAGCGCCGTCTGCTTCATCGGCAGCCAGCGATTCTCCATCACCATCGAAAACGACGTGTCGACCAAGAGCGCCACGGCGGCCTGCGTGCGGGTCTCGGTCTCGGAGACCTCGACGTCGTCGACCGTGATGTTTAGCGAAACGCCCGCGCCGTCCGGACCGGCCGTCGTCGCGGTCCCCGCCCGCCGCAGCACCGCGTTGGTCAGCGTGCGGGGAATGTTCCACGGCTCGGTGTCACCGAATTGCCAGGGCCGCGTCGCACCGGTCAATTCGCCGGCGGCGCCCGCGCGCCGATGATCGCGCTCGCCGTGTCGACCCGAAAGCTGTTGCGCCACATCGCGCAGCGCCGTCTCCCCGAGCCGGCGCATCGCCTTGGGCGAGAGCCGCCACTGGCCGTCCGAACCCCGGTCCAGGAACCCCTGATTGACCAGGGCCCGTTCCAATTCGGCGAGCGTGCGCGCGTCGATGGCCGCCTCGTCGCCGAGCTGGCGGGCCAGCGCGTCCAGGTCGACGTCGTCCATGGTGGCGCCCGGGTAGCTTTGCGACAGTTGCTCGGCCAGCTGCTCGAGTTCGGCAATGTCCGAGATCGCCTGCGTGCCTTCGCCCATGCCGAACGGGTTATCGCCGGAGAACTGCTCGGAGCCGGTCCAGTCCTCGCCGGGCCGCGCCGCCTGCAGGTGGGCGTCGAGCCGGCCCAGCGCCTCCATCAGCGCCGGTGAGCCAAATGCCTGCTGCGCCAACGCGTCCAGCTCGGCGCGCTGGTCGGGGCTCAGGCTGTTGCGGAAGCGCTGCGCCGCGGCGGCGCGCTTGGCCAGCGAGTCCAGCAGCTCGTCGACGTTGCGCGGGTTCTCCGGGAAGAACTCGCCGTGCTTGTCCATGAAGTCTTCGAAGTCCTGCTGGGTGTCCTGGCCCTTGCCGTGCTTGTCCAGCAGCTCGTTCAGGTCGTCCAGCATCTCGGTGACGCGCTGGCGATCCTCGTCGGTGGCGCCCTCCAGGGCCTGCTTCATCCCCGCGAAGCGCTGGTCCAGCATTTCGCGGCCGAGCAAATCCTTGATCTGCTCGTACTTTTGGCGGGCCTCGCCGCTGCGCCAGTCGTAGTTGGAAAGCTCCTGGACGGCCTTGGCGGGTGATGCCGGGAGCGCGTCCAGCTGCAGCTCGCCGAAGCGCGCGTCGTCGTCCAGCGCGCGGGCCAGCTCCTTGCGCTCGGCCAGCACCGCCTCGTCGAGTAGCTTCTTGATCTCCTGCAGGGTGCCGTCCAAGTTGTTGCGGCGCAACAAATCCCGACGGCGCTTGTTCGCCTCGGCAGCCAGCCGGTCGGCGCCGGGCATGTTCTTGGTGCCGCGGCGCAGCAGCTCCGAGAGCGCGCGCCGCGGCGACGTGCCGGCCATCACGTCCTGGCCGATCTGTTCGAGCGCCTCGCGCAGATCCACCGGCGGCGCCAGCGGGTCGGGCCCGCCGGTGTACGCCGAGTATCGGGACGAATGCCCTCTAGCCATAGACGGTTTGGCCCTCCCCGGACACCTTGTCGATCCGCTTGGCCAGATACAACGCCTCGAGCGCCAGTTCCAATGCCGCCGCGCGCTCACCTTCGGATTCGGCGTGCAGCTTGGCCGCGATTTTGTCCACGACGGGCAGGTTGGGGACGGCGGCGAGTACGTCCTTGGCCGACACCCGCTCGCCCGTCGTGACCGCCGAGCCGCCCTCGACCGCGGCCACCAACGCGCCGACGTCGATGCCGCCCAGCACCCGGGCCGCGGTGTCGGCGGTCGCGCGGCGCAACAGGTGCTCCAGCACGGCCTGTTCGCGGCCCTCCTCGCCGGACTCGAATTCCAGCTTGCCGCGCAGCACGTCGATGATCGTGCCCAGGTCGACCACCCGGGCCACCGGGTCGGTCTCCCCCAGCACCGCGCCGCGGTGCCGGGCGGCGGCCGCGACGGTCTCCGCGGCCGCGATCGCGAAGCGCGCGGACACCCCGGACCGCTGGTCAACCGAGTTGGACTCGCGCAGGTACCGGGCGAACCGCGCCATCACCTGCATCAGGTAGTCGGGCACCTGGGCGCTCAAGTGGGCTTCCTGGACGATCACGCCCACCTCGGCCTCCAGCTCCAGCGGGTAGTGGGTGCGGATCTCCGCGCCGAACCGGTCCTTGAGCGGGGTGATGATGCGGCCCCGGTTGGTGTAGTCCTCGGGGTTGGCACTGGCGACCACCAGCACGTCCAGCGGGAGGCGCAGCGTGTAGCCGCGGACCTGGATGTCGCGCTCCTCCATCACGTTGAGCATGGACACCTGGATGCGCTCGGCGAGGTCGGGCAGCTCGTTGACCGCGACGATGCCGCGGTGCGCGCGGGGGATCAGTCCGTAGGCAATGGTCTCCGGGTCGCCGAGGCTGCGGCCCTCGGCGACCTTGATCGGGTCGATGTCACCGACCAGGTCGGCGACGCTGGTGTCCGGCGTGGCCAGCTTCTCGGTGTAGCGCTCGCTGCGGTGCTTCCACGCCACGGGCAGGTCGTCGCCCAGGGTCGCGGCCCGGCGGATCGATTCCGGCGTGATCGGCCGATAGGGATGCTCGCCCAGCTCGGCCCCGTCGATCACGGGTGTCCACTCGTCGAGCAGCCCGACCAGGGCCCGCAGCAGCCGGGTCTTGCCCTGGCCGCGTTCGCCCAGCAGCACGAAGTCGTGACCGGCGATCAGAGCGCGCTCCAGCTGAGGCAGCACGGTGTCGTCGAAGCCCAGGATGCCCGGCCAGACCTCGTCCCCCTCGGCCAGCGCGGTCAGCAGATTTTCGCGGATTTCCTGTTTGACTCCCCGTTCGCGGTGGCCGGCGGCGCGCAGTTCGCCGACCGTGCGGGGCATGTTGCTCGGTGATGGCACCTCTCCACGCTACGCGTAACGTCCCGCGCCCACGCGCTAAGTGTTCTAGTGCGCGAAGTGACGGGCCCCGGTTAGGTACAGGGTGACGCCGGCGTTGGCCGCGGCCGCGGTGACCTCGTCGTCGCGCACCGATCCGCCTGGGTGCACCACCGCCTTCACCCCGGCGGCGGTCAGCGTCTCGAGTCCGTCGGGGAACGGGAAGAACGCGTCCGACGCCGCGGCCGCGCCGCGGACCCGGTCGCCGCCGCGTTCGACGGCGAGCCGGGCGGCGTCGACCCGGTTGACCTGCCCCATGCCGACGCCGACGGTGGCGCCGTCGGCGGCGATCACGATCGCGTTCGACTTGACCGCGCGGCAGGCCCGCCACGCAAAGACCAGGTCGGTCAAGGTGTTCGGGTCGGCCGGCGCCCCGGTGGCCAGGGTCCAGTTCGCCGGGTTGTCGCCGTGTGCGTCGAGTTGGTCGCGTTGTTGTGCCAGCAGTCCCCCGCTGACCGGTCGCAGCTCGGTGCCGCCGGCCAGCGGCTCGGAGGCGACCAACACCCGGATGTTCTTCTTGCGCGTCAACGCGTCGACGGCACCCGGCGCGTACGCCGGCGCCACGATCACCTCGGTGAAGATGGTGCTGACGTATTCGGCCATCTCGACGCTGACTTCGGTGTTCGACGCGATCACCCCGCCGAAGGCGCTCAGTGGATCGCATTCGTGGGCCTTGCGGTGGGCGTCGGCCACCGATACCGACGAGATCGCGATCCCACAAGGGTTGGCGTGCTTGATGATTGCCACGCAGATCTCTTCGTGGTCGAAGGCCGCGCGCCACGCCGCGTCGGCGTCGGTGAAGTTGTTGTAGGACATCTCTTTTCCGTGCAGCTGCTCGGCCTGCGCCAGCCCCGGCCAGGCGCCGGGGTCGCTGTACAGCGCCGCCTGCTGGTGGGGGTTCTCCCCGTAGCGCAGCATCGCGGTGCGCCGCCAGCTGCCGGCGAGCCACTGCGGGAACGCCGTGGGCGGATGCTCGGGTGCGAGCGTCGACTCCATCCAGCCGGCGACGGCGATGTCGTAGTCCGCGGTGTGCTGAAACGCAAGTGACGCCAGCCTTTTGCGCTCGGCGAGGGTGAATCCGCCGTTGCGCACCGCGGCGAGCACCCCGTCATAGCCGAGCGGGTCGACCACCACCGCCACACTGGGATGGTTTTTGGCAGCCGCCCGGACCATCGACGGTCCGCCGATGTCGATCTGTTCGACGCATTCGTCGATGCCCGCACCGGAGTCGACGGTCTCGCTGAACGGATAGAGGTTGACGACGACCAGTTCGAACGCCGCGATCCCGAGCTCCTCGAGCGCCGCGGCGTGCTCGGGCTTGCGCAGGTCGGCCAGCAGCCCGGCGTGCACCCGCGGGTGTAGGGTCTTGACCCGCCCGTCGAGCACCTCGGGGAAGCCGGTCAGCTCCTCCACCCGGGTGACCGGAATCCCTTTGTCGGCAATGGTTTTCGCGGTCGAGCCGGTCGAGACGATCTCCACGCCCGCCGCGCTCAGACCCTCGGCGAGTCCGATCAGCCCCGTCTTGTCGTACACGCTGATCAACGCGCGGCGAATCGCCCTTCTTGACTCGTCGCTCATCCTATGGTCGCCTTTCGTCCGGTCCAGGTCACGCCGCGGGTTGCGATCGCGGCCACCACATCCACCAACAGTCGCCGTTCGATGACCTTGATGCGCTCATGCAGTGTCTCTTCGTTGTCGCCGTCGAGCACCGGGACGGGCTCCTGCGCCAATATCGGCCCGGTGTCCATTCCGGCGTCTACCAGGTGCACCGTACAGCCGGTGACCTTCACACCGTAAGCCAGCGCGTCGGGCACGGCATGCGCTCCCGCGAATGCCGGCAGCAGCGCCGGATGCGTGTTGAGCGTGCGGCCGCAGAAGCGCGAAAGGAACTGCGGGCCAAGTATTTTCATGAATCCCGCCGAAACGATGAGGTCGGGCGAGTGCGCGGCGGTGGCCTCGGTGATGGCGGCGTCCCAGGCCACGCGGTCGGGGTAATCGCCGAGGCGGACCGTAAACGCCGGCAGCGACGAGGCCGCCGCGACCTCGGTGGCCCGACATTCGCGATCCACGCCGACGGCGACTATTCGCGCCGGATAGTCACCCGTGGCGGCTTCGATGAGGGAGCCCAGCAGCGAACCGGTGCCCGACGCCAGCACCACCACCCGCGCCGGCGCGCTCGGGGGCACGTGAAGCGGTTGGGGCACAACGGGGAGCCTAGTCGGGCGACGATGCGCGCCGGCACGGCGCGCTGAGAAGCCCGACAATCAGACCTAGTCGGGCGCCTCGTCGTCGCCGGCGGCCGACTCGCGGGCCGACTCGTCGTCTTCGCCGGCTCTCGGCTCCTCCTCGACCGGTTCACCGGCCGGCTCTTCGTCAACCAGCTCGTCATCCGGCTCGTCGAATTGCTCCGCGAAGTCCGCCGGCTCCGCGGCTGCGGCGGCCTTCGGTCGCCTGGGCCTCCTCAGCCGGACCGGCAAGATCCCGCCGGCCATCACCACGGTTGTCCAGCCGACCACCGCGAACCAGAAGAACACGCCGATCAGCAGCGCCCCCTGGTCGACGCCGACGTGACCGAAGTTCCCAAGCCGGCCGCTGCCCCCGTACGCCAGCAACGACATCGCCAGCGCCCCGGCGACCGAGGCCACCAGCAGCTTGGCCAGCGCCGGCAACAGCGGCAGCGCGTGCCGGGCGCACTGCTGTCCCACCGCCACGCCGGACGAGGCGCCCACGATGAGCAGCGCGACCCAGACCGGGCCGAGCGGCGGCGTGGGGGCCGCGGCCAGGATCGGCAGCGCGGGCATGTCGCCGCCGAACACGGTGAACGGACTGAACGTCGCGAAACCGAGGTGGGCGCTGGATCCGACGGCGACCGCCGACGTGCCGACGATGACGTTGGGCGCGTAAAGCACCGACAACACCGTCAAGCTGAACTCGCCGAATATCGAATCGGTGATCCCGTAGAGCTCTTGCATCGTCGACCAGTGCACGACCAGCGAGCCCGCGGTCACCAGGCCGGAAAGCCCGAGCAACGCCAGCACTCCGGCGACCGCGGCGCGCAACGAATCTCCGAGCCAATTGGGCAGCGGCGATGCCGCCAGCGCGCGCCGGCCCACCCGCGACCACACGCCGATCGCCGCGCCGATCGCGTGCACCACCAGCACGCTGGTGAAAGCCCGCAGGGCGCTGGGCGTCTGCAACTCGGTGATCACCGACGACGCGTCGTGGATGACCGCCAGCGCGATCGCCGCCATCAGTAGCGGCCCACCCAGCGCGGAAGCGATCACCCAGCGGACCACCAGCCACGACGACGAGGGAGAGGTGGCCCGCGCGCTGCTGCGCGCGGTGCCCCACACCATCAACATGGCCGGCAGCAGCGGCAACACGCCCAGTTCGCGGCCGCCGATCGAGATCGGCACCTGGTGCACCGCGAGCCACATGCTCGCGATCGCTCCCGGCGCGCCGGTCATGTCGCTGTTGGCGATCAGCAATTGCAGCAACGTGACCGCGGCGATGATGCCTAACGCCACGACGGCCGGCGCGAACGCCACCCGGACAAGGTCGCGCGCCTGGCGAGCGCCCGCCGCCTGGCTGTCCGCGCTTTCCGACACCCTCGTCACTCTTGGCGCACGTGCCCGACTACGCGCGAGAGCGCAGGCTTAGGCCGGTGCCGCCGGCCCGGACGACGGCGATTGTTGCTGCTCCTGGCCGCCGGTCGGGCTGGATTGGTCGGCCGGGGCCGAACCCGTCTGCGACTCCGCGCCACTGGCGTTGGACGAGGGCGGCGGGCTGAAGCTGGGAAAGCCGGTGGGTGGCGTGGACGGCCCCTGCTGATGCGCCGCCGGCTGGGGCCCGGATTGCGGCGACGGCTGTGCACCGAAGCCGCCGGTCGACGTCGGGATCGCCTGTTGGGTTACGTCCTGGCTCGACGGATAGCCCCCGTACTGGGCGCCGTAGCCGGAAGGCCGCGGCGGCTCTTGGTGTCCCGCGTGCTGCTGGCCGTAATACGACGGTTGCTGGCCGTACTGCCCGTACTGGCCGTATTGCCCGTACTGGCCATACTGCTGCGCGTAGGGGTCGTACTTGGGCCGCGGGGCGGGCGCGGTGATGACGCCGGCGTCCAGCAGCAACGCGCCGACGCCGGCGAGCGCCTGGAAGATGCTGCAGGCCACCAACGGCCACATCGCCCAGCCGATCGCGAAACCGGCGGGCGTGTTGACGGTCTCGGTGATGGCCAGCAGCGCACCCAGCACCGCGATCACCGCGACGATTCCCACGTAGCTCTTGGCCTTGGGCAGCAAGCTGATTGCGGCCAGCAGGGAAGCCAGCACCGCGACGATGACCGCGGTGCCCGCATCGCCGGCGCGTCCACCACCCGGACCCAGGTCGGCGCCGATGACGAACGTCGGGCCGAAGTTGAGTAGATACACCGCGATGCCGAGCACCACGACGGCGACGTTCAGGACCAGCGGAAGCTTGCTTTCGCCGTCGTCGGTCTTGGCGAACGACGGCGTGGCGCCCGCATAGGAGCCGCCAGGCTGCGGGGTTTGATATCCGGGGCTCCCGGGCGAGTAGGTCATGACTCCTCCTGTTGCTTCCCGTGGTCTTGAAGTGTCGCGGCGGTGTCACACTCAAGCGCGACGCTGTGCCGCCGGGCGCGCCGCTTCGAAACACCTTCCCCATGTTGCGTTGCGACGCGATCGATCACCCACGCTAGCGCACGTCCGGGCGGCCGCGCCGCGGCGCCGCGCCTGCGCAGCTTGCCCCGCATCGGTAGAACACGTTCTAATCCAGGGCATGGATTACGGGCTAGTGCTTTTCACCAGCGATCGTGGCATCTCCCCCGCGGCGGCCGCCAAGCTTGCCGACGACAACGGCTTCCACACGTTCTACGTGCCGGAACACACCCACATCCCGGTCAAGCGCGAGGCGGCGCATCCCACGACGGGCGACGCGTCGCTGCCGGACGACCGCTACATGCGCACGCTGGACCCGTGGGTGAGCCTCGGCGCGGCGTGCGCAGTCACGTCGCGGGTGCGCCTGTCGACCGCGGTCGCCCTGCCCGTCGAGCACGACCCGATCACGTTGGCGAAAAGCATTGCCACCCTTGACCATCTGTCGGGCGGCCGCGTCAGCCTCGGCGTCGGGTTCGGGTGGAACACCGACGAGCTCGCCGACCACGGGGTGCCGCCGGGGCGGCGCCGCACCATGTTGCGCGAGTACATCGAGGCGATGCGCGCCTTGTGGACGGAAGAAGAGGCCGCCTACGACGGCGAATTCGTCAAGTTCGGTCCCAGCTGGGCCTGGCCCAAGCCGGTGCAATCGCACATTCCGGTGCTGGTGGGCGCGGCCGGCAACGAGAAGAACTTCAAGTGGATCGCGCGCAGCGCCGACGGCTGGATCACCACGCCGCGCGACTTCGACATCGACGAGCCGGTCAAGCTGCTGCAGGACACCTGGGCCGCCGCGGGTCGCGACGGCGCTCCGCAGATCGTCGCGCTGGACTTCAAGCCGATCCCCGAGAAGCTGGCGCGCTGGGCCGAGCTGGGGGTGACCGAGGTGCTGTTCGGTTTGCCGGACCGCCCCGAGGACGAGATCGCCGCCTACGTGGAACGGCTGGCCGGCAAGCTGGCGGCGATGGTCTAGCAAAAGGCCCCGGGTCGCGGGCGCCAGCGATACGATTTGCTCCGTCACGTCGAATCGTGACGTGGTGGGAGGTGTCCCATGTCGTTCCTGATCGCGACGCCGGAACTGGTGACAGCGGCCGCAACGGATCTGTCGAATATCGGGTCGACGCTTTCTACTGCCAATGCGGCCGCGGCGACCACGACCACCGAGGTGCTGGCCGCGGGCGGCGACGAGGTGTCGGCGGCCGTCGCGGCGTTGTTCGGCGCACAAGGCCAGGCCTATCAGGCGCTCAGCGCACAGGCGGCGGCCTTCCACGCACAGTTCGTCCGGGCCCTCAACGCCGGAGCGGGCGCATACGCCGCCACCGAGGCCGCCAACGCCAACCCGCTGGTGGCGCTCGAGCAGCAGCTGCTCGGCGTGATCAACACGCCCACCCAAACGTTGTTCGGACGCCCGCTGATCGGCAACGGCGCCAACGCGCCGGCGGGCTCCGGGGCAACCGGCGGGGCCGGCGGGTTTCTGTGGGGCAACGGCGGCGCCGGCGGGTCCGGAAGCTCGGCACACCCGACAGGCGGTAACGGTGGGGCCGCCGGGCTGATCGGCAACGGCGGGCCGGGCGGCGTCGGCGAGTTCGGGGCCAACGGCGGCAGCGGCGGGGCCGGCGGGCTGTTCTTCGGCACCGGCGGTGCTGGCGGGGCAGGCGGCGGGGTCTTTGGCGCCTTGCCCGCCGGAGTCGGCGGCAATGGCGGGGCTGCCGGGCTGTTCGGCACCGGCGGCGCCGGTGGAGCCGGCGGCTCCTCGAATCACAGCGGCGTTGCCGGCGGGGCCGGCGGCGCGGGTGGCAGCGGCGGCCTGATCGGCACCGGCGGCGCCGGTGGCCGCGGCGGGGCCGGCGGACCCGCAGGCGGCCTTGGTGGAACCGGCGGGACCGGCGGAGGCGGCGGCCTCCTGTTCGGCGGCGGCGGGATCGGCGGCGCGGGCGGGGACAGCGCTTTGCAGGCCGCCGGCAACGGCGGCGCAGGCGGCGACGCCGGATACCTCTTCGGGATGGGCGGCGCCGGCGGCGCCGGCGGAAGCGACGCAATTTTGGCCGACACCGGCGGCGCCGGCGGGCACGGCGGGGCCGGCGCAAAGCTCGTCGGGTCCGGTGGCGATGGCGGGACTGGCGGGTTGGGCAGCCTGGGCGGCGCCGGCGGCGGCGGCGGCAACGCCGGCATTCTCGTCGGCAACGGGGGCGCCGGCGGCGCCGGCGGCGATGTCAGCGGGAGCGGCGCCAACGGCGGCAACGCGGGGCTGGTCGGCAACGGCGGCAACGGCGGCAACGGTGGCAACGGCGGCGTCGTCGGCGGCCCCGGCGGCCAAGGCGGCTCGGCGTTGCTATTCGGCGCGGACGGAATACCCGGGACCAAGGGGATCCCGTAGGGCTACCGGGCCTGTGAGTGCCGCCTCGGCTTAGCGCGAGCAGCGCGAGCAGACGCAGAATCGCACAAATCCGCGTAGCGGCGTGCGATTCTGCGTCTGCTCAGCGCAAGACAACGCTTACAGGCTGGCGAGGATCTCCCGCGCCAGCGCGGCGGTCTCCGACGGGGTCTTGCCGACCTTGACGCCCGCGGCCTCAAGGGCCTCCTTCTTGGCGGCCGCGGTGCCCGACGAGCCGGACACGATGGCGCCCGCGTGGCCCATCGTCTTGCCCTCGGGCGCGGTGAATCCCGCGACGTAGCCGACGACCGGCTTGGAGACGTGGGCCTTGATGTAGTCGGCCGCGCGCTCCTCGGCGTCGCCGCCGATCTCACCGATCATCACGATGACCTTGGTGTCGGGGTCCTTCTCGAACGCCTCGATGGCGTCGATGTGGGTGGTCCCGATCACCGGGTCCCCGCCGATGCCGATGGACGTCGAAAACCCGAAATCGCGCAGCTCGTACATCATTTGGTAGGTCAGCGTGCCGGACTTGGACACCAGCCCGACGGGGCCCGAACCGGTGATGTTGGCCGGGGTGATGCCCACCAGCGCCTCGCCCGGGGTGATGATGCCGGGGCAGTTCGGCCCGATGATCCGGGTCTTGCCGCCCTTCTCCACGTTGTAAGCCCACGCAAATGCCGTGTCCTGCACCGGAATTCCCTCGGTGATGACGACCAGCAGCGGGATCTCGGCGTCGACGGCCTCGATGATGGCGTCCTTGGCGAACTTCGGCGGCACGAAGATGATCGACACGTCGGCGCCGGTCTCTTTCATCGCCTCGGCGACGCTGCCGAACACCGGCAGCTTGACGATCCGGCCGCCCTTGTCCTCGTGCGTGACGGTGGTGCCCGCCTTGCGCGCATTGACGCCGCCCACAATCTGCGTGCCCGCCTTGAGCATTCGGGCGGTGTGCACGGTGGCCTCGCTGCCCGTGATGCCCTGGACGATGACCTTGTTGTCCTTGTTCAGAAAGATCGACATGTTCAGAAGTCCTTTCAGGCGCTGGCCAGCTCGGCGGCCTTGTCGGCGGCCTCGTCCATCGTGGCCACCAGCGTCACCAGCGGGTGGTTGGCCTCGGTCAGGATGCGGCGGCCCTCCTCGACGTTGTTGCCGTCGAGGCGCACCACCAGCGGCTTGTTGGCCTCGTCGCCGAGGATTTCCAGCGCCTTGACGATGCCGGTGGCGACCGCGTCGCAAGACGTGATGCCGCCGAAGACGTTGACGAACACGCTCTTGACCTGTTGGTCACCCAGGACCACGTCCAAGCCGGCGGCCATCACCTCCGCCGAGGCGCCGCCGCCGATGTCGAGGAAGTTGGCCGGCTTGACGCCCCCGTGCTTCTCACCGGCATACGCGACGACGTCGAGGGTCGACATCACCAGGCCCGCGCCGTTGCCGATGATGCCGACGGCGCCGTCGAGCTTGACGTAGTTGAGGTGGTGTTCCTTGGCCTTGAGCTCCAGCGGGTCGGTGGCGTCGCGGTCCTCGTACTCGGCGTGATCGGGGTGGCGGAAGTCGGCGTTGGCGTCCAGCGTGACCTTGCCGTCCAGCGCCAGGATCCGGTCTTGCGGATCGCGCACCAGCGGGTTGACCTCGACCAGCGTCGCGTCCTCGGCGACGAAAAGCTCCCACAGCTTGGAGATGGTGACCGCCGCGGCGTCGAGCACCTCGGCCGGCAGGTGGCCCTGCTCGGCGATGGACCGCGCGGTCGCCTCGTCGACGCCCTTGACGGCGCTGACGGGAACCTTGGCGAGCCGGTCGGGCTTGGTGGCGGCCACCTCTTCGATCTCCATGCCGCCCTCGACCGAGCACATCGCCAGGTAGGTGCGGTTGGCGCGGTCGAGCAGGAAGGAGATGTAGTACTCCTCGGCGATGTCGCTGGCCTCGGCGACCAGCAGCTTCTTCACGATGTGGCCCTTGATGTCCAGGCCGAGGATGTTCTTGGCGTGCTCGTACGCGTCGTCGGGCGTCGCGGCGTACTTGACGCCGCCGGCCTTGCCGCGGCCCCCGATCTTGACCTGCGCCTTGACCATCACCGGGCGACCGATCTCCTCGGCGATCGCGCGGGCGCCCTCGGCGGTGTCGGTCACCCGGCCGGGCGTGCTCGGTACGTTGTGCTTGGCGAACAATTCTTTTGCTTGATATTCGAAAAGGTCCATGGGCTCACTGTCTTCGGTCGGCTTGCTGCTAGGCCTGTACGTGGGCGGCGGCGCCGGAATCGGCAACTCGCACGGTGGCACTGTATCCACCCGCCGAACGCCTGCTACCGTCGCGTCCACCGATGTGGCACAGCTCACGGCATACCGGCAAGCCTCAAAAGTGATGCGAATCACAATATTGGTTGGGTTCTTGGCCCGCGGTTGCCAGCCCCGTCGGTTAGCGGATACCTTCCTAGGGTCCAGATAACGTTATGGTCACGATACGAGGACAAATCAGCTTGTCGCAGCACCGTTTAGCCCGTCCTTCTGCCGTGTCGAACGGCGTCGTGAGGGTCGGCCGCGCGGCCGGTGGCCGGTGGACCGAGGCGAACCGAAACGAAGTCACCGAGATCCTTCCGCTCGACGGATTCGACTTCGACGACCTGGAATTCGCCGACGAGTCGGGTGATCTCGATGACCTGGACTTCAGCAACGACTCGGCCTTCGACAACGAGGCTCGGGTGCTGCTGGCTCCCGAGCTCGACGACCTGCACGACGTAGACGACCTGGGCCCGCTGTTGCTGGCCGCGCCCGCGGCCGTGCCGGTCCCGGCGAGGTTCCAGCCCGACGCCCCGGATACCGAGGGGCGCATCGAAGGGCGCCGTCCCAATCACTCGGACATCACCGACGTCATCCCGGTGATCCGCCGCGGCGGGGCGCACCGCAAACAGCCGACGAGCGCGGCCAGGGGCCGCCTGCTGATCTCGGCGATGGCGGCCGGGGCGGCCGCGGCGGCCGCCCATACGGCGACCAGCCACGCCGACACCCCCAAGACGGAGGCGGTGCTGACGGCCAACGCGTCGGCGCTCAGCGGCGGGGCGGGGCCGAACACTGTCCGTGGCGCCCAGGTGATCGCGGTCCAGCCCGCGGCCAACGCCGCGGTGCACAACGAGGAATTCGCCAGGGGCGTGGCCTACGCCAACGATCGCGCGCAGCGCGAGGCGCGGTTGCAGCAGCCGCTCTATGTGATGCCGACGAAGGGGATCTTCACCTCCAACTTCGGGTACCGCTGGGGTGTGCTGCACGCCGGAATCGACCTGGCCAACTCGATCGGCACCCCGATCTACGCGGTGTCCGACGGCGTCGTCATCGACTCCGGGCCGGCCGCCGGCTACGGGGCACTGGTCAAGCTCCGCCACGCCGACGGCACGGTCACGCTCTACGGCCACGTCAACACGACGCTGGTCAGCGTCGGCCAGCGCGTCATGGCCGGCGACCAGATCGCCACCATGGGCAACCGCGGTAATTCCACCGGCCCGCACCTGCATTTCGAGGTGCTGCAGGGCGGCACGGAGCGGATCGACCCCGTGCCGTGGCTCGCTAAGCGGGGACTTAACGTCGGCAATTACGCTGGCTAGGGTGAGTTCGCCGAACGATCCCCCTGCCCCGCCGCCCGAGACCGCAGCACCCCCCTCGGAATCGCAGACCCGGATCATCCGGCGGGCACCGACCGGGCCGATGCCCGTCGTGCCGGAGTCGCCGACCACCCAGATCCCGCGGCAGCCGCCCTCGTATGAGGCACCCGCCCGGCGCGTCGGGCTGCCGGGCCCCGAACCGAGCGGCCTGACCGCCGTCGCCGCCGCCGCGGTCAGCATTGTCAGCGGCTGGGCCACGTCCGTGGTGGCCACCGACCTGATCGCGGGGTGGTGGCGCACGGACCGCCTGTTCTGCATCGCGGTGGCGTTTCTCGCGCTGGTGTTCGCGATCACCACCGTTTCGGGCGTCATCTTGTTGCTGCAGCATCGACCGGTGGGGCGCTACCTCATCGCGGCCGGCGCGGTGGTCGCGGTGCTGACGTACGGCGGCGTGTTCATCGCGGGCGCGCGCGTGGCGTGGATCGTCTACACCCTGTGGCTGCTACCGGTCGCCAGCGTGGTGCTGGCGTTTCACCCGCAAACCAAACGCTGGCTGCTGGCGTAACCAGCGTCCTAAAGCTTGCTGACCGGGGCGTGGTTGTGCATCAGCTTCACGCGCCCCGCGCTGCCGAAGTCGATCAGTGACATCGCCGACTCGCCGACGCCGGAAACCTCCTCGACCCGGCCGAGCCCGTACTTGTCGTGGGTCACCCGATCGCCGGGCTGCAGCACCAGCGGCGGCCGTTTGCTCGCCCCCGAGCGGGTCGGCGACGGGCGCGGCGCGCCGAAGCGTCCGGCGCCGCTCACCGGCGCACTGAACGATGGCGCGGGCGCGCTGCGCCGCCAGTTGATGAGCTCCTGCGGAATCTCGCGCAGGAAGCGCGATTCCGGGTTGAGCATCGGCTGTCCCCACGAGGACCGGACGATGGCCCTGCTCACGTACAGCCGCTGACGCGCCCGGGTGATGCCGACGTAGGCCAGCCGTCGCTCCTCGGACAGCTCGGTCGGATCGTCCAGCGACCGCATGTGGGGGAACATCCCGTCCTCCCAGCCGGTAACGAACACCACCGGAAACTCCAGACCCTTCGCGGTGTGCAGCGTCATCAGCGTGACCACGCCGGCGCCGTGCTCGGGGATGTCGTCGGCGTCGGCTACCAGCGACACGCGCTCCAGAAACGCCGCCAGCACCCCGGTGTCCGGGACGTCTTCGTCCTCGAGCGCCTGCTCCGACTCCTCCAGCGCGGCCGCGTTGGCCTGGTCGGTGCTGAATTCGTGTGCAACGCTGACCAATTCGTTGAGGTTGTCCAGCCGGGCCAGCTCCTGCGGATCGGTGGAGGACTCCAGCTCGTTGCGGTATCCGGAGCGCTCGAGCACCAACTCGACCAGGTCACCGAGGTCGTCGTCGAGGTGGCCCCTCAGGTCGTCCAGCAGCTCGACGAAACCCGCGATCGCCTTCTCCGCGCGCGTATTCAGCATCGGCACTTTGCCTTCGGCCGCGGCCACCAGCGCGTCTGCGAAGCTGGCGCCGGTGTTCTCGGCGTACACCGTGACGCACGCCTCGGCACGATCCCCGATGCCCCGCCGTGGCGTGTTGAGGATGCGCCGCATGCTGACCGCGTCGCCCGGGTTGTCCAGCACCCGCAGGTAGGCGACGATGTCGCGGATCTCCTTGCGCTCGTAAAACCGCACTCCCCCAACAACTTTGTACGGAATTCCGGCGCGGATGAAGACCTCCTCCAACGACCGCGACGAGTTGTTGGTGCGATAGAACACCGCCACGTCGTTGTAGGTGATCTCGCCGCGCTCGGCGAGCGCATCGATCTCCTCCGCCACGAACCTGGCCTCGTCGTGCTCGTTGTCGGCGACGTAACCGACGATCAGCTCGCCGGCGCCCGCGTCGGTCCACAGTCGCTTCTCACGGCGCCCGGAGTTGCGGGCGATCACCGAGTTGGCGGCCGACAGGATGTTCTGTGTGGACCGGTAATTCTGTTCCAGCAGAATGGTTCTCGCGTCGGGGTAGTCGCGCTCGAAGTCCTCGATGTTGCGGATGGTGGCGCCGCGGAACGCGTAGATCGACTGATCGGCGTCGCCGACCACGCACAGCTCGCCGGGCGGCACGTCGTCGACGGTCTCAGTGCCCACCAATTCCCGGACCAGCACGTACTGCGCGTGGTTGGTGTCCTGGTATTCGTCGACCAGCACGTGGCGGAAGCGCCGCCGGTAATACTGCGCGATTTCGGGGAACGTCTGCAGCACCGCGACGGTCTCGCCGATCAGGTCGTCGAAGTCCAGCGCGTTGGCCGCCCGCAGGCGCCGCTGGTACTCGCCGTAGACGGAGGCCACCGTGCGGCTCAACTCGTCGGAATCCTCGGTCAGGTTCGTCACGGCCTCGTCGGGGTAGACCAACTCGTTCTTCAGGTTGGAGATGGCGTTGGCCAGCAGCCGCGGCGAGTAGCGCTTGATGTCCAGCCCCATGTCGCGGCCGATCATCTGCAGCAGGCGCCGCGAGTCGTCGGCGTCGTAGATCGAGAAGTTGGAGTTGAGGCCCTTGATCAGCGACGCCTGGTTGCGCAGGATGCGCACGCAGGTCGAGTGGAAGGTGGACACCCACATCGCGCGGGCCCTGGGGCCCACCAGCCGCACCACCCGTTCGCGCATCTCCGCGGCGGCCTTGTTGGTGAAGGTGATCGCCAGGATCTGGCCGACGCCGACGCCCCGCGCCGCGATCAGGTAGGCGATGCGCCGCGTCAGGACGGCCGTCTTGCCCGAGCCCGCGCCCGCGACGATCAACAGGGGCGAACCCTCGTGCACCACCGCCTGACGCTGTTGCGGGTTGAGCCCGTCGAGCAGCTGCTCTGCTTCCGGGGCGGACTTGGCCTCAGTACTACTGGTCGCGTGCACACTCATGTCGGTCCAAATTTACCGCCGCCCGCCGACTACTCCGCTGGCCAGGCCCTCCGGCGCGGCGTGACCGTTTTTGCGTGGTCGCGGCCCTTAGTGGCACACTCGGTGGATGCTCAACAGGCAGCGCCGATTTTTCTACGGGTACCGGCCAGCGGTGCCCGTGGTGTAGCTGCTTTCGCAGAGCCCCGTGGTCCGCTTCCGGATTCGGGGCTCGTCTCTTTTGTGAGGCCCGATAACGGATGAGACCAGAACCCCCACATCAAGAGAATGCGGAGTTAGCAGAGATGAACATCGAGATGGTCGAGGCCCAAGAGGCCACCGACATTGACGCGTTGCGCCAGGAGATCGACCGGCTGGACGCCGAGATCCTGGCCGCGGTGAAGCGGCGGGCCGAGGTCTCGCAGGCGATCGGCAAGGTGCGGATGGCCTCCGGCGGCACCCGGCTGGTGCACAGCCGTGAGATGAAGGTCATCGAGCGCTACAGCGAGCTCGGTCCCGAGGGTAAGGACCTGGCGATGCTGTTGCTGCGGCTGGGCCGGGGCCGGCTCGGGCACTGAGCGGCGGCGCCCACACCTGGCTCGGTTGCGTCGGACCGCATTAGGGTCGAACCATGACCCGCGTCGGCGACGATGCAGAGCTTTGCGATGAGGAGGAGCGGCGCCCATGACATCCGTGCAAACCATCCCCGACATCACCGCCACCCCGGCGTGGGACGCCCTGCGCAGGCATCACGAACAAATCGGCCAGACCCATCTGCGGCAGTTCTTCGCCGAGGATCCCGATCGCGGCCGCGAGCTCACCGTCACGGTCGGCGACCTCTACATCGACTACAGCAAACACCGCGTCACCCGAGAGACGCTGGGGCTGCTGGTCGACCTCGCGCGCACGGCTAATCTCGAAGAGCGCCGCGACCGGATGTTCGCCGGGGCGCACATCAACACCTCCGAGGACCGGTCCGTGCTGCACACCGCGCTGCGGCTGCCCCGCGACGCCGAGCTGATCGTCGACGGCCAAAACGTCGTCGAGGACGTGCACGCCGTGCTGGACGCCATGGGCGACTTCACCGACCGGTTACGCAGCGGTGAATGGACCGGGGCCACCGGGAAAAAGATCAGCACCGTGGTCAACATCGGAATCGGCGGGTCGGACCTCGGTCCGGTGATGGTCTACCAGGCGCTGCGCCACTACGCCGATGCCGGGATTTCGGCACGCTTCGTCTCCAACGTCGACCCGGCCGACCTGGTCGCGAAGCTGGCCGACTTGGATCCTGCCACAACGCTTTTCATCGTCGCGTCGAAGACGTTCTCCACGCTGGAGACGCTGACCAACGCGACCGCCGCGCGCCGCTGGCTGACCGACGCGCTCGGCGACGCCGCGGTGTCCAAGCACTTCGTGGCGGTCTCCACCAACAAACGCCTGGTCGACGACTTCGGCATCAACACCGACAACATGTTCGGGTTCTGGGACTGGGTCGGCGGGCGTTATTCGGTCGATTCGGCGATCGGGCTGTCGGTGATGGCCGCCATCGGCAAGGAGGCGTTCGCCGATTTCCTGTCCGGATTCCACATCGTCGACCGGCATTTCAAGACCGCCCCGCTGGAGTCCAACGCGCCAGTGCTGCTCGGCCTGATCGGGCTGTGGTACTCCGACTTCATGGGCGCGCAATCGCGCGCCGTGCTGCCGTATTCGAACGATCTGTCGCGCTTCGCGGCCTACCTGCAGCAGCTGACCATGGAATCCAACGGCAAGTCGACCCGCGCCGACGGCACGCCGGTCACCACCGACACCGGCGAAATCTTTTGGGGCGAACCGGGAACCAATGGCCAGCACGCGTTCTATCAGTTGCTGCACCAGGGCACCCGGCTGGTGCCGGCCGATTTCATCGGCTTCAGCCAACCCGTCGACGACCTCCCCACCGCCGACGGCACCGGCAGCATGCACGACCTGTTGATGAGCAACTTCTTCGCCCAGACCCAGGTGCTGGCGTTCGGCAAGACCGCCGAGGAGATCGCCGCCGAGGGCACGCCCGCCGACGTCGTGCCGCACAAGGTCATGCCCGGAAACCGGCCATCCACTTCGATTTTGGCCGACCGGCTCACCCCGTCGGTGCTGGGCCAGCTGATCGCGCTCTACGAGCACCAGGTCTTCACCGAGGGGGTGATCTGGGGCATCGACTCGTTCGATCAGTGGGGTGTGGAGCTGGGCAAGACGCAGGCCAAGGCGCTGCTTCCGGTGATCACCGCCGACGCCTCACCCGCGCCGCAGACCGACAGTTCGACCGACGCGCTGGTCCGCCGCTACCGCACGGAGCGGGGACGCACGAGTTAGAGTCTGCTCGCGGCAGTCACGCGAACACCTTCGTCAGCGGGGGCGGTAGCACCCGCATCAACTGCACCAGCGGGCCCCACGGCCACCATGGCACCACGGCACGGCCGGGTTCGCGTTCGATCGCGTCGACCAACGCCTTGACGCCAGTTTCGTTGTCCACCATGAACATTGTGCTCTCCGACTTGGCGGTCATCTCCGACTCGATGTAGCCCGGCTCGATCAGCGAAACCTTGATCGGACCGCCGCGGTATTCGGCGCGCAGCGACTCACCCAGCGAGCGCATCCCGGCTTTGCTTGCGGCGTAAGCGGCTTTGACGCCCGGCACCCCCTTGTTGCCGAGCACCGACGAGATGAGCACCAGGTGGCCCGAGCCGCTCTTGGCGAACATCTCCAGCGCGGCCTCGATCTGGATCAGACCGGCCACCAGGTTGGTCTGGAGGGTTTTCCTGTTCGCCCACGGCTTGCCCGAACCCAGCTTCGCGCCATGGCCGATTCCGGCGTTGACGATGATGCGGTCGACGCCACCGAGCTCGTCGCTGATTTCGGCGAACACCTTCGGCACCCGCTCGTGGTCGTTGACGTCCAGCGCGGCGACGGCGATCTTGATTCCCGGATACCGCTGCGTCAGTTCGGCTTTCAGCTCGTCGAGCCGTTCGGTGCGACGGGCGCACAGCCCCAGGTCGCGGCCCTTGGCGGCGAAGGAGCGCGCCATCCCGGCGCCCAGGCCGGAACTGGCACCGGTGATGAGGATCTTCTGACGAGTCACCCAGGCAGCATATCGGCCACTGCCGGCGGCTACTTGAGCAGCCGCGACAAGCGGCGGTCGGCGAGCACCTTGCCGCCGGTCTGGCACGTCGGGCAGTACTGAAAAGACTTGTCCGCGAACGACACTTCGCGCACGGTGTCGCCGCACACCGGGCACGGCAGCCCGGTGCGGGCGTGCACGCGCAGGCCGGAGCGCTTCTCCCCCTTGAGCATGGCGGCGCCCTGGCCGACGGAGCGGCTGACCGCGTCGGTCAGCACCGAGATCATCGCGTCGTGCAGGGCGGTCAGCTGTTCGTCGGAGAGCTTGCCCGCGGTGGCGAACGGCGAGATCTTCGCGACGTGCAGGATTTCGTCGCTGTAGGCGTTGCCGACGCCGGCAATCACCTTCTGGTCGGTGATGACGGTCTTGATCCTGCCGGTGTTGCCCGACAGCACCCCGGCCAGGTCCTCGGGGCTGAGCTCCAGCGCGTCGGGCCCGAGGGCGGCGATGCCCGGCACCAGCTGCGGGTCGTCGACCAGCCACACCGCCAGCCGCTTTTGGGTGCCGGCCTCGGTGAGGTCGAAGCCGGGCGCCGCACCCGGCGTGCCCAGGTGCACCCGCATCGCAATCGGGCCCTTGCCGGGCCGCAGCGGCGCCGCGGCCAGCTTGTCGGACCACCGCAACCAGCCGGCCCGCGACAGGTGGGCGATCAGGAACAGCGGCCCGGCCTGCAACCCCAGGTACTTGCCCCAGCGCTGGGCCCCCGTCACGGCCTGGCCGTGCAGCGCGCTGATCGGCGGGTCAAAGGTTTTCAGCACCGAAAACGCGACGACGTCGACGCGCCCGACCGTCGCGCCGACGGCGTGGCGGCGCAAATGGTCGACCAGCGCTTCGATCTCGGGGAGTTCGGGCACGCCTTTCAGTCTGCCGGTCGGAGCAAATAGGTGTCCATGATCCAGCCGTGCCGCGCGCGGGCGTCGGCGCGCAGCTCCACGATCCGCGCGGCGACCTCGCCGACGGTGCCGGCCACCAGCAGCTCGTCGCCGGTGCCCAGGTAGGCGCCCCACCAGATCTTCGTGCCGGGCGGGCAGGTCTGAAACGAGCAGTCGGCGTCGAGCATCACCACCGCCGAGCCGGCCATGCCCTGCCGGCGCAGCTGCCTGCCCGTCGTGATCAGCACCGGTTCGCCGACCTCGTTGAGCGGGATGCGGTGCCGCGCCGTCAGCGCCTGGACCGCGGTGATCCCCGGAATGACGTCGTAACTGAAATCGAGCTCGACACCGACGGCGCCCAGGATGCGCAGCGTGCTGTCGTAGAGCGACGGGTCGCCCCAGGCCAGGAAGGCGCCGACGCCGTCGGGACCGAGTTCCGCGGAAATGGCGTCCGCCCAGACGCGCGCCCGCGCGGCGTGCCACTCCGCGACCGCCTCGCGATAGTCGGCCTCCGCGGACCGCTTTGGGTCGGGCAGCTCGACGAAGCGGTATCCGGGCTCGCGGATGAACCGCGCGCAGATCTCCCGTCGCAGCGCGACCAGGTCACTTTTCGCCTCGCCCTTGTCCATCGCGAAGAACACCTGCGTGTCGTTGAGCGCCTCGATCGCCTGGACGGTCACATAGCCCGGGTCGCCGGCTCCGATGCCGATCACGTGAATATGCCGACCCAAGAGGCCCTCCTCACTGCTTAAATCAGATTGCCGAATCGAGACCTCGAAGGCCTAGCCGGGACCCCAGGTACCCGATACCATGGGTACCGTCTGCAGCACCCAACGAAGGGACGCGCCATGACGACTGCGGTGAAGCCGGGCGGGCCGAGTCGTGAAGAGTTCTCGGACCGATTGCTGAAGGGCTCGATCAAGAAGTCCTACGAGCCGGTGGTCGACATCGACTGGGACGCGCCGCTGGACCCCGACAAGTTCTACCTGCCGCCGCGGCTGGTGTCGCTCTACAACACGCCGATGTGGGACGAGATGACGCGCGAGCAGCAGATCGACCTGTCCCGCCAAGAACTGGTCAACACGCTCTCGGCGGGAATCTGGTTCGAGAACATGCTCAACCAGTCGTTGCTGCGGACCATCTTGCACGAGGACCCCACCAGCTCCTCGACGCATTACAAGCTGACCGAGCTGGGTGACGAGACCCGCCACATGGTCATGTTCGGCAAGGCCATCGAACGCATCGGCGCAAAGCCGGTGCGCCCCAGGCTGTTTCACCGGTGGATCATCAACGCGCTGCCGCTGGCGTTCCAGCGGGGTTCGATGCTTTGGATGGCCGCCCTCATCGGCGAAGAAATCTTCGACTCGCTGCAACGGCAGATGATGGACGATCCCGAACTGCAGCCGATCATCCAGCGGCTCATGCGGATTCACGTCACCGAAGAGGCCCGCCACATTCAGTTCGCCCGCGACGGCGCGCGCAAGCGTGCCGCCGAGATGCCGCGGCTCAACCGGTTGTTCATGGCCAACATCAACGGGCTAGGCGGATACTTCTTCAACTACTTGTTCAGCAACCCCATCCCCTACGCGCGGGTGGGCCTGGACGCCAAGCGGGCACGAAAGACAGCGCGCACCAGCGCACACCGCCGCGAGATCCAGGTCGCCGGCTTCGCTCCGCTGGCGGCGTTTCTGACCGAGGTGGGCCTGCTGGGCCCGATCGCCCGCCGCGCCTGGAAGCGCAGCAGATTCCTGTGACCGAGCCGCCCGTGCGCTGCCATCGGGTGCTCGTCCTTGGAGCGGGAGACAGCGCACGGGCGGCCCTCCAAGGGGCGGGCGTCGCCGACGTCGTGACGCTCGAGGGCGAAGTGGCCGGCTCACGGTTCGACGACGCCACCCACACCTGGCTGTTGACGACGGACGGCGGCGAGACGGTGCGGGCCCGGGTCGTGGTGGCCGCCGACCCGCCCGCGCGGGTCCCGTGGATTCCGGACTTCGCCGGACGCGACGAATTCCGGGGCGAGTCGTTTCACACGGCGCGGTGGCAGGCGGGTTTCGACCCGGCCGGTAAGCGCGTCGCCGTCGTAGGCGCCGATTCCACCGCCGGCCATTACATCCCGTGGCTGATCAGCTCGGCGGCCTCCGTCACCGTCTTCGCGCATCCGCCGCGCCGGGTCGTCGACGAGCTGCCGCTGCCCGCCACCCGCGCCAAGCGCTGGCTGCGCCGGCGCATCCGACCGGCCGCCGACGCCCAGGCGCGCCCCACGCTCGTGCGATCGGCCGTCGTCGCCATCACCGCGTCGCGCCTCCGCACCGCCGACGGAGTCGAGCACGACGCCGACGCCATCGTCTACGGCACCGGGTTCGCGATGTCGGGCGAGGCGGGCTGGCGCGACGGCATGGAGCCCTATTACGGGGTCGCCCTTCGCGGCTTCCCGAACTACTTCTTCATCAGCGGGCCCGACACCGGAGCGCAGGCGCGGTACGTCGCCGAGTGCGTCGCGCTGATGGAGCGCACCGGCAGCACCCGCATCGAAGTTCGCCGCAGCAGCCAGCGGGTGTTCAACGAACGCCTCTACGTGCGACCCGCCCAGCCCCAGCCGGTGGCTTCGGCCTTCGATCTCGCGTCCGGCGCGAGCCGGCCCGACGCGACCTACGAGGGCGCGGCGACGCTGACGGTCGCCGGATCCGACCATCCGGTGCGCGTGCGTCTGGCCGGCCACCTGGACCCGATCGACGGCCATTACCACTGGCAGGGCACGGTCTTCGGATCCGCGGCGCTGCCCGGCGAGTCGCTCAAACAGGCGCGCACCGCCACGCTGACCGTCGGCGAGCGCAGCGCGCCGGCCCGCATCGTCGAGCTGACGCCGTGGGGCACGCACACGGTCGCGGGGGTCGGCGCTCCGCCGTACGCGCTGAGCTGAAGCGGCGCGGTAATCCGCAGGTTTGCCGATCGTGGCGTTCGGGTAATCGCGTTAGTCTCATTTTCATCTCGTGGGGGCGGGATAGGCGGCCGAATTCCAGGAGCGGGGGATATGGCAGCGGACGGCCGGATAAGGGAATCGCATCCGCCTTCTTTCACGCTGGGAATGCGGGGGCCTAAATTGCTATTGAGACACGCGGAACCGGATGACACGGCTTGCCGCGTCGCGGTCGGCGAGGATAAAGCCCTGACGGGAAAGGGGTGGCTGCGGTGAGCGCGGTAGCTGAGTCACCAAGCTCGCTGGCCGTTTCGACGCGCACGGAGCAGTCGGTCGTCGTGCTCACGGTCGAGGGCGTGCTCGACAGCAGCAGCTCCGCGGCGCTGCGCGACATCATCACGAAGGCCACCCTGGACGAGCCGTCCGCCGTCGTCGTCAACGTCTCCAAGCTGCAGGTGCCCGCGGAATCGGCCTGGTCGGGCTTCATCGGCGTGCGCTGGCAGGCGCACACCCGACCCGGAGTTCCGATAGTGCTGGTGTGCGCCGATCGCGCCGCCCGCGAGGCGATCACCCGAAGCGAGGTGGCCCGCTTCATGTCGGTGTACGCCACCGAAAAGTCCGCGCTGAAGGCGCTCGACCGGCTCACCAGCCGCACCGTTCGGCACGCCGATGCCGAACTGCCCGCCAACCTGACCAGTCTTCGCGAGTCACGCCGGCTGGTCCGGGAGTGGCTGACCGCGTGGTCGCAGTCCCCGCTCATCCCGGTCGCGTTGGTGGTCGTCAACGTGTTCGTGGAGAACGTGCTCGAGCACACCGGAAGCGTGCCGATGATGCGGGTCGAAACCGATGGCGCGACGGCGACCATCGCGGTGTCCGACGCCAGCAGCACACCGGCGCTGCGGCTGCAGTCGCCGGACAAGGGCATCGACGTGTCCGGCCTGGCGATCGTCGACGCGTTGTCGCGCGCCTGGGGCAGCACCCCGACGTCGTCGGGCAAGACGGTCTGGGCCGTGATCGGCCCCGAGAATCAGCTCTGACCGGCTGGCGCCTTGTTCGGGGACCCGCACGCGGGTAAAAGTAGAACACGTTCTAATGTCGTATGACGGCCCCCAAGGAAGGCGGAGACGTGCGGTTCACCTACGCAGAGGCGATGACGGACTTTCGCTACTACATCCCGCTGGCCAAGGCGGCCGAGGCGGCCGGCTACCACGCCATGACGATCGCCGACAGCATCGCCTATCCCTTCGAGTCCGACTCGAAGTATCCGTACACCCCCGACGGCAACCGCGAGTTCCTGGACGGCAAGGAGTTCATCGAAACCTTCGTCCTGACATCGGCATTGGGCGCGGTGACGTCGAAGCTGCGGTTCAACTTCTTCGTCCTCAAGCTGCCGATCCGGCCACCCGCGCTGGTGGCAAAGCAGATCGGTTCACTGGCCGCAATGACCGACAACCGAGTCGGGTTCGGCGTGGGCACCAGCCCGTGGCCCGAGGACTACGAACTGCTGGGCGTTCCATTTGCCAAGCGCGGCAAGCGCATGGACGAATGCATCGAAATCATCCAAGGCCTCACCACCGGCGACTACTTCGAATTCCACGGCGAGTTCTACGACATCCCGAAGACCAAGATGACCCCGGCCCCGTCCAAGCCGATTCCGATCCTGATCGGCGGGCACGCCGACGCCGCGTTGCGCCGCGCCGCCCGCCTGGACGGCTGGATGCACGGCGGCGGCGATCCGGAGGAACTCGACGCGCTGATCGCCAAGCTCAAGCGGTACCGCGAGGAGGAGGGCAAGACCGGCCCGTTCGAGATCCACGTCATCTCGGTCGACGGGTTCACGGTGGACGGCGTCAAGCGTCTCGAGGACAAGGGCGTCACCGACGTGATCGTCGGCTTCCGCATCCCTTACATCATGGGCAAGGACGACGAGCCGCTGGACAACAAGATCCGCAACCTGGAAATGTTCGCCGAGAACGTGATCGCGAAAGTCTGACCGGCACCGAGCCTTCAGTGTGAGCTCACGGCTTTCAGTGTGAACCCATGGCGCGATTCCTCCGCGTTCGCCGCCCAGGAGTCACACCGAAAGCCCAGGTTTCACACTCAACGTCCGGAGGTCAAAGTCTAGGCGTCACAGCGGATCCCACTTCGGGGGGCGCTTCTCCATGTGCGCCGTGGCGGCCTCGCGCGGGTTGTTGGTGAAGCCGCTGAGGATCTGGGTGCGGTTCTCCAGCTCTATGGCGTGACGCAGACTCGGCGCGTCCAGCGCCGCGTTGAGCCCAATCTTGGTCTGCCACACGCCATACGCGTTGTTCTGGGCGATCGATCGGGCCAGCTTGAGCGCCGTCGGCATCAGGTCATCCGGCGACACGACCTCGTGCACCAGCTTGATGCGATAGGCCTCGGCCGCATCGATGATGCGGCCGGTCAGCATCAATTCGCGAGCGACTCCGGCGCCGACGATCTTGGGCAGCAGGTAGCTGGTGCCCATGTCCATCGACGAGAAGCCGGCCTTGATGAACACCGATCCGAACCGGGCGGTCTCGGACGCGACGCGGATGTCGCTGACCAAGGTGAACGCCAGCCCGCCGCCGACGGCGACGCCGTTGACCGCGGCGATGACCGGGATGGGCAGTTCGTAGATCCGGGTGAACAGCTCGGCCAGGCGAACCTGCGAGTCGTAGTTGACCTTGAACGGCGGGCTGGCAGGTCTGGGTTTGGTCCACGCCTCGCCGGTGCCGCTGAGATCGGCGCCGGCGCAGAATCCCCGCCCGGCCCCGGTCAGGATCGCGACGCGGTGCTCGCCCTCGCCGAGGGCGTCGAGGGCCTCCTCCACGCCGCCGATCAGCGCGCCGTCGATCGCGTTCAGGCGCTCCGGGCGGTTGAGGGTGATGCAGGCGATGTTGTCCTCGAGGGTTGCGAATTCCACTGCGGGCATACGTGAACCGTAAGCGACACAGCGGATGTTCAGGGGCCCGGCCTAGCATGCGAACCATGACACGAAGCGAGGGTGATACCTGGGACCTGGCCAACAGCGTGGGCGCCACCGCCACCATGGTCGCCGCGGCGCGTGCGGCCGCCACCCGACGTCCGCAGCCGGTGATCACCGACAAGTACGCCGAGCCGCTGGTCCGCGCCGTCGGCCTGGACGTGTTCACGAAGCTGGCCAGCGGCGAGCTCGACTCCGACGACCTCGAGAGGGACGTCCCTTTCCCCCGCATGGTCGACACGTTCGCCGCCCGCGCCCGGTTTTACGACGACTACTTCGCCGCGGCCGGCAAGGTGGGCGTGCGCCAGGTCGTCATCGTGGCGTCGGGGCTCGACGCACGGCCGTACCGGCTTTCCTGGCCGGCCGGGACCACCGTCTACGAGATCGATCAGCCCGAGGTGATCGCGTTCAAGACCGCGACGCTGTCGGAGATCGGCGCGGCCCCGACCGCCGAGCTGCGCGCCATCGGCATCGACCTCCGCGAGGATTGGCCGGCGGCACTCCAAGACGCCGGCTTCGACCCCGCGCAACCGACGGCGTGGCTGGCCGAGGGCGTGCTCATCGGTTGGCTGCCGCCGGACGCCGAGGTCCGCCTGCTGGACTCGATCACCCCACTGTCGGCCGAGGGCAGCCGCTTCGCCGCCGACTATGGGTCGCTCAACGACGCCTCGCAGCAGTCAAAGGAGCAGGCGTTGCGCACGACCGAGGGCTGGCGCCGCCACGGGCTCGACATGGACATCGCCGCCCTGACCTACCCCGGCAAGCACACCGACGTCGCCGCGCACCTGGGCGCCGACGGGTGGGACACGACCACGTTTTCGCTCACCGACCTGTTCGCCGCGGCCGGCCTGCCGGAGCTCCTGGAGTCCGAGCACGGCCCGGCCGCCACGATCAGTTTCGTGCGGGCGATCAAGTCCTAACCGGTCCGCTTGGCGAGCCACTCGGCCTGCATCACCAGCAAGGCCATTACCTCCAGTTGTGGTGTGTCCAAGTCGAGTTCGCGGTAGCGCTGATAGACGTTGACGACGACCCGCTCGGCGTCCAGCCACGTCGCGTACTCGCCGAGGTCGATCGTGTCGGTGGCCTCGGCCCACGACAGTCCCTTGCGGTAGGCGGCCTCGGCCTGGTCGGCGACGTGCGCGAGATATCCACGGACGGCGCGGATCCCGTCCGGATCGCTGACCGGCCCGTGACCTGGCACCACGATCGGGGCGTCGAGCGCGATCATCGCATCGCACGCCGCGATCCAGTTGGCGATGGGGCCGGCCCACACGATCGGGGTGCAGCCGATGAACAGCAGGTCGCCGCCGAACAACACCCCCGCGTCGGGCACGTGCACGACGGAATCGGCGGCGGTGTGGGCGGGGCCCAGGTTCAGCAGGTCGATGCGGCGCCCGCCGACCTCGATGGTCAGGTTCCGGTCGAACGTCTGATCGGCGTTGCGCAGTTTGATGCCGCTGAAGTCGAAGTGCCCGAAGCGGTCTCGCACGTAGGGGGTCGCGACCGGGCCGAGGTTGGCGGTCTGCGCCATGGCCAGCATCTCGGGCGCCATCCCGTGCGCGATCTCGTCGGCGGTGCCCTGCGCGGCGAGGATGCGCACCGACGCGTCCAGCAGCTGGTTGCCGTGGGTGTGGTCGCCGTTGGAGTGGGTGATCAGGGCGTCGGTGATGGGCGCGCGATCCGTCGCCGGCCGCATCGCGGCGAGCATTTCGCGGGTCAACGCCAGGTCGAACAGCGTGTCGACGAGCAGCGACGCACCGTCGCCTGCGATCAGCCCGGCGTTGCTCCACCCGTAGCCGCCGTCCGGGAGCGTCCACGCCCACACCCGGTCGGCGACCACGTGCAGGCCGCGGGTGTAGGGCACCTTCGCCGGCGCCCGGTTGACCCGGGCCGCGGCGGGCGCCGCGTCCGGGTTGCGCCGGGCGGCCAGGGGGTGCGGCGGCCCGCTGGCGCGCACGGTTTGTCGGGTCTCCCCCAGCCCCTCGACCCGGAGGGTGACGACGTCGCCGTCGTGCAGCCAGCCCGGAAACGATTCCAGCGCACCGGGATTGAGGTGCTCGACGAGCGTACAGGTGGGCACGGTTCCGGAGCCGATGACGTCGCCGGGCGTGAGCGGCACGCCGCGCGAGACGTAGGAGATGACCTCGCCGAAGGTCCAGTCCATCTGGGCGGTCGACCCCGAGCCGATCACGGTGTCGTTGACCAACGCGGTCACCTGCAGGTCGAGCCTGCCGTCACGGCGGTACGGCTCGAGCTCGTCGGGCGTCACCAGGTAGGGGCCCAGCGTGACCCCGCTGTCCTTGCCCTTGCCCTGCCCGATCGCGAGCTGGCTTTCCCGCTGCTGCAAGTCTCGGGCGGACCAGTCGTTGAAGATGGTGTAGCCGATGATGGCGCGTTCGGCTTGGTCGACGGTCAGGTCCTTGCCGCCGACGCCGATGACGGCGGCGATCTCCAATTCGAAGTCCTGCCACGCGCTTCCGGGTGCCGTCGGTACGTCTTCGTAGGGTCCCAAAACTGTTGCCGGGCAGGCGAAGTAGAACGCGGGGATGCGATACCAGGTGTCGGCCAGCTCACGGCCGCCCCCCATCGCGGCCTGACAGTTGCGCATGTGATCCAAGAAGCACAGGGAGTCCCGGATCGACGGCGGGCGCGGGATCGGCGCGAGCAACGTGACCTCGTCGAGCCGTGCCACCGCCGACGGGGAACGCAACGCGTCTTCGCCGGCCTGGCGCAGCCCGTCGGCGCCGCGGCCGATCAGGTCGAGCAGCGTCACGCCCGGCGGCATCGCGTGGATGGTGTCGCCGGAGAGCACCCCGGCGCGTTCGCCGTCGCTACCTCGAAAGGTCAACCACTTCACTCGCGTACCACCTCACTTGGTTCCTTGTCCGGCCGCAGCCCGCGCCAACTCGATTGGCGCAACCGGTCATCCGGGGTCCATTCGCTGTAGCGCACCTCGCCGACCAGGACCGGCTCGACGAACGTCACTCCCCTGGCGTCCTGCCGGGACAGCGGGAGGTCAAACGGGGATTGGTCGGTCCGCAACGGCGCCAGCGTCTTCTTCAGGTTCGCCAGGTCGCGTTCGGTGAAGCCGGTGCCGACACGTCCGGCGAAGCGCAAACCGTCCGGACCCGGGATTCCCATCAGCAGCGAGCCGATGCCGCTGGTGCGCCCGCCTTCGCCCGCCTTCCAGCCGCCGATGACGACTTCCTGGGTGTTCCAGTTCTTGTCCTTGATCCACGACGCCGAACGCCGGCCCGGCTGATAGGTGGAGTCACGCTTCTTCCCGACCACGCCCTCCCAGCCGTATCGGCGTGAGTGCTCCAGCGCCTGGGCGCCGTCGCCGGGCAGCAGGTCGGGGACGATCAGATTGTCCCCGCCGCCAAGGATTTCCAGCAGCTTGCGCCGGTCGGAGTAGCGCGCGCGCAGCAGCGAGCGGCCGTCCAGGTAGAGCAGGTCGAACGCCCAGTACTCGACGCGGGAGCCGCGTCCCCGGTTCTGCATCTCGTGGAAGCTGGGCACCCCGGCCTCGTCCAGAATGACGGCCTCGCCGTCGAGCACCACGTGATGGTCGGCCAGATCCGCTGCGAGGGAACGCAAATCGGGATATTCCTTGGTGACCTCGCGGCCGCGCCGCGACCGGATCCGCAAGGCGCCGTGGTCGACCTCCACCAGGAGCCGGTAGCCGTCCCACTTGCCCTCGAAGGCCCACTGGCCCGCCTTCAGGGCGGCCACCGAACCCTCCGAGGCCAGCATCGGGGTGATGGCGTCGAAGTCGAACACCTTCTGGTCCTTCATCCGGTGCGCCAGCCACTGGTCGCCGTTGGTCTGAATCAGCGCGTAGCGCCCGAAGATCCGGTTGCCGTGCAGGTTGACGATGACCTCGTCGTCGAGAAACTTCTCGGCCTCGTAGGTGCCGGCATCCCAGATGACCACCTTGCCGGCCCCGTACTCGCCCTTGGGGATGTTCCCTTCGAACGCGCCGTATTCCAGCGGATGGTCCTCGGTGTGCACCGCCAGGTGGTTGACGGATGTGGTCTCGGGCAGGTTCTTCGGGACCGCCCACGACACCAGCACGCCGTCGCGCTCCAGCCGGAAGTCGTAGTGCAGGCGCCGGGCGTGGTGTTCTTGGATGACGAACGAATTGCCCTGGCCGGTAACGGGTTTCCCGGCTGGCACCGGCTCGGGGGTCTTCGACGCGTTGCGCATGCTGCGATATTTGCTCAGCCGGTCGCTGACCGGTGCGTCGGCGTCCAGCTCCGCCAGCAGATCGCCGTCGCGGGCGACCCGGTCGAGCACTTCGTCGTAACGGAGTTGGCCCACCGAAGGGTCCGCGATCTCTTCCCACGTGCGCGGTGCCGCGACGGTCGGCTGTGCGCGCCCGCGCAGCGAGTACGGTGCGATGGTGGTCTTCGAGCCGTTGTTCTGGCTCCAGTCGAGGAACACCTTGCCCGCCCGCAGGCTTTTGGTCATGGTGGCGGTCACCAACTTGGGCATCGACTGCTCCAGTTGCTGCGCAACACGTTTCGCAAGCACCGTGGCGCCCTTGCTGCTCACCGGGCTGTCGAGCGGCGCATAGAGGTGCAAACCCTTGCTGCCGCTGGTGAGCGGGAAAAGGGTGAGGCCGATATCGCTCATCAGCTCCCGCACGGCGTGGGCGACCTCGCACAGTTGCGGCATCGTCACGCCCTCGCCGGGATCGAGGTCGAACACCAAACGCGTTGCCGGGCCGGGCTTGAGTTCTTCGGCCCGGCTTCGGGTCCACTCGGCGACGAAGCGCCACTGCGGCACGTGCACCTCCAGCGCCGCCTGCTGCGCGATCCAGGCCAGCCCGTCGGGGCTGTCGATGATCGGATAGGTCGTCGTCCCGGAGCGGTGGGTGACGCTGGCCCGCGGCAGCCAGTCGGGCGCCGAGGACGCCAGCTGCTTTTCGAAGAACGACTCCTGCTCGACGCCGTTGGGCCAGCGCTTGCGGGTGGCCGCGCGCCCGGCGATGTGCGGCAGCATCACCTCGGCGATCCGGGTGTAATAGTCGAAAACGTCGGCCTTCGTGGTTCCGGTCGCCGGATACAGCACCTTGTCGGCGTTGGTCAGCTTGACCCGCGCCGGTGCTGTGGAAGCCATAACGTCAACCTAGTTGTTTCCGCGCGGGCGCCGGTACCGTCAAGACCGTGGTTCGGCTGAGCAGCGCCACCCTGGGACGGCTGCCGATCGCGACACCGGGCTATGACCGGGACGGAGTCGCGGTCGGCATCGCGCATTTCGGGGTCGGCGGCTTTCACCGCGCACATCAGGCGGCCTACCTCGATAGGCTGCTCGAGCGCGGCCGGGCGCGAGAGTGGGGCATCTGCGGCATTGGAGTGCTGCCGGCCGACCGCCGGATGCGCGACGTCCTGCGCGCCCAGGACGGCCTGTACACGCTGGTTTTGGAGCATCCCGACGGCGGCCGCGAAGCGCGGGTGATCGGCTCGATCGTCGACTATCACTACGCGCCGGATGACCCGGCCGGCACCATCGAGCTACTCGCCGCCCCGACGACCCGCATCATCTCGATGACCATCACCGAGGGCGGCTACCAGATCCGGGACCCGGGCTCGGTTTTCGGCCTGATCGCCGAGGCCATGGGCCGGCGCCGCGACCGCGGCATCGCCGCGCCGACGATCCTGTCGTGCGACAACATCCTGCACAACGGCGAGGTCGCGCGCCGGGCCGTCATCGCACACGCCGAGCTGGTGCGCCCCGGGCTCGCCGACTGGGTCGGCGAGCGCGCCCGGTTCCCGTGTTCGATGGTGGACCGCATCACCCCGGTCACCACGCCGGAGATCGCGGCCGGAGTGGAGCGTGACTTCGGTGTCGCCGACGAGTGGCCGGTGGTGGCCGAGGCGTTCGCCGCCTGGGTGCTCGAGGACGACTTCGCCGACGGCCGCCCGCCGCTGGAGGAAGCCGGCGTTCTGTTGGTCGACGACGTGAGCCCGTACGAGGCGATGAAGCTGCGGCTGCTCAACGCCGGTCACCAGTGCCTGTGCTACTTCGCCGCACTGTGCGGGTACCGCATGGTCCACGACGCGGCGCGCGACCCGCTGCTGGCCGAATTCCTGTTGGCCTATTTCGATTCCGAGGCTGCGCCGACGCTGCGACCGGTCCCCGGCATCGACCTGCACGCCTACACCCGCGGGCTCATCGAACGCTTCGCCAACCCGGGGGTGCGGGACACCGTGGCGCGGTTGTGCGCCTACTCCTCGGACCGCATCCCGAAATGGCTGCTCCCGGTGATCCGCGACAACCTGCGCGCCGGCGGGCCCGTCCGGCTCGCGGCGGCCACCGTCGCGAGCTGGGCCCGTTACGCCGAGGCGGTCGACGAAGGGGGCGAGCCGATCGAGGTCGTCGACAACGTGGCCGACTCGCTGGTGCCTGTCGCGCGGTCGCAGCGGGATCGTCTGACCGCATTCATCGAAAACGCCGAGCTGTTCGGCGATCTCGCGCAGGAACCCCGCTTCGTCGAGGCCTATCGCTGGGCGCTGGATTCGTTGCACGTCCGCGGGGCACGGGCGACCCTGGAGTCGTTGCTGAAAGGTGTCGGCCCGTGAGCCGCGCGCTGGTGATCGGCGAAGCGCTGATCGACATCGTCGGCGCCGCGGAGCATGTGGGCGGAAGCCCGCTCAACGTCGCAGTCGGGCTCGCCCGGCTGGGTCGCGACGTCGATTTCGTGACGCACATCGGCGACGACGAACGCGGCCGCCGAATCGCCGACTACGTGAAAACCGCTGGTGTGCAGCTCGTTCCGGGGAGCGCGTCGGCGGCCCGGACACCGACCGCGGTCGCAACGATCGAGGATGACGGGTCAGTGGCCTACGCGTTCGACCTGGAGTGGCAACTGTCCGGCGTACCCGAAGTGGCGCCGCCGGTGTTGGTGCACACCGGATCGATCGCCGCCGTGCGCGAGCCGGGGCGCCTGGCGGTCGCGGCGCTGCTCGACGCGTACCGGGTGTCGGCCACCGTCAGTTTCGACCCCAACGTGCGGCCCTCGCTCATCGTCGACCGGTTTCAGGCCCGCGACCGCATCGCCCGCCTCGTCGAGCGCAGCGACATCGTCAAGGCCAGCGACGAGGACCTGTGTTGGATCGATCCCGAGCGCGACCCCGAGTCGACGGCCCGGGCGTGGCTGGCGTCCGGCCCGGCGGTCGTCGTCGTGACGATGGGTGATCGGGGCGCGCTGGGTTTTTGTGCGGCCGGCGAGGCCCGGGTGGCCGCCAAGCCGGTTCGGGTGGTGGATACCGTCGGCGCCGGCGACGCGTTCATGGTCGGCCTGCTGGACGCGCTCTGGGGAATGGGTTTGTTGGGCGCCGCCCGGCGGGCCGCCCTGGGCCGGATCGGGCTCGACGCGCTGACGGCGGCGCTGCAATCCGCGTGCCTGTCGTCGGCGTGGACGGTCGGCCGCGCCGGCGCCGACCTGCCAGACCGGGCCGGCCTGCGGGCCCCGCACCCGTAGCCGAGGAATTAGCTGTACCCGAAACTCCGCGGTGCGGGCGTGCTGCGCTGTTTTGCTGGGGGCGGTGTGGGCATACTGACTTACATGCGTTCCATCTGGAAGGGTTCGATCGCGTTCGGGCTGGTGAACGTCCCGGTCAAGGTGTACAGCGCCACCGAGGATCACGACATCAAGTTCCATCAGGTGCACGCCAAAGACAACGGCCGCATCCGCTACCAACGCATATGTGAGAAAGACGGCGAGGTCGTCGAATACCGTGACATCGCCCGGGCCTTTGAGTCCGACGATGGCCAATCGGTGATCATCACCGACGACGACATCGCCACCTTGCCCGAGGAGCGCAGCCGCGAGATCGAAGTGCTCGAGTTCGTCCCGGCCAGCGAGGTCGACCCGATGCTGTTCGACCGCAGTTACTTCCTCGAGCCGGATTCGAAGTCGTCGAAATCCTATGTGCTGCTTGCCAAGACACTCGCCGAGACCGACCGGATGGCGATCGTTCACTTCACGCTGCGCAACAAGACCAGACTGGCGGCGTTGCGCGTCAAGGACTTTGGCAAGCGCGACGTGATGGTGGTGCACACGTTGTTGTGGCCCGACGAGATCCGCGATCCCGACTTCCCCGTGCTGGACAAGAAGGTCGACATCAAGCCCGCGGAACTCAAGATGGCCGGGCAGGTGGTGGAATCGATGGCCGAGGACTTCAACCCCGACCGCTACCACGACACCTATCAGGAGCAGCTGCAGGAGCTGATCGAAGCGAAACTCGAAGGCGGCGAAGCGTTTACCGCCGAGGAGCAGCCCAAACAATTGGACGAGACCGAGGACGTCTCCGACCTGCTGGCCAAGCTGGAGGCCAGCGTCAAGGCCCGCTCCGGCGACGGCAAGGCGCCGGCCAAGAAGGCGGCGGGGAAGAAGGCTCCCGCCAAGAAGGCCGCGGCAAAGTCCTGACCGCGCCGGGCGGTCAGCGCCGCCGGGAAGACACGAAGCGGAACCCGGCGGCCAGCAGGTTGATCACCGCGACGATGATGATCAGGCTCAGCGCCGCACCCCAGATGCGCAGGAATCCGGCGTGCTCGGGATTGGTGAGTTCGGTGTAGATCAACAGCGGCAGCGAGGCCATGTTGCCGTGGAACATGTCGAGGTTGATGGACCGGCTGTAGCCGACCAGGACCAGCACCGGCGCGGTTTCCCCGATGACGCGCGCCACGGAGAGCAACACGCCCGAAACGATGCCCGGCATCGCGATCGGGATCACGATCCGCACGATCGTCTTCCACTTGGGAACGCCCAGCGCATAGCTGGCCTCCCGCAGGTCGTCCGGCACCAGCCTGAGCATCTCCTCGGTGGACCGCACCACCACCGGCAACATCAGCAAGACCAGCGCCAACGACACGGCAAAGGAGCTTTGCTGGAAGCCCAAGGTGGCGATCCAAAGGCTGAAGATGAATAGCGCGGCGACGATCGAGGGCACCCCGGCCAGCACGTCGACCATGAAGGTCGTCAGCCGAACCAGCCGTCCGGTCCCGTATTCCACCAAGAACACCGCGGTCATCAGGCCCAGCGGGACGGACAGCGCGGCGGCCACGCCGGCCTGCACGACCGTCCCGTAGAGGGCGTGGTACACCCCGCCGGCAAACTCCTCCGGCAGCACGCCACGCAGCGAGTGGGTCCACCAACCCGAGCGGGTGACGGCGTACCAACCGCGCGCGAACACCACGCCCAGCACCCACACCAGCGGCACCAGCGCCACGATGAACGAGGTGACGAAGAACGTCGTCGCGGCGTTGTTGGTGATCCGCCGCCGCAGGCTCAGCGGGCTGAAGACGTCCGGTTTGACCGGCAGGTCGAGCGCATCGATCGTCATCCGTTGACCTTCCCGCCGGCGATCGCACGAGCGGTCGCATTCACGATGAAGGTCAGCACGAACAGCGCGAACCCGGCCGAGATGTAGGCTCCGGTCGGCAGGGGTTCGCTGAATTCGGCTGCCGCGGAAGCGATCTTGGAAGCGAACGTGTAGCCGCCGTCGAAGAGCGACCAGCTGCCGGCGCGCGCGGCGGACCGCAGGATGATCAGTACCGCCACGGTCTCGCCAAGGGCTCGGCCCAGCCCCAGCATCGAGGCCGCGATGACACCGCTACGTCCGAACGGCAGCACGGTCATCCGCACCACCTCCCACTTGGTGGCGCCCAACGCTTGCGCCGCTTCCATCTGGATGGGCGGGGTCTGGCGGAACACCTCCCTCGACACCGAGGTGATGATCGGCAGGATCATCACCGACAGCACGATGCCTGCCGTGAAGATGGTGCCGCCGCCGGCCAGCGACACATTGCCCTGCTTGAACAGGAACAACCAGCCCAGGTTGCGGTTGAGAAATTCCGCGACGGGCTCGATCTTGGGCGCCAGCACGAAGATGCCCCACAACCCGAAGACGATCGACGGCACCGCCGCCAGCAGGTCGACCATCGCGCCGAAGGGTCGCGCCAGCCGCTTCGGCGCGTATTGGGTGAGGAATATCGCGATGCCGACCGCGACCGGCACTGCCAGCACCAGCGCGCTAACCGAACTGAGCACCGTGACCATGAACAAGTCGCGGATGCCGAACGCCAGGTGGTCCGCCTTGGTCGTGTTGAACTCGGCGCTGGTGAAGAAGTTCGCGTGGTCCGCGCGCAATGCCGGGACCGCGCGAACCAATAGGAATATCGCGATCAGCGCGATCGCGATGACAATCGTCGACCCGGCCGCCGCGGCGACCAACTTGAACAGTCGGTCGCCGCGGTGCGCCTTGTGCGGATCGGTCGCCTTCAGCGCAGGCTGAATCCCGGTCGAGGGACTGGCGATCGCTCCGCGGGTCATGGCATCCCGGATCACGCGATCGCGTTGACCGCAGTCGACAACTTCGACTTGAACGAGTCCGGAATGGGGATATATCCGTTGTCCGCCAAGCCGTTTTGGCCCGCGCCGATGGTGCTCTGCAGGAACGCCTTCACGGCCGCGCCGACCTGGGAATCGGGATATTTCGAGCAAACGATCTCGTAGGTCGCCAGCACGATCGGGTACGAACCGGCCTGCGTCGGCTTGTAGAACGAGTTGGTGTCGAGCACCAGGTCGTTGCCCTGCCCCTTGACGGTGGCACCGGAGATCGTCTTGCCCACGGAGTCGGCGCTGATCGCGACCGCGTCGGTCCCGGGCGCGGTGACGATCTTGGCCATGTTCAGGTTCTGGGCCTTGGCGAACGACCACTCGTTGTAGGTGATCGATCCCTCGGTCGCCTTGATCGCCGCCGAGGTGCCGTCGTTGCCCTTGGCGCCCTCACCGACACCGCCGTTGAACGTCTTGCCTGCGCCCTTGCCCCAAGCGCCGTTAGAGGCCGCATCGAGGTAGTGCTGGAAGTTATCCGTGGTCCCGGACTGGTCGTTACGGAAGACGACGTGGATCGGCTCGGCCGGCAGGGCAGTGCCGCCGTTGAGGCCCGCGATCGCCGGGTCGTTCCAGGTGGTGATGGCGCCGTTGAAGATCTTCGCCGCGGTCGGGCCGTCCAGATTCAGCGAACTGACGCCCTTGACGTTGTAGGTGATCGCGATCGGGCCGAACACCACCGGCAGGTTCCACGCCGGCGAGCCGCAGCGCTGCTGGGCCGCGTCGTACTCTTTTTGAGCCAGCGGCGAGTCGGACCCGCCGAAATCGGTTTGGTTGCCGTTGAATTCGCTGATTCCGGCTCCCGAACCGTTGGCCGTGTAGTTCAGGGTCTGACCCGGGCAGGCCTGCTCGAAGGCGTTGACGAAGCGGGTCATCGCGTTGGCCTGGGCCGTCGAGCCACTCGCTTTGAGGGTCTTCTTCCCGCCGCAGCTCACTTTCTCCGCGGACGCGCCGGAAGTCGCACTTCCGCCGCTTGCATTGTTGTTGTCGTTACCACACCCGGATAACACCAACGCGGCGCTAGCCACAACACCCAGCGCGGCGCCAAATCGGTTCAGTTTCAATTCGCTTCCTAACAGTAGGTATGAAACGTCGCCGCCGCCGGAGGCTGCGGCGCGGCAAACCAGCCATCACTCGCAGCCATGTAGCTAACAGTAACAAGGTTAACGGTCGGAGAATTCTGTCCGGCGTTCGTCACCGCGCCAACGAGCAGGCAATTGCGGCCTCCGGGGCATTGCGTCACGGCGCCGGTATGACAAACTAGAACCTGTTTCAGAAATGCCATTATCGGAGTCGGTGAGGTCTGTTACCGTTTCGCCGGACAACTCGAATAGAGAGGCCGCAATGATCCTTGACAGGTTCCGTCTGGACGACAAAGTCGCCGTCATCACAGGTGGCGGGCGCGGCCTCGGTGCGGCCATCGCGCTGGCTTTCGCCGAGGCAGGCGCCGATGTGCTCATCGCGTCGCGCACGCAATCTCAACTAGATGCCGTCGCCGAGCAGGTCCGCGCCACCGGCCGCCGCGCCCACGCCGTCGCCGCCGACCTGGCCCATCCCGAGTCGACCGCGAAACTGGCCGATCTGGCCGTCGAGGCCTTCGGCAAACTAGACATCGTCGTCAACAACGTCGGCGGGACCATGCCGAACACCTTGCTGACCACCTCGACCAAGGACCTCAAGGAAGCCTTCACCTTCAACGTCGCCACCGCGCACGCGCTTACCGTCGCGGCGGTGCCGTTGATGCTGGAGCACTCCGGCGGCGGCAGCATCATCAACATCACCTCGACCATGGGCAGGCTGGCCGGACGCGGGTTCGCCGCCTACGGCACGGCCAAGGCCGCGCTCTCGCACTACACCCGGCTGGCCGCGCTGGACCTGTGCCCGCGCATCCGGGTCAACGCCATCGCGCCGGGGTCGATCCTGACGTCGGCGCTGGACGTGGTGGCCTCCAACGAGGAGCTGCGCGCCCCGATGGAGAAGGTCACGCCGATGCGCCGCCTCGGTGATCCCGTCGACATCGCGGCCGCCGCAGTCTATTTGGCGTCCCCGGCCGGCAGCTTCCTCACCGGTAAGACGCTAGAGGTCGACGGCGGCCTCACCTTCCCCAACCTCGACATCCCCGTCCCCGACCTGTAAACCGCGACCGCTAAGGAGCCCGCCATGGCCATACCCGTCGTTCAGTTGGGCACCGGCAACGTCGGCGTCCACGCGCTCAAGGCGCTGATCACCAATCCCGAGTTCGAGCTCAGAGGCGTGTGGGTGTCGTCGGATGCCAAGGCCGGCAAGGACGCGGCGGAGCTTGCCGGACTTACGGATTCGACCGGCGTACTGGCCAGCACCGACCTGGACGCCGTGCTCGCCACGGGCCCGCAGTGCGCCGTGTACAACGCCCTGGCCGACAATCGCCTGCCCGAGGCTCTCGAGGATTACCGCCGGGTCCTCGCCGCCGGAATCAACATCGTCGGCAGCGGCCCGGTCTTTCTCCAGTACCCGTGGGAAGTGATCCCCGAGGAGCTCATCAAGCCGTTGGAAGATGCCGCACGCGAAGGCAATTCGAGTCTGTACGTCAACGGCATCGACCCGGGCTTCGCCAACGACCTGCTGCCGCTGGCACTGGCCGGCACCTGTCAGAGCATCCAGCAGATCCGCTGCATGGAGATCGTCGACTACGCCACCTACGACAGCGCCGCCGTCATGTTCGACGTGATGGGATTCGGCAAGCCCCTCGACGAGATCCCGATGCTGCTGCAGACCGGCGTGCTGAGCCTGGCGTGGGGATCGGTGGTGCGGCAATTGGCTGCGGGCCTGGGCATCACGCTCGACAGCATCGCCGAGGAATACATCCGCGAGCCCGCGCCCGAGGACTTCGACATCGCCTCGGGGCACATCCCCAAGGGGACCGCCGCCGGGCTGCGGTTCGAGGTGTTCGGGATGGTCAACGGGGACCCCGTCGTCGTCCTGGAACACGTCACCCGGTTGCGCGAGGACCTGCGTCCCGACTGGCCTCAGCCCGCACAGCCCGGCGGCTCCTACCGCATCGAGATCACCGGCGAACCGTCGTACGCGATGGATATCTGCCTGAGCAGCCCCAACGGCGATCACAACCACGCCGGGCTGGTCGCCACGGCGATGCGGGTCGTCAACGCGATCCCAGCGGTGGTGGCCGCCCCGCCGGGCATCGTGACGACCCTCGACCTGCCCCTGGTCACCGGACGGGGGCTCTACCGCCCGGGGTGATCGCCCGGGAAACCGCCCACTACCTCGGTTTTCGCAAAGCGGGTTGTCCCGGCGTGCACCACTCGATGGTGTATTCGGTTAACCTAACTTTTTTATTCGAGAATGTGGATCGAGGGCCGATACGTTGGCGCAGGGCACCGAGGCCTCGCTCAAGACGAGCTGGTATCTGCTCGGCCCGGCGTTCGTCGCCGCAATCGCTTATGTCGATCCGGGAAACGTCGCGGCCAACGTCAGCGCCGGCTCGCAGTACGGCTACTTGCTGCTGTGGGTCATCGTCGCGGCCAACGTGGCGGCCGGCCTGGTGCAGTACCTGTCCGCGAAACTCGGGTTGGTGACCGGGCGGTCGCTGCCCGCGGCGATCGGCACGCGGATGGGCCGCCCGCTGCGGCTGACGTTTTGGGCGCAGGCCGAAATCGTCGCCATGGCAACCGATGTCGCCGAAGTCATCGGCGGGGCGATCGCGCTGCGCATCCTATTCGGCCTGCCGCTGCCGGTCGGCGGGATCATCACCGGCGTGATCTCGATGCTGCTGCTGACGATCAGGGACCGCCGCGGGCAACTCCTGTTCGAGCGCGTCATCACGGGCTTACTGCTCGTCATTGCCGTCGGCTTCGCGGCGAGCTTCTTCGTCGCAACTCCACCGCCCGAGGCCGTGGTGGCGGGATTGCTCCCCCGATTCCACGGCACCGAAAGCGTGTTACTGGCCGCCGCCATCCTCGGCGCCACCGTGATGCCGCACGCGGTGTATCTGCATTCGGGCCTCGTCCTGGATCGGCACGGGCATCCCGCGCCCGGCCACGACCGGCGCTGGCTGCTGCGCGTCACCCGGGTCGACGTCGTGCTGGCGATGGCCATCGCCGGGATGGTCAACGCGGCGATGCTGCTGGTCGCCGCGATCAACCTGCAGGGCCACCGGGAAAGCGCGACCATCGACGGCGCCTACACCGCGATTCACAACACGTTGGGCCCGACGATCGCGGTGCTGTTCGCGATCGGTCTGCTCGCGTCCGGGCTGGCGTCGTCATCGGTGGGCGCCTACGCCGGCGCCATGATCATGCAGGGATTGCTCCATCTGTCGGTCCCCATGCTGGTGCGCCGGCTGGCGACGCTGTGCCCGGCCGTCGCGATCCTGGCGCTCGGCTGGGACCCGACCCGCGCGCTGGTCATATCGCAGGTCGTGCTGTCCTTCGGCATCCCGTTCGCGGTCCTTCCGCTGGTCAGGCTCACCAGCAACCGCGACCTCATGGGTACCAACGCCAACCATCCCGTCACCACGGCCATCGGCTGGGGCGTCGCCGTCATGGTCAGCGCGCTCAACGTGGTGCTGATCTACCTGACCGTGGCGGGCTAGCCACCGGAGTGCGCACCGAAATCGACGTTGGCGCGCAGCTCACTCGCGATTCTTCGCGCTAGCGTAAATCTCGACGTCAAAGCTATTGCCTTCAAAGCTGTTTGAAGCCGTCGCAAGAAAATCGCAAGAACTTCACCAAGACCTGGCAAGCGGCGCGGGCCAGCCTGATGATGCCCGCCGCGGCACCGCCAGAAAAAGTCTTCAAAAAAGTGTCCGACTCACGCCGGGTGCGTCCTCTTACCTGTGACGGCGGCCCAACCCGGGCCGCGACCCGCACCGAAAGAAGCACCTCATGAGCACCTGGGACGACATGGATCGAACCGCCCTCGCACCGCGCGTCGACGACGTCACCGAGGCCTGGGCCTGGGCATCGAGTCCGCTCGGCGACCCGACCGACGAGTCCGGCGATCGTCCGTCCGGCCACCAGTTTTCGCCGAACCCCATCACCCCGGCCAAGCCGAGGTTCAACGACAAGCTGTGGGTCACCGCGGGCGTCGTCGGCCTGATCGGTGCGGGCGTCGCACTGGGCATAACCTTCCTCAGCAGCTCGCCCCAACCGCGGTCCGTGGCCGTGACTTCGGGCTCAACGGCCGTTCCCGCCTCCGCAGCGCCGGTGCCCGCCGCCGCGGTCGTGCCCCCGCCGGACAACGGCCCAGGCCCGGTCCCGGTCGACGCTACGCCCGGCGGCCCGGCCCCCGTCGCAGTGGTCGCGCCCCCGCCGGACAACCCCGCGCCGCCACCCGACCCGGGCGCCCCGCCCGCCGCCGCTCCCCAGGGCCCGGTGGTCATGGTGAACGCGCCTGCGCCAGTACCTGTCTGGGTCCCCGCTCCCCCGCCGCAGCTACCACCGCCGCCTTCGCTGCCGCCGCTGCCCATGCCGCCAAAGCTGCCCCCGCTGCCCGCTCCGCCGAAGCTGCCGCCGCCCCCGCCACCGCCGGTGCTGTGCCTGCCGCCGCACCACCTCGTGCAGGGCGTCTGCAAGTGAGCCCGCGGGCCCGAGCCAGGCTGATACGGCTCCTGACCTCCCACGCGCCCACCACGGAGCTGGAATTTCTCGTGCTATTTCACCGCTGTGCGCGCACACTTATTCGCAGCGTCGGTTCTCGCTCGAGGGGCACCGACGCCTCATCGGCTGGGGAAACGATGTGACGACCGCACTATCCAACTTCGACATCGTCAGCGACGGGGAGCTGGCCCGCGCAGCGGCGACGGGTGATCGACGCGCCTTTGCCATGATTTACGACCGTTACGCCGACCGGCTGCACGACTTCTGCATCGGCATGGTCCGCGACCGCGACACCGCGGCCGACTGCGTGCAGGACGTCTTCTGCTCCGCCGCGACCCAACTGCCCAAGCTGCGCGACCCCGAGCGGCTGCGCCCCTGGCTGTATGCGATCGCCCGCAACGAGGCCCTGCGCTGCATCCGCGACCGCCGTCGCGAACAGGTTTCCGACGAGCTGCCGGAGGCCGCCTCGCACGACGCGGGCCCAGACACCCTGGCCGCGCGCAACGAGCTGGCCGCCCTTGTCGCCGAGGCCGCAGGCGGGCTCGGCGACCGGGACCGCGCGGTGCTGGAGCTGGCCTACCGCCACGGGCTGGACGGGCCCGAGCTGGCCAACGCGTTGGAGGTCAGCCCGGGCACCGCCAACAAGATGGTGTCGCGGCTGCGCAACACCATCGAATCGTCGTTGGGTGCGCTGCTGGTGGCCCGCCGCGCGCAGCACACCGCCGACAAATGCGCCGAGCTGGGCACCATCCTGGCGGGCTGGGACGGGCGCTTCAGCGTGCTCATGCGCAAGCGCATCACCCGCCACATCGAGTCCTGCTCCATCTGCGAAGAGGAACGCCGCCGCCTGGTCAACCCGGTCGCGCTGCTCGGTGCGGCGCCGGTGTTCATCCCCGCACCCGGCTGGCTGCGGGATCAAACGCTGGGACAGATTCGGCTGACCTCGGCCGACAGCGACCTCACCACGGACGACAGCGGAGACGGCCACGCCCCGTCGCACGACGACTACCCGCCGACCGCGGCTTCCTGGGCCGCCCCCGCGGACCAGTCCGAGGGGGACTATCTCGACGCCGCGCGACCGCACCGGTCGCGCCGGTTGATCCCGTGGATCGCGCTGTTCGCGGGCACCTTCATCCTTGCGCTGGGGCTCATGTACAGCCTGCTGTACCACCACAAGACGGCCATCACGCCAACCGAGCTGAGTCGCATCGCACCCGCGCCGATGATGAAACCGCCCCCACCGCCGGCCGCCAACCAGATCCCACCCGCGCCGCCCGCGAATCCCGTTGCCCCCATCTATTCGCCCCCGCCCGTTCAGGTGCCGGTCGCCCCCGCCCCGCCGGTGGTCGCGCCGCCGGTCGCACCGCCGCCGGTGGCGCCCCCGCCACCGGTCGCGCCGCCCCCGCCGGTAGTGCTGCCACCGCCGCCCGTCGTCGTGCTGCCGCCGGTGATACTGCCCCCGCCGGTGGTGTTGCCGCCACCGCCCTCGGGCGTACATCCGTCGCCCCCGAGGTATCCGCCACCGTCGCCCCCGAAGGCACCGCCCCCATCCGGGACGCCGCCGCCAAGTCGGGGGCTCCCGCCGCCGCGGCCGAACCCGCCACCGCCGCCTCCGCCGTCGAGTGCGCCCGCCCCGATCCTCAGGTGACCGGCACGTAGCGCGCAGGTCACCCGGTGCGGCAGGATGGGGACGTCGTCGTCCGTGGAGAGGCTCGCGGGAGTTAGCTTGGTCCAAGTTCTCAGCGCCCAGACGGTGACTGCCTAGATGCCGGCCCGCCGGCACCCCTATTTCGCATACGGGTCGAATCTGTGCGTCAGGCAGATGGCGCTGCGCTGCCCCGACGCCGCGGACCCGCGGCCGGCGGTGCTGGCCGATCATGACTGGTTGATCAACCAGCGCGGCGTGGCCACCGTCGAACCGTTCGCCGGCAACGAGGTCCACGGGGTGTTGTGGCAAGTCTCCGACGACGACCTGGCGACGTTGGACAGCGCCGAGGGCGTGCCGGTGCGGTACCGGCGCGACCGGCTGACCGTCCACACCGGCGACGGGCCGTCACCGGCCTGGGTCTACATCGATCATCGGGTGATCCCGGGCGCGCCCCGACCGGGTTATCTGGCGAGGATCATCGACGGCGCCGCCCAGCACGGGCTGCCGCAACGATGGATCGACTTTCTGCGTCGCTGGGATCCGTCCCGCTGGCCCCGACCCGTGGCCGCGACAACCCCTGCACCGCAATCACTTTCGGCGCTGTTGAGCGAGCCCGGCGTTACCGAGGAGAGTCGGCTGCGATCGCGTTTCGGTTTCCTCGCCATCCACGGCGGTGGCCTGGAAGAGATGACCGACGTCATCGCCGAACGCGCCGCTGAGGCCGCCGAGGCGTCGGTGTACCTGGTGCGCCACCCCGACCGCTACCCGCACCACCTCGCGTCGGCCCTCTACGACCCGGACGAGTCGCCGCGGCTGGCCGAGTTTCTCGATCATGTCGACGTCGCCGTCTCGCTGCACGGCTACGGGCGCATCGGGCGCGGCACCCAGCTGCTCGCCGGGGGCCGCAACCGCGCGTTGGCGGCCCACCTCGCGCGGCACATCCGGCTGACCGGTTATCAGGTCGTCATCGACATCGACGACATCCCGCGCGAGCTGCGGGGCCTGCATCCCGACAACCCGGTGAACCGGGTGCGCGGTGGCGGGACGCAGCTGGAACTTTCGGTCCGTGTGAGGGGTCTTAGCCCACGCAGCCCGCTGCCGGGCGCCGACGGCTTGTCGCCGGTCACCTCCGCCCTGGTGCGGGGGCTAGCGGCTGCGGCGCGTTCCTGGTAAGTGTTTTGGTCGTTGAACGGAGGTTGTTGGTGGGCAAGGATTTTCGCTTCGGGCTGAGCATGCGGTTCTTCAAGTCGCGCTCCGCGTTGGTCGACAAGGTGAAGCGCGCGGAAGATCTCGGCTACGACATCTTGTGCGTGCCCGACCATCTCGGCGCGGCGGCACCGTCGCCGACGTTGACCGCGGTCGCGATGGTGACGACCAAGATCAAGCTCAGCATGTACGTGCTCAACGCCGCGTTCTACAAGCCGGCCCTGCTCAGCAGGGACCTGCAGGCACTCGACGTGCTGAGCGAGGGCCGCCTCGAGATCGGGCTCGGCACCGGCTATGTCCGGGAGGAATTCGAGGCCGCCGAGCTGCCGTATCCCAGCGCCGGGGCCCGCGTCGACTACCTCGAACACATGACGACCTACCTCAAGGAACATCAGCCGAACACGCCCATCCTCATCGCCGGCAACGGCGACCGGGTGCTGACGATCGCCGCCCGGCACGCCGACATCATCGGGCTGACCGGCGCCCGGGTGCGCGACGTCGACGACCCGCTGGCCGAACGCATCGAGTTCGTGCGCAACGCCGCGGGTGAGCGGTTCGACGCGCTGGAGCTGAACATGGTGATCACCGCGATGCCGCGCGAAGGTGAGAGCGCACCGGATTTGCGGATGACCCGCCAGTACGCACCTGAGCTGTCCGATGAGCAGTTGCTGTCCATGCCGTCGGTGCTCAGCGGGTCGCCGCGCGAGATGGCCGACACATTGCGCGGCCTGCGCGAAAAGTACGGGCTGACGTCCTTCACCGTGCAGGACAACAACCTCGACACGTTCGCGAAGGTCATCGCCGAGCTGCGCTGACCGCGGCGGACGACCAGGTGGTGCGCTCCGCGGAGGGGACGAATGACCCTTACGCCGACACCGTCTGCCTATCTATGGTTGGTCTGCCGGCAAGGCGAATATCGCTGCACCGTCACGATTTAGGAGTGCATGATGCCCGTGGACCGCCACCACCTGAAATACACAATGACCGGCTGCCGAAACGACCGTCGGAGCAGGTCGTGAGCACTCACTATGGCACCGGACCGGCACCCGGCGAATACAGCGCAGACGACGAGGACCAGCTTCAGCCTGAGGACACCCTCATCGACCGCGGCATGGATGACGTCCTCGACGAAGGCTATTCGCCGCCCGAGCGACCGTACGGACCCGGGGCCTTCGGCCCGTCCGAGACTCTGGACCAGATGCTTGCCGAGGAAGAGCCGGATCCGGCGTCGCGAATCGATGTCTTGCTCGATGAAACTGAGCAGGAGCGATCCGACGAATCCGAGCGCGAGGCCGAATTCCCGGAGCGAAGCGAAGTCGGCCGCGCGCGAGCGGGTCGACTTGTGGCGCCGGACCTGGGATTTGGCGAAGACTCGGAGGCGGAGTTAGTCGCCGAGGACGTCGGGATCTCCGGAGGTGCAGCGTCTGCCGAGGAAGCGGCGGTTCACATCATCGAAGATGACGCTCCCGTCATCGACGGCGAAGAGTGGTGAGTTGAGCGCCGGGTTCCGGCAGTTTGCCGTCGCGGAGGATTATCTTCAGCATGAAGATGTGGATCCAAATCGCCGGCCGCGATGACGATGATGCATATCCCGACGGCGCGGCCTATGAAGTACTCACGGGCGGCGTGCTAAAGGTCAGCAACGGCAACGACATTCACCTCTACAGTCCGGCGTACTGGCAAGAGGTCACGATCGACACCCGCCCCCCGGGCGAGCGAGACGAACCAGCCCAACAGCTCGACGAAGATCTCAGATGGCAGTGATGATTGCGCCGCCTCCATCACGCGCGAAAGGCCCTTGCAAATGCGATCCGCGCCGACGCGTCGCATGGCGGCGGTCGAGCCCGCTAGACTCACACCGCCGCCCCGCGAGGTTTGGTCAGGCATTCGAAGACGTTCCTCGCCCTCGTAGCTCAGGGGATAGAGCACGGCTCTCCTAAAGCCGGTGTCGCAGGTTCGAATCCTGCCGGGGGCACTTGGTGTTTGCGCAGTTCAGCGATGGTTTTCAGATGTCTGCCGACTGGCCTCGGCTGGTTCTGGTCGGTGCTGTGGTCGGTGATTGGTTGGCGTCAGCTGGCGCAGCCTGGCCCGCGATAGTCAATCGCGTTGCATCAGCCGACGATGAGCGCGCGGGCGTCCTTCATCAACAGCATCAAATGCAGCGGATCGGTCGAAGACGCCCAAAACTCGAAGTTGGCGTAGAACGTGCGGACCTCATCGTGCGGCACGCGCACAAAACGGCCCCCGCTATCTATAGTAGAAAATGCTATAGTTGGGCATGAGCGGTCGGAGTGACGTATTGCGGACGGTGATGCACGAAACAGGCACCACCCAGTCCGAGTTGTCTCGGCTCAGCGGTGTGCACCAGCCGAGCATCAGCCAGTTCCTCTCCGACAAGGTTGAACTCAGCGATGAGCAGCTCGACCGACTGCTGTCCTGTATGGGGTACCGACTCGAAATCACCCGCCAGCCGGTCACTCCCAAGCTGACACGTTCCGAACGCCGCTCGTGGAAACTGCACCGCGAGCTGGCCAGACACCTGAGGCGGTCGACTCTCACACAATGGCAACCCGCGATCGAGCACAACCTGCGACGATTGCGGTCCGGCGTCACCGGCCAGCCACACATGAGAAACCTCGACCGCTGGGAATCACTCATGAGAAGCGGCGACGTACCCGGCCTTCATCGCGTCCTTACTGGACTCAGCCGCGATTGCATCGAGATGCGCGAAGTCTCACCGATGGGTGGACTGCTCCGCGATGAGGAGCGCATCCGCGTTTTGCGCACGGTGCGCTGATGCGGCGCGACCAGCTTGAGCACGCTATCCGGACTGCCTGCCAAATCGCGGGCCTGACTGAAGTGATCATCGTCGGCTCCCAAGCGATCCTCGGCACCTACACCGAAGATCAGCTGCCCTTCTACGCCACCAGATCGGCGGAAATCGACGTTCTCCCGATCGCCGACAACACCGGTGAAATCACCCGTCTCGCAGACGAAATCGAAGGAGCAGCGGGCGAATTCTCCCCATTTGAGCAGCTTCACGGCTTCAGTATCGACGCCGTAGACCTGCAGACCTCGACACTGCCCGGCGGATGGCGCGATCGACTGGTCAAGGTCCAGAACGAGAACACCGCCGCCCCATCGGGCGAACCTCAATTCATCGGATGGTGCCTCGACAAGGAAGACCTGTGTGTTGCGAAATTGTGTGCTCTCCGAGAGAAGGACTTGAACTTCGTCGACGCACTGATCACTGCTGATCTTGTTGACCCGCAAGTGATCGCAACGCGCCTCGCGACCGTACCCGAACGCTTTGGGAGAGCCTCCCAACGCGCAGCCGCCTGGCTCGCTCACCGCACAAACAGTGTTGAGTAGCTCGCGAACCGCAGCCGCGGCGTTGGGATTGGCCAGGATTGGGAAAGGATGTCACTTCGCCGCGAGGCACTTCTTCCGAGTACTGCCACATTATGGATAACCGCTATTGATCCATCAGGTTCCGGCTACACGTTCGCCCGCCGCTCGCAGACGTGCCAACCGGATGGGGCGCCGATATGTCGCCCTACGTCGCTCGGGACGACGTTAGAGGTGCTAATGCGTCGCGGCAATCACCGTGAGACAAGTCGGCTTCTCTGCCAAGGGCGGCTCTGGTCCTGCCGACCCTCCGTCAACGCTGATCCGTGGTCGGTGTTTGGTCGGTGAATCTGGGACACGCCGTGGCGCGATGTAGCGTCAGATGGCCCAATATGGCGGGGCCAGAGGCGCTTCGACCCCGCGTGTCGGTTCCGGTCGAAAATTGAGCAGGTAGTTCCGGTCGAAAAGTGAGCACCCTTCAACGATTGGAGACTCAACCCCGTAAACCTGCTCACTTTTCCACCGGAAGAAACTGCGCAGGATTCGACCGGAGCCGACACCCGCGGGACTCGTCCGCTTGGAGGTTCTCACAGGACGAGCGAGCTGGCCGGTGGCGTAGCGGCTTGCGCCAAAAGCCCCTGGCGCATCTCGCCGAGATATAGTCAAACGCCTCGCCAAAATTCATTGCCGAACCTTGCCGATGGCCGCCCCGAATTCATCAACCCTAGCGATAAACCGTGAGCATAAGCGGCCGAGAACATCTATCTGGTTGGTCCAGCGACCATGACCTCGCTATACGAGAACACTCACGTGTGAATGATCTGTGGCCGTGCCAGCAAAATGGGAAGCTCACCGAGTCTCCACGGGGTATTGATACCGCGCTGGGCTCGAAATCTGTTGTGGGGCCAGCGTAGTTCGACTCGCAAGCGTGCGCTTCAAACCCTACCTAGCCGGGGCGCTGACTTGTATTATTCAAAGATGTCTCGCTGTCTCACGGCTTTTCGACTAGTTATCGGGATGGCGCTCGTTCCCGTCGGATCGGCCGGCGTCTCGCACGCATCGCCGTCGGGGGAAGATGCATCCGGACAGTGCTCCTTTGTGCTCACACAGCCTGAAGTTGTACAGGTATCCGGAGAGAGCAAGGTGTTGGTCACGATGCATCCGGGGCCGTGCACCACAGCTGCCGTCCCCAACTCGCAGGTGGTGTGTGTATCTATAGCGGGCGACGGTTCGCCTGGGCATTGCGCATATAAGTCCGGTCAGGAGACGGTGCGCATGTACTACTTCTACCGGCCTGGGGCGACATACGTGGTGAAGGCCCAAGGATGTGCAGACTCCATCACGCCGCCGTACACGTTGTGCCAGAATTTCGGCCCGACACAGACGACCCTGTAATGCTGCCGCGCATATCCCTTGGGCCACCGCGCTTTCCGACTAGATGGGGTCGAAAGAGGAGATCAGCCAACGGCTGCCGCTCTTGTCCAACGTCACCCGGACAGTGGATGCGGTGTCAGTGGGCGCATCATTGCCAACAGTCACGGTCTGGTTGACGAACACCAGGACAACCGCGTGGTTGGGAGTCGCCGACACCGACGCCGCCGCGGGAACGGTGGCGATCGCCGAAATGTGGTCCTTTCTGGCGCCAGGCATCACGACGTCATGGACCAACTGTGTGTAGGAGTCCTTGAACTTGCCGGTCAACCGGTCCCGCGCGGCAGTTAGGTCTTTATCGACGGTGTCGGGCTGGTAAGACAGTATTGCCACGGTGGAATCCTTAGCGGCCGCGACCGACTCGATACCGGCGACCGCCGAATCCCGGACCCACGCGTCTTGCCACTTCAAATAACCCGCGGCCGCCGCGATCATCATTGCGACCGCTGGAAGCATCCAGAAGACAAGCACCCGCGACCATTTGATCCGGCTGATTCGGCGTTTACGTTCCGGCGGCTCAACGTCTTTGACATCTTCTTCGGTTTCAACATCATCGGCTTCAGCATCATCAGAGGACGTGTCGCCCGATTCGGCAACGTCTTCCGCGTCCCCGTCGCTCGTGTCCTCGGCAGGTTCGGCCCGGTCTTCGGCGTCATTGGTGATGGTCTCCGCGTCGCCGATCGCCTCGGGTTCGCTCGTCTGGCTGGCGACCTGCCCAGCCTTCTCCTCGGAGACCTCGGTTGCGTCCGGATCGGTCTTGCGATCGGTTTTGAGCCGCACTGCGATAGTTCCTTTTCTGGTTGGCAGAGCCCGGTGTCGGCGGTTGCCGGACAACGGCCTGCTCACGGTACAAATCCGACATTGGAGACTTTTGCGCCACCGCCGACCTTCTGCACCGTTATCCGCATTCGCCAATGCCGCGGATCCTGTTCGGCCGCACCGGCATTCGAGGTCTTAACGGATACAGCCACCAGAACCTGGGCTTCGTCGCCCGATTGCGACTCGAGACCCGCGTCGGTGATTGTCCCCACCGACGTGGACTGCGCCTTCTTGACCACATCAACGAAAGGTTTTGATCGCTGGGAGAAATCGTCGTAGAACTGACCCGTCGCGGAGTCCAGGATGCGCTGGACGTCAGCGTCGGCGTGGTGCCAGTCGATTGTGGTCAGGTTCAGCGCGCCTTGCCGCCCGACCTGAACCAGCAGCTCGCGTTGCTGTTGGGCCTGGCGTGACTGATATCCCCGGTACCCGAACCATCCGGCGACCGCGGCCAAGGCAACGACCGTCACCAAACCCAACGCCGCTGCCAGCCGCACCGGCGTGACCCTCTTTTTGGGCGGCGCGGCGTCTTTGGAAGCGTCGTCGGCGTCTTCATCGACGGCAGTGTCATAGTCGTCGGCCGCATCGGACTCGTCCGCGGGTACCGCCTCGGCGTTCTCGTCTTTCGAGGTGATCCTGTTGGGCAATTGCGTTGAATCGCCGTCGCTCTGCCCCGGCGCCGCCGCGGACGTAGACGGACGGCCTGCCGCGCTCAGTTCGTCTTGGGCGGCATCAGCATGCTTTGCCATGTTTGCTCCTTTGTGGCACCACGGGCCAGGTCTCGTTGTGTGTACATACGCCCGTCGGGACCCACATACATGCCCGTGGCTGGGTCGTACTGGACGGCCGCGATCGGCGGTGGTTCCGGACCGGGCGGCGACGGTGCGGGGACCTGCCCCGCTGGCTCCTCCCCCGGCCTGAACTGCGGGACACCTTGACCGGATAATGTTGCGTTCGGATCGCCCTTCCAGTTCCAGCCGTCGTTCAGCGGAACGTACGTCTCGTCGCTCTCGCACATCTTGACGGTCGGCGCCCGCTTGCCGGGGCGGGTCTCACACGGCAGATTGTGCGCGCCGCGCACGTTGAGCTGCGAGTCTTGTGGCACCCGGCAGTAGAAGTCCCCCTTCGGAACATCCGGGTAGTCCTCGTAGCTGGGGGCCCGCTGCTGCTGGGCCGGCAGGAATCCCGTCGTGCACGGCGGCGGCCAGTTTTGGTTTAGCTTGAAGCTCAGGTAGGGGGCGTGGTAGGGCTGTTTGGTGTCTTTGTTGGCCACGCCGATTGCTTGGATGTCGGCGGTCCCCTGTGGCAGCTCCACCAGAAGGGATTCCAGATTGTCGCGGTAGGTGACGCCTACCTGCCCGACACTGACCAGGTTGGCCAGGACGATCGGCAAGGTGGGGTTCAGCCGGTCGAACAAATCGCGTGCCTCGGCGGCGGCTGGGCCACCCTTATGCAGCAGGCCCGCAACCGAGGAGTCGTTGTTGCGCAACTGCGAGGTGATCGCCGCCAGGTGTGAGGCCCACGCCTGGATTCCGTCCGATGAGTCGATCTGACTGTCGAGCAGCGGCTTGGAGTTGTCGATCAGGTTGACCAGTGCGTCCAGGTTCTTTCGGGCGTCGATCGACAGCGCAGTCGTCCCTTTCACCAGCCGGGAAAGTTCCGGCCCGAGCCCGCCGACTGCGACATACGACTCGTCGACCACCGTTTTCAGGTTGTCCCGTGGGATCGCGGTCAGTCCGCGGTTGGTGGCCGCCAACAGCGAATTGATGTCCGGCGGGACATACGTGCGGTCGACCGGTATCACGTCACCGTCTTTCAGTGGCGGCCCGGCCGTGCTGCGGGGCAGCAGTTCGACGTACTGCTCGCCGATCGCCGACACGCTATGCACCTGGGCGCCGGAATCGGCCGGGATATGGAAATCCGAGTCCATCCGCAGCACCGCCTCGGCGCCGCTATCGGTCAGGCGCACGGCCTGCACCCGACCGACTTCGACCCCGTGGTAGGTGACATTCCCGCCGGCATACAGGCCACCCGCCTGCGGCAGTTTGACCGTGACCTCATACCGATCGATCCCGAAAAAGAAGGTCGGTATCTGCATGTAGGCGAAAAACATGATGGCGGCCGCGGCGGTGCTGACCGTCGCGAAAACCGCCAGCTGGAGTTTGACGCGTCGGGGGAGTCGGTTCAGCATGATGTCACGGCCCCTGGTTGAAGTGGTAAGGCACGACCAACGGGTTACCGGGGTTGTACTGGCTTCCCGCCATGCAGGGGCTGGGCAGCTGGCCGATGGTGCGGCCCCACTGAAGCTCCAGCTCGCTCAGGTTGCACTCAAACCGGGTGCCGGTGAACAACCCCGAGTCCAACCGGCTCAGGGTCAAGTCGAAGATGCCGGTCAGGTTTGCGTAGTCACCGCGCAGCCATTTGCTCAGCGTGTCCTTGGGGAACGGGAAGGTGCCGAAGAGGCCCAGCGAACGGGTCAAGGACACCCCCGCGTCGCCCAGTGACTGCAGCACCGGGCCGAGGTCGTTAAGTTCCTGCACGAGGCTTTGCTTGGTCTTGTTGACCGAGTCGGCGGCAAGCGCACCGAATCGGCTCAGGTCACCCAGCGCGTTGGCAAGGTCCTCCCGATCGTCCTTCAGCGCCGTCAACGCGTCCGGGATCGTCTTCAGCGCCTTGTCGATCACCGGTTTTTCGTCGGCGAATTGACCGGCCAGGTTGTTCAGGCTGTCCGTCGCGGCGATGATATCGTCCTTTTGGTCGTTGAGGTAGCCGACGAACTTGTCGAGCTGGCCGAGCAGGCTTCTCAGGTCCTGCTCACGACCGGTGAACGCGGTGCTCAGCGCCTTGGTGATGTCCTGGACCTGCCCTAGGCCGCCGCCGTTGAGCACCAGGGAAAGCGCCGCCAGCGTGCGTTCGGTTGACGGATATCCGCCCGCCGAGGACAGCGGTATAAACGACCCATTTTTGAGCTTGCCCAGGGGCGGCACCCCACTGGGTGGCGCCAATTCGAGGTGTACCGAGCCCAGCAGGCTGGTCTGGCCGATCGTGGCCGTCGCGTTGGCCGGGAGGTCCACGCCGCCTTCGATGCTCATCGTGACCAACGCGTGCCAGCCCTGCAGTTCGATGTCGGTCACGGTGCCGACGGTGACGTCATTGACCCGGACGCGGGAGTTCCGCTGCAGGTTTTGAATGTCGGACATCTCTGCTTTAACGGTGTACGAACCGGGCCCGCCGCCCTTGGTTCCCGGCAGCTTGAACGAGTTCGCCCCGTGGAAGCCGCAGCCCGATAGCACCAGCGCAAGTGCCGTCACCAGGCCCGCGGCCATGCGATACCAGCGTGGTGCCCGGCTCATTGTCCACCCCCGGACGGCACCATCATTCCGCGCAAGCCGGCGGCCGGATCTGGGGTCTGCACCGGCGCGGCCGGCGGTGGCGCGGCCGGCGCGTCTGGCGCCGTCGCGCTTTCCTGCGGCGGCGCGGCGGCCGGTGCGGGCGCTCCCGGAGGTGGCGGGGGAACGTAGTCGGGCCGCAGCCAGTCCTCGCTGTAGGTGATTTCGTTCGGCCGCGCGGTTGCGCCGACGAAGAGGTTTTCCCCCAGCGGGAGGAAGTTGATCTGGCGGTTTTTGATGATGGGCGCCAGGTACTGCACGCACAGCTTGGCCGACTCCTTGGAGTTTTTGCGCGACGCGGCTTCGACCGCGGCGCACAGGAATTGGATCGTGTTGGCGAATTGGTTGACGCCCAGGATGCCGGTCAACGAGCCCTGCGCGGGGTTGTAGATGTTCAGGAAGTTCTGGAACGCGGTCGGGGCGACATGCAACACCTGTTTGATGTCGTCGAGACTCTGGTTCACCGCCGTGGTCACCGACGCCAGCTTGTCCGACGTGGTGCCCAGCGTCTCTCGGTTGTCGGCGACGAAGTCTCTGACGTCGCCGGCCACGTCGTTGAGGTCGCGGACCGCGTTGCCGACGGCATCGGGGTCGCTGGCCAACAAGCCGGTCACCGCGGCCAGGTTTTGGTTCAGTTGCCGCAGCAGGTCGCTGCTGTCGTGCAGGGCGGAGACCAGGATGGACAGGTTTTTGAAGGTGCTGAACAGGTCGTCGCTGTGATCGCCGAGCGCGGAAATCGCCTGCGACAGCTTGATGAGCGTGCTACGGATATCCGGCCCCTGGCCGCGCAGGTTGTCGGCTGCGGTGTTGACGAACGCCCCCAAGGTGCTGGTTCCGCCTGGCTTGGCGGGCTGGAGTGTCTCAGTCAGTTTTTGTAGCTGCTGGCGAAAATCGTCGTATTCGACCGGAACGGCGGTGCGGTCCTGCGGGATTGTCGCGTGATCGGCCATCGTCGGGCCGCCCGTGTAGGCGGGCGTCAGCTGGATGGCTCGCGGTGTCACCAGTGACGGCGCGATGATCACGGCTTTGGCGTCGGCGGGCACCTTGTATTTGTCGTCATACCAGAAGGTGATCTTGACGCGGCTGGGTTGCGGTTCGATCTTCTCGACCCTGCCCACGCGCACGCCGAGGATGACGACGTCGTCCCCGGCGTAGAGGCCGGTGCTGTCCGCAAAATAGCCGACGACTTGCGTATGGCCGATGCCGGTCGCCAATCCGACGACGGTGACAATGCCGCCGACAAGGACGACCGCAAGTGCGATGGCCACGCCGAGCTTGACGTAACAGTTCCTCACTGGCCACCACCTCCAGCCGGCTGGGATGGGCCGATGGGTCCGGGTCCGTTCAGCACGGGCGGTTGGCTCGGCGGTATCTGACCAGGTGCTGGTAGTTCGACGGGCCCCCCTGGCGGGATGGACTGTCCTTCGCCCGGACCCGGCGGCGCGGGAGGTCCCGGCGGGGGGCCGCCGGGTGGCGGCGCGGGCAGCGGCTGCCGATACGGATAGCAGCCGGGGCCGGGCAACGCCACGCCGGGCACACCGCATGGATGGTCGCTCGGGTTGCCGGTGATGGCATCCGGGATGGTCATGCGTGGTTCCCCGCCTTGGCCGGTGCGCGGGAACGGTATCGGCAGCGGCGGCGTGCCCGGCTGCCCGCGCTGCGGGTCGGTGCGCTGTGAGGGCAGCAGCACATTGGGGTCCAGGCCCAAGTCGGAGAAGGCCGCGTCGATGAAGGGCTGCACGAACTGCCCGGGCAGTAGGTTGACCAGATACGCTTTGTAGAACGGTCCCGAGCCGACGGATTCACCGAGCCCTAAGGCGTATCTGCCTAGGCCGACGATCGCTTTCTGGACGCGTTCCTTGCGGTTGTCCAGGATGGCCAACACCCCGTTGAGCTTGTCCAGTGCCGGCTTGAGCGTGTTGCGGTTCTCGGCGATGAAGCCCTTGATCTGCTGCGCCACGGCGGACAGGTTGTTCGAGATCTGGCTCAGCGCACTGCTTTGGCTTCTCAGTTGAACCAGTAGCGCGTTGGTATTGGCGACGAGCTTGACCACTTCGTCGCTGCGGTCGGCCAACACCTTGGTTGCTTTGTTGGCGCTGCTCAACAGGTTTCGCAGCTGCGCATCGCGCTCGTTCAGTGTCTGAGAGAAGCGCGCGACCCCCTGCACCGCCTGCTTCAAGTCGGGCGGTGTGTCGGCGAAGGTGTCGGACAGCACGGCCAGCGAGGTGGACAACTGCTGGGTGTCCAACCCGCTGATGGTATTGCTGAGATCGCTCAGCGCGTCTGGCAGTTGATAGGCCGGCCTGGTTCGGTCGAGCGGTATCGGGCGGCTCAGCTGCCCATCGCCGCGCGGGGTTACCTCCAAGAGTTTGCTGCCGAGAAGGCTCTTCAGCTTGATCGCCGCCTCGGTGCGCTCACCGAGGCGGACGTCGTTGGCGACGCTGAACTTGACCAGCACCCGCGGTCCGTCCAGGTCAACGCCCAAGACCTGCCCGACGCGGTAACCCGACACCTGGACGTGGTCACCCGGTACCAAGCCGCCGGCCTCGGCGAAGTACGCCGAATAGGTCTTGCCCCTGCTGAAGAACGGCAGCTTGTCATAGTTCAGGGAGATCAACACGAGAGCCAGGGTGACGCCGATGCCGATGAGGCCGACGATCAACGGATTGCGTTCGGAGAAGGGTTTCATCGCGGCGTGCACCTGCCGGTGGCCTGGCCGGCCAGCTTGATGTACACCGGCTGGCCGCCCTTGCCGTTGACCTTGATCAGAATGTCGCACAGATAGAAGCTGAAGAAGTCTCCGTACATGCCCTGCCTGTTGAGTATTTGCGTCGCGTCGGGCCACGTGTTGAGGAAGTTGTCGAAATAGTCGTGGTCGGCCAGCACGTTTGCGGCGGTCCGGTCGAGTTCGTGGACCACCTTCCTGGCCGGCGGACGGGCCTGTGACAAGAGATCGGCGATTGACCCGGCGGCCGCGTTGGCGTACGCAACCCCGTTGCTGATGTCTTGCTTGCGGCCCTTGAGCCCTTGCACCAGTTCGGCCAGAGAGTCGACCGCCGTGGCGAACTGCTTGCTCTGGCCGCTCAGTGAACCGAGCAGGGTATTCAGGTTGGTGATGACCTGACCGATCAGTTGATCGCGGTCGGCCAGGGTGTTGGTCAGGGCCGCGGCCTGGGTGAGAAACGAGCCGATCGTGCCTCCCTGTCCCTGGAACGCCGCGACGAGTTGGCCGGTGAGCTTGTTGACCTGGTCCGGGTCCAGCGCGCGGAACAGCGGCCGGAAGCCGCCGATCAATGCGTCGAGGTCCAGCGCCGGCTCGGTCCGCGCCAGCGGGATGGTCGTGCCCGGATTAAGCCGCTTGACTCCCCCGGCGCCCTCCTCCAGGGCCATGTACCTGCCGCCGATAAGGTCCGCGAAGCGGATGGCGGCCCTGGTGCCCTCGGTGAGCACAACCGAGTCGGCCGTGGCGAACTCGACGAGCACGGTGGAGTCGGGCTGGACGGTGATGCTTTTGACCTTGCCGACCTCGACCCCGGCGACGCGGATGAAGTTTCCCTCCTGCAGGCCGGACACGTTCGCGAACTGGGCCTTGTAGGTCTTCTCCGACTGGAAGCGCAACTGGGCGAAGACCGCGATGAGCGCAAACGCGCCGAGCATGCACACGACCAAGTAGATGGACAGGCGCCACAGGGCACCGACCAAATTCTCTCGCATGTCTGCCTTCCTCTATCGCTGCTGGTGTCTCATTCGGTGGTCACGGCGCCGGGCTGTAAGGCGGCGGTGGCAACGGTGCGCAGTCGTTGTTGACCAGGCCGCAGGTTTGTTGCTGCCCGGAGCGCACCGGCGGCACGAACGGTTCCGAACCCGCCGGCGGGGGACCAGGTTCGCGTGGCCTGCCCGGCGGCGGAGCCGGCGGCAGACCGGGATACAGCGGGGTGCCGTCCGGGGCGTATCGCGGCGCCCCATAGGGTGCCGGACTGTCGTATCCATCCGTTCCTTGGACGGGGCCGGGCGCCGGGCCGCCGGGGTGCCGAATGCTAGGCGGTTGCGGTGTCCCCCGAGTGACGGGGAGATAGTCGACATACCCCGGGAAGCCGATGCCGGGGTTGGGCCGCATGTCTAGTCCGGTGCCCCACCCGGTGTTGGTGACGAGGTAGCGCTGCGGGAAATTCTTGGCGACGTCGGGCAACGATCCGCACCCGGGCTGGCCACCGGGGCCACCCTTGGCGCCGTTGATCGGCAGGTTGTCGGGGAACTTGTATGCGTCTTCCCCGAAGAGTAAACCGGCGTCCAGGATCACCGAATATCCGTTGTCGCCGCCGGTCGGCCCGATGAACCTGTCGACGGCGGTCTTCCCGCCAACCAGCGTGCAGGTGAGCTCTGGGTTGTACTTCATCAGCAGCCGCGTTGTGGACTCCAGCAGGTTGATGCCGTGCACGAGGTTGTCCTTGTTCGGGCCGATCAGGTTGGTGCCCGCGCGGGAGAGTCCGCTGACGTTGAGCAACAGTGCGTCAAGTTCCTTGGCGTTCTTGGTGACCGTGGTGCCGGTCGTGCTGGCAGCGTCCAGCGTCGTGAGGATGTCGTGTGCGGCCGCGCTGTAGGCGTCGCTGAATCCCTTCAGGGCGCGGTAGTCGGCCCGGATGGTCTCGCTGCGCGGATTGATCGTCAGCAGGACCTGGTTGAGGCCGGTGGTGGCTTCGCCAATCGCCTCGCCCTTCCCGCGAAATCCGTCGGCCACCGCGGTGAGCACGGCGTTCAGTTTGGGGACGTCGACCTGGTTGAGTACGCCCACGAGGTTCTGAAAGACGGTGTTCACCTCGACGGTCACGTTGCTTGCTTCGACCACCGCGCCGGATGCGAGCCGTTTGGAGGTCGGGTGGGCGGGCGTGGTCAGGTCGACATACTTGGCACCGAAGGCTGTGGTGGCGGTGATTTTGGCGCCCACGTTGGCCGGGATGTACTTGAGCTGCTCCGGGTAGAGCTCCAGCTGAAGTCTCACCGGATCACCTGGCTGAATCGACGAGACCCGGCCAACCTGGACGCCGCGCAATTTCACCGCCGCGCCAGGTTCCATCACCAGGCCCGCACGATCCGACATCAAGGTCACTCGGCTATAGGGCCGCAAGTCCCTGTTGAACTGCGCGATGGTCAGCGCGACCGATCCGATGATGACGCCGAGGAGAACGAAGGTCCAGATCGCGGGGTGCAGGCCGGCTTCGCGGCGCTTCTTATTCTTTTCCATAGCCGCTACCCGGACAGGTGGAAGTTGCCGGACACTCCATAGGCGGCGAGCGCCACCGCCAGCGTCACCGCCATCGCCACGGTCAGTGAGGCGCGCACCGCGCGACCGACCGCCTCACCGACGCCGGCCGGACCGCCCGAAGCGTAGAAACCGTAGTAGGTGTGCACCAGCATGATCGCTGTGGCCGAGGCGATGACCTGGAGCAAGGACCAGATCAAGTCGAGTGGCTGCAGATAAGAGTGGAAGTAGTGCTGGTAGACACCGGGAGCCTGGCCGTACCCGAAGATGATGAGGCTGCGGGTGGCAAAGTATCCCGCCATCGCCGCCATACACCACAGCGGAATCGCGACGAGCACGCCCGCGACCACCCGGGTGGAGACCAGGTAGGGAACGACGCGGATGCTCATCGTCTCGAGCGCATCAATCTCCTCGTTGATCCGCATGGCGCCCAGCTGCGCGGTGGCGCCGGCGCCGACGGTGGCCGCCAGGCCGATGTCGGCGATGATCGGCGAGGCGATGCGCGTATTGATGTAGGCGGATGCGAAGCCGCACAACGCCTGCACGCCGACATCGGATAACGATCGGAAGAGCTGGATGGCTACATACGAACCGGTGGCCATCGTCAAGATGACGACGATCACCACGGTGCCGCCGATGACGGCCAGCGCGCCGATGCCCATGCTCATGCTGGCGATCAGGCGCATCATCTCCACTTTGTATCGGGCGATGGCTTCCCAGACCGAGCCCAGAGCCCTGACGTAGAACGCGGTCTGGCTTCCGAGCTCGTTCCACCTGTTGGCGAAGGCGCGCGCGGCGTTGCTCAGCCGCGGCAGCCGACGTGCTGCTGGCGCGGCCGTCACATCGTCGCCTTCGTCGTGATCGCGAGCAAGATCCCGTTGATGATGAACAGTGCCAGGAACGTGTACACCACGGTTTCGTTCACCGCATTGCCGACACCTTGCGGACCGCCGCCAACGGTCATGCCCTTGTAACACGCAATGAGGCCCGCCACCACCCCGAATAATGCCGCCTTTGCGTAGGCCGTGATCGTCTCGGTAAGCCCGACAAGCAGCGTGAGGCTGGCCGCGAAGGTACCAGGGTTGACGTGTTGGAAGTAGACGGAGAACAGATAGTCAGCGACCAGGCTGACGATGGTCACAACACTGTTCAACACCAACCCGTTAAGCCCGAGCGCCAAAACCCTTGGCACCAGCAAACGTTGGACCGGGCTAATCCCCATCACCCGCATGGCGTCAATTTCTTCGCGGATGGTGCGAGCGCCCAGCTCGGCGCACATCGCAGTAGCGCCGGTACCGGCGATCACCAGCACCGTCGCAATCGGTCCGATGAACACGACGCTGGCCAGCGCGGCCCCGGTCCCGGATGCGTCGGCGGCGCCGATCTCGACCAGCAGGACGTTGATGATGAAGATCGGCAGCGTGCTGAGCGGGATCGCCAAGAAGACGGCGGGAAACATCGACACCCGCGCCACGAACCAAGACTGATGGATGAACTCACGCCACGCGAAGGGCGGCCGCACGAGCTGCACGAGGATGTCGAGCGACAACGCGAAGAAGGCGCCGACCTCGCGCAGCGGCTTCGCTTCAACGTCCCGGGTGGGCCGCACCCCCAGGGACGCCAACACCGCCATCGGAGATCTGACGGGAGCCGGATCCGGCGCCGCCAAAGGCTCTGTGTTCGCCGTGTCTCTCACAACCATTAGTGCCCTCGTCGGTATCTAATCGCCACCGACATTGGACCGATCAATGCTCACCCAGCGGAAAGTCAAACCGCCCCCTTCCAATAGTGTGACAGGTAGCACAGCGGGACGGTACACCATGGCTTTCACGGAGGGCAACATACACCTCTCTTATTCGCGCCCATGCCGGATTGGTCGACGCCTGTTAAACAACCGCCGATTTGCTGCGACGGTTCCGACAAATTTAGTCCGAATGTGGCAACCGTTATCGAAATAGTCGGCCAGCGCCCCCCGGTCGAAGACTCCCAGCTAGCCGTTCTTGCATGTGAGCCGCCCACTAGGCCAAGGTCTCGCGGCCCGGGCCAGCGCGGAGGCGCCCCGCCCTCCAAGCGGATTGGAAGGGTTCGGCGGAAGTTAAAGGCGACCCGTCACTATGACTGAACAATTTGCTATCCGGTAAATATTTCGCATATTCGGAAGACTTTTTGAACGAACGTTGCCATACAGAATTTTCCACTAGAGCGCCCTTGGTTAATCTGGGCGGACATACACTTTAGAGAGCGTCGACAATTCTGTCTTACAATGCCGGCAGAGCGGTCCAACAATAGAACGCCACCATGACAAATAGATCGCGATAAATGCTTCCACATCGCCGCCGAAAAGCAGCGCTCGTGTGGCGAGGTCGATTGCCGCGTCGGTTACATCGGACGACCAACGGCCGGGGACTAGAGGAAGCCGACTGGAGCCCGTGCTCCAAATGAGGCCATGACCTGCAATTACGCGAGACGACGACGACGCCATCATGGTTGATGGGCACGGCCGCGGTGCATCCGCGGTCATCAACGTCATCGCGTATGCCGTCCCAATATCCCCCAAATGCAACACCAGTAACTAATCGCTCCCAACCACCGGGGGATCATTGCTGGCCACGTCGGGTCGACGACCACATGCGAACATAAGACGCCTGCGGCTGCGTTATGACATCAAAATATCTATCTATTTATCTGGTTTTCTAATTTGCACGACTAGACGCATTGCCGTCGAATCTGAAGCAATCTGTCGGGCGCCCAACCTCATCGGGATTACGGTTGCTGCCCAACGGTTGCTACCCGGTTAGCTCGGTATGGAATCAACTTCCACCCCCCCGGATAGCAGCTGGAGCGATCCCTGATCCGCAGCAGGTCCGTTCTACTGCGGCGGGCAACGCCGCCGTCAAGTGCTCCCTAGAAGGCTTCGGCCAGCGCATGAGATAAGGCCGGTTTCGCGCGCCACTGCCCCGTCTTGGCCTGATCGCCTCACTGGTGCGCCGGGCGTCGTAGTGTGCACTTGTGACCGCTCAGGGCCACGCATCCCGCGCACGTTCGTGGCGTGCCGACACTCCTGCAGACGAGGAGGAGGCGCGCGAACGGTTGCTGGCCGCAGCGGAAGCTTGCTACGCCGAGAAAGGCCCGGTTCGCACGCGGATGAGCGACGTTGCGCAGCGCGCCGGCGTGCACCGCTCTACTGTGTACTACTACTTCCCGAACAAGGACGCACTGCTGGCAGCCTCGTTTGTGCGAGTGCTTGGCGTCACGGTGGAGCGCGTTTACCGATGCTGGCAAACGGACGAACCCTTCTTGGCTCAGCTGGTCGCGGCATGCCTGGTGGGCCAAGAGATCGCTCGCAGCTCACCGATAATGCGATCGCTGGTCGACGACCACCAAGCCCTCGGCGCTGCCTATCACGCGGCCGAGGGTTCTGAGTTGTGGCGAGCCAAGCTTGCTGACGCGCTGGTGCGGCGCCTCGAGGATGCCGCCGTTGCTGGCGAGATTCGCCGTGATCTTCCGGCGGAAACCCTGGCCCGCTGGATTGTCCGGGTCAGCTTCAGTCTTGTTGCCGAACCGGCCGACCCTGAAGACGGTGGTGATGAGGGCGTGCTGCGGAATCTACTTGGTGCTTCGTTGAAGCCTCGGCCCTAGCCCCGTCAGGCGGCCAACGGTGTTATGCCGGCTGGGCAGTCAGCGTTCGCCACCATCGTCCCGACCTTTCTCCGCGGCTCGTGCCGGGCCGAAATCGGCTAGGACACTGCGGGATTCGTGCCCTCGTGTTTCGCCGCTCCGAACGGGAGGACGCCCCACCGAATGCTCGTCCGCTGTCGCCGTTGACGAAGGAGCCAGATCGTCGACTGATCACTAGCTCCGTCGGAAACAGGACGGCGATGCTATGGCGAAAACATCAGAGTACGGATAACCTTGTCTCGCTTAGCCATCACCGCGGTTTGTCGAGCAAGTGGCCGTCGGGCGGCCGTGACGGTGGCACATGTCGTTTGGCGCGAGGTACGCGGCATTGCCGATCGAAACCTACTGAGGTGGGCTTGTGTTGAAGTCGTTCATCCACGCGTCCGCTGCCGGTGTGATCGCGGCAGGCCTCGCGGCGTGCTCGTCGACGCCCGTCAATCCATCTTCGTCAGGGCGACTACCGGCAGGAACCGCGCAGGTGACGATCAACAATCGGACTCTCCCCGAGACCCGCTCAGTCCAGTGCATTCTGCTCGGTTCGCTAACGACGATCGCCACCGGCAACCCGGCCGTGGGCGTTAACGCATTCGTTTCCAACAAGGATGCGCTCGCTGCTAACTCCGTCAGCATCAACGACTTGGGCGGATTCACTGGCAGTTATGAGGCCGGCCTCGGCGGCAGGGCCGACGTGACCATGAACGATCAGACGTACACGATCCGTGGCAGTGCGGACGGGTTCAACACAGATAACCCCGGCCAGAGGACAACCGGCACCTTCACGATCAGAGTCGCCTGTTAGCGGCTATCTGAAACCCCGTTGGTACCTGCGAGACATGCCTTCCGCCACAACGTTTCGGGGGCGGCGCCGTTTTGTCCGGCAGGTGCCGCGATGCACACCGGGCATCAGCCTGGCGGTGGCAGGTAGTTCCCAGCGGAATTCCGCAGCGACCAAATGAGGCTGGGGCACAGTTCCTGGGCGGCCTGGCCTATCAGATACGTCGCCTGATACTCGCCGGAGTTGTTGAAGTCGGCTTTGACGTCACGCGCGATGCTGGCGTAGCTGTCACCTCGGGTGATCTTGTCGCAGATTCCGTGACCGTAGGCCAGGGCCGCATCGGCGTTGGCGAAGCCGTACCCAGGCCGAACAGTTACGTTTAGCAGGTACGCGACCGCGTCCGCGTCTGCAGCTGGGGCTGTTGCCACCGCGACAACGCTTGAAGCAACGAACGTAGCGACGGCGAGCTTAGCCCTAGTTTTCCCTTGCTTCATGACCGTCAAAGCGTAATATATCTATCTAATTTCTCCTAGTACCATTCCAAACCGCGACGTGTACACGGCGTTGCGCTCAGCTGGGGGTTCTGCGATGACGGCTCAGACAAGCAGGAGCCTGTACACGCGCTATCGGCCGTTGCCTTTGCCCGTCCTTCTGATCGCCGCCACCCTGCTGGCCAGCCCCACCGCGCACGCCGATAATGACAACAACACGCTCATACCGAACAACAAACGATTCAACGACGGTGTCCTCGCCAACGTTTTCACAGTGCAGCACCATGCAGGCTGCACCAATGACGTCAGGCCCAACAAGCAACTGCAACTCGCAGCGCAGCGTCACGCCGAGGATCTGCTGAACAACCGCGCCCTCGATGGTGATACCGGCTCGGACGGATCAAACCCACAAGATCGCGCCAATACGGCCGGCTACCAAGGTCAGGTGAGCGAAACGGTGGCCATCAATCAGTCCATAGCAATCAGCGGCGTCGATCTGATCAACCGGTGGTATTACAACCCAGATGATCTGGCCATCATGTCCAACTGCGCCAACAGCCAAATGGGAGTTTGGTCGCTAAACAATCCAGGTCGTACCGTTGTCGTCGCCGTTTACGGCAAGCCAGCGCAGCCAGTCAACACCGAAGGCGAGAACATTCCGCCCGATCCCAGCCCCGACTATGACGCCAGCGACGAGCTCGAATTTGGCTTCAACTGGTTCCCCTGGATTCTCAGGGGCGTGTACCCGCCGCCTGGAAATCCACCGCAATAAGCAAGGCTCACACGTAATGATCAACACAGTCGGCTTCATTGGAGCGGGTCAGACGGGTGAGCCCGTCGTGCTGCGCCTGCTCGACGCCAACGGGCGCGCTATGCGGTTCCGCTGAGGACTTCAGATGCCGCTACCCGATCTGGTTCTCGTCCATGGTGGAGCGCATGCTGGCGACTGCTGGGATCTGACGGTCTCGGAATTGCGCCGCCAGGAACCAAAACTCCGCATCCTCGCGGTGGACCTTCCCGGTCGCGGCTCGAAGCCAGGTGACCTGACCGCAGCCACCATCGGCGCCTGGGTGGACTCCGTGGTCGCCGATATCGATGATGCGGGTTTTGGCGAAATCGTCATCGCTGGCCACTCGATGGCGGGGGTGACGGTACCCGGGGTGGTGGCCAGGCTGGGCTCTGCGCGCGTCCGTGAGATGGTTCTGGCGGCGGCGTTCGTGCCGCGTCAGGGCGAAGCGATCACGGACACGCTCGACGGTCCAATGGCATGGTTCGCTCGACGCGGCGTGGGGAAGCGAAAAGCGATGAAAATACCGGCTTTCCTTGCGCGCTATGCGTTCTGCAATGAGATGACCGAGAAGCAACGCCGGTTCATGATGGCACGGCTCTACCCCGAAACGATATCGATCGCGACTGAACCGGTGGACCGTAGTGACTTTCCGGCGAACGTATCCCGCACCTGGATCCTCACTACCCGCGATCGCGCGCTTTCCATCGCGTCCCAACGGCGAAGTATCGACGCCCTGGGCGGGGTCCACACCATCGTCGAGGTCGACTCATGCCATGACATGATGATCAGCCATCCGAATCGCACAGCGCAGGTCCTTCTCGACCGCTGCCGCCGATACGATGCCTCGGTCGGGTGAACGCGTGTACTTCAGATCGAGCCCCGCAGGCTTGGCAGCACCGACTTTTGACTCGTGCTGGCGGCCGCGGTTGACCTGCCCCACCCGACGTACTTCGTTCCGCGGGGACGATTTGCATCAATGGAGCAGGCCACAGCCCTCAGGTTGAACCGCAGCGCGCAGTCCCGACGCCTGACGCGGAATGTAGGAGACAGCCGACGGCCCTTCAGCGTATGAATGCCACTTTGGGTCAGACGGCTTGACGATCTCGTCACCGATACACCAGACATCCATTTCCAGATCGTCGACGTAACGTACCGCGGAATAAGCTCACCCCACTTCGGCGGCATCCGCGAGGTCCAATTATCCGGCGGCTCACACAGATGACCGTCTGCGTCGATGATCATCTGTTGTTCCTCCAATTGTGTTGACCTGACCATTCTCGAATGAGACCCACTTGCGTCGCAGAGGCAACGTGGTTGCCGCGCTCGTCGAAGAATCCGCCGACGCAGAACGCCCTGCCTTCCGAGGCACTCGGCGACAAATGATCGAAGCGCAACCACTGATCAATGCGGAAGGGGCGGTGAAACCACACAGAGTGATCGAGGGTGAACGTCTGAACGTCGTTGTGGGGCCCGATCTCGTGGGGGCTGAAGGAGCTCCTCAACAAAGTCAGGTCAGCGACACATATGGCGATGGCACTGTGGACCGCTTGAGGACCTTCGAAAGGTGTCGACGTTCGCACCCAGAGGCGCGGCAGCGTACCCTTGCCCGTTGTCGTAAGCGGCTTGCGCCCCTTCGAATCCGGGCACCAGTCGACGTCCAGAGAAGACCATCGTCGATAGAATTCCGCCCAATCATCGGGAAAGGGACGCATGGCCGCGCCGGCCTTTGGCGGGCCGTCGACCGCTTCGGCAGCCAGTTGATGCTCGGGCCCAGTTTCCGGAGCGTGGAACGAGGCCTGCATGGAAAGGAGCTGCTGACCCTGCTGCTCGGCTATGACGTGCCGGTCGGAGAACGAGCGTGAGTCGCGCAAGCGTTCGACGCGGAAGTCGATCGGCGGCCCGATCAGCCCCGCGGAGAGAAAGTGCGACTGAACAGAGTGTGGGAGGCGTTTTTCCTCGACGGTCTTGGCCGCTGCCATCAGCGCCTGGCCTGCCAGCTGCCCGCCGAAGACCCGGGGCATACCGATATCGGGCGTGGTCCCTCGGTAGAAGTCGCTTGCGACGAATCGGACGTCGAGCAGGTCGATCAAGGATGCGACACTGGCGACCATCAACAGCCCTCTTGGAGCGGGCTGCGACTTCCGACCGGCGTCCGCGATGTCTTGCGCTCGTGTGCAAGTCGCAATACCGCGGCGGCTTGTTCGGCTGGGATGAGGGCGAGGACCCCGCAAAGGTTCGACAGCGGTGTCTTCTTGACCCGGCGAACGGACGCGACCGCGCTTTTGCTGGGCGTGCCTCGTGTCTGGGTACGCAGAGCTGCCATGGCAATCCCTGTCTATCTAGGCCATTCTTCTGGGCCGTGACTGCCCGAGAATTTCCGTCCGCTTCCCGGTGACCATTTCGCGATACAAATCTACTATAGAGCAGAAATTCGAGTACGCCGGCGCGCTCTAAATCAAGGACCGAGGCACTGCAGGCTGCTGTGACACTTCACACGCAGCACCACGGGCCTGGCACAATCGCCAAGCACGCGAACGGCTTTCGTCAAGTCCTTGTTCGCGCCCTTCGCTTCGACCGTTACCGAACACATCCACCTTCTTGGGAGGGCCCCGCGCTGGGCGCGATACCGTCGATGAGGCAGCGACGCGGAGTAGGCGCCTACAGCAAGACCGACTTGACCTTGAGATCGATAACCTGGTCTTCGTCATAGCCGAGTTCGGACATTACTTCATCGGTGTGCTCACCGTGTCCTGGTGCGCACCTCAGTGATAACGGCGTCTCGTCGAACTGAACTGGACTGCCGGCCAAGGCGAATTCGTTGCCGTTGGTGTCAGTAGTGCGGGGCAGGTATCCGTTTGCGATCACCTGAGGGTCGTCGTGGATCTCGCGCGCGGTACGCATCACGTCCCACACGCCCTCGAACCCGGCGAATGACTTTTCCCAATGCGCGAGATCTTGCGCTGCGAAGACCGCCCGTAACTCGGCGATGCACTCCTTGCGATTCTCGAAACGCACGGGCGCAGTGGCGAATCGCTCGTCTGAAATCAAGTCCGGGCGACCCAGGCGTGTACAGAAATCAGACCAGAACCGATCAGCCTGAAGAAGTACAAAAGCGATGAACCGGCCGTCGCGCGTCTTGTAGATGTTGACAGCCGGGTTGGGCATCTCATCTGGCTGGAAATTGGGACGGTCCTGACCGGTGATGCCCGCGCCGACGATGTCGGGTCCGAGTTGCCACACGGCGGCGCTGAGCAGCGAGACGTCGACAATGGACGGTTCACCTGTTCGCTCGCGCTTCACCAAGGCCCCGGCGATGCCTGCGGCGATTGACAGGCCGCCATATACGTCACCGAACGCGGGCAGCTGAAGCGGTGGATAGGATCCGTCGCCGGCCGCGAACCCCATGCCAATCCCTCCGCGAGCCCAATACGCCGCAAGGTCGAAGCCACCATGCGTTGCTGCTTCTCCCCTGGTGCCGTAGCCGTGGCCGCGGGCATAAATGATCTTGGGGTTCCGCGCACGCACCTGGCCGACGTCGATTCCCATGCGCTGCCGAGAATCCGGCAGCAGGTTGGTGAGGAACACGTCGGCCGTTTCGATCAACTTCATCAACACCTCCAGGCCGTCTGGACTGGAGGTGTCCAGACCGATGCTGCGTTTGCCGCGGTTCGGCTGTTCGATGAAGTGGTTGACGCCGCCCGCGCCGGCGACAACTCCCGAATTGACTAGTCCGCGTTGCGGATCTCCGGTTTCGGGGTGTTCGATCTTGATGACGTCGGCACCCCAGTCGGCCAGCACGGCACCAGCAGCCGGAACGAAGGTCCATGCGGCGAGTTCGACGATGCGAATACCGTTGAGTACATCGGTCATGCGCTGGTGTATCCAATCGTCTTGGTTTGAAGATGCTGCTCGAAGCCTTCGTGACCGTTTTGCCTGCCGAGTCCGCTCATCTTGTAGCCGCCGAACGGTGCGTCGGCGCCGTAGAACATGGCGCCGTTGAGATTCAAAGTGCCGGTGCGGATTCGGCGGGCCACCGCCATGGCGCGGTCGGGCGATCCCATTACCGCCCCCGACAGACCGTAGGTCGAATTGTTCGCCAGCTCGACCAGGCCATCGTCACCATTGTCATAAGGCGTAATCGTGATAACCGGCCCAAAGATCTCCTCCTGGAACAGACGATGATTTGGGTCCACATCGGCGAAAACGGTCGGCGCTACGAAGTAGCCGCGATCGAGTTCCTGCGGCTTGCCGCCGCCGACTGTCACCCGCCCCCCTTGCTGCCTGCCGATCTCGATGTAATTCAACACGCGGTCACGTTGCTTGGCCGACACCAACGGACCGCAGAAGGTGGCAGGATCGGTAGGGTCGCCGACCGGAACCGCCGCATAGGTCGCAGTGGCAACTTCCACGGCCTGGTCGTACACCCGGCGGGGAACGAGCATTCTGGTAGTCAACCCACAGCCCTGACCCGAATGGATTAGCGCACCCATGCATCCCGGCAAGACGGTATCCATGTCGGCGTCGTCGAGCACCATGTATGCCGACTTGCCTCCTAGTTCGAGCAGAGTGCGCTTCATGGTCTCGGCGGACAGTCTTTGAATCAACTTGCCGACCGCCGTCGAGCCGGTGAAGGAAACCATGTCCACGCGCGGGTCGGTGGCGAGCAGCTGCGCGACGTCGTTGTCGGACGTTGGAACGACATTGAACACACCCGCTGGGATGTCGGTCTTCTCCGCGACGATGCGGCCCCAGCGCAGCCCGCTCCATGGCGTCTCGATCGCCGGTTTGAGCACCATGGTGTTGCCGGTCGCGAGGATCTGCGCCACCTTGTTGCTGATGATCTCGAACGGAAAGTTCCACGGCGTGATAGCCCCGACGACGCCGACAGCTTCTTTGACGACCTTTCGGTGATACGGCGCGCCCAGCAGTGCACCGTCGGGAAGTGCCCGCTCCCAGGGAAACTCCGAGATGTACTGGGCCGGCCACCGAACGGCGTCAGCGATCGGCCACTCCAGCTGCGGAATATATGTTGAAGACAGCGGCGCACCCACCTCGGCGACGAGCTCGGCGCGGATGTCCTCTTTTTCCTGCTGAAGGGCTTCGTGGAGTTGCATCAGGCAGTGCTGACGGAACTCGTGATTGGTCGACCAGTCGGTTGTGCCGAGCGCACGCCGCGCTGCAGCGATTGCCAACTGCATATCCTCTGCGCCGGCGTCGGTCGCCACGCCCAGCACCTCTTCGGTGGCTGGATTGATGTTGTCGGCAGTCCTTCCGGTCAACGAGTCCCGCAACGTGCCGTCGATGTACAAGCGGGTTTCGGCATTGAACGGAACGGTCGGAGTGGCAACCGACGAAGTCGTCATGGAATGTCCTCTCGCGGGGCCGGGGTATCCTGCATCAGTGTACGTCATAATAGCTAACTGTTTAGCTAATTTGCGGCCACCGGATCGTCTCGTAGGGAATGCCGGCTTACTATTCTAGCTACGTACCGATTCTGTCACTAAGTTGATTTGCCCTACGGAGGGACGCACGTGGCCCCAGGCACGGTCGTCGAACAGCTTGAATCTGGTGCACTGGAGCGCCCAGACAGCCCCCTTCTGCTCGAACCCACCGGCGCAGCACTGACCATCGCTGAGGTGTCCTACCTGTCCGCTGCGGCCGCACGCTGGCTGGCCGTACACGGCATCAATAGCACCATGACCGTCGCTTGGCAGCTACCCAGTCACTGCGCTGCCGCAGTTCTGATGCTGGCGCTCTCGCGAAGCGTGTCCGTCCAGGTCCCAGTGCTGCATTTGTTCCGACAGCGTGAGGTAGCTGCCGCCCTCGAAATTGCCGGCGCCGACGTGCTGATCGTTGACGAGACCACGCAGCACAACGCACCACCGGACACACCCGTGATTTGCCTGCCCTCCAATTTCCTCGACGTCCTTCGGGCCATGCCCGATGACCAGCCATCAGAGACTGCAGTGAACTTCCGTTCGGACTGCCCGCGATGGGTCTTCTTCACGTCCGGAACGAGCGGGCGCCCGAAAGGGGTGCGACACAGCGACAAGTCGATTTTGACCGCGGCGCGCGGCTACGTGAGGTATCTCGGGCTGGGATCCGCGCCCGACGATGTTGGCACCATCAACTTTCCCATCGCACACGTCGGCGGCATCTTCTATGTCTCGTGCGCCCTTATCGGGAAGTTCTCGGTGCTGTTGCTGCCGCGGATCGGACCGGACATCGCCGCAGTGCTCGCAGCCAATCGAGTGACGTTCACTGGCTCGAGTACGGCGTTTTACCAGATGCTGCTCTCCGCACAACTCTCCTCGGGCAGTGATGCACCCGTCATTCCAACGCTTCGCATGCTGATCGGCGGCGGTGCGCCCTGCCCGCCAGAGCTGCACGAAAAGGTCCGGCGCGTACTCGGGGTGCCGGTGCTGCATGGATACGGCATGACGGAGGCCCCCGCCGTTACCGCCAGCCCGGCGTCGGACACCTTTGAGCAGCGGTCGCACAGCGCGGGCCGCGCGGTTCCCGGTGCCGAAGTCCGTATCGCGGAGTCGGGAGAGGTCGAAGTGCGCGGCGATGTCCTGACACCCGGCTACGTCGACGATGGGGAATGGGCCGCATCTCTCACGCCCGACGGCTGGCTCCGAACCGGGGACACGGGATACCTGCGGACCGACGGCCGGCTGGTGGTCACCGGTCGGATGAAGGATCTGATCATTCGCAAGGGTGAGAACATTGCTCCCGCCGAGATCGAGAACGAACTGCTCGCGCATCCGCGCATCGACACCGTCGCCGTACTCGGCCTTCCCGACGAGGCACGTGGCGAGCTGGTCTGCGCGGTCGTCCAACGGTCGCCCGGGCATCGCGATGTCACGCTCGAAGAGATATGCCGTTTCCTTGATGAACGGGGCTTGATGAAGCAGAAGTGGCCCGAGCGGTTGTACATACTCGATGCGTTTCCACTCACCGGTTTGGGCAAGGTGGCGAAGCGTGAACTTGCTAAGCAGCTGACGACGTGAAGGGCCGACACCCGAAGCGACATCACGTCACGGCCAGTGGTCCTTCTTCCGCGACGCCACGCACGAAGTCGATCGACACACCCATCTCTTCGGCCAGCGCGATCGCTGTCGCGACGTCCTTGCGTAGGTATGGCGTCACGCGGCCCTCGAAAGGAGCAACGCCGCCGACCTGCCGCACTCGCTGAAGGGCCGCGCTACTACCGCTACACGCGCTCAACGCGGCGAGTAACGACTGCTCGTTCAAGCCCAGCGCTGTCCCGGCCGCAGCAGTACCCGCCAGCAATTGCGAATTTGCAGCGAACAAAAGGTTATTGAGCAGCTTGACCAGCAACGCGCTTCCCAACGCACCGGTCGGGATAATTGGGTCGGCGTAAGCGCTCAACACGTCACGCGCCGTGTCGACCGCGCCGTCCTCCCCGCCCAGGAGGACAGTTAGCCTACCTTGGAGAATGTCTTCCGAGTCTCCGCTGATCGGCCCGTCGACCACCCCAAGCTGCGGTGCGGACCGAGCGATGTCGGCGACGAGCGCCGGACTACCCGTCGTATGCGAAACGACGATCGCACCCTCGGGCAGATGAGCAAGGAAACCTTCCTCGCCAAAAGCCGTTTCACGCAGCTGCAGGTCAGAAAACAGACACAGAATCAACACGTCACTGGCTCGCGCGAGCTCCTTGAGGGAACCGGCCAAACGGGCCCCACGCGCGACATGGGGTTCACACACCTCGGGTCGGCGCGCGAAGAGAACGACTTCGTGCTGACCGCGATCGAGCAGCCGCGACACCATCGGCGCACCCATTTGGCCGACGCCGAAGAAACCGACTCGTGACATCTCATGGCCCCGAATTGGATTCGAGACGACGACCCGGCGTGAAACGGATGGGCAAATGGCGGACAGCGTAGACCTCACCAGCGTCCTCGAACCGCACGATCTCGCCGTCGACCGCGAAATCGGGTAGACGGGTGAGGATTTCGGAGATCATCTCCTGGAACATCACCCGGGCGAAGTTGGAGCCCAGACAACGGTGAACGCCGAGGCTGAACGCGAGGTGGCGGTTCGGTGATCGGGTCAGATCGATTTCCTCGGGGTGGTCGAACACCTTCGGATCGCGGTTTCCCGAGGCGAACATCAACATGACCCGGTCTCCAGCACGCAGCTTCTGACCGTGAAATTCGCAGTCCCGTTTGACGATTCGATAGAGCCCCTGCGTGGGAGTGTCGTGCCGGAGGAACTCCTCGGTCGCAGCATCGAGAAGCTCGGGATCGTCAATCAACTGCTGACGCAATGCCGGATCTTCGTCGAGCCGAACCAGCGCATTTCCGGTCAGTCCGCTCGTCGTGTCCATGCCGGCAAGCAGCAGGAGGAAGATGTACCCGATCAGCTGCTCCTCGGTGAGCGGCGCGCCGTCGACTTCGGCTTGCAGGATGACACTGATCAAGTCGTCGCAGAAACCGTTGGTCCGCCGATCCTCCATCGCGGTCACGATGGCGCCGTAAATATTCATGACGCCGCTGCTGGCCCGCTCGGGGTCGTGCGAGCGGTCGTGAATGGTGGAATGGATCCAGTGCACCCATTCCGGCCAACGGCTGTCGTCCAAACCCAACATCTGCAGGATCCAGCGCGCTGGCAGTGGGGTGGTCAGCTGTTGGACGATGTCGGCTCGGCCGGTCTCGATGAAGTCGTCGACCAACTCCACCGCTAACTGGCGAATTCGCGGCCTCCAATGCTGGGCAGCGCCCGGGGAGAAGCGCGACAAGACGATACGGCGGCATGCGCCGTGCAGCGGCGGATCAATGTCGATGGGAATCAACGGATCCGGGGACAGCGGCGGGACGGCTTTCTCCACGCCGTTGCCGAACAACTCGGCGTCCTGCGCGGCGTCGACGATCGCGTCGTACCCGAGAAACAGCCAGAACCCATCCCATGCGGTCGAGTGCAGAACCGGGCAACGATCGCGAAACTCAGAGTAGATCGCGAAATTGTTCTCCCGGAAGTACTCCGAATGGTGGTCGAGGTGGGTCGAGGACTTCTCGGTGCCTGAGTCGATAGTCGTCATCACACGTCCTTGAGGTCGTCGATCTTGATCGCCCGCTCGGGACATTCCTGTTCGGCTCTTCGGATCAAATCTTCGTTCTCTACGGCGATTCCGTCGTGGCTTGTGACCGCTCGGTCCTCGAGGTCGAGGAATTCGAAGGCGTTGGGCGCTATCGTCAAGCAGCGTGCATGTCCTCGACATCGCTGCGGGTCCACCTCGACCCTCATTGTTGCTGGGCCGTCCTCGGGAAGTTGAGCATGCGCCGCGCGTTGTCCTCGACGATGAGCGCACATTCGTCATCGGGCACCGTGGCGAGCACTTCGGCCGCACGCTTGCGCGAGTTGGGCCAGTTCGAATCCGAGTGCGGGAAGTCGATCTCCAAGGTGATGCGGTCAACGCCGATCGCATGGCGGTTGGCCAATCCGTGCTCATCATCGATAAAGCAGCCCCAGAAGTGGGAACGGAAGAGATCAGAAGGTCGTGCGTCAAAATCGATCGGCTGATAGTAGCGGTGACGCTCCCACACATAGTCCGTGCGCTCCAAAATGTAAGGCAACCAACCGATACCACCCTCGGATAACGAGATCTGAAGGTTCGGAAACTTCTGCAGCTTGCCGGAGAACAGCAGGTCGACGGTCGACCACATGAGATTGGTCGCAAACAGCGCAATAGCCACCGCGAAGGGCGCCGTGACCTCCTGTTTGGCCAAATCGGCCTGCGAGGCGCTGATCCCCGAGAACGAGAATCCAGGTACGTATCCGCCCGACCCGAAATGCAGTGACAAGGGCATTCCTGCGTCCGAACAGACCTGCCACAGATTGTCCCAATGGTCCGAGTGGAACGACGGCAGGCCTAGCGGCACCGGGCTGTCGGGGAATGACACGGTACGCGCCCCCTTCGAGGCCAACCGCTGGGCCTCGACCACGCAGGCATCGACATCCCAGATCGGCAGCAAACCAAGGGGAATGAACCGGTCCGGCGCCGTCGCGCACCACTCGTCGATGTAAAAGTCGTTCCACGCCTTCACGCACAGCAAGGCCAGCTCGCGATCATTGCCGCGGTGAAACGTACCCGCCGCGAATCCCGGGAACGAGGGAAAGCACAACGCCGCCTGCACCCCGTCCAGGTCCATGTCCTTGACCCGGGCCGCGGGGTCGTAGCAGCCTGGAATCATCTCCTCGTAGCGCACCGGATCGGTGCCCCACTCTTTAGGCGGCTTCCCCGCTACCGCGTTCAGCCCGATCGTCGGATACAGCGTGTTGTCGTAGGACCACAGATGCTGGCCGTCAACCTCGACGATCTTGGGTCCGGCCTCCCGATACTTCTCCGGCAGACGGTCTTGCCAAACCCGCGGGTGCTCGATGAGGTGATCATCGACCGACACGATCTGATGGGTGTCTTGTAACGGCATCCGTCGCTCCTTTGCGCCCCTGGCCGAGGTGACTGTGATCGGTTGGCTCCATCTGTAAATCTGTTATCAGCCAGATTCTGTACCAACTTCGAATTTTACCAGTGACCGCGGGTGCGATCAAGGTTCTTGGGCATGTGAATCCACGCATCCCCAGGGCCACGACCGCACCTCTCCTTTCCTCCGCAATTTTCGGTTGACCAGCAGAATCCTGCTCTACGGTTCGTGTCGTGACAGATTCGGGAAGACTGGTGATTGGCGCAACGGATTCCTTGGTTCGCACGTGACACGACAGTTAGACGAGCGCGGCGACAGAGTCCGAGTCATGTTGCGACGCACCAGTTTGACGAAAGCCATCGCCCACCTCAACGTCGACCATTGCTATGGAGATTCTTTCGACGATGCAGCGCTACGCGCCGCCATGGAAGGTGTTGAGGATATCTTCTATTACGTCGTCGACGCACGTGCATGGTTACGTGACACCACGCCACTTTTCCGCACAAACCTCGAGGGACAACGCCATGTCCTGGACTTTGCAGTTGATGCCTAGGCTGTGAGTAGAAGTCCAGCATTGGTAGAAGCGAAGATTGGCGTTGCTGCTCAGGCAGTGCTCGCAGCGCGGTTTCAAAGCGCGCCAACCAGTCTAAATAGCTGTCGATCAACGTGATCCGGTGACCCGCGGCGATCAGCCAGTCGATGTACTGGTCGAGGCCGATGCCGTCGTCGTGCGGGTTGGTGACATGGTAGGTCTCAAAGGTAGGTTCGGGGTTCAATGCCACGTTATAGCCCAAGGACGAAATAGCCTCAGCGACGAAATCGACAGGCAGTCCATCGTAGTGAGCGCGTTGTCGATTACCATTGATATCGTTCTCGTAGAATGACTTTGGCGCTATCCCGGTGCACAGGACAGACAAGATCAGCCGCGTGAACATGTCGGGCAGGTTGAGCTGACCGGCATATCGCGGCTCGGCCAAAATCATCCCGCAACGGAAGATCGATGCCGGCAAGTCGCACTGCTCATGCGCTTCGCGCAGCAGGATCTCCGCGGCCCATTTACTGTTTGTGTAAGTGTAACCGTTGGCATAGTTGGTGTGCAGTGTCCGCAGATGATTGACGAAGCGCACCGGCGTCGACGATCAGATCGACCGTATCCGCCAGCCTGCGCCACGTATCGTTGTCCAGGCCTAGATTCGGCTCCGCCTTGTCGGCGGCAACGGTATAGAGATGGCGTGCGGCCAGTCTTCGAAACTTGGCACCCAACGCCGAATCGCCGTCCGCGAGAATCCGGTCGAGTCGAATTCGCGCCTCAGCGTCGTTATTGGCCCGGGCCAGGCAGATTACCTGGCCGCCGATGAAGCTCATCCTTTCCAACCAGTCAAGCATGAGATAGCGGCCGAGAAACCCGGTTGCGCCGGTGATCAGAACCGCCCGGGGATGCGACGACGATCTGGGTAGTCGTGAGGCAGCCAGCAAGGTGGCCTCGTCGATGAACTTATCGAGCGCGAGCTGGTCTGCTCGAATTTCCGTCGCTGCTACACCGTGAACCGCTGCCGGAGTTGGAGTTAGCTGTTGACCTCCCGCGGCCTGCTCTAAATCAATGTAATTGGCGATCGCCTGCAAGTCGGTAGCCGGGCTGGTAATCACACCGACGGGAACGGTGATGGAGAAGATCGCTTGCAGCAGGTTGGCAAATGTCAACGCGGACAGCGAATCTCCACCGAGATCGACAAAGTGAGCATCGGGTGACAGGTCCGATGACACGGTGCCCAGCAGTGTGGCCGCGGCGCGTGTGACGGTATCGACCGTCGAACGGTCGATGCTGCTGGCCCGCAATGTGCGCAGCCGCTCTGCCTGCTGTCGCTCCAGCGTGTCATAGAGCGCATCGAGTCTTCGGGTCTGCTGACTGCGCGCCGCAATATCGCTGCGGGCCCTCACGGATATTACCGTGGCGGCCGCTTTGTGTTAGCGCTGTGGCTGTAGTTTCATTGAGTTGATATTGATGGCAGGAGGATGACAGTTGCCCCGTGGGGATCGCTCGCCGCGCGATGAGCACGCGGAGCGCGTGCGCAGCGCACTGCTTGACGCGGCATTGCAGCTCTTCGGTGCGTATGGATATGACGCCACGAGTACCGATGAGATCGCTGAGGCCGCAGGTGTATCCCCCCGGACCTTCTTTCGCTACTTCCCTACCAAGGAATCGGTGCTTTTCTCGGGAGAGTTTGACTTCATCCGCGCGTTCGGCGGTGTCTATCTCGCCCAACCAGACTCGATCTCCGACTTCGAAGCAATGGAGCACTCGTTCGCGCTCCTGGCCCCAGCACTGAAACGCATCCGGAGGCGAATCAGCCAGTACTACGACGCCATAGCATCATCGGCTGTTCTGATGGGCCGCGAACAACAGAATCACGCCGCCAACGTTGACGTGGTCGCGAAAATCGTCGCCCAGCGTCGTGGCCTTCCGGCGCCGGACGAAGAATGCGAGCTACTCGCGTCGGTGGGCATGCTGCTGCTCTCCCGGGCCATCAACCGGTGGCTGGAGACGCGCGGACAGGCCGTCGAGGACCTTATCCGCCAGGAATTCGCGGCGCTGCCTAGCATCCTCAAGTAGCCGATCGCGATTCGCAACGCTCACCGGCCAGATCAGCACGAGGTATCTTCGCGCATCGCTTCGTAGCGAAATCGCAACCAGATCAACGATTTTGGGATCATCAGTTCCCCCAGAGCTGCGGCCGGCTGCCGGTTGCGGCTCGCATCCAGGGCCACGCGAAGCACCAGGTCGCTTGTGATCAACTTGTTGTCATTGCGTTCCGCGCGCTCGATGAGGGCTTCGATGTCGTCGGACGTGCTGCCGGTGTCATGTCGCTGTAAATCGAGACGGTGCCGGCCAGCGACGCCTTCACGGACTCCAACCAGCGCGACCCCGCCTCAGTGGAGGGAATCGAGCACGTCCACGGCATCAAGCAGGCCGTCGCCGAGGCCGTCAAGGGTACCCCGATTGGGTGATGATGAACCGGACCGCCTGACCGTCGGGCGATACGAACATTTCCAGGCCGCGTATGAAGTCGTGGTTTTGGAACACTTCCGGCGGCAGATAGAAGCTGTCGTCGTTTTTGGCCTCGTCGACATAGTTCCCCATCATCGTCGAGCCTGCGGCGCCCTCTTGTATGCGGCGCTGAATGCCTGCCATGGAGGTGTGGGTGGACAGCATGAAGTTACGAATCGACTTCATCGAACCGATGGTCTTTGGTAAATCGGCGAGCAACTGAGGCATCAACAGATCCAGATAGTCGAAATCGGTTGTGATCCCGTTAAATTGGTCGGAAAGCTCGTCGATGCCGTCCAGCGCGTCAAACAGGTATCGCATGCTCCAGCACAACGGAACGGTCTCGGGGTGTGCATCTTGATGACGTCGGGGCCCCAGTCGGCGAGCACGGCGCCAGCGAACTCAGCAAAACGCGTACACGCCATCGCCGTGGCCGCCGACAGGCTCAAAGCGCCTCACCTGAGCTGCTGCGCAGCGTCTGCCGGGAACGACTGGCCGCCTCAGGTGCCCAATGCGGTGCGGCTCCTTGCCCGATTGCCGCGAAGCGAAGCCGGGAATACACGGCGCGCTGGCGTGGCGCATGAGCGTCGCGATCCACCGTGCTTGCGGAGATCGGGAAGGGCCTTCTACTATAATCAGATAAACAAATAGTTATATCGAAGCTGCGCTGGACCTGGCAGCAGTCGGTCGGCCGCTCCTGAAGATTGACATCCACACAATAACCGATTCGTGAAAGCTGCGCCTGTAATGGATTCATATCCGACTGTCGATTCGAGCTCTGGGGCACACGATTGCATCGTCGCCTAGTTGAACCACGCGGGGTGGCCGGTGGCGTCCCCCGTGACTATGGTGTGGCGAGACAGCGCCTGCTGGATAGCGTCGTGTGGCGACCGCCCACGCGTTTCACTGCCTGCGAACGAGCCACGCAGCGCAGCAACGGTGTCCAGCGCCGGCACACCACTGGCACCCGAACCGATGCCCAGCGCCCGAACGATCGCAACACTGCAGGATGACGACGCAACTGCACAGTGGTTCGAACCGGCAAGCTGTGAACCGGTCACGTCAGGGACAAAGCGGCGCATGCGGTGAGCGACACTCGTGGCACAGGATCGCATCGTCAGCGAATTTGCGTTCCCAGTCCCGGAATACCTTCGAATCCGCTCATATCCGCGGATCACGACTCGAGCGCACGCGAAAGCGGACTGCATCGCAACGCACCGTAATTCGGCGCTCCCGATCAACGAGGAGAACGTTGAGGAGACCAAATGACTCTCGGTGACACGGACGGGTGGGTGAATGGCCGGCCAGTGTCGATGTTTCTTTTCCTGAAGCGACCCGATGACACGGTGGTCGGATACCCCATGACCGGCATTCCACGTGACGGAGCCATCGAGTTCACGACCTACCGCAAGGCCGCGAAGGCGCGCTACCTGGCCGAAGACGATCGCGTCTGCGTTGTCATCGTCGAGTACGACGATTCCGCCTCGGGCGTTGCCTTGTGGGGCCGCAGTCGCCCTGTCGATGCAGCCGGGTTCATTCCCCCAACCCCAGGCGCGGGCCCGATTGCCGCACCCGATGGCATAATCGACACCGTTCGCGAGCGATTGGACAGCGGTAAGCGGTTAGTTTTCCGAATCGAAGTCGACCGGTCTCGACCGCCGCGGAGGGTGGCCGCCGCCGATGCCGAAGCGTGATATCCGCATGGGCGCGAAGGAGATCGACGACTTGCTGTCGCGCTGCAAAGTGATGGCAGTCGGCACCGTCGACGCTGATGGCTGGCCGATGGCCACCCTAAGTCATTGTGAGTTCCGCAACGGAGCACTGCTGCTGCGGTTGGATCCAACTGATCCCGTCGCCTTAGGTGCCGTTGCAAGTCAACAGCTGTGCTGTGTCGCCGATGAGCATCCGAGCTATTACGAGATTCGCGGTGTAACAGTGCACGGCAAGCCGATCTTCGTCGACAGAAGCGTTCGTGTCGGCATCGAGCGACGTTGGGGTTTCGATTTCGGAAAACTCCAACGCTAGGCGAAACCGCCGTGGTGGCGGATCGGGGCGAACCACCCGCTCGCGCAGGCACGCACACATCCGGTCGTGTCGGGTCTTCGAACAAACTCATCCACTCATCCCGACTGCGAGTCTTGAACTTCTCAGAGAGCAAAACAGCCATCGCGGGCCATGCATTTCGGCCACTCTGGTTCTCAAAGAGCGGATCATCGGACAGCTTCTTCATCCGCAAGCGGCCGCTGGACGTACCCCGCTACTGGATGCGTAACGTGCGGTTGGCACGCCAAGCGCGCGGGCCATGACCGACCGCAACCCCGATGCCGCCCAACGGTTTCTTCACTCGGAGCGGGCGTCTCGGGCCCTGTAGGCGAATAGAAGGCGGGTCTCGATGTTCCCCTGACTATCAGGCAACTGAACGGCAAGGTGATTGAATCGCCGATGGCAGGCAATTTCGGCACGACGCCAGCAGGAATTCAAAGGCCGACCGGCTTGATCTTGAGATCGATGATCTCGTCTTCGTCGTAGCCGAGTTCGGGGCAGTTCATCAGCGGTGTGCTCACCGTGTCCTGGTGCGCACCTCAGTGATAACGGCGTCCCATCGAACTGAGAAATCTTGTCGCTGTCAGCCATCAAGGCACTCCCTGCTACTCGTCCGAGAGCGAGGACGTCGTGTGCTGATGTGCCGGTTCATAGGCGTCGGGGAAGAAACAGATAAACATTTCTTTATATTCGGGGTAGGCTTCTCATGCGTCGTAAGGCTTCGGCGCTGGTGCATCAGAGGGAGGCATGCGCCTCGATGCGCATCCAGCAGGAAGGAACGCCGATCATGGGTTTGCTCGACGGGCGGGTTGTCTTCATTACCGGCGCGGCGCGCGGTCAGGGCCGTTCGCATGCAGTGACTCTCGCAGAAGAAGGCGCCAACATCGTCGGGGTCGATATCTGCCATGACGTCGACGCGGTGCCGTACAAGTTAGGCACGTGGGAGGACCTTGAAGAGACAGCTCGGCTCGTCGAGAAGACGGGCCAAGGAATGCACTTCCAGTCGGCCGATGTACGCGATAAGGCCGCCCTGCAGGCCGCCTTTGACGCAGGTGTGCGGCAGTTCGGGCATATCGACACGGTGTTGGCCAATGCCGGGATCATCCTCACCAACCCCGACGAGAACGACGCCTCGGAGTCATTGCGGCTGGGTATCGACGTCATGCAAATCGGTGTGTGGAACGCATTCCAGGTGGCGATCCCCCACCTGAAGGACCGGGGCGAAGGCGGACACTTGATCGCCACCAGCTCAATGGCTGCGCTATTGGACATGACCGACGGCGGTGGAGGCTCCGACGCCTATCTGATGGCGAAGGTTGCCATCATTGGACTCGTCCGAGCGTACGCTAATTTGCTTGCCGCGCACCGTATCCGGGTAAATGCTGTGGCGCCTACAAACTGCGCGACGGCGATGGTCCTGGAAAATCCGGCACTGTTCAAGGTCATCGAGCAGACGCCACACATGGCCACGGCGATGCAAACGGCGTTACCGGATTTCCCGTTGATCGAGCCCAAAGACGTCAGCAACGCCATCCTGTTCCTACTGTCTGACCTCGGACGAACGTTCACCGGCAGCCTCCTCAAAGTCGACGCAGGCATGGACATCCGCCGCTAAACGGTGCCCCCCGGGATGGAGGCACGAGCTCGTCGAACGCGACCCTCGGTGCGCCGGCGAGAAGTCCAAGCAGCTGAGCGATTGCGATGAGCTTGTTGCCGCCGCTGGCTATGCGCATGTTGCTGCTCGAGCGAGCGGCGATACTTTTGCGCTACTCATATTCCGACTACACGCGCAAGTGTTTCCCCCACATTTCTGATCAGTCCCGGGGTATAGCCGTGTGACGGAAGGTTAACGACCACTCCGGAAATGCCGGCGTCGATCACGTATCGCTTAACCTGCTCCGCGATGTCGTTGAGAGTTCCCACGGCGACGCGAGAATTCAGCGCAAATGCGTCGGAAGCGCCAGCGGCGTCTGTAACGACCAGCTGTATCAGAGCACTCGTCTCAAGGGTGGTCGGATCGCGATCCTGTTCATGGCACCGTCGCATGACGGCTTCGACCTTGCCCGGCAGCCGATTGAACGGGGCAATGACATTGAGGTGGTCGGCGTAGCGCGCAGCCAATGCGAATGTCTTTCGCTCACCGCTGCCGCCGATCAGAAGAGGCATGTCGTCCCGAACGCGAGGGTTGTTTAACACTGATTCAGCCTGATACCAGCGGCCGTTGAAGGTGGGGCGTTCTCCACGGAGCATCGGTGTGATGATCTGCAACGCTTCCTCGAGGCGTTCGAACCGGTCGGCGAAGGTACCGAATTCGAAACCAAGCTGCCTATGCTCAAGCTCGAACCAGCCGGCGCCGATGCCCAAGACTCCCCGGCCGCCACTCATCACGTCAAGGGTGGTCACCGCCTTCGCGAGCAGCGCGGGGTTCCGGTAGGTGTTCCCGGTGACGAGCGTGCCCAACCGCACGCGCCGCGTCGTCGTGGCCAGCCCCCCGAGCGCGGTGTACGCCTCCAGCATCGGGTCGTCGAGCGCACCCAGATGCGGAAGTTGGTAGAAGTGATCCATCAGCAGCACCGCGTCGAAGCCAGCGGCTTCGGCCTCCTGCGCCTGGGCTACGACGGCTGGATAAAGCTCGGAAATAGGCGTGCCGTAGGAAAAATTGGGGATCTGCAGGCCGAGCCTCAGAACGCCGCCACCACGTTGAGCGGGCGAAGGCCTCGCGGCGTCAGCAGCTGACGGCACCGACACGACCATCAGCCCTTTTCACCGGGTCGGTCAACACAGAGGCAAACACCAGAAATCTCGGCCGCCAGAAGGGCGCGCAGTAATCGAACCAAGCAACTCGACCGCCGATCAATCGTCTACGAAGCTGATGGCCCGTTCCGGGCAGTTCGCCACCGCCGAACGCGCCTCGGCGAGCTGAGTGTCAGGGACGCCTCCGTCGCCGACGACATGTCCGTAGCCTTGGTCGTCATCCTCGAAGAGATGCGGAGCCAAGGAGTAGCAGAGTCCGTGGCCGGTGCAGGCGGCGCTGTCGAGGTTGAGCTTCATCCCTCCGCCTTGTCGAACTCCAAATGAAGCGATTCGAGCCCGATGGTGCCGTGAGGCCAGTGCACTTTGGGTGTCGTGCCGGGCTTGATCCGGTAGTGCGGAATCTGCTTGTGCCATTCCTCATACGCGATGCCCAATTCCAGTCTGGCGAGATGTGAACCTAGACAGCGGTGCGGTCCCATCCCGAAGCTGATGTGCGGGTTCTCCGGCCGGTGGAAGTCGATATCGTTCGGGTTTTCGAATACGGCTGGATCCCGGTTAACGGCACCGAGATACGTCGACACGCGTGTTTCGGCGGAGAGCCGCGCCGACTCGATGTGAGCATCGGCGGAGGTCACCCTCGGGATGAACGGGGCTGGGGGGTCCAGACGAAGTAGCTCTTCAACCGCTGCGGGAATCAGAGCGGGGTCGTCGATGATCTCCTGCCGCTTGTCGGCATTCTCCGCAAGTCGTTGCATCGCACACCCCAACGTGTCGGTCACGGTGTCCAGCCCGGCGAGCACGAATAAAAAGCAGAGTCCGACGGCTTCGGCGTCGGTAAGGTCGTCGGGTGGTTGTTTGGCCAATATTTGACTCAAGACGTCATCACCGCCCGCACCACGGCGCTGGGGAATCAGTTCAGTGAAGTACGTGTACATCTCGAGGGCCTTCCTGATGCCCTCTTGAGCCGCGTCGCCCTCGGCGGCGAAACCTGCGCCAGTGAGGCCGATTACTGCGTTCTTCCATTCCCAAAACTGGTCGCGCATCTCGAGCGGCAATCCGAAGAACGTGAGGAATGCCTGGATTGGGAAGACCTGGGCGACCTCGCTGACGAAATCGCAGTGGCCGCGCCGCGCGATGGGTTCGATGAGCGCGATGAACTGACTTCGCAGCTCGGCCTCCATCGGCTTGATGACGCGTGGACTGAAGAACGGCTGCAGGATATGACGGTAGCGCGTCTGCGTCGGCGGGTCATAGGCGATCGGCACGAGCGGCACCGGGCTTTGCAGGATGTCGAACGCCTTCGCCGACGAGAACGGGTCGGGGTGTTTCAGCACTTCTTCAGCGCCGCGGCGGGTGGTCACCGCATATCCATCGGCAATGGCGATCAGCGGGGCCACCTGGGTATCATTCCACGCCTGGTCGCGTGCGACGTCCATGGGGAGGCCGTCCGTGTCGATCTGGGGGATTGCGTCTGCGGTCGTCATGGTCCCTCATCTGCCGTCGAAGTGTGCCGTACATCACTCTGGGTGTCTTGTAGAATCTAACTCACAGTCGAAAGTGTGACAAGGCAGCTCACTTGTGAACATCCACCCAATCGCAGTGTCCGGCTTACCGTCAGTCGGGCTCAGGGCCGTGCACTGCTCAGCCGAAGAAACGTCACGCCGGCACGGTGAACGAACTATGGTCGCCACGGCGACGCGTATCGGCCAGCGCTTGGCCTATGAGCTTTCCGAGCTGGCGTTCGATCCCGCTGATGTCAGCGATGTGCAGAGCCGAGGCCGAATCAAGCACGTCGCGTTGAGCGTGAGACTCATTGCTGTTCGGCGCCGTAACCCCGACACATACGAAGCCCACGCCCCGCAAGCGAGCCTCGCTCATGGCGTGGCGGGTGTCGCCCGAGGCCTGGGCGCCGTCGTAACCGTCATCGTAGGGATGCCCGTCCGAGACGAGGATGACCACCCGCTTCATTCCCTCGGTTTGACGTTCCAAGATGGCGATGCAATGACGAACGGCACCGCCGATTCGCGTGAAGCCCGCCGGACTCAGGTGGCCGATTCGCTCGATAGTCAAGGCCGACAAACGTTCTCGTAGACCCTTGATCGGCATTACGTGGACGGCTTCGCGACCCCAACTACGGAACGCGTACAAGCCAACAGGCACCCCGAGCGCATCAAGCGCGGTTGTGATGCGATAGGACAGCTTGAGGTGTTGGTCGAACACCGATCCGGTATCCCCGTCCACACGCGTCGTCGTGTCCAGCGTCGAACTGCTGACGTCCAAAAGTACCAACGCCGCGACGCACGGTCGTTGTCGCTTCTTCCCGATGAACGGCAGCGGCGCAGAGCCGGATCTGTTTCGGCGCCAGTATGCCAGGTCGACCACGCCGTCGGTGTGCAGTTGTTCACCAAATTCGCTGCGCCCGTGTGGCGCAATTTCCAGCACGCTACGAGCGAGGCTGCGCGTTAAGGCCGTCGGTGCCTGCATTACGTCGATGCGAGCGAGTGCCGTGTGGTCACGGAAACCATCTGGATTCCATGGCTCAAGTTCGTGCACGGTTACCCATTCCTTGCGATACTGCTTCGAACTCTCGTCCCACTCCGGATAGCGGGCGTCGCCGCTGTAATTGCCGCCGATGAATCTGTGAGCGGCCGAGGCGATGCGGCGGCCGATGTTGACTCGGCGTCCCCCGCTGGGCCGCCTGCTCGGTTTGGCCACCGGCTTTCCGCCGCCGGCTTGGGATGCCGCATCTGCAGATTTGCCACCAGAGTGCTTGAACAGACTCTGGATCAGCTTGGCCATCGGGTGGTTCGGCGTCAGCGGATTACTCAGCAGATCAAGGGACTTGGCCTCGTCGCTGTTGGTGTCGGGATCGTCCGCCTCATCGGCGTTTGAGTCATTGCGTATCTTCACGTCGCCGTCGTGCTCCCGGCCTGTGCGCGCTGTCGCCGCCAATACCGCACGCGCGGGTCTGAGCTGACCGAAGAATTCGGGTGCAGGAGGAATCTGGGTTCGCGCCAATGCTATCCGCATCGACTCTTCGGCTGAACTGGTCCTGGGGATGTCCGTCAGCCCAGCCGCTAATGCTGCTACAAAGGGCGGCAATCGATCCGAGGTCAGCGAGAGCGCACGCAGACCTTCCATGGCGGAGTACCGCGTGCACGCGCCAGACCGCCCGATGAGGTGACGCAGGACCCGCGGATCAAATGATCCGGCACCGTACATCGCGGCTTGTACGACTACTTGAGCCCGGGTCAGCGTGGTGAGTCGCCCGCCGTCGACTGCGATCGTGTTTCCCGACATATGGACGCCTTCGTCTTGCCCGGTCGTGGCCTTGACACACACCAGGCGTCCCGATACCGCACGGGCCAGCATTTGCAAGCCGGCGACGGTCGGTTGATCAGTCGATGTAGGCATCGATCAGTTCAGCGATCGACCTCGTGACCGTCGCGTCGTCGGTCAGCATGGCCGCGATCGCGCTGCGTGCCGCGCGATTGAGCGAAAGTCCGTTGGCGTGCAGCCGTGCCGCCGCGATCAAGGCCCGAGTCGACACCATCTCCGACATGCTCGGCTCGTTCAGATGTCGCACTGCTTGACCTAGTCGCACTAGTGTGGCGACGGCCTCGTCCGAGGCGCCCGACTGCTCCTTCACTATTTGGTGTTCGAGTTCCGGTGGTGCGAAGTCGAGTTCCACGGCCACAAAGCGTTGACGCGTTGAGGGCTTGAGGTCCTTGAGCAACGTCTGATATCCAGGGTTGTAGGACACGATCAGCATGAATGATTCAGGGGCATCGAGTGTTTCATTGAGTCGATCAATGAACAACTGTCGCCGATGGTCTGCAAGGGAGTGAATCACCACCGTTGCGTCGACGCGGGCTTCGACGATCTCGTCGAGATAACAGATGGCACCACCACGAACCGCCGTGGTGAGCGGTCCGTCCTGCCAGACGGTATCCGCGCCCTCGAGCAGATAACGCCCCACCAGATCTGCGGCGAGCATGTCCTCATGGCACGACACCGTGACGAGGTCCAGTCCGAGTCGACGTGCCGCACTTTCCACCAACTTCGTCTTACCGCAGCCCGTCGGACCCTTCAGCAGCACCGGCAGACGCGCTCGCCAGGCTCCCAGCAGGATGTCCAGTTCATCCCCGACGGGATGGTAGTCGTCGACGACGCCGAGTGTGAGGTTGTGATTGTTGATCACGGGACCACGTTGGGAGGAGTGAATCGTCATACGTCCTTGCTCAGGTTAAGTAGGGCAGTTGAATCGTCGTTCGGCCGCTTCGTAGGTTTCCTCAGCGCCCGAGGTAAACATCGACCCAAGTGCGCCCGTCACCGGGGATATCACTAGGCGAGCCGGGTTGCCCGCCAGTCGAAATGGGCCGTCCCCCAGAGGGATCGGGGCACGGATAGGATGTTTCATGCCCGCAGATTCCATTGATCAGATGCGACGGATAGACCGCGTGGCTGTCGTTGTCGATCTGCAGGCCGATCCCGATCATCACGATGTTGTAGCTCAGGTAGCAGATGTTGGTGACTGCGGCGACCGCCAAGACCTGCAGGCCGACCTTCGCTTTGTTGGACACATTGACGCGGTCGACCCCGCGCTCGACGACGGAATGGCCACGGTCGTCTAGATAGAAGCGGAGCACCATCAGCGGCGCCCAGCCAAGTCCCCCCCACACCAGCGCCTCATAGAGGGGGAACTGGTGCGACGTGCCTTCGAAGAGGGTCAGCCAGCTCACGGTGTTCGGATAGGAGATGATGTGCCCGTAGCACAGCACGGTCTCGATGACCAAGTCGGCGAGCATCATAAAACCCAAGGACCACAGAATGATGCCCAGCTTGCCCGTCTGTGGCCAGCGCCTCATGACGACCTTGCGCAGGAAACCGCAACCGATCATGCATAGCGACGCGCTCCAGATGAACCCGATGCCGATCAGGATGGTCGGCTCGGGCATGAGGTTGCCATGAGGTGACACCCAGCCGGGCATGTCGGTCGTCCACGACCCGAAGTTCATCATCAGCGACGAGTACGAGAACTGCGGCGTGACGTAGTTCAGAATCGGATCCCATTGGATCAGCAGCAGGTAGGCGACTACGAGGATGGCGTCGAAGGTGACCCGCCGCTCCCGTATGCATCGCCTGCCGACGTAGATCAGAGTTCCGATGACGGCAATGATCGTCAGCACCTGGGCGCCGATGTTCCAGGCCAGATCCCTGCCCAGGGTCGGGTTGTTGGCGCCGATCGGCGTCGGCGTTGCTCGACCACCGAGGATCCAACTCGACGCGACGTAGATCGCCAGGGCGATGAACGCCGCACCGACCGTCGCCCAAGCGACGATCGGAACCGTGGTCCGCACCCGCGGCGTCTGCTTCAGCTTGTCAGTGCCAGCACTCGCCAGCGGCCCTCTTTCCAACGTCGCCATGCGCACGCCTCCTCGTGACGAGTTCAACAATGAAACCTTACTGTGAAATGTATAACGAGTTCGGCACGCTTGGAAAGCAAAATCTAAATTGTGATCGAAACTAAGAACAGACCTCCGGCGACGCCTGCGGACACGCGGCGCGGACCCGTCACCGAGGTAGTCGTAAAAAGGGACCACTATCGGAGCAATCGCTGCACCGAACTCAGTCATCCATCCGGTGAGAAACCGCGGATTCGCTCATCGCGGCTAGTCGAACGTCCGCGGTTGCGCGTTCTCGGCGCTGGGCGCGTGAGCCGCGGCGGTCAGCATCTGGTCGATGTCCTCATGCGGGATGGTGCGGTCGGGATCGAATCGGCTGCAAACGCGCTGCGCCTATGATGTCGACGCCAGATCCGGCATCAGCTGTCAGCCTCCCTGCGCTCACCGCGCGGAGTCCAGCCCGTCACCGACACCGTATTGAGGTCCAGCGTTTCTCCCAGCGTCAGCGTTCCGGCCGCGGTGGCCTTGAGCCACTCGGCCATGACCTGGTCGGGCTCGCGATCCAACTCGTATATCACAAGATATCGGTGCGCAGGCGGCGGCAAAGGAGCCGGCAAGTCTTCCTCGCGCACCTTCACCTCCGAGAGGACGTAACGCTGTGCGGCTACCACTCCGGGCAGCGCGAGCACCTCGGGCACATGGCGAGTGTCGTACCACTCGTTGAAGGCGTCGTCTTGGCCTTCAACGGGATTGGTCATCACGAGGAAGAGATTCCCCCTTGGCAGCTCCGAGGTGGACACCTCACGCACTATGGCAGCCCCATGTCACAGTGTCAACGCCCACTGAAGCGCGTCAGACCAGACCGCTCGACGTAGGTGCATTCCGACAATTCAGCTTGGTGAGGGAGAAGACGTCGTGGGTGTCCTTGGCGATTAACGCAACTGCCGCGTTCATCGCGGACTCCTCAACCGCCTGCACTCGCGATGCCATCACGCCCATCGCATCGCAGCGTATTGACTGATGCCAGTTAACTGCCATACTCAGGCCCATCGAATACACCGCGTGATTTCGATCCGGTGCGTGACGGCCGAGGCCAACACCTGAGGCGGGATGCGGCGCCGTGGTGCGTCGCCATCGTCGTCACAGCCGCCCTTCGACGCGAAGCGCGGGATGGACCCATTCCGGCGACCGTTTCTCCTTGAACGCCGTGAAGCCCTCTCGCGCCTCGGGCCCCAGGACGCTTTGGTACATGTTGATCCGGTCGTACAGCCCCATGTAGTTGTCGAGATTGCCCTTGACCACTGCGCGCGCCTGCGGTGCGGTTCGGCAGCATTGAGCGAGTATCTCGCGCGCGGTGGTCAGCAAGTCGGCGTGAGGAACGACGCGGGAAATCATCCCCCATTCGAGCGCCTCCTCGGCCGACAGTACCCGGCCGGTGAACATCAGGTCCCGCGTGCGAACCGGTCCAATGATCCGTGCGAGCATCTGACTGTAGTAGGTATCAGCAATGCCGCGGTACAACTCCGGTACGCGAAAAGTCGCACGCTCGCTCACCACCGCCATGTCACTGCACATCGCAATCTGCAATCCGCCGCCCTGCGCCAGGCCGTTGACCGCGGATACCACCGGCTTGGGCGACTGACGCAAGGCCTCGAAAGGCGTGACGTCCATTCCCAGGGCAAAAGCCAATTCCATCCAGTTGTCCTCGGCGCGGTGCCCGAGATCGCCGCCGGGGGCGAACACGTCGCCGGTGCCCGTGATCAGCAGACCGGCCAAGTTGTCGTCTGCAGCCACTCGCGAGACTGCGTAGCGAATACCGAAGTACATCGCCGCTGTCATGGCGTTGCGCGCGTGCGGACGATCCAGTGTGACTATCGCTAGCGCACCCTCGCGCTCGAACCGCAGGTACGGTGTGCCCAGCCAGTCGCCGTCCGGCGGTCGAGCCTCACCTGCGCTGATTTCCTTCGTCATGGACCGTTCTTCTGCGATTGATGACATAGGACTGTCATATTAGCAGCCAAAAAGGCCTGCACTTGCGCAGTAGAAGCTGCTCAATTCCAGGGATATACCGATCGGTGAATCACCATCTGACAGTCATCTGCCGCGACCCTTGGGGTGAACCCGTGGCCGCTGTCAACGGACAGTCCCGCTGAGCCCGGAGGAGCGGCCGGCCCGGATGTACTCCATTCGAACCCATCCGGCACTCGACAATCGACAGTTCTCGGTGCCCTACCACCTGGTCATGTTGACTATTGGACAGCAGCACGCGGTCATCGAGGAGATCCCAGTGCTCAATTTGGCCAGAGCGCCCAAGATTTCGTCGACAACTGCGGATAACAGAGCGGCTGCACCCAGGGGTCCACGTATTGCCAGGACGAGCTGCTCCCCATGGGCCATGCCGAGCGACTCGACGCCTGTTTCCGTGCCTCCTTAGCGGAAGTGGACTCGTGGCCCTTGATACGGATATAACTATATGCCGGATTAGCGAAGGGTTAGGAGCTGAGCACTGCGCTGCTGCTCGAGATGGCAGTCTCGGGCCGGGTCGCCCATCCCGGATCGCATCGAAATCGTCGATCATCTGCGGCCACCGAGACCGGCAAGGTGCTGCGGCGCGAGATGTCCGAGACCTGGGCGAAAACATCAGGAGTGCAACATGATTAGGAACAGGAGCCACCTGCAGAGCCAGTCCGCAACAGCCAGGTGACCGTCGCACCGGCCATCTCTAGCCAGGGCGGAGTCGGCGTGCTCGGGGCCAGGCGAGTGAGCTCGTATGACGATGAGTGCCCAGTGTGAGCGTATTGCGAGAACCTGGCACGGTTTACGCGGTGGCTTCACACCCAGCGACTAGTTGAGGAGCGACATGACCAACACCGGCCGCCGGCCACCACACGCGGCGCTGAAGATTCCGGCGGGTGACGTCACCATGGTCGGGGATGCCTATGGTGATCCGTCGGATCCGCCAGTGGTGTTGCTGCACGGTGGTGGCCAGACCAGGCATTCCTGGGGTTCGACCGCTGCCGATCTTGGCGCCAAGAACTGGTATGCCATCACGGTCGACCTGCGTGGGCATGGCGACAGCAGCTGGTCCCCGGACGGCTACTACGGGCTGGACCGGTTCGCCAACGATGTGACCCGGGTGGGCGACTTCCTCGGCCGCCCACCGGTCTATGTGGGTGCCTCGCTAGGCGGCAATTCCTCGTTGGCGGCGATCGGGGTCCGGCCCGATCTCGCGCTCGGCTTGGTCCTGGTGGATGTGTCGCCGTTCCTGCAACCAGCGGGGACGAGCCGGATCCGCGAATTCATGGTGTCGCACGCCGAGGCCGGCTTCGGCACGCTGGAGGAGGCCGCCGATGCCGTCGCGGCCTACGTTCCTCACCGACCGCGGCCGCGCAACCTCGACGGCCTGAAAAAGAACCTGCGCTTTCGGGACGGCCGGTGGTACTGGCATTGGGACCCTGCGTTTATGGCGTCGCCGAACGATCAGGCCGTGCAGCGCGATCAGCTCATTGACCCAGCCCGGCTGGGTGCGGCGGCGCGGGACCTGCGGCTGCCGACTCTGCTGGTGCGCGGCGGCGAGTCCGATGTGCTCAGCGTCGGCGACGCAGTGCGCTTCCTAGAGTTGGTGCCGCACGCCGAGTTCGCGTCGGTTGCCGGTGCGCACCACATGGTGGCCGGTGACGACAACGCGGTCTTCGAGAACGTGCTCGACGACTTCCTCGAGCGCCGGGTGCGCTCGCGGCTCAAGCTGTTCGACACTGCACGCTGACGAGGCGAATACGGCGAGGATGTGACGGCACTGCCTGCGACGGCGGCGACCAGCATTGGCAATCGGCCACGAATGCACTCATGGGCACCCGGCACATCGACTGGTACCTCTCCCCCGTGATCACTGCACTTCCGTCACGAGAAGCGGCCAGGGAGCGGGCCGTCGAGATCGCCTACGGCTACCTCGGTCTGCGCGCCCGGACCACGCTCGCAGAGACCACTCAGCTCGGAGACGAACTGATCGGGACGGCTGAGCAATGCCAGGGACGAGGCCGCAGGAAACGGCCGGCGAGCCGATGACTGAGGTTCCTGAAGCACACGCGGGCTCAAAGAATTCCCTGTAGCCCTGTCAGGGGCTTCAAGTCATGAACGCCGCCAGTCGCGCAACTCCTCGACAATCGGCTGCCAGAGCCCTTCCGAGGTGTCATATGGCGCAGCGAGGGCAACCCGGCTCAAAACGGAACCGAATCTGTCCGTCAACGCCCGCGCCACATCCGGCGGATCGGCGACAACGGCGAAGGCGTCGAGCATCTCGTCATCGATAACCTCGCCTAATTGGCTCCAGCGATCAGCCTTGATCATGGCCCGCAGCTCATCACCGATCACTTCCCAGCCGTGGGTCTGCAGGACGGGAAGGTACGCGGGGGTGGACGCGTAGAAAGCAATGCGGCTGCGCATCGCCGCATCGGCGGCAGCCCGAGCGGCCGCGGTTTCACCCGTTACGACGAACACCGCTCCACTGATCTGAAAACCATCCAGATCGTCTCGACCCGTGGCTGCCCGGCCCTCGATAAGCGCAGGCAACGTCACGGACCTGAGGTACCGCTCGGTTGTAAAGCTGTGCAGGAGAAAGCCATCGGCGACCTCCCCCGCAACACGCGACATTTTGGGGCCAACGCCTGCCAGAAGCACCGGCGGATTGCCGTGTGGGTTGGGCCCCGGATCGAAGAACGAGGTCATGAGCGTATGTCGGTAGAACTTCCCCTCATGGTCAAGTCGCTCGCCGGTTCGCCAGCTCCCCCAGATCGCCCGGATGGCCAGGACGTAGTCGCGCATCCGGTCGGCCGGAGCTGACCAGGGCATGCAGAACCGGCGGCTGATATGAGCCTTCACTTGCGAGCCCAGCCCCAGCATGAATCGACCTCGGGAGTAGAGCTGCAAGTCGTTCGCGAGCAGCGCTGTGGTCATAGGGTTGCGAGCGAACGCGACGGCGATATTGGTGCCCAGAGCAACCGTGCTTGTGTCCTGCGCGCACATCGCCAGCAGCGGAAACGGATCGTGCTTCATCTCGGGCATCCACACTCCGCGATATCCGGCTGCTTCCGCTTTCTTCGCGGCGGTCAGGGCACCGACGTCATTCGGAGCAACCAGGTCGACGTCCATGACTCTCCTTGATCGCGGGGTGGTGTTACCGGCGGGATGCTTCCAGCGCCGCACTGGCAGATTCTAGTTGTCGACAGATTCTAGGGTGAAATGGACTCCCACCGCCTCTTGTCGCATTATCGAACTTTCGGTAGATTTTGATCCACCTAGGGAAGGAATACTCGAGATGTCGTCAGCCGATCAGGGGTTCACGTGTCACCCGGGCGAGCGTTATGAGATGCCCATCGTGTTCGGGCCGACGGAGCTTCCGCAGGTATCACAGTGGGGATATCTCCGAGCGCTAGACATCACCTTCGTCACCGATCCGGTCGCGGTGCGTCCACTGGTACCGGCGGAGCTCGACCTCCCGGAGCAGCCGACGGTCGTCATCAGCAGGCGCTCATTCGACCAGGTGGACTACCTCGCAGGTCACGGCTACGAAGAGCTGTGCGTCGGTATCAGCGTGACCCACAACGGCGAGGAGGGGACGACCAGAGGGAACTTCTGGCCCGTGATGTGGGTCGACCAGATTCGGCCGGTCACCGTCGGCCGCGAGTTCACGGGCTTCGCCAAGCTGGGCGCAGACTTCAGCCCGATACGAGACGAGTCCGGCGACCTATCGTGGGAAATGTCGGAGTACGGAACGGTGTTGGCGCGCGGCACAATACGCAACGCGAAGCCAGTCGACGACGTCGCGCTGGACAAGATCGCGCAGGCGGGCAGCATCGGGTACGCCTTTTGTTCTCGCTACATCCCACCTATCGTGAACAGCCCCGGTGTCGACGAGGTGACTCGTTGCCAGATGCGTTCGCAGATCACTTCCGTGCAGGTGGGTGAGGCCGAACTCGAGTTGGCCTCACCCTCGTGGAAGGATGCTCCGAACGGGGCACGCGCAATGTCAGCCTTGGCTTCTCTCCCGATACTCCAACTCCGTCGGGCCATGGTCATCGAAGGATCCTCCTCCTTCGACCGCTCGACGATCACTGCTCTGCCCCGCACGCGATCGCTGAGGAGCTCGACCACCGCTGTCGCCGCGAGCGGTTCGGCGCGTTGAAGGTCAACCTCAGCGACGATCAGCGGGCAGTCGAAGAGCTGTTTTCCGAGTTCTTCGCAAAGACTTCGGAATCGATGGTCGTCAGACGAGCGGAGCCGCTCGGCTTCGACTCGGAGCTGTGGTCGAAGCTGTGCGCTCTGGACGCCCCGGCCATGGGGGTCGCGGCGGAGAAGGGGGGCGGCGGAGCCGCCCTCGCCGACCTCGTGGTCGTGGGCGAATGCGTAGGGCGTTCGCTGGCACCCGTTCCCATCATCGAACACACCGTCGCCTTGCGCGCCCTGCCGGAGCCGTCCGCCGAGCTGCTCGCCGGAGACGAGGTTGCGACGATCGCGCTGCAGTTTCCAACCCGCGGCCTCGACTGGGGCCTCATTCCCGCCGGAGCGGTCGCCCGCACCGTTGTCGGCCCGTGCGGCGAGGCCACGGTAGCCGTGTCCACAGAGCCCCCCGGAGTGGCGCCGGCAAACCACGCATGCATGCCCGTGGCCTTCCGGACCTTCGACCACGACACCGCAACGACCCTAGGCGACAAGTCAGTGTGGTCAGGCGCGCTGTCGGAGTGGCAGATACTCACCGCCGCGTCGCTCGTCGGCATCGCCGCGAAGAGCCTCGACACCGGAGCCGAGTACGTCAAGTCGCGCGAGCAGTTCGGCCGGCCGATCGGCACGTTCCAGGCGGTGCAACATGGATTGGCCGATTTGCCGGGGCTTATCGATGGCGCCCGGCTGCTCACGTTCAAGGCGGCGTGGGCCATGGACACTTCGGATCCCACCGCACCGGGGATCACCAACGTCGACGACAACGAGGTCAACGATCCGACATCGCTTGCTTTGATGGCCTACCTGTTCGCGACCGAAGTAGCGGCCCAGGTCACCGACCGTGTGCTGCACTACCACGGCGGGTACGGGTTTGCCGAGGAGTACGACATCGGTTTGTACTACCGGAGGGCGCGCGGCTGGCCGCTCGTTCTCGGCGACCCCGCTGCTCAGTACCGGCGCTTGGCGGACCGGTTGTTCGGGGCAGTTTCTATCGACGACAGGTCGAGCGAGAGGTAGCGCCAATGGACTTCAATCTCTCCACTGAGGCGGCGGCATTCCGTCAGGAGATCAAGGACGTCATCGCCCTCACTTACACACCAGATCGCCGGGGTGAACACCACCGCACCGGCACGTTCGCCTGCCCAGCCTTGTATCAGGAGCTCGCACGGCGAGGGCTGCTCGAACGTACCGTGCCGGGGCTGGGCAAGGGTGATCCGATGGAACTCTGGATCCTTGTCAACGAGCTGGAGAAGGCGTCGGTGCCCTACGACGCGCTTTCTGTGATGCTGATTGTTGCCGCGATGGTCAACCGGCTAGGGTCCGACTTCCAACGAGAACGCATCCTCTCCTCGTTGCTTTCCGCGAAATCCTATGCCTGCCTTGGCTACAGCGAGCCCGGCAGCGGAAGTGACGTAGCCTCGGTGTCCACGCGCGCAGTACGCGATGGCGGCCAGTGGGTGATCAACGGATCCAAGATGTGGACGACGATGGCCCACGAAGCCGATTGGATCCTGCTTCTGACGCGCACGGACCCGACCGTGTCGAAGCACCGCGGTCTCACCATGTTCGTGCTTCCCATGAACACTCCCGGCATTTCCGTGGAACCGGTGTGGACGATCGGATCCGAGCGCACCAACGCGACGTTCTTCGACGATGTCCGCGTGGGCGATGAATGGGTCCTTGGAGGCGTTAACGAGGGTTGGGCGGCGATGGGCGTCGGGTTGTCGTTCGAGCGCGGTGTCGTCGGCGAGACGAACGGCGGTGTTGCGCTGTTGCGGCATTTTCGGCAGTGGGCCGAAGACACCGGTGCGGTGCGCGACCCCGCCATACGACAGCAGATGGCCCAGACCGCTATGGACAATGAAGTCGCGAAGCTGCTGACACAGCGGTCGGCGTGGCTGGCGGCGAGCGGTGAGTTGCCCGTAGTCGAAGGTGCGATGACCAAGCTCTTTGCGACCACGGCATATCAAAAGGCTGCCCATTGGTTCCAACAGCGCGCCGGAGCGGCGGGTCTGCTTCGGTTTGGCGAGGCTGGCGCAGCCGCGGATGGTTGGATCGAGTACGAGGGCCGCCATGCACCACTTTGCACGATCCGCGGGGGCACTACCGAGATCAACCGCAACATCGTGGCGGAGCGTCATCTTGGACTTCCGAAATGCGTCTGACTCAATTGCCTTCGACGCCTTGGCTGTTGGTCCGACGGCCCGGCCTGCAACCGAACGAGGGTAGCCATGTTTCGCCACGGTCGGCGTCCAGGCGACGGGTTGGCGAACCGGGCGCGGCCCGCGGGTTCGTCACCGCTAGCGGGCTGGCATTCGCAGGCCCGCGTCGAGCCGCACCACTTCACCGTTGAGCATCGGGTTCTGCGTGATATGCACGACGAGCTGGCCGAATTCGCTCGGCCTTCCGAAACGTTTGGGATGGGGTATTACCCGGGTCATCGCGCCGAGTGCCTCGTCGGGCAGGACGCCGAGTAATGGCGTTTCGAAGAGTCCCGGCGCGATAGCCATCACGCGAATGGCATGACTCGCCAGATCACGGGCCAACGGCAGCGTCATCGCCGCGACGCCTCCCTTCGAGGCAGAATAGGCGACCTGGCCAATCTGCCCGTCGTAGGCGGCGATCGATGCGGTATTCACGATGACACCCCGCTCTTCGGCGTCGAGCGGGGTGGTCGTCATCCGGGCGACCGCAGACCGGATGACATTGAACGTGCCGATCAAGTTGACGCCGATCACCCTGGCGAAATCCGCCGTCGGGTGTGCGCCTTCTCTGCCGAGCACGCGACGAGAGATACCGACCCCGGCGCAATTCACGACTATCCGCAAGTCGCCGGCCGACTGCGCAAGGTCGAGTGCCGCTTCGACAGTGGATTCGTCGCATACATCCGTTGGCGCGAACAGAACGTCATCGCCGAGGTCGGCCGCAACCGCTCGACCGGCCGAAGACGGCAGATCGGCGATGACGACTGTCGCGCCACTGTCTCGCAACGCTGCGGCGGCTGCAAGCCCCAGGCCGGAAGCGGCCCCGGTGACCAACGCTACGGAATCATCCATCCGCACCGCTTACCCCTTCCCGAACAACGCCTACTTTCGACTAGCGAATAGAATACAGGCCCACCCTGCTACTTACGCGATCGTGCACGACGTCCCGATGCCGAGCGACACGGAAGCGGCTCGGACCCACCGCACGCGTCGACGACGACCGGAGAAATGCGCCGTTTCTCGTATACTCGGGCGGTGACAACGAAGAGCCGGACCAGGGTGCCATTCGCGAAGTCAGCACGAACGCGCGCACGGATCCTCGATTCCGCCGCACGGGTGTTCAGCCAGAACGGGTACGCCGGCACGCGCCTCACCGACATCGCGGAGGCCGCCGATGTCAAACAAGGCAGCCTGTACTACTACTTCGACTCGAAGGACACGCTAGTCGCAGAGATGCTGCGCGTCGGACTCGAGAAGACGCACGAACACGTCGTCTCGGCCGTCGAAGCCCTGGGCCCCGAAGCCTCGGCGACCGCGCGTCTTGGCGCCGCGATTCATGCGCACGCCGAGGCCGTGATCGAGGCCGTCGACTACACGGCAGCCAATGCACGCATCCTCGGCCAGCTTCCCGACGAGCTGCGCAAGCGTCACATCCGCGTCGACCAACGGCCCTACGGCAAGCTCTGGGACGGACTCCTCAGCGACGCGCGCGACGCTGGCGAAATTCGAGACGACCTCGACCTGCAGACCCTGAGGCTCCTCATTATGGGATCGCTGAACTGGACCGTCGAATGGCCCGACCGCGCCAAGCGATCCCCTGAAAAGGTTGCCGGCCTTCTCATCTCAGCACTGTTCGACGGGATCACCATCCGGGATCATGCGGTCCAGGTGCAGGCCGGCGCCTAGGGCCTTCGTTCGGGCTGCGCACTGCCGAGGAAGTCGGCGCGCTTCTACACAAAGTGTTCGGCGATGCTCTCGGATACGTCGGCCGCGCCGGGCGCCCCGAGGAGATCGCACCGATGATCGCGCTGCTGGGCTCGCGACTCAACTCTTTCACCACAGGGGCGGATCTCAACGTGGATGGCGGCTCGGACTTTCGCTGAGTAGCAGGACTACCGCAACCTCCATTGCGGCTTGCCGGCTCCACCGCGAGTCACCTTCACGGTCTCCACGCCGTTGGCTAGCTGCGTGTAGTGCACACCATTGCGGATGGCATCGGTACGTCCGACGTCGAGTGAGTCCCAGATCGCCTTGACCGTTCCCTGCACCGCCAGGGGCTCGTTGGCCGCGATTTGGTGAGCGATCTCGTCGGCACGTGGCCAAAGCTCCTCACGCTCGGTGACCTCCGATACCAAGCCCATTTGCATGGCACGGCTGGCCGACATTCGCTCGTTTAGACCCATGAGCGCGATCCGCAGCACTTCACCCAGCGGCATCCGGGCGGCGAGCCCCACAGGCTCGAGCACGGCAGCAAGCCCGTAAGTCACATGCGGATCGAAGAACGTCGCATCGTGGGAGCTGATGATGATGTCCGCCTCATTGAGCAAATAGAACGCGCCACCCGCCGCCATTCCATGGACTGCGCAGATAACCGGCTTCCACACCTGATTAGCCTTGGGGGACAGATAACTGCTGGGATCCTCGCGGCTCCACAGATTGGGCCGTGACACCATCTCCAGCGTGTCGTCCGTGTCTACGCCCGTGCAGAAAGCGCGCTCACCAGCCGCTCGCACCACGACGGCGTGCACCTCGTCATCGAGCCGGACATGCCGCCAGACTTGCGAGAAATCCTCGCACATACGCTGATTGAAGGCGTTTAGCCGGTCGGGTCGATTGAGCGTGATGGTCGCAACATGACAGTCGAACTCGTAGAGCAGCGTTTCCAGTTCCATCATCGCCCCTTCGAAACGGTCGGCTGACCACCGGTGGCACAAGTTATGCGGTCGATATCTTGCCACCCCTGAGTTATCGAATCAGAAACAGATTCTAGCCCATCGTGAGGCTTCATTCGGGCGGCAGACCGTGACACCAAATGGTTCTCATTGCGGGTAGGCGCGAAAGGGATCCGTCATATCGCCCGCACGTGGCCGCCCGCGGATGCCCCGTAGACTCGCTCGCCTTCCGCGGTACCCCGCGTACCCGAGGCTTACGGTCGAATGGCCATCACTTAAGCAGCCTTTCGTTATGACGCCCAGGGCATCTCGGGATCGGCGACCATCACCAGCGGCTGGTAACCACGCTTGCCCAACTCCTTGGCGATCTCGGCGTAGGTCGCGGCGGTCCACCCCGCCGGCGAACGTAACACGACACCGTCCGCGAGATCGAGGTGATGGATGTCGAAGACCAAACCGGCCAACCCACGCGCCGTACCCGCGTAGGACAGCCCGTCTCCCGTCGCATCAGTCCCGTTACGCATCCGACGGCACGCCGTGGTGTTGTCGACCTCGACACATGCGTTGACGGCCAACAAGATCGGACGAGGCAGACGTCCGCGTTTGTGCCGCACCGCGCGCTCCTCACGAACCCGCTTCTGGGCTTGCCGAAGGTCGGTGGCCGCCACGATTGTGGCTGGACGCAGGAAAATCCGGCCCCCAGAGCCGGGCAGCGAACTTCTCCGGCTCTTCGCCGAGTTCGCAATTGCGGCACGCTCGGCCTCAGAGACCATTAGCGCCACACGGAAGCGACGAGCAGCATGCACGATGGTGGAGCTGTCCGCCGAACTCGCGATTGACGAAGTCATCGGATGCGCCCTTCGACGAAGTTCAGGGCCAACGCAGCTTCGAGATCCAGTGCGCTTGCCTCATCACCTTGCTACGGTTAGAATCTACTCGGATATAGAAAGTTTTTCAATGGCAGCCTTCAACAGACGTCGAGGATCGAAACAATGCAGGTCGCTGTCCAACACGAGCTCATCGAGCGCTTCCGCAAGCTCGCTGAGGCGAAGTCCACACAACTGAGCGATGGCCCGCAGATGATGCCCGCCGGCGAGTACACGTCACGCGAACAGCTGGAGCGGGAACGCCAACAACTATTCCGCAGTCACCCCATCGTCGTGGGTCTGACGGCCGATGTACCGGATCCGGGCACAGTACTGGCGACGCACATCGACGGGGTGCCGCTGCTGGTGACTCGGGCCAAAGACGGACGCGCCAGGGTATTCATCAACGCGTGCCGGCATCGCGGTGCACCCCTCGTCGAACCCGACTGCCGCAGAAAGGGTGCGCGAAACCTGAGCTGCCCGTTCCATGCGTGGTTGTACTCGCTGGACGGCAAGAACATACGTAAGCCGGTTGCCAAGGACTACTTCGGCGTGGAGGGCGAGTCGTTCGACCTGAAGGAAGTGTCGTCTGACGAATCGCACGGTCTCATCCTGGCCCGGCTCGACGGCGGCCCCGTGGACGCCGATGCCTACCTCGGTCGGTTGAGCGAGGATCTGGACAGTTTTGGGCTGGCCAACTTCCACCACGTGGAAACACGCAAGGCAATTCAACACGCCAACTGGAAGATGATCGTCGACACCTTCCTCGAGACATATCACGTCTTTTCGCTGCACAACTCTTCGATTTCGCGGCTCTACCACTCGCACCCCCAGCTGTTCGACGCCTTTGATCAGCACTGCCGCAGCATCGGCGTCCGAAAATCGATTGATGACATCGGCCAGGACCCGAGCACCTGGCAGTTTCCGCCGCACGCCACGATTCACTACGTCGTCTTCCCCAATACTCTCGTCGTGCATCAGCTCGACCATTTCGAGGTATGGCGGATCTTCCCTCACGACACGCCGGGCAGCTCGGTGGTGGAAACGAGCATCTATGCACCGGAACCGCCCAACGACGAAACGATCAAGAAGTGGATTCTCAATCTCGACATCCTGATGCAAGTCACCGGTCAGGAAGACTTTCCGATGTGTAAGAAGATCCAGTCGGGGTTGGACAGCGGTAGTGTCGATTCGCTGGTGTTCGGCCAGAACGAACTGGGGTTGATCCATTTCCACGAACAGATTGCCGAAGCCTTGTGCAAAGTGAATTCTGGTTCGAGCCGCTGACGCCGGTCAGCTTCTTGCGTCGCGCCGCCACCATTTACGGCGACAATACGGCCGTCATCGACGGTGAACGCACGTTCAGTTATCGCGAGCTGCTCGACCGCAGTACGCGGCTGGCCGGGGCGCTCATCGACCTCGCCGGCGGAAAAGCCGTGGCGATTCTTGCGCCGAACAGCCACGTGTTGCTCGAAGCGCACTACGGCGTGCCGTGGTCCGGCTCACCTTTGCTCACGCTCAACATCCGGCTGTCTGCGCATGAGCTCGCCTGGATCATCGACCATGCTGAAGCGACCGTCCTCATCTACGACAGTTCACTTTCGACACTGGCCCACGCAGTATCGGACATCGTCGACTCGCGGATGAAACTGGTGTGTTGCGGCGGGGAGAATGACGAATACGAACAGCTGCTCGTCGAGGCGGAGCCTCGAATCCAGCCGATCACGGACGAGAACGCCTTGCTCTCGCTCAACTACACCAGTGGCACAACTGGCAAGCCCAAGGGCGTCATGTATCACCACCGCGGGGCATACCTGCAGTCTGTCGCGATGGCCACGCAGATGCACCTGGAGAACAACTCGAAGATGTTGTGGACATTGCCGATGTTCCACTGCCATGGGTGGTGCTTCACATGGGCCGTCACCGCTGCGGGCGGGGCCCACATCTGCTTGCGATCGGTCGATCACACGGAGATTTGGCGCCTGATCGACGACGAGGGGGTCACTCATCTCAATGGCGCGCCCGTGGTCCTGAACTCAATCGCGTACGGCGATGCGGCCCATGGGCTCGTCCCTCCGCGCAATCTACTCATCGGTACCGGTGGAGCACCCCCGACGCCCACCATCCTGGCGCGTCTCGCCGAGCTCAACATAGACGTCGTACACCTTTACGGTCTCACTGAAACCTATGGGCCGGTGGTTATCTGCGAGTGGCAGCGATCGTGGGATTCATACGACGCACCGCGGCGCGCGCGACTCAAAGCCCGGCAGGGGGTGTGCAACATCGTCTCGCAACCCGTCCGGGTCCTTGATGCGAATGGTGATGACGTACCGAGGGACGGGCGAACCATGGGCGAGGTCGCGATCCGCGGAAACAATGTGATGGCCGGCTATTTCAAAGACCCTGAGGCAACTGAAGCTGCCGTGCCCGACGGGTGGTTCCGCACCGGTGATCTCGGCGTACTCCACGAAGACGGTTATCTCGAACTCCGCGATCGCAGCAAGGACATCATCATTTCCGGCGGCGAGAACATCTCCTCGATCGAAGTGGAAAACGCTATCGCCTCGCACGAGTCGGTGCTCGAGGTTGCCGTCGTCGCCGTGCCCGACGATCGTTGGGGCGAGGTTCCGGTTGCACACATCACCCTGCATCCGGGAGCAACCGCCGACCAGGCCGACATCGAAAGACACGTCCGGGAGCAACTCGGTGGGTTCAAGGTGCCCAAGCGAATAGTGTTCGAGGCGCTGCCGAAGACTGGCACCGGCAAGGTGCAGAAATTCGCACTGCGAGAACAGTGGCGTCAGAAGCTGCAGTCGCCCGATTTAACAGTCTAATTGGCTACCGGCACCGTCGGGCTCGTCACCGGCGCCATGTGCTGTGCCGCCACGATCGAAAAGTAGGGAGCGTCCATGCCCAACGACCTCATCTCACGGCGCGACGTCGATTTCCTGCTCTACGAGTGGCTGGGTGTGGACGAGCTGCCGAAGCGTGAGCGCTACTCCGACCACAGCAGGGAGACATTCGACGGGGTCCTCGACCTCTGCGAGCAACTCGCCGAGAAGTACTTCGCGCCGCACAACAAGCTCAACGACACCAGGGAACCGACCTTTGATGGACGTCACGTCCACGTCAACCCCGAGGTGAAGCGAGCGCTCGATGCATTCGCGGCCGCCGACCTCATCGGGATGAGCATGGATTACGAACTCGGCGGCGCGCAGCTACCCGTCACCGTGGCAAGCGCCGGCTTCGCCTGGTTTCACGCCGCCAATGTCAGTACCGCAGCCTATCTAATGCTCACCATGGCCAATGCGAACTTGCTGGCCACATATGGGAGCACGCGCGACCACGAGCTCTTCGTCAAACCTATGCTCGCCGGCCGGTTTTCGGGCACCATGTGTCTCTCCGAGCCGCAAGCCGGGTCGTCGCTCGCCGACGTCAGCACCCGCGCCGAACCCACCGATGATGGCCACTACCGACTTTTCGGCAGCAAAATGTGGATTTCGGGCGGTGAGCACGAGATGACCGAGAACATCGTGCATCTGGTCCTCGCGCGCATCGCCGGGTCGCCGGCGGGGGTCAAAGGGCTTTCCTTGTTCATCGTGCCCAAGTTCCTGGTCGACGACGACGCCGCGATCGGAGAACGAAACGACGTCTCCCTTGGTGGACTCAATCACAAGATGGGATACCGCGGCACAACGAACACCGTCCTGAACTTCGGTGAGGGTGCCCATCGCCCGTTGGGTTCAGCAGGTGCGGTGGGGTACCTGGTTGGCCGACCCAACGCCGGTATCTCTTACATGTTCCACATGATGAACGAGGCTCGGCTTGGCGTCGGCATCGGCGCCGTTGCACTGGGGTACACCGGCTACCTCAAGTCCGTGCGATACGCGAATGAGCGGTTGCAGGGCCGCGTTCCGGGCCGCAAATCCGCGCCAGACAAGCCCGTGCCGATCATCGAGCATGCCGACGTCCGGCGAATGCTGCTAGCTCAAAAAGCCTATGTCGAAGGCGCTTTGGCCTTCGCGCTGTATTGCGGATACTTGATCGACACCCGTGCCAGCAGTGAGGACAGCAAAGAGGCTGAAGAAGCGGCGCTGCTGCTGGACGTGCTGACCCCGATTGCCAAGAGCTGGCCCTCGCAATGGTGCGTAGCGGCCAACGATCTTGCGATCCAGGTACACGGAGGTTACGGATATACCCGCGACTACGACGTGGAGCAGCACTACCGCGATAACCGCTTGAATCCAATACATGAAGGTACACACGGCATTCAGAGCCTCGACCTGCTCGGCCGCAAAGTGACTCAGCACGACGGCGCAAGCCTGGCCTTGGTGTCCGACCGCATCGGCAAGGCGATTGACGGTGCGACCGCCCTGGATGGGGAACTCGGGCACCTCGCCGATCAGCTGGCTCAACGGTGGGTCCGTCTCGTCGGAATAACGACGAAACTGGTCGGCGAATCCGATCGGGAACTGGCGCTGGCAAACAGCGCGATCTATCTCGAGGCGTTCGGCCACTTGGTGATTGCGTGGATGTGGCTCGAGCTGTTGATCACCAGCGCGCCGAAGAACACTGACTTTCACGCTGGCAAGGTGCAGGCCGGCAGGTTCTTCTTCCGTTACGAACTGCCCCGCGTCGATCCCCAGCTCAATCTGCTCGAAACCCTCGACAGCACGACCGTCGACATGAAGGCGGAATGGTTTTAAAACGCGTCCGGTCGACATTTCGCCGGCGAAAGCTGGCCTGGGCGCGCGTCACCGGTATGAGGGCACTCGCTCCTGGGTCATTCGACGGCGCGCGACGCTGAGACGGGCCGGTAGGCGGGCTCGATCGCCACGCCGAACGAGCGCGCCGCGAAGGCCAGCATGTGGTAGTGCCCAACCACCATCGGCACCTCGATCAGCTGCTCCTGGTCGTAGTGCGCCGCCAGAACCGACCACGTCGACGCTGAGATCTCGCACTCATCATGGAGTTCGTCGGCGCTTCTCACCAGCGCCGACTCCAGTTCCGTCCAGCCCTCGGCGCCGGCACCGGCGTGGACCCGGTTGACCTCCTCGGAGGTCAACCCGGCGTCCGCGGCAAACACCAGGTGATGCGCCCATTCGTAGGCGGCCCCGCAGCGATCGGCGGTCCGCAGGATGAGCAATTCCCGGTCACGGGCCGACAACTTCCCGCTGAGCAGGCCACCGCACAGCGGCAGCCAGCGCCGAAACAGCCGCTGGTGTCGCACAAGGGTTGTGAACAGATTGAGGTCACGACCCGGCCCGACTTTATCGAGCAGCTCGTTAGTCACGTTATCGCGCTCTTCGATCGGGAGCGGCGCGATGCGCAGTTCGGAGTGGACCTCTCCGGCCGACGCCACGCCCTCAGGCATGCGCCGAGACGGCAACGGGTGGGAAAGCACGCTCCGTGTCGATGCCCTTCAGGCGCGGCAGCACCTGCTCTGCAAACAATTTCTGATTGGCCGCACCGATTTCGGGGCTCATTCCCGCGAAGGACAGTACCGAAGTCATCCCGACGCCGTCGATGCGACGAACATGGTCGGTCAACTGTTCCACCACCTCGTCCGGAGTGCCATAGACCTGCAATTCGGCGAGGAATTTCACGAAGCTATCCGCCCCGTGCTTTTCGATGTTGGCGGCGAACTTGCCGTAATACTCGTAACCGGGAACCTTCGCTAGGCCGGGATTGCTGAACTCGTACCAATCGAACGTCGATTTCGCGTACCGATAGTGATATTGCTCGTGCAGCTCCTGTGCCGCGGACGAGGACTCGTGCACGATCACAAAGGACATCAGCAGCGGTTTAGGCGGCTCGTAACCATTCAACTCGACGAACCGCTCGTTGTACTTCTTGACGTCGGCAACCGTTACATCCCACGGCTTTTGGGCGATCACCATGATACCCGCACCGAGTTCAGCGACGATGTCCATCGATTCAGGCGACACCGAAGATGCGTATGTGCGGTTGCGCAGCGGAGCCAGCGGCTGGGGTCGAAGTTGCACGGGCGGCTGCTTCCAGAGTTCACCGTCCGACTCGATGACTCCCGTGTCGAAGGCGTTGAGGATGCCCTGTGCATACTCCTGGAAGCGCTGGCGCGACTCCCCCATGTTCAGCCGGAAGCCCTCGAATTCGTGACGGCCCAGGCCGCGGCCGATGCCGAGCAACAGACGACCGTTCGACAGGTGGTCAAGCACCGAGAGCTCCTCAGCGACCCGCAGCGGCTCATGCCACGGAAGCACCACCACCGAAGGTCCCAGCCGGACGTGCTTAGTCTTGGCCGCCAGATAAGTCAACAGCTGCAACGTGTTTGGCGACACGTCGTAGCCACCGAAGTGGTGCTCGGCGATCCACAAAGACTCGAAGCCCAGCGGCTCGGCCTGTTCTGCCAGCGCTATCTCATGCTTGTAAAGCGCCGAGTCGGAACGATCCTCGTCGGGATTCTGAAAGAAGACACTCTTGCCAACATGCATGTGCTTGACCTATCTGAAGTCCGATTGACGGCTAGATTCTACCATATAGTAGAATTTATTTGTCAATCCATCCACCCCTTAAGCGCTTTCCATACGGGTGAACGCTTCTCGGCGCACCAGATTCAAGCTGTTCGACGACCCTGTCGAGGGTCATCTGTGCGCCCCACCGGCGGAGTAATCTACTTAGTACAAGAATCTGTGCCTCGCTAGAAAGCCATTGACGCGCGCCTGATCGTTCCATAGGCTACCGATATGATGTTCTATAGGCTAACTATATGAATACTCGACGTGCTCTGGCCCTCTCGCCCCACGGCGCGAGCGCTGGGAACAAGATCAAACGAAATGGAATGGAGAGTGTGTGACGTGACCAGCGAGCCTTATGGTCTGTGGGATGCAGACAATCACTTCTATGAGGTCCGGGACTGCTTCAGCCGTCATATCGAGTCCAAGTACAAGGATGTCGCGATCCAGGCCCGGATGCACCCCGATGGCAAGGAATACTGGCATTGCGGTGACAAGGTTCTGACCTTCTGCAACGTCAAGTTCGACAAGACCGAGGCTCCGGGTTCGTTCAAGGAAATCCTGAATAATCCCGAGCTGGGCGGTTTCGACGATGCGCGGGACGAATCGTCGATGTTGCCGGCTTTCCATGACCAGCAGGCGCGGCTTGAGCTGATGGACAGCCAGAACGTCGAGGGCACGATCCTATTCCCGTCGATGGCGAATGGGATCGAGCAGGATCTGCTCGACAACCCCGAGGTGCTGTATGCCAACCTGAGGTCGTATAACCGCTGGGTCGAGGAAGACTGGGGCTTCGGCAGCAATGGCCGCATTTTCGGCACGGGGTGTCTGTCGCTGGCCGACGCGGACCTGGCCGTGGAAGAACTGGACCGCCTGCTCAAGGCGGGCGTGAAAGTCGTCTATCTGCGACCGGCCCCGGGTGGCGGAGCACAGCCCTGTTCGATTGCCGATCCCAAGTTCGACCCGTTCTGGGCGCGCCTCGAGGAGGCGAAAGTGCCGGTTGGGTTCCACGTGTCAGCCGGTTTCTTCGACGCGTCGACCGTGTGGGGCGAGAAGCCCCGGCCGGGAACGCGCGACACCTCGGCGTTGCAGTTCGCGATGTTCCACGTCGAGATTCCCATCATGACCACGCTCGCGGCGATGGTCCTGCACAATCTGTTCGGCCGCTTCCCGGGACTGCGGGTCATCAGCGTCGAGCATGGCTGTGGATGGGTCCCCTATCTGTTGAAGACGCTCAACAAGGCAGCGTGGTGGGGACGTTTTGGCGATTGGCCGGGCGGCACGCTCCCTGATCGCCCATCGGAGATGTTCAAGCGCAATGTCTATGTCGTTCCCTTTCACGAGGACAACACGCCCGAACTGGTCAAGCGCATCGGCGCGAACCGCGTGTTGATGGGCTCGGATTATCCCCACGCGGAGGGGCTGGCCCAGCCAGCCGAATTCGCGGAGGGGCTCACCGACCTGGACCCGGGTTGCGTGCACCGGATCATGCGTGACAACCTGCGCGAGCTACTGATGAACTGAACCCCGGCAGTCGGCTGCCGGTTCGCCGTTAAGCCTGCCGCCACCTCGCGGCAGATATCTGCGTCGACGTGCAGGTGTTCGTGATGCGCAGCGTTGTAGTCGGG
>NZ_JCALCD010000009.1:0-219107 GCF_059812165.1 Mycobacterium sp. NGS69
TGCACCCGCGTCGGCGCGTCGGCGGCCTTGACCAGCTGCACCTCGGGACGCGCCGGCACGCCGTCCGCCAGGAACCACCGGAACGCGAGGTTGCCGCGCGGATAGTCCAGCGTGGTCAGTGAATTCGGATGGCTCGTCGTGCCACGGGACAGCACGATCGTCACCGAGCCGTCACCGTTGGGCACGGCGCTGCTGCCGTTCACGGAGCACCTGGCATCGGTCGCCCCAAAGGTGGCCATGAACTGGTTCCACACCACCATGTTCCAGAACCGGCAGGCCGGCGGCCGGTGCGTGATGACCAGCGCCTCGTCGTCGTCGAGCACGAAGCTGCCGTAGGAATAGCACGCATCGCGCGCCGACCAGCCGAAGTTGGCGTCGGGAACCTGGTAGGGGTCGGCGAATTCGTTTGCCGCATGGGCCGTTTCGTGCCCGAGCGCATGCTCGTCGTCCGCTCTGGTGCCGACGGCCAGCGGCACGATGGCGAACATCGTGCGCAGCCACGTCGCCACCGCCCGCAGGCTCGCGGCGGTCTCGGCATCGCCGTGCCGGATCGGGTCCGGCTCGTCGAGCGCCTCGATGTTCCAGACGACCGGGCGCCCAGTCAGCGGGTCGGCCTGATAGTCGCGGGTCATCAGCACGGCCGCGTCCGGTGTCGGCGGGAATTCGAAGCTGAAGTTGCCGTCGGCGTCCACGTCGAGGTCGCTGTCGCGGACGATCGCGACGACCCGGTCCGACCAGGCGCCGGGTGAGGGTTCGTTGTAGGCCGTGACCGAAAAGTACACGCTGTCACCGCGATTGCCGCTGATGCGGTAGCGCCGCTTCGGGTCCACCGGGCACAGGAAGTAGTAGGCGTCGGTGTTGTCGCCGCCCCAGCGGCGGTCGCGCCGGAACGGTGTGTTCACCGCGACGAATTGCGGGCGGCCGGGCTCGGGGAACAGGTAGGCGTCGAGGGCCACGCCCAGCGTGGCGGCGAGCATGCGGTAACCGTCGGCGATGTGGCGATCGTCGGTGACGGCGCGCTCGCCCTCGAGGAAGCTGCGGTCGAGCTCGCCGAGGGTGGCGAGCAGGTCCTGCCACGCGGCCGTCGAGTCGTGCGTCATGCGCTGATTCCCTTCAGTAGCAACGTGGTGGTGCGATCGACCCACTCGTCGTCCAACTCCTTGGCACGGGTGAGCAGCGCAACCAGCGTGAGGCCCGCGACGGCCTCGGCCAGATCGGCGGCGGTGACGTCGGCACGCACCTCGCCTCTTATGGACGCCGCCTGCAGCCACTCGGCGAGGCCGCCGGCGATGACGCCGGCGAACCGCTCCAGCAGCGCCGAATGCAGGGTCGGGTCCGCGGCCATCTCGCCGACCAGGCCCGGCAGCGCCGCCCGCGCGGCCGGCGTCGTCAGGAAAGCCATTGTGCGGCGGACCATTTCGCGGAGGTCGTCGGACGGCGATCCGGTGTCGGGAATCGCCGTAGCGGCGCCGATCGGGAACACCGCCTCGTGCACCAGGTGCGCCTTGCTCGGCCAGCGCCGGTAGATCGCGGGCTTGCTGGTGCCGGCCCGTTCCGCGATGGCGGAGACCAGCAGGCCTGGATAACCGGTTTCCGCGAGAAGTTCGACCGTCGCGCGCAGCACGGCGGCGTCGATACGCGGGTCACGGGGTCGGCCGAAATCTACAACCATTACGAAACTCAGAGTAACATAAGTCGCCGTGACCGATGCCGTTCGCTCCGTTCCCCTCGACGACCTGGCGCTGCCCCGATTCGGCGCCGAGGCCCAGCAAATCCTCGACATGATGGCAACGATGGCCCCGGACTGTCCGCTCGATGCCGACGCCCTGCACGCCCGGGCCAGCGCCGACACCGGCCTGGACGATTTCGGCGCGGACGACTACCGAGAACGACTCGACGTCTACCTCGCCGACCTGCGCGACATCGACGGGCTGCACGCCGCAGGAGCGGTCAACTTCTTCGCGCAGCTGGTGCAGCTGCTGAAGAACCGGCTGCTGCTCACCGACCTACTGCGCCGGCATCCCGAGATCGACGACATCGAGCTGCAGCCGCCGATCGTGATCGCGGGCCTGCCCCGCACCGGCACCACCCACCTGCACAACCTGCTGGCGGCGGCGCCCACCTTCCGCACCATGCCGTACTGGGAAAGCGTCGAACCGTTCCCGTTGCCGGCCGAGGCGGGGATCGAGCCGGATCCACGGCGTGCCCGGATGGACGTCGGGGTCGCGGTCATCAACACCGTGATGCCGTATTTCCCGCTGATGCACGAGATGACGACGGACCACGTGCACGAGGAAATCCAATTGCTCGCCAACGACTTCTCGACGATGCTCTTCGAGACCCTCGCCGAGGCCCCCCGCTGGCGGCGCTACTACCAGGCGCACGATCAGACGCCGCACTACCGGTACCTGGCCCGGCAGCTCAAGGCCATGCAGTTCCTGCGCGGCGGGCGGCGCTGGCTGCTCAAGTCGCCGCAGCACCTCGAGCAGGTGCCGGTGTTGGACCGGGTCTTTCCGGGCAGCGTTGTGGTGTTCACCCATCGCGATCCGGTCCCGGTGGCGCTGTCGATGATCGCGATGATCACCTATTCCGCGCGCATGCACCGCTCGCCCGTGCCGGTGCGAGAGATCGCGGAGCAGTGGGTCGACCGCCTGGATCACATGCTTAGCGCGCTGGTCCGCGACCGCGACACCATCGGTCCCGACCGCTCGGTCGACATCCGCTTCGACGATTTCATGGCCGACGAGCTCGGTGTCGCCGAGCGGGTGTACGCGCTGGCCGGCGAGCCGCTCACCGACGAGGCGCGCGCGGCGGTCGCCGGTTACCTGGCGGGTCACCAGCGCGGACGGCTGGGGAACGTCGAGACGTCGTACGAGATGTTCGGGTTGACGGAGGACGCCCTGCGGGAGCGCTTCGCGCCATACGTCGACCGGTTCCTGACCTGAGGCGGCGGTCGACTACGTTCTGAATTCATGGTCGCTATGCCCGCGCTGGACGGTGTCGAACACAGGTACGTCGAACTCGGGGATGGCGTGACGATCCACGTCGCCGACGCGGGCCCGGCGAACGGGCCGGCAGTGATGCTGGTGCACGGCTTCCCCCAAAACTGGTGGGAATGGCACGAATTGATCGGCCCACTGGCCGCCGACGGCTACCGGGTGCTGTGTCCCGACCTGCGGGGCGCCGGCTGGAGTTCGGCGCCGCGCTCCGACTACCGCAAGAACGACATGGCCGATGACCTGGCCGCGGTGCTGGACCGGTTGGGGGTCGCCACCGTGACGCTCGTCGGCCACGACTGGGGTGGGCCGATCTCGTTCATCATGATGCTGCGCCACCCGGAGAAGGTCACCGGGTATTTCGGCTTGAACACCGCCGCGCCGTGGTTCAAAAAGGATCTCAAGCTCGTTCGCAATGTGTGGCGGTTCTGGTACCAGATCCCGATCATGCTGCCGGTGATCGGCCCGCGCGTGATCGCCGATCCCAAGGCCCGGTTCTACCGGTTCCTGGCGTCGTGGGTCGGCGGCGGCTACTTGGTCAACGAGGACGACGTGCGCTTCTACATCGAGTGCATGCGCCAGCCCGGGCACGCGGTGGCCGGCTCGCGGTGGTACCGAACCTTCCAGAGCACCGAGGTGTGGCGCTGGATGGGCGGCGAGTACGACGACGCCCGCGTCGAGGTGCCGGTGCGCTGGCTCAGCGGGACCAAGGATCCGGTGCTGACGCCGGATCTGCTGGACGGATACGCCGACCACATAACCGATTTCAAGGTCGAGTTGGTCGACGGCGTCGGCCACTGGATCGTCGAGCAGCGACCCGAGCTGGTTCTCGACCGGCTGCGCGCCTTCCTGCGCGGCGAAATATAAACTGCCGCGGCGCTATTCGACGCCGATGGTGACTTCGGTGGACTTGATGAACACGGTAGCGGGCTGGCCGACCGCCAGGCCAAGGTCGACCGCCGCGTCCTTGGTCACCGACGACGTGACGATCTGGTCGCCGCCGTCGAGCTTGACCTTCACGATCGCCATCACGGCGCCGAGATCAACCTCGGTGATCGTTCCCTTGAGTTGGTTGCGGGTCGATAGCCGCATCGCAGTCCTCCGTCTGTGGGTCTGCGATCGAGCCTAGTGTCGCGGTCCGAGCAGGGCTATGGAGGCGTCCACCGCCGGTTCGACGATCCCTCGCACCGGTTTGCCGTCCTCGACGGCCAGCGCCGTCAGCTCGCGCAGGCCGCCCAACAGGATCACCGCCAGGGGGGCGGTCAACGGCGGCAGCTCCGCGCGCCGGAATCCCGGGCTCGCGCTGAGGTCGATCAGCAGGCTGGACAACAGCTGCACGCCGCGGCGCTGCACCGGGCGGGCGACCGCACCCAGCGACGGCAGCTCGCGGATCAAGCTCAAGGTGATGGCGGGGCGGGACTCCATGTGTCCGACATAGGCTTCGACGGCCTGCCGAATTTGGTGGTGCCAGTCGGCCTCGGGGTCCACGGCCGAGGCGATGTTCTCGCCGAGCTTCTCGATGTCGGCCCGGAGCAGTTCCAGGAAGCAGTCCTCTTTGCTCGCGAACTGGTCGTAGAAGGTGCGCTTGGACGTGCGGGCGTGGCGGACGATGTCGGCGACGGTGCTGGTTCGGTATCCGCGCTCTCCGATCGCGGTGGCGAGTCCGTCGAGCAGCCGGAGTCGAAAGGGGTCCGCTGAGGGGTCGGCCACGAACGCGTCGTCAACCGCTGATGTCACGGGCGCCCCCTTCGGTGAATCCCTTGTCAGGCTTGGTACCACAGAGTACCGTATCGGGAAAGGTTTTGGTACACCGCGGTACCGTCCCCGGACCCGGGGTCAGATAGGGGAGCAGCAACGCCATGAGCGACGTCGTCACCGCCCCGCCGGGGGCCCCGGCAGTCAAGCTGCCGCCCGCGGCCCGGATTCCGAAGCTGTTGTGCGGCATCGCCTTCGCCACTTCGCGCCGCGGGATGGTCAAGCGCCTGGCGCGCCGCCACGGCGACGTGTTCACGCTCAACATCCCGATCTACGGTCGCGTCGTGATGGTCGGCGACCCGCAGCTGGCCAAGCAGATCTTTACGACCGGCCCCGAGGAGCTCGGCAACATCCAGCCCAACCTGAGCCGCCTGTTCGGCACCGGCTCCGTGTTCGCGCTCGACGGGGACGATCACCGCCGGCGGCGGCGCCTGTTGGCGCCGCCCTTCCACGGCAAGAGCATGAAGAACTACGAGGCGATCATCGAGGAGGAGACGCTGCGCGAGACGGCCAATTGGCCGGAAGGACGGCCGTTCCCGACGCTGCCGTCGATGATGCACATCACGCTCAACGCGATCCTGCGCGCCGTGTTCGGCGCCGACGGCGCCGAGCTCGACGAGCTACGCCGGCTCATTCCGCCGTGGGTCACGCTCGGCTCGCGGCTGGCCGCACTGCCGAAACCCGAACGGACATACGGCCGGTTCAGCCCGTGGGGCCGGCTGGCCGAATGGCGGCGCCAGTACGACGTCGTCATCGACAAGCTGATCGACGCCGAGCGGGCGGATCCGAACTTCGCCGACCGCACCGACGTGCTCGCGCTGATGCTGCGCAGCACCTACGAGGACGGGTCGGCCATGTCGCGCAAGGACATCGGTGACGAGCTGCTCACCTTGCTGGCCGCCGGCCACGAGACTACCGCCTCCACCCTGGGCTGGGCGTTCGAGCGGCTGACCAGGCACCCCGAGGTGCTGGCCGACCTGGTCGAGGAGGCCGACAACGGCGGCAGTGAGCTGCGCCAGGCGGCGATCCTGGAGGTGCAGCGGGCCAGAACCGTCATCGATTTCGCGGCCCGCCGCGTCTATCCGCCAACCTTCCAGCTCGGCGAATGGGTCCTCTCCCAAGGGGATTCGATCATCATTAGCATCGCGAAGATCCACGACAACCCCGACATCTATCCCGACCCGGAGCGCTTCGATCCGCAGCGCTACATCGGGGGCAAGCCGTCCACGTTCGCATGGATCCCGTTCGGCGGCGGTACCCGCCGCTGCGTGGGGGCTGCGTTCGCCAACATGGAGATGGACGTGGTGCTGCGAACGGTGCTGCGCGACTTCGCGATTGAGACCACGACGGCACCGGGCGAGCGCTGGCACTCCCGCGGTGTCGCCTACACCCCCAAGAACGGCGGGCGCATCGTGGTGCACCGGCGGCGGAGCGCCGGGGACTAAATCAGCCGCCGGCGGCGGCGCGGCGCGGCAGCTTCCAGCCCGGACGCACGAAGTGGCAGGTGTACCCGTTGGGGTAGTGCTGCAGGTAGTCCTGATGCTCGGGCTCGGCCTCCCAGAAATCCCCGGCGGGACTGACCTCGGTCACGACCTTGCCCGGCCACAGGCCCGACGCGTCGACGTCGGCGATGGTGTCGAGCGCGATCCGCTTCTGCTCGTCGTCGACGTAGAAGATGGCCGAGCGGTAGCTGGTCCCCATGTCGTTGCCCTGACGGTTCTTCGTCGTCGGATCGTGGATCTGGAAGAAGAACTCAAGCAGCGCGCGGTAATCGGTGACCGCCGGGTCGTAGACGATTTCGATGGCCTCGGCGTGTGTGCCGTGATTGCGGTAGGTCGCGTTGGGGACGTCGCCGCCCGTGTAGCCGACCCGGGTCGAGATGACGCCGGGTTGCTTGCGGATCAGGTCCTGCATGCCCCAGAAGCAGCCGCCGGCGAGGATCGCCTTTTGAGGATCTGTCATGTTTGCCCCTCCTTGCCATCTCGCTACCCGTAGTCGCGTGCAACCCGAGGCGATCTTCCGATTATTCCGCATAGCCGCCCCCGGCGGCCGCCGGCGCGCAATGCTCGACAAACGTCAATAGAACGTGTTCTAGTTTTGGCATGACTACCCGCACTTTCTCGCGCGGCGAACTCGCCGCCGCCTTCGAGAAATTCGAGGAAACCGTCGCCCGGGCGGCCGAAACCCGGGACTGGGATGCCTGGGTCGAGCAATACACGCCGGATGTCGAGTACATCGAGCACGCGGCGGGCACCATGCGCGGCCGCGACGAAGTGCGCGAGTGGATCAAGCAGACGATGACGACCTTCCCCGGCAGCCACATGGTCGCGTTCCCGACGCTGTGGTCGGTCATCGACGAGCCCACCGGGCGGGTCATCCTCGAGCTGGACAACCCGATGCGCGACCCCGGCGACGGCAGCGTCATCAGCGCCACCAACATCACCATCATCACCTACGCCGGCGACGGCCTGTGGAGTCGCGAGGAAGACATCTACAACCCGCTGCGCTTCCTGCGGGCGGGGATGAAGTGGTGCCGCAAGGCGCAGGCGCTGGGCACGCTGGACGACGACGCGGCGCGCTGGATGCAACAGAACGGCGGTCAACGGTGAGCGCGAAACCCAAGCTGGTCATCGGCGCCAACGGCTTTCTGGGTTCGCATGTGACTCGCCAGCTCGTCGCCGACGGCGCCGAAGTGCGGGTGATGGTGCGCCCGAACGCAAACACCCGCAGCATCGACGACCTCGAGGTCACCCGATTCCTGGGCGACGTCTTCGACACCGACACGGTGCGCGCGGCGATGGACGGCGTCGACGACGTCTACTACTGCGTCGTCGACACCCGCGCCTGGTTGCGTGACCCCTCGCCGTTGTTTCGCACCAACGTGGAAGGCCTGCGCAACGTCCTCGACGTCGCCGTCAAAGAACCCGGCCTGCGCCGGTTCGTCTTCACCAGCACCTACGCGACGGTGGGCCGGCGACACGGGCACGTGGCGACCGAAGAGGATGTCATCGATCCCCGCGGCCTGACCCCGTACGTCCAATCCCGGGTCCAGGCCGAAGATTTGGTGATGCGCTACGTCGCCGACGCCGGGCTGCCCGCCGTCGCGATGTGCGTCTCGACGACGTACGGCAGCGGGGACTGGGGAGGTACCCCGCACGGCGCTTTCATCGCCGGCGCGGTCTTCGGCAAGCTGCCCTTCCTGATGAACGGCATCCGGCTCGAGGTCGTCGGCGTGGACGACGCCGCCCGGGCCATGATCCTGGCCGCGGAGCGCGGCCGCATCGGGGAGCGATACCTGGTCTCCGAGCGGATGTTCGCGCTGAACGATGTCGTGCGAATCGCGGCCGACGAGGCCGGCGTGCCGCCACCGCGGCGCGCGATCTCGGTGCCGGTGCTCTATGCCCTGGCCGCGTTCGGCACTCTGCGGGCGCGACTCACCGGCAAGGACTCCGAACTCAGCCTCAAGTCGGTGCGGATGATGCGCGCCGAAGCGGACGTCGACAGCAGCAAGGCAAAGCGCGAATTGGGTTGGCAGCCACGCCCGGTGGAGGAATCCATCCGTGAGGCGGCCCGGTTCTGGGCGGAGCTGAAGGTCGCCAGCGGCAAAAGCGCGACGCCGAGCTGAACGCCGCGCCGCTGGGCGTTCAACACTGCCGTCGTGGTCGCGCCGCGACTAGCCTCGGGCGGCGTGACTGCCGAAAAGGTAAGCGTTGACCTCAGCGGGGCGCCCCAGACGATGCTGGCAACGCTGTACGCCAAGGCGCTGGACGCCGACTTCAAGACACCGATCCTGGGCGACCGGTATGCGAAGGAGATCGTCCAACGCATCGACTACGACTGGAAAAAGACCACCATCACCGCGCGCAGGGCGCCGTCGGTCACCACCCGGTCCGCGCACTTCGACGCCTGGGTCCGCCAATTTCTTGCGGCGCACCCGCGGGCCGTCGTGCTGCACCTGGGCTGCGGACTGGACAGCCGGTGTCTGCGGGTGCAGCCAGGCCCGGGCGTCGAGTGGTACGACGTCGACTACCCCGAAGTCGCCGCCCTGCGCGCCCAGCTCTACCCCGCGCGCGACCACTATCGGATCATCGCCGCCTCCGTCACCGACCCGGCCTGGCTCGGGGACATTCCCGCGGACCGTCCCGCGCTGATGATCGGCGAGGGGCTGACCATGTACCTCACCGAGCAGGACGGCACCGCATTACTGCGCCGCGTGGTCGATCACTTCGGCTCGGGCGAGCTGCAGTTCGACGCCTTCAACTCGCTCGGGATCAAGTCGCAGTGGCTCAACACCGTCGTGCGCCGTTCGGGATCCACACTGTCCTGGGCGATCAACGGGCCTGACGACATCGTCGACGCCGTGCCGGGTGTGCGGCTCATGGCCTGGGAGCGGTGGTTCGAGTCGTACACCTTCGCGCAACTCCCGCGCTCCACGCGGGCGCTGGGGAAGGCCATGTCGCTGGTCGAGGCCGTCGCCAACATGGCGCAATACCACCGCTACGCATTCGGGCCGGCCTGATCGGGAAGGGTTGAGCGCGCGGTCGCTTGTCCCGGTTTCAGTTGGCCGGCCTCGACGGCAACGTCGTGACGATCGCGCCACCGGCCGTCGCGGAGATGCAGCGGATGCAGCGGCAGTTCGCCCGTGGGCGCAGCGCCCACGGGCTCACCTGCACGGTGGGAATCTGCAGGCCGGCCATCGCGTCGACCACCTGCAGCTGCGCCGAATTGGAGCCCACGTCGAGCGCGCCGAGTTTCATGCGCGCGCATACCCCCGGATGTTCGCCCTGAGCAAGCTCCCCGGGAAGTCTTGGACCCTGGTTGGTGTTGCAAGCTGCATCCGCGTCTGAGGAGGAACCCATGAGCCACCCGGAAATCAAAGAACCGAGCGCCGGGCATCCGATCACCATCGAGCCGACGAGGGGCCGGGTGCAGGTCCGCGTCAAGGGCGAACTCGTCGCCGACACCACGGCGGCGTTGGAGCTGCGTGAGGCGACTTTGCCTGCGGTGCAATACATCCCGATGGGCGACGTGGTCGCCGATCGGCTCACCCCCACCGACACCAGCACCCACTGCCCGTTCAAGGGCGACGCCAGCTACTACAGCGTGACCACGTCGGCCGGCGAGATGGTCGACGATGTGATCTGGACATACGAGCAGCCCTACCCCGCCGTCGCGGCGATCGCGGGGCACGTCGCCTTCTACCCGAACAAGGCGGAGATCTCAGTAGCCGCCACTGGGTGACGGGGGCAGCGCCCGCTCCTGCGCGCGGGTGTCGCTGTATTCGCGCATCGACACGATGAGCCCGTCGCGCGTTTCGAAGATGCACACGAAGGGGCTGTCGTATTCGGCGCCGTCGGTGGTGGTGCCCGACGCATTGGCCTCGATCACCACCGTGTCGCCCTCGGTGATGCAGCGGCGCAGGTCGACGGTGATCTCGAGGGTGCGCTTGCGCCAGTCGACCGATTGCCGCAGGGTCGCCTTGTCGAAGGAGGTCCGGGTGTACAGGCTCCAGTAGGTGAAGTCGTCGCTGAGCAGCATGAAGCCCTCGTCCAAGTCGCCGCCCTCGCTCAAGCTCTGCAGGAACATCCAGGCGAGTTCGGTCTGCGGGGCATCGAAAGGCGTCATCACATCGCAATATTGTCGTGGGACATCGTTAGCGGTCAATCAGCTCGATCCCCGGAGTCGGCTGTGACCCCAGACTGCAGAGATATCGGGTGAAGAGCGCGCGCACGGTCACGTTCCCCGGGGCGGCCAGCTTCGGGCACACCCTGGCACCGCTGCGCCGCGGTTCAGGCGACCCTTGTTTCCGGCTGCCGGGTGACGGCACCATCTGGCGAACCGGCCTGCTGCCCAGTGGGCCCGTCACGGCGCGGATCAGCCGCGCCGCCGCCAACGCGGCCCATTGCGAGGCCTGGGGTGGCGGGGCGCAGGAATTCCTCGAGACGCTGCCCGCGATGCTGGGCGCCGACGACGACGCCTCGGACTTCGAACCGCGCGACCCCATCGTCGCCGCCGCGCACCAACGCGTGCCACACCTGCGACTGGGCCGCACCGGGCGGGTGCTGGAGGCCCTGATCCCGGCGATCATCGAGCAGCGGGTGCCCGGCGCCGACGCGTTTCGGTCCTGGCGCGTCCTGGTGTCCAAGCACGGGACGCCCGCGCCCGGACCGGCGCCGGCCGGGATGCGGGTGCCGCCGTCGGCCGAGGCGTGGCGGCACATCCCGTCGTGGGAGTTTCATCGCGCCAACGTCGACCCGAGGCGGGCGCAGACCGTGGTGAGTTGTGCGCGACGGGCGGCCTCGTTGGAGCGGCTGGTGTCACGCCCGGCGGAGCAGGCCCGCCGGGCGTTGATGTCCCTGCCAGGAGTCGGCGAGTGGACCGCGGCCGAAACCGCGCAGCGGGCATTCGGTGACGCCGACGCCGTGTCGGTGGGCGACTATCACATCCCGAAGATGATCGGCTGGACGCTGCTGGGCCGCCCCGTCGACGACGCGGTGATGCTCGAGCTGCTAGAACCGATGCGCCCGCATCGCCACCGGGTGGTGCGGCTGCTGGAGGCCAGCGGCCTGGCGTACGAGCCGCGGCGCGGCGCGCGGCTGCCGGTGCAGCAAATCCGCACGCTCTGACCCGCGGTGTTTTCCAGCTGGGCCATCGGGTACCCAGCAGGGCAAGCACGCGAACCGCAGGGAAGGAAGCTAGGAAAAGCAATGACCCAGTTCACTATTCCGGGATTGACCGACAAGCAGGCGGCGCGACTCACCGAACTGCTGCAAAGGCAACTGAGCACCTACAACGATCTGCACCTCACGTTGAAGCACATTCACTGGAACGTGGTGGGCCCGAATTTCATTGGCGTGCACGAGATGATCGACCCCCAGGTGGACGCGGTGCGGAACTTCGCCGACGATGTCGCCGAACGCATTGCGGCGCTTGGGGCTTCGCCGCAGGGCACGCCGGGCGCGATCATCAAGGACCGCTCGTGGGACGACTACTCCGTCGGCCGCGACACCGTCCAGGCGCATCTGGCGGCGCTGGACCTGGTCTACAACGGCGTGATCGAGGACATCCGCCAAGCCATCGACGAGACGGACGAACTCGACCCGGTGACCCAGGACCTGTTGATCGGGCAGGCGGGGCAACTCGAGAAGTTCCAATGGTTTGTCCGGGCACATCTGGAAAGTGCCGGGGGCGCGCTGGCCCACGAGGGAACCAGCACCGAAAAGGACGCAGCGAGCAGCGCGCGACGCGAGCCCTAGCTTTGGGTGGGCGATTCGCCGTCGGCGACCGGCGAAGCTTGGCGCGCGCGCTCGGCTTCGGCGGTTTCCCGGTTCAGCCGCTGCGCCTCGTAAATCGTGACGTTGCTGCGCGACAGCACCAACGCCGCTATCCCGACGGCGAGGATCGCGCCGGGCACCACCGAAAATGAGCCGGTCATCTCGGCGACCATGATCATGATGGCCAGCGGCGCGCGCGCCACGCTGCCGAAGCACGCCATCATGCCGACCACGACGAAGATGCCCGGCTGGTGCGGCACCCCGGGCAGCCCGGACAGCTCGCCCAGCCTCCAGACCGCGGCCCCGACGAAGGCGCCGATCACGATCCCTGGCCCGAACAGCCCGCCGGACCCGCCGGTGCCGATCGATAGCGATGTGGCGACGATCTTGGCGATCGGCAGGACGACGACGATCCACAACGGGATCGCCATCAGCGACGTGCGATCGGCCGCCAGCTGGGCCCAGCCGTAGCCGCTGCTGAGGACCTGCGGGAGCAACAGTCCCAGCAGCCCGACGAGCAGGCCGCCGAGCGCCGGCTTGAGCACGGGCCCGCCGGGCAGCCGGTCGGTGAGCCGCACGGTGGTGTGGAAGGTGCGGGCATACAAATAGCCGACCGCCGCCGCGACCAGACCGATCACCACGAACCACAGCAGCGGCCATGCCTTCTCGAAGCGATACTCGGCGTCGATGTAGCCGAACAGCGGATCGAAGCCGAGGAAGGCCCCGAGCACCGCGTAGGCCGTGCCCGACGTGATAAAGCCGGGCAGCAGGTAGCGGTACTCGAAGTCGTCACGGTAGGGGATCGACGCGGCCAGCACCGCCCCACCCAACGGCGCGGCGAAGATCGCGCCGATGCCCGCGCCGATGCCCAGCGCCACCGCCGTCCGGCCGTCCTCGTCGGAGAGGTTCAGCCGCCGGGCGAGCAGCGAGGAAAAGCCGGCCGAGATTTGCGCGGTCGGGCCCTCGCGGCCGGCCGAACCGCCCGAGCCGATGGTCAGCGCGCTCGCCGCCATCTTCACCAGCACCGCACGGAAGCGGATGGCGCGGGGATCACCGTGGACGGCCTGGATGGCTTCGTCGGTGCCGTGACCGGTCGCCTCCGGGGCCAGCTTCGTCACGATCAACGCGGACAGCAACGCGCCGCCCGTCGTCACCAACGGGATCGCCCACGGCCGGCTGAAGCCCGCCGACCCGTGGCCGCCACCCTCCCCGACGGGCGTCGGGATGTGATATCCGGCCAGGTAGCCGAGCAGAAACTCGGCGGTGTACTTCAGCGCGAAGTAGAAGACGACGGCTCCCAGGCCCGCGATGACGCCGATGATGACGCCCAGCAGCAGCCACTTTTGCAGGTAGCCCGACTTGCGGATCGAGGCCCCGAAGCGCCCGCCCGCGGCGCGGGCCGGGGCCTCCGCCGGGTCGCTCACGCCGCGCGCCTGACCCCAAGCATCACGTCATCTTATGCAGCGCGACCGGCCGCACGCCGGGGAATAAGCGGACCAAAGTCCGGTTATATGGGTATCCGTTACCGAGGAGGTAAAAGTGCCCGCTATAACCACAAATACGTTGACGCTGCCGCGCGTCGGCGCCGCCGGCCCCGCCGAGACCGAACGGCCGGTCCGGTCGATCACCACCGGACCGCGCGGCTACGAGGGCGAGGGTTTCCCGGTGGTCCGGGCGTTCGCCGGGATCGACGCCGCCGCCCTGGATCCCTTCGTGCACATGGACCAGATGGGCGAGGTGGAGTACCAGCCTGGTGAACCCAGGGGCACCGACTGGCATCCGCATCGAGGGTTCGAAACCGTCACCTACATGATCGACGGAAAGTTCGCGCACCAGGATTCGCACGGCGGCGGCGGCCTGATCACCGACGGCGCGACGCAATGGATGACGGCGGGTTCGGGCATCCTGCACATCGAGACCCCGCCCGCCGAGCTGGTCGAAAGCGGCGGCGTCTTCCACGGCGTCCAGCTGTGGGTGAATTTGCCCAAGAGGGACAAGTTCGCGGCGCCGCGGTATCAGGCCATCGAGGGCGGCGACGCCGGCTTGGTCGCTTCGGACGACGCCGGAGCCCTGGTGCGCATCATCGCCGGCGAGATCGACGGTCACCGCGGCCCCGGGATCACCCACACGCCGATCACGCTGGCCCACGCGACGATCGAAGGCGGCGCCCGGCTCAACATTCCGTGGCGGCGCGATTTCAATGCGCTGGTGTACGTGCTGTCCGGCAGCGGATACGTCGGTCCGGTGCGCCACCCGATCCGCTCGGGGCAATTGGCCGTGCTCGGGCCGGGTGACCGGATCACCGTGGGGGCCGACCGGCAATCGATCGACGTGTTGTTGCTGGGCGGTCAGCCGATTCGCGAGCCGGTATTCCACTATGGGCCTTTCGTGATGAACACCCGCGCCGAATTGGTCCAGGCGCTGCAGGACTACCAGGCGGGAAAATTCGGCAGCATTCCGCCAAATGCTTTAATGCCACACCGCGGCGGTGGCACACTCTAGAAATGTCGCAAACGGTGAGTCGCCGGCCGGGACGTCCGCCCGCCGCAAAGGCGGACGAGACGCGCCAGCGGATCATGCAGGCGGCTCGCCTGGTGTTCAGCGAGCGGGGTTACGACGGCGCGACGTTCCAGGCGATCGCCGCGCGCGCCGACCTGACCCGACCGGCGATCAACCACTACTTTTCCACCAAGCGGCTCCTGTACCGGGAGGTGCTGAAACAGACGAACGGCCTCGTCATCGGGGCCGGCATCCGACAGGCGGAGAGCGAGACCACGCTCACGGGGCGGCTCACGGCGTTCATCACCGCGGCGGTGCGGGCAAACTCCGACAATCCCGCCGTCTCGGCGTTTATGATTGCCGCGGTGCTCGAGTCGCAACGGCATCCAGAATTGAGCGGAGCCGAAATTGATTCGGTCAAAATCAGCCGCGAATTTCTGACGTCGGCGGTCAACGATGCAATCGAGCGCCGGGAGGTCGCCCCCGATATCGACGCGTCCGCATTGGTCGAGACGCTAATAGTCGTGCTCTGCGGGGTCGGGTTTTACGCCGGCTACATCCGCAGCTATGAGGAGATCCTGGCGATCAGCGACGTGCTGCGCCGGCTGCTGGAAGGCGCGCTCTGGAGTCCGGAGACCTGACCGGCTGGGCGCAGTGAAGTTGCGCACAAAGCGCATAGGCTAACTAACTTATTCGGTAGCATGGTGCCGTCATGACTGATGTGGACGCCTCCTTACCGCCTTCCCTTCGGACCGACGGCGACAGCTGGACCATCACCGAACTCGTCGGCGCCACGGCGCTGGGTGTTGCCGCGGCGCGCGCCGCGGAAACGGCCGGACCCGACCCGCTGATCCGTGACGAGTTTGCCCGCCTCTTGGTGTCGTCGGCCGGTACCGCGTGGGCGCGGCTGGCCGACGCCGAGCTGGCCTGGCTCGATGGGGATCCAGAAGGGCAACGCGCGCATCGGCTCGGCATCGACTACCAGGCGGTGCGCACCCACTTCTTCGACGAATACTTCGCCACCGCCGTCAGCGCCGGGATTCGGCAGGTCGTGATCCTGGCCGCCGGGCTGGACTCGCGGGCCTACCGGTTGAACTGGCCGGCCGGCACCGTGGTTTACGAGATCGACCAGCCCAAGGTGCTCGAGTACAAGACCCGGACCCTGCAGGAACACGGCGCGGCTCCCACCGCAGGCCGGCGGCCCGTTCCGGTGGATCTTCGTGACGACTGGCCCGCGGCCCTGACCGCCGCCGGCTTCGACCGCACCCAACCGACCGCGTGGCTCGCCGAGGGGTTGCTGCCGTATTTGCCCAGCGACGCCCAGGACCGGCTGTTCGAAACGTTCACATCGCTCAGCGCGCCGGGCAGCCAGGTCGCCATCGAGGCGTTCGGCATGAACAAACGAAGCAATTCGCAGCGCTGGCTGCGGATGCGGGAGCGACTCGGGCTGGACGTCAACGTGCAGGCGCTGACCTACCACGAGCCCGATCGGACCGACGCCGTTGCCTGGCTGACCGACCACGGTTGGCAGGTGGACGCCGTGAACAACCGCGACGAGATGGCCCGCTTGGGCCGCCCCGTTCCCGACGACCTGGACGACGAGGCCGTCCGCAGCACGCTGCTGCGCGCGCGTCTCGGCGGGTTGAACAGCTGATTAAGGAGCAAGCAACGCTATGAGCTCACTGCGCACCCACGACGACACCTGGGACATCAAGACCAGCGTCGGCAGCACTGCCGTCATGGTGGCCGCCGCCCGCGCCGTCGAAACCGAACGGCCCGACCCGCTGATCCGTGACCCGTACGCCCGGCTGCTGGTCAGCAACGCCGGCGCCGGCGTCTTGTGGGAGGCGATGCTCGACCCGGAGATCGCGGCCAAGGTCGAGGCCCTCGACGAGGATTCTGCGGCCCACCTGCACCACATGCGCGGCTACCAGGCGGTACGGACGCACTTCTTCGACACCTTCTTCACCGATGCCGTCGCCGCCGGGATCCGCCAGATCGTCATCCTGGCGTCGGGGCTGGACTCGCGCGCCTACCGGCTGGACTGGCCGGCCGGCACCACGGTGTACGAGCTCGACCAGCCCGAGGTGCTCGCCTACAAATCCACCACGCTGGCCGAGAACGGCGTGAAACCCTCCGCGGATCGCCGCGAGGTGGCCATCGACCTGCGCCAGGACTGGCCGGCGGCGCTGCGTGCCGCGGGCTTCGACCCGACGCAGCGCACCGCATGGCTTGCCGAGGGGCTGCTGATGTACCTGCCCGCCGAGGCTCAGGACCGGCTCTTCACCCTGATCGGCGAGCTGAGCGCCGCCGGCAGCCGGGTGTCGGCCGAAACCGCGCCCAACCACGCCGAAGAGCGGCGCCAGCTGATGCGGGAACGCTTCAGGAAGGTGGCCGACGAGATCGGCTTGGAGGAGACCGTCGACGTCGGGGAGCTGATGTACCGCGACGACCACCGCGCGGACGTCGCGGAGTGGCTCAACGAACACGGCTGGCGCGCGACGGCGGAGCACTCGATCGACGCGATGCGCCGGCTGGGCCGCCTTGTCGAGAACGTCCCGATGGCCGACGACAAGGACGCGTTCTCCGACTTCGTGATCGCCGAGCGGCTGTAGATGCCGCGCACCGCGGACGACTCCTGGGACATCGCCACCAGCGTCGGGGCGACCGCGGTGATGGTGGCGCTGGCCCGCGCCGCCGAGACCGCCAGCCCCGAGCCGCTGATCTCCGACCGATTCGCCGAGGTGCTGGTGTCTACTCCCGAACTCGAGGGGGTTCGCGAGCAGGTCGCCGCCTGGTGGGCCGGGGATCCCGACGATGAGGTGGACCACGCGGTCGGCGCTCAGCAGACGATCAACTATCAGGCGGTCCGCACCCACTTCTTCGATCGCTACTTCGCCGCGGCTGCAACGGCCGGTATTCGGCAGGTGGTGATCCTCGCGGCCGGGCTGGATTCGCGTGCCTACCGCCTCGACTGGCCGGACGGCACCGTCGTCTACGAGATCGATCTGCCCAAGGTGCTGGAGTACAAGGCCGAGACGCTCGCCGCGCACGGGGCCGCCCCGATCGTCGACCGGCGCCCGGTGCCCGTGGACCTGCGCCACGACTGGCCCCTCGCGCTGCGCGACGCCGGCTTCGATGCGACCTGTCCGACCGCCTGGCTCGCAGAGGGGTTGTTGCCGTTTCTGCCGGCGGCCGCGCAGGAAGCCATGTTTGCCTCGATCGACGAGCTGAGCGGATCGGGCAGCCGGGTGGCCGTGGAAATCTTCGGTGCCGACGAAGAAAAGCGCAAAGAGGCCGAACAAAAGTGGGCCGAGCTGCGGGCCAAACGCGAAGCGCGCGGCGAGGACACCTCGTTCAACCCCTTTGATCTCTGGTTTGACCACGGCGGCCGCTCGGAGCCGGCCGATTGGTTCGCCGCGCAGGGCTGGGAGACGGAGTCGGTGAGCGCGCGCGAGGAAAGCGGGTCGGTTGGGGCGCCCGCCGGAGTCCGACGCACGGCCGTTTGTGAACAGCTTCGTGACGGCAACCAAACCCTGAGCTAGGGCGGATCCTTCCTACTGCTCCCCCAACCGGATGGTTAGGATCGCGGTTATCACCGATGAGCGGCCACCCGCACTGCAGCGGGCGACTCTGCTCGGGAAGGACCATGATGACCACCGAATCGGTTGCACAGAAATCCAAGGAATCCACGAACGGCGCGTCAGCTCAGACTCTCGACATCCCCGCCACGGTGGCCCGGCTCCGCAAGACATTCGCCTCCGGGCGGACCCGCGACGTCGAGTGGCGCAGGCAGCAGTTGCTGCAACTGCAAAAGCTGATGGAGGAGAACGAGGAGGCGATCAGCGCCGCCCTCGCCGCGGACCTGGACCGCAACAAATTCGAGTCGTTCATCGCCGACATCGGGACGACCGTCGGTGAGGCGAAATACGCGGCCAAGCACCTGCGGAAGTGGACGCGCCGCCGCTACCAACGGCTGGAGCTGCCGCAGCGGCCCGGGCGCGGCTGGATCGAGTACGAGCCCTACGGCACCGTGCTGATCATCGGCGCGTGGAACTACCCGTTCTACCTGACGCTGGGTCCGGCGGTCGGGGCGATCGCCGCCGGCAACGCCGTCATCCTCAAGCCGTCGGAAATCGCGCCCGCGTCATCGAAATTGATGGCCGAGCTGGTGCCGCGCTATCTCGACAACGACGCGATCGCGGTCGTGGAGGGCGACGGCGCGGTGAGCCAGGAACTGATCGCGCAGGGCCTGGACCGCCTGATGTTCACCGGCGGCACCGAGATCGGCCGCAAGGTCTACGAAGGCGCGGCACCGCACCTGACCCCCTGCACGCTCGAGCTCGGCGGCAAGAGCCCGGTGATCGTGGCCGCCGACGCCGACCTGGACGTCGCGGCCAAGCGGATCGCATGGATCAAACTGCTCAACGGCGGGCAGACCTGCGTCGCACCCGACTACGTGTTGGCCGACGCGAAGATCCGCGACGAACTCGTCGACAAGATCGGCGCGGCCATCACGAAGATGCGCTCCAAGGAGCAACAGGGGATACGCATCGTCAACCAGCGCCAGTTCGACCGGATCAGCGGTTACCTCTCGGACGGGGACGGCAAGGTCACCGTCGGAGGCGCCTGCGACGCGTCGACCCTGCGCATCCAGCCGACGGTCGTCGTCGATCCCGACCCGGACGGCCCGCTGATGCAGAACGAGATCTTCGGGCCGATCCTGCCGGTGATCACGGTCCAATCCCTGGACGAGGCAATACGTTTCGTCAACTCGCGGCCAAAGCCGTTGTCCGCATACCTGTTCACCAAGGCGAAGGACATCCGCGAGCGGGTGATCAAGGAGGTGCCCGCCGGCGGCATGCTGGTCAACCACCTGGCCTTCCAGGTGTCGACCGCCAAGCTGCCGTTCGGCGGCGTCGGCGCCTCGGGTATGGGCGCCTACCACGGCCGCTACGGCTTCGAGGAGTTCAGCCACCGCAAGTCGGTGCTGACCAAGCCGACCCGGCCCGACCTGTCCAGCTTCATCTACCCGCCGTACACGGAGCGGGCTTTCAAGATGGCCCGCAGGATCTTCTGACGGCGTCGACCGCCCTAAATCGCTTGCCAGATACAGTTTTTCACATCAGAGAGGAACCTTATGCCCGGAGTGCAGGATCGTGTCATCGTCGTCACGGGAGCCGGTGGAGGACTGGGGCGCGAATACGCCCTCACCCTGGCCAAGGAGGGCGCCAGCGTCATCGTCAATGACCTCGGCGGAGCCCGCGACGGCACCGGCGCCGGCCACAACATGGCCGACGAGGTGGTCAAGGAGATCAAGGACGCGGGCGGCCGGGCGGCGGCCAACTACGACAGCGTCGCCGAGCCCGAGGGCGCCGAGAACATCATCAAGACCGCGCTCGACGAATTCGGCGCCGTCCACGGTGTGGTGAGCAACGCCGGGATCCTGCGCGACGGCACGTTCCACAAGATGACATTCGAGAACTGGGACGCCGTGCTCAAGGTGCATCTGTACGGCGGGTACAACGTCATTCGCGCCGCCTGGCCGCATTTCCGCGAGCAGAGCTACGGGCGCGTCGTCGTCGCCACCTCCACCAGCGGGCTGTTCGGCAACTTCGGCCAGACCAACTACGGGGCGGCCAAGCTCGGCCTGGTCGGCCTGATCAACACGCTGGCCCAGGAGGGGGCCAAGTACAACATCCACGCCAACGCGCTCGCCCCGATCGCGGCTACCAGGATGACCCAGGACATCCTGCCGCCCGAGGTGTTCGAGAAGCTCACGCCGGATTTCGTCGCGCCGGTGATGGCCTATCTGTGCACCGAGGAATGCGCCGACAACGGATCGGTTTTCATCGTCGGTGGCGGCAAGGTGCAGCGTGCCGCGCTGTTTCAGAACGACGGCGTCACCTTCGACCAGCCGCCGTCAGTGCAGGACGTCGCCGCGCACTGGACCGAGATCACGGACCTCTCCGCAGCGCAAAAGGCCGGATTCAAGCTCTAAGGTCATGAAAGCCTGTGTGGTGCAAGAGCTGTCCGGTCCGGACGGCATGGTCTTCACCGATATCGATGACGTCAGCGCCGACGGCAACCACGTCGTCATCGACGTCCGGGCCGCCGGGGTGTGCTTTCCGGACTTGCTGCTGACCAAAGGCGAGTACCAGCTGAAGCTGCCCCCGCCGTTCGTCCCGGGCATGGAAGCCGCCGGTGTGGTCAGCTCGGCGCCGGAGGGCTCGGGGTTCCGGGTGGGCGAGCGGGTCTCGGCGTTCGGGATCCTGGGTTCCTACGCGGAGCAGGTGGCCGTTCCCGTGCCCAACGTGATGCGCAGCCCCGCGGAACTCGATGACGCCGAGGCGGTTTCGCTGCTGGTGAACTACAACACCATGTATTTCGCGCTGTCGCGCCGCGCCGCGATGCGGCCGGGCGACACGGTCCTGGTGCTGGGTTCCGCCGGGGGAGTGGGCACCGCGGCCATCCAGGTGGCGCGGGCGATGGGCGCGAAAAAGGTGCTGGCCGTTGTGCATCGCGAAGCCGCGGCCGACTATGTCGCGTCGCTGGGCGCCGACCTGGTCGTGCCCCTGGCCGAAGGCTGGGCCGACCAGGTGCGTGACTACACCCAGGGCCGCGGGGTCGACATCGTCGTCGATCCCATCGGCGGCCCGGCGTTCGACGACGCGATCCGGGTCCTGGCGATCGACGGCAAGCTGCTGGTGATCGGCTTCGCCGCCGGCGGCATTCCGACCGTGAAGGTCAACCGGCTGCTGCTGCGCAACGTCAGCGTGGTGGGCGTCGCGTGGGGCGAGTACCTCAACAGGGTTCCCGGTTCGGCGGCCCTGTTCGCCTGGGGGCTGAACCAGTTGGTCTTTCTCGGGCTGAAACCCCCTCCGCCGCAGCGTTATCCGCTGTCGGAGGGGCAGGCCGCGCTGCAGAGCCTGGCCGACGGCGGTGTGCTGGGCAAGCTGGTGCTCGAGCCTTAGCCGGGCTCCGGCACGGGCTGGTCCAAAAAGGCGTAGTAAATCTCCTTGGCGGCACCCAAGATGACTCGGGCTTCGAAACCGCCGGCGAGCGTGCCCAATGCCATGTCAGCGGCCACCGGAGCGCCGAACGCGTAGATCAGCCCGTCCACGGGGTCGCCGTTGATCACCTGCGTGATGCCGTCGAGGAAGAGATTCAGGTCATAAGACGGGAGGGTGATTGCGACCGTCGTCGCGATGTCGGCCGTCGGAAGCAGCGTCGCGTAAGCCGCCGATGCCGAGCGCGCAATTGTGTTGGTGATTCTCGTGTTCGCCCATTGCAGGTTCGCGATGAGGGCGTCGGGCGAGGGCGGCGTCGGTGCCGGTGTCGGCCCGAAGGTCATGCCGCCGGAACCGACCTGCTCGATTGTCGACGTCAGGTTGGACAGTGCGACGTGCTGCGACGGAACGCCGGCGATTCCGGCATTGACGTCCTGGGTGAAGGCGGCGATACCCTGCGGTGTCGCCGTAGACAGAGCGCTCAGGACAGCGCCAGGACTGACCGGCGGGATCACCCCGAATGGAGTGGGAACGTTTGGCGGGTCCGGTGACCAGCCCTGGGTGGTGCTGCCGTAGCCCACGTCGACCAGGACCCGTAAGTCCGGCTGGACCAGGTCTGCGATGGGATTACCGATAATCGGGATGGCTCGAACGGGTTCCAGCAGCGGAAGGTTGGGTGTGTGCAGGATGAAATATTGGGTCTGAGTCGGGCCAGACGTGTTCGTTAACTGGGTGGCGGTTTCTATCTGGCTGAGCGAGAAATCCTGATAGGTGCCGTGCACGGTCGCGATGCCCATGAAGGCGTTGAGATCGGACAGAAGATTGATGGGGTATCTCGGGAAGTCCGCGAAGCCGTCGTACTCGATCGTATAGATGCGGGTCGGGAAGGAATTGTCCGGAGTCGCGGTGCCGAACGTCAGGCCCAAGCTCGGCATGCTCAGCCCTGGGAAGCGTGTGAGCAGACCACCGTTGGGGTTGCTCGGGTCTCCGACGAGGGTGAAGTTCAGGGTTACGCCCGGCGGTAGCAAGCTTCCGCCCGGCGTATTGGTGGGGTTGAGCGCCTGCATTTCCAATGAGGCGACAACGGTGCTCTGTGAGTAGCCGAAAACGTTGATGGTGTTTCCGGGGACGGCGAGTGGCTGGATCGCGTTGTTGAGGGCGGTCACGCCACGCGCCACCGACACGTTGAAGGTCAAGTCTTTGATGCCGGTGATCGGGTACAGACCCTCGGGCGTGAAGACCCCCACATTGTTCCCGCTGTTGGGCCAAAACGGGTCGATGTATTTTCCGGCGATGAGGGCGATCTGCTCCGGCGTGGGATTCGGGATCCCGCTGGGGCCCATGAGCAATGTCGTGACGGGGTCACCGGGCGGCACCGGGGGCGCCGCGTTCGTCAACGCACCCGTCACCGTGGTCGAGACGGGAGCGGTGCTGCCGCCCAGCAGCGCCTCGACGTCACCCTCAAGCGTGCCCAGCGCGTTCGACGCCGCGGCCTCAATTCCCGAGTACGCGCTCCCGGCGACGGCCAATGCGGTCGTGAACCGATCATGGAATGCCGCCGCCCGCCACAGGAGCGCATGGAACTCTTGGCCGTATCCGCCAAAGAATGCCGCGGTGAGCGCCGACACCTCATCTTCCGCCGCGGCAACCAGACTGGTCGTTGGCCCCGCGGCGGCCCCTCGGGCGGCGCTGATCGCGGAATCTAGTTTCGCCAAGTCTGCTGCGGCCGCCGCCATGGCTTGCGGCTCCGTAACCAAACTGGTCATCGATTATCGGCCTTCACGGTTGTGGCTCGACCGGACTTCCGCATGATTGTAGAGCGAACCCTGACGGAAAGCGCCTCCGCCGCAGCGTTATCCGTTTCCGTTAGCCTAGCGCCCGTCGATTACTGGGGACCTGGATTCGGCACCCCGGTGAAGATCGTCTCGCCCGCGTTCACGAAGTTGATGAGTTCGAAACCGCCTGCCAGCGTGACCAATCCGACATCGGCGGCGATCGGACGGCCGAACGCGTTCATGAGCCCGCCAACCGGATCGCCGTTGATCGCTTGCGTGATGCCGTCGAGGAACAGGTTCACGTCGTACGACGGGAGGGTGACCGCGATGGCGGTCGCGATGTCCGCGGTCGGGAGCAGCGTCGCGTAGGCGGTCGAGAAATCGCCCGTGAGGGTGCCGACGATGTTGGTGTTCGCGGATTCGATGGCCTGGATAATGCCCGTGGGAGTGGTCGGAAGCGACGCCGACGGCGGCATTGTCAGCTGGGCGAGGCCCGTTGATGCGGCTCCTGGCAGGGAGCCCGCCAGGCTCGACATATCGCTGGCGAAGGCGTTGACTCCCTGCGCGGTGGCTCCAGGCAAGAGGGCCCCCAGTTCCGTTGTCGCGCTTAGCGGCGGCAGGAAGCCGAAGGGGGTCTGGATATTGGCCGGGCTGGTCGAGTAGCCGAAGTTAGGGTCGCCGTAGCCCCAGTTGACGAGGAGCTTCAGGTCCGGCTGGATCAGGTCCGCGAGCGGGTTGCCGATGACCGGGAGCGCGCGCAGCGGCGTCAACAGCGGCAGGTTATCGGTGGGGATCATGTAGTAGTCGGTCATGCTGCCGGGGGTATTCAAAGGCGCGGATGTCGATCCCGGCAGTAAGAAAGCATTCGCGAGTTGAGTCGCCGTCAGATGCGGATAGGTTCCATGGATGAACACGATGCCGGCGAGGGCGTTGAGGTCGGCGAAAATATCGATCGGATAGCGCGGGAAGTCGGCGAAGCCGTCGTATTCGAGCGTCCAAATGGTGGTCGGGAAGTCATTGCTCGGCGTGGAGGTCCCGAAGGTGACGCCCAGGCTCGGGAAGCTCAGGCCCGGGAAGCGTGCGATCAGGCCGCCGTTGGGATTGGCCGGGTCACCGAGCAACGTGAAGTACACCTGGTTCGTCGCCGGGTTGAGTGAACCGACAAAGCCCTCGGCGAGGAGTTTTGGCATCTCCAGCGAGGAGATGATCGCACTCTGCGAGTAGCCCAGGATGGAAACGCTATTGGTCGGCCCGCCCAAGCCGGGCGTGATCTGCTGGTTGATGATGTTGTCCAGCGCGGTGACGCCGCGGGCCAAGGAGATGTCCAGCGTCAGGTCTTTGACGCCGCTGAACGGATACAACCCCTCGGCCGTGGTCACGGGGAGCGTGAGAGCGCTGGTGAAATTCTTCAGGTAGCGGCTGGTGACGTTGTCGACGTAGCTCTGTGGCGGGTTGGCGGTACCGGTGCCGGTCATGACCAAGATAGCCTTGACGGCCGGGTCGGCCGCCTGTTGTACCGCCGTGAATGCCGGGGCGGCCGTGCCGGTGAGCCCCAGCGTGCCGGCGATCTCGGCTTCGGCTTGCGCGTAAGCGTTTCCGGCGGCGCCCAAGGCCGCGACGAACTGTCCGTGGAACGCGGCCGCCTGCTGCAGCAGCGCCTGGTATTCCTGCCCGAACGAGCCGAAGAACTGCGCGGTGATGGCCGATACCTCGTCTTGGGCCGCCGCGGCCAGACTCGTGGTGGGGCCCGCGGCGGCCGCCTTGGCCTCGTCGATCGCCGAACCAATCGCAGAAGCATCCGCTGCGGCCGTCGTCAAGATCTGGGGCTGCGTGATCAAGCTCGTCATCGGCTCTTCCCTTCCGGACACGAGAGTCCCGACGACGCGGCTAACCCGATGACCAGGCGCATCGCCGGAACCGGCACCCAGCTAGCTTAGGAGCGCCAGCGTCTTCTTGTTGGCGTTTTGCACCGGCGTTTTTGGGCGTAGGAGCGCTGCCGCCGCCCGGGAGTGGCGTGTTTGTACCGGATCCATTGTGCGCGTTAGGGAATGAGGCTCTGGATGTCCTTGACGTTGCTCGCGAGTGCCGATGCGATGGTGAGGAATTCGACCCCGCCCGCGATCGTTCCCAGTCCTACGTCGGCCGCGATCGGATAGCCGATCGCGTTGACCAGGTTGCCCTGCCCGAGCTGGCTCAGGAAGAGCTCGGTGTCGTAGAACGGCAGCTCGGTGGCCAGCGAGTAGCCGATGTCGGCCGTCGGAAGCGCGACCGCGTAGTCGGTCGACACGATCTTGTTGACGGTGTCGAAGACCCGTTGCGGTGACGGGAAATTGGCTAGCGTCGTCGTCGGGTCCGGCGGCGAGGTCGGCAGGGTGAACTGCGGCACGACGGTGGTGGGGGGTTGCGACGCGATCTGCTGCAGGTCGAGCGAGAAGTCGTGGATCCCCTGCTGGGTTCCGGTCGCCAGCGCGTTGAACACGGTGCCCGGGTTGGCATCCGGGAACAAACCGAACGGCGTCGGCACGTCGGCGTAGCTCGTCGAGTACCCGAGGGTGGGGTCGGGACCGTAACCCAGATTGACCAGTACCTTCATGTCCGGCTGGATCAGATCGACCAGCGGCTTTCCGATGACCGGGATGGCATCCAGCGGCTTCAGCAGCGGCAGGTCCGCCGTGGGAATCATGTAGTACGTGGTGTTTCCGGTGTAGCCCGGGGACGTCGGCAATTGAATCGCGTTGTTGACCTGGGTCGTCGACAGATCCAGATATGTGGTGTGCACGAACACGATTCCCGCGACCGCGTTGAGGTCGGAAACGATGTTGATCGGATACCGCGGGAAGTCGGCGAACCCGTCGTATTCCAGCGTGTAGTTGGCCACGTGGTAGGGCGTGTTGGCATTCATCGCGGGATAGAAGTCCAGACCCAGGGCGGGCAGGGAGAGATTCGGGAACCGCGACAGCATGCCGCCGTTGGGGTTGACCTCGTTGCCGGTCAGCACGAAGTTGAGCATGTTGACGGGGGGCGGGTTCGCACCGAACAAAGAGGTGCCGTTGGCGAGGTTCTGCATCTCCAGCGAGGAGATGATGGCGCTCTGCGAAATGCCGAAAACCGTTACCGATTGCCCCTGATTGTGGATGGTGTTGTACAGCGTGTTGTCCAGAATCGTCACGCCCTCGGCGACCGACTGATTCAGCGGCAGGCTCTTGACACCGGTGAGCGGGTACAGCTGCTCGGGCGTGTACAGCGCTTCTAAGGTGGTCAGCGAACGGACGTAGAGGTTGTTGGCCCGGGTGACGAATGACGGTGACGGGATGGGGACCCCGGTGCCGCCGATGAAAATCGACACCAGGTTTGCCGGGAACGGGGGAATGGTGGCGGCGGGCACCGGCGCCGCGGGTGCGGCCGCTCCCAGCCCCAGGGTGCCGGCGATGGCGGCCTCCGTTTCCGCATACGCGATTCCCGCGGACGCGAGCGTCTGCTGGAACTGGCTCTGGTACGCCCCCAACCGCGCGACGAGGGCCTGATACTCCTGGCCGAACGTGCCGAATACATCGGCGATGGCCGCCGACACCTCGTCGCCGGCCGCCGCCGCCAGACCCGACGTCGGGGCCGCCGCCGCGGCCGTCGCGGCGCTGAACGCCGAACCGATTCCCTCGATTTCCGCCGCGACCGACGCCATCATCTGCGGCTCGGTGATCACATACGTCATCGGCCTGATCCTTTCCCGGCAAAGGCGTGACTCGACCGCTGCAGGCGGACCCCGTCAGCCTAGGGCGAACTGCCGATCCTGTCCGGCGTTTGCGCCGACGGCACGCGGCTCAGCCGAGCAGTTGGGTGCGCAGCCGATCCACGTCGGCCTCGGTGATGCCCGCGTCGCTCAGATACGCGCCGAGCGAACCGAATTCGGTGTCGATCGTTTGGCGGGCGGCGGCCAGGTATTCGGGACGCACACCGAGGACGCCGTCGGACAGCCGGGCTTCGGTGAAGGTCACCACCTCCGGCGTCAGTTCAGTGTCCCCGCGCTGCTGGATCATTTCGTAGATGTGCGTCCGGAGCTCGGGTACGGCGTCGTTGCTGCGCAAGAAGTCGGCGACGATGGCGTCGCGGTCGACGCCGACCGCCTCGAGCACGGTCGCGATGACGAAGCCGGTGCGGTCCTTGCCCGCGAAACAGTGGGTGAGCACCGGGCGCCCGGCGGCCAGCAGGGTGACGACGCGGCGCAGCGCGCGCTGCGCCCCGTTGCGCGTTGGGAATTGGCGGTACTCGTCGGTCATGAAGCGGACGGCGGTCTCGTTCACCGATTCCTCGGAGCCGTCGGATTCACCCCGCAGCAGCCGCTGGAACGCCTCCTCGTGCGGCGCGGCGGCCTCGCCGTCGTCGTCGGGTTGGTCGGAGAGGTCGGGAACCGGCAGCAGGTGGATCTCGATGGCGTCGGGCACCAGCCCCGGGCCGCGCCGGGCCACCTCGCGCGCCGCGCGCAGGTCGGCCACGTCCGTAACGCCCAGCCGGCGCAGCGTCGCCCGGCCGTCGTCGTCGAGGCGGCTCAGCTCGCCGGACCGGAACACCCGCCCGGGCCGGAGCGCGTCGACACCGTCAGCGACATCACGAAAGTTCCACGCGCCGGACAGTTCTCGCACGGCTTCAGCCATGCCGGGTTACCGCCGCGGCGAGCGCGGATTGCTCCCCGCCGAGCTCGTAGCGCGCGATGGTCCGAATGTGCACCTCGTCGGGTCCGTCGAAAAGACGCATGGCGCGATGCCAGCCGTACGACCGGGCCAGCACGGTGTCCTCGCTGACGCCGGCGGCGCCGTGCACCTGGATCGCGCGGTCGATCACGTTGCAGGCCACCTGCGGGGCGACCGCCTTGATCTGCGAGACCAGCAGATGGGCGGCCTTGTTGCCGTGCTGGTCGATCGTCCACGCCGCCTTCTCGCACAGCAGCCGGGCCTGGTCGATTTCGTTGCGGGACTTGGCAATTGCCTCCCGCACCACGCCCTGCTCGGCCAGCGGACGGCCGAACGCCACCCGGTTGCGGGCGCGGTCGGCCATCAGGGCCAGCGCGCGTTCGGCACCGCCCAGCGCCCGCATGCAGTGGTGGATGCGGCCCGGTCCCAGCCGGGCCTGGGCGATCGCGAAGCCGGCACCCTCCTCGCCGAGCAGGTTGGTGACCGGCACCCGGACGTTGTCGTAGATGATCTCGCAGTGCCCGGGTTGGTCCTGGTAACCGAAGACCGTCGTCGAGCGGACGACGGTCACGCCCGAGGTGTCGATCGGCACCAGCACCATCGACTGTTGTTGGTGGCTGGCCGCGTCGGGGTTGGTGCGGCCCATCACGATGAGGATCTTGCAGCGCGGGTCGGCCGCCCCGGACGTCCACCACTTGCGGCCGTTGATGACGTAGTCGGCGCCGTCGCGCTCGATGGACGTTTCGATGTTGCGGGCGTCGCTGCTGGCGACTCCGGGCTCGGTCATCGAGAAGGCGCTGCGGATCTCCCCGGCCAGCAAGGGCTCCAGCCACTGCTTGCGCTGCTCCTCGGTGGCGAACAGGTGCAGGGTCTCCATGTTGCCGGTGTCGGGCGCCGCGCAATTGAGCGCCTCGGGCGCGATCTCCAGGCTCCAGCCGGTCAGCTCGGCCAGCGGGGCGTATTCCAGGTTGGTGAGGCCCGACTCGGCGGGCAGGAACAGGTTCCACAGGCCCTGCTGTTTGGCCTTGAGTTTCAGTTGCTCGATGACCGGCGGAACGGTGTGGTCATTGGGGCCGGCCTCGTGACGGTATTTGTCGTATTCGGCCTCGGCCGGGAAGACGTACTCGATCATGAAGTCGGACAATCGCTTGTGGTAGTCGCTGGCTTTGGCCGACATCGCGAAGTCCATGACCGTCACGATATCTTTCAGCGCGAGCAGACGCAGAATCGCATGCCACAGTGAGAATTCGTGCGATTCTGCGTCTGCTCGCGGCAGCGCAAGATGGACGCCATGACCAAATCCCGCCCCCCGTTCCCGCCGTTCACCCTCGAAACTGCGTTGCAGAAGGTCCAGGCCGCCGAGGATGCCTGGAACACCCGCGACCCCGAGCGAGTCAGCCTGGCGTACACGCCCGACTCGCACTGGCGCAATCGCGGCGAGCACATCGTGGGCCGCGACGAGATCGTCGCGTTCCTGACCCGCAAGTGGGAGCGCGAACTCGACTACTCGCTGCGCAAGAGCCTGTGGGACTTCCACGACAACCGCATCGCGGTGCGGTTCCAGTACGAGTGCCACGACCACGAAGGCCAGTGGTACCGCAGCTACGGAAACGAGCTGTGGGAGTTCAGCGACTCGGGGCTGATGGCCCGACGCGAGGCCAGCATCAACGACGTGCCGATCGAGGAGTCGGAGCGCCGCTACTTCGGGCCCCGGCCCGCATCGGAACACGGCCGAGATATCCCGCTCTGGTGACAGGTTAGGGTGTCTGCGGCAAGCCAAAGACATAAGGAAAGTAGATGTACGCGCCATGACAGAAGCGCAGACGACGGTGGGGGTGGTCGCCGAGTCCGGGGCCGACGAGCGGCGCGTCGCGCTGGTGCCGAAGGCGGTCGCGTCGCTGGTCAACAGCGGTTTGGCGGTGGTGGTCGAGTCCGGTGCGGGCGAGGGCGCGCTGCTACCCGACGGGCTGTACACCGAGGCGGGGGCGAGCATCGGGGACGCCTGGGCGGCCGACGTGGTCGTCAAGGTCGCGCCGCCGACCGCCGACGAGGTCGCCCGGTTGCACAGCGGCCAGACGCTGATCGGTTTTCTGGCGCCGCGCAACGCCGACAACGCGATCGGTGCGCTGAAGCAGGCCGGGGTTCAGGCGTTCGCGCTGGAGGCGATCCCCCGCATCTCGCGCGCCCAGGTGATGGATGCCCTGTCATCACAGGCCAACGTGGCCGGGTACAAGGCCGTCCTGCTGGCGGCCTCCGAATCGACCCGGTTCTTCCCGATGCTCACCACCGCGGCGGGAACCGTGAAGCCCGCCACCGTGCTGGTGCTCGGCGTCGGGGTGGCCGGGCTGCAGGCGCTGGCGACGGCCAAGCGGCTGGGCGCCCGCACCACCGGCTACGACGTGCGTCCGGAGGTGGCCGACCAGGTCCGCTCGGTGGGGGCGCAGTGGCTCGACGTCGGCATCGACGCGGCCGGTGAGGGCGGCTACGCCCGCGAGCTGACCGACGAGGAGCGCGCCCAGCAGCAGAAGGCGCTGGAAGACGCGATCGCCGGATTCGACGTGGTGATCACCACCGCGCTGGTGCCCGGCCGCCCGGCGCCGCGGCTGGTCACCGCGGCGGCGGTGGAGGCGATGAAACCCGGCAGCGTGATCGTCGACCTCGCCGGTGAAACCGGCGGCAACTGCGAACTGACCGAGCCGGGCCGCACCGTCGTCAAGCACGACGTCACCATCGCCTCGCCGCTGAACCTGCCCGCGACCATGCCCGAGCACGCCAGCGAGCTGTACAGCAAGAACATCACGGCGCTGCTGGACCTGCTGATCAAGGACGGGAAGCTGGCGCCGGACTTCGACGACGAGGTCATCGCGGACTCGTGTGTGACCCGCGATCGAAAGGACTCTTAGATGTACGACGAGCTGTTGGCCAACCTGGCGATCCTGGTGCTGTCCGGGTTCGTCGGGTTCGCGGTGATCTCGAAGGTGCCCAACACGCTGCACACGCCGCTGATGTCGGGCACCAACGCCATCCACGGGATCGTGGTGCTCGGCGCGCTGGTGGTGTTCGGGGAGGTCGAGCACCCGTCGCTCGCGGTGCAGATCATCCTGTTCGTCGCGGTGGTGTTCGGCACGCTCAACGTCATCGGCGGTTTCATCGTCACCGACCGGATGCTCGGGATGTTCAAGGGCAAGAAGAAGCCGGTGCCCGCCAAAGTTGACGAGGTCGCCAAATGAACTACCTGGTCACCGTCCTCTACATCATCTCGTTCTCGCTGTTCATCTATGGGCTGATGGGCCTGACCGGGCCCAAGACCGCCGTGCGCGGCAACCTGATCGCCGCGGTGGGCATGGCCCTGGCCGTGACGGCGACGCTCATCAAGATCCGGCACACCGACCAGTGGGTGCTGATCATCCTCGGGCTGGTCGTGGGCGTCGCGCTCGGCGTCCCGCCGGCCCGCTACACAAAGATGACCGCCATGCCGCAGTTGGTGGCGTTCTTCAACGGCGTCGGCGGTGGCACCGTCGCCCTCATCGCGCTGTCGGAATTCATTGAAACCCAAGGCTTTTCGGCCTTCCAGCACGGCGAGTCGCCGACCGTGCACATCGTGGTCGCGTCGTTGTTCGCCGCGATCATCGGGTCGATCTCGTTCTGGGGTTCGATCATCGCCTTCGGCAAGCTGCAGGAGATCATCTCCGGGTCGCCGATCGGCTTCGGGAGGGCCCAGCAACCGATCAACCTGCTGCTGCTGGCCGGCGCGGTGGCCGCCGCGGTCGTCATCGGCCTGGGCGCGCATCCGGGCAGCGGTGGGGTGGCCCTGTGGTGGATGATCGGCCTGCTGGCCGCCGCCGGCGTGCTCGGCCTGATGGTGGTGCTGCCCATCGGCGGCGCCGACATGCCGGTGGTCATCTCCCTGCTGAACGCGATGACGGGGCTGTCGGCCGCCGCGGCCGGTTTGGCGCTGAACAACACCGCGATGATCGTGGCCGGCATGATCGTCGGCGCGTCCGGCTCGATCCTGACCAACCTGATGGCCAAGGCTATGAACCGCTCCATTCCCGCGATCGTCGCGGGCGGTTTCGGCGGCGGCGGGGTGGCGCCCAGCGCCGACGGCGGCGGCGACAAGCACGTCAAGGCGACGTCGGCCGCCGACGCGGCCATCCAGATGGCCTACGCCAACCAGGTGATCGTGGTGCCGGGCTACGGCCTGGCCGTCGCGCAGGCCCAGCACGCCGTCAAGGACATGGCCTCGCTGCTCGAGGACAAGGGTGTCGCGGTGAAGTACGCGATCCACCCGGTCGCCGGCCGCATGCCCGGGCACATGAACGTGCTGCTGGCCGAGGCCGAGGTGGACTACGACGCGATGAAGGACATGGACGACATCAACGACGAGTTCGCGCGCACCGACGTCGCGATCGTCATCGGCGCCAACGACGTCACCAACCCGGCGGCCCGCAACGAGGCATCCAGCCCGATCTACGGCATGCCGATCCTCAATGTGGACAAGGCGAAGTCGGTGATCGTGCTGAAGCGGTCGATGAACTCGGGATTCGCGGGCATCGACAACCCGCTGTTCTACGCCGACGGGACCACGATGCTGTTCGGGGACGCGAAGAAGTCGGTGACGGAGGTCGCCGAGGAGCTGAAAGCGCTGTAGGGGCTTAGACGGGCGGGTAGGCCGGTGGCGGGTATCCGTTGCCGTCGACCACGCCGCGCAGACCCCACGGGACGTACTTGAAGAAGAACTCGATCTCGTCGCTCATGTCATAGTCCGGACTCGGATCCATGTCCCCACCTCTCGACTCGCGACCGGTTCGACACACCATGCTAGTCCCAGACGCGCCGCTGCGACAGGCGGCGGTGCCCTTAAACTGTCCAACCAGTTGATTGGTACTTTGCCTTATCCGGGCCTCAGCGTGGCCCGCCGGCAGTGAACGATAGAGAGCACCCAGAGACAAATGCCATCCGAGAACGGGCTGACCCGCCGCGAGGAGTTGCTGGCCGTTGCCACCAAGCTGTTCGCCGCGCGCGGTTATCACGGCACCCGGATGGACGACGTCGCCGACGTGATCGGGCTCAACAAGGCGACCGTCTACCACTACTACGCCAGCAAGTCGCTGATCCTCTTCGACATTTACCGCCAGGCCGCCGAGGGCACGCTGGCCGCCGTGCACGACGATCCGTCGTGGACGGCCCGCGAGGCGCTCTACCAGTACACCGTCCGCCTGCTGACGGGGATCGCGGCGAATCCGGAGCGGGCGGCCGTGTACTTCCAGGAGCAGCCGTACATCACCGAGTGGTTCACCTCCGAGCAGGTCGCCGAGGTCCGCGAGAAGGAGGCCCAGGTCTACGAGCACGTGCACGGGCTCATCGACCGCGGGATCGCCAGCGGCGAGTTCTACAAGTGCGACTCGCACGTGGTGGCGCTGGGCTACATCGGGATGACGCTGGGCAGCTACCGGTGGCTGCGGCCGAGCGGGCGGCGCACCGCCAAGGAGATCGCCGCCGAGTTCAGCACCGCGCTGCTGCGGGGTTTGATTCGCGACGAGTCGATCCGGCAGCATTCCCCGCTCGGCCCTTAGCCGTCAGCCGAAATTGGGCGGCGGGATCAGGTGCAGCACGTTCCCGGCCGCCCCGCTCAGCAGGGACAGCAGCGTCGTGCTCGACTGGCCGAACGAGACATTCAGGCCGGGGTTGATGGACGGAACCCATGGGTAGGTGTCCGGGAAGTACGAGGGCGACAGCAGGCCCGCCTCCACCCCGATCTCGACCACGGCGCCGTACGGACCCTGCACGGCGCCCAGGGCGAGGTCGGGAATGACCGTGAACGGGTTCGGCAGGTCGAACAGTCCGGCCGGGGTGGGAATGTTCGCGTAGTTGGCGCCCGGCCCGTAGTCGCCGTAGCCCAGGTCGACGAGCACGCGCAGATCCGGCTGGAAGATGTCGGCGATCGGCGGACCGGCGTAGGGGATGGCGCGGATCGGCTCCAGCAGCGGCAGGTTCTGGGTCATGAACATGTAGTACTTCGTGTTGCCGGTGTAGTCGGGCGACGTGGGCAGCTGCACGGCGGTGCCCACCTGGGTAGCCGTCAGGTCGGGATATGAGCTGTGGACGAAGAAATAGCCCATGAACGCGTTGAGGTCGGAGACGAGATTGAGCGGGTACTGGGGTAGGTCGGCGATGCCGTCGTATTGGTATGTGTAAATCGAGGTCGGGTACGGCGAATTCGGCGGGGTCGCGCCGTTGAACGCCACGTCCAGGAATGGGATGTAGAAGCCGGGGAAGCGCTCGAGGATGCCGCCGACGGGGTTGTTGGGATTGCCGATCAGCACGAAGTTCAAGTGGCCCTGATACGGGGATCCCGCCGCCATGAGGGCGTTTATCTCGTTAGTGGCGATCGCGGCGCTCTGCGAGTAGCCGAAAACCACGGCGCTATTGTTCGGGTCGCTCAGTGTCGAAGTGATCGCGTTGTTCAGCAACGTGACGCCCTTGGCCACGGACTGGCCGAACGTCATGCTCCCGAGGTTCGGCGTCACCGGCCAGAACTGCTCCGGCGTGAAGACGGGCAGCGGCGGCGATGAGACCGACGGGTAGAGGGGCTTGATGTACGCGTTGAAGACGCTGGTCACGTATTTGGGGTCGGGTTGTGGGTTATTCGTGCCGCCCATGATCAACGCGAACAGCGGGTCTCCGGGGGAGGCCAGCTGCACCACCGACAGCGGCGTACCGATAGGCGAGGCCCCCGAGACGACGGCTGCGTTGGTCGTCTCGGCTTGCGCGTAGGCGGCCGCCGCGGCCCCCAAGGCCTGGGTGAACTGGCTATGAAAACTTTCGGCCTGCCCGAGAAGCGCTTGATATTCCCGGCCGTACGCGCCGAATAGGTTTGCGATGGCCGCCGACACCTCGTCCTCGGCCGCCGCGAGCAAACCGGTCGTTTGTCCCGCGGCATTCGCGCCGGCCGCGTTGATCGCCGAACCGATGCTTTGCACATCGGCGGCCGTTGACGCCAAGGTCTCAGGGGCAGCAATTAAGTCGGACATCTCCCCGTCCTTTCCCCACGGACCCCATCCCGGCCCAATGGGAGTTGTCCGGAACCGTGGGTATTAGGTATTGACCGAGGGTAAATCCGTCCCGCCAGGAAGTCTGGCGTTTCGCACATGTTCTAAGCAGTCACACGTTTGAGGTGTCGGTCGAGAAAGGCGAGCTGGTCCGCGACGACGCGCTCGAACGCGTCGCCGACATAGATATCGAAATGCCCCTCGGGATACATGCGGACCTCGCCGCGCGGGGCCTTCGCCGCGTAGCGCAGCGTCGGCACCGGGGGAGCCACCGAGTCGGCCTCGCAGACGCAGAACAGGATCGGGCAGGCCACCTTCGCGGCCAGCCGGCCCGGACGGTAGGTGATGACCTTCAAGGCGAGCCGGGCGGCGACCTCGTTGGGCACCGTCTGGCCCTCGGGGACCAGCCTCATGTAGCCGGGGTACACATCGGGCGCGTTCATCAGGGCGACCTCACCCGGCTTGCCGGCCGCGGGAATCGTGACCGGCGACCTGCCCAGCCGGGCCGCGAAGAGGTCGCGCGCGGCCAGCAGGCCGACACGGCCGAAGATCGCCGGGCTGAGCGTGCGCGCGGATGCGACGCCGTCTGTGAAGGGGCATTGGGCCACGGCGGCCTTGATGCCCGGCACCCGGGCCGCCGTCGCGATCGCGTGCCCGCCGCCAAAAGACGTGCCCCACACGCCGATTCGATCGTGATCGATGTCCTCCAGGGTGCGGGCGTGGGCGACCGCGGCCGCCCAGTCCGCGAGCTGCATGCCGATGTCGAGCAGCTGCCGCGGCTGGCCTTCGCTGTCGCCGAAGTTGCGGTAGTCGAACACCAGGCAGGCGTAGCCGGCGGCGCTGAATCGTTCGGCATAGGCGTCCAGTCGCATGGTGCGCACCGCACCCAGCCCGTGCGCCATCACCAGCAGCGGCGCGGGGCCACCGCGCTCCGGCCGGTACAGCCATGCGCTGATCCGGTCGGCACCGGACCTGAACTGGATGTCCTCGCGTTGCGTCATGAGCCCTTCTATTCTGCCCCGGCACGGTAGGCGTCGCAGAAGTTGTGGACTACTGTCTAGAAACGTTTCGAGCGTTCGAGGGACGGAGACTCTGATGGCCATCCGCGTCGCACACGTCGGCACCGGAAATGTCGGAGGGCTGGCCCTGGCCCACCTGATCACCGATCCTCGGTTCGAACTGACGGGCGTGTGCGTCTCCACGCCGGAGAAGGTGGGCAAGGACGCCGGGCAACTGTGCGGCGTGGGCCTCGACGCCGACACCGTGACCGGCGTCGCCGCCGTTTCGGACCTCGACGCCATCCTGGCCGCCAAGCCCGAGTGCGTCGTCTACTGCGCCATGGGCGATACGCGGCTACCCGACGCGATGGCGGACGTGATGCGCATCCTGGCCGCCGGCATCAACGTCGTCGGGTCGTCACCCGGATTGCTGCAGTACCCGTGGGGCGTCATGCCCGACAAGTACATCGCCCGCGTGGAAGATGCTGCCCGGCAAGGCAATTCGAGCATCTTCATCAGCGGCGTGGATCCCGGATTCGCCAACGACCTGATCCCGTTCGCGCTCGCCGGAACCTGTCAGCGCATCGAGCAGGTGCGCTGCATGGAGATTCACGACTATGCGAGCTACGACGGCGTCGAGGTGATGAGCTACATGGGGTTCGCCCAGCCGCTGGATTACGTCCCGATGCTGCTGCAGCCGGGCGTGCTGAGCATTGCGTGGGGGACGGCGATCCGTCAGCTGGCGGCCGGGCTCGGCATCGAGGTCGACGAGATCACCGAGTCCTACCAGCGCGAGCCGGCACCCGAGGACTTCGACATCGCGATCGGACACGTGGCCAAGGGCACGCTGGCCGTGCTGCAGTTCGAGATCCGCGGCATGGTCAAGGGCCACCCCGCGATCGTCATCGAGCACGTCACCCGGCTGCGGCCCGACCTGCGCCCCGACCTGCCGCAGCCCGCTTCGGGCGACGGCTCGTATCGCGTCGAGATCACCGGCGAGCCGTCCTACGCGGTGGACATCGTTCCGAGCAGCCGCAAGGGCGACCACAACCACGCCGCGATCGCCGGAGCAGCCGGTCGGATCGTCAACGCGATCCCGGCGGTTATCGCCGCGCCGCCGGGGATCACGACCACCTTGGACCTGCCGCTGGTCACCGGTAAGGGACTTTATGCGCCAAAAGACTTGGTAGCTCAGTAAATTCGAAAGGACTGATTAATGGGACGGGTTGACGGCAAGGTAGCGCTGATCAGTGGCGCCGCCGGCGGCATGGGCGCCGAAGATGCGCGGCTGCTGGTCGAGGAAGGCGCCAAGGTCGTTATCGGCGACATCCTCGACGACCAGGGCAAGGCGCTCGCCGACGAGATCGGCGACGCCGCGCGCTACGTCCACCTCGACGTCACCCAGCCCGACCAGTGGGACGCCGCAGTCGCGACCGCCGTCGGTGAATTCGGCAAGCTCAACGTGCTGGTCAACAACGCGGGAACGGTTGCGCTGGGGCCGTTGAAGGACTTCAAGCTGGACAAGTGGCAGAAGGTGATCGACGTCAACCTGACCGGCACCTTCCTGGGCATGCGGGCAGTTGTCGAGCCGATGACCGCCGCCGGGGGTGGCTCCATCATCAACGTCTCGTCGATCGAGGGGCTGCGTGGCGCGCCGATGGTGCACCCTTACGTCGCGTCCAAGTGGGGCGTGCGCGGGCTGGCCAAGTCGGCGGCGCTGGAGTTGGCGCCGTTGAACATCCGGGTGAATTCGATCCACCCCGGTTTCATCCGCACCCCGATGACCGCGCACCTACCCGAAGACATGGTCACCATCCCGCTCGGCCGTCCCGGTGAGGTCCGCGAAGTCGCGACTTTCGTGCTGTTCCTGGCCAGCGACGAGTCGTCTTACTCGACGGGAAGCGAATTCGTCATGGACGGCGGGCTGATCACCGATGTGAACCACAAAGAGTTCTGACCTTCGGCCCGTCTAGTCCGGCGCTCGCCCACTATCGACTCGTGTCGTTTAAGCGGCGCGGCGCGGGGGAATCATCTAAGACGCACGTCAGTGGGGATATCGGACCGGAAGAAGGGGACGAGGTTGCGAGGCGTGGCCCGCGGCGCGGACGCGGAGGAACCGGATCGGTGGACGGCGAGAGCCCTGTGCGTCGACACCGATCCCGACGGGCTCTTTGTGACGGGTGCCGCCCAGCGCAAGGCGGCGGTGTTGTGCCGCCACTGCCCGGTCATGCGCGAGTGTGCCGCCGAGGCGTTGGACAACAAAGTGGAATTCGGTGTCTGGGGCGGCATGACGGAGCGACAGCGCCGAGCCTTGCTCCATCAGCACCCCGAGGTGGCCTCCTGGTCGAACTTCCTGAGCGAGCGGACCAAACGCCGCATCGGCTGACTGGCGCCCAGTCGGGGGCCTTGGCCGGGCACGGGGCGGCGGTGCTATAACCGCGAGCATGCCCGGCGGCCTTGCGGATCTGAAAAAGATTGTCGGTTCCAACCACGTCGTCACCGACGCCGACGTCCTGGCCGGCCGCAGCGTCGATCACACCGGGCGCTATCGGGGGCGCGCCAGCGCGCTGGTGCGGCCGGGGTCGGCCGAGGAGGTCGCCGAGGCGCTGCGGGTGTGCCGCGCCGTGGGCGCGCACGTGACCGTGCAGGGCGGACGGACCTCGCTGGTGGCCGGGACCGTCCCCGAGCATGACGACGTGTTGCTGTCGACCGAACGCCTCTGCGGGCTCGGCGACGTGGACACCGTCGAGCGCCGCGTCTCGGCCGGCGCCGGAGCCGCTCTGGCCGCCGTGCAAAACGCCGCTGCCGCAGCGGGTTTGGTGTTCGGCGTGGATCTGGCCGCCCGCGACACCGCCACCGTCGGCGGCATGGCGTCGACGAACGCCGGGGGTCTGCGCACCGTGCGCTACGGCAACATGGGCGAGCAGGTCGTCGGCCTGCAGGTGGCGCTGCCCGACGGTTCGCTGATGCGCCGCCACAGCGAGGTGCGCAGCGACAACACGGGCTACGACCTGCCCGCGCTGTTCGTCGGCGCCGAGGGCACCCTCGGCGTGATCACCGCGCTGGACCTGCGGTTGCATCCCACGCCGTCGCATCGGGTGACGGCGGTCTGCGGGTTCTCCGAACTCGAGGCGCTGGTCGACGCCGGCCGCGCGTTTCGCGACGTGGATGGGATCGCGGCTTTGGAGCTGATCGACGGCCGGGCCGCCACGCTGACCGCCGAACACCTCGGGGTCGGCGCGCCCGTGCAGGGCGACTGGCTGCTGCTGGTGGAGCTGGCCGCCGACCACGACCAGACGGATCGGCTCGCCGACCTGCTGGACGGCGTCCATCTGTGTGGGGAACCCGCGGTCGGCGTGGATGCCGCTGCGCAGCAACGGTTGTGGCGCGTGCGGGAATCGCTCGCCGACGTGCTCGGCGTCTATGGGCCACCGCTGAAGTTCGACGTGTCCCTGCCGCTGTCGGCCGTCGGCGAATTCGCAAGGGAAGCAGTCGATTTAGCCTGCGCTCATGCGCCCGAGGCGCTGCCCCTTCTGTTCGGCCACATCGGCGAGGGCAACCTGCACCTCAACGTGCTGCGTTGCCCGCCCGAGTGCGAGCAGGCGCTGTATGCGCCGATGATGGACCTCATCGCGCGGTGTGGCGGCAACGTCAGCTCCGAGCATGGCGTCGGCAGCCGCAAGCGCCCGTACCTGGGCATGTCGCGGGAGCCCGCCGACATCGCCGCAATGCGGGCGGTCAAAGCCGCCCTGGACCCGACCGGCTACCTGAACGCGGCCGTGCTCTTCGACTGATCCCTATTGCGCCGTCTGGCATACGCTGGCATTCATGGCATCCGGAATCTTCGACACACCCATTGCCGGAATCATCAACAACGTCTTTGTCGGCTTGATCGACGCGCCCGTCGTGGGACCGCTGGTACGGCGCGGGTTGATCAACATTCGCTATGTCGGCAGGCGTTCGGGTAAGACGATCCAGACCCCGGTCGGGTACCGCCGCTCCGGCGACGGCATCGTCATCAACGTCATGTCGCCCGATGGCAAGACATGGTGGCGAAACTTCCTCGGCGAGGGCGGGCCGATCACACTGCTCAACTTCGGCGGCGCCGACCGCACCGGGCACGCGCTCGCCAGCCGCGACGAGAAGGGCCGCATCAAGGTCGCGGTGCGGCTCGACTGATCCTCTCGTCCGCGAGGGCGCGCAGTTGTACGTGTAATACGGCGTGTCGGCGTACAAACGCGCGCTCGCGGGGATGTGCTCAGGTGCCGCCCTTGATCCCGACCGCGTGGCGCAATTGCTCCAGGAACTGGTCGGCATCGTCGCTTCGGACGATGTAGTGCGAGATCGCGATCCGGATGACCGTTGCGGCCCGCACCGCGGCGTTGGGGCCGGAGAGGTGCCGTTGCAGGCCGTCGCGCATCTGCGGGATGACGCGGCCGAACTGCGCGATGGTGTGCTCGGGCTCGACGTCGACCATGCGCACCCCGGAGTACGAATGCTGGTATTCGACGATGAATCGCAGCACGGCGTCGAGCTTGTCGGCGCCCTTCAGTCCGGCGGTGGCCTTGACCAGACCGCTCTCGAATTCCTGCCGCTCGTAATTTGAAAACGCCGACAGCAGCTCCTCTTTCGAGGCGAACCAGCGGTACAGCGTGGGACGCGAGACTCCCGCCTGGGCGGCCACCTCGGACAGGCTGAGCTTGGTCTTGCCGTTGCGGCCGAGCACCTCGGCCGTGGCGTCGAGGATCCGCTGACGTGTCGAGGTGTCGATCTCCGCTGCTGGGGCCGGCTGGCTCATGACTGAAACTTTACGAAGTATCGCGAGCGTGTCACGTTCTTTTCGCTTCCCGGCCGGGGCGCCCTCGCACCAGCACGCATTGTTGAATGGCGCCGACCGCGCCCCCCTCGTCGAAAAGTGTGCCGACCGTCGTGCCGATGCCGTCCGGGCCGTAGCTGGTCTCCGCGCGAATGCCGATCCAGTCGCCGTCGGGGATCCGGAACACGTGCACCGCGAGATCGGTGTTGAGGAACGTCCACTTGGTGATGTCCAGCTTGCTGCCGATGCCGTTGGCACAGTCGGCCACCGCGAACAGCCGCTCCAACGGGGTCATGGCCTCGCCCTTGACGAGGTCGACGGTCGGCTTGATCCAGGATTCGCCCGGGCCCTCGCTCAGCGGTTCGGTCAGCCACAGCCAGTCCAGGCTGTGCACGTAGTTGCGGTCCCAATCACGCGCCCGGAGGTTGCGGTCGCGGGCCTCGGCCCGCGCCCGGGGCAGGGGAGCCGCGCCGTGAGCCACCGCGTGCGTGTCTTGGTGCTGCAACCGCCACCCGCTGGCGCGGGCCACCGGCCGGGGTTCGCCATCGGGCCCCGGCGCCAGCATCTCGGCCGTGACGAGTTCGATCTGTTTGCCGCCCCGCTGCACTTGCGAGCTGACCCAAAGGTCGCCCTCGGCCGGCACCCCACCCAGCAGGTCGATGACGACCCGGCCGAGCCGGGTGTCGTCGCGCCGCTCACACCGTTCCAGCGCCCGGACCAACAGCGCCGACACCGGGCCGCCGTGCTGGATGGCGGCCGACCAGGTGCCGCGCGCCAGATCGGTCGCCGCGAACTTCTCGCCCCGCGGGTCGGCGTCGTCGATCAGCTCGTAGTAGGAGTCGGTCATCCTCTGCCTTCCGGGTGTCAGGGTAGGCCCGCGCCGGGGGTGTCAACGGTCACCGCGTCCAGCTGCGAGAGCCGGGTGCCGATCAGTCGCTGGGGATAAGCGTCGGTGCTCGACAGCAGAAACAGCGTACGGCGCGCGGGGCCGCCGAACGCGCACGCGATCGCCACCCGCTCGCCCATGTCGATGCGGTCGGTGACGGCACCGCCCTCGGAGATCCGCTCGAACTGGTGCGCCAGCGTCATGGCGGCCCACACGGCGCCGTCGGCGTCGAGCGCGAGGCCGTCCGGCGGCCCATCCAGGCCGTCGGCGAAAACCCGGCGGCCGCTGAGCCCGCCGTCCTCGCCGATGGCGAACGCGGTCAGGCGGCGGCCCGTCGATTCGGCGACGATCAATGTCTTTCGGTCCGGCGTGATCACCATGCCGTTGGGAAAGTCGAGGTCCTCGGCGGCGATGGTGGCGGTGTCGTCGGCGTCGAGGCGGATGATCGCGCCGCCGGAGAACGCCTGACAGCCGATGTATGCGCGACCGGCGTCGTCGACGACCATGTCGCCCAGGTTGACCGGTGTCAGGGCGGCCAGGTCGGCGACGACCTCGACCGTTTCGCCGTCGTATCGCAGCACCTGCCGGTCCTCGGTGGAGGCGATCAGCAGGGACCCGTCCGGGCGAAACCCGAGGCCCGACGGGGAGCGCCCGGGCAGCGCCAGCGTGGTCAGCGAGCCCCGCATGTCGACGGTGTGCACGGCTTCGCCCAGCATGTCGGAGAACCACAGCAGGCCTTCGAACCAGCGCGGGCCCTCACCGAAGCAGAACCCCTTGGCCAGGGGCTCGGGGATCATCGGTTTGGACCTTTACAAAACACCGCCAAAGTGTCATGCACGGCGTGCGTCGGTGTCAATCTCGCCCAGCTCCCGCGCGACGGCCGCGTGGTAGGCGTCGATCCTCGCGGGATTGGCCTGCTGGAACAGCGCATCGGGCAGCGGCGCGTGCTTGAAGGCCTCGATCGTCATGGTCCGGGCGAACAGCGTGACGTCGCGGCCGGGCCTGGTGAACCGGTAGGTGACGGTGATCCGGCCCTCCATCCCTCCGTTCCCGTCGCGGTCGTGGCCGAGGCGACCCACCGAATTGAACACGAACAGCGTCGGCCGGTCGGCGATGGCGAGCTGCCAGCTGAAGATGCGCTCCCCGTCGGGCCCGGCCTCCTCCCACGTGTCACCGACCTTCAGCGGGAGTTCGGGCAAGTTGCCGATGTGCGCGCTGCCGGGATAAGTCTTGGTCCAGTTGGCCGGGTTGGTGACAAAGTCGTACACGGCCTCGGCGGAATGGGTGAACACGGTCTCCGAGGTGCTCGTCACGATGCCCAATTGTCTTGCCTCCTTGGATGTTTGTTAGCCAAGCTTTACAAATCTTACTCAAAGTGTCACGCTGAGCCCTGGGCTGCTGACGCGGAGGTGGAGCGGATTTGACGAAGGCTTCGGAGGAATCCGAGCAGATCGAGTGGACGGTGCAGGGTCTGCTGGACCTGTTCGACGTGCGGGCCGACGGGCAGGACCGGTTCACCGGCGACACCGGGATCGCCGTCGGCGACGAACGGCAGGTGGTGGAGGGCACCCAGGTGCTCGCCCAGGCGATTGTCGCGGTGGCCAAGCGATTCCCGGACAAGTCGGTGCGCTCGGCCCACGCCGTGTTCTCCCGCGCCGTGACCGTCGGCCCGCCGATCGAACTCGTTCTCGACGTCGTGGCCGAGGGCCGGTCTACCGCCACCGCGGTCGTGGCCGTGCACCAAAACGGCCGGCGCTGCCTGAGCATCACCGTGCTGGCCGACGTCCCGACGGGCGACGTCATCCGCCATCACCTGCCGCGTCCCGACGTGGCGGCCCCCGCCGACGCCAACCATTCGCCGATGCCGATGGTCGGACGCGAACTGCGCCTCGTTGACGTCGTCGACGTCAACAGCCCCGACGAGGTCGGGCCGCCCGAGTTGTACGCGTGGCTGCACTATGACCCGATTCCGACCCGCGACGACCTTGCCAAGGCGCTCGTCGCGTACTTCACCGGGCATCTGGGGATCTCCACGACCATGCGGGCGCACCCGGGCATCGGCACCAGCCAGGCGCACCTGACGGTGTCCACCGCACCGATGAGCATCTCGGTCGCGTTCCACGAACCCGTGCGCTGGGACGGCTGGCTGCTCTACACCCACGAGAGCACCCAGGTCGGCGCGGGGATGTCGTACGTGCGCGGCACTGTGCACTCCGAGGAGGGGGAGCTGCTGGCCTCCTTCGCCCAGGAGGCGCTGATCCGTCCGCTGCGCACCAGCGACACGGCGATCGATTCCCGCGCACGATTCTGACCGCCATGCGCTTCACCATCACCCACCCGATGCACAGCCATCCGTACAACCCGGAGCTGGTCAGCGGCGAAGGCATCGGGAAGGTGGCCGCGGCCACCGAGGCCGCCGGCATCCATGGGTTCGGTTTCACCGACCACCCCGCGCCGTCGCAGCGCTGGCTGGAGGCCGGTGGCCACGACGCCGTAGATCCGTTTGTCGCTTTGGGTTTCGCCGCGGCCAGGACGACGACGCTGCGCCTGATTCCCAACATCGTGGTGCTGCCGTACCGAAACCCGTTCGTGGTGGCCAAGTCCGGCGCCACGCTGGACCTGCTCTCGGGTGGCCGGTTCACGCTCGCGGTCGGAGTGGGTTATCTCAAGCGGGAGTTCGCGGCGCTGGGCGTGACTTATGACGAGCGGCTAGAACTGTTCGAGGAAGCCCTTCAGGTGATCCGCGCGGTGTGGACCAGCGACGACATCTCGTTCGAGGGAAAGTATTTCAGCGCGCGCGGCATCACCGCGCACCCCAGGCCGCTCAGTCAGCCGCATCCGCCGATCTGGATCGGTGGCAACACCACGGCCGCTCGCCAGCGAGTGGCGCAGTACGGCGACGGGTGGTGCCCGTTTCCCGCCCCGCCGCAGCTGGCGAAGACTTCCGGCACCGCGGTCATCGACTCCGTCGAGCGTCTCACCGAGGGCATCGACGACCTGCGGCGCCGCTGCGACGCGGTGGGCAGGGACTGGTCGGCGATCGACATCACCTTCACCAACTTCGAGGGCGGCAGCCCCGCCACCGACGACTTCAACGCCGATGCGTACCTGGGCGGCCTGGAAAAGCTTGCAGCGGTGGGAGTTACGTGGGTCGGCGTCCACCTGCCGGGCGACAGCGTGGCGCATGCGCTCGAGACGCTCGACCGGTTCCGCACGCTCGTGATCGACGCGACGTAGATGGACTTCTCAGCCGTCGACCTGAGCGCCGAAGACCAGGAATTTCTCGAGGAGACCCGGGCCTTCATCGCCAAGCACGTCACCGACGACGTGCTGCGCCGCCAGCGCGAGTTCGGGGAAAACTTCGACGAGCAGGTGCATCTGGCGCTCGGCGAGGCCGGCTACCTGGCGGCGGATTGGCGGCTGGAGTCCGAGGGCGGATTCAGCCCGGTCCGCCGGCGCATCTTTCACCTCGAGATCGCCAGGGCTCACACGCCGTGGTACCACTGGGGAACCACGTCCGTCGTCGCGCGGCTGGTGCAACAGTTCGGCGCGCCGGAGCTCGTCGCCTTGGTCCTGCCCGGCGTGCTGTCCGGGGAGATCCGGCTGTGCCTGGGCTACACCGAACCCGAGGGCGGCTCGGACGTCGCCACCTGCAAGACCCGGGCGGTGCGGGACGGCGGCGCATGGGTTATCAACGGCTCCAAGATGTTCACCTCGAACGCGCAGAACGCCCGGTACGTCTTCCTGCTCACCAACACCGACCCGCAGGGCCCGAAACACAACAACCTGACCATGTTCCTGGTGCCGCTCGATACGCCGGGCATCGAGATCCAGCCCATCCGCACCCTGGACGGCGACCGCACCAACATCGTCTACTACAGCGACGTGCGCGTCGACGACCTCTACCGCATCGGCGAGGTCAACGGCGGCTGGACGGTGATGCGCTCGGCGCTGGACTCCGAGCACGGCATCGTGGATCGGGAAGACCATGGCCTGCAATACGTCGCGGCGATGTCGGCGCACGGCGACATCATGGCCGAGGTGGTCGACACGGTCGCGGCGCTCGTCGCGCAGGTGGACGACCAGTCGGTGAAGTACCGGCTCGGGCGGGCCGCCGCGCGGATGGAGGCGGCGCTGTCCACGCCCGGCATGTTCGGGCGCGTCGCGATCGCGCAGACCATGCGCGACATCTCCCCGGACCTGATGGACATCCTGGGGACGGGCTCCGCGCTGCCCGCCGAGACCCAGGGCTCCGCGAGTGACGGTGCGGCCGAGCACCTTTACCGGCTCGCGTTACCGCTCGGCATCTACGGCGGCACCCTCGAGGTGTTCCGCAACATGATCGCCCAGCACACGCTGAAGCTGGGGCGCCCTAGCTACGGCGGCTAGCTCTGCCCTTGATGGGTGGCGTTGATGCGGGCGGACAGCAGGCCCACGCCGTCACCACTGAGGTACCGCAGGGCGTTGGGACGCCCGGCCAGGACCGACGCGATGTGTGCGGCGTGCCCCGTAACCGTTGGTCCGCCGCCGAAATGAGACCAGTGGACGTCCGTGGCATACAGACTGAGGCCCCGGGCTCGTGCGGCCGCGGGGACGAACGGATTGGGCACGCGCACCTGTGTATCGAGCACGGTGGTGACGGTGGACAGGGGCACCGTCGATTCCTTACCCAATGCGAAGGCGATGTCGAGTTCGTGAATGACGTGGTCGCCCAGCAACAGACGCTTCGGAAAAACGCGGCCGATGCCTCGGGGTCGGCACGCCAGCCCCTCCAGGTCGGCGATCAGCTGAGCGGGATGGCGACGCACCGCCAGAGCGCGGGCCAACTGGGCGTTCGCCGCGTCGAACGAGCCCCGCTGTCGGACCATCTCCGCGACCACGTCTCGCGCCGCGACGCCATAACCGATGACGAGATGTGCCAGCACCTCATGATTGGTCCACTCGCTACAAAGACTCGGCTCGGCCCACTGCGCCGCGGTGATCTCGCGCGCGAAATCGGCAAGTCGCCCGTCGTTGTCGCGCAGCGCATCAGCCGGCCCCGACATTGAGGTGCTCCTTCAGAAAATCGACCTGGTCGGCGAGGAGGGCCTCCAGCAACGGGGGATGGTAGATCTGGAAGTGGTCACCGGCGTAATGCCGAACCACCCCGCGAGGAGCTGAATGGCCGATGCCCTCGGCATGGCGCGGGTCCATCAACGTCTCCCGCTGTGACACGCAAACCAAAAGCGGTGCTTCGATTTTCTTCGCGCAGCGCTTGGCGCTGCTCGTAGCGATGCCGACGACGTCCGCCGCAGCCATGCGGTTATCGAATGTGGTGCCGGCCGGCACGGTTGAATACCATCCGTCCAGGGCGCCCGGGCTGGTGACGGCGGCCAGGTCACCGGGCCGACCGACGATGGGGACGTAGCGGCGACTAGTCGAAAATACATGGCGCGCCGCATCTTCGGTGATTGCCGGAGCCAAGCGCAAGGCGGACCACACTCCATTTCGCGTCAGCGTGCCCGGGCCGTGCACGATCGGACACTGCACCACCACCGCCCGGATATCGACTTGTTGCGCCGCCGCTTGCAATACGTGCAGCGCACCCAAACTCGTGCCCCACAAGCCCAATCGGGTTGCGTCTATGGCTTCGTGCCGCCGCAGATACCCCCACGCCGCCACAACGTCCTGTCGATGCCGTCGCATGTTGAAGTGCTGCCGGGGCTCGCCACCAGACTCACCCGTATAGCGGTAATCGAAAGCCAGCGTCGCGATGCCGGCGGCGGCGAAGCGCCGTTCGTACTGCTGGAGCAGCATTTCGTGAGTCGCGCCCAGGCCATGAGCGAGCACAACGCCGGGATGGGGGCCGCGTCCCTCGGGAAGGGTCAGCCAGCCTGCGCATTCTGTGTCGTGCGAAATGAAGGACACCCGTTCGGTGCCGGACCACGGGCCGCCACCGAGATCATTTGATGATACGTACACCGTACGTTTGTATAATACGTACGGTGTACTTGTCAATGGCCGGTTCGATGATCAGTAGGCTGATCCCGACATGAAGGCACGATTCACCGTCGCCGAGGTGCGAGCGCAGGCTCTCCAAATCGTCGACACAGACGGGCTCGCGGGGCTGAGCATGCGGTCGCTGGCTGCGGCGCTGGGCACCGGACCGATGACGCTCTACAACTACGTCGCGGACCGCGAAGAGCTCGAGGGGCTCGTCGCGGAAGCGGTGCTCGCCGACGTCCGCCTGCCGCGCCCGTCGAAAGATTGGCGCTCCGACGTCAAGGGCATCGCAACTGCCATTTGGCGGGCCGTGCGCCAGCACCCCAACGCCGCGTCCTTGGTGCTGACCCGAAGGGTCGTGTCAGCGGCGGGGTATCTTCCGGCCGAGCGACTTATCGAATCCCTCGCCCGGGCGGGGTTGAGCGACCTCGATGTGTTGGCGGCGTTTCGCGGTGTGCTCAGTCTTGTAATGGGTGCTGCGCAAGTGGAATTGGCCGGGCCCTTGTCCGAAACCGCAGCCGCAAGCGCTCGCGAGAAGTCGAATGTGGCGATGGCCAGACGTATCGGGCAGCTCGCGGCGGTCGACCACCCACACATGGCCGCGCTCGCAGAAACCTCCCAACGCTCAACGATGGCCAAGGACTTCGATCGAGCTCTCGACATGCTGCTTGCCGGTATCCAGTCCCAAGCCCGACGTTAGGCGTCCGCGGCGATCGCGCTCCGATTCTTGCCGGTCCGGGTCTACGCCTGGACCGGGGCGGCGCGGGCGCTGATGAGGGTGGGCCGCCGGCGGTCGGACCAACTGCGCAAGGTGTTCACCAAACTGGGCGTCACCGCGAGACGTCAACTCGGACTGGGGCTGAAGGACGAGTCGGGCGATTAGCCGCGGTGGCTGAGCGGCAGTTCGGCGACGACATCGACGCGCGCGGCGTCGAAGCTGAAATACCCCTTGATGGGCAGGCTTTCGGGCGGTGGATCTTCATAGCTCCACGCGACGTCGTCGACCGTGCCCGCGGACCAGTACGTCGCGAAACCCTTGTAGTTGCAGTAGCTCGACGTCTCGGATCGCCGCAGTAGCTCGGTGCGCACGTGAGCGGGCGCGACGTAAAGGCGCGGCTCGAGTGCGGTCTCGAACAGGATCACCGTGTCGTCGGTGTCCACCAGCGTGGCGCCCGCGACGCTGACGCGCAGGCGCCGCTTGGTCGGCCGGCAGTCGACCCGGTGATACGGATTCGGCGGGTAGTGCACGAGTTCGCGGCCCTCCTCCAGCCAGGTGTCGACGGCGTCCCAGGGCACGTGGACGAAACCCGGCGCTTCGGGCTCCGGCTCGTTCGGTAGGTTGCCGATCCCGTCGGCCGGAAACGCGTAGCTGAGCGGGTGACCCTGCCGGTGCACCAGCACCGCCTGCTCGGTGTCGATCACCAGGCGGCCGCCCAGTAGCGCCTGAACCCGCCGCGGATGCGGCTCGACGTAGACCACGCCGGCGGGTATCTGGGGAGCGAACCGCCCGGCCGGATCAGCGGACAGCGGTCCCCGTCCTGCTACCAAACTCATTGGCCAAAGCTTATCGGCAGGGCCGGTCAGGCCGTTCGGAACATTTCCGGAGGGCGCACTGTTGTGTCGCCCGTGACGAACCAGGAAGTAGACGGCCGGATGACTGCGGCGAGCCGGCCACCGCATGAGTCCCTGTTCCTTCCGGCAACGATCGGGCGCGCGGACCTGAAAAACCGCGTCGCCCTGGCGCCGATGACCCGCGTCAGCGCTAGCGCTGAGGGACTGGCCACCGAGCGGATGGTTTCGTACTACGGCGTGTACGCCGACGGGGGATTCGGCCTGCTCATCACCGAAGGCATCTACATGGACGAGCAGGCCAGCCAGGGTTATTTGTTCCAGCCCGGCATCGCCACCCCGGCTCAGGCCAAGGCCTGGCAGCCCGTGGTCGAGCGGGTGCACGCGGCCGGCGCGAAAATCTTTGCCCAGTTGATGCACGCCGGCAGCCAATCGCAGGGCAACGTTTACACATCCTCGACCGTAGGCCCGTCCGCGGTGCGTCCGAAGGGTGCACAAGCTGCCATGTATCGCGGATCGGGCCCGTACGCGACGCCCGAAGCGATGTCCGCCGAGCAGGTTCGCGAGGTGCGCCGGGCCTTTGTGGGGGCTGCGCGCCTGGCCCGCGATGCCGGCTTCGACGGTGTCGAACTCCACGGGGCGAACGGGTATCTGCTCGACGAGTTCCTCACCGACTACTTGAACACTCGCACCGACGAGTACGGGGGAAGTGTCGCCAATCGCGTTCGCCTGGCCGCAGAGATCAGCAGCGACGTCGCGGCTGCGGTGGGATCGGAGATCACCACCGGAATCCGTATCTCCCAAGGGAAAGTGTCCGACCATCAGCACCGCTGGGCCGGTGGCGAACAGGACGCCGCGGTCATTTTCGGGGCGTTGGCCGACACGGGCATCGACTACATCCACACGACCGAGTACCGCGCGCTGGCACCGGCTTTCGATGCGGGCCCGAAGACTTTGGCCGAACTGGCCAAACAGCACAGCGGGCTGCCCGTCCTCGTCAACGGACACCTTGACGATCCCCGCGATGCGGCCGCCGTCATCGAATCCGGGATCGGCGACGTGATCACTCTGGCTAAACCGGCGTTGGCCAACCGCAATTGGCCGCACCTGGTTCGCGCGGGTCAAGCGCCCGCCGGGGACATTCCCGCCGACCTGTTTGGTCCCGTCGCCGACATCAAGGACTGGGAACTGCTCTCCCCGGGCAGCACCGACTGATGCTGGCGCCGGGCTCCGGAAATGCGTGACTGAGCGGGGACCGGCGCGGAGAACCTCCGGGCGGGATGCGTGCTCAGCGGGCCACGTCCGGCAACCAGACTCATTGCGTCACAACCCTTTCCGTGGGGGGACGCAGCCGCGACATAGGCGTCGGGCTTCCGCGTTGTCGGATATCGGCGCGGGGCTGATCGCGGCGGACGCGGCAGCGACCCCCATTACGTCGATCGTGCCCGCTGCGGCTGACGAGATATCCGCGGCCATCACGTCGGTGTTCTCCGGCCACGCGCGCGCCTTCCAAGGCCTGACCGGCCAGGCGGCGGCGTTTCACGCCCAGTTCGTGCAGGCGTTGAGCGGCGCAGGCGCCGCGTACGCGGCCGCCCGGAAGCGCTTCCGTCGCCTACCTTCCCGCTCCCGGCGGCAATGTCTTTTCCATAAGTCCCGCGAGTTCGACCCTGGCTACCGGCGGCACCGGCCAAGTGACGGTCACGCTCACGGCCGGCCACACCAGCGGCACCATCCAGTTCATATCCGTACCCTCTGGTCTTGCCGGGGCCGCGGGCCGGGCCGGCCTCCCCGGGCCCAACGGTTACCTGTAGGGCCGGCGACCCGAACGGGCCCACTGCGCGGCGCGGCTGATTAGGGTGCAAGCCATGGCCGGACCGGTGGAAGGCATCAAAGTCGTTGAACTCGGGGTCTGGGTGGCCGGACCGGCCGCCGGCGGGATCCTGGCCGACTGGGGTGCCGACGTGATCAAGATAGAGCCGCCGACCGGCGACCCGGGCCGGCTGTTCGGCCGGATGCTGGGTTGCGATCTCGGCGTCAACCCGCCGTTCGAGATGGACAACCGATCCAAGCGCAGCATCGTCTTGGACCTCAACACCGAGGCGGGCCGCGACACCGCGTTCGAATTGCTTTCCGGCGCCGACGTTTTCCTGACCAACGTGCGCCCCGGCGCGTTGCAGCGCCTCGGGCTCGACTTCGAATCGGTGTCGGCCCGTAACCCGCGCCTGGTCTACGGCCTGATCACCGGCTACGGCGAGACCGGGCCCGACGCCGACCGCGCCGCCTACGACGTCGCCGCGTTCTGGTCCCGCGCCGGTCTGGCCCACCTGCTCACCCGGCCCGGGGATACGCCCCCGTTCCAGCGCGGCGGCATGGGCGACCACTCGGCCGGGATGACGCTGGCCGCCGCCGTGTGCGCGGCGCTGATCGCCCGCGAACGCACCGGCGCGGGCCAACTGGTCAGCACCTCGCTGTACCGCCAGGGCGCCTACACCGTGAGCTTCGACCTCAACACCTATCTGCTGACCGGGCAGCCGATCGCGGTCGGCCAGCGCGAGTCGATGGGCAACCCGTGCATGAACAACTACGCCGCCGCCGACGGGCGGCGGTTCTGGATCGTGGGGCTGGAGGCCGAGCGCCACTGGCCCCCGCTGTGCCGCGCCATCGGCCGCCCCGAATGGTGCGACGACCCCCGCTTCGCCGACGCCCGATCCCGGGCCGCCAACGCGGTGCAGCTCATCGCCGAGCTGGACAAGATCTTCGCGACCCGCCCGCTCGACGAATGGGCGCAGACCTTCGCCGGCGAACCCGAACTCTTCTGGGCGCCGATCAACGCGCTCGAGGACGTCGTGGCCGATGAGCAGTTCCACGCCGCCGGCGGCCTGGTGGACGTCCCGGACGGCGAGGCCGGCGTCGCGATGGTGGCCACGCCGGCCGACTTCCACGGCACGCCGTGGGCGCCGCGCTCCGTGGCCCCCGAATTGGGCCAGCACACCGACGAGATTATCGCCGAACTCAAGGCGCGGCGGGGCTAGGAACCTTTACAAAATTCCGTCTAAGTGTCACGCTGTCCGGTGACAGTCAGCCCATCGGTGAGGAACGGATTGATGGTCACTCCAACCTTCGACGTCGGCCACAGCCCCCGGGTCGGCGCCGCGCGATCGGCCCACGCGGATGGCGAATGCCTGCGATATCGGCTGGACGTCGTGGCGGCCAGCGCCGCCGACGTCGTGCAATCGGCAGGGGGCTGGCTCTACGACCGGGTCATGGCCGGCTGGGAGGTGACCGCGCTCCTGCCGCACGGCCGCGAATCCCGGTCGCTGCGGATCCTTGGCGTGCAGGCATTCGACGCCGCGGCGCGGCCGGACCCGACGGCGTCGTGGAGCCAGAGCCTGGCGGTCAGCGCCGAGGCGTTCGCCGCCGACCCGCTCGTGCGGGAAAAGGTGCTCGAGTCGCTGGGCGACCGGTTGACCGAGGTCGCGCTGTGGGGCGACGGGTGGCCGCTGGGCGTCAACCGCGCGATGACCCGGAAGCAACACGTCCTCAGCGCGGCGGCCCGCAGGTTCAAGGGCTACGCGCTCGCGGCGGCGGGATTGCCCTGCGAGTCAGTCGATCCCACCGAGACGCTGCTGTGCGACATGGCCGCCCGGCTCGACTGATGAAGAAGTACTACGGCCACACACTGCTTTACCTGCACGAGACGATCGCTCTGGGATCAGGGCGAAGCGACGCCTTCACCGAAATGTTCACCGGCACTTACCAGCCGATGATGGACGAACTCGGCGCCCGGCTGTTCGCCATCTGGGAGACCACCCCGTACAACGGCCACTGGCCAGAGGTCACGATCGTCTGGGAGATCGACGGGTTCGCCGACTACGCCCGGATCGGGGCCGCCCAGGCGCGCGGCGGCAGCCATGAGGTCGCGGCCGGCAAATGGTCGGAGTTCCTGGCCGGTATCGGCGCCTCGGGAGAGGGGCGAATCATGTACCCGGGACCCAGCAACAAAACGCTGGCACAGCTGCGCGAGGCGAATTTCGTTGCGTCGCTGGTAATTCAGGAGATCATGCAGACCAAACCGGGGCGCCAGGACGACTACATCCGCGAGCTGGAGCGGCTCTACGTCCCCTGGTCGGAGCGCACCGGCAAGCGTTGGTTGGGTTCGTTCACCACGACCTTCCGCTACAACGAGGTCATCCACTACTGGGCGCTGGACGGCGGCTGGGAGTGTTTCGCCAATCACTACCCGTCCTGGAAGGACAGCCCACCCGCCGAGATCGTCACCTGGATGAGCGTGGCGCCGGCCCTGCGTGACGGCTGGGAGGACTCGATTCTGCAAGCCCTGCCCCCGTCGCCACTGCAGTGAGCTTTTCCTACGATCCGTTCGACGCGGAAGTCATGGCAAACCCGTTGCCGTACTACCGGATTCTGCGCGATGAGCACCCGGTGTACTACATGCCGCAGTGGGACACCTACGCGCTCTCCCGCTTCGACGACATCTGGCGGGTGCTGGAGGTCAACGACGGCACGTTCGTGGCGTCGGAGGGAACCCTGCCCGCGGCATCGGTGTTGGCCACCCACAACACCGGGCCGGTCGACGACCCGCCCCTGCATCCGCTGCCCTTCCACGCGGTGTTCGACACCGACCTCTACGGCGCGATCCGTCGCGCGCATTCGGCCCCGCTGCGGCCGCGGGCGGTCGCCGGGCTGGAAGCCCGGATCCGCACGCTGGCCAACGAGCGCCTCGACGCGCTGCTGCCGCAAGGCTCGTTCGACCTGACGCAGGACTACGGCGGCATCGTGGTGGCGTCCGTCGTGTGCGATTTGCTCGGCATCCCAACGGATCTCGCTTCGAAGGTGCTGGCCGCGGTCAACGCCGGCAGCCTCGCCGAACCCGGCGTGGGCGTCGAGGTCGCCGAAGCCAGGCCGAACTACCTCGAATACCTGATCCCGTCGGTGCGGCGCCGCCGAGCGGACTCGTCGGGCGACGCGCTGCCGGTGGTCGACGGCCTGCTCGGCTACCGCCTGCCCGACGGCAGCGCCCTGTCCGACGTCGAAGCCGCCACCCAGATGCTCTGCATCTTCATCGGTGGGACCGAAACGGTGCCCAAGATCGTGGCCCACGGCCTGTGGGAACTCGGCCAGCGGCCCGACCAGATGGCCGCGGTCCGCGCCGACCCCGCCGCCAACGTGCCGGTCGCGCGCGAGGAGATGATCCGCTATTGCGCCCCGGCGCAGTGGTTCGCCCGAACGGCGCGCAGGCCGTACACAATTCACGACCAGACCATCGAGCCGGGCCAGCGCATCATCACGCTGCTCGCGTCGGCCAACCGCGACGAACGCGAGTACGAAAGCCCCGACGAATTCGTCTGGAACCGCCCGATCCGCCGCTCGCTGGCCTTCGGCCGCGGCCAGCACTTCTGCATCGGCTACCACCTGGCCCGGCTGGAAATCGATGTGCTGCTGGGCGAATGGCTGCGCCGCGTGCCGGACTTCGCGATCCACGGCGACGCCGCCACCCGGCTGCCGTCCAGCTTCCAGTGGGGATGGAACAAGATCCCGGTGGAGGTCTGACGTGTGGTCCTACCGGATCACCGCCCCATACCAGTTCGAGCGGACGTCGATCCCCGACAAGACGCCCGAGCAGCTGACCGACGGCCAAGTCCTGCTGCGGTTTTCGGCCGCCGGCGTCTGCGGCAGCGATCTGCCGGCCTTCCGCGGCAACAGGGGCCGGCTACCGGGCGACGACGGGCGCAGCGCCGCCGAAAAGGACGGGTTCCCGATCCACGAGGTGGCCGGCGAAGTGATCGCCAGCCGCCACCCGGATCACCGCGCCGGCGATCGCGTGGTGGGCTGGGCATCCGGGTTCGACGGCCTGATGGAGCGCGTGATCAGCGACGGCGGCATGCTGGCGCCCTACGACCCGGCGCTGAGCCCGGCGGAGGCGATCGGCCTGCAACCGCTGGCGTGCGTCCTCTACGCCTGCGAACAGCTGCCGGACCTCGCCGGCCGGCACGTCGCGATCATCGGCCAGGGCTCGATCGGCCTGCTGTTCTCCTACGTCGCCAAGGCCGCCGGCGCGCGGCGCGTCACAGGGGTCGACCCCGTCGACCGCACCAGCCACGCAACGGCATTCGGGGTCGATGACCCGGTGCGCGCCACCAGCGACCGCTGGGTGAGCCAACTGGCTCCCGACGAACGCGCCGACGTCGTCATCGAAGCCGTCGGGCACCAGGTGGCCACCCTGGGGCACGCCGTCGAGGCCGCCGCGCCCGGCGGCACGGTCTTCTATTTCGGCGTGGCCGACGACGAGGCCTACCCGATCAGCATGCGCCTCATGCTGCGCAACAACCTGACCTTGAAATCCGGTGTGACGCTTGACCGGCGGCGGGTCCTCGACGTCGCCGCCAAGTTCGCCGACGAGCATCCCGAGCTGCTCGGCACCTATCTCACCCACACTTTCGGCGTGGACGACGTGCAGGGCGCGTTCGAGCTGGCCTGCCGGCCGGCGCCCGAGCGTATCAAGATCGCGATCGCCGGATGAGCGTCTTCGGCGGCGACCGCACCCCCCTCTGGGGCGGCTGGATCACCGGACCCACGCTGCTGGGGCCCGAGGAATTCGCCCGGGCCGGTTACGATTACGTCGGTTTCGACGCCCAGCACGGCTACATCGACGACGCGGACATCGCCGGGATGCTGCGGCACAGCGAGCACGTGCCGATCGGCACGGCGGTGCGGCTGCCGAACGCCGACGCCGCGCCGATCGGGCGGGTGGCCGACGCCGGCGCCGACGCCGTGATCATCGCGATGATCGAGTCGGCGGACCAGGCCGCCGCCGCGGTGGCCGCGACCCGCTACCCGCCGGCGGGCGTCCGGAGCTTCGGCCCGCTGCGTGCCAGCCTGGGCCACGACACGGCCGCGCTGGAGTCCCGGGTGAGCGTGTTCGCGATGATCGAGACCGCGGCGGCGCTATCGGGCCTCGACGAGATCTGTGCCGTCGCGGGGCTGGCCGGGCTGTACATCGGGCCCGCCGACCTGGCCCTCTCACTGGGCGTGGAAGTCGTTGGCGCGACCAAACATCCGGCGGTGCTGGACGCGATCGCCCGGATCCAGCGCGCCGCCACCGAGGCGGGCCTGATCACCGGCATCCACGCGGGGGACGGCAAGACGGGCCGCGCCATGGCGGGGCTGGGCATCCGGATGATCACCCTGGCCGCCGAATCGCAGGCCCTGCGCCGCGGAGCGGCCGAACACCTACGCGAGGCTCGCGAACAGTGACCGAGACCGCAATACGCGAACTGATCGCCGCCTACGCGCTGGCACTGGACGCCGGCAATACGGATGAATGCGTGCAACTCTTCACTGCGGATGCCCAATTCTTGGTCTATGGAAAGTCTTTCGACGGGCGTGATGCGATCCGCACAATGTTTCAGCACGCGCCACGCGGCCTGCACCTGACCGGGGTCTCGCGAATCGACGTGCATGGTGACACCGCGACGGCCCGGTCGCAGGTGCTGTTCGTCAGGGCCGGTGATCTGCACCTGCGGCCCGCGCTGTACGACGACGAGCTGGTCCGCGCCAACGGCCGCTGGCGCTTTGCGCGCCGGCGGTGCCAGTTCGTCACCAGCCGCGGCCTGTCCGACAGCCCCGAGGTGCCGTCCTCGTGAATCAACGCGTCGCACTGGTGACCGGCGCCGCCGGCGGACAGGGCTGGGCCATGGCCAAACGGCTGCGCTCGGCCGGCCATTCGGTGGCCGCCTGCGATCGGCGCGGCGACGAACTGGCCGCCGCGGTCGACGAATTGGGTGACGACGGGGTGATCGGGATCCCGCTCGACGTCACCTCGCAGGCGCAATGGGAGGCGGCCGTGCACACGGTCGTGCGGCGCTTCGGCTCGCTGAGCGCGCTCGTCAACAACGCCGGCGCGCTGCACCGCGCCTCGCTGGCCGACGAGACCGCCGAGCGCTTCGAAAATGCCTGGCGGGTCAACTGTTTCGGCGCCTTCCTCGGCATCCAGGCGACGCTGCCGCACCTGCGCGCGGCCGGCAACGCGGCCATGAACGCGGCCATTGTCAACATCTGCAGCACCGGCGCGATCCGGCCCTTTCCGCGGCACAGCGCCTACGGTTCGTCGAAGTGGGCGCTGCGCGGACTGACCCAGAACGCGGCCGCCGAGCTGGCCCCCTTCGGCATCCGCGTCAACGCGGTGTTTCCCGGACCCATCGCGACCCCGATGCTCGATGACGCCACCCAGCTGCGGCTGGCCGCGTCGTCGGCGTTCGGGCGGATCGGCCAACCGGCCGAGATCGCCGACGCGGTGGCCTTTCTGGTCTCCGAGGAGGCGTCGTTCATCACCGGCGCGGAACTGGTCGTCGACGGTGGGCAATGCCTGCAGATCCGATGAGCGGGCACCTGTCGGTCGGCATCATCGGTGCCGGGCCCGGAGGCATGGCCCTGGGAATCCTGTTGGCTCGGGCCGGCTTCCACGACTTCGCCATCTTCGACCGTGAGGACGACGTCGGGGGCACCTGGCTGATCAACACCTATCCGGGGCTGGCCTGTGACGTCAAGTCGCACCTGTACTCGTACTCGTTCGACCTGAACTCGGACTGGTCGCGGCTGTGGCCCGCGCAGCCCGAGATCCTGGCGTACTTCCAGCGCTGCGCCGACAAGTACGGCCTGCGCCCACACCTGAGACTGCGCACCGAAATCGTCTCCGCGCGTTGGGAGGAAGACGCCCAGCGTTGGTGTCTGACCGCGGCGACCGGCGAGACGCACCACTTCGACGTCGTGGTGTCCGCGGTGGGCCTGTTCAGCCGCCCCCTGCTCCCGGGCCTGGTGGAAGAGGAGCCGTTCACCGGCACGCTGATGCACACCGCGCGTTGGGACCATTCGGTCTCGCTCGAGGGCGCGCGGGTCGCCGTGCTGGGCACCGGCTCGACGGCCTCGCAACTGGTGCCGGAGTTGGCGAAGGTGGCCGACAAGGTGTATTCGGTGCAGCGGTCACCGACCTGGATCCTGCCCAAGCCCGACCGGCCCTACACCGAACGGGAGCGCTGGATCTTCGCGCACATACCGTTCGCCAAGAAGCTGTATCGCACGCGGCTGTGGCTGCGCAGCGAATCCAACATCTCGGTGATCGAGCACGGCAGCGAGAAAACCGAGGAGTTCGAGACGGTCGCGCTGGGCATGCTCGAAAACACGGTCGCCGACGAGGAATTGCGCCGCAAGCTGACCCCGGACCATCCGATGGGCTGCAAGCGGCTGGTGTTCTCCTCGGACTACCTGCCCGCGTTGGTCCGCCCCAACGTCGAGGTGCTGAACAGCCCCGCGCGCTGCCTGCGCGCGCGCAGCCTGGTCACCGAGGACGGCACCGAACGGGACGTCGACGTCGTGGTGTGTGCGACGGGCTACGCCGCGGCCGATTACCTGGCCGGGCTGGACGTGTCCGGCGAGGGCGGGACGACGCTGCGGGAGGTGTGGCGCGACGGGGCCCACGCGTATTTCGGCATGGCCGTTCCGGGATTCCCGAACTTCTTCATGCTGTACGGGCCGAACACCAATGTCGGTTCGAACAGCGTGATCTTCATGCTCGAGGCCCAGGCCCGCTACATCGTGCGGGCGCTGAAACACATGCGGCGCCGGGGCAAGACGTACGTGGTCGTGCGGCCCGCCGCGCTGGCGGAGTTCGTCGCCAAGGTCGACCGCTGGATGGTCGGCACGGTGTGGACCACCCAGTGCAGCAACTACTTCCGCGCCCCCAACGGGCGGGTGGTGACGCAGTGGCCGCGCAGCGCGCGTACCTTCTGGGGAATGACGCGCCGATTCAAGCCCGCCGACTTCGCTTTCCAGGCCCCGGGCGGATGACCGAACCCGCCGGATTGGACGGCTTCACTCGGCTCGATCCCGCATTGCAGGCCGTCGCGACGACGCGAACCGACTTTTCGGAGGAGTCGATCGGGCTCATTCGCGAACCGTTCAACCAGCGCCGCCGGGAGGCCGCCGCACGCACCGACCCGCGGGGCGTGCGGATCGTCGACGACACGGTGGCGACCGAATCCGGTGGCGTGCCGGTGCGCATCTACCGTGGCGGCGAGGGGAACCCGGCGCCGGCGATGATCTACTGTCACGCCGGCGGCTTCGCGCTGGGCAACCTCGACACCGATCACCGGCAGTGCGTCGAGCTGGCAAGCCGGGGCCAGTGCACGGTGGTGTCGGTCGATTACCGGCTGGCGCCGGAGCACCCTTACCCGGCCGCGCTCGACGACGCGATCGCGGTGCTGCGCTGGGTGAGGGCCACCGCGGCCGAGCTGGGCGTGGACCCGGCGCGCCTGGCCGTCGGGGGCAGCAGCGCCGGCGCGACCCTGGCGGCGTGCCTGGCGCACGGCGCGGCCGACGCCTCGCTGCCCGCGGTCGTGTTCCAGCTGCTGCACCAGCCGGTGCTGGACGACCGGGAAACCGCGTCCAAGGCCGAGTTCTGCACCAGCCCGGCCTTCGACGGCGAGGCGGCCGAGCTGATGTGGCGCCACTACCTGGGTCCCCACGCGAGACTGCCGGGCTCTGTGCCCGCCCGACGAGTCCAATTGGGTGGCCTGCCACCGGCTTTGATCACCTGCGCCGAGATCGACCCGTTTCGCGACGAGGCGGTCGACTACGCGCTGGCGCTGCTCCGCGCCGGGGTCTCCGCCGAGCTGCACGTGTTTCCCCGGGCCTGTCACGGGTTCGATTCGCTGCTGCCGGACTGGTCGGACTCCGAGCGGTTGTTCGCCCTGCAGGGCCAGGCCCTGGCGAGGACCTTCGGCTCTACTTGAACGCCCGATCCCCCGGAACAATCGGCTGCCATGAAGATCGTCGGCCTTCAGGTCATCCCGTTCGAGACGGTCGTCGACCGAATTTCCTTCGGCCAGTTGGTCACCGACTACCGGGTGGTCCAGACGGTGACCAAGGTGCTCACCGACGAGGGGGCCGAGGGCTACTACTTCGGCGGTCATTTCCACGGCGACCAGGATGGCCTGCTGCCCGGGGACCAGGCGCTGATCGCCCAGTTCCTGAGCCCGCTGCTCGCCGGCCGGGACCCGCTCGACCGGGCGGAAATATGGCGTCAGCTGTGGGCGGCCAAGCTTCCCGAAAACGTCTGCAGCGTCATCGATCTGGCATTGTGGGATCTGGCGGGCCGGGTGGCGGGGCTGCCGGTGCGCAAGCTGCTGGGCGGCGCCCGCGACCGGGTGAAGGCGTATGCGAGCAGCTTCAACAACCTGGGTTCGCCCGAGCAGTACGCCGCCCATGCCGCGGATTGCCGGCGCCAGGGCTATCGCGCCTACAAGATCCATCCGTACCACTACTGGAACCCGGCGACGGGGGAGTTCGCGCTGCCCCGGCCGTCGTACGTGGACTGGGACATCCGGGTGTGCCGGGAGGTTCGGGCGGCCGTCGGCGACGAGATGGTGTTGATGTTCGACCCGTGGGGGACCTATCACACCTACGAGGACGCGCTGCGCGTCGGCCGGGAGCTCGAACGGCTGGGCTTCTACTGGTACGAGCATCCGATGCCGGAGTACCGGGTCGAGTCCTACGCCAAGCTGGCCGGTGCGCTCGACATCCCCATCTGCTCACCCGAGATCGCGGAGGGCGGCATCTACACCCGGGCGGACTGGATCCTGCGCAACGCGTCCGACATCAGCCGCATCGACGTGCTGCGCGGCGGCATCACCGGCGTCATGAAGCTGGCCGGGATGTGCGAGGCCGTCGGCATGCGCTGCGAGCTGCACATGAGCGGCTTCGGCAACCTGGCGGTCCTCGGCGCCACGAGCGAAGACGTCTGCGAATACTACGAGCGCGGCCTGCTCGGGCCCGGCGCCCGCTACGACGCCGCCCCGCCCTACCTCGAGGCGTCCTGCGATCCGCTCGGCCCGGACGGATTCGTCGACCTGCCGTCGGGCCCCGGGCTCGGCTACCAAATCCGGTGGGACTACATCGAAAGCCACCGGCTTCCCGACCCGACGGCGGAACCGATCGCGCCGCTGCATCCGAGATAATGACGGGATGGCGTGCTGCGATGTCCCGATTCCCACTGAGGACTGCGACGGGGCCTTCACCGTCGATGCGTCACGGGTGACCTTCGGGCGCGGCTGCCTCGCGGAGGTCGGTGATCGAGCGCGCGCCCTCGGGCTGCGGCGGGTGGCGTTGTTCACCGACGCCGTCGTCGCCGCGCTCCCCGTCTTCGCCAAAACCCGCGACTCGCTCGTCGCGGCCGGCCTGGACGTCGTCGCCTACACCGAGGTCCACGTCGAGCCCACCGACGCGTCGTTTCGGGACGCGGCGCGCTTCGCGCAGGAGTGCCAGCCCGACGGCTACGTGTCGCTGGGTGGGGGCTCCGTGATCGACACCTGCAAGGCCGCGAACCTGTACGCCACCCATCCCGCCGACTTTCTCGCCTACGTCAACGCGCCGATCGGCGAGGGCAAATCCGTGCCCGGCCCGCTCAGGCCGCACATCGCCTGCCCCAGCACGGCGGGCACCGGCAGCGAGGTGACCGGCATCGCGATCTTCGACCTGGTGTCGCTGAAGGCCAAGACGGGCATCGCTTCTCCCGCGCTGCGTCCCACCGAGGCCCTCGTCGACCCCGACTGCACCGCGAGCCTGCCGCCCGAGGTGGTCGCCTCGGCGGGCCTCGACGTGCTGTCCCACGCGCTGGAGTCCTACACCGCGCGGCCCTACCTGCGGCGGCGCGCGCCCGAGCGACCCAGCCAGCGGCCGATGAGCCAGGGCGCCAATCCGTGGAGCGATCTGGGCTGCCGCGAGGCGCTGCGCCTGCTGGGGCAGTTTTTGGAGCGCGCGACGAAGGACGCCACCGACGGCGAGGCCCGCGAGCAAATGATGTGGGCCGCAGCGCTTGCGGGCATCGCGTTCGGCAACGCGGGCGTGCACGCGCCGCATGGCATGGCCTACGCGGTCGCGGGGCTGGTGCGCGACTTCCGGCCCGGTGGTTACCCGCCCGACGAGCCGCTCGTGCCGCACGGCATGGCCGTCATCCTCAACGCGCCGGCGTCGTTCCGCTTCACCGCGTCGGCGAATCCGGAACGGCACCTGGAGGGGGCGCGGCTGCTCGGCGCCGACACCGCGGGCGCCGGCGTGCGGGACGCGGGCGAGGTGCTCGCCGGCGAGCTCATCCGGATCATGCGGGCGGTGGGCATGCCGAACGGGCTGAGCGGGGTGGGCTACACCGAAGACGACGCGGCGGCCCTGACCGAGGGCGCCTACCCCCAGCAGCGCCTGTTGCAGAACGCCCCGCGAGAGATGACCAAACCGGTTCTGGGGGACCTGTTTCGGCAGGCCATGCGGTACTGGTAGACCATGAGTTCAACCCCGTCGGACAACCCGACCAGCGCCGACTTCCCCGTGCTGTGGCCGGTGGGAACCCGGTGGGCCGACAACGACATGTTCGGCCACCTCAACAATGCGGTCTACTACCAACTCTTCGACACCGCGATCAACGCCTGGATCAACACCAGCGTCGGGATCGACCCCCTCGCCACGCCCGCGCTGGGCATCGTCGCCGAGTCGGGCTGCCGCTACTTCTCCGAACTGCATTTCCCGGAGGGCCTGACGGTGGGCCTCGCCGTCACGCGCCTCGGCCGCAGCAGCGTCACCTACCGGCTCGGGGTGTTCCGGTCGGGCGAGGGACCGCAACCGATCACCGCTCTGGGACACTGGGTGCACGTCTACGTCGACCGGGCCAGCCGCAAACCGGTGCCGATTCCCGACGCCATCCGCGCGCTGCTGTCGACGGCCCGCGTGGATCAATAGCGCGGCCGGTCGCCCGATATGCTTGCGCCATGCCAGTTTTGAGCAAGACCGTCGAGGTCAGCGCCAACGCCGCGTCGATCATGGGCATCGTCGCCGATTTCGAGCGCTACCCGGAGTGGAACGAGGAGATCAAGGGCCTTTGGGTGCTCGCCCGCTACGACGACGGGCGCCCCAGCCAGGTGCGGCTCGACGCCGATTACCAAGGCATGCAGGCCACCTTCATCCAGGCGATCTACTACCCGGGGGAAAACCAGATCCAGACCGTCCTGCAGCAGGGCGACCTGTTCTCCAAGCAGGAGCAGTTGTTCAGCGTCGTGGAGACCGGGTTGGCGAGCCTGCTGACGGTGGACATGGACGTCGAGACCACCCTGCCGGTCCCCGCGCCGATGGTGAAGTCGCTCGCCGGCAACGTGCTCGACCATCTCGCCGAGAACCTCAAGCAGCGCGCCGAGCAGCTCGGCGGCTGAGCAGGCGCCGGCTCAGTCGAAGCTTCCGGCCCGGTTCAGCATCACGGTGAGCCGGGCCGCCGCGTCGGTGAACTGCCAGACGGTGTGCTCGACCACCGCGTGCGCGTCGCGCCGGCGCAGAGCCGCGATCAACTCCCGGTGGTGGGCGACGGTGGCCGCGCCCCATTCGGGGTCGGCCGCGTACACCTCCGCCGGCATGTAGCGCGCGGCGTTCAGCAGGAACCAGGCCAGCTTGATCCGCCCGCTGGCCTGGTTGAAGACGCGGTGAAACGCGTGCTCGAGGCCGGCGATGGTGGTGGGCTCGCTGGAGCCGACCGCCGCTTCAAGCGATTTGTTGATGCGGTCCAGCTCGTCGATCTGGGCGTCGGTGATGTGGTCGGTGGCCGCGGCGGCCAGCTCCTTGGCGATCGTCTCCTGCAGCCAGAAGATGTCCCGGATGTCTTGGCGGCTCAGCGGCAGCACGACGTGGCCGCGGTGCGGCTCCAGCTGCACCATGCCCTCACCGCGCAGCTTCAGCAGCGCCTCCCGCACCGGCGTGACGCTGACCCCGAGCTCGGCCGCGGTCTCGTCGAGTCGGATGAACGTGCCCGGGCGCAGCGCCCCGGACATAATCGCCGCCCGCAGGTGACCCGCGACCTCGTCGGACAACTGCGCCCGGCGCAGGGGCCGGCGGGTCCTCGGTTGGGTCGACATCGGTGCGTTCACGCGGGCTGCCAGGGGTTTAGCGGGCTGGGCGGGTCTTGTCTGGTCTTGTCAGAGCGGCACTAAAGCCATAATGTGACCCACGTAACACCATGTTTTATCAAATATCAACCTGACGCGAGCGGTGCGCGAGGTAAAGGGGAGACAACCAGTTGACCGCGCAATTGGCCAGCCATCTGACCCAAGCCACCGAGCAGCCGTACCTGGCCCGGCGGCAGAATTGGGTCAACCAACTCGAGCGGCACGCGCTGATGCAACCCGGCGCGACGGCGCTGCGGTTCCTGGGCAACACGGTCACCTGGCAGGGCCTGCACCGCCGGGTCATGGCCCTGGCCGATGCGTTGAGTCGCCGGGGCGTCGGCTTCGGCGATCGGGTCATGATCCTGATGCTCAACCGCACCGAGTTCGTCGAGTCGGTGCTGGCCGTCAACGCGCTGGGCGCCATCGCGGTCCCGCTCAACTTCCGGCTCACCTCGGCCGAGATCGTCTTCCTGGTCGAGGACTGCGAGGCGCGGGTGCTGATCACCGAATCGGTGCTCGCCCCGGTGGCGACCGGCGTGCGCGACATCCAGCCGATGCTGGACACCATCGTCGTCGCCGGCGCGTCGACGGACGAAGGTGTGTTCGGCTACGAAGACCTCATTGACGAGCCGGGCGAGACGCATGGGCCGGTCGACATCCCGAACGATTCGCCCGCGCTGATCATGTACACCTCGGGCACCACCGGCCGGCCCAAGGGCGCGGTGCTGACCCACGCCAACCTGACCGGCCAGACGATGACCGGGCTGTACACCATGGGCGCCGACATAAATAACGACGTCGGTTTCGTCGGCGTCCCGTTCTTCCACATCGCCGGCATCGGCAACATGCTGACGTCGATGCTGCTCGGCATCCCCACGGTGATCTACCCGCTGGGCGCCTTCGACCCCGGCCAGCTGCTCGACGTGCTGGCGGCGGAGAAGGTCACCGGGCTCTTTCTGGTTCCGGCGCAGTGGCAGGCGGTGTGCGCCGAACAGCAGGCGCGGCCCCGCGATCTGAGGTTGCGGGTGATGTCATGGGGGGCCGCCCCGGCGACGGACGCGTTGCTGCGGGAGATGTCGGCAACGTTCCCGGGGACCCAGATCCTCGCCGCGTTCGGCCAGACCGAGATGTCGCCGGTCACCTGCATGCTGCTCGGCGACGACGCGATCCGGAAGCGCGGCTCGGTGGGCAAGGTGATCCCCACGGTGGCCGCCCGCGTGGTCGACGAAAACATGAACGACGTCCCCGTCGGCGAGGTGGGCGAGATCGTCTACCGCGCACCGACATTGATGAGCGGCTACTGGAACAACCCGCAGGCCACCGCGGAGGCCTTCGCCGGTGGCTGGTTCCATTCCGGGGACCTGGTCCGGATGGACGAGGACGGCTACGTCTGGGTGGTCGACCGCAAGAAGGACATGATCATCTCCGGCGGCGAGAACATCTACTGCGCCGAGGTGGAGAACGTTCTCGCCGGCCATCCCCAGATCGTCGAAGTCGCCGTCATCGGCCGGGCCCATGAGAAGTGGGGCGAGGTGCCGATCGCGGTCGCCGCCGTCGCCGGCGAGGAGTTGCGGCTGGACGACCTGCTCGAGTTCCTCGCCGAGCGGCTCGCGCGGTACAAGCATCCGAAGGCGCTCGAAATCGTCGACGCACTGCCCCGCAATCCGGCCGGGAAGGTGCTCAAGACCGAGCTGCGGGTTCGCTACGCAGCCGTCAATATAACTGAAAGCGGTTCTGCGGCAAGGGATTTGACCACACAAGGGGAGGGCTGACGGAAACTGTAACGTTTGCCCGCTGTTGACGAAGGGTTAATTGTGCGGATGCAGTTCACACGCTCACGACCATCGGGTACATTCCTGTGGTCTCCGTTACTACTTGCGGGTAGGGAGCCGATGGTCACAGACACATGGTCGGGGAGAGGTGGGGTTTCCCCCGACCGCGGGACGGAGAGGGGGCGACGCGTGCGACTCGTTTCGCTGCGGACCCCCGGGGCACACGATGTCGAGGTGAGGGGGAACCGGTGACTTCGACGACGGATCGTCCACACCTGGTCGGCTACCTGCGCGACCAGTTGGAGACGCCGCTGACGCTCATCGGTGGGTTCTTCCGGATGTGTGTGCTGACCGGCCGGGCGCTGTTCCGCTGGCCCTTCCAATGGCGCGAATTCGTCCTGCAGTGCTGGTTCATCATGCGGGTGGCGTTCCTGCCGACCATCATGGTCTCGATCCCGCTGACCGTGCTGCTGATCTTCACCCTCAACGTGCTGCTCGCCCAGTTCGGCGCCGCGGACCTGTCCGGAGCCGGCGCCGCCATCGGCGCGGTCACCCAGCTCGGCCCGCTGACCACGGTGCTGGTGGTGGCCGGCGCCGGGTCCACCGCGATCTGCGCGGACCTCGGTGCGCGCACCATCCGCGAGGAGATCGACGCGATGGAGGTGCTCGGCATCGACCCGATCCACCGGCTGGTGGTGCCCCGGGTGATCGCCGCGACCCTGGTCGCCACGCTGCTCAACGGCCTGGTGATCACCGTCGGCCTGGTGGGCGGGTACCTGTTCGGGGTGTACCTGCAGAACGTGTCGGGCGGGGCCTACCTCGCCACATTGACCACCATCACCGGCCTGCCGGAGGTGGTTATCGCGACGGTCAAGGCCGCGATGTTCGGGCTCATCGCCGGACTGGTCGGCTGCTTCCGCGGGCTGACCGTGCGCGGCGGCTCCAAGGGCCTGGGCACCGCCGTCAACGAAACCGTGGTGCTCTGCGTGGTCGCCCTGTACGCGGTCAACGTGGTGCTGACCACCATCGGCGTGCGATTCGGAACGGGGCACTGACATGTCGATCGGCACCGTGACGCGCGGCGTCCATCCCCGGTTCGTCGAGAATCTCAGCCGCTACGGCGGTGCCCTGGGCCGCGGGCTCGACGACGCCGGGCAGATGGCCTGGTTCGGGGCGGTGGCCCTCGGGCACATCCCGCACGCGCTGCGCAACTACCGCAAGGAGACCCTACGGCTGATCGCCCAGATCGGCATGGGCACCGGCGCGATGGCCGTCGTCGGCGGCACCGTCGCGATCGTCGGTTTCGTGACCCTGTCCGGCAGCTCGCTGGTGGCCATCCAGGGGTTCGCCTCCCTGGGCAACATCGGCGTCGAGGCGTTCACCGGCTTCTTCGCCGCGCTGATCAACGTGCGCATCGCCGCGCCCGTCGTCACCGGCATCTCGATGGCCGCCACGGTCGGCGCCGGTGCCACCGCGGAGCTGGGTGCCATGCGGATCAGCGAGGAGATCGACGCCCTGGAAGTGATGGGCATCAAGTCGATCTCGTTCCTGGCGACCACGCGGATCATGGCCGGGCTGGTGGTGATCATCCCGCTCTACTCGCTGGCGATGATCATGTCTTTCCTGTCCCCGCAGATCACCACGACGGTGCTGTACGGGCAGTCCCACGGCACCTACGAGCACTACTTCCGGACGTTTCTGCGCCCCGACGACGTGTTCTGGTCGTTCGTGGAGGCCATCCTCATCACGGCCGTCGTGATGATCACCCACTGCTTTTACGGGTACAACGCCGGCGGCGGGCCCGTCGGCGTCGGTGAGGCCGTCGGCCGGTCGATGCGCTTCTCGCTGGTGTCGGTGCAGGTTGTGGTTCTGGCCGCCGCGTTGGCGCTCTACGGCGTCAACCCCAACTTCGCGTTAACGGTGTAGCCATGACGTCACCCGCCGGAAAGATCAACGCGCCCCGCAACCCGCCATACAAGTTGGCCGGGGTCGCGCTGCTCGTCGCCGCGGCCGTGGCACTCGTCCTGGTGTACGGGCAGTTCCGTGGCGACTTCACCAAGAAGGAACACCTGACGATGGTGGCCGCCCGGGCCGGCCTGGTCATGGATCCCGGCTCCAAGGTCACCTACAACGGGGTGGAGATCGGCCGGGTGGCCAAGATCTCCGAGATCGTCAAGGACGGCAAGCCGGCGGCCAAGTTCAGCCTCGACGTGTACCCGAGATACCTGAACCTGATCCCGGCCAACGTCAACGCCGACATCAAGGCCACCACGGTGTTCGGCGGTAAGTACGTGTCGCTGACGACGCCGAAAAACCCGTCGGCGCAACGCATCTCACCGCAGACCGTGATCGACGCCCGGACTGTGACGACGGAGATCAACACGCTGTTCCAGACCATCACTGAGATCGCGCAGCAGGTCGACCCGGTGAAGCTGAACCTGACGCTGAGCGCCGCGGCCCAATCACTGACCGGGCTGGGCGACCGGTTCGGGCAGTCGATCGTCAATGCCAACGCGGTCCTCGACGACGTCAACCCGCAGCAGCCTCAGGTCCGGCACGACATCCAGGCGCTGGCGGCCCTGGGTGACACATACGCCAACGCCGCACCGGACCTCATCGACTTCCTCAACAACGCGGTCGTCACCTCGCGCACGATCAACGCGCAGCAGAAGGATCTGGACCAGGCGTTGTTGTCGGCGGCCGGGTTCGGCAACACCGGCGCCGACCTCTTCGAGAGGGGCGGGCCGTACCTGGCGCGCGGCGCCCAGGACCTGGTGCCCACGGCCCAGCTGCTGGACACCTACAGCCCCGAGCTGTTCTGCACCGTCCGCAACTACCACGACATCGAACCCACGGCCCGGACGTTCCTCGGCGGCAACGGCTACTCGCTGAACGCTCACACCGAGCTGCTGTCGGGCCTGGGGCTCACGCTGAACCCCCTCTCGTTGGCAACCACCCTCGTGCTCGGGGCGGCCACCATGGGAGTCGGAAACGTGGCCGCGCTGGCCGGGCTGGCCGGCGGGGCGCCCAATCCCTACATCTATCCGGAAAACCTGCCGCGGGTGAACGCGCGCGGCGGACCGGGCGGCGCACCGGGTTGCTGGCAGCACATCACCCATGACCTGTGGCCCGCCCCCGAGTTGGTGATGGATAGCGGCAACAGCCTCGCGCCGTATAACCACCTCGAGGTCGGTTCGCCCTACGCGATCGAGTACGTGTGGGGCCGTCAGGTAGGGGATAACACGATCAACCCATGAAAATCACCGGTACCCTCGTCCGACTCGGCATCTTCTCACTGGTGCTGCTGCTGTTCACTGTCATGATCGTCGTGGTGTTCGGCCAGATGCGCTTCGACCGCACGAATGGGTACTCGGCGGAATTCACCAACGTCAGCGGACTGCGGCAGGGCCAATTCGTCCGCGCCTCGGGCGTGGAGATCGGCAAGGTCGACTCGGTAGAGCTGGTCGACGGCGGCCGGCGGGCCCGGGTGAAATTCAACGTCGACCGCTCGATCCCGCTGTATCAGTCGACCACCGCGCAGATCCGCTACCTCGACCTGATCGGTAACCGGTACCTGGAGCTCAAGCGCGGCGAGGGCGAGGGCGCCGACAAGGTTCTGCCGCCGGGCGGCTTCATCCCCGTGTCGCGGACGTCGCCGGCCCTTGACCTCGACGCGCTCATCGGTGGCTTCAAGCCGCTGTTCCGGGCGTTGGACCCGCAAAAGGTCAACACAATCGCCACCGCGCTGGTCACCGTGTTTCAGGGTCAGGGCGGCACCATCAACGACATCCTGGATCAGACCGCGCAGCTGACCAACCAGCTCGGCGAGCGCGACCAGGCGATCGGCGAGGTGATCAAGAACCTCAACATCGTGCTGGACACCACGGTTCGGCATCGCCAGCAGTTCGATCAGACGGTCAACAACCTGGAGGTCCTGATCACCGGGCTGAAGGGCCACGCCGACCAGCTGGCCGGCGGGACCGCGCACATCAGCAACGCCGCCGGGACGGTGGCCGACCTGCTGGCCGAGGACCGCGGGCTGCTTCACGGCACCATCAACTACCTCGACGCCGTCCAGCAGCCGCTCATCGATCAGCGCGAGCAGCTGAACGACTTCATCCACAAGGTGCCGACCGCGTTGAACATGATCGGGCGAACCATCGGTTCCTACGGCGACTTCGTCAACTTCTACGCCTGCGACATCACCCTCAAGCTCAACGGGCTGCAGGGCGGTGGCCCGGTCCGCACGGTCCGGCTCTTCCAACAGCCGACGGGTAGGTGCACGCCGCAATGAGAACGCTGGAACCCCCCAACCGAGTGCGCATCGGCCTGATGGGCATCCTCGTGACGCTGCTCGTCATCGGGGTCGGTCAAAGCTTCACGAGTGTGCCCATGCTGATGGCCAAGCCGCACTACTTCGGGCAGTTCAGTGACACCGGCGGCATCAGCAAGGGCGACAAGGTGCGCATCGCCGGCATGGACGTCGGCAAGATCGAGGGCCTCGACATCGAGGGCGACCACGTCCTCGTCAAGTTCAACATCGGCACCGAAAGCATCGGCACCGAGAGCCGGCTGGCCGTCAAGACCGACACCATCCTGGGCAAGAAGGTCCTCGAGATCGAGAACCGGGGCAACCAGCGGTTGCGGCCCGGCGCCGCGTTGCCGATCGGCCAGAGCACCACGCCGTATCAGATCTACGACGCGTTCTTCGACGTGACCAAGGCCGCCCAGGGTTGGGACATCGACACGGTCAAGCAGTCGCTGCACGTGCTGTCGGAGACGATCGATCAGACCTATCCGCACCTGAGCTCCGCGCTCGATGGCGTGGCCAAGTTCTCCGACACAATCGGCAAGCGCGACGAGGAGGTCAAACACCTTCTTGCGCAGGCCAATCAGGTGGCCAGCATCCTCGGTGACCGCAGCGACCAGGTCGACCGGCTGCTGGTCAACGCGAAGGTGCTGCTGGCCGCCTTCAACGAGCGCGGCCAGGCCATCAACGCGTTGCTGAGCAACATCGCCGCGTTCTCTCAACAGATCAAGGGCTTCATTAACGACAACCCCAACCTGAACCACGTGCTGGAACAGTTGCGCACCGTCAGCGACATCCTGGTCCAGCGCAAGGACGACCTGGCCGCCGGTTTCACCGAGGTCGGCAAGTTCCTCCCGTCGTTGAACGAGGCGATCGCGTCGGGACCGTACTTCAAAGTCGTCCTGCACAACCTGGCGCTGCCTCAGATTCTCCAGCCATGGGTAGACGCGGCGTTCAAGAAGCGGGGCATCGACCCGGAGAACTTCTGGCGCAGCGCGGGTCTGCCGGAATTCCGGTGGCCCGACCCCAACGGCACGCGGCTGCCCAACGGCGCGCCGCCGCCGGCGCCGCCGGTGCTGGAGGGCACGCCGGATCATCCGGGACCGGCCGTCCCGCCCGGGTCGCCGTGCTCGTACACGCCGGCAAACCCCGGTGGCAACGTCACCGTCGGCGACGAGGGCCTGCCGCGGCCGTGGAACCCGTTGCCCTGCGCGGGCGCGACCGTCGGCCCGTTCGGCGGCCCCGGCTTCCCGGCGCCCGTCGACGTCGCGACGTCGCCGCCGAACCCCGACGGCCTGCCGCCCACCCCGGGCATCAACATCGCGGGGCGGCCGGGCGACCCGCCGCCGAACGTTCCGGGCACGCCGGTGCCCCTGCCGACTCAGGCTCCGCCGGGTGCCCGCACCGAGAACCTGGGACCGGCCGGCCCGACGCCGCCCCCGTCGACGTTCGCGCCGGGCCTGCCGCCAGGTCCGCCGGCGCCGCCCGGGCCGGGCAACCAGCTGCCGGCGCCGTTCATCAACCCCGGCGGCACGGGAGGTAGCGGCGTCACTGGAGGTAGCCAGAATTGAGCACCATCTTTGATGTCCGCAACATCCGGGTGCCGAAGCTGTCCCGGACATCGGTGATCATCGGATCGCTGGTGATCGTGCTGGCCCTGGTCCTCGGGTACGCCGGCTGGCGGCTCTACCAGAAGCTGACCAACAACACCGTCGTCGCCTACTTCCCGGCGGCGAACGCGCTCTACCCCGGCGACAAGGTGCAGATCATGGGGCTGCGGGTCGGCGCGATCGACAAGATCGAGCCGGCCGGCGACAAGATGAAGGTCACCTTCCACTACCAGAACAAGTACAAGGTGCCGGCCAGCGCGTCGGCGGTGATCCTCAACCCCACCCTGGTGGCCTCGCGCGCCATCCAGCTGGAGCCGCCCTACAAGGGCGGCCCGGTGCTCGCCGACAACGCGGTGATCCCCGAGGACCGCACTCAGGTGCCGGTGGAGTGGGACACCCTGCGCAACAGCATCACCAACATCATCTCCAAGCTCGGCCCAACGCCCGAGCAGCCGAAGGGCCCGTTCGGTGAGGTCATCGAGTCCTACGCGAACGGGCTGGCCGGCAAGGGCAAGCAGATCAACAACACGCTGAACAGCCTGTCGCAGGCGCTGACCGCGCTCAATGAGGGGCGCGGCGACTTCTTCGCGGTGGTGCGCAGCCTGGCGCTGTTCGTCAACGCGCTGCATGCCGACGATCAGCAGTTCGTCGCGCTGAACCAGAACCTGGCGGATGTCACCGGTCGGCTCGCCAGCTCCGACGGCGCCCTGGCCGACGCGACACAGCAGTTCGACAGCCTGCTTTCCACCCTGCGGCCCTGGCTCGACCAGAACCGCGAGGTGCTGACCCACGACGTCAACAACCTGGCGACCGCGACGAATGCACTGCTGCAACCCGATCCGCTGAACGGGCTGGAGACCGCCCTGCACGTCCTGCCGACGGCCGCGGCGAACATCAACCAGATCTATCACCCGACGCACGGATCTGTTGTCGCCATCCCGTCGATCACCTTCGCCAACCCGATGCAGTTCATCTGCAGCTCGATTCAGGCCGGCAGCCGGCTGGGATACCAGGAGTCCGCCGAACTCTGCGCGCAATACCTGGCGCCGATCCTCGACGCGATCAAGTTCAACTACCTGCCCTTCGGCTTGAACACGGGCAACACCGCCGAGACGCTGCCCAAGGACATCGCCTATTCCGAGCCGCGGCTGCAGCCGCCCAACGGGTACAAGGACACCACCGTCCCGGGGATCTGGGTGCCGGATGGGCCGTTGTCGCACCGCAACACCCAGCACGGCTGGATCGTCGCGCCGGGCATGCAGGGCCAGCAGGTGGGGCCGATCACGTCGGGCCTGATGACCCCCGACTCGCTGGCCGAGCTGATGGGTGGCCCGAACATCGAGCCCGTGCAGTCGACCCTGCAGACCCCGCCGGGTCCGCCGAACGCCTACGACCAAAACCCGATCCTGCCGCCGATCGGTCTGAATGCTCCGGTGCCGATCCAGCCGCCGCCGCCGGGGCCGGACGTGGCACCGGGCCCGGTAGCTCCGACGCCCGCGCCGGTGGGGGCGCCTGCGCCCAACGCGGGCGGGCCGCCAATTCCGGCTAACTTCGGGGGTGGCCAGTGACTGCGACGCGGCTAATCCGCCTGATTCGCCATCGGGCCTGGCAGGCGCTGGTGTTCCTGGTGGCCGCGCTGGTGCTGAGCTCGTGCGGTTGGCGCGGCATCTCCAACGTGGCGATCCCGGGCGGCCCGGGCACTGGCGGCGGGTCCTACACCCTCTACGTCCAGATGCCGGACACGCTCGCCATCAATGGCAACAGCAAGGTGATGGTCGCCGACGTCTTCGTAGGCTCGATCAGGGCCATCAACCTGAAGAACTGGGTGGCGACGCTGACGCTTGGCGTCGACAAGGGCGTCAAGCTGCCGAAGAACGCCACCGCCAAGATCGGCCAGACCTCGCTGCTGGGTTCGCAGCACGTGGAGCTGGCCGCCCCGCCCAACCCGTCGCCGGAGCTGCTCAAGGACGGCGACACCATCCCGCTGAAGAACTCGACGGCGTTTCCGACCACTGAGCAGACGCTGGCCAGCCTGTCGCTGATCCTGCGCGGTGGCGGCATCCCCAACCTCGAGGTGCTGCAGAACGAGGTCTTCAACATCTTCAACGGGCGGGGGAACCAGATACGGGCCTTCTTGGGCAAGCTGGACACCTTCGTCACCCAGGTCAACCAGCAGCGCGATGACATCACCCACGCCATCGACTCCACCAACCGGCTGTTGGTGTACGTCGGCGGCCGGGCGGACGTGCTGGATCGGGCGTTGACCGACATCCCGCCGTTGATCAAGCATTTCGCCGACACCAAGCAGTTGCTGATCAACGCCGTCGACTCGGTGGGACGGCTCAGCCAGGCCGCCGACCAGTACCTGTCGGAGGCGCGCGGGCCCCTGCACCAGGACTTGCAATACCTGCAATGCCCGTTGAGAGAGCTCGGCCAGGCGTCGCCGTACCTGATCGGGGCGCTGAAGTTGATCCTGACGCAGCCCTACGACATCGACACCATTCCGAAGCTGATGCGCGGCGACTACCAGAACGTCTCGCTGACGCTCGACGTGACCTACAGCTCGATCGATAACGCGTTCCTCACCGGTACCGGATTGTCGGGAGCGTTGCGGGCGCTCGAGCAGTCGTACGGGCGTGACCCCGAGACGATGATCCCGGACGTCCGCTACACGCCGAACCCCAACAACGCGCCGGGCGGACCGCTCGTGGAGAGGGCGGACACTAGCCAATGCTGACCCCCTTCATCAGACGCCAGCTGATCGCCTTCGGGATCCTGACCGTGATCTCAATCCTGGTGCTGGGCATCTACTACCTGCAGATTCCGAGCCTGGTGGGCGTCGGGCGGTACACGCTCAAGGCCGACCTGCCCGCGTCGGGCGGGCTATACCCGACGGCCAACGTGACCTACCGCGGCATCACCATCGGCAAGGTCACCGACGTCGAGCCCACCGAAACGGGTGCCAAGGCGACGATGAGCATCGACAGCCGCTACAAGATCCCGGTCGACGCGGTCGCCAACGTGCACTCGGTGTCCGCGGTCGGTGAGCAGTACCTCGACCTGGTGTCGACCGGGAATCCCGGCAAGGACTTCGCCGACGGCCAGACCATCACCAAGGGCACGGTGCCGGCCGAGATCGGCCCCGCGCTGGACACCGCGAACCGAGGCCTGGCGGTGTTGCCGAAGGAAAAGATCGGCCAGCTGCTTGACGAGACGGCGCAATCCGTCGGCGGGTTGGGCCCCGCCCTGCAGCGGTTGGTCGACTCCACCCAGGCGATCGTCGGCGACTTCAAGACGAACATCACCAACGTCAACGACATCATCCAGAACTCCGGGCCGATCCTGGACAGCCAGGTCAATTCCAACGCCGCCATCGAGCGCTGGGCCCGCAACCTGAACAACCTGTCCGCGCAGGCCGCGCGGGAGGACAGTCACGTGCGCAGCGTGCTGCGCCAGGCGGCGCCGACCGCCGATCAGGTCAATGAGGTGTTCAACGACGTCCGCGACTCCCTGCCGCAGACGCTGGCGAACCTGGAGGTTGTGTTCGACCTGCTCAAGCGTTACCACACCGGCGTGGAGCAGGTGCTGGTCTTCCTGCCGCAGGGCGCCTCGATCGCGCAGACGGTCGCCGCGCCGTTCCCGAACCAGGCCGCACTCGACCTCGCGCCGTCGATCAACCAACCGCCGCCGTGCCTGACCGGCTTCGTCCCGGCATCGGAGTGGCGATCCCCGGCGGACACCAGCCTGGTGCCTTTGCCGTCCGGCACGTACTGCAAGATCCCGATGGACCAACCGGCCAACAGCGTGCGCGGATCACGCAACATTCCGTGTACCGACATCCCCGGCAAGCGGGCGGCCACGCCGCGGGAGTGCCGCGACCCCAGGCCATACGTTCCGGCGGGTACCAACCCCTGGTATGGCGACCCCAACCAGATCCTGACCTGCCCGGCGCCCGCGGCGCGCTGCGACCAATCGGTGCGGCCGGGCATGGTGATCCCGGCGCCCACGGTCGACACCGGCCAGAACCCGGCCCCGTCGGATCGGGTTGCTGGGACGCCGCCACCGACCAGCGACCCGTTGTCGCGGCCGGGAAGCGGCACGGTGCAGTGCAACGGCCAACAGCCCAACCCATGTGTCTACACTCCGAGCGGGCCCCCCGTTGCCATGTACAGTCCGCAGAGCGGTGAGCTGGTGGGGCCGGATGGGGTGAAATACTCCGTCGAGAACTCGAGCAAAACAGGAGACGACGGATGGAAGGAGATGCTGGCTCCGGCCGGCTGAACCCCCCACCCATGCCGAGGTTTCGTCGACTGCGCAAGCCCTCCCAGAGATCAAGTCCGAAGAGCCATCAGGAGCCGGCGGCTGCTGAGGACGAGACGACGACACAGCTGACGGACGAGGAATCGCCCGAAACCGAAGCCGAGGCGATCGGCCCCGCGGCACCCGAGGCCGAACCCGAGCCCGAGGCCGAGCCCGTCGCCGAAACGGAAGCCGAAACCGAGGCCGTCACCCCGGACGCCGAGCGCCGTCCCTCGCGCCTTGGGCGCGGATGGCTGTCCGGCATCGCCGCCGCGCTCGTGCTGCTCGCCGCCGGCCTCGGGGCCGGTGGCTACTTCGCGCTGCGCTATCACCACGAGAGCCAGGTCATCGCGCGCAACGACGCGGCCGCGCTCAAGGCGGCGGTGGATTGTGTGTCGGCGACCCAGGCGCCCGACACCAACGCCATGGCCCAGAGTGAACAGAAGATCATCGAGTGCGGCACGGATGCATTCCGCTCCCAGGCGCTGCTGTACACCAACATGATCGTGCAGGCCTACCAGGCCGCGAACGTCCACGTTCAGGTGGCCGATGTGCGGGCGGCGGTGGAGCGCAACAACGACGACGGTTCGGTCGACGTGCTCGTCGCGATGCGCGTCAAGGTGGCCAGCGATCAGTCGCAAAAGGAAACCGGGTACCGGCTGCGGGTGAAGATGGCATTCGCCGAAGGGCAGTACCGGATTTCCAAGCTCGACCAGGTGACGAAGTGACGGTGGTGGTCGAAAAGAACCCGACCACTGCGGCGCTACCGGAGTCACCGCGGGATGCCTTGGCCCCCTGGCAGCTTCGTGCGGGCGCGTTCGTCGTGGACGTCGTTCCGTGCGTCGCCGTGGCGGTGACCATGGCATTGGTCGCCTGGACCGTGGATCAGCATGCGGTTTGGTGGTGGGTCTGCGTCTCGGTCGCCGGGCTCGCCATCCTGGCGATGTTGGTCAACCGGTTGCTGCTGCCGACCATCACGGGCTGGAGCCTGGGACGCGGCCTGTTCGGCGTCGGGGTGGTGCGCCGCGACGGCGCCGCCATCGGGCCGTGGGGACTGCTGCTGCGAGAGCTGGCCCACCTGCTTGACACGGTGTCGGTGGTGGGATGGCTTTGGCCGCTATGGGATTCGCGGCGCCGTACGTTCGCCGACATGCTGCTGGGCACCGAAGCGCGCCGGGTCGAATACGACGAGGTTCAGCCCAAGTTGCGGCGCTGGACCGCGGCGGCGGTGCTGACCGCGGTGCTGGTGTGTGTCGGCGGCACCGCCGTCAGCTACCTGGTGGTGTACTCCCGCGACCGGGCGAGCGATCAAACCAGGGCCGAGATCGCAACGCAAGGGCCCAAGATCGTGGCACAGATGTTGACGTACGACCCAAAGTCGTTGCGCGACGACTTCGCTCGCGCTAGGTCGCTGGCGACCGACAAATACCGGAGTCAGCTGGCGGCGCAGCAGGACGTGGTCCAGAAGGGCAATCCCGTCATCAACGAGTACTGGTCCACCGACGGGTCGGTCCAATCCGCCACGCCGGACCGGGCGACGATGCTGTTGTTCCTGCAGGGCAGGCGGGGGGTGGGACCCGAGGAACGCCCGATCAGCGCAACCGTTCGGGTGGAATTCGCCAAAGGCGCGGACCAACATTGGCTCGTCGACGATCTCACCGTACTGACCAGGCCGAAACCGCCGGGGAACGGAAAATGAGCCCCCGCCGCAAGTTTGAGCCCGGCGAGGAATCGCTGCTGATCGCGCGCCCGGTGCCGCCGGGGCGGCCGTGGTGGCAGCCGGCTGCGGGCGCGGTCGCCGCGGTGCTGATGGTCGCGGCGATCGCCGCATGCAGCCTGATGCTGATCGCGCATCAGGCGCGCGTGCGCGCGGCCGCCAAGGAGCGCCAGGTGCTCAGCTACGTGTCGGGGTTCATGGCGCAGTTCACCTCCATCGATCCGTATCACGCCAACGATTACGTGACCCGGGTAATGGCCCAAGCCACCGGTGATTTCGCCAAGCAGTACCACGAGAAGGCGAACGAAATCCTGCTTCAGGTGGCCCGGGCCGAGCCCGCAACCGGGACCGTCCTCGGTGCGGGCCTGGAGCGGTGGAACGACGACGGCACCGCCACCGTGATGGTGGCCACCGACGTGACCTCCAAGTCGCCGGATGAAAAGCAGGTATTCGACAACACCAATCGTTGGATGGCAACCGTCACGCAGGAAGGGAATCAGTGGAAGATCAGCAGCCTGATACAGGTGATCTGACCGCCGACGCGGCAACGACGGAAGACGCCACGGGCGAGGCCGACGAAACCGCCGATGCGACAACCGAATTCGCCGAGACCGCAGCTGCCGAAGAGGCCGACGAGGCCGGCGACGGCGCGACGGGCGCCAAGGCAAAGCGCCCACGGCGCAAGATTTTGGCCGGCAAGCGGCTCGCCATCGCCATCGCGGTGGCCGCGGTGCTGTTCGTCGGCTCCGCCGCGTTCGCGGGTGCGGCGGTGCAGCCATACCTGACCGATCGCGCCACTGCCGCAACGAAGTTGAAGGTGGCCGGCACCGCGGCCAACGCGATCACGGCGCTGTGGACCTACACCCCGGAGAACATGGACGGCCTCGCCGATCGCGCGGCGGCCTACCTCAGCGGCGACTTCGAGGCCCAGTACCGCAAGTTCGTCGACGCGATCGTGGGGCCGAACAAGCAGGCCAAGGTGACCAACAACACCGAAGTGACCGGCGCCGCGGTCGAGTCGCTGGACGACCCGAACGCCGTCGTCATCGTGTACACCAACACCACGTCCACCAGCCCGCTGACCAAGAACATCCCGTCGCTGAAATACCTCTCCTATCGGTTGTTCATGAAACGCACCAACGGCCGCTGGCTCGTGACGAGGATGACGACCATCACCTCGCTGGACCTGACGCCGCACGTATAGCGCGGATCCCAAGTCACCCATGGCCGTTGCGTCGCCGGTCTCCGAGCGCTCGACCGTCGCGGCGCTGTTGTTGCTGACGTTCGCCACCGGCCTCGCGGACGCGATCAGCATCCTGGTACTCGGTCACGTCTTCGTGGCGAACATGACCGGCAACGTGATCTTCCTCGGCTTCTGGCTGGCCCCGAGAACCAGCATCGACCTGACGGCGGTCGTGGTGGCGTTGCCCACCTTCGTCTGCACCACGATCGTCAGCGGCCGGCTGGCAAGGCATTTCGATCGGCGGACGCGGTCGTGGATCAGCACGGTGCTGGCAACCGAAATCGTGTTGTTGGTGGCCTTGTCGATTCTGGCCGGCGCCGGCGTGCTGCACTACCACGACAACACCAAGCTGATCATGATCGGCCTGCTCGCGGTCACCTTCGGTCTGCAGCACTCGAGCGCGCGCCAGTTCGGGATCCAGGAACTCTCCACCACGGTGCTGACGTCCACCATCGTCAGCCTCGGCTTGGACAGCCATCTGGCCGGCGGGACGGGTGAGCGCGAAAAGCTGCGCTTCAGTGTCGTTTTCACGATGTGCGCGGGCGCCCTGCTGGGCGCGACGATGTCGCGATTCGTCGTCGCCCCGGTGTTCGCGGTCACCGCCGCGGTGGTGGCGACCAGCCTGCTGATCTTCCGCTTCGGCCCGAAGCCCAGCGACGGTTAGTTGAAGGCCAGCCAGCTGGGCAGCGCGCGCTCGTGGGAGTCACAGAGCACCTCGCGGGTGTCGCACGATCCCCTCGGAGACCCGGCGCCGGCCCACATGCCGCCGGTGTCACGGCGCAGCACGATCGCCGACGAGCCGCCGCCGTCCAGCAGGACCGCGGTGTCGCTGCCCAAACCGCGGAACAGGTCCTGGATGTTGTCCGGCGTGTAGCTGCCGCCCTCGAAGATGTACATCTCGTCCCGCTGCTTCACGTAGGCGAGGGCCGTTCGCGCCGCGCTGGGCCCGCCGTCGTTCAGCTGCCCGGTCTTGCCGGGGGACAGCAGGCCGATTCCCGACACCGCGACGAACCGCTGGTTGCGGTTCAGCAGGTCGGCGACCACCGGGGTGGCGACGTCGTAGTCCTGGGGGTTCTTGGCGCGCAACACATACGGCGCGCCACCCGACGGCAGGATCATCGTCGACAGGGCGCTCCAGCTCTCGCCGCCCCCGGAGAGGCCCTGCTTGCCGGGGTACGCGACGGTGCCGGTGACCGCTTGGTTCGCCCGGCCCTGGCCGTGCGTGTTGTCGACGAACGCGCCCAGCGGTGAGCTGCAGCCGGTCTGGCGCCAGGAGCCACCCTTCTGCGGTCGGATGTCAAAGAAGTTGGCGTTGATCGCGATCGTCGGCTGCCCCATCCGCTGCCACGCCTGCAGCGGCGCGTACACCTCCGAGGCCTGCCACAATCCCTCGCCGGTGCGCGCCCCGGGGTTGTTCTCGCAGCGGGCCTGATCACCCTGGTGGCTGTCCACCAGCAGGTGTGGCGCGAGCCGCCCCGAGGCGTTCTTGATGACCATCAGGTGCCCGCCGTTGTTCATCTCGTACCAGCTGCCGCCGGCGTTGAGCATCGGCGTGGGGTGGCCGGGGCCGAAGTTGTAGACCAGGTACGAGCCCTTGGTGGTCTCGATGGCGCCGGCGAGCAGGTCGCGGCCGTCTGCGGCGCGGGCGACGGGCTGCCCCGTGGTGCTGGCCAGCACCGCGCACGCCACCACGGCGGTGCAGCAGGCCGCCAGCCGGCGCAAGCTGGCGAGGGGCGTCAGCACGATGGACCTTTCGGCACTGATGGCTATGCAACATAAATAGCATCAGTCACACCAGTCACACTGTCAATTTCGATAACGAACGCGTGACGCTTGGGACGCACTCGAATTACGCTTGTTCGCTTGGACTTTCGATCTCGGCGGCCGGCTCCTCGGCCGGGGTCTCGGCGGGGTTCGCGCCGGGGTTCTCGCGCTTGTTCACGCGCGCCTGGTACTGCGCCTGGTGCTCGGCCGCGATGGCCATCTCGACCGCCCCCTGGATCCGGTGAAAGCCCTTGCGGTCGTAGAGGTGCGTGACGATCCCGCCCAGCAGCAGGCCGATGAACAGGCCGATGCCCGTCAACCACAACGCCTGGGACAGACCGGCATCGGCGCGCCCGTTGAGATAGACCAGCGACCGGACGCCGAGGAACACCTGGTGCATCGGCTCGAACTCGGCCAGCCACCGGAAGAACGGCGGCGTGGCCTCCAGCGGGACGGTGGCGCCCGCCGACGGCAGCCCCAGGATCACGAAGATCAGCATGCTGACCAGCAGGCCCATCGAACCCAGCACCGACAGTATGGAACTCGACGTGACGCCCACCGCGACGATCGCGAACACGCCGTAAGCCCACAGTTCCCAGCCGAGCGGGATGGGCATGCCCAGCCCGTGCGCGATGGCCAGGTATGCCGCCGACGTGAGCAGCGCCAGCAGGGTCATGATGGCCCACTTGAGCTGCAGCGTCTGGAATCGCGAGATCTTGACCTGCTCGGCGAAGCGATACACCGGGCCCCATTCCGCCGGCACGTACCCGAGCAGCGCGTCCACCAGTGTGCTGACCACGACGCTGCCGGTAAAGCCCGCCAGCAGCAGCAACAGCGCGAAATAGAACGCCGACAGCCCGTTGCCGGTGCCGTTCGGCAGCGCGTTGTAGACGCCGGTCTTGACGTCGATCGGGCTGGCGAGTCCGAGCGCCGACGCGCCGGTCAGCGGCGCACCCCCGGTCTCGGCCGCGACGTCGGCGGTAAGTCGTTGGCCCACTTTGCCGTTGGCGACGGCCACCGCCTGCGTCAGCGTCTGCCCGGCGATGCTGGCGCCGAGGGTGCCGGCGCGCGGGTTGGTGGAGATGGTGACCGAGGGCCGCGTCACCCGGCCCGGCGCGACCGCACCGGCCCCGAACTCATGAAGATTGGACGAGAAGGTCGGCGGAATGACCAGCTCCCCGTAGACCTGGGCGGTGTCCAGCAGTCGCTGCGCCTCGTCGTGGGAAACCACCCGGACGTCGAACTTGTTCTTGTCCAACCCCGCAACCAGCCCGTCGGTGATCTGCGCGCCGACCGGCCCGGCATCCTCGTTCACCACGGCGATCGGGAAATGACGCAGGTTCGTCATCGGGTTCAGGATGCCCCCGAGGTACAACGCACACAGCGCCGACATCAGCGCCAGCGTGACGACGACGGGTAGCGCCCAGAACCGCACCGTCCGAACTGCCTTGATGTTCCGCTTGGGGTTGGGCGCCGCGTGCCGCGGCTGCGATTGAGACATGCGGGCTCCTGTCTGTCGTGCCCACTCTAAGTGGTCCCCGGGTGCCCTCAAACTCCCAACGCCGCGCGCATCTCCCAGATCAGCAGCTCGGCCGGCTCGCTCGCCGTCACCCGGGGCGCCTCGGCGTCGGTGAACCGGACCGCGTCACCCTGCTCGAGGTCGCCGATTTCCGCAGCGGCGACCCCGCCGCGCGCGACGAATAGATGCAGGTAGGGGGCCTGCGGTAGGTCCACCGAGGCGCCCGGTTCCAGCCGCGCGCAGTGCAGCGCGGCGTTGCGGTTGTGCACAGTGATGGCCGCCTCATTACCGGGGATGCCTGAGGCGATGGTCACAAGTCCGGCGCTCAACAGCTCCGAATCGATCTCGTGCTGTTGGTAGCTCGGGTCGATGCCGGGCTCGTCGGGAACCACCCACATCTGCACGAAATGCACTGGCTCGGTGCGGGAATCGTTCTTCTCCGAGTGCAGGATGCCACTGCCCGCCGACATGCGTTGGGCCAGGCCGGGATAGATGATGCCCTGGTTGCCCGCGGAATCCCGATGGGTCAGCTCGCCGCTCAGCACCCACGTAACGATCTCCATGTCCCGGTGCGGGTGGGTGTCGAATCCCGTTCCCGGCTCGACGATGTCGTCGTTGTTGACCAGCAGCAGGCCGTGGTGCGTGTTGTCGGGATCGTAGTGGTCGCCGAACGAGAACGAATGCCGCGATTTCAGCCAGGGTGTCGCGGTGAGGGCCCGGTCGGCCGCGCGCCGGATGTCGACGGTTGCGGGCATGGGCTCCAGCCTAGGCCAAGATTTCCTGCGCGCGCCGCAGCGCGGCCTCCAGCGCCTCCAGCGTCAGCCCGGCCGGGCGGCCCAGGTGGATCTCGATCTGGTACTCCGGCTGGTGGTCCCGGCCGAAGATCGGCAGCACGACGAATTCGGTTGACTCCAAGTCGGTTTCGAGTGTGTCGGCGACGGATCGCAGCGTCACCATGGTCATCAGCGTGGTGAGCTGGCGCGTCACCTGCGCGGTCGGTTCCAGCGAGGCCAGCACGTCGGCCAGCCGGTGGTGCAGCGACCGGTGGGTGTCGTCGAACCGCCACGCGCCGTAGCCGCGGGCGCGGATGTCGGCCAGCACCCGTCGATGCTGGGCCACCTCGGTGCGCGTGAGTCGGGGCGTGACTCGGTGCAGCCACGCGTCGACGAAATCGTCGTCGCGCCAGGCCATGGCGACGAGCCCGAAGGGCGGGTCGATGGGGAAGCGCTGCCCGACGGCGTGCTCGCCGTCGGTGCCGTGGCCGACAGTGTCGACGGTGGTGAGGTGGCGCTCACCGATCCTCGACAGCGAGCAGCCCGCCCCGAGCGCGTCGTGCAGGTAGCGCAGCGCGTCCCGCCCGCGGTCCAGCAGGGGGAACTGCGTCCGCAGCCCGTGCACCAGGCCAAACAGGCCGCTGCCCAGCACGTAGCGGCGGTCCGGGTGCCGCGCCACCCAGGCGCGCCGTTCCAGCTCGGCGAGCACCAGGGCGCAGGTCGAGGTGCTGATCCGGCACGCCTTCGCCAGCTCGGCCGACGTGCGCCCGTTCGGGGAATCCGCCAGGGCGCCAAGCACATCCATCACGCGGGCGGTGGGCGGCGATTTGGCGGTTGACTCACCCACGCGCGCCTCCTTACCATCCGTCCAAAATCTAAGAATAAGCGTCCTAATAATAGGAGGTATCTGGTGTTGAAGGTGGGGGTCTGGGGGCCGGGTTCGATGGGCGTCGTCGCCCTGCGCGGGGTGATCGACCACCCGGAGCTGGAGCTGGTCGACGTCGTCGTGCACAGCGAAGCCAAGGCTGGCCGCGACGCCGGCGAGCTGTGCGGCGCGGCGCCGGTGGGGGTGGTCGCAACCCGGGATCCGGCCCCGATGCTGGCCGGCGATGCGGACGCGGTGGTGTATGCCGCCGGCGCCAACCTGCGGCCGTTGGAGGCTGTCGAGGACATGGCGTCGATCCTGCGGGCCGGGAAGAACGTGGTGTCGTGTTCGGTGGTGCCGCTGGTGTATCCCGACGGCGTGGACCGTGCGTTCACCGATCCGTTGCGCCGGGCCGCGCTCGATGGCGGTGTGTCGTTCTTCACCACCGGGATCGACACCGGGTTCGCCAACGACGTCCTACCGCTGGCGCTTTCGGGGGTATCGCGGGTGATCGAGTCGGTGCGGGTGACGGAGATGTTCAACTACGCGACCTACCCGGACCGGGCCGCGGTCTACGAGATCCTCGGGTTCGGCAAGCCACCGGAGTACCAGGCCCTCGCGGCGACGCCGGGGGTCTTCACCTTCGGGTGGGGTCCGGTGCTGCACCAGCTGGCCGCGGGGCTCGGCGTCAAGATCGACCGCGTCGAGGAGAACAACGAACGCGTCGCCGCGACCGAGTCGTTCGACACGCCCACCGGCCACATCGCGGCGGGAACCATCGCGGCGATGCGCTCCACGCTGACCGGATACGTCGGCGAGACGGCGACGTTCGTGGTCGATCACGTGACGCGGATGCGCGACGACGTCGCCCCGGACTGGCCGCAGCCGAACATCCGCATCCCGCCGAAGGACCTCGGCTACGGGCCGGCGTCCGGCCGCGGCCTCTACCGCGTCGAGATCGAGGGCTCCCCCGCCATGCGCTGCGAATTCGAGATGGCCGAGGACGGCGACCACGACCTCGGCGCGCGCGTCGCAGGCGCGTCGCGGATGGTCAACGCCATCCCCGCGGTGTGTGCGGCCCGGCCCGGACTGCTGTCCGCGCTGGACCTGCCGCTGATCACCGGCGCCGGCCTGGTTCGCCCGGTGCCGGGCCCGTCACCGGACAGCCGCCTCTTCTAGGACCGGCCGCGCAAACACGGCGGGCGCCGCATCGCGCCGGCGGGACGTCTTGCTGTTGAGCCAGCACGCGAGGCCGCCGGCGAGCAGACCGATCGCGACACCGACGTCCGGGCGCTGCCCGAGCATCAGCCAGGACAGCACCGCGGCGACCGCGGGAATGACGGCGAACAGCATCGCCACCGCTGCCGCCCCGTGCAGGCTGATCGCCCGCAGGTAGATGCTGACCGCCAGCGTGGCGTTGAGCAGCACCATGCCGGTGACCGCGACGGCGGCCCGGGCCGCGTCGTGCACCGCGAAGGGCGTGAGGAGCGCCAGCGCCGTCGCGGGAATCAGCGCCACGGCGTTCTGCACCGCGCTCATCGCGCGGAAGTCGACGCCGGCGCAATACCGTTGCTGGTACACGCCGCCGGCCGAAAGGCCAAGCAGCGCAACCACCAGCAGCGCGATGACCGGGTCGACGCCGTGCGTGCCGAGCAACCTCTTGGCGCACGCGGCGAGCACCGCGACGACCCCGAACGCCAGGGCGACCACCCGCCGCGAGCCGAGCCGTTCGCGCAGGAACATCGCGGCCAGGATCGTCGTGGTGACCGGATTCATCGCGACGACCACCGCACAGAGCACCGCCGGCGCGCCGAGCAGGAGCGCCTCATACAGGCAGCAGAACTGCACGGCCTGGATCAGCAGACCCGCGACGACGACGTGCCCGAACTGCGCCCCCCGCGGCCATGCCGCCCTGGCCAGCGCGGCCCAGCACGCCAGAATGATTGCGGCCGAACCGAATCGCAGCACCAACACGGCCATCGGGGTCATCGCGCCGACCGCGAGCGCTCCAATGGGATAACCGATCGCGTAGGTGAGGGTGACCGCCGAGGCGGTGGTCAACGGCATGCGCGGCAGGTCCATGCCCCCATGGTCGTCGACGCCGACCCATGCCGTCCAACGATTATTAGCGATCGGAATCGATCACGAAAACTTATCGGATGTCCTTCAGGCATACCGATTTATGGTGGATCACCGCGATAGATTGATCATTCTTACTGATCGGACTAGCATTCGCCGCATGGCGCAGGTCCTCGATATCGCACCGCTGCGCAGCCTCGTCGCGGTCGCCGACTGTGGCGGATTTCACCGGGCCGCCGCCGCGCTGCACCTGAGTCAGTCCGCCGTCAGTCAGCATCTGCGCAAGGTGGAGAGCGTGGTGGGCGGGCCGGTGGTCGAACGCTCCGGCCGGGGTGTCTTGTTCACCGAAGTCGGACAGAAGGTGCTGGGGCACGCCCGCGCGATCCTGGCCGCGCACGACGCGGCGCTGGACGACCTCGGCGCCACCGAACACCGGCTGCTGACGGTCGGGGCCACCGAACACGGCGCGGACGTCATGCTGCCCGCCCTCACCAGCGTCCTGCGCGAGCGGCTTCCCGACCGGCGGCCACGGTTCCGGCTCGACCGCAACGTCTCCCTGGCGGACGCCCTCGACCGGGGGCTGCTGGACCTGGCGATCATGCTCGACGGGTCGGGCCTGGATCGCGCCAATGCGTCGGGAGTCGTACAGCTGAGGTGGGTTTCGGCGCGGACGTTCGCCGCGCGTCGGGGCGACCCGCTGCCATTGGTGATCTTCGCCGAGCCCTGCACGTTGCGCGAGCCGGCCTTCTCGATCCTCGAAAAACACGGCGTCCCTTACGAGATCGCCGCCGAATGCGGTGACCTGTCGGGCCTTTACGCGGCGGTGCGCTCGGGTCTCGGGTTGGCGTTGCTGCCGATGATCGGCAAGCTCCCCGACGGCCTATGCCCGGCCGAGGGGCTGCCGCCGGCCAACTGCGCCACGGTTCTGGTACGCGGCCGCGCCGGCATAGACCCGGACCTGCTCAGCGCCGCCGATGCCGCGGTGCGCGACGTGCTGGCCGCCGAAAACTGAACGCGCCCTTTAGCTTTGGGGGTACACGGCGGCGGCCAGCTCAAGAATCTCGGCGCGGTCGGCGGGCAGGATGAACCCCGAGGCGATCGCCGCGTCGAGCGCCGCGGTGAAGCCGTCCAGGTACTGCTCGGTGCCGCCCGGGTAGAGCCGGTCCACGGTCGCCGCGTCGAACGGTTCGCCGGCGCCGAAGATCGCCGCCATGATGCTTTCGGCTTCGGCTCCCGAGCCGATCAGGCCGGACGTCCGGGCGATCGGCACGTCGACCCACGGGGTCCGGACGCCGCCCCGGGCCAGGCCGTGGTGATCGAGAACGGGCCGGGGCAGCTCGCCGTGGTGGACCTCGATCGGTGGGGCGGTGGGCGCCGGTTCGCCGGTGCTGACCCAGGTATGCAGCGCGGCGAGCGCTGCCTGCACGACGTAGTGGTGCTGCGGGGCGAAGTTGATGTAGTGCTCCAGCTGCTGGCCCATCAGCGTGTTCGTCGGCGCGTAGGCGGCCACGATGGCATCGAGCGGCGCGGAGCCGTCGTCGATCGGCGCCACCTGGATCGTGTAGTTGTCGGCGTGCGCCGCGCCGGCGATCTCCCAGACGCGCAGCCGGTGGCCGTCGGGCTGCCTGGCGAAGTAGTAGCCTTCCCGCGGGCCGCCGAACAGGTCGGTCTCGGTGATGATCGTGATGAGCGGGACGCGTAGGTCGGCGCGGAACGTGACCGCGTCGGGCACGTCGAGTTGTGATTCGTCGAAGATGGAAACGCCGTCCAGCGGCGCGGCCGACCCGAACCGGGAATGCACCAGAAAACCGTCGTAGCTTTGGGCGAGCGGATCGACGGCGTTGACGTAGGTCGTCAGGAACATCGCCGACTGCGACTCGCCCACGGCGACCACGTGGCGCACCGGCAGATCGCCGAGTATGCCGTCACGGACGAGTGCCCCCATCTGGGAAAAGATGTCGTAGGAATACTCGTCGCCCGGGTGGCCCAGCGCGGCGTAGCGCGCCGGGTCCTGGCTCTTCAGCGACATGTCGAAGCCGAGCAGGTTGGCGCCGCCGCCGTCCACCCCGACCTTTTGGGCCGAGACCGCGACGTAGGCGTAGCCCGCGCGAAGGATCTCGCGATGCGCCATCATCCACACCGCCGGGGCGTCGATGCCGCCGCTCACGTTGAGCCATTCCACCAGCACCGTCCCGTTGAACCGGGCCGGGTCGGTTGGGGTGAGCGCCACGATGCGCGTGGTGTATTCCGCGGTGTCCCTGGGCGTTACGCTCCACCCGCCGTCAGGGCCCAGCGCGGTGGTGGGCGCGTAGGAGGTGGCCGCTCCGGAGACGAACAATTCCTCGGCGGCGTAGCCCAGGGCGGCGATGTCGAAACCGCCCAGCAACAGCAGCGGCCGCCCGGGCGCGGGTGTGACGAGCGGGGGATTCGGCATCGTCACACGGTAGCGGGCAGCCCGAATTTCTCGAAGAGGGTGCCGTCGAGGAACGCCACCACCCGCGACACCCGGCCGTCGCTGATGTCGAGGACATGCAGTTGAAACGGCACGTGCACGTCACCCGCGCGCATGTACATCGCCGCGCCGGGTTGGCCGTTGGCGACAACGGGCAGCAGGCGCATGTCGCCGGGATGTTCGGCCGGGCACTGCTGGTGGATGAGCGTGATGATGTCCCGGGGGCCGCGGTACCAGCCGACGTACGGCGGCATCTCCCAGATCGCCTCGGCGGTGAACAGCTCTACCAGCCGGTCGATGTCGTAGGCCTCGAACGCCGCGATGTAGCGGTCCAGCAGGTCCTGGGCCTCGGCCGAATCGGGCGGCGTCAACCGGTCGGTGGAGCTGGGCGCGACGGCCTCGAGCTGGGTGCGGGCCCGCTGCAGCAGGCTGTTGACGGCGGTCGTGGTGGTGCCGATCGCCTCGGCCACCTCGGCGGCCTTCCACTGCAGCACGTCGCGCAACAGCAACACCGCGCGCTGCCGGGGTGAAAGGTGTTGCAGCGCAGCGACGAACGCCAATCGCACCGACTCGCGTGACCCGACGATGACCGACGGGTCCGCCGGGTCCTCCGTCAGCTCCGGCAGCGGCTCCAGCCACGGCACCTCCTGGCGTTCCACCAGCTCCGCGGTCGGGTCCGAGCTGGGCGCCCCCAGCCCCGTCGGCAACGGCCGGCGCTGCCGGCCCTCCAGCGCGGTCAGGCAGGTGTTGGTGGCGATGCGATGCAGCCAGGTCCGCATCGACGACTTGCCCTCGAAACGGTCATAGGCCTTCCAGGCCCGCAGCAGGGTCTCCTGCACCAGATCCTCGGCGTCGTGCAGCGACCCGGTCATCCGGTAGCAGTGCGCCAGCAGTTCGCGACGGTACGGCTCGGCGTCGGTCGAGAAGTCCCCGCCGACCCCGGGGCCGCCCTGAGAATTTTCGGTGAGCAGCTTCACACTGAACGAGCCTACGCAGTGTCTCCGACACCGGCTCGACCCCGAGCCACTACGCTGCCCGGTAATGACAACTCGCGCTGAACGGACCTTCGACGGCCTCGGCGGCGTGCGCATCGTCTACGACGTCTGGACGCCGGAGGCCGCGCCCCGGGCGGTGGTGGTGCTGTCCCACGGCCTCGGCGAGTACGCCCGCCGCTACGACCACGTCGCGCAGTGCTTCGGCGCCGCCGGCCTGGTCACCTACGCCCTGGACCACCGGGGCCACGGCCGCTCCGGCGGCAAGCGGATGCTGGTGCGGGACATTTCCGAGTACACGACCGATTTCGACACCCTGGTCGGCATGGCCACGCGGGAGCATCCCGGCCTCAAGTGCATCGTGCTCGGTCACAGCATGGGCGGCGGGATCGTGTTCGCCTACGGCGTCGAACGCCCGGACAACTACGACATGATGGTGCTGTCGGCCCCGGCGGTGGCGGCCCAGGAGCTGGTTTCCCCGTTGATGATCCTGGCCGCCAAGGTGCTCGGCGTCGTCGTGCCCGGCCTTCCCGTCCAGGAACTCGACGTCGACGCGATTTCGCGGGATCCCGCGGTGGTGGCGGCCTACAACTCCGACCCGCTGGTGTACCACGGCAAGGTGCCGGCCGGCGTCGGGCGCGCGCTGCTGGAGGTCGGTCAGACCATGCCGCAGCGCGCACCGGCGTTGACGGCGCCGCTGCTGGTGGTGCACGGCTTCGACGACCGGCTGATCCCCGTCGACGGCAGCCGCCGTCTGGTCGAATGCGTGGGCTCCACCGACGTCGAGTTGAAGGTCTACCCCGGCCTGTACCACGAGGTCTTCAACGAGCCGGAGCGCGACCAGGTGCTCGGCGACGTGGTCTCCTGGATCACCAAACGGCTGTAGGCGACGTGTCGTCTCGCTGCGCTAGTTTGGCGCACATGACAGACGACAAGATGCTGGCCCGCATCGCGGCGCTGCTGCGTCAGGCCGAGGGCACGGACAACGCGCACGAGGCGGACGCCTTCATGACCGCCGCGCAACGGCTGGCGACGGCGGCCTCCATCGACCTGGCGGTGGCGCGCTCGCACGCCGCCAAGCGCTCGCCGGTGCAGGCCCCGACGCAGCGGACCATCACCATCGGCGCGGCCGGCACCCGGGGGCTGCGGACTTATGTGCAGCTTTTCGTGGTGATCGCCCTGGCCAACGACGTGCGCTGCGACGTGGCGTCGAACTCGACGTTCGTCTACGCGTACGGGTTCGCCGAGGACATCGACGCGACCCACGCCCTCTACGCCAGCCTGGTCGTCCAGATGGTGCGGGCGTCGGACGCCTACCTGGCGTCCGGCGCGCACCGCCCCACGCCGACGATCACTGCCCGCCTCAACTTTCAGCTCGCGTTCGGCGCGCGCGTCGGCCAGCGCCTGGCCGAGGCCCGCGAGGAGGCCACGCGCGAGGCCACCAGGGACCGCCGCCGGCCGCCCGGCACCGCGATCGCCTTGCGCGACAAGGAACTCGAGCTGCGCGACTTTTACCGCGGCGCGTCGAAGGCGCGCGGCACCTATCAGGTCAGCCGCGCGACCGCGGGGTACTCGTCGGCGGCGCGCCGGGCGGGGGACCGGGCCGGCCGGCGGGCGCGGCTCGGCAACAGCCCCGAACTGCCCGGCGCCCGGAGCGCATTGCGCCAGTGACTCGTGGGGCTCGCGATTCGCAGCGCGCCAAGGTTTATGCGGCCGAGGACTTCGTCCGCACGCTGTTCGACCGCGCCGCCGAGCACGGGTCGCCCTCCGTCGAGTTCTTCGGCACCCGGCTGACGCTGCCGCCCGAGGGGAGATTCGGGTCGGTCGCCTCCGTCCAGCGCTACGTCGACGAGGTGCTCGCGCTGCCGTCGGTGCGGCGGCGCTGGCCCGACGCGTCGCCGCTGCGGGTGCGCTCGCGGCGGGCCGCCACCGCGGCGCACTACGAAAACCGTGACGGCGCAGGCACCATCGCGGTTCCCGACCGCGACACCGCCGACTGGGCGCTGCGCGAGCTGGTGGTGCTGCACGAGGTCGCGCATCACCTGTGCCGGGCCGAGCCGGCGCACGGCCCGGAATTTGTCGCGACCATCTGCGAGTTGGCGGAGCTGGTGATGGGACCCGAGCTGGGGCACGTGCTGCGGGTCGTCTACGCGAAAGAGGGTGTGCGGTGAGCGATCCCGACGTTCGCGCGCGCGAGGTCGAGGCCCAGATGACCGACGACGAGCGGTTCTCGCTGATCGTCGGGGTGATGGGCGCGGGCGAGCTGTGGCCGCTGCGCGACGAACGTATCCCGCCGGGCGTCCCGATGAGCGCCGGGTACGCGCCCGGCGTCCCGCGGCTCGGGGTCCCCGCGCTGCTGATGAGCGACGCCGGCCTCGGCGTCACCAACCCCGGCTACCGCCCCGGCGACACCGCCACCGCGCTGCCGGCCGGCCTGGCGCTGGCCGCCGGCTTCGACCCGGCGCAGGCCCGCGCCGCCGGCGCCGTGATCGGCCGGGAGGCGCGCAGCCGCGGGTTCAACGTGCAGCTGGCGGGCGCGATGAACCTGGCGCGCGACCCGCGCAACGGCCGCAATTTCGAATACCTTTCCGAGGACCCACTTTTGACGGGGACGCTCGCGGCCGAGTCGGTCAACGGGATCCAGGAGCAGGGCGTGATTTCGACGGTCAAGCACTTCTCGCTGAACTGCAACGAGACCAACCGGCACTGGCTGAACGCGGTCATCGATCCCGCCGCGCACCGCGAATCCGACCTGCTGGCCTTCGAGATCGCCGTCGAGCGCTCCTCGCCCGGGGCCGTGATGGCGGCCTACAACAAGGTCAACGGCGACTACGCCGCCGCCAACGACGCTCTGATCAACCAGGTGCTGAAAGGCGCCTGGGGATACCGCGGTTGGGTCATGTCCGACTGGGGCGGCACGCCCACCTGGGAATGCGCGCTGGCCGGCCTCGACCAGGAGTGCGGCGCGCAGATCGACGCGCTGCTGTGGCAATCGGAGGCGTTCGGGGAGGGGTTGCGGGCCGCCCACGCCGACGGGAGGCTGCCTGCCGAGCGCCTGTCGGACATGGTCCGGCGGATCCTGCGGTCGATGTTCGCGGTCGGAATCGAGCGGCGCGGGTCCGCGCCGGAGCCGGATATGAACGCGCACAACGACATCGCGTTGCGGATCGCGCGGCAGGGGATCGTGCTGCTGGCCAACGGCGGCGTGCTGCCCATCGCGCCCGAGTCCACCGCGCGCATCGCCGTCATCGGCGGATACTCGCAGCTGGGCGTCGCGGCTGGCTACGGTTCGAGCGCCGTCGTGCCGCCGGGCGGCTACGCCGGCGTGATCCCGATCGGGGGCCCGGGCCTGGAGGCCGGGTTACGCAACCTCTACCTGCTCCCGTCGAGCCCGCTGAACGAGCTGCGCAGCCGACTTCCGCGCGCGCAGATCGATTTCGATCCCGGCGTCAGCCCCGCGGAGGCCGCGCGGGCCGCGCGGCGGGCCGACATCGCGATCGTCTTCGCCGTCCGCGCCGAAGGTGAGGGCTTCGACGGCGCCGACCTCTCGCTGCCCTGGGGCCAGGACGCGCTGATCGCCGCGGTGTCGGCCGCCAGCCCGAATACCGTCGTGGTACTTCAGACCGGCAACCCGGTGGCCATGCCGTGGCTAGATTCGGTGAACGCCATCGTGCAGGCCTGGTATCCGGGCCAGGCCGGCGGCCGGGCGATCGCGGAAGTCCTTGCCGGGCGGGTGAATCCGTCGGGCCGGTTGCCGATCACCTTCCCGGTGGACCTGAGCCAGACGCCGCGGCCGGAGCTGCCCGACCCGGATGCCCCGTGGGGGACGCCGACGACGATCGACTACTTCGAAGGGGCCGACGTCGGCTACCGCTGGTTCGCCGGGAACGGCCTGACACCGATGTTCGCGTTCGGTCATGGCCTGTCCTACACCAGCTTCGAATACCGGGACCTGGTGGTGGCCGGCGGCGAAAGCGTCACCGCGAGTTTCACCGTGGCCAACGTCGGTGATCGCGCCGGGGCCGACGTCCCGCAGCTGTACCTGACCGCGGCGCCCGCCGGGCGATGCCTGCGGCTGCTGGGATTTGCGCGCCTGGAGCTCGAGCCGGGCGAAAGCCGCCGGGTCACCATCGAGGCCGATCCCCGCCTGCTCGCCCGCTACGACGGCGGCGCCCAAACCTGGCGCATCGAACCCGGGGGCCACGCGGTGGCCGTCGGCGCGTCGGCCACCGCCCTTCGGCTGCGGGCCGGGGTCGAGCTGGCCGGTCGCGCGTTCGGGCGCTGATCGCGGGCGCTGCGGGCTACTCCACCGGCCTCAGCTCGTCGCCGCAGGTGCAGCGGTACGGCTCACCCGCGCCGGAGCAGTGGCAGGGAACCTCGATGCGAACGCGACATCCGCAGCCCTCGTGACCACAGCTCAGCAACGTTCCCGCGTCGTACTCGGCCATTTTCGATCGCCCTCCTGTGTTTCGTGGACACCGCCACTTTATACCCCCTATGGGTATCCGGTAAATACCCACGCCTAGCGTGGCGTCATGACCGAAAAACCGACCCCGCAAGACGTCGACGCATTCTTGGACAACACCGTGGTCGGCGAGGACCCGGCCCTGGCCGCGGCCCTCGAGGCCAGCGACGTGGCCGGGTTACCCCAGATCGCCGTGTCGGCTCAGCAGGGCAAGTTCCTGTGCCTGCTGGCCGGTGCCACCCAGGCGCACCGCGTCCTCGAGATCGGCACGCTGGGCGGCTTCAGCACCATTTGGCTGGCGCGTGGTACGGGCCCGCAGGGGCGGGTGGTGACGCTGGAATACGAGCCCAAGCACGCCGAGGTCGCGCGGGCCAACCTGCAGCGCGCCGGAGTGGCCGACCGCGTGGAGGTGATCGTGGGCGCCGCGCTCGACACGTTGCCGACGCTGACCGGTGGGCCCTTCGACCTGGTGTTCATCGACGCCGACAAGGAGAACTACGCCGCGTATCTCGAGTGGGCGGTGCGGCTGGCCCGCCCCGGTTCGGTCATCGTGCTGGACAACGTCATTCGCGAGGGCCGGATCCTCGATCCCGACTGCGACGACGAGCGGGTGCGGGCGACGCGGCGGACGCTGCAGCTGATGGGCGAGCACCCGCGGCTGGACACCGCGGTGATCCAGACGGTCGGGGCCAAGCACTGGGACGGCTTCGCGCTGGCCTTGGTGCGGCAGCCCGTCACCGCGGGGTGAGGTCGGCGACGGCCTGTGCCGCGGAGGTGAGTTCGCCGATGCGCAAGGCGGTTTCGCCGGCGTACAGGGCGGCGCCGTCCAGCCAGGAATCGGGCGTGCCGGCCACCGGCACCAGCGGGGTGAAGAACGGGCGGCCCGGCGACTGCAGCCGCATCAGCGCGCCCGCGTCGAAATAACCGAGCACCGACAGCGGGCGGCTGGCCGCGTTGAGGGCGGTGGGCAGGGCCTTGGCCTTCCCGTCCTCCCCGCACCAGCGGCGGGTCGCCGCGTTGGGCACGACACGGTGGCGCAGCGGCCAGCTCAGGCCGAACAGGTTGGTTTCAATGGTCTTGTCCGCGTTGATGACTCGCCGCTGGTATTCGCGGCTCGCGTTGGCCTCGTGCGTCAACAGGAACCGGGTGCCGGCGACGACCCCGCCGGCCCCGGCGTCCAGCGCGGCGCGCGTGTCGGCGGCGGTGGCGATGCCGCCGGCCAGGAACACCGGACGCTTCCCGGCCGCCCTCAGGGCCCGGGGCAGAAAATCCAGCGCGGGCATGGTTCCGACGAGGTGGCCGCCGGCCTCGCGTCCCTGGGCGATCAAACCGTCGGCGCCGCAGGCGATCGCGGTGCGTGCCTGCGCCTCGGTGCCGACCATCACGAACACGAAGATCCCCGCCTTGCGCAGGTGCTCGACGAGCCCCCGCTTCTCGCCGAACGCCAGCACGACGGCGTCCACGCGGGTGTCGACACAGACCGCGACGTGCTTGCGATGGACGAAGGGCAGCAACAGGTTTACCGCTACCGCGCGCCCGGGTGCCCGCTCGCGCACCTCATCGATCGACGCCCGCAGCTGGCGAGCGGTGGCGATGCCCAGGGTGCCGAGGCCCCCGGCCTTGGCGACCGCGGTGGCCAGCGCCGCCTGAGCTATGCCACCGCCCATTCCGGCCTGCGCCACCGGAACGTCGAGCCGCAGCCGGTCCGCGATGTCCATGACCCCGACGCTACGCGGTCTCTCGAATTGCGCGACGTCCGAGCGTAATCTTGACAGCGGATGGATGGGTGCAGCCAAGCTCAAAAGGCTTGCTGCATAACAGAAAGGTCACAAAATGAGTACGGTCCATTCATCAATCGATCACCACCCCGATTTATTGGCCCTGCGCGCGAATTACGAGCGCGTCGCCGAGTCGACGAGCGCGCATGTCACCTTCGGCCTGGCCCTGCTGACCGGCCTGTACGTGGCCGCCTCACCGTGGCTGGTGGGATTCAGCGGAACGGCATCGCTCGCCACGTCCGACCTGATCGTCGGGATCGCGGTGGCGTTCCTGGCCTACGGTTTCGCGACGGCCCTGGATCGCGCCCACGGCATGACGTGGACGCTGCCGGTGCTGGGCTTGTGGCTCGTCGTCGCGCCGTGGGTGCTGCCCGGCTTCACCGCGACCGGCGGCATGACCTGGTCGAATGTCGTTGCGGGCGCGTTGCTGACCCTCCTGGGCCTCAACGCCACCTACTTCGGCATGCGCACCCGCCAGGCGGCCACGCGGGCCTAGCCGCAGATTGCGCCACCCGACGCAGAGCCGACCAGCTTGACGTACTTGGCCAGCACGCCGGTCTTGTAGCGCGGCGGCGGGGGAGTGAAACCCTCACGACGAGAAGCGAATTCGGCTTCATCGCCCACGACGTCGAGTGTGGCGTTGGCGACGTCGAGGCGGATTCGGTCGCCGTCGCGCAGGAAGGCGATCGGTCCGCCGTCGACCGCCTCCGGGGCGATGTGCCCGACGCACAGGCCGGTGGTGCCGCCGGAGAATCGGCCGTCGGTCAGCAGCAGCACGTCCTTACCCAGCCCGGCGCCTTTGATCGCACCGGTGATGGCGAGCATTTCGCGCATCCCGGGCCCGCCCTTCGGGCCCTCGTAGCGGATCACCACGGCGTCACCGTTGGTGATGGTGCCGTCCTCGAGGGCGTTCAGCGCGGCGCGCTCGCCGTCGAAAACCCTTGCGGTGCCTTCGAACACGTTGGAGTCGAAGCCCGCGGACTTGACCACCGCGCCGTCGGGCGCCAAGGAGCCGCGCAGGATCGTGATCCCCCCGGTCGGGTGGATCGGGTTGTCGAGCGCCCGCAGCACCTTGCCGTCCGGATCAGGCGGGGCGATGGCCGAGAGGTTTTCGGCCATGGTCTGGCCGGTGACGGTCAGGCAGTCGCCGTGCAGCAGGCCCGCGTCCAGTAGCGCCTTCATGATCACGGGAACCCCGCCGATGTGGTCGACGTCGAACATCACATGGCGACCAAAAGGTTTGACGTCGGCCAGGTGCGGCACCTTCGACCCGATCCGGCTGAAGTCCTCGAGCGACAGCTCCACGTCGGCCTCGTGCGCGATGGCCAGCAGGTGCAGCACCGCGTTGGTGGAGCCGCCGAACGCCATCACCACCGCGATAGCGTTCTCGAACGCCTCCTTGGTGAGGATGTCGCGTGCGGTGATGCCGCGGCGCAGCAACTCGATGACGGCCTGGCCGCTGCGCCGGGCGAACCCGTCGCGGCGCCGGTCGGTGGCCGGGGGCGCCGCGCTGCCGGGCAGCGACATACCCAGCGCCTCGGCGGCGCTGGCCATGGTGTTGGCGGTGAACATGCCACCGCAGGCGCCCTCGCCCGGACAGATCGCGCGCTCGATCGCGTCGACGTCCTCGCGCGGCATCAACCCGCGCGCGCACGCCCCGACGGCCTCGAACGCGTCGATGATGGTGACCTCGCGCTCGCTGCCGTCGGAGAGCTTGGCCACGCCCGGCAAGATTGAGCCCGCGTAGAGAAACACCGCGGCCAGGTCCAGGCGGGCGGCGGCCATCAGCATGCCGGGCAGCGACTTGTCGCAGCCGGCCAATAGCACGGACCCATCCAAGCGCTCGGCCTGCATCACGGTCTCGACGCTGTCGGCGATCACCTCACGCGACACCAGCGAGAAGTGCATGCCCTCGTGGCCCATCGAGATGCCGTCGGACACCGAGATCGTGCCGAATTCGAGCGGGTAGCCGCCGGCCGAGAACACCCCCTCCTTGACCGCCTTGGCGAGCCGGTCCAGGGACAGGTTGCACGGTGTGATCTCGTTCCACGACGAGGCCACCCCGATCTGCGGCTTGGCGAAGTCGTCGTCTCCCATGCCTACCGCGCGCAGCATGCCACGAGAGGCGGCCTTCTCCAGACCGTCGGTGACTTCGCGACTGCGGGGTTTGATGTCAGGGGCCATCGTGCAAGTATGCGCGGCGCGACCAACCCAATATTTGCGGGCATACCCCGTCGGGGTACCAAGTAGCATGGATACATGACGACCGAGCACGGATACTCGCAGCAGAAGGACAACTACGCCAAGCGGCTGCGGCGCATCGAGGGCCAGGTGCGGGGCATCGCGCGCATGATCGAGGAAGACAAGTACTGCATCGACGTCCTCACCCAGATCAGCGCGGTCAACAGCGCATTGCGGTCGGTGGCGCTGAACCTGCTCGACGAGCACCTGAACCACTGCGTCACCAACGCAGTGGCCGAGGGCGGCGACGAGGCCGACATCAAGCTGGCCGAAGCCTCGGCCGCCATCGCGCGCCTGGTCCGTTCCTGATCGCTCTCGGTAGGCGTGTTGAACCGCTAACTCCGGGGAACCTATTGTTGCGGTGCGTACGGTAGGTGCAGCGTGATCTCGCCAAGCAGCCTTGCCCGGCCGATTGCGTACCCGATCCTATGACTGTCGAAGCCGCCACCACTGCCGCGCGAACGTGGACGCCACGGGTCGCCGCGCAGCTGTCGGTGCTGGCCGCCGCCGCCTTCACATACGTCACGGCGGAGATCCTGCCGGTGGGCGCGCTCTCGGCGATCGCGCGGAACCTGCAGGTCAGCGTCGTCCTGGTGGGAACCCTGCTGACCTGGTACGCGCTGGTGGCGGCCCTGTCGACGTTTCCGCTGGTGCGCTGGACGGCGCATTGGCCGCGCCGCCGGGCGCTGGTGGCCAGCCTCGTCTGCCTGACGGTCTCGCAGCTCATCTCGGCGCTGGCGCCCAACTTCGCCGTGCTGGCCGTCGGGCGGGTGCTGTGCGCGCTCACCCACGGGCTGCTGTGGTCGATCATCGCCCCGCTCGCCACCCGGCTGGTGCCGCCGAGCCATGCGGGACGCGCCACGATGTCGATCTACATCGGCACCAGCCTGGCGCTGGTGATCGGCAGCCCGCTCACGGCCGCCCTGAGCCTGATGTGGGGCTGGCGGCTGGCCGCGGTGTGCGTCACCGTCGCCGCGGCCGTCGTGACCCTGGCGGCCTGGCTGTTGCTGCCCGAGCTGGTGTTGTCCGCCGACCAGCTCAAGTGCGTGGGCCCGCGGGCGCGCCACCACCGCAACCGCGCCCTGATCGTCGTCAGCGTCATCACCATGGTCGGCGTCACCGGCCATTTCGTGTCGTACACCTACATCGTCGTGATCATCCGGGAGGTCGTCGGCGTGCGCGGACCGAACCTCGCCTGGGTGCTGGCCGCCTACGGCGCGGCCGGGGTGATCGCCGTGGGTCTGGTGGCGCGGCCCCTGGACCGCCGGCCCCGGGGCGCCGTGCTCGTCTGCATGGCGGGGTTGACCGCCGCGTTCGTGGTGTTGACCGCGCTCGCGTTCGGCGGCGGTCGCGCCGGCGCCCCCTATTCGGTCGCGCTGGTCGGAATCGGGGCGATCGTGTTGTGGGGCGCCATGGCCACCGCCGTCTCGCCGATGCTGCAGTCCGCCGCGATGCGCAATGGGGCCGACGACCCCGACGGCGCCTCGGGGTTGTATGTGACGGCCTTTCAGGTGGGCATCATGGCCGGCTCGCTGGCGGGGGGACTGCTCTACGAGCGCAGCGTCGCGCTGATGCTGACCGCCTCGGCCGGCCTGATGGGCGCCGCGCTGGCCGGGATGGCGGCCAATCGGCAGATGCTCGACCCCGCTCCAGCGCCCGCCCCGGCAAGCTCACGCAATTCATAGCTGCGCAGGTCAGCGGTGCCGACCGGGCCGCACACCGGTGCGCCGCCCGTCGCGGAACGGGTAGCCGGGGTGCGCGCTATGCCACACTATTTCGGAGTAGTCGACTGGAGGGATGCATATGTTCGCGGCTCTGAAGGCGGCCGGATTGGCTTCCGTGTTGAGCGGGGTCCTGGTGCTGAGCGCGGTGCCCGCGCTCGCCGATCCCGACCCGGCCCCGGGCGACCCGGGGACCGTGGCGGCGCCCGCGGACCCGCCCGCCGCTCCCGCGCCGCCGCCCGTCGCGGCGCCGCCGCCCGCCGACCCGCTCGCGCCGCCGCCGTTCCAGTTCCCCGGCGCCCTGCCCGCGGCCGCGGGTCCCGCCGCCGGGCAGAACCCGACGCCCTTCACGGGCACGGCGCCGTTCGGGCCGCCCTCGTTCGTCCCGAAGAACGGCTCGACGGTGGGCGTGGCCCAGCCGATCATCATCAACTTCCCCGGCCGGGTCGACGACGCGGGCGCGGCCATCGACGCGGTCCACGTGATGTCGACCCCGCCGGTGCCGGGCAAGTTCTACTGGATGACGCCGACGCAGCTGCGCTGGCGCCCGCTGAGCTTCTGGCCCGCCCACACCGACGTGACCGTCGACGCCGGCGGCACCGTGATGAGCTTCCACACCGGCGACACCCTGGTGGCCACGGCGGACGACTCCACGCACCAACTGACCGTCACCCGCAACGGCACCGTGGAGAAGACCATCCCGATGTCGATGGGCATGACGTCCGGCAACCACCAGACCCCCAACGGCACCTACTACGTGCAGGAGAAGATGCCCTCGGTGGTGATGGATTCCTCGACCTACGGGGTCCCGGTCAACTCGACGTACGGCTACAAGGTGACGGTCGAGCTGGCCGTCCGCTTCGACAACGTCGGCGACTTCGTGCACAGCGCGCCGTGGTCGGTGGACGACCAGGGCAAGCGCGACGTCAGCCACGGCTGCATCAACATCAGCCCGAGCAACGCGCGGTGGTTCTTCGACAACTTCGGGCCCGGCGATCCGATCATCGTGAAGAACTCCACCGGCGGCGACTACAAGAAGAACGACGGCTCCGCCGACTGGATGAACTAAACCCCACCAGACGCAAAATCGCCCATTCTTGCTCGGAATAGGGCGATTTTGTGTCTTCTCGCGCGGGTACTTTCGCGCGGCATCGGATTATGTATAGCATCATACATATGCGTAGCCCCCGCGAGCGGATGGTGGTTTCCGCCGCCCTGCTGATCAGGGAGCGCGGGGCGCACGCCACCGCCATCTCGGACGTTCTCGAGCACAGCGGCGCGCCGCGCGGGTCGGCCTATCACTACTTCCCGGGAGGGCGGACCCAGCTGCTCTGCGAGGCCGTCGACTACGCCGGCGAGCACGTGGCCGCCGTCATCGCCGAGGCCGGCGGCAGCCTCGAGCTGCTGGACACGCTGATCGAGAAGTACCGCCGCCAGCTGCTGGACAGCGACTTCCGCGCCGGCTGCCCCGTCGTCGCCGTCTCCGTCGAAGCCGGCGAGCAATCCGACCGCGACCGGATGGCGCCGGTGGTCGAGCGCGCGGCGGCGGTGTTCGACCGCTGGTCGGACCTGATCGCTGCGCGCGTCGTCGCCGACGGCGTGGCCCCGGACCGTGCCGGCGAATTCGCGGTGCTGGCGACGAGCGCGCTCGAGGGCGCGATCGTGCTGGCCCGGGTGCGGCGCGACCTGACACCCCTTGATGTCGTGCACCGGCAGCTGCATCGGCTGCTGGCGGCCGAGCTCTCCGAGAGGAATTCGCAATGACGACCACAGATTGGCAGCCCACCGCCTGCATCCTGTGTGAATGCAACTGCGGCATCGTGGTGCAGGTCGAGGATCGCAAACTGGCCCGCATCCGGGGTGACAAGGCGCATCCGGGAACGCAGGGCTACACCTGCAACAAGGCGCTGCGGCTGGACCACTACCAGAACAACCGCGCCCGCCTGACGTCGCCGATGCGCCGCCGCGCCGACGGAACCTTCGAGGAGATCGACTGGGACACCGCCGTTGTCGAGATCGCCGAGGGCTTCAAACACATCCGCGACACCTACGGCGGCGACAAGATCTTCTACTACGGCGGCGGCGGGCAGGGCAATCACCTGGGCGGGGCCTACAGCGGGGCGTTCCTGAAGGCGCTGGGCGCGCGCTACCGGTCAAATGCGTTGGCGCAGGAGAAGACCGGCGAAGCGTGGGTGGATGCGCACCTGTACGGCGGACACACGCGCGGCGAGTTCGAGCACGCCGAGGTGTCGGTGTTCGTCGGCAAGAACCCGTGGATGTCGCAGAGCTTCCCCCGGGCCCGGGTGGTGCTCAACGAGATCGCCAAGGATCCGGCCCGGTCGATGATCGTGATGGATCCCGTCCTCACCGACACCGCCAAGATGTCCGACTTCCATCTGCGGGTCCGGCCCGGGACCGACGCCTGGTGCCTGGCGGCGCTGGCCGCCGTCCTGGTTCAGGAAAACCTCTGCAACGAAGCGTTTCTCGCCGAGCACGTGCACGGCGCCGACGCCGTCCGCGCGGAGCTGCGCGCGGTCCCGGTCGGCGACTACGCGCAGCGCTGCGGCGTCGACGAGGAATTGCTGCGCGCGGCCGCGCGGCGTATCGGCAGCGCCGCCAGCGTCGCCGTGTTCGAAGACCTCGGCATCCAGCAGGCGCCGAACAGCACGCTGTGCTCCTACCTGAACAAGTTGCTGTGGATCCTCACCGGCAACTTCGCGAAAAAGGGTGGCCAGCATCTGCATTCGTCACTCGCACCGCTGTTCAGCACGGTCACGGGCCGCACGCCCGTCACCGGTGCGCCGATCATCGCAGGGCTGATCCCCAGCAACGCCGTGCCCGAGGAGATCCTGACCGACCACCCGGACCGGTTCCGGGCGATGATCGTCGAAAGCGCGAATCCCGCCCACTCGCTGGCCAATTCGGCGGCGTGCCGGGAGGCGTTCGGATCGCTGGAGCTGATGGTGGTCGTCGACGTCGCGATGACCGAGACGGCCAGGTTGGCCCACTACGTGCTCCCCGCGGCGTCACAGTTCGAGAAGCCGGAAGCCACGTTCTTCAACTTCGAATTCCCGCACAACGGTTTTCAGCTGCGCCGCCCGCTTCTCGAGCCGCTGCCGGGCACCCTGCCCGAACCGGAGATCTGGGCCCGGCTGGTACGCGCGCTCGGGGTGGTCGGCGACGCCGACCTGCGACCCCTGCGCGAGGCAGCGCAGCGGGGCCGCCAGGCCTACACCGAGGCATTCCTCACCGCGGTCGGCGGCAACCCGACCGTGGCGAAGCTGCTGCCCTACGTCCTGTACGAGACGCTGGGGCCCACGCTGCCGGCGGGCATGGCGGGGGCGGCCGCCCTGTGGGGGCTGGCCCAGAAGACCGCCATGACCTATCCGGACGCGGTCCGGCGGGCCGGCCATGCCGACGGCAACGCGCTGTTCGACGCGATCCTGGACAACCCGTCCGGGGTCACGTTCACCGCGCACAACTACGAGGATGACTTCGCGCTGATCGGCCACTCCGATCACAAGATCGCGCTGGAAATCCCCGAAATGCTGTTCGACCTAAGGGCTTTGGCCGCGACGTCGACCGAGCTGACCACGTCGGAGTTCCCCATCGTGCTGTCGGTGGGCGAGCGGCGCGCCTACACCGCCAACGACATCATCCGCGACCCGTCCTGGCGCAAACGCGACGCCGACGGGGCGCTGCGCGTCAGCGTCGAGGACGCCCAGGTGCTCGGGCTCGTCGACGGGGGCCGGGCGCGCGTCAGCACCGCGGCCGGCAGCGCCGAGGCGACCGTCGAAGTCACCGAGACCATGCTCGCCGGGCATGCCGCCCTGCCCAACGGTTTCGGTCTCGACTACCTCGACGAGGACGGGCGCACCGTCGTTCCCGGCGTCGCCCCGAACGCGCTCACCTCCACCGAATGGCGCGACCCCTACGCGGGCACACCGTGGCACAAGCACGTGCCGGCGCGCATCGAGGCGGTTGCCTAGTTCCAGATCCGGACCCGGCTCGCCGGGGCCAGGTACAGCGCGTCTCCCTCGGCCACGCCGAAGGCTTCGTAAAACGCGTCCATGTTGCGGACGACGCCGTTGCAACGGAACTCCGGCGGGGAATGCGGATCCACCGCGAGGCGCCGGATCGCTTCGGCGTCACGTGATTTGGTGCGCCACACCTGCGCCCAGCCGTAGAACACGCGCTGCACGCCGCTCAGGCCGTTGATGACCGGGGCGGCCTGGCCGTTCAGCGACAGCTGGTAGGCCAGCAGCGCGATGGACAACCCGCCCAGGTCGCCGATGTTCTCGCCGACCGTGAAGGCGCCGTTGACGTGGTGGCCGTCGCCGAGCGCCCGCGGCACGTACGCCTCGTACTGTTCGATCAGCGCGTTGGTGCGGGCGCCGAACTCGGTGCGGTCGTCGTCGGTCCACCAGTCGACCAGGTTGCCGTCGCCGTCGTACTTGGCGCCCTGGTCGTCGAAGCCGTGCCCGATCTCGTGGCCGATCACCGCGCCGATCCCGCCGTAGTTGGCGGCGTCGTCGGCCTCGGCGTCGAAGAACGGTGGTTGCAAAATGGCTGCGGGGAAGACGATTTCGTTCATCCCCGGGTTGTAATAGGCGTTGACGGTCTGCGGCGTCATGAACCACTCGTCACGGTCCACCGGGCCGCCGAGCTTGGCCAGCTCGCGGTCGTGGTTGACCGCGTACCCGCGCCGGTAGTTGCCGTACAGGTCGTCGCGGTCGATGACCAGCTTCGAGTAGTCGCGCCACTTCTCCGGGTAGCCGACCTTGGCGGTGAACTTCTCCAGCTTGGCCAGCGCCCGCTCGCGGGTCTGCGGCGTCATCCAGTCCAGCTCGCCGATGGACTGGCGGTACGCCGCCTTCAGGTTGTCCACCAGGGTGTCGATCCGGACCTTGGCGTCCGGCGGGAAATGCCGCTGCACGTAGAGCTTTCCGACGGCGTCACCCATCAGGCTCTCCACCAGGGCCACCGCGCGCTTCCAGCGTTCCCGGATCTGCTCGGTGCCGGTCAGCAGCCGGCCGTAGAAGTCGAAGTCCGCGGCGACCAGGTCATCGGTCAGCCAGGCGGCGCGGGCGCGGATCAAACGCCAACGCGCCCAGCGCTTCCAATCATCGAAATCTTCGCTGTCCCACAGTGCGGCGAACGCGGCCAGGTAATCCGGTTGCCGCACAACCACTTCCGCGAGCGCGTCGGGCGTGCCGCCCAGCGCGGTCACCCAGCCGTCCCAGTCGAAGCCGGCCGCGTCGGTCCGCAGCTCGGCGAACGTGCGCAGGTTGTACGTGAGGTCGGCGTCGCGGCGCTTGACCACGTCCCAGTGGGCGGCGGCGAGCTTGGCCTCCAGCGCCACGATCCGGGCCGCGGTGTCCGCGTGCGTTCCGGGGTCCCCGCCGTAGACGAGCCCGAACATCCGCGCGATGTGTCCCGGGTAGGCGGCCAGCACCTCGGCGTGCCGCTCCTCGCGGAAATAGGACTCGTCGGGCAGGCCGATGCCGGACTGGGCGAAGTGCACCAGGTAACGGGCCGAGTTCTTGGCGTCGGTGTCGACGTACATCGCCACGCCCCCGCCGACCCCGGTGCGCTGCAGGGCGCCGACCGCGGCGGCCAGGGCAGCGGTGTCGGCGCAGTCGTCGATGACGGCGAACTCGTCGAGCAGCGGCTGCACGCCCCGGCGCTCGACGGCGTCCTCGTCGAGGAAGCTGGCGTAGAGGTCACCGATGCGTTGCGGGTCGGTCCCCGTCGCGGCGCCCTGCTCGGCCGCCTCGGTGATCAGGTCGCGCACCTGCTCTTCGGCGCGGTCGTACAGCGCGCGGAACGCGCCGTCGGTCGCCCGGTCCGGCGGAATGTCGTAGTCGTCCAGCCAGCGGCCGTTGACGTGGCCGAAAAGGTCGTCTTGGGGGCGGGCGTTCGCGTCGACAAAGCTCAGGTCGACGCCCGATCGAATGGCCTCTACTGTCACCCCGCCATCCTTCCATCTTCTTTTGGATGCGACGATCGGCCCATGTCCGACCTGGAATCCGAAGCCGACGTGGAATCCGTAGCCGACGTCGAGTCGGAAGATGAGGCCGATTCCGACGACGAGGCCGAACCCGCGGGCGGGCGGATCTTCTCCACCTACGGCATCGCGTCGACGGTCCTCGGCGTGCTGGCGGTCGCCGCCGTCGTGCTCGGCTACGTCATCTGGTCCGCACACCGCGACGAGCTGGCGGAGCGCGTCTACCTGACCCGCGTCATGCAGACCGCCGCCGAGTGGACGGGCGTGCTGATCAACATGAACAGCGGAAACATCGACGCCAGCCTGCAAAAGCTGCACGACGGAACGGTCGGGGAACTCAACACCGACTTCGACGCGGCCGTGGACCCCTATCGGCAGGTCGTCCAGAAGCTGCAGTCGCAGAGCGCCGGTCGGATCGAGGCGGTGGCGATCGAGACGGTGCACCGCGACCTGGACACCCAGCCGGAGCGCCCAAGGCCGCCAAGAGAAATAGTGACGACCAAGCTGCCGCCGTTCGCCAGCCGGATGGACTCGGTGATGCTGGTCGCGACGTCGGTCAGCGAGAATGTCGGCGCCAAGCCGCAGGTCGTGCACTGGAACCTGCGGCTCGAGGTGGCCGACGTCGACGGCAAGCTGATGATCTCCGGGCTGAGTTCCATCCGATGAGAAACATCTGGCGGCTGCTGGCCTTCGACATCGCGGCCCCGCTGGCCGCGATCGCCGCGCTGTTGGCGATCGGGTTCGTCCTCGGCTGGCCGCTGTGGTGGGTGTCGGCGTGCTCGGTCTTGGTGCTGCTGATCGTCGAGGGGGTGGGGGTCAACTTCTGGCTGCTGCGCCGCGATTCGGTCAGCGTCGGCACTGACGACGATGCCCCGGGGCTGCGGCTGGCCGTCGTCTTCCTGTGCGCGGCCGCCCTGTGCGCGGCGGTGCTGACCGGGTACACGCACTGGACCAAGACGGACCGCAACTTCAAGAAGGACACCCGCGAGGTGGTTCAGGTCGCCACGGGCATGGCCGAGGCGATGGCCTCGTTCACCCCGAGCGCCCCAACCAGTTCCATCGACCGGGCCGCGGCGATGATGGTGCCGGACCAGGCGGACGCGTTTCGGGAGCAGTACCGGAAGTCGAGCGCGGAACTGGCCCAGCACAACGTGACGGCGCAGGCCGCGACGCTGTCGGCGGGGGTCGAGGCGCTGGGGCCGTCGGCGGCCAGCGTGGCGGTGATCCTGCGGGTCACCCAGAACGCCCCGGGCCAGCCGCCCAGTCAGGCCGCGCCCGCGCTGCGGGTCACGCTGGCCAAGAAGGGCGACACCTGGCTGGTGTCGAACGTGACGCCGATGAACGGCCGCTGACGCGTCAGTTGGATTCGGCCGACCGGCCGGACTTCACCTTGACGAACCGATCCGACAGCCGGCGCATCCGGATCATCAGCGCGGACGTGGGGCTGACGCTGCCGTCGAGGTAGCTGCCCAGGTCCTCGGGGGACACCCCGATGCGCGACGCGAATTCCTGTTCGCCCAGGCCCGACCGGTCAATCAGCAGCCGGATGTGCCGGGCGACCTCGGCGCGCTCGTTGGCCTCCAGGTGGGTGCGGGCCCGCTCCAGCACCTCCCACAGGGCCTTGGCGATGCCGTACGGCCGCGTGCCCTCGAGCACCTCTTCGACCTGGCGAGCGGTCCGTCCGTACGGGTCGCGTTTCAGCGCCGCGGCGATGCGCTTCCAGGTGGTGATGTCGCCGCCCTGCAGCGCCGAACGGACGGCGGACGTCGGCCAGAACTCGACGGGCTGATCGGAGTCGAAAGGGCCATTGGCCGTGCGCTGTTCGCCGCCGGGCCGCTCGGGCGGCGGTGCCGGGCGCCGTTCGGATGCCAACGTCACCTCGCCTCCTCTAACATCGCGACGGCCACCGACAGGCAGCGCTGCCTGACGTCGTCCCAGTCCGCTTTCGCGCCGGAATCCGACCATTCGTCGCTGATATCGGAGGGATGTGGGTCCGCGAGCCGGCGGACCAACTGGGTGGCCATCCATTCCCGCCTGGGTGTTTGACAACAGTAATACCTGTCCATCCCGGCCAGCACCACCGCGGCGGTCTCCGGTTCCACGTTGTCAACCATGTCTGCAAAGTCGGCGTAATCGCGGCTGCTGTTACGGCACATGATCAGGAAGCCCTTGAGGCGCAGCGCCTCCGCGCCGGTCGGGACGAGCAGGCGATCGCCCGTGGGCAGCTGCACGTGGGTGGTCTCCACCGGGCTGCGCCGTTCATAGGCCGCGGCGTTCGAGGCGTCGGTCTGAAGCGCGTCGATCGCGACGGACAGCCGGCCGCGCCACAGCGTGACCGGGTGAACGGGCCGGTCCCCGGCGATCGCGCGGGCGATGCCGTTGCGCGACGCCAGGCCGCCGACCAGCTTCTTGGTGGGCGAGTGACCGTTGCTGCCGTTCGTGGCCGGGCTCGCCCCGACCCCCGCGCCGCCGTCGTCGATGTCGACCTGGTGGGGGATCTGTCCGGGCCCGAGGCCGCGGCTGTCGGCGGCGACCGACGGCGTCGCCTTGCCGTTGCGCCCGCAACCGGTGAACGCGAGCGGGTCGGCCACACAGATGGCGTCGGGTGCCAGGTGCTTGAGCTTGGCCGCCGACTTGAGCACCATCCGCAGGTCGGCGCTGGGCGCGGCCAGCGCGGAGATGTCGTCGGGGATGACGACCACGTCACCGAGGTCGACCTGGGGCAGCGGCCGGTCGAAGTCGACCGACGGCAGCACGCGGCGCAGCAGCCGGGGCATCCACCAGTTCCACTGCGCGAACATCGCCATCAGCGCCGGGACGAGGACCAGGCGCACCACGGTGGCGTCGACCGCGATCGCGACGGCGCACGCCACCCCGATCTCGGCGACCAGCGGCATGCCGGCGAACGCGAACCCGATGAACACGGCGATCATGATCAGGGCGGCGCTGGTGATCGTGCGGGCGCTGGTGCTCACGCCGTAGGCGACCGCGTCGCGGGTGTTCCCGGAGTGCAGGAAGCGTTCCCGGATCCGGGTGAGCAGGAAGATTTCGTAGTCCATCGACAGCCCGAAGGTCATCGCCAGCACGAGCGGGGGCACCGTGCTGTCGATCGAGCTGATCTGGGTGAAGCCGAGGTCGCTCAACCAGCCCCACTGGAAGACCACGACGAGGCTGCCGTAGGCGGCGGCGACCGACAGCAGTGTCATCAGCACGCCCTTGAGCGCAAGGAAGATCGAGTGGATCGAGATCAACAGCATCACGAACGCGATCAGCGCGACGAATGCCAGCACCAGCGGCTCGGTCTGCGATACCCGGTCGTCGAAGTCCTTGATCAGCGCGGTCGGGCCGCCCACGTCCACACGCGCGGTCCCCGCGTCGGGGATCTTGGGTAGCTGCGCGCGCATCCAGCCGACGGTCTCGCGGGCCTTCATGTCCTCGGGATCGACCGACAGCACCGCCGACAGCAGCGCGCTGCCGTTGTCCTCGGCGAACTGCGGCGGCGACACCGAAACGATGTTGGGGGCCTGCGTCATTCGCTGACGGATCGCGGTGACCGTCTGGCTGTGCTCGGGCGACGCCGCGCCGCCGTCGGGAAACGTGACCAGCACCCGGATCGGGCCGAGCGCGCCGGGCCCGAGCGCCTGGGCGGCGGCGCCGACGCCGGCGCGAATCTCATGGGCGGAGTCGAACTGCCGCAGCAGGCTGTTGCCCAGCACCATCGACGCGGTCGGCACGGCCATGACGAGGAGCACCACCGCCGCGGCCACCGCCGACGCCCACGGCCGGCGCATCACCGCTGAAATCCACCGGATCCAGAACCGGGACTGGCTGCCCTCCGGCCGGCGCGACCAGTGCAGCAGGCGCGACCTCTTGGCGGCCGCCCGCCCGAAGGTGGCCAGCGCCGCCGGCGTCAAGGTAGCCGAGGTCAGCATCGCCACCGCCACGGCCAGGATCGCGCCGGTCGCCATCGACTTCAGCGCCGGGGTGTTGATGATGTAGATGCCGGTCAGCGAGGCGACGACGGTCATACCGGACAACACCACCGCCAGCCCCGAGGTGGCCATCGCGGCGTCGACGGCCTCGTCCGGCTGGCGCCCGGCGCGCAGTTCCTCGCGGAAACGCATGAGGATGAACAGCGAATAGTCCACGGCGAGCGCGATCCCGAACATCGACACCGTCGAGGTCACGAACACCGACATGGTGGTGTAGGCCGACAGGAAGTAGACCAGACCCATGGTGACGACGACCGTGCAGACGCCGAGGGCGAGCGGGATCGTCGCGGCGGCCAGCGAACCGAACACAGCCAGCAAGACGACCAGAATGATCGGCAGGTTCCACTTTTCGGCGGCCGCGATGTCGTGCTTGGTGTTCGCGGCGGCGGCGGCGGACAGGGCGCCCTGCCCGATCACGTAAAGCCGCACCCGGCCGTCCGCCGTCTGGCCGGACTGGTCGCCCTTGATGCCGACCTTCTGGCGCAGCTGCTTGGCGAGGTCGCTGGTGCCGGCGTTGCGGGCGTCCATCCGCAGCGAGATCACGTACGGCCGGTCGGGCTGCGGCGGCCGCTGGGTGGGGTTGGGGACCTCGGTGACGCCGGGGAACTCGCCGGCGATCTGCCTCAGCTGTGCGACGGCGTCGTTGATGTCGGAGTAGCTGGCGTCCGGGCGGGGGGCCGCCACCAGCGCCAGCGAGGACGCCCCCTGGTCGTGATAAAGATCCTCGAGCTGGTCGTGCACGGCCAGCGACTGCGAGCCGGCCACCTCGAAACCGCCGCCGGTGAGGTTTCCCGACTGCGTCATCGCCATGTACACCGCCGGCACCAATGCCAGCAACCAGCCTGTGAAGACCAACCAGCGGTACTTACGCAGGCTGCGGCTGAGGCGCATCATGAACTGCTGGATTTCTTCACTCCCCGGGTTCTCACGCAATGCGTGCAGGCGAGAATACCGCAGCAGCCTGTGGATTATGTCGGCTTATCTGCATCCTGAGCTGCAACGACACGGATGTTGCCAAGACGCCGCCCAGTCGTTGTGCACCGGTGACCAAGCGGGATGTGGATCACACGAACTAGCAGCGGCGGTGTGGGGATGGCAGGATGTCCGATGGCCGCGCGGGGGAGCGGGGAACCCCGTCACGAAGAGCCAGTCACGCCAACCGTTTTGCGATGCGCCTGCGACGCCGCGCACCCTCGCAAACTTTCAAGGAGCGATCCATGACGACAGCCACCGCAACCGGGCGCCGCAGAATCTTCGCCGGGCTGCTGGCCCTCACGGTGCCGGGCGCCGCCGTCGCCGTCCTCGCCGGGCCGCCGGCGACGGGCGCCAACGACCCGTGCGCGGCCAGCGAGATCGCCAGGACCATCGGCTCGGTCTCCAAGTCGATGGGCGACTACCTGGACTCGCATCCCGAAACCAACCAGACGATGACCTCGATGCTGCAGCAGCAGGCCGGCCCGCAGTCGTTGACGGGGCTCAAGTCCTACTTCGAAGCCAACCCGAAGGTCGCCGGCGACATGACGTCGATCGCGTCGCCGTTGACCAGCCTGTCGACGCAGTGCAAGTTGCCGATCTCCATCCCGCAGGCGATGGGGATGATGCAGCAGGCGCAGGGCGCGGCGGGCGGGCTGCCCGCGCTGGCAGGCGGCGGCACGCCGGCCGCCTCCCCGGCCGGCGGCGTGCCGGCCCCGACGCTGCCCGGCGTGACGATCGGTGGCGCGCGCTAACCGTCGATTTCCTGGCTGGGCTCGGGCGGCGGCAGCGGACCCTGCAGGGCGGTTTCGGTCGGGTCGGTGGTCGGGTCGCCGTCGCGCACGACGGCCAGCGGGCCGGTGATCGGGTCGTCATCGTCGGAGTCGGCGACGTTTTCGGTGCGAAAGACGAAGAAGAACACCACCCAGCCGATAGCGGCGATCAGCAACCAGCTGATCAGCCGGTAGAGCAGCATCGCCGAGATCGCGCTCGGCAATGACATCCCGCTGGAGACCAGGCCGGGCACCAGCACCGCCTCGACCACCAGCAGTCCGCCCGGCATCAGCGGAATCGTGCCGACCGCGCGGGCGGCGGCGTACGCGACCGTCAGCCCGGCGACCGACGCGTGATCGCCGGCGGCGTACGCCGCGAAGCCGAGGCAGGCGACGTCGGCGATCCAGTTGAACATCGACCAGCTGAACGCCACACCCAGGTCGCGGCGGCCCAGGCTCACCGACTCGAGCTGCATCAGGGTCTCGCGCCATTTGTCCAGGCCGGTGTCGGCCGGCCTGCCGCGCAGCGAATTGACCCACGACAGCACCCGGCTGCCGATGCCCTCGATCAGGTCCGGGCGCGACGCCACCGCCTGGGCCAACAGCAGCAACGCGACGAAGCCGCCGAGCGTGAACAGCAGCGAGAACGGGTTGTTCTTGGCCCCCAGGAAGAAGGCGCCGCCCAGGCCGAGCAGCGCCAGCCCCACCGCCTGCAGCACGCCCGACATCACCAACTGCCACGAGGCCACCACCGTCGACGCGCCCCAGAGCCGCTGCTGGCGGAACAGGAACGTCGCCGACAGCACCGGCCCGCCGGGCAGCGTCGTGCTCAGCGAGTTGGCGGCATAGAACGCGGCCTCCGACCGCAGCTGCTTGACGTGCACGCCCGCCGATTTCAGCAGGGTGCGCTGGATCTGGGCGAAGCTGTGCATCGACGCGGCCGCCGCCACCACCGACGCGATCAGCCACCACCAGTTGGCCTCGTAGAGGCTCATCCAGGCTTTCGCCAACTGGCGCCAGCCGAGCGCGATCTCGACAGCAAGCACGATCGCGACGATCCCTAGGACCACCCAGCGCACCCACCAGTACCTGCCGCGCGGGGTCTCTTCGCGCGTCAGGTCCAGCTTGCGGGCGGGTGCGTCGTGCGACACGTGCTTTAGGGTAACCGCGCAGGTGGCGCGGCCAGCGAGGCGAAGCTCCGACTGTGTCGGGGTCGTAACCGGATCGTGCCGGGTCGGGCCACGCGGGGGAGGCGCAACGGCCGGTCGCGGCCGCCGCCGCCAGATAGGCTGGCCTGATGCCGGCAAACACCGACGACGCCTTGGAGGCTGGGTCCGTCGAACCTCTGGTCCGAAAGGCCGCGGCCTGGGCGTGGCGTTTGCTGGTCATCCTGGCCGCGGCGGTCGCCCTGCTCTGGGTCGTGCAGAAGCTGGAAGTCGTCGTCGTTCCGGTGTTGCTGGCGCTGATGGTCAGCGCTTTGCTGGTGCCGGCCGTCGACTGGATCGACCGGCGTGGCCTGCCGCGCGGGGCGGCCGTGGCGTTGGTCATGCTGGGCGGGTTCGCGGTTTTCGGCGGCATCCTGACGTTCGTCATCGTCCAGTTCGTCTACGGTCTGCCCGACCTGACGGAGCAGATCAGCCGCAGCATCGACTCCAGCCGCCGCTGGCTGATGGAGGGCCCGCTGCACCTGCGCGGCGAACAGATATCCAACGCGGGCAACGCCGCGATCCAGGCGCTGCACAACAACCAGTCCAAGCTGACCAGCGGCGCGCTCTCCACCGCGGCCACCATCACCGAGCTGGTGACAGCCGCCGTGCTGACGCTGTTCACGCTGATCTTCTTCCTCTACGGCGGCCGCAACATCTGGCAGTACGTCACGAAGATCTTCCCGGCGGGCGCCCGGGAGCGGGTGCGGGCGGCGGGCTTCGCCGGATACGTGTCGCTGATCGGCTACGTGCGCGCCACCTTCCTGGTCGCCCTGACCGACGCCGCGGGAGTCGGCACCGGGTTGGCGATCATGGGCATCCCGCTGGCGCTGCCGCTGTCCTCAATCGTGTTTCTCGGCGCCTTCATTCCGCTGATCGGTGCGCTGGTCTCGGGACTGCTGGCGGTCGTGGTCGCGCTGCTGGCCAAGGGGCTCGTCTACGCGCTGATCACCTTCGGTTTGCTGATCGCGGTGAACCAGCTCGAGGCGCATTTGCTGCAGCCGCTGGTGATGGGGCGTGCGGTCTCCATTCACCCGCTGGCGGTGGTGCTGGCCATCTCCACCGGCGGCGTGCTCGCCGGGATCGTCGGGGCCCTGCTCGCCGTGCCGACGGTCGCGTTCCTCAACAACGCGATCCAGGTGCTGCTCGCGCCGGACCCGTCCGCGAAGGCGGAAAAGCAGACCGAGGAGACCGACGAGGCCGGGGTCGTCGTCCAGGCGGAACCGGACGAGCCGGACTGACCCGTCGGGCGCTACAACCGTCCCTCGCGGCGCAGCAGATCCTGCGCGCTGACGCCCCCGCCGGCGCCCCGGCGACGCCGGTCGCCGTTCTCGCCTTGCCCGCGGGCGTTGAGTTTCTCGGTGGCCGCGTCGGAGTCGTTGGCGTCCGAACCCATGACCGGCAGGGCGGCGGTGGGGTCGGCCGGGTCGTACTCACCGGAGCTGTTGGGCGGCACCGGAATGGCCCGGGTCTGACCGCTCGACGGTGTCGGGGGCGCCGGCGGCCGCGGCGACACCGGCGGCTTGGGGGCCGCGTTCGGAGGCACCGTGAGGCGCGCGGTCTTCGCTTCCGTCGGCTGGGCCTGCAGGCGCGTGGTGCTCCCGGCGGACGGCGTGCTCGCGCCGGCCGCCAGTTCCCGGGCGGGCCGGGGTTCGAGCTGGTCCGGGTGGCCCGCCCGCGACGGCTCCAGCGAGCCGGGGTGGGTGGGGTCGTGCGGTGCGCGCGATGCCCCGGCGGCCAGGCTGGCCGCCGCGACGGGGGGCCGGGCGGGCCGGCCGTTGAGGGTGGGGCGCTTGCGCTCGTCGGGCAGGTCGATCTCGCCCAGTCCCATCTTGTTCTGCAGGCGCCGGGCCCAGCGCGGGGCCCACCAGCAGTCGTCGCCGAGCAACTTCATCACCGACGGCACCAGGAACATGCGGACCACGGTGGCGTCCAGCAACAGCGCCGCCATCAGGCCGAACGCCAGGTACTTCATCAGCACCAGATCGGAGAAGACGAACGACGCGGCGACGACGGCGAGGACCAGGGCGGCGGCCGTGATCAAGCGTCCGGTGGTCGCGGTGCCGATCCGGATCGCCTCCGCGGTGGACATGCCGCGTTCGCGCGCCTCGACCATTCGGGACACCAGGAACACCTCGTAGTCGGTGGCCAGGCCGAAGCCCACCGCGACCACGAGCGCGATCAGCACCACCATCAGCGGTGTCGGCGTGAAGTTCAGCAACGTCGAGAAGTGCCCATCGACGAAGATCCAGGTCAGGATGCCCAGCGTGGACCCGAGCGTCAGCGCGCTCATCACCACCGCCTTGATCGGCAACACCACCGATCCGAACGCCAGGAACATCAGCAAGGTGGTGGCGCCGAGCAACAGGACCAGCATCAGCGGCGCCTTGTCGAACAGGCTGTGGATGCTGTCCTGCTCCAGCGCGGGCGTGCCGCCGACCAGCAGGGTGAGGCCCTTCGGCGGATTTATGGCCCGCAGCTCGTCGATCTTCTTGGCGGCGTCATTGCGGTTGGACAGGCCGTTCTGAATGACGCGCACCGAGTCGTTTTTGGGCTGCGTCGCGCCGTTCGGGCCGTTGACGCAGGGGTTGCCCGCGATGGCCGGGCACGGTCGCTCCTCCCAGGATTTGTCCGTGAACCCGGTGATCGGCGCGATCCTGTTGCGGATGTCGGCCACCTGCTGATCCGTGACCTTGCTGCCGTTGTTGCTCTTGATCACCACGGTCAGTTGCTCGGTGCGGTAGCCGGGGAAGAGCTTGTCGAAGTGCTCCTGCGCCAGGCGCACGGAGTTGTTGGGCGGCAGGTACTTCTCGCTCATGCCCCCGAACGACAGGTTGCCGAGCGGGATGACCAGCAGGATCATGCCGACGGCGATCGGGATGGCGAACGCCAGCGGCCGCTTCATCACGAAGTTGACCAGTTTGCCCCAGAAGCCGGCCTCGACCTCTTCGCGGGTCTTGGTCTTCTGCAGCCGGTCGGCCAGCCAGTTGAGGTAGGCGCGCGACACCTTCCAGTTCCGCAGGAACGGAACGCGGAACGCGGTCCGCACGCCCAGCGCGTCGACGTGGCGGCCCAGGATGCCCAGGCAGGCCGGCAGCAGCGTGATCGACAGCAGCGCCGCGAGGCCGACGGCCGCGAAGATCGCGTAGACCAGCGAATGCACGAAGCCCTGCGGCAACACGAGCAGGCTGGCGCTCGAGGCGATGATCAGCACCGCGGAGAAGGTGACGGTGCGACCTGCCGTCATGACGGTGCGTCGCACGGCGGCCTCGGTGTCGTAGCCCTCGGCGATCTCTTCCCGGAACCGGCTCACCACGAAAAGCCCGTAGTCGATGGCGATGCCGAGGCCGATCAGCGAGACCACCGGCTGCGCGAAATAGTGCACCGGCCCGAACATGGCGACGAACCGCAGGATGCCCAGGGCGCCCGCGATGCTCAGCCCGCCCACGATGACCGGCAGGCCGGCGGCGATCGCGCCGCCGAACACCAGGAACAGCACCACCGTCACCAACGGCAGCGCGAGCACCTCCATGCGGCGCTGGTCGGTGGCGATGGTGCCGGTCAGGGCGTTGGCAATCGGCTCCAGGCCCGCGAGTTGGACGGTCCCGCCGTCGAGCTTCTGCAGGTCCGGCGCGATGGTCTTGTAGTTGTTGAGGATGGAGTCGTCGTCGTCGCCCTTCAGCGGGATCGACACGAACGTGTGCTTCTTGTCCTCGGTCGCCATCCCCTTGATCAGCGGGGGCGCGTCGGCGGGATTGGCCACCGCCAGCCAGCCCGCCCACCCGACGACCTGGTCGGGGTGGTCGTTCTTGAACTTGTTCAGCTCGTCGACGATTTTCTGCCGCCACGCCGGATCCTCGACGGTCTTGCCGTCGGGAGCGGTGAAGGTGGCGACGACGTGGCTGGTGCGGTCGCGGCCGTAGGTCTGGTCACCCAGGACCGACGCCTTGACGGACTGGCTGCCGTCGTCGTAAAAGCCGCTCTGTGTAACGTGTTTGCCCAGGCTCATGCCGAAAATGCCGCCGCCGAGGCACAGAGCCACCATGACCCCGATGACGATGTACCGGTATCGGTACACAGTTCGTCCCCACCAGGCGAACACGTAAGCTCCTTACTGGATCTCTAGCGACCCACGCATTGGTTTCCCAGTCTCACACACGCGTGGTCAACAGGGCGGACAGCGGCCGGAACGGCTGCAGCCATGCTCCATGGTCAGGCAGCGAATCCAGGCCGATCCGCGGCAACGGCTCCCGGAACACACCCGCAATGTCTTCCAGGTCGACGAAGTCCAAGGTATCCGACGCTAACGCCCAACTGGCGTGTTCGCGAAATCCGATCACCTGGACGGGAACCCCGGTCCGCGCGATTTCTTCCAGCGGTTGACGGAATGCCTGACCGTCGGCGGACGCCACCACCAGCGCCGCGAGCCCTTCCGAATGCCGCTGCGCGATGTGGGCCAGCATGTCGCGGTCCACGTCGCTGTCCTCGTCGATCTTCGGCTTGGCGAAGACCGCGAACCCCACGTTTCGCAACGCGTCCACCCACGGCCGCACGACGTCGGCGCTGCCCGGGGCGATGTTGGTGAAAACGGTGGCCTCGGGCTCGATGACGACGCCGGGGCGGCCCGAGCTGACCTCCGCGGTTCGCGCCAACAGCCAGCGACCCAGGGCGTCGAAGCGGGGACGCTCCAGGGCCGTGGGGCGCCGCCCCAAGATGGAGCCCAGGCCCATGTCGAGGTTGGGAGCGTCCCAGACGAGCAGCACGCGCCCGGCCGGCGGTTGGAAGCTGCTCAGGCCCTCGGCCGACAGAACCGCCGGTGCTTCCAGCGGTTCCGGTGCCGCTTCCGCTGCTGTCGCCTCTTCGGTCAGGCTCATATCTATCGCCTACTCCAGATGAACTCGTTCACGGCGCTGCCCGCTTCTTGGGCCTTGGTCTCGTACTTGGTGGTGGGGCGCACGACCGAGATCGGCAGCCGGCTTCCCGGCTGGACGCGACGAAGCCGGGGTTCCGCATCGCCGGCCTCGGCGATGTGCTCGGCGTAGCCGGGATGGTCGGTCGCGGCGTGCAGGACACCACCAGGGAGTAACCGGTCGGCGATCAGGCCAATCGTGCTCGGCTGCAGGAACCGGCGCTTGTGGTGACGGGCCTTGGGCCAGGGATCGGGAAAGAAGACGCGCACCCCGGTCAGCGAACCCGGCGCGATCAGGCGGTCCAGCACGTCGATGCCGTTCCCGCGGATCAGCCGGATGTTGCCGACCTGCTCGCGGTCGATCGCGGACAGCAGCTGCGCCAGGCCCCGCCGGTAGACCTCCACCGCGATCACGTCGACGTCGGGCTCGTCCTTTGCCATCGCGAGGGTGGATGTGCCGCTGCCGCAACCGATTTCGAGCACCACCGGGGCGTGGCGGCCGAACCATGCGCGGGTGTCCAGCGGTTCCGGGCGCGGCGGAGCTCCGGCCGGGGGAGGGCCGACCGAGATGCCCAGTTTCGGCCACAGCCGCTCCCAGGTCTGGCGCTGGGCCTCCGAAAGCGCGGAACGCCGCGACCGGAAACTCGTGGCCGGCAGGCGGCGATGTTCGGGGCCAGGCGGTTCTCCGGTCTGCAGGCCAGCCTCCACTCCCACCGGCGCGCCGGGACACGTCCCGACCCCGGGTTGCGCATGCATTTGTCCATGGTGGCCCATGAACCTCCGATGTAGCCGCCCGTGGTCCAGATTGATACCCAACAGTTGCCTTCGGCTGGTAGCGGTGGCTCGCATCTCGATGACGCAGATGCCACCATTCGGTGAGGCCCGACTGGCCGCCCGGCAAACGGACGCCCGTCGGATCGAACGGGTAGGACATGACGGGACAAGGGCACAGGATTTTCGTCGACGAGCTGGCGCGCTTTGCCGCCGGCCGCGCCGACCCGCGCCTGGCGGCGATCGCCGAGCGGGCCGGCGCGCCGCTACGCGTGGCCGTCCGCGGCCGCCGCGGGGTGGGTCGCCGCACGGTGGCCCGCGCCCTGGACCGCGCCGGGGCCGGGCGCGGGATCACGGCGACGGCGGCGCCGGCGGCGGGTGCCGACGTGGTCGTCTATGTCACCGCCGAGGTGATCAAGCCCGAGGACGCCGACGCTGTCGCCGCCGCCGGACGCCCGGTGCTGGCCGTGCTGAACAAGGCCGACCTGGCCCGGCTGTCCGGCAGCGCCCGCAACACGCGGTTCGCCGCGCTCGTCGGGGCGCCGATCGCGCCGATGAGCGGTCTGCTCGCGCTCGCCGGGCTGGACGGTCTGGACGCGGCGCTGTGGGCGGGGCTGCGGGCGCTGGCCGCCGACCCGGCGGGCGCGCGCTGTCTGGACGGCTCCTACACCGGCTTCCTCGCGGCGGACCTTCCGGTGCCGACCGACGTGCGCCTGCGCCTGCTGGAGACGCTCGACCTGTTCGGCACCGCGCTGGGCATCGCGGCGGCCCGGCAGGGCGGGACCCCGCCGCAGGCCCGAGCCCTGCTGCGCAAGCTGAGCGGCGTCGACGCGGTCGTGGACAACATCGCGGCGATCGGCGCGGAGGTGCGCTATCGGCGGGTGCTGCGGGCCGTCGCGGAGCTGGAGGCGCTGGCCGTCACGTGGGGCGAGGCCAGCGAGGTGATCAGCGGCTTTCTGTCCCGCGACGACACGGTGGTCGCCCGGATGGCGGCCGCGGTCGACCTGGCCGAGGCCGCCGGGTTCGACCCCGGCGGCGACGAGCCCGCGGACCCCCTGCCCCGGGCGGTGCGCTGGCAGCGCTACAGCCTTGGCAGGCTGGGACCGGTGAGTGGTCTGCAGCGCGCCTGCGGCGCGGACATCGCCCGGGGATCGCTGCGGTTGTGGTCGCAGGCGTGCGGGTCGCCGCTTGGGGAGCCACTGTGAGCGGCGACGATCCGGCCGCCGAGGTCGACGCGCTGGTGGCGGCGATCGGGCCCCGGCTGGATTCACCCGGCATCAACCGGCGCGACGTGGTGTTGGTGACCGGCCCGTGGATGGCCGGCGTAACCGCCGTGGTGTCGGCGCTGCGCGAACGGCTGTCGCAGCACAAGTTCGTCGAATCGGCGGATCTTGGACCCGGCGACGCGCCGGTCGCGGTGGTCTTCGTCGTCTCCGCGGCGGCGCAGTTGACCGGATCCGACTGCGCGCTGCTGGACGCCGCTGCCGAGCACACCGACGTCGTCGTCGGCGTGGTGTCCAAGATCGACGTGCACCGCAACTGGCGCGACGTCCTCGCCGCCAACCGCGACACCCTGGCCGCGCACGCGCCGCGGTACGCCCACGTGCCCTGGGTCGGTGCCGCCGCCCTGCCCGACGTGGGCGACCCGAGCGTCGACGATTTGGTGCGCACGGTCGACGAGCAACTCGCCGCCCCCGACATTCCGCGGCGAAACAGGTTGCGCGCCTGGGAATCCCGGCTGCAGACGGTCGCCCAGCGCATCGACCGCGACGCCGAGGGCGCCGGGCGGCGGGCGCGGGTCGACGCGCTGCGCGAGGAGCGCAGCGGGGCCCTGCGGCAGCGGCGGCAGGCGAAAACCGAGCGCACCATCACGCTGCGCGGCCAGATTCAGCAGGCCCGCGTCCAGTTGTCCTACTTCGCGCGCAACAGGTGCTCGTCGGTGCGAACCGAGCTGCAAGAGGACGCCGCCGGCCTGTCCCGGCGGAAGATGGCCGGCTTCGGTGAGTACGCGCGCGGCCGCGTCGACGAGGTGGTGGCCGAGGTGAGCGAGGGAACCGGCACCCACCTCGCCGAGGTCGCGCAGGTGCTGGGTGTGCCGGTCGCCCTGCCCGGCGTCGATCAGCTACCGACCGTCGAGGTCCCGCCCCCGCCTCTGAAATCCCGGCGGCACGAAACCTGGCTGATGATGCTGCTGGGCGCCGGCTTCGGGCTCGGTGTGGCGTTGACCCTCAGCCGGCTGGTCGGCGGGCTGGCCGCCCGGCTCAGCCCCGCCCTGGCCGCGGCGGGCGCGGTCGGCTGCGTCGCCGTCGGGGTGGCGGTCACGTTCGTGGTCATCCACATCCGCGGACTGCTGCGCGACCGGTCGCTGCTGGACCGCTGGGCCGCCGATGTGACGTCGTCGCTGCAGTCGACGGTGGAGGAGTTGGTGGCGACCCGGGTGCTGGTCGCCGAGTCGCTGCTGAGCACCGCGCTGGTCGCCCGCGACGAGGCGGAGAACGCGCAGGTGGCCGACCAGGTCAGCGCGATCGACAGCGAACTGCGCGAGCACGCGATCGCGGCGGCGCGGGCGGCCGCGGTGCGCGACCGGGAGATGCCGACCGTGCAGGCCGCCCTGGACGCCGTGCGTGCAGAACTGGGACAACCGGGTATACCCCAACCCGACGGCGAAAACGATGAACCGGTTTCAGGGAGCGAGAATGGCGACGACGCGTGACGTTCGGCCCTGTTTCTGAATCGTTGTTGTGAGAAGGCTTATACCCGCCCGAGACCTCTCCGACAAGTAGCTCACGATAACCTGTAGCTAACGCCACCATGTGAACAGTTGTGTGGGCGAGGGCATAGCAAGGCAACTCAAATACGAGCCGAGTAAGCAGGCAGAAGAATCCAGGAGACTTCGATGACTTCAGCGACCATCCCCGGTTTGGACACCGCGCCCACCAATCACCAGGGGCTGCTGTCCTGGGTGGCGGAGGTCGCCGAGCTGACCCAGCCCGACCGGGTGGTCTTCGCCGACGGGTCCGACGAGGAGTGGCAGCGGCTCACCGAGCAACTCGTCGCGGCGGGCACGTTCAAGCGGCTGAACCCCAAGGAGTACCCCAACTCCTTCCTGGCGCTGTCCGACCCCTCCGACGTGGCGCGTGTGGAGTCGCGGACCTTCATCTGCTCCGAGCGGCAGATCGACGCCGGCCCGACCAACAACTGGATGGACCCGGCCGAGATGCGGTCCACCATGACGGAGCTGTACCGCGGCTGCATGCGCGGCCGCACCATGTATGTGGTGCCGTTCTGCATGGGCCCGCTGGGCGCCGACGACCCCAAGCTGGGCGTGGAGATCACCGACTCCGAATACGTCGTCGTCTCGATGAAGGTGATGACCCGGATGGGCAAGGCGGCCCTGGAGAAGATGGGCGACGACGGCTTCTTCGTGAAGGCGCTGCACTCCGTCGGGGCCCCGCTGGAGCCGGGCCAGAAGGACGTGGCGTGGCCGTGCAGCGAGACCAAGTACATCACCCACTTCCCCGAGACCCGCGAGATCATGAGCTACGGCTCCGGCTACGGCGGCAACGCACTGCTGGGCAAGAAGTGCTACTCGCTGCGCATCGCCTCGGCGATGGCGCACGACGAGGGCTGGCTCGCCGAGCACATGCTGATCCTCAAGCTGATCTCCCCGGAGAACAAGGCGTACTACTTCGCCGCGGCGTTCCCGTCCGCGTGTGGCAAGACCAACCTGGCCATGTTGCAGCCGACCATCCCGGGCTGGCGCGCCGAGACGCTCGGTGACGACATCGCCTGGATGCGGTTCGGCAAGGACGGCCGCCTGTACGCCGTCAACCCCGAGTTCGGCTTCTTCGGGGTGGCGCCGGGCACCAACTGGAAGTCCAACCCCAACGCGATGCGCACCATCGCCGCGGGCAACACCGTCTTCACCAACGTCGCGCTCACCGACGACGACGAGGTGTGGTGGGAAGGCCTCGAGGGCGACCCGCAGCACCTCACCGACTGGAAGGGCAACGACTGGTACTTCCGCGAGACGGAAACCAATGCGGCCCACCCGAATTCGCGGTACTGCACGCCGATGTCGCAGTGCCCCATCCTGGCGCCGGAGTGGGACGACCCGCAGGGCGTGCCGATTTCGGGCATCCTGTTCGGCGCCCGCCGCAAGACCACGGTGCCGCTGGTGACCGAGGCCCGCGACTGGCAGCACGGCGTGTTCATGGGGGCGACCATGGGCAGCGAGCAGACCGCCGCCGCCGAGGGCAAGGTCGGCACCGTGCGCCGCGACCCGATGGCCATGCTGCCGTTCCTGGGCTACCACGTCGGCGACTACTTCCAGCACTGGCTGGACCTGGGCAAGAACTCCGACGAGTCCAAGCTGCCGAAGGTGTTCTTCGTCAACTGGTTCCGCCGCGGCGAGAAGGGCGAGTTCCTGTGGCCCGGCTTCGGCGAGAACAGCCGCGTGCTGAAGTGGATCGTCGACCGCATCGAACACCGGGCGGGCGGCCAGGACACCCCGATCGGCATCGTGCCGACCCCCGAGGACCTGGACCTGGACGGCCTCGACGCGGACGCCAACGAGGTCGCACAGGCGCTGGCCGTCCGTGCCGACGAGTGGCGCGAGGAACTGCCCCTGATCGAGGAGTGGTTCGAGTTCGTCGGCGACAAACTGCCGACCGGCGTCAAGGACGAGTTCGAGGCGCTCAAGCAGCGGCTCGCCGAGTCCTAAAGTTTTGCACCCGTAGCCGGGCGTCGCAGCGATCTCGGCAGGTACACCGCGCCCGCTCCGGCGCCGGCCGCCAGGTCGCCCGGATTGGAGATCGCGCAGCGCTTCAGTGACAGGCAGCCGCAACCGATGCACGAGTCGAGGTTGTCGCGCAACGCGATCAACCCGGCGATCTGGTCGTCCAGCCGTGCGCGCCAGGTCTTCGACAGCCGGGCCCAGTCGGCGCGGGTGGGGGTGCGGCCGTCGGGCAGGGTCGCCAGCGCGTCGGCCACCTCGTCGAGGCTCAGCCCGACGTTGCGGGCGGCCTTGATGAACGCCAGCCGCCGCAGCATCTGCCGTTCGAACCGGCGCTGATTGCCCGACGTCCGGGTCGCCGTGATGAGCCCCTGGCTCTCGTAGAAGCGGATCGCCGAGGCGGCGAAGCCGCTGCGGCGCGCGATCTCGCTGACGGTGAACAGATCCCGCTTGTCCATTGTCGGCCTTCTCGAATTGGAGACTTGACTTAAAGTTTACTTCAACTATCAGTATGGGCGCTATGACTCGATCGCAACCAAGCCCCGTCGCCATCGTCACCGGCGCGTCCCGCGGTTTCGGCCGGGCGGTGACCGCCGCCCTGCTCGACCGCGGGTGGGCCGTCGTCGCCGACGCCCGCCGCACCCATGAACTCAAAGCAACTGTTGCAGAGCTGAATTCGGATCGACTGATCGGATTACCCGGCGACGTGACCGACGCGTCGCACCGTGACGCGCTGCTGACCGCCGCGCTCGGGGCCGGCCCCCTTGGCCTGCTGGTTAACAACGCCAGCCGGCTTGGGCCCAGCCCGCAGCCGGCGCTCGCCGACTACCCGGTCGGCGATTTGCGGGACGTATACGAAACCAACGTGTTCGCCCCGATGGCGCTGATCCGGGCGGCCCTGCCGGCGCTCGCCGACAACGCGGGGGCGATCGTCAACCTGTCGTCCGACGCCGCCGTCGAGCCGTACGCCGGGTGGGGCGGCTACGGGTCGTCCAAAGCCGCGCTGGATCAGCTGTCGGCCGTCCTGGCGGCCGAGGCTTCGGCCATTGCCGTCTACGCCTTCGACCCGGGTGACATGCGCACCGAGATGCACCAGGCCGCGTTTCCCGGTGAGGACATCTCCGATCGCGCCGAGCCCGAGTCGGTCGTCCCGGCCCTGCTGCGCCTGCTGGAAAGGCGGCCGCCCGCCGGTCGTTACCGGGCCGCGGAGCTGTTGTCCGGTGCGCTGTCATGATCGACTTCCACCGCCCCCCGGGCTCCGACGCCAGCGAGCCGCCCGAAGCCCGCGGCGTCGCGCGCGACGCGGTCAGGCTGCTCGTCGCCCGCCCGGGCCGGGTCAGCCACGCCCGCTTCGCCGACCTCGGCGAGTACCTGCAACCCGGCGATCTGCTGGTGGTGAACAACTCCGCCACGATGCCCGCCGCGGTCGACGGCCGCCGCGACGGGCGGGACATCGCCGTGCACTTCTCGACGGCGCGCGGCGACAAGGAGTGGGTGGTGGAACTGCGGCCCGCGGCCGACGCCACCGGACACCTCACCGATGTGCGGCCCGGCGAACGCGTCGACATGCCCGGCGGCGCGGCGCTCGTCATCGGGTCGTCGTATCCGGAACCCGGGGCCGAGGGCGCGCGACTGTGGGCCGCCCGGGTGATCCTCGAGGGCGACCTGGGGGCCTACCTCGCGCGGCACGGGCGGCCGATCCGGTACGCGTACGTGCCGCGGGAATGGCCGCTGCGTTACTACCAGACCGTGTTCGCCCGGTCCGCCGGCAGCGCCGAAATGCCCAGCGCCGCCCGGCCTTTCAGCACCGAGCTGGTGACCGCCCTGGTCTCCGCCGGGATCGGGATCGCGCCGATCACGCTGCACGCCGGGGTGTCGTCGGCCGAAGCGGGCGAGGCGCCGACCCCCGAGCTGTTCGAGGTGCCGGCGCCCACCGCGCGGGCGGTGAACTCGGCGCGCGCTGCCGGCAACCGGGTGATCGCCGTCGGCACCACGGTGACGCGCGCGCTGGAGTCGGCCGCGAACGCTGCCGGCGTGGTCCGCGCGGCCGTCGGCTGGACCGACCTGGTGCTCGGCCCGCACCGCCCGTGCCGGGTGGTCGACGGCCTGATCACCGGGTGGCATGACGCCGGCGCCTCGCACCTGCTGCTGCTGGAGGCCGTCGCCGGCCCCGACCTGGTCGCGGCGGCCTACCGGGAGGCGGTCGCGCGCGGCTATCTGTGGCACGAGTTCGGCGACAGCGCCCTGCTGCTGCCCTCATGACAGGTGTCAACCCGGGCGTCGTACAGTCGGCGCATGCAGATTCGCCACCATGTCGGCGCCGACAAGCCCGCCGTGATCCTGTACCCGTCCGGGACGGTCGTCACCTTCGACGACCTGGAAGCCCGCGCCAATCGACTGGCGCACCGGTTCCGCCAGGCCGGCCTGCGCGAGGGGGACACCGTCGCGATCCTGATGGAGAACAACGAGCACATCCACGCGGTGATGTGGGGGGCCCGCCGCAGCGGTTTGTACTACGTGCCGATCAACACCCACCTGACCGCGGCCGAGGCCGCTTACATCGTCGACAACAGCAACGCCAAGGCGATCATCGGTTCGGCGGCGCTGCGCGACACGCTGGTGCAGTTGGGTGACCATCTGCCCGGGCTGCCAGAGCTGCTGATGATCGCCGACGGCGACCTGCCGGGCTGGGAGCGCTACCCCGAATGCGTTGCGCACCAACCGGACACGCCGATCGACGACGAGATCGAGGGCGACCTGCTGCAGTACTCGTCGGGCACCACCGGCCGGCCCAAGGGGATCCGGCGCGACCTGCCGCATCTCCCGCCCGCCGAGGCGCCCGGCATGATGTCGGCGCTGGTCGAAGTCTGGATGTCCCCCGACTCGATCTATCTGAGCCCCGCCCCGCTGTACCACACCGCGCCGTCGGTGTGGTCGATGAGCGCGCAGGCCGGCGGCATCACCACCGTCGTGCTGGAGAAGTTCGACGCCGAGGGCACGCTGGACGCCATCCAGCGCTACCGTGTCACGCACGGCCAGTTCGTGCCGGCGATGTTCACCCGCATGTTGAAACTGCCTGCAGCCGTTCGTGATTCGTACGACCTGTCCAGCCTCAAGCGCGCGATGCACGCCGCGGCCCCGTGCCCGGTGGAGATCAAGAAGCAGATGATCGACTGGTGGGGGCCGATCATCGACGAGTATTACGCCTCCTCCGAGGCGATCGGGGCGACGTTGATCAGCGCCGAGGAGTGGCTGGCGCATCCGGGTTCGGTCGGCAAACCGTACCTGGGCGCGGCTCACATCCTCGGCGAGGACGGCACCGAGCTGCCGCCGGGCCAGCCCGGGGAGATCTACTTCGAGGGCGGGCACTCCTTCGAATACCTCAACGATCCGACGAAAACTGCCGCCTCGCGCGATACGCACGGCTGGGTGACCGTCGGCGACGTCGGCTACCTCGACGAGGAGGGCTACCTCTACCTCACGGACCGGCGCCACCACATGATCATCTCCGGCGGGGTGAACATCTACCCGCAAGAGACGGAGAACCTTCTGGTCACCCACCCGAAGGTGTTGGACGCGGCGGTCTTCGGCGTTCCCGACGACGAGATGGGTCAGCGCGTCGTGGCGGCCGTGCAGACCGTCGACCCGGCCGATGCCACCGATCAGTTCGCCGACGAACTGACCGGATGGCTGCGGGACCGCCTGGCGCACTACAAATGTCCGCGCTCGATCGCCTTCGAGGCGCAGCTGCCGCGCACCGACACCGGCAAGCTCTACAAGAACGGGCTGATCGAGAAGTACTCGGTGTGACGCTGCGCGTCGTCGATCTGAGCGGGCCGCCGCAGCCCGATGATGATGCGCTGCCCGGTGTGCAGGTCGCCGTTGGGCCGGTCGCGGACGCCGACGAATCATTGCTCGATCGCGCCACTTTCACGCTGACCGAGGACCCGTGCCCGGATCGCCGGGTGGTCACCGTCGACTCGGTGCCCGACGCCCTGGCCGAGCTCACCGAGCGTTGCGACCGGTGGCCGCACGCCAGCGCGGTGTGCGACGACGTGCTGCGCGCGATCGACCCCGGCGGCCCGACGCTGGCCGGGGTGGTGACCGAATCGCTGGCCTACTCCACCCTGCAGGCCGGCCCGGAGTTCGCGCGGTGGCTGGCCGAACGCGGCCCGGCCCGCGTGCCCGACATCGCCGAGCCAGTGCTCGCGCGGCGTGACGGCGACACCCTGCGGATCACGTTCAACCGGCCGCAGCGCCACAACGCGTTCTCCACCGATGCGCGGGCCGCGCTGCTCGAGGCGCTGACCGTCGCGCTGCTGGACCCGTCGGTGACCGGGATCGTGTTGGGCGGCAACGGCCCATCGTTCGGGAGCGGCGGAGACCTGGCGGAATTCGGCACGTTCGCCGACCCGGCGAGCGCGCACCTGGCCCGCACCCGGCACAGCCCCGCGCTGGCCCTCGACGCGCTGACCGCGCGGCTCGGGCCGTCCTGCCGCGCCCGGGTGCACGGCCGGGTGATGGGCAGCGGGCTCGAGATGGCGGCCTTCTGCGGATGGATTGAGGCGCGCGATGATTCGGTGTTCGGGCTACCCGAATTGGGCCTGGGCCTGATCCCCGGCGCCGGCGGCACCGTCAGCGTCACCCGGCGCATCGGCCGGTGGCGCACCGCGTACCTGGTGCTGTCCGGCCGGACGATCGGCGCCGACACCGCTCGGGAGTGGGGGCTGGTTGACGCGACTTACGTTGGCGCCCAAGGCGTCAAAGCTCAGAAGCCCGAATAGGTGGTGGTGGTCGTGGACGGCAGGTTCGAGACGGCGACCGCGAAGACGAAGGCGTACAGGATGCCGATGATGACGAAGGCGGCCACGCCCGCGATCGCGCCGATGATGGCCCACTTCTTCGCGCTGTCGGCCGCGGACTGCGCCTCGGCGTACCGACCCTGGGTCCACAGCCCGGACACCTTGGTGGAGTACACGATCGAGACGATCCCGAACGGCAGGCAGCACAGCACCGTCACCAGGATCGCCCAGACGAGATAGTTGTCCGGCTCGCGCTGGGCCGGCCAACCCGACTGCGGGGCCGGATATCCGGGCGGCGGCGGTGGCGGCTGGCCCTGCCACGCCGGCGGCTGCTGGCCCTGCCATTCTGGGGAACCCTCATAGGGCCCTGGGGGATAACTCATGGCAGCTGCCTCTCTTTGCTGGCGCCGAAGTCAGGCAAATATACAGCAAACCCGAGCGTCAATTCGGGAGGTACGCGTCAGATCCCGCCCCGGGCAACGAGCTGCGCGGCGATCACGTTGCGCTGGATCTCGTTGGTTCCCTCGCCGACGATCATCAGCGGGGCGTCGCGGAAGTAGCGTTCGACGTCGTACTCGGTCGAGTAGCCGTAGCCGCCGTGGATGCGCACGGCGTTCAGCGCGATCTCCATCGCGGTCTCGGAGGCGAACAGCTTGGCCATTCCGGCCTCCATGTCGGCGCGTTCGCCGCTGTCGTAGCGCTCGGCGGCGTAGCGGGTGAGCTGTCGGGCGGCGGTGAGCCTGGTCGCCATGTCCGCCAGATAGTTGCCAATCGACTGATGCTTCCAGATCGGGTGCCCGAAGCTTTCCCGCTGCTGCGCGTAGGCCAGCGCGTCCTCGAGCGCCGCCGTCGCCACGCCCAGGGCGCGGGCGGCCACCTGGATGCGGCCCGTCTCGAGCCCCTTCATCATTTGCGCGAAGCCCTCGCCCACCCGGCCGCCCAGCACCGCCGACGCCGGCACGCGGAAGTCGTCGAACGACAGCTCGCAGGACTCCACGCCCTTGTAGCCCAGCTTGGGCAGGTCCCGCGAGACCGTCAGGCCCGGCCCGTGCTCGACGAGCACTATCGAGATGCCCGTGTGGCGCGGCGTGGCGTTCGGGTCGGTCTTGCACAGCAGCGCGATCAACCCGGACCGGCGCGCGTTGGAAATCCAGGTCTTGGAACCGTTGATGACCAGATTGCCGGAGCCGTCCGCGACGGCGGTCGTCGTCATGTTCTGCAGGTCCGAGCCGCCGCCGGGCTCGGTCAACGCCATGGTGGCCCGCAGCTCGCCGGTGGCCATCGGCGGCAGGTAGGCCCGCCTCTGCTCCTCGGTGCCGAAGAGCGTCATCAGCTTGGCCACCACGGTGTGCCCGCCCATCGCGCCGGCCAGGCTCATCCAGCCGCGGGCCAGCTCCTCGGTGACCCGCACGTAGCAGGGCATCGACACCGGCGAGCCGCCGTACTCTTCGGGGACGGCCAGGCCGTAGATGCCGATCCGCTTCATCTGGTCGATCCACGCCTCGGGGTAGGCGTTGGCGTGCTCGACCTCGCGGACGCCGGGCTTGACGTCGCGGTCGACGAACGCCCGCACCGTCGCGACCAGCATGTCCTCGTCGTCGTTCAGCTCACTGCCCACGTGTGCCATATTGGCCCCGTGACTTTTGCGCATGTAAGGGAGGGCGGCCCGTACTTCGACGATCTGTCGGTCGGCGAGGTCTTCGACTGGGCTCCGGCGATGACGCTCTCGGCGGGGATGGCGGCCGCGCACCAGGCGATCGTGGGGGACCGGCTGCGGCTGGCCTGCGATGCGGTGCTGAACACCGCCGTGACGGGCGTGCCGGGGCCGCTGGCCCACCCGGCGCTGGTGTGCGACGTCGCGATCGGCCAGTCGACGCTGGCCACCCAGCGGGTCAAGGCCAACCTGTTCTACCGCGGGCTGGTGTTCCACCGGTTTCCCGTCGTCGGCGACACCATCTACACCCGCACCGAAGTGGTTGGGCTGCGGGCCAATTCACCGAAGCCGGGCCGGGAGCCGACCGGAATGGCGGCGCTGCGGATGATCACGATCGACCAGGCCGACCGGCTGGTCCTCGACTTCTACCGGTGCGGCATGCTGCCGGCCAGCCCGGGCTGGAATCCCGAGAACGCGCCCGCCGACGATCTGTCGGCCGTCGGCGCCGACGTGCCCGGCCCGGCCCACGATCCGACCGCGCAGTGGGACGCCGACGTGTTCCGAGACAAGGTGCCGGGCCCGCATTTCGACCCCGGCCTTGCGGGCGCGGTGCTGCGCAGCACGGGCGACGTGGTCAGCGGTGCGCCCGAACTCGCCCGGCTCACCCTGAACATCGCTGCCACCCATCACGATTCGCGGGTCGGCGGGCGCCGGCTGGTGTACGGCGGACACACCATCGGGCTGGCGCTCGCGCAGGCCAGCAGGCTGTTGCCCAACCTGGCGACGGTCCTGGGCTGGCAGTCCTGCGATCACACCGGCCCGGTGCACGAGGGCGACACCCTGTACAGCGAGCTGCACGTCGAGACCGCCCGGCCGACCGGCCAAGGTGGGGTGCTGGGGCTGCGGTCGTTGGTCTACGCGGCCGGCGATGCGCCGGGCGCGCCCGACCGGCCGGTGCTGGACTGGCGGTTCGACGCGCTGCATTTCTGAGTCGCGCCGACAAGCCGAGCGCACAATGGGGGGCGTGAGTTCGCCCTCGTCGAGCTGGGGTAGCAGCGGGCTGGCCTGCCTGACGGGCCTGCCCGACGGGCCGCCCGACTTCTCCCGCGCCAACGTCCTGGCCCGCGCCGAGGAGGTGGCCACGGCCGTCCGCCGCCGAACGGGCGTCCCCATCGACCCCGCCGCGCTGCTGGCCGGGCGGGCCGGGCTGCTCGGGTTGACGCGCCGCGGCCGGGTGTCGGCGGGCGGCGCCACCCGGTTGCTGCCGGCCCGCGATGGCTGGTGCGCAATCACGCTGTCGCGCCCCGACGACGTCGCCGCCGTCCCCGCGCTGCTGGAGATCGAAGCGGGCGGCACCGATCCGTGGCCGGCGCTGCAGCGCTGGGCCGCAACGCGTCCGGTGTCCGCCGTTACGGAGCGGGCGGGGTTGCTCGACATCCCGGCCGCCGCGCTGGGTGAGGTCGCCGCCGCGTCGCCACAGGTGCGGCACCTGGGCTTCCGGGCGCACCCGCGCGAGTTGGCCGGCCTGCTGGTGGCCGACCTGTCCTCGATGTGGGCCGGACCGCTGTGCGGGCAGCTCCTGGCGCGCGGCGGGGCGACCGTCGTCAAGGTGGAGAGCCCGCGCCGCCCGGACGGCACCCGGGAGGGCAACCGCGCCTTCTACGACTGGATGAACGGTGAGAAGCTTTCCTACTGTGTGGATTTCGACCGGCAGTCCGGCGAGCTGCGCGAACTGCTCGGCGTCGCCGACATCGTGATCGAGGGCTCGCGTCCCGCGGCGCTGCAGCGGCGGGGGCTCGGGCCGGATCACGTCGCGCCGCGAACGGGCCGAATCTGGTTGCGCATCAGCGGATACGACGACCTCAGGCCGGCGTTCGGCGACGACGCCGCGGTGGCCGGCGGCCTGGTCGGTACCGCCACCGACGGCCCGGTGTTCTGCGGCGACGCCATCGCCGACCCGCTGACCGGTCTGGAGGCGGCCCTTGCGGTGCTCGAATCGCTGCGCCGAGGCGGCGGCGAGTTGATCCACGTGTCCATGGCCGCGGTCGCCGCGACGCACGCGGCCTTACCGACCGAAGCGTCGACCGCGCCGTACCCGGCGCCGCCGCCGCGCGCGCCGACGGTCCTCGGCGAGGCGCCCGCCCTCGGCGCCGACAATGACGCCGTGCGCCGGATGGTCTCCGAAAGGCAGTGCCTACCATGCTGATTCACCGCGCCACCCTGCTCGACGGCCGGACGGTCGACATCCGCGTCGGCGCGCAGATCGACGAGGTGGGCGACGGGCTGGTCGCCAGTGAAGGGGAGGGCGTGCTCTACGCCGGGGGCGGAACCGTGCTGCCGGGGCTGCACGATCACCATGTGCACCTGCGCTCGGCCGCGTCGGCGCTGGATTCGTTCTTCGTCGGGCCGCCCGGGGTCAGCACCAAAGAACAACTGACGCAACTTCTTTCGAATGCGACCCCGGGCCCGGACGGGTGGATTCGCGCCGTTGGGTATCACGAGTCCGTCGCCGGCGAGCTGGACCGGGCGGCCCTCGACGCCGTCGTGCGCGACGTTCCGGTGCGCATCCAGCACCGCAGCGGCGCGCTGTGGATCCTCAATTCCGAGGCGCTGGGCCGGGTCGGCCTCCCCGACCACCCCGACGGCCGCCTGCGCAGCGCGGACCGCGGGTGGTCGGACGCGCTGGCGCAGCGCGAAACCGACCTGGCCGAGCTCAGCCGCCGCATCACCGCGACCGGCGTCACGGGTGTCACCGACGCCACCCCCGACCTGGGCGCCGACGACATGGTCGCGCTGCTGGTCGCGCACCGACGCGGCGAATTTCGGCCGCGGCCAAGCTTTCTGGCGCCCGGCAAGAAGATCCTGCAGGACGATCGCCTCGACCTGGACGCCCTGACGGCGTGGATCGCCGACCAGCACGGCGACGGCCGCCCCGTCGCGGTGCACTGCGTCACGGCGGCCCAACTGGTGGTCACCATCGCGGCCCTGCGCGCCGCCGGTAGCCACCCGCTGGATCGCATCGAGCACGCCGCCGTGGTGCCCGACGACAACCTGGCGGACCTGGTGGAGCTCGGGGTCACGGTGGTGACGCAGCCCAACTTGGTCGCCGAGCGCGGCGACCAATACCTCGCCGACGTCCCCGCCGCCGAGCACGCTCAGCTGTGGCGGGTGGCGTCGCTGCTGGACGCATCCGTGCCGGTGGCGTTGTCCACCGACATGCCGTTCGGCCACGGGGACCCGTGGACCGCGATGCGGGCCGCGGTGCACCGCACCACGCCGAGCGGTGCTGTGCTCAACGCGAACGAATGTGTCTCGGCGCTAACGGCTTTGACTATGTTCCTGGGCCGCCCCGACTGCCCGGGCCGGCCGCGGTCAGTCGAAGCCGGCCAGCCGGGCGACCTCTGCGTGCTGACCGAGCCGCCGGCCACCGCGCTGGCCGAGCTGGACGCCGGCATGGTGGCCGCCACCGTCATCGGCGGCGAGCTCGTCTACTTCGCCATGTAAGCGGCGCTCAGGCGGCCGGGACGAGCGCGGCGCGCAAGCTCTCGCACTGGCTGTCGAAAAATCGCCGCGACACTAGGGCTTTGCGTGCCACCACGTCGAAGCCGTGGAACGCGCCCGGCACCACCTCGACGTGGCACGGCACCCCCGCTTCGGTCAGGCGCCGGGCGTAGGCCAGGTCCTCGTCGTGGAACAGGTCGTGCGTGCCGACCCCGATCCACGCCGGCGGCAACCCGTTCAGGTCCTCGCGGCGGCCCGGGACGGCGACCGCCGGGTCGCCGCCGCCGAGGTAGGCGTTCCAGCCGAACCGGTTACTGCGGGTGCTCCACAGGCGGTGGTTCGGGCTTGCGCCGGCGGCCGAACTCCGATCGTCCAGCATCGGATACGCCAACACCTGGAATGCGGGGCTCACCTCGCCGCGGTCGCGGGCCAGCAGCGCCAGCGCCGCCGCCAGGCCGCCGCCCGCGCTGGCGCCGGCGATCGCCACCCGGTCGCGGTCCACGGCGGGTAGCTCCGCCAGCCAGGCCAGCGCCGAATAGCAGTCCTCCAGCGCCGCGGGATACGGATGTTCGGGCGCCAGGCGGTACTCCACCGACGCGACGGTCATGCCCAGCCTCGAGCTGAACCGGCGGCACACCCGGTCGTCCTGCTGCGCCGTGCCGATCACGTAGCCGCCGCCGTGGATCCACAGCAGCGCGGGGTGGGGGCACCTCCCGCTTGCGGGGGAGGGTTCGGTCGCACCGGGGGGCCGGAACAGCCGGACGCCGGCCCCGGATCCCAGGGTGATCACCTCGACACCCGCGGTCGCGTCGGCTTTGCGGCGCCCCGTCAGGCCGCCCATGGCCCGCATCACCGGCAGGCTGCGGGGGCCGATCAGGTGCCGCGGGGCGAGGCGCGCGATGCGGCGCAGGTCGGGGTGAACGTCGTCGTTCGGCATCGGTCAAGTATCGCCGGGCCGAAAGCACACGCCGCGCAGGGGCCCGTGATCCCGCGGTAGTCGTGCGGACAATCGGCGGAAATGCCGTGGAAACACTGCCGACGTACCTTCGGTGGTAAGCGCCGATCGGGAGGCGACATGGGAGGTACATCCAGCCGAGCCGGCCAAGTGCGTGCCGGCTCACCTGCTAAGCGGTGATCGCCAATGGCGTTGGCGCCGGCGAAGACTCACTGCCCGTACTGCTCTTTGCAGTGCGGGATCACCCTCGACGCGTCGCGTGGGCAGGTCGTGCTCGCGCCGCAGGAGGGCTTCCCGACCAATCGCGGTGGGCTGTGCGCGAAAGGCTGGACCGCGGCCGAGCTGCTGGCGCACCCGGACCGGCTGACCACCCCATTGGTTCGCGACGAGCGTGGTGCCGCGCTGCGTCCGGCCACCTGGAACGAGGCGCTGGAACGGATCGTCGCCGCCTTCCACACGACGCAGCGGGATTACGGCCGCGACGCGGTCGGATGTTTCGGCGGCGGCGGCCTGACCAACGAAAAGGCCTACCAGCTCGGCAAGTTCGCGCGCGTGGCGCTGCGCACCTCGGCCATCGACTACAACGGCCGGTTTTGCATGTCCTCGGCGGCCGCGGCGTCGAACCGCTCGTTCGGCATCGACCGCGGGCTGCCGTTTCCGCTCGCCGATATCGCGCACGCCGACGCGATCCTGCTCGTCGGCGGCAACCCCGCCGAAACCATGCCGCCCGCGATGCAGCATTTCGACGACGGCCGGGCCAAGGGCGCCAAGCACATCGTGGTGGATCCGCGGCGCACGGCGACGGCGGCGCGGGCCGACCTACATCTGCAGCCCGTCCCCGGAACCGACCTGGCGCTGGCCAACGCCATGCTCAACGTCATTGCCCGCGAGGGCCTTATCGATCGCGACTACATCGCCGAACGGACCACCGGATTCGAGGCGGTGCGCCGCGCGGTGCGGCTGTACTGGCCGGACCGGGTCGAACGGATCACCGGCGTGCCCGAGGGCGACATCGTGGCCGCGGCGCGAATGCTGGCCGCGGCCGACCGCGCGATGGTCCTGACCGCGCGCGGCGCCGAGCAGCACAGTTCGGGCACGGATACCGTGCAAGCCTTCATCAACCTGGCCCTGGCACTGGGACTGCCGGGCCGCCCCCATAGCGGGTTCGCGACGATCACGGGCCAGGGCAACGGTCAGGGCGGTCGCGAACACGGGCAGAAGTGCGACCAGCTGCCCGGCTACCGCAAGCTCGACGACCCCGCCGCGCGCGCCCATGTCGCGGGGGTGTGGGGAATCGACCCGGCGGACATGCCGTGGTCGGGACGGTCGGCCTACGAACTGCTCGACGGCATCGGCACACCCGGCGGCGTACGCGCGCTATGGGTCATGGCCTCCAACATCGTTGTCTCGGCGCCCAATTCGCTAGAAATCGCGGACAAAATGAAGGAACTGGACTTCCTGGTAGTGTCCGATATCTTCCTGTCCGAGACCGCCGAGCTGGCCGACGTGGTGCTTCCGACGACGCAGTGGGCCGAAGAGTCGGGGACCATGACCAACCTGGAAGGCCGCGTGATCCTGCGGCGGGCGGCGGTCGCGCCGCCCGGACAGGTGCGCGGCGACCTCGACGTCATGGCCGACCTCGCGAAGCGAATAGGGGCACACGGCTTTTCGGCCGACCCGCAAGAGGTTTTCGAGGAGCTCACCCGCGCGAGCCAGGGCGGCAAGGCCGACTACCGCGGGATCAGCTACGAAAGGATCGCGACCGGCGACGGTGTGTTCTGGCCCTGCCCGTCGCCCCTGTACCCCGACACCCCTCGACTGTTCACCGCGGACTTCCCGACGCCCGACCGCCGGGCCCACTTCCATCCCGTCGAGCAACGGGAGGCGCCCGAATCCCCGGACGACGAATTCCCGTACTACCTCACGACGGGCCGCGTGTTGCGGCATTACCAATCCGGGACCCAAACCCGCAGGGTTGTCGCGCTTGCCGAGGCCGAGCCGGAGCCGATGGCCGAGCTGCACCCGACGCTGGCGCGACGCCTTCGTATCAACAGCGGCGACAAGGTTCGGTTGAGGACCCGCCGGGGCGAGGTAGCGATGACGGCGCGGACGAACCCCGGGATCCGCCCGGACACCGTCTTCGCGCCGTTCCACTGGGGCGGGGCGGCGAGCATCAACCGGCTCACGAATCCGGTGCTTGACCCACATTCCCGGATGCCCTCCTTCAAAGCCTGCGCGGTCGCCGTGGCGCGTGCAGACGCAGCCGATTCACCGAAGGGAGATGAGACATGAGTGATGGCAGCACCCCTCGATTCCTGCAGGGAGCGTTCGCCTTCGACGGCAAGGGGTATGAGTCGCCGTCCCTGCTGGACGCGTCGCTGCGCTATGCCGTGCCGGCCGGGGCCATCACCCAGCCCGTCTATTTCCGCGGCGGGAACAGCACCGACGAGCTGGTTACCATCGTCCTGATGCGCGACGGCGCCCCGATGCGGTACTTCCCGGTCGGGGCCAAGGACGCGGTGCACGTGCCGCTCCGGGTCGTCGAAGACCTGATCGCCGACACCGTCCTCGAGGTGTTCGTCGCCGCCCCCGACGGCCTGAGCGGCACGGTGTTCGTCGACATCGGCCTCGTTGAGATCTGAGTCGCCATGGCTACATTGGTGCAACCCGAAACCAACGGCCATAGGGTCGGCCTGGCCAAGCTGGTGGTCGTCGGCAACGGCATGGCGGGGGCGCGCGCGGTGGAGGAGATCCTCGCCCGCGGTGGCAATGAACTGTTTGCCACCACCGTCTTCGGCGACGAACCGTACGGGAATTACAACCGGATCCTGCTGTCCAACGTGCTGGCCGGGTCCGACGATGCGGGCGAGATCTACCTCAATCCGCTGGACTGGTACGCGCAGAACAACATTGAGCTGCGGGCGGGGGTGCGCGTCGTGCGCATCGACCCCTTCGCGCACCTGGTGTACGCCGACGACGGCACCACCGTCCGCTACGACAAGCTGATTCTGGCTACCGGCAGCAGGTCGTTCTTCCCGCCCGTCGAGGGCATCTGGCAGGACGACAAGACCTTGGCGCGCGGCGTTTTCGGCTTCCGCAGCCTCGACGACTGCGGGGCGATGATCGAATTCGCCAAGGGCCGAAGCAAGGCGGTCGTCGTCGGCGGCGGGCTGCTGGGATTGGAAGCGGCACGGGGCCTGCAGAATCGGGGACTGCACGTCGGCGTCGTGCAGGGCGGCCCCACCTTGATGAACGCCCAACTCGACGACCAGGGCAGCGCCATCCTGCGCCGCCTGGTGGAGGCGCTGGGCATCGAGGTGCACACCGGCAAGAAAACCGTCAGGATGCTCACCCTGGACGGCTTGCCGTCGGCGATCGAATTCGACGACGGCACCCAGCTGCCGTGCGACATGGTGGTGATGGCGGCCGGTATCCGTCCCAACGTCGGGCTGGCGCAGCGCGCCGGGCTGACCGTCGAACGCGCTATCGTCGTCGACGACCAGATGCGTTCGATCGACGACGACGACATATACGTGGTAGGCGAGTGCGCGCAGCACCGCGGGCAGGTTTACGGGCTCGTGGCCCCGTTGTGGGAGCAGGCCGGTGTGCTCGCCGATCACTTGACGAGTGCCAATCCCCGTGCCGCATATCATGGTTCACGCACGGCCACCAAGCTGAAGGTGGCGGGGGTCGACGTGGCGGCGATGGGTCTGAAGGGACCCGAGCGCGACGACGACGAATTCGTGCAGTATTCCGAACCCAAGCACGGCGTGTACAAGACCGTGGTGGTTCGCGACGACAAACTGGTCGGTGCCACCCTGGTGGGCGATGTCAGCAAGGTGGCCTTCCTGATGCAGGCCTTCGACCGTGGGCTTCCGCTTCCACCCGAACGGATCTCGCTGATGTTCGACATCGGCACCCCCGACGCGGCGACCGGCGCGGCCGAATTGGCGGACGACGCCCAGGTGTGCAACTGCAACGGCGTGAGCAAGGCCGCGATCGTCCGCTGCGTCAACGACGGCCAGACATCGCTCGCCGGCGTGATGGCGGCGACGCGTGCCGGCAAGGGTTGCGGCTCGTGCAAGGGACTGGTCGCCCAGATCGTCGAGTGGGCCGCCTCCGAAACCGGCGCCGCGATTTCCGAAGACGAGCGGGCCAATTGGTACGTGCCGGGGATCCCCTATGAGAAACCGGAATTGATGCGGCTGATCCGCGAGCTCGAGCTGCACTCGGTGTCGTCGGTGTTCGCCGCGCTGGCGCCGGAAGGCCGCGAGGACGCCGGCTCGAAAATGGCGCTCGCCTCGTTGCTGGACATGATGTGGGGCCACGAGTTCGTCGATGAGCGCGACAGTCGCTACATCAACGACCGGGTCCACGCCAACATCCAGCGAGACGGCACGTTCTCGGTGGTCCCGCAACTCAAGGGTGGGGTGACCAACTCCGAGCAGCTGCGCAGGATCGCCGACGTGGCGGACAAGTACCAGATTCCGATGATCAAACTCACCGGCGGCCAGCGAATCGATTTGCTCGGGGTGCGCAAGGAGGACCTTCCGGCGGTGTGGGCCGACCTCGGGATGCCGTCCGGCTACGCGTACGGCAAGAGCTTCCGAACCGTCAAAACGTGTGTGGGAAGTGACTTCTGCCGCTACGGGCTGGGCGATTCCACGGCGCTGGGCATCGCGATCGAGGAGAGGTTTCAGGGCCTGCCCAGCCCCGCGAAGATGAAGCTGGCGGTGACCGGGTGTCCCCGCAACTGCGCAGAGGCCCTGTGCAAGGACGTCGGCGTCGTCGCGATCGAGGGTGGGCAATGGCAGATCTACGTCGGCGGTGCGGCCGGCTCACACGTCCGCAAGGGCGATCTGCTGGCGACGGTGGATACCTCCGACGAGGTCATCGCGTTGACGGGTCGGTTCCTGCAGTACTACCGGGAGAATGCCAACTGGTTGGAACGAACCTACGACTTCGTGCCGAGGGTGGGCATCGAGCGGATCCGCTCGATCGTGGTCGAGGATGGTGAGGGCATCGCGGGCGAGCTCGACGCGCGCATGCAGAAGTCGGTGGATTCCTACCGCGATCCGTGGGCCGAGAGCCGAAAAGCGGCCCCGCCCAACCAGTTCCGCTCTTCGCTGCCGCTGATCCCGCTGCCGCAGGTGCCGGTGCGATGACCGAGATCCGGTTGGGCCCGGTCGGCGACATCCCGGTCGGAGAAAGCCGCGCCTACGCGGTCGGAGACCGGCAGATCGCGGTCTTCCGCCTCAGGGACGGCTCGCTGCGCGCCCTGGACGCCGTATGCCCGCACCGGGGTGGTCCGTTGGCGGACGGACTGGCCGACAGCCGGATCGTCGTCTGCCCGTTGCACGGCTTCACCTACGACTTGGCGACGGGCGAAGAGGTGGGCAGCGCCGGCGCGCCGGTCACCGCCTACCAGGTGCGCGCCGACGACGCCGGCACGATCTGCGTTCGCCCGGGCGATCAACCGCAACGAATCGGGGCGGCGCCATACCCGGCCTAGCTATCGTGGCGGCGTGAGCACGCTGGTGTCCCGGTTGGTCGATACCGCGCTGGGAAGCATCCGCGTCCAGGTCAGCCCCGGCACCGGGCCCGCCGTGCTGATGTGGCCCAGCCTGCTGATGACGGGAGACCTCTGGGCCGGCCAGGCCGCCCAATTCGGCGAGACCAACCGGCTGGTGCTCATCGACCCGCCCGGCCACGGCGGCAGCGCGCCCCTGCGCGCGGCGTTCAGCTTCGCCGACTGCGCGCGCTGCGTCGTCGACCTGCTGGACGGGCTCGGCATCGACAAGGCTCACTTCGTCGGCAATTCCTGGGGCGGAATGATCGGCGCCACGTTCGCGGCCCGCCATCCCGACCGCCTCGACCGCGGCGTCTTGATGAACTGCACGGCGTCGAAAGCCGGTGTCGTCCAACGGATTCGGTATGCGGCCATGTTGCGGATGGCGGCCGCGCTGGGCGGCATCCGGCCACCGCTGACGCGGGCGGCGGTGCGCAGCTTCCTCGGTCCGACGACCCTACGCGACCGCCCGGAGGTGGTCCAGACCGTCCTCGCGAACTTGCGCGCCGTCGACATCGATTCGGCGCGCTGGGCGGTCCGCAGCGTGGTCCCCGACCGGCCGGACCAGCACGCCCTGCTGGCCGGCGTGACGGCTCCGGTGCTCGTCGTGGCCGGCGCCGAGGACGCCACCTTCCCGGTGGCCGAAACCCGGGCCATGGCGGACTCGATCCCCGACGCGTCGTTCACCGTGCTGGACGGAGTCGCGCACCTGGCCGCGCTGGAGGACCCGGCCCGGGTGAACCGGCTGCTGGACGAGTTCCTGTTCGACGCCGGTTCGTCTTAGCCCAAACCCATCCGGGCCGGTTCCGGCGCCGAATAACCCGCGTGAACCGCGCGGTTAGCCGATCGCGGATCGGGGTACCGATCCGGTTGATCCAAACGCTGGCATTTCCCGTGGCTATCGGCGTGCCCGCGATGCGGGTTCATGAGCACATCCCCCACCGGGGCAGAGGCGCGTCCGGGCCGCCCGGTCGCGCACGATGCGAGAGGCGTGGCATGCTGGGGCATCTCTACGATCGGGCGCTCGGTGGCGAGAGATGTTGGGTCCGGCACGAGGACGGCGAGGTTCGGCCGCTGCCGGCGCACCGGTGGCTGGGCGAGCGATGTCCCGACAGCGCGTCGCGCGACGCCTTCGACGACGTCTTCGACGAGGCGGTGACGCAGATGTGCACCGGGCCGACGATCGAGTTGGGGTGCGGGCCGGGGCGCTTGGTCGCCAAGCTCATCCGGCGGGGGATCCCCGCGCTCGGCATCGATCGGTCGGCGACGGCGATCCGCCTGGCGGGACGCGTCGGCGCGCCCGCGCTGCTGGGCGACGTGTTCGAACCGCTGCCCGGAACGGGGTCTTGGCAGACGGTATTGCTCGTCGACGGCAACGTCGGCCTCGGCGGCGACCCGCGGCGGATCCTGGCACGTGCCGCCGAGCTGCTCGGTCGCGGCGGGCGCTGCGTCGCGGAGTTCGAGACCGACGCCGTCGGCGTCCGCCCGCGCTGGGTGCGCCTGGAGACCGACCGCGACGTGGGGCCCTGGTTTCGCTGGGCGACGGTCGGTGTCGACAGCGCCGCCACGCTGGCCGCGCAGGTCGGCCTGACTCTGACCGGCCTCCGGCTGATCGGCGGCCGGGTCATCGCGAACCTGGCCGCCCTGTGAACGACTACGGGTTTCCCACCCGGCTCTGGCGCGCGCTCGACCAGCACCCGCCGCCGGGCGCGCGGCGGCTGGGAGCATTCCGGAGCCCGCTGCGCGGCCCGTGGCTGACGTCGGTGTTCGGGCTGGTGCTGCTGATCGTCCTGCCGATCGTCATCCTCACCGGGCTGCTGTCCTACATCGCCTACGGGCCGCGGCTCGGCCAGGCGATCCCGGCCGACGTCGGCTGGCTGCGCCTGCCCACCTTCGACTGGCCGACGCGCCCGTCGTGGTTGTACCGGCTGACCCAGGGCCTGCACGTGGGGCTGGGCCTGGTGATCATCCCGGTGGTGCTGGCCAAGCTGTGGTCGGTGATCCCGCGGCTGTTCGCGTGGCCCCCGGCCCGCTCGATCGCCCAAGCGCTGGAACGGTTGTCGCTGCTGATGCTGGTCGGCGGCGTGTTGTTCGAGATCGTCACCGGGGTGCTCAACATCCAGTACGACTACATCTTCGGCTTCAGCTTCTACGACGCCCACTATTTCGGGGCGTGGGTTTTCATCGCCGGTTTTCTGATGCACATCACGCTGAAGATCCCGCGCATGATCACCGGGCTGCGGTCGCTGTCGCTGCGAGAAGTGTTGCGCACCAACCGAAGCGACACCCGCCCGGAAGCGCCCGATCCCGACGGCCTGGTGGCGGCCGACCCGGCCGAGCCGACGATGAGCCGCCGCGGCGCCCTGGCGCTGGTCGGCTCCGGCGTGGCGCTGGTCGGCGTGCTGACGGCCGGCCAGACCCTCGGCGGGGCCTCCCGCGGCGCCGCCCTGCTGCTGCCGCGCGGCCGGGGCCACGACTTCCCGGTCAACAAGACCGCCGTCGCCGCGGGCATCGCGCCGGAACTCGTCGGCGCGAGTTGGCGGTTGGTCCTGCGCAGCGGGGCGACGGTGGTGGTGCTGGACCGCAGCGCGCTGGCCGGGCTGGCGCAGCACACCGCGCGGCTGCCGATCGCGTGCGTCGAGGGATGGTCGACCGTGCAGACCTGGAGCGGGGTCCGGCTGGCCGACCTGGCCCGAATCGCCGGCGTGCCCGTCCCACGCACGGCTCGGGTGACATCGCTGCAGCGGGGCGGCGCGTTCGGCGAGGCGACGTTGCAGCCCAACCAGGTTCGTGACCCCGACGCCCTGCTGGCGCTACGGGTCAACGGCGCCGACCTGTCGCTGGATCACGGCTACCCGGCCCGGATCATCGTGCCGGCGCTACCGGGAGTGCACAACACCAAATGGGTGGCGGCCATCGAGTTCGAGCCGATCTGAGATGGTGTCATTCGCACGGCGTTTCGCGGCGGTCTACAGGTCCGGCCCGCTGCACCTGCTGACGATGGTGTCCGGGTTCGCCCTGCTGGGCTACGTCCTGGCCACCTTCAAGCCGGCGACCCTGTGGAATTCCGGCACCTGGTGGCAGTCGATCGCCGTCTGGCTGGCCGCCGCGGTGATCGCCCACGACCTGTTGCTCTTCCCGCTCTACGCGCTGGCCGACCGGGTGCTGTTCGCGCGGGCACGCCGTCGTCCAAACATCAGCGCCCGCAACCACATTCGGGTGCCCGCCCTGGGCGCCGGGCTGACGCTGCTGATCTTCCTGCCGGGCATCATCGAGCAGGGCGCCCCGACCTATCTGGCGGCCACCGGGCAAACCCAGCAGCCGTTCCTGGGCAGGTGGCTGCTGCTCACCGCTGCGATGTTCGCCGTGAGCGCCATCTGGTACGCCGCCCGCCTCGCCGTGACACGCCGGCGTGCCACCGGCAAACCGGCGCCCGTTCTCTAACGCAAACGTCAGTTTCAGGCGCCCGCCCGGGGGTACAGTCCGTACATGACTGCGAGGGCACCCCGCATGACACCCTGCGTGAAGTGGTTGCTGCGGGCCGGCCCCGCCGACTACATGCTGGCCCTGAGCGTGGCCAGCGCTTCGCTGCCGGTCGTCGGAAAGCGCCTGGAACCGCTGGGCGCGCTGACCGCGATGAGCGTCTGGGGCGCCCGCCACGCACCCCAAGCGCTGTCCGCGCTGACCAAGGACTTGCTGACGCCCCACGCCGACGAGGTGCCGGTCGCGGACCCGCAGAGCGTCCGGGAGGTCTCCATCGCCGCGCTACGGGGCGTCGTGTCGGCCGCGGACCTCGACGTCGAGTGGCCCACCGCGGAGCGGACCCCGCCGATCTGGGACGCGATGCGCCGGCGCCGCTACCTCTACCGCCGCGGCGTCCACTACGGCGACCACCCGGCGCAGGTGCTCGAGGTCTGGCGGCGTAAGGACCTGCCCGCGCAACCCGCGCCGGTCCTGATCTTCGTGCCCGGCGGCGCCTGGGTGCACGGCCGGTCCATGGGCCAGGGCTCCGCGTTGATGTCCCGGCTGGCCGAGCAGGGCTGGGTGTGCCTGGCGATCGACTACCGCGTCGCGCCGCACCACCGCTGGCCGCGCCACATCACCGACGTCAAGACGGCCATCGCGTGGGCGCGCGCCAACGTCGACAAGTTCGGCGGCGACCGCAATTTCGTTGCGGTGGCAGGCTGTTCGGCCGGCGGGCACCTGTCCGCGCTGGCCGGACTGACCCACGACGACCCGGCGCATCGGACCGAACTGCCCGAGGGCGCCGACAGTTCGGTGGACGCGGTGGTCGGCATCTACGGCCGCTATGACTGGGAGGACCGTTCCACCCCCGAGCGGGTGCGGTTCGTCGACTTCCTGGAGCGGGTGGTCGTCAAGAAGTCGATCGCGCGGCACCCCGAGGTGTTCCGCGACGCGTCGCCGATGGCGCGGGTGCATCGAAATGCCCCGCCGTTCCTCGTGATTCACGGCAGCAAGGACAACGTCATCCCGGTCGAGCAGGCGCGCAGCTTCGTCGAACGGCTGCGCGCCGTCTCGCATTCGATGGTCGGCTACCTGGAACTGCCCGGCGCGGGCCACGGATACGACCTCATCGACGGGGAGCGGGCCGGCGCGGCCGCGCACGCCGCGTCGCTGTTCCTCAACCAGATCTACCGCACCAAAAAGATCGGCGCGAAAGAGGTTATCTGAGCTCGCGCCGCTGGGTAATGTCCCCCTATGGGTAAGGGGTGGCGGTGAAAAGGCTCAGCGGCTGGGACGCGGTACTGCTGTACAGCGAGACGCCGAACGTGCACATGCATACCATCAAAGCCGCGGTGATCGAGCTGGCTCCCGATCGGCGTGAGTTCGACATCGAGGCTTTCCGCCAAGTGATCGCCGGCCGGCTGAACAAACTCGAGCCGTTCTGTTACCAGCTCGTCGAAATCCCGTTCAAGTTCCACCATCCGATGTGGCGGGAGAACTGCGAGGTCGACCTCGAGTACCACATCCGGCCGTGGCGGCTGCCCGCCCCCGGCGGCCGCCGCGAATTGGACGAGGCGATCGGGCGGATCGCCAGCACCCCGCTGGACCGAACCCGTCCTCTGTGGGAGATGTACTTCGTCGAGGGCCTGGCCAACAACCGGATCGCGGTGGTCGGCAAGATCCACCACGCGCTCGCCGACGGCGTCGCTTCGGCGAACCTGCTGGCGCGCGGCATGGACATCCAGCCGACGCCCGAGGGTCGTCCCTACACGTCCGACCCCGCCCCCACCCCGCGGCAGCTGATGAGTTCGGCGTTCGCCGATCACCTGCGCCACCTCGGGCGAATCCCCGCGACCGTCCGCTACACCGCGGAGGGCCTGGGCCGGGTCCGGCGCAGCTCCCGCAAGCTGTCCCCGGAACTGACCCGGCCGTTCGAGCCGCCGCCAACCTTCATCAACCACAAGATCACCGCCGAGCGCAGGTTCGCCACCGCCACGCTGGCGCTGGCCGACGTCAAGGAGACCGGCAAGCGGCTCGGGGCGACCATCAACGACATGGTGCTCGCCATGGCGACCGGCGCGCTGCGCACCCTGCAACTGCGCTACGACGGCCAGGCCGAGCCGCTGCTGGCCTCGGTGCCGATGAGTTTCGACTTCTCGCCGGAGCGCATCTCCGGCAACCGGTTCACCGGCGTGCTGGTCGGCCTGCCGACCGACTCCGACGACCCGCTGGAGCGGGTGGCTTGCAGCCACGAGAACGCCATCGCGGCCAAGGAAAGCAACCAGCTGATGGGGCCCGAGCTGGTCAGCCGCTGGGCGGCCTACATGCCGCCCGCGCCCACCCAGGCCTTCTTCCGGTGGGCCTCCAGCCGCGACGGGCACAACAAGATCCTCAACCTGAACATCTCCAACGTGCCCGGTCCGCGCCAGCGCGGCCGGGTGGGCGGCGCGCTGGTCACCGAGATCTATTCGGTAGGGCCCTTGACCGCCGGCAGCGGCCTCAACATCACCGTGTGGAGCTACGTCGATCAGCTCAACATCTCGGTGCTCTCCGACGGCGCCACCCTCAAGGACCCGCACGAGGTGACCGAGGCAATGGTCGCCGACTTCATCGAAATACGCAGGGCTGCAGGGATTCCCGAGGAGTTGACGGTCATCGAGGCGGCGATGGCGCCGGCCTGAGGCCGGTCTCGGTAACCGGACTCTCGACTGCCGCTAATGACGCTCCGGTCGGCCGCTACCATCAGCACCGTGACTGTGAGCGAAGAGGCCGCCAACCCCGAACCCGAAGTCCTGGTCGAACAACGGGACCGGATCCTGATCATCACCATCAACCGGCCCAAGGCCAAGAACGCGGTCAACGCCGCGGTCGCCCGGGGCCTGGCCGACGCCGTGGACCGGCTCGACGGCGACACCGGTCTGTCGGTGGGAATCGTGACCGGCGCCGGCGGCTCGTTCTGCGCGGGCATGGACCTCAAGGCCTTCGCGCGCGGCGAAGTGCCCATCGTCGAGGGCCGCGGCATGGGCTTCACCGAGCGGCCGCCGGTCAAGCCGCTCATCGCCGCGGTGGAGGGCTACGCGCTGGCCGGCGGCACCGAGCTGGCCCTGGCCACCGACCTGATCGTGGCCTCGCGCGACGCGGCGTTCGGCATCCCGGAGGTCAAGCGAGGGTTGGTCGCCGGCGGCGGTGGGCTGCTGCGGCTGCCCGAACGCATCCCGCCGGCCATCGCGATGGAGCTGGCGCTGACCGGCGACAACCTGTCCGCCGAGCGCGCCCACGCGCTGGGCATGGTCAACGTGCTGGCCGAACCGGGCAAGGCGCTGGACGCCGCCATCGAGCTGGCCGAGAAGATCGCCGCCAACGGCCCGCTCGCGGTGGCCGCCACCAAGCGCATCATCGTCGAGTCCCGCGGCTGGACCCCGGAGTCCCGGTGGGAGGAGCAGAGCAAGATCCTGGGCCCGGTGTTCGTGTCCAACGACGCCAAGGAGGGCGCGATCGCGTTCGCGGAGAAGCGCCCGGCGCGCTGGACCGGCACCTGACCCGTCCGCTCGCGGTATTAGCGATCGGTCAGGTAACGCTGCACCGTCGGCCCCAGCCAGGAGACCAGGTCGTCGACGGTCGTCGACGCCAGCGGCTCGATCTTGAGCTGGTAGCGCGCGAACGCGAGCCCGGCCAGGTGACTGGCCACCAGCTCGACCCGTAGCTCGGCGTCGGCCACCCCGAATTCCGTCGCGACCCGCTTGGCGATGGGTCCGGCGAGGCTGTCGTGCAACACCTTTCGAGCCTGCGGGTGGATGGCCGCCGAGCGCCACAGCGTCATGAAGGGCTCGAAGACGGCGCCTTCCTCCCAGTGTTCGAGGAAGCGGCGCACCAGCCGCGGACCGATCTGCTCGGCGCCCTCGTCGAGGAGCGCGGCCAGCTGGTGCAGCGGGTGCTCGGGACCGGTCAGCGCCGACGCGGTGAACAGGCCCTCCTTGCTGTCGAAAAAGTAGTAGACCATCGCGACGTCGACGCCGGCGTCGGCGGCGATCGCGCGGACCGTCGCCTTGTCGTACCCGTCGCGCATGAAACGCTCGCGCGCCGCGTCGATGATGCGCTGCCGGCTCTGCTGACCGGTGCGCCACCGGCCCGCCCGCCGCGCCTCCGCCATGCCCGTCAGGATACTTCAACAGACGTTGACCTATCTGCGGCAGCGCGCGTAGGCTGGATTTGTTCAACGATAGTTGAAGTAATAGCGGGAGAGGAGAAAGCGATGGTGACCAACGCGCGCGAACGACGGCTCTGGTGGCGGCACCTGCTGTCGGTCCTGCTTTTCCCGATGACGGTGACGCTGGTGATCCCGGCCCTGATCTTGCTGCCGGGCGGCGTGCGCGGGCCGCAGTTCGGAGCGGCCGCGACGGCCGCACTGGTGGCGGTGGGCTGCGTGCTGATCGCCGAGGGGCTGGGCCTGATGGTCTGGACCAACGTGCTGTTCGACCGGGTGGGCGAGGGGACGCTCGGGCTGGGTCCCGTCATGGGCGAGCCGGTCCACCTGGTGGTGCGCGGGCCCTACCGGCACGTGCGCAATCCGATGATCACCGGTGTGCTCTGCATCTTGCTCGGCGAAGCGGCCATCACCGGGTCCGGCGCGCTGCTGGCCTGGTTCGCCACCTTTTTCGTGTTCCAGGCGACGGCCATCCGGTTCTGGGAGGAACCGCACCTCGCCGGGCGCTACGGCGACGAGTACGTCGCCTACCGCCGTAACGTCCCCCGCTGGATCCCGCGCGTCACGGCTTGGCACCCCGACCGATAGCACTAGTTAGATGGCTTACACTGTGCGCTAGATCTGTAAAGGGCGGGGATCCACGAAGGATCGAGGATGAGCATTTCGTTGCTGCTGGAGATGGCCGCGTCGAGCAACCCCGAGCGCACTGCCGTCGTCTCCGGGGAGCTGCGGCTGACGACGCAGCAGCTGAGCGATCTCGCCGACGGCGGCGCCGGTGTCGTCGCGGGATCGGGCGCCAGGCATGTGGCCTATGTGGGCACCGGCGGCGCGATGCTGCCGGTGCTGATCTTCGCGACCGCGCGCGCCGGGCTGGCCTTCACGCCGCTGAACTACCGGCTCTCCGCGGAGGGGATCCAGGCGCTGATCGAGCGGCTGCCCGAACCGCTGGTGATCGTCGACGACCGCTACCGCGACATGATCGGGGAGTCGTCGCAGCGGGTGATGTCGTCCGACGAATTCCTGGCCGCGGCCCGCGAGGCCGAGCCCGCGGCCGAGTTCGCTGACCCGGAATCCGTCGCGATCGTGCTGTTCACGTCGGGCACCACATCGGCGCCCAAGGCCGTCGAGCTCTCGCACAACAACCTGACCAGTTACGTCACCGGGACCGTCGAATTCGAATCGGCCGAACCCGCCGACGCGGCGCTGATCTGTGTGCCGCCCTATCACATCGCCGGGGTCAGCGCGGCGCTGTCGAACCTCTACGCCGGCCGAAAGATGGTGTACCTGCCCAACTTTGACGCCGACGAATGGGTGCGGCTGATCGACGCCGAAAAGGTGACCACGGCCACGGTGGTGCCCACCATGCTGGACCGCATCGTCACCGTCCTCGAACGCGGCGGCCATGAGCTGGCGTCGCTGCGCAGCCTGGCCTACGGCGGATCCAAGGTGGGCCTGCCACTGGTCCGCCGGGCGCTGGAGCTGTTGCCACACGTGGGCTTCGTGAACGCCTACGGGCTGACCGAGACGAGCTCGACGATCGCGGTGCTGGGCCCCGACGACCATCGCGAGGCGCACGCGGCGCCCGCACCGCACGTGGCCAAGCGGCTCGGATCGGTCGGGCGGCCGGTGCCCGGCATCGAGCTGCAGATCCGCGGCGAGGACGGCGCGGTGTTGCCGCCCGGCGAAAGCGGCGAGCTGTTCGTGCGCGGCGAGCAGGTGTCGGGGCGCTACACCGGGATCGGCTCGGTGCTCGACGACGAGGGCTGGTTCCCGACCCGCGACGTGGCCCTGCTCGACGAGGACGGCTACCTCTATATCAGTGGGCGCAGCGACGACACCATCATCCGCGGGGGTGAGAACATCGCGCCCGCCGAGCTGGAGGAGGTGCTCATCGAGCACGCCCACGTGCGCGACGTCGCCGTGGTCGGCGTCGAGGACCCGCAGTGGGGCCAGGCGATCGTCGCCGTGGTGGTGCCGGTGGCAGGCATCGATCCCGATCCCGAGGAATTGCGCGAGCACGTGCGCAAGAGTTTGCGCGGGTCGCGCACCCCCGACCGGGTAGTCTTTCGCGACGAGTTGCCGACCACACCCACGGGCAAGGTTTTGCGCCGCGAGATCGTCGAAAATCTCCGAACATTAGGAACGCCAAAATGATCAAGAACGGAACCCGTCTCGCCAGCCAGGTGTGCGACACCCAGGTCATCGTGGTCCGCAGCGCCGACAGCCTCGACGACCTGCGCTGCGGTGGCGCGCCGATGGTGCCGATCGGCGGCGAACGCTCCGGCGAGCTGGACCCGGCGTTCTCCGACGGCACCGTGATGGGCAAGCGCTACGTCGACGAGACGGGAGCCGAGGTGCTGGTGACCAAGCCCGGCGCCGGCAGCCTGAGCATCGGCGCGACCGCCCTGCAGCTCAAAGAGGTCAAGCCGCTGCCCGCCAGCGACTGACGGTCTACGGGCCCGCGTGCCCGTTGGGGCCGGGGATCCCTAGCAGAAGTCCGCCGCCACCGCCCACTCCCGGGGTGGCGCCGACGCCGGTGCTGTTGCCGCCCGTGCCACCGTTGCCGACGAGCTGGGCGTTGCCGCCGTCGCCGCCGTTGGCCTTGTTGGTGACGGAACTGCCGGCGCCGCCGTTGCCGCCGTCGCCGCCGCTGCCGAAGAGGGCGCCGTTGCCGCCGTGCCCACCGGCGCCCCCGTTGAACGCGACGGTCAGGCTCTGGCCCCCGTTGCCGCCGTTGCCGCCGTGGCCGAACAGCCCGACGGCGTTGCCGCCGGCACCGCCCGCGCCGCCGAAGGCCAAGAGGCTTTGCCCGCCGTCGCCGCCGCGGCCGCCGTTGCCCAGCAACGTGCCGCCGTTCCCGCCGGTGCCGCCCACGCCACCGGCGTCGTTGCCCCCGCCGGCGCCGCCGTTGCCGATCAGGCCGGCATTCCCGCCGTGGCCGGCCTTTCCGGCGTAACCGGCACCGCCGGCACCGCCATTGCCGCTGAGCATCCCGCCGGCGCCGCCGTCCCCGCCGGAACCGGTGAAGGAGCCTTGCGTGCCCGCGGCGCCGCCGGCGCCGCCGTTGCCGTTCAACAGTCCGCCGTGACCGCCGTGGCCGCCGGAACCGGCGCCGCCTACCAAGCCGCCGGGCGCCAGGCCGCCGGCGCCACCGGCGCCGCCGTTGCCGAACAGCCCGATCGCGTCGCCGCCCGCGCCACCTGAGCCGGCCCCGCCGACGGTAAGGCCGTTGTAGGCGCCACCGACGCCGCCCGGGCCGCCGTTCCCCGACAACAGCCCGCCGGTGCCACCGGCGCCGCCCTTGCCGCCCGGTACCGAGTTCGTGACGCTCAGGCCGCCGGCGCCGCCTGCGCCGCCGTTGCCCAGCAACCCGGCGGGCCCGCCGTTGCCGCCCGGTGAGTTGGCCGCGCCCGATCCGCCGTTGCCGCCGTTGCCCCACAGCAGTCCGCCGGCGCCGCCGTTCTGGCCGGTCCCCGGCAGGCCGTTGGTGCCGTTGCCGATCAGCGGGCGCTGTAGCAGCAGTTCGGTGGGCGTGTTGATCGCGTTGAGGATGTCCTGCTGCAGGACCTGCCATGGGTTGGCCGTGGCCGCGGCGTTGGCCGCCTCGGCGCCGGCATAGGCCGCCGCGCCGGCGTTCAGGGACTGGACGAATTGCCGATGGAAGGTTGCCGCCTGGGCGCTGACGGCCTGGTAGTCCTGGGCGTGGGCGCCGAAGAAGGCGGCCACCGCCGCCGACACCTCGTCGCCTCCGGCCGCCAGGACCTCGGTCGTCTGGGCCGCGGCGGCGGAGTTGGCCTGGCTAAGCGTGGATCCGAGGCCCGCCAAGTCCGTGGCGGCGGTTGAAACCATGTCGGGAACCGCGAACAGGAAAGACATTCCGCACCTCCGGCAATGCCCCCCGTCGTGGGAAAAATCGTAGCGCGATTGGCGAACGCAGACCGTGATTTCGCCGGGCTACGGCGCCTGTCATCCGTCGGCTCCGGGCACGCCCAGCAGCAGGCCCCCGGCACCGCCGATCCCGCCGTTGATGGCAAGCTGCCCAGTCCCGCCGGCGCCGCCGTTGCCGATCAGCTGGGCGTTGCCGCCGTCGCCGCCCAGGGCTCCGGTGAAGGTGAAGCCGAAGCCGGCGTTGCCGCCCCCACCGCCATTGCCGAGGACCCCGCCGTTACCGCCGCGCCCGCCGAAACCGCCTTTGCCGAACGCCTGACCGCCGTCTCCGCCGTGGCCGCCGCTGCCGTAGAGCCCGACGGCATTGCCGCCCGCACCGCCTTGGCCGCCATTGCCGTAGGAGGATTGTCCGCCTGCGCCACCGTGACCGCCGTTGCCCCACAGGGCGCCGCCGGCGCCGCCGTAACCGCCGTCGCCACCATTTTCAAAGGCCAGCGTGTTATCGGCGGCGCCTCCGGTTCCGCCCGCGCCGCCCGTGCCGATGAAGCCGGCTGCCCCACCGTTACCGCCGACCTTGCCGCCCGAGCCGTTGCCGCCGTCGCCGCCATGGCCGCTGAACAATCCGCCGGCGCCACCATTGCCACCCGTATTGCCGCGCGTGGCGATTCCGGCGTTGCCGCCGTGGCCGCCGCTGCCGTGCAATAGGGCGCCATGGCCGCCTTGGCCGCCCGCACCGGCAACGCTGTTCTGCGGATCGCCGACTTGACCCGAACCGCCGACGCCGCCGGCGCCTCCGCTCCCGAACAAGCCGATGGCGTCCCCGCCCCTGCCGCCGGTGCCTCCCGTCGTGGGGGTCATCGCGATCCCGCCCGCGCCACCGGAACCCCCATTGCCGATCAGCAGCCCACCGGTGCCTCCCGCCCCACCGGGCCCCGCGGACTGGAAGCTAACGGCGTTGGCGGGGCCACCGGCGCCTCCGGCGCCGCCATTTCCGAACAGCCCGGCGGCCCCGCCCGTGCCACCCGGCCCCCCGGGACCGAAGCTCGTTGCGGGCGTGCCGGAGCCGCCGTTGCCGCCGTTGCCGATCAGCAGCCCGCCGGCCCCGCCGTTCTGGCCGGTCCCCGGAGCACCGTTGGTGCCGTCGCCGATCAGCGGGCGCCCCAGCAGCAGTTCGGTGGGGGCGTTGATCGCGCCCAGGATGTCCTGCTGCAGGGCCTGCCAGGGGTTCGCCGCGGCCGCGGCGTTGGCCGCCTCCGTGCTGGCATAGGCGCCCGCGCCCGCGTTCAGAGCCTGGACGAATTGGTCGTGAAATGCCGCCACCTGGGCGCTGAGCGCCTGATAGCCCTGGCCGTGAGCAGCAAAGAACTCGGCGACCGCGGCCGACACCTCGTCGGCACCCGCCGCGAGGACCTGGGTGGTCTGGGCCGCCGCGGCCGAGTTGGCCTGGCTGAGCGTCGAGCCGATGCTCGCCAAATCCGTTGCGGCCGCTGATACTACATCCGGCGTGGCGAACACGAACGACATCGAATACCTCCCGGCGAGCGCTATGTCAGGGCGTCTTCCGACCAGCCGACATGCCGAGCCGAGTCGTCAGGAGTCAGATGGTACTTAATGCCGACAGCAAATGCCGGATTATCGCCGGTTGAGCCGAAGCTACTCCGCGATGTTGTTGCGGACCACGAATTCCTTTGCCTTGATGAGAAATTCGATCTGTTCGCCGACCCGGCGCAGCGGGTCGACGCTGCGGGTCGAGCGGGACAGCACAATCGCGCCCTCGAAGGCGGCGATCGACGTCACCGCCAGCGAGGCGGCTTCGTCGTCATCAAAGCCGTCGTTGACGAACGCCCGCGTCAGCGCGGTACACCAGTGCCCCAGGATCGTGGCCGCCTCCCCGGACAGTTTGGGGTCGTCGTCGGAGCCGATCGCGGCGGCCACCACAGGGCAGCCAGCGGTGAAGTCGCCCTCGGCGAGCAGCCGCTCCCAGAACTCGGCGAACTCGCGCAACAGCGCCTTGGCGCCCCACCCGGCCGCGTCGTCGATCATCGCGGTGATGGACTCGCCCGAGTACCGCAGCGCCTCGGTCAGGATCTGATTGCGCCCGTCGGGAAAGTGGTAATACACCGAGCCGCGCGGCGCGCCGCTGCGGGCCAGCACCTCATCGATGGTCACCCCGGCGGCGCCCCGCTCGCGCATCACCTCGGCGGCGCTGAGCAGCATCTTCTTGCGGGTGTCGCAGCGTTTGGTCGGCGCGGATTCCGCCTTGGCGTCGGTGGTAGTCGGCACTGTCGTACCTCCCATGGCGAGCGTCATGCAGCGTGCGAGTGCCGCGGTACCGGCCAGTGCATATTACGCGGGCTGAACCGGAACGGCCGCCGCTTGAGGTCAGGCATCTCGCGCGTGTACTGGTAGCCGGCGACGTTGAGTTCGATGATCCACATTGTTTTCTCCCGGCCTGAGTGCGGCCATAGATTATGCTTTGAAGCATATAAGACATCGGTCAAGTAAGCAACTTTTATTCCCTAAGTAAACCGGGCAACTGGATAAATGGTGTTCAGGAATTGTTTGGCGCCGTGGCCGGCGGGGACGTGACCCTGGCCTCATTATGCTTTATTGCATAATACCTACGGCTGCGTTTCACTGAGACGATGGCTCTTCCGAAGAGCGACACCGTGTTCCTCGCGACGGACACGTCCTGCTGATCGGGCTGAACCGGCCCGGCAAGCGCAGCGCGTTCGACCGGGCGATGCTGGCCGACCTGTCGCGCGCCTACGGGCTGCTGGAATCCGATGACTCGTTGCGCGCCGGCTGTTGGTCGCCCACGGCGACCACTTCACCGCTGGCCTGGACCTGGTCGACGTCGGGCCGGGCATCGCGGCGGACGGGACGCGCTTCACCCAGCTCGAGGTGCAGCGCGGCATCTACCCCTTCGCCGGTGCGACGATCCGGCTTCCCCGCGACGCCGGGTGGGGCAACGCCATGCGTTGGCTGCTGACCGGCGACGAGTTCGACGCCGCCGAGGGCGTGCGATCGTTCATCGAGCGACGGCAGGCCCAATTCCAGGGCCGCTAGCCGCGGGCTGCGAGCGCATCGCGATCCGTCGCGCGGATGCTAGAAGCGAAACGCCGAACGTGAAGCCACGGCGAAAGATCGGCTGCTGAATTCTCGCCGTGAGTTCACGCTCGGCGCAACGGGTTTAGCCGTCGACCGTGTAGCCCATCGGCATCAGCACGCTCTTCTGCTGGGTGAAGTGCTCGACGCCCTCCGGTCCGTTCTCGCGGCCGATGCCGGAGTTCTTGTAGCCACCGAACGGGCAGCACGGATCGAAGGCATACCAGTTGATCGCGTAGGTGCCGGTGCGGATCTTCTCCGAGATCTCGATGCCCCGCGGCACGTTGGTGGTCCACACGCTGCCGGCCAGGCCGTACTCTGAGTCGTTGGCGATCTTGATCGCATCTTCCTCGGTGTCGTAGGGGATGATGGAGAGCACCGGCCCGAAGATCTCCTCCTGGGCGATCGTCATCTTGTTGTCGACATCCGCGAAAACTGTTGGCTGCACGAAGAATCCGTTGTCCAGGCCCTCGGGGCGGCCGCCGCCGCACACCAGCCGAGCACCCTCCTCGATGCCCTTGGCGATGTAGCCCTCGACCCGCGCGCGCTGCTTCTCCGAGATCAGCGACCCGATCTGGGCGCCCGCATCCGACGGCGGGCCCACCGGCAACGACTGCACGAAAGTGCTTACCGCGTCCACGATTTCGTCGTAACGCGAGCGCGGGGCCAGGATGCGGGTCTGGCCCACGCAGGCCTGCCCGGTGTTCATGATCCCGGAGAACACCATCATCGGGACGGCGGACGCCAGGTCGACGTCCTCGAGGACGATGGCCGCCGACTTTCCGCCGAGCTCCAGCGTGCACGGCTTGAGCAACTCCGCGGCGCGCCGGCCGATCTCCTTGCCGACGCCCGAGCTGCCGGTGAAGGTGAACAGGTCGACGTCCCGGTTGGAGGTCAGCGCCTGCCCGGTCTCGATCCCGCCGGGCACCACCGACAGCACGCCCTCGGGCAGACCGGCGTCGGCGAACACCTCCGCCAAAGCGTTTGCGGTCAAAGGCGTTTCGGCGGCCGGCTTGAGCACCACCGTGCAGCCGGCCAGCAGCGCCGGGCCAAGCTTGTTGACCGCCAGGAACAGCGGCACGTTCCACGCCACGATCGCGCCCACCACGCCGATCGGCTCGCGGTGCACGATCGTCTGCCCGTAGGAGCCGTTGCGGATCTCCCGCCACTTGACCTGGTCGACGGCGGGGCCGGCGAAGAATTGCATCGCCCCCATCGAGCCCATCCAGTGCATCGTCTCGATGGTCATCGGCGGCTGGCCCGTCTCGTCGGCCAGCAGTTTGGCGAACTGGTCCTTGCGCTCCTCGAGCAGTTGCAGCGCCTTGGCGATGACGGCCGCGCGCTCCTTCGGGGGCGTCGTCGGCCAGGGGCCGCTGTCGAAGGCGGCGCGCGCCGCGGCGACCGCCGCGTCGACGTCGGCCGCCGCCGCGAGCGGCACCTTCCCGACGTACTCACCGGTGGCCGGACAGTGCACCTCGATTACTTCGGAGGTCGACGGCTCCGTCCACTTGCCGCCGATGAAAAGTTTGTCGTATTCGGTCTTAGCGTCGTCGCTCATGGCCGCCACCCTACCCAAGCCGACGCAAAACGAGAACATGTTTCATTAGTGGGGTCTCAGCACTAGCACGAGATTGCTGACGAGGAACTCGCGCAGCAGCGGGACCGACGTCAGCCGCCACGCCCATCGGGGGTGGTAGCGCGGAAATGCGGCCACCGCGGCGCCGGTGCTGGCGGCCCAGTTCAGGCCGTCGGCGGCGGACACCGCGAACAACGACGACCCGTAGTTGTTTTTGGCCGGATGGCCGTGTTTGCGGGCGTACCGTTCGGCGGCCCGGGCGCCGCCCAGGTAGTGCCACAGGCCCGTCTCGTGGCCACCGAACGGGCCCAGCCACACCGTGTAGGAGAGCACGGCCAGCCCGCCCGGCCGGGTCACCCGCAGCATCTCGGCGCCCAGCTGCCAGGGCCGCGGCACGTGCTCGGCGACGTTGGAGGAAAGACAGATGTCGACGGAGTCGTCGGCGAAGGGCAGCGCCATTCCCGACGCCCGGACGAACGAGCCGCCCGCAGCGGCCAAAGTCGGCCCGGCCGCGTGCATCTCGCCCGGGTCGGGTTCCACGCCGATGTAACGGAGACCGGCGTCGGCGAACGCCGCCGCGAAGTATCCCGGGCCGCCGCCGACGTCGAGCAGCGTGCGGCCGACCGGATCCTCGCCATGGGCCCCGCGCCAGAGGTCGGCGACCATCGCCGCGGTGTCGGCCGCCAGCGCGCGATAGAAGCGGGCCGGGTCGGACCGCTCGTGGCGGAACTCCGACAGCAGGCGCAGCGACCGGCGCAGGTTCGCCCGCCGCGCGAAAAGGTCGGTGACGGCCACCGGCCAACCCTACGGCCGGGGTCGGCTAGGCCCGTTGGTCGTGCCGTTGCAGATACGGTGTCAGGCCGAATTTCTCGACGAGCAGTAGAAAATCCCCGCCCGACACCGATTCATTGCCGATGCTCATCTGGGAAGGATCCCACCGGCGGACCCGCCGGCAAAGCGTGGACGGCTACGCTGACCAGTAATGTCCGCTCTCCGTTCCGTCCTGCTGCTGTGCTGGCGCGACACCGGGCACCCGCAGGGCGGCGGCAGCGAAGCCTACTTGCAGCGCGTCGGCGCGCAGCTGGCCGCGTCCGGGGTCGCCGTCACGCTGCGCACCGCCCGCTACCCGGGCGCGCCGCGCCGCGAAGTGGTCGACGGGGTGCGCATCGACCGCGCCGGCGGCCGGTACTCGGTGTATGTGTGGGCGCTGCTGTCGATGGCCGCGGCGCGCATCGGTCTCGGGCCGCTGCGGCGCGTGCGGCCGGACGCGGTCGTCGACACCCAGAACGGCCTGCCGTTCCTCGCCCGCCTGGTGTACGGCCGGCGGGTGGTGGTGCTGGTGCACCACTGCCACCGCGAGCAGTGGCCGGTGGCCGGGCGGGTGCTCGGCCGGATCGGCTGGTTCGTCGAATCGAGGTTGTCGCCCCGGGTGAACCGGCGCAATCAGTACGTGACGGTGTCGCTGCCGTCGGCCCGTGACCTGGTCGCGCTCGGGGTGCGCAACGAGCAGATCGCGGTAGTGCGCAACGGCCTTGACGAGGCGCCGGCGCAATCGTTGACCGGCCCGCGCTCGGCGGCGCCGAGGGTGGTCGTGCTGTCGCGGCTGGTGCCGCACAAGCGGATCGAGGACGCCCTCGAAGCGGTCGCGACGCTGCGGCCCCGAATACCGGGACTGCACCTCGACATCGTCGGCGACGGGTGGTGGCGCCAGCGGCTCGTCGACCACGTCCGGCGCCTGGGCATGGCCGACGCGGTGACCTTCCACGGCCACGTCGACGACGTGACCAAACACCATGTCCTGCAGAGCTCTTGGGTGCACGTGCTGCCGTCCCGCAAGGAGGGCTGGGGCCTGGCCGTCGTCGAGGCGGCGCAGCACGCGGTGCCCACCGTCGGCTACCGCTCCTCGGGCGGGCTGTCCGACTCTATCGTCGACGGGGTGACCGGGCTCCTGGTGGACGGCCGCGACGAGCTGGTGGACCGCCTCGAACGGCTGCTTTGCGACCCCGTGCTGCGCGACCAACTCGGCGCCAAGGCGCAGGCGCGCAGCGGAGAGTTCTCCTGGGCGCAAAGCGCCGACGCGATGGCCGGCGTCCTTCAAGCCGTCCAGATGGGCGAGTTCGTCAGCGGTGTCGTCTGAGGCTGAACGCGGCGCCGGCGGCGCCCGCGATGAGCATCGCCAGCCACGCCACGTGTGCGACCAGCGTCGCGGTGCGCCGCGCGGCGGGAATGCCGGCGCCCTCGCCGCCGACCCGGTAGAGGGCGAACTCGTCGTCGCGGTAGACCGGCGTCAGCGCGTCGAGGGTGTGCGACGCGGCGCCCATGTCGCCGGCGCTGTCCGATTCGACGACGAGCCACCCGACGCCGGCCGGCGCCAACGCGCCCGGGTCGGGCCCCGAAAGCAGCAGGTCCTGCACGGCCCGGGCGCGATCGCCCTCCCCGTGAATGACGACGCCCGAGATGGCGAGGTCGCCGGTGGACAGCACGTCGGCGCGCAGCCAGCGGGGCAGCGGATCCAGCACCGGCGCCGGCCCGGACCACGAGAAGCGCCGCATGGTCCCGGCGGGCAACACCGCCACGGTCCGGGGATCCCCATTGATCGCCGCCGCCACCGCGGCCCACCCCCGCGGGTAGCGCACCGGCGCGACCGCGCCCCACGCGCCCCACGCCAGGTCCGGCAGCGCCAAGGTCAGCGCGAGGCAGCAGGCCAGCGCCGCCACTGACGGCCGCAACCACCGCCGCAGCGTCACCACGGCGCCCGCGCCCGCCAGCGCGTAACCCGGCATCGCCAGGGCCACCCACTTCTGCCCGTCGCGCAGCACACCGAAGGCGGGCGCGGCGTCCACCAGCGCCCGTAAGGCGTGCAGACCGTGGCCCGTCGCCAATGCGGCCGGCACCACGACGGCCACCGCCGCCAGCGCCAGCAGCGGAATCACCGGGCGCCGGCGCGCCACGACCGGCAACCCGGCCGCCACCACCGCCAGCAGCACCGCGGCGGAGGACAGCGCGAAAAGCGTTGTGCGCGAAGCCGGTACGGCCTCGCCGTTCCAGATGCCGCCGAGGCTGGCCAGGCTGGCGAGCGTGCCCAGGCCGGGCTCGGCCCGCGGCGCGAACGCGTTCACCCCGAGCGCGTTCGCCGCGGTGTGCGCCTTCAGCGACGAGCCCAGCGCCGCCGCGGTCAGCCAGGGCGCCGCCGCCACCAGCGCGACCCCCGAGGCCGCCGCCGCGCACACCCAGCGCGGGCGACCCGTGCCGGGGCAGGCCACGCAGACCAGCGCCACCGCCGCGGCGAGCAGCAGGCCCGTCGGGGTCAGCCCGGCCAGCGCCACCCAGAACGCCAGGCCGAACCAGGCGGGCCACCCCGCGTCCGCCGCCGTCCGCAGCCGCAGCATCGCCGTCGCCACCCAGGGCAGGCAGCCGTACGCGACCAGCAGGCTCCAGTGGCCCTGCAAAAGGCGTTCGGCGACATAGGGATTCCAGATCGCCAGCGTGCCGGCGACGAACTCGCCCGGCGCCCCGGCATCGGGCAGGGCCGTCGCCACCAGCCGCGCCGCGCCCCACCCCGCCAGCCACAGGCCGGCCACCAGCAGCGCCTTCACCACGACGCCGCCGTCGATCAGATGCGACGCCAGCGCCACCGCGAAATCCTGGGGCGTCGCCCGCGGCGCCGCCGTCAACCCCAGGGCGGTGTCGGACACATACGACCGGGGCGTGGACACCGCGTCGCGCAACAGCAGGTACCCGGGCGCCAGGAGAGGTCCGGCCACCAGGAGCGCCAGCAGCAGCGCGTACCCCGGCCGGGTCCAGCGCACGGTGAGCGCCTCCAGGGAAGCTAGGCCCGTTCGGGGGGACCGGGTGACTCCGGCGGTCCCGCGTCGGGCGGCCCCGGCTCGGGTGGCTCGTCCGAACCGACGGGCGGTGCGTCGGGATCCGCGCCGCCGGCGGGGCGCTGGGTGGGCAGCTTCTCGGTCTCGGCTTCGGCGCCGGGCACCGGTTCCTCCGGGCCGCGGCCGAAGAGTTCCTGGTCGGTGCGGTCCAGGCCCGGGTCGGTCAGCGCGCTCTCGGTCCGCAGGCTGAAGGAGGCGAGCACCCCGCCGCCGATCAGCGCGATCAGGCCGACCGCGGTGAACGTGATGGGCAGCACGCGCGACCAAAGCGCCAGCCGGTCCCGCTCGTCGCGCGCCGTGTTGACCTGGGCTTCGATGGTGTCCTCGTTCGAGGTCACCGTGTAATCGGCCAGGGTCATCTCCGGCTTGAGGGGGTCACGGGCGAAGTAGTGGTTGGCGTGCTCCTTCTGCTTGACGATGGTCCCCGACACCGGGTCCACCCAGAAGGTCCGCTGCGCCGCGTAGAAGCGGGTCATGGTGATCTGTTCGTTGGGATCGCCGCCCTGGACGCCCCACATCGCCGCCGATGCGGTGAACTTGGAATCAGTCGTCTGGTCGGCGTACAGCGTCGGGTACGCCACCGGGGCCACCAGCTTGCCCTCGGCGTTGTAGCCGACGTTCTGCGTGAACTTGTAGGTCGTCAGGCCGTTGACGTCTTCCTGGCTGTCGTAGTTGACGTCGAACGGCTTCTGCGCGATCGGATCGAAATAGGGATACGTCTTCTTTTCGGTGTGGAACGGGAACCGGTAGGACAACCCCTCGTGGCGGAGCGGCATCGCGGTGGGCGGGCTCTCGTCGTTGACGGTGCGCGGCTTCTGCACCGAGCCGCCGGGGTGGGTGTCGTCGGAGACGGCCAGCGCGGTCTTGCGGTTGAGGGTGACGGTGTCGACGATCGCCAGCAGCAGGCCGCTGTCCTTTTGCTTGTCGGTGCGCCGGACCGAGGTGCCCACCTGCAGCGTGACGACGTCGGCGTTGGCCGGGGATTCGACGCTGACCTGTTGCTGGGACACCAGCGGCACGTTCTGGTTGACGACGAGGTGGTCACCGGACAGCGACGCGGAGTCGAGCGCGGTTCCGTTGCCGTCGCTGATCAACGTGGCGTCGATGTTCAGCGGGATCTTGGCGATCCTGCTGCTGGTGTACGTCGACAGCAACAGCGCAGCGATCAGCAGGGCAGCCCCGAGTCCGATGATCGCGCATGCGGCGTAACGCAACATGACTGCTCGGTTCACGTTGCCGTGCCCTCCTAGTCGATCCCTCGTGGTCCGTGATGGTCCCCGGTCTTGTCGGCCGCGACCCGATCCGACCCGACCAAGCAGCGTGGCAAACCCGTTCGACCCTAACAGCAGAATTTAAGGCCCCGGCTTACGTACCCCATTCGTCGGCGGACTACCGACGGGCACACTTGTGGCGTGACCGATGGCCAACGGGTGGGCGGAATCCGCAGCTTCCTGCCTGCCGTGGAGGGGATGCGGGCGTGCGCGGCCATGGGCGTGGTCGTCACGCACGTCGCCTTCCAGACGGGCCACTCCAGCGGCGCCGCCGGCCGGCTGTTCGGCCGCTTCGACCTCGCGGTGGCGGTGTTCTTCGCGCTGTCGGGATTCCTCCTGTGGCGCGGGCACGCGGCGGCGGCGCGAGTGTTGGGGCCGCGGCCGCGCACCGGCCACTACCTGCGCTCGCGGGTCGTGCGCATCATGCCGGCCTACCTGGTGGCGGTCGTGGTGATCCTGACCCTGCTGCCCGACGCGGACCACGCCAGCCCGACCGTGTGGCTGGCCAACCTGACGCTCACCCAGATCTATGTGCCGCTCACCCTGACCGGTGGCCTGACGCAGATGTGGAGCCTTTCGGTCGAGGTCAGCTTCTATCTCGCGCTGCCCCTGCTGGCGTTGCTGGCCCGCCGCCTGCCGGTCGGCGCGCGGGTGCCCGCGATCGCCGCGCTGGCGGCGCTCAGCTGGGCGTGGGGCTGGGTGCCCGTCTTTTCGGGGCACGGCCCTCCTGGGATCAACCCGCTGAACTGGCCGCCGGCCTTCTTCTCCTGGTTCGCCGCGGGCATGCTGCTGGCGGAGTGGGTGCACTGCGGAGTCGGGGTGCCGCACCGGTTCGCGCGGCGCCGGGTGCTGATGGCCGTCGTCGCGGTGCTGGCGTATCTGCTGGCCGCCTCGCCGCTGGCCGGCCCCGAGGGCCTGGTGCCCGGCACCGCCGCCCAGTTCGCGGTGAAGACGGCGGCGGGCTCGCTGGTGGCGTTCGCGTTGGTGGCCCCGTTGGTGCTGGACCGGGTCGACACGCCGCACCGGCTGCTGGGCAGCACGGCGATGGTGACGCTGGGTCGCTGGTCCTACGGCCTGTTCGTGTGGCACCTGGCCGCGCTGGCGATGGTGTTCCCGGTGCTCGGCACGTTCCCGTTCACCGGCCGGATGCCTTCGGTGCTGGCGTTGACGCTGATCTTCGGTTGGGCGATCGCCGCCGTCAGCTACGCGCTGGTCGAATCCCCGTGCCGCGAAGCGCTGCGCCGCTGGGAGAAACGCCACGAGCCGGCGCCCCAGGTCACGGACGCCGAGGCCGACGCGATCGCGCCGTGACTCAGCGATCCATCCACTGTTCCAACGCGTCCGCGGACGGCAGGGCGATGGCCCGCTCGATCTTCTCGAACAGGTCGGTGCCGTACTCGACGGTCGATCTGACGAAGTTGCCCAGCGCCTCCATGTGGATGCCGTCGGTCAGCAAGTAATCATTCTCGGCGACCACGCTCAGGCGGGTCGGCTGGGCGGTCTCGCGCACAAACGCCTTGGGCCAGTGGGTGTCCCGATTCCAGTCGTTCACCAGTTCCATCAGGCGCGGCCGTTCGGTCGCCAGGTAATACACGGCCGGGCTGATCGAGATCTCCAAAACATCGCGCCGCAAACCGTTGATCCGCACGTTCACGTGCAGCTTGCCGCGCTCATGGCTCGACAGCAGCATCATGAATTCCTCGCCGTCACTGCTGCGGAAAAACCGCAGCTGACGCGATCGCAGATAACGTTCGATCAGCTCCGTGCTCAACGGCTCGATCTGCATGGCCCCTCTCCCGGACAACGGTCATCGACGGACCCATGGTGGGGCGCAGCGCTTGGAAGATTCTTGGAGTCGTCGCGCCTTGCCGGCGTCGTCGCGCAGGGGTGCCGACAAACTCGACCGCGCCGGGCGCGCCCGCGGACTGGAGGCGATGACATCAGTGCATCGGAACGATGCAGATCCATTGCAGCGCAGGGGATTGCGCGCGGTTGCCGGCAGCGGATATGGTCGAGGAGTTCCAACAACAGGACAGTCCCAACCCAACCACGGAACTCCAACGACCGAGGGGGTACACCGTGAGACAACCGGAACTAACCAGCCTCATCGGCCTGCGCGACAGTGACGGTGATCAGCTACACCTCGTTCGCCTCGATCGGGCCAATGGCTCCCGCAGGTATCTGATGGCAATCGGTCAGGAGAGGGTGTTCCTGACTCCCGGCGATCTGGACCGGCTGAGCACCGTCATCCGGTGCGAAGTAGGTGGCCGGAATGGTGATCTGAAGGCCGCGCTTAGGTTCCTCGCCCACGCCATCTGGCTGCTGATCCTCGCCGCGGTGTTGTCGCTCCTCGCGTCCGCACTCACCGGACCGTTGTTTGCGTACCCCTGGTCGAACTGAAGCCATTCGGTGAGCGGGCTCCGATTCCGAAAAATGTGTCGATTAAGGGATAAAGGCGTTGATGATGGCGTAGATCACGGCCTCGGCGATGAACGTGGTGACGGCGAAGACCGGGTAGGTGATCGGAAATAACAGGAAGGCCAGCACATCACTTGTGGCTCTGCCTAACTGATCAAACCTGACGTTGGGGAAGGAGCCAAACGAGTTCACGAAATTGCCGCTCGCGGTGACGAAATCGCTCTCGAGGAACTGGAAGAAATCGGCGAGGCTGGGGAATGTAGGCGTCAGCGTCGCGGCGATCCCGGACTCGGCGCTGGAATACGAGGCCGCGGCGCCGGTCATGTTCTGCACAAACTGCTGATGAAACGCTGCGGCCTGCCCGGCCAGGGCCTGATAATGCCTGGCGTGCGCGGAGAACAGATGGGCGATACCCGCCGATACCTCATCGGCGGCCGAGGGTATCACCGCGACGGTCGGGGCCGCCGCGACCAGGTGGGCCGCGCTGACATTCGCGCCCATAGCGGCCAAGTCCGTTGCCGCCGAGGTCATCATCTCCGACGTGGCGATCACATACGACATCCCGACCTCCAACCAATACAGCGACGGCCCGATCGCCACCGCATCAGTGAGTTAGCAGCGAATCGTACGCCGTGATGAGTCCTCGCAAAAGATGCCGCCTATTTGGGAGGCAAGATTCTTGGAGTCGTCAGGCGGGCTCGGCGGCCTGCAGGCGCGCGATCACCTCGGCGCGCACCGCCGACCGCCGCGCCTTGCCGGCGTCGTCGCGCAGGGGAGTGCCGACGAACTCGACGGTGTCGGGGACCTTGTACGACGAGATGCGTTCGCGCAGAAAACCTTTCACGGCTTCGTCGTCCAGCAATGACCCGTCGGCCGCGTGCACCAGGGCGTACGGCACCTGGCCCAAATCGTCGTGCGGCACGCCGACGACGAGGCAGGACAGCACCTCCGGGTGGGCCGACAGCGCGTTCTCGATCTCGGCGGGGTAGACGTTGCGACCCCCGACGGTGAACATGTCGACCCGGCGGTCGGACAGGTACAGAAACCCGTCGGCGTCGAAGTAGCCCAGGTCACCCAGGGAGTCCCAGCCGTCCCGGGACTTCGGCGTGACGCCGACGTAGCGGTAGGTCGGCGCGCTGCCGGGCGCGGGGCGCATGTAGATCTCGCCGACGACGCCGGGCGGGCAGAGGTTGCCGTCGTCGTCGAGGACCTTCATCTCCCCGGCCACCACCACGCCGACGGAGCCGCGGTGGGTCAGCCACTGGTCGCCGCTGATGAAGGTGAGCGCCTGTAATTCGGTGCCGCCGTAGAGTTCCCAGACGGCGTCGGGACCCAGCAGGTCGATCCAGGCCTGCTTGATGGCCGGCGGGCACGGCGCCCCCATGTGCCAGAACCGCCGCAGCGACGACAGGTCGTAGGCGCCGGGGTCGGCGTGGTAGACCGGCAACGCACGCTGCATGATCGTCGGCACCGTGGTCAGGAACGTGACCCGATGGTCGGTGATCAGCCGCAGGAAACCGTGCGGGTCGAACCGGCTCATCAGCACCAGGTGGTGACGCATCAGCAACGCGATCGTCGCGGTGGTGAAACCGGTGTTGTGGGACAGCGGGATCGGCACCAGCGTCGTGTCGCCCTCCTGCGCGCCGAGCGGGTAGCCGACGGCGGCCGGGATCCGGCTGTCGCCGCCGGACTCGATGAGCTTGGGCCGCCCGGTGCTGCCGCCCGACCCCATCGCCTTCCACACCGGTGAGACCGCCTCCGGCAGCCCGGCCTCGGACAATGCCGGGTCGGGGACGAAACCGGCTGGCACACTGGGTATTTCGGAGCCTTCGCGGCCCACCAGCAGGGCGGGCGGCCGCAACTCGAGCAGGCCGGCCAGCTCCGCGTCGGGCAACCGCGCGGACAGCGGCTGCGGCACCGCGCCCAGTTTCCAGCACGCCACCGCGGCCTGGATCCACTCGATCGAGTTGGGCAGCACCATGGTCACGTAGTCGCCGACGCCGACGCCGCGCTCGGCGTACGCGCGGGCCAACCGGTTCGTCGACCGGTCGAGTTCGCCGCGGGTGATGGTCCGGCCGTCGCAGGTGACCGCGGGCTCGTCGGGAGCCAACCCGGCAAGCTGCGAAATCTGGGTGCCGATCGGCGGGACCGGCTGGGTCACGAGTAGGCGCCTTGCCGCTCGAAGATGCGGCGCGGATTGTCCACCAGCATGGTGTGCAGCTGCTCGTCGGTGACGCCGCGTTCCTTGAGGGCGGGGATCACGTCGTTGTGGATGTGCAGGTAATGCCAATTGGGGGCGGCCACCGGCAGCAGCTCCTCGGGCAGCGCGTCGAAGTAGCAGTTGGCGTCGTGCGAGAGCACCATCTTGTCGGCGTGGCCGCGCTCGCACATCGTGGCCACGATGTTCACCCGGTCCTCGAACGGCGAGATCAGGTCGATGCCGAACCGGTCCATGCCCAAGTAGGAGCCGGCGGCGATCAGCTCCTCGAGGTAGCCGACGTCGGTGCTGTCGCCGGAGTGACCGATCACCACCCGGCTCAGGTCGACGCCCTCTTCTTCGAAGATGCGTTGCTGCTCCAGCCCGCGCCGCAAGCCCGCGTGGGTGTGGGTGGAGATCGGCACGCCCGTGCGCTTGTGCGCCTGGGCGACGGCGCGCAGCACCCGCTCGACGCCGGGGGTCACGCCCGGCTCGTCGGTGGCGCATTTGAGGATGCCCGCCTTGATGCCGGTGTCGGCGATTCCCTCCTCGATGTCGCGGACGAACATGTCGGTCATGATCTCCGGGCCGTCCAGCGGCGCGCCCGGGCCCTGGTAGTGGAACCGGAACGGGACATCGTTGTAGGTGTAAAGACCGGTTGCCACAACGATATTCAGCTCGGTGGCAGCGGCGACGCGCGCGATGCGCGGAATGTAGCGGCCCAGCCCGATCACCGTGAGGTCGACGATGGTGTCCACGCCGCGGGACTTCAGCTCGCCCAGCCGGTCGACGGCATCGGCCACCCGTTGATCCTCGTCGCCCCAGGCTTCGGGGTAGTTGAGGGCGATCTCGGTGGTCATGATGAACACGTGCTCGTGCATGAGCGTCACGCCGAGATCGGCGGTATCGATGGCGCCGCGAGCGGTATTGAGTTCTGGCACGGGACTGACTCTAAGGCGGATGGGCGGTTCACCAACAGGGCTGTGTGGGAGTACGTTGCCCCCATGTTGCTCAATCCCAACCGCCTGCAACGCCGCTATCCCGATGCCCGCTCGGGGGAGATCATGGCCGCGACCGTGGACTTCTTCGAGTCCCGCGGCAAGGCGCGGCTGAAGTCCGACGACCACAACCGGGTCTGGTACTCCGACTTTCTGGACCACATCGGGCGGGAACGCATCTTCGCCTCGCTGCTGACGCCGTCCGAGTACGGGGCGGACGACTGCCGCTGGGACACCTACCGGATCAGCGAATTCGCCGAGATCGTCGGGTTTTACGGGCTGAGCTACTGGTACCCGTTCCAGGTCACCGCCCTGGGCCTCGGCCCGATCTGGATGAGCGACAACGAGGACGCCAAGCGCAAGGCCGCCGCCCAGCTGGAGGCCGGCGAGGTGTTCGCCTTCGGGCTGTCCGAGCGGACGCACGGCGCCGATGTCTACCAGACCGACATGATCCTGACGCCCTCGGAACACGGCTGGATCGCCAGCGGCGAGAAGTACTACATCGGCAACGCCAACGTCGCGCGCATGGTCTCCACCTTCGGCAAGATCGCCGGGACCGACGAGTACGTGTTCTTCGCCGCCGACTCCCAGCACGACCGGTACCAGCTCATCAAGAACGTGGTGAACTCGCAGAACTTCGTCGCGAACTACGCGCTGCGCGACTACCCCGTCACCGAGGCCGACATGCTGCACCACGGCCCCGACGCCTTTCACGCCGCCCTGAACACCGTCAACGTGTGCAAGTACAACCTGGGCTGGGGCGCCATCGGCATGTGCACCCACGCCATGTACGAGGCGGTCACCCACGCGTCCAACCGCGTCTTGTATGGCACCGTCGTCACCGACTTCACCCACGTGCGGCGCCTGCTCACCGACGCGTACCTGCGGCTGGTCGCGATGAAGCTGGTCGCCACCCGCGCCTGCGACTACATGCGCAGCGCGTCGGCGGCCGACCGCCGCTACCTGCTCTACAGCCCGCTCACCAAGGCCAAGATCACCAGCGAAGGCGAGCGCGTCATCACCGCCATGTGGGACGTCATCGCCGCCAAAGGCGTTGAGAAGGACACCTTTTTCGAGGCCGTCACCCGCGAGATCGGCCTACTGCCCCGCCTGGAGGGCACCGTCCACATCAACATCGGGCTGCTCGCCAAGTTCATGCCCAACTTCCTGTTCGCGCCGAACGCCGAATTGCCCGTGATATCGCGGCGCGACGACGCCGCCGACGACACGTTCCTGTTCGCCCAGGGGCCGACCGGCGGCCTGGGCAAGGTGCGGTTCGGAGACTGGCGCGCGCCGTTCGACGCCTTCCGGCACCTGCCCAACGTCGCGCTGCTGCGCGAGCAGGTCGACGTGCTCGCCGAGATGCTGGCCAGCGCCACACCGGATGCCGTGCAGCAGAAGGACATTGACTTCGCCTTCGGGGTGGGCCAACTGTTCGCGACGGTGCCCTACGCCCAGCTCATCCTGGAGGAAGCCCCGCTGTCCGGGATGGACGACGCCGTGATCGACGAGATCTTCGCCGTGCTGGTGCGCGACTTCAACGGTTACGCCGTGGAACTCGGCGACAAGCCGGCGACGACGGACGAACAGGCCCGCTTCGCGATGCGCATGATCCGTCGTCCGGCGCACGACTCCGCGCGCTACGACCAGATCTGGAAGGAACACGTCCTGCCGCTCAGCGGCGCCTACCAGATGCGTCCGTAAGTCCCCCGGCACCGCCGAGCGTGCGGCTGAGCGCACACTGGACAAGACGAGCCTTGACTGTGACGTGGCTCACCGTAGAATGACCAGTGGTCATCGAACGCGAGGAGGCTCCAAATGCCAACGGTGACTTGGGCGCGCGTGGACCCCGCCCGACGCGCGGCGGTGATCGAAGCCGCGGAAGACGAGTTCGGGGCGCACGGCTTCTCCCGCGGCAGCCTCAACGTCATCGCCCGGCGCGCCGGCGTCGCCAAGGGCAGCCTGTTCCAGTACTTCGCGGACAAGCGCGACCTCTACGCGTACGTCGCCGACATCGCCAGCCAACGGGTGCGCGCCTACATGGAGGAACGCATCCGCGAGCTGAACCCGAGCCGGCCGTTCTTCGATTTTCTGACCGACTGGCTCGACGCGTGGGTCGCCTACTTCGCCGACCACCCGCATGAACGCGCGCTGCACGCCGCGGCCACTCTCGAAGTCGACACCGAGGCCCGCGTCAGTGTGCAGAACGTCATTCACCGTCACTACCTGCAAGTGATGCGCCCATTGGTCCGCGACGCGCAGCTGCGCGGTGACCTGCGCGCCGATTCGGACACCGATGCGCTGTTGTCATTGATGCTCTTGATCTTTCCGCACCTGGCGCTGGCCCCCTACATGCGCGGCCTGGACCCGGTTCTCGGGCTCGACGAACCCACCCCGGAGCAACCGGCGCTGGCCGTTCGCCGGCTCGTCGCGGTGCTGGCGGCCGCGTTCTCGACGCAACCGCACCCGACGCCAGTCCACCCAGCCTTACACCGATCTGAGGAGGTCACATGACACGCACACATTCGGGCTCGATGGTTGCGGGCGGACTCAACTGGGACAGCCTGCCGCTGCGGCTCTTCGCCGGCGGCAACGCGAAGTTCTGGAATCCCGCCGACATCGACTTCTCGCGTGACCGCGCGGACTGGGAGCGGCTGACCGACGACGAACGCCACTACGCCACCCGGCTGTGCGCCGAATTCATCGCCGGCGAGGAAGCGGTGACCGAGGACATCCAGCCGTTCATGGCCGCGATGCGCGCGGAGGGCCGGCTCGGCGACGAGATGTACCTGACGCAGTTCGCGTTCGAGGAAGCCAAGCACGTGCAGGTGTTCCGCATGTGGCTCGACGCCGTCGGCGTCACCGGCGACCTGCACGAGTATCTCGACGACATTCCCACCTACCGCACGATTTTCTACGAGGAGTTGCCGGCCTGCCTCGACGCCTTGTGCACCGACCCGTCACCGGCCGCGCAGGTCCGGGCGTCGGTGACCTACAACCACATGGTCGAAGGCATGTTGGCGCTGACGGGCTATTTCGCCTGGCACAAGATCTGCGTGGAGCGCGGCATCCTGCCCGGCATGCAGGAGCTGGTGCGGCGTATCGGCGACGACGAGCGACGCCACATGGCGTGGGGCACCTTCACCTGCCGGCGCCACGTCGCCGCCGACGACGCCAATTGGGGCGTCTTCGAAACGCGCATGAACGAGCTCATGCCGCTCGGGCTGCGCCTCATCGAAGAGGGCTTCGCCCTTTACGACCCGATGCCCTTCGGCATTTCGACGGACGAGTTCATGGCCTATGCCGCCGACAAGGGCATGCGGCGGTTCGGCACGATCAACAGCGCGCGGGGCCGCCCCGTCGCCGAGATCGACCTCGACTACTCGCCGGTGCAGCTGGAGGACACCTTCGCCGACGAGGACGAGAGGGCGCTGGCGGGCGCGTCGGCCTGAGGGCCTCGGGGAGCTACCCCACCCAGACGGTCTTGGCGTTGCAGAACGCTCGGATGCCGAGGCCTGCGAGTTCGCGACCGTAGCCGGATCGCTTGACGCCGCCGAACCCGAGTTCGGGGTACGACACCGTCATCCCGTTGATGAAGACCTGTCCGGCCTCGATGTCGTCGATGAAGCGCTGTTGCTCCGCCTCGTCGTTGGTCCAGGCGTTGGACCCAAGCCCGAAGGTGGTGGCGTTGGCGATCTCGATGGCTTCGTCGATGTCCTTGGCCCGGTACATCGAAGCGACCGGTCCGAAAACCTCTTCGGTGTAAAGGGCCATGTCCCTGGTGATGTCGGTGACCACCGTCGGCGGGTAGAACCAGCCCGGCTGGGCGGGGGTCTTGCCGCCGAGTCGGACCTTGGCACCCGCGGCGACGGCGTCGTCGACCTGCTTGGCGATCTCGTCGCGGCCCGACTCGGTGGCCAGCGGGCCCACGTCGGTGTCCGGGTCGGTCGGGTCGCCGACCTTCAGGGCTTCCATCCGCTCGACGAACTTGTCCACGAACGCGTCGTAGATGTCGGTGTGGACGATGAATCGCTTGGCGGCGATGCAGGATTGGCCGTTGTTCTGGGTCCGGGCGGTAACCGCGGTCTTGACCGCCTCGTCGAGATCGACCGACGGCATCACGATGAACGGGTCGCTGCCGCCGAGCTCCATCACGGTGGGTTTGATCTCGTCACCGCAGATGGCCGCGACGGATTGGCCGGCCGGTTCGCTGCCGGTCAGCGTGGCCGCCTTGACCCTCGGATCGCGCAGGATGGCCTCGACGGCGCTGGACGAAACGAGCAGTGTCTGGAAGCAGCCCTCCGGGAAGCCGCCGCGGGCGATGACGTCCGACAGATACAGCGCCGATTGCGGCACGTTCGAGGCGTGCTTGAGCAGGCCGACGTTGCCCGCCATCAGTGCGGGAGCGGCGAAGCGGACGGCCTGCCACAGCGGGAAGTTCCACGGCATCACGGCCAGCACCACCCCGAGCGGCTGCCAACGGGTGTAGGCCCGCTTCGCACCGACCTTCGCCGCGTCGGCCGGCTCGTCGGCCAGCAGCTGCTCGGCGTTCTCGGCGTAGTAGCGAAAACCCTTGGCGCACTTGAGCGCTTCGGCCTTAGCCGACTTCAGGGTCTTACCCATCTCGAGGGTCATCATGGCGCCGACCTCGTCGGCTTCCTTCTCGAGAAGGTCGGCGGTGGCGTTTGCCCATTCGGCACGCTGGGCAAAGGTGGTGTTATGGCGGTAGTCCTGGAACCGGGCGTGGGCGCGCGCGACGGCGGCCTCGACTTCCTCGTCGGTCGCGGGGGTGAAGGTTTTTACTGTCTCGCCGGTAGCCGGGTTGATCGTGGCGATGGGCACGCTGAGATCCTTCGCTTCGAGGTTGGTAAAAGGTCCAACACCCAGCCTGCCACTATCGTTCCCCCCATGGAGGTGCCGGATGAGTAAAGCCGCTCAGCTGATCGTGAAGTGCCTGGAGAACGAGGGTGTTTCCGTCGTTTTCGGGGTGCCCGGCGAGGAGAACATCCGGTTCGTGCAGGCGCTGGCCGCATCACACATCCGCTACGTGCTCACCCGCCATGAGCAGGCGGCGTCGTTCATGGCGGAGATGTACGGGCGCGTCACCGGCCGGGCGGCGGTGGTGTCGGCGACCCTGGGCCCGGGCGCCATCAACATGCAACTCGGCGTCGCGGACGCCACCACCAACAGCACCCCGATGGTGGCGATCTCCGCCCAGGTCGGCCAAGACCGCGAGTACAAGGAGTCGCACCAGTACGTCGACCTGGTGTCGATGTTCGCCCCGATCACCCGCTGGGCCGCGGGCATCCCGACCCCACGCGCCATCCCCGAGATGGTCCGCAAGGCGTTCAAGGTCGCCGAGACCGAACGCCCGGCCGCGGTCTACCTCGCGGTCCCCGAGCACATCGACGCAGACGAAGCCGACTACGACTTGAAGCCATTGCCCCGCAACGTTGTTCGCCCCGACGCGCCGGCGCCCCGGCAGGTCGCGCGCGCCGTCGACATCCTGCGCCAGGCGAAGCGGCCGGTGGTGCTGGCCGGGCACGGCGCCGCGCGCGCCGACGCGACCAAGGCCCTGGTGCGGTTCTCCGAGGAGTTCGGCATCCAGGTGGCCAACACGTTCCACGGCAAGGGCGTGATGCCCGACGACCACCCCAACAGCATCGGGACCGTGGGGTTCATGCGGCACGACTACGTCAACTTCGGGTTCGACGACGCGGACGCGGTCATCGCCGTCGGCTACGAGCTGCAGGAGTTCGATCCCGTGCGGATCAACCCGCAGGCCGACAAGAAGATCATCCATGTGCACCGCTTCCCGGCCGAGGTCGACGCGCACTACTCCGTCGACGTCGGGATCATCGGCGACATCAGCGATTCGCTGAACGCGCTCACGGACGCGCTGGCCGGCCATCGCTTCGAGCAGGCCGCCGACGTGCCGGGGTCGGGACTGCTGGCCGAGGAATTCGCCCGCGGGCAACAGGATTCGCGTTACCCGCTGGCGCCGGCGCGGCTGGTCGCCGACACCCGCGCGGCACTGGGCCGCAGCGACGTGGTGCTCGTAGACACCGGCGCCACCAAGATGTGGATGGCGCGGCTCTACCCGACGTACGAGCGGAACACCTGCCTGATCTCAAACGGTCTGTCCACCATGAGCTTTGCGTTGCCCGGGGCCCTCGGCGTCAAGCTGGCCCGCCCCGACTCCAAGGTGCTCGCCGTCGCGGGCGACGGCGCGTTCCTGATGAACTCCCAGGAGATCGAGACCGCCGTGCGCGAGCGGATCCCGCTCGTGGTGCTGATCTGGGAGGACGGCGGTTACGGCCTCATCGAGTGGAAGATGGACCTCGAGCTCGGCGAGCACTACTACGTGAAGTTCGGCAATCCCGACATCGTGAAGTACGCGGAAAGCTTCGGCGCCAAGGGGTATCGGATCACCAGCGCCGCCGAGCTGTTGCCGACGCTGAAGGCCGCGCTGGCCGACGACGGGGTGTCGCTGATCGCGTGCCCGGTCGACTATTCCGAGAACCTGCGGTTGACCGACCGGCTGGGTGAACTGGACGAGACGCTTTAGTCGCCTGGGCTCGGGATTGCGGGCGAGCGGGCTTCTAAGCTCCCGTTTGCTCAAGGCTGAAACATCGGCGCGGAATTGGCGTACGCTTTCAGTGCTCTTCATCTGTACTCCTCGACCCGTGGGGAGGGGCAGCGATGTCGTATTTGATAGCGGTCCCGGAATTTGTGGCCTCGGCTGCATTGGATGTGTCCAAGATCGGCTCGGCGGTGACCGCCGCCAATGCCGCCGCCGCGGGCCCGACGACGGGATTGCTGGCGGCCGGTGCGGACGAGGTGTCGGCGGCGATAGCGTCAGTGCTCTCCAGTCACGGGCAGGTGTTCCAGGCGCTCAGCGCCGAGGCGGCGGAGTTTCATGCCCTGTTCGTGTCGACGTTGAACGCCGCCGGGGGCGCCTATGCGACCGCCGAGGCGGCAAACTCCTCGCCATTGCAGACCCTCACGCCCCTGTGGCAAGACGTACGGGCCGTAGTCAATGCGCCCACCAATGCGTTGTTCGGGATCCCGTTGATCGGCAAGGGCGCCAATGGGGCGCCGGGGACCGGGCAAAACGGGGGACCGGGCGGGATCTTGTTCGGCGACGGCGGCGACGGGGGCTCCGGGGCGCAGGGCCACCCCGGCGGCAACGGTGGTAACGCTTTCTTCTTCGGCAACGGCGGCAGGGGCGGGGCCGGCGGCATTGGCACCACCGGCACCGCGGGCGCCGCGGGGGCCAGCCCTACCAACGGCGGCCTCGGCGGCAACGGTGGGTCCGGTGGGGTGGGCGGCAACGGCGGGCTGATTTTCGGCAGTGGCGGTGCGGGCGGCGTTGGCGGGACCGGCGGGACCGGCGGGAGCGGCGGAGACGGCGTCACGGGCTTTCTTAACGCGACCGGCGGCGGCCTGGGCGGGACCGGCGGGACGGGCGGGAGCGGCGGGCACGCCGAGGGAGTGTCGGGATTCCTCGGCGGTCACGACGGTGATGGCGGCACAGGCGGCCTGGGGGGCCACGGCGGCCAGGGGGGCCAAGGGGGCGACACCGCCGGCACCGCAGGCAACGGCGGCAAGGGCGGCAACGGTGGGACCGCCGGCCTGGGTGGCAGCGCGGGCGGCCCCGGCGCCAGCGTGGGCCTTGCCGGCACCGGCGGCACCGGTGGCGACGGCGGCGACGGGGGCAGCAGCACTGGCGGCACGGCCGGCGTCGGCGGCAACGGCGGCAACGGCGGCAACAGCGTCGGCGGGACCGGCGGCAACGGCGGCGACGGCGGCAACAGCGGCAACGCCACCGTGAACAGCTCGGGCCTGGTGGCCGCGGAAACCATCCGCGGCGGCAACGGCGGCAACGGCGGCAACGGTGTCACCGGCGGGGACGGCGGAAACGGGGGCGGCGGTGGCAGCGCCCTCGCCACCGGCACCACCGACGCCATCGCGATCGGCGGCGGTGGTGGTGGCGGCGGCGCCGGGGGCAACGGCACGGGCGGCGGCCACGGCGGCCACGGCGGCCAAGGCGGCAACGGCGGCGGCGTCGCCGCAACGGTCGGCCTCAGCTCCGTCGCCGCCGGCGGCGGCGCCGGCGGTGGTGGCGGTGGGGCCGCCGGGATCGCGGGTGGCCCCGGTGGTGGGGGCGGCGGTGGGGCCGGCGCCGATGTCACCAGCACCACCGCCACCAGCGGCGGCGGCTTTAGCGGCAGCACCGGCCAAGGTTCCGGCGGCGGGGCCGGTGGGGGCGGCGGCCAACCCGCCGCCGCAAGCGGTACCGAAGTCGCCGCAGGTGGTGGCGGCGGCGGTGGCGGCGCTATCACCGGCGGCCCCGGCGGCGACGGCGGCCAAGGGGGTAGTGCCAACGGTGTGGCCCCCGGCGCCGGCGGGGTCGGCGGCACCGGCCAGCCCCTCGGCGGCGCCGGCGCGAACGGTGCCGCCGGCAACCTCTTCGGCACAGGCGGCGCCACCGCCACGGGCGGCGCCGGCGGCAACGCCAACATCGGTGGCGGCGGCGGGGGCGGCGCCGCCTTCGCCAGCGGGACCGGCGCCGTCGCGCACGGCGGCACCGGCGGCGACGGCGGACCTTAACGCCGACGCACCCCGGGCCGAGACCGGCGTCGCCCCCCTGCTGAGCCGATTCACCCGTTGTTGCGTTGCCCGGGGCCCTCGGCGTCAAGCTGGCGCGGCCCGACTCCAAGGCGCTCGCCGTCGCGGGCGACGGCGCGCCCGGTCGACTATTCCGAGAACCTGCGGTTGACCGACCGGCTGGGTGAGCTGGACGAGACGCTTTAGTCGAGACACCGCCCGTTATCCACAGGGATGGCCTGCCAAAAAGCACGAGTCAATGGCCCGCGCTATACTCGAACACATGTTCGATGAGACGGCCCGTGCTGAGGTGATCGCCCGGTTCGACGAGATGATCGAGCGGTGCTATCCGTCGACGACGGCGGAGTCGGCGGTGATGGTGGATCGGATCTGCGCGGCGGCGCGGGCGGAGAACCGGGAGGCCGCCGCGCAGCTGGTCGCGATCCATGAGTTGTTTCGGTATCGGTTGTCGCGGTGTTCGGAGAGCGAGGACTGGGCGATCGACACCATGGAGGCGGTTGCCGCGGAGGTCGCGGCCGCGTTGCGGATCAGCCAGGGTCTGGCGGCGAGCCGGCTGCACTATGCCCGGGCGATGTGTGAGCGCCTGCCGCAGGTGGGCGGGGTGTTCGCGGCGGGGGACATCGATTTTCGGATGTTTCAGACGGTCGTGTTTCGCACCGATTTGATCGAGGACCCCGAGGTGTTGGCGGGCGTGGATGCGACGTTGGCGGCCAATGTGGCGCGCTGGCCGTCGATGAGTCGGGGCCGGTTGGCCGGTCAGGTGGACAAGATCGTGGCCAAAGCCGATGTGGATGCGGTGCGCCGTCGAAAAGAGCGTCAGGTCGATCGGGAGATCTGGATTGGGGATCGGGTTCAAGACGGGCTCTCGGAGATCCACGGCAGCCTGCTGACCCCGGATGCCCACGCCCTGGAGAAGCGGCTGAATGCGTTGGCGGCCACGGTGTGTGTCCACGATCCGCGTACCCGTGAGCAGCGCCGCGCCGATGCGCTCGGCGCGCTGGCGGTCGGGGCGGATCGGTTGGGCTGTCGCTGCGGGCGGCCCGACTGCGCCGCAGGGACACGGCCCGCTGCGTCGCCGGTGGTGATTCATGTGATCGCCGAACGGGCCAGCCTGAACGGCACCAGCACGGCTCCGGGCTCCGAAGTAGGCGCCGACGGCCTCATCCCACCCGAACTGCTGGCCGAAATCGCTAAGTCGGCCAAGCTCATGCCGCTGGTTCACCCCGGCGACGCGCCACCCGAGAACGGCTATGTGCCCTCGCAGGCGTTGGCCGATTTCGTGCGCTGCCGGGATCTGACGTGCCGCTGGCCGGGCTGCGACGCCCCGGCCATCGGCTGCGACCTGGATCATACGATCCCCTATGCCCAGGGTGGGCCCACGCACGCGTCAAACCTGAAGTGCTACTGCAGAACTCAATTGATGCTAGCTGAGAGCACTTCTAGGGTAGGGTGTTGTACCAGGTGAGAGGGCAGCTCGCCCTCCGCCACCCGAGGAGCACACCATCATGACCGCCACCATCGCCCCCGTGCAGGCCCCTGTCCGCGCCGGGGCCTACTGCCGGATCTCGTCGGACCCCGACGACAAGAAGGAGGGGACCGACCGGCAGCGCAAAGACACTGCGACCCTGTGCGAGGTGAAGGGTTGGGAGCTGGTCGACTACTACGTGGACGACGACCGCTCGGCGTCCAACGGGAAGGCCCGCCCCGAGTGGGAGCGGCTGCTGGCCGACATCAAGGCCGGGCGTATCGACGCCATCGCGGCCTGGGACCAAGACCGATCGTGGCGGCTGATGGCTGACCTGGAGGAGCTGCGCCGGTTCTTCGCCGGGCTGGGCCGCCCGGTCAAGCTGGCCACCACCGGGCAAGGCGACGTGGACCTGTTCTCGCCGACCGGGGTGCTGGCTGCGCAGATCAAGACCGCCGTGTCCGAGCACGAAGTGGCCATGATGCGGGTACGGATGCGTCGCGCGCAGCGCGAGCGCGCCGACAACGGGGCGACCGCGTTTCACCGCGCGTTCGGGTACCGGCGGACCGGGCACACCGACAAGTGCGGCCCGAAGTGTAAGGCGTATCACCACGAGCTGGACCCGGACACGGCGCCGCTCGTGAAGAAGGCCTACGAGATGCTGCTGGGCAACAAGTCGCTGGGGGACATCGCCAAGATGTTCAACAAGGCTGGCGCGTACGGGCTCAACGGCAAGCCGTGGACAGAAACAACCGTGAGCCTGTTCCTGCGGGCTGCCCGCAACGCCGGGATGCGCTCCTACCACCGGGACAACAGCAAGCTGGTTGAGGGCGGCTGGCCTGAGCTGGTGCCGCTGAGTGTCTGGAAGCGGGCGCAGGACAAGCTGACCGACGCCGCGCGGCGTCCCGGCCAGAAGTCAGTCCGTGAGCACAAGCTGACCGGCGTCCTGACCTGTGGGCACTGCGGGCATCACCTCGGCGGGCAACGGCTCCGCACACCCACCGACGCGGACCCGACCCCGCCGGTCGCCTACACGTGCCGGAACTGCCGCCAGCTGTCGATCCGCGCCGCCCACATCGAGCCCTTCGTGGCCCGGCTGATCGCGGAGCGGCTCGCCCTGCCCGACGCCGTGGACCTGCTCAAGGCTGAGATGGACCCGGCCGAAGCCGAAGCGATCCGCGCCGAGCTGAACGCCCTCTATGCGCGGCTTGAGGCCATCGGTGTCGAGCGGGGCCTGGGGGAGCTGACGGGTCCGCAGGCCCGCATCGCCAGCGAAGTCGTCAACGGCAAGATTGCCGCCCTGGAGCACCGGCAGATCAGCGACGACCGCTGGCGGGTCCTGGAGGGCCTGGACTTGGGCGCGGACCGGGTAGCCCGTCAGCTGGACAAGCTGGCGCAGGAGTCACCGGGCCGATACCGGGCGGTGGTGCGGCTGCTGCTGTCGATCACCGTCAATTCGGTCGGGAAGGGCAAGAATGGCCGCAACTTCGACCCTGACCGCGTAGATATCACCTGGCGCTGAGAGTGCACCGCGCACGTCTCAGGGCGAGGGGTTATTCCCCAGCGGAATCGTGTCGCCGCGACACGTTTTCCTTCAAGTGGAAGCGCGGTCACGTCAGAGTTCCGTCGCAAAGGGTCCAGATCACCGTGCCGCTAGAAATCGTTCTGTGTATACAGCTTTCCCTTGCCCACCAGGTACCGCCTCTTGCGCTAACGAACATATTCCCCTAGACCCACCAAATCAGGCCCTTGGTCCCTACGTTGGACGGCTCGGGTCGATTAGCGTCGCCAGCCACGGCAAACAAGACAGTCGGTCTCAACACCAGGTGTGGAGCATGATTCGTGGACTGCTCGTAACGACGGCGATCGTTGTCGCAACGATCGGCGCTAGTTCGATAGCAGAGAGCGCCGCCGCGATTTCGCCAATCTTGACCGCTGGCTGTCTGCCGGAGGACTACGTGCCCTCCAGCGTGCACTGCAACCCTCCGACGCCGCTACCGAGGGATACGTACCAGTGTCGAGACGGCTGCTTTTCTGACAGCAGAACCTCCCAGGGGGCGTGTTCTCACCATGGCGGCATTGACCATCCGGTCAATGAGGGCAATGGGTAGTCAGGGCGGGAACCCGCGAACGTTGACGGCAGCGCGGTTTGCCCTTACGACGTCGAGAGAAAAAGAAATGACAATCACACGCAAGCGCCTTGCAAAATTCACCGCTGCGTTAGCGACATTGGCTGTACTGCTTTGCCATGCTCTGCTATCGGCACCGAAATCGCATGCAAGTGTTCAGGATGATCAAGATTATTACTATTTATTGACTGAGCCAAATCAGGATCATCCCATGGTGATCTGGAATTTTCCAATGATTAGGTCACAGGGCGTAGGAGTGTGTCGGCTTTTGGATGCCGGAAAGACCAAGAGTCAAGCACTTCTGGCCTTGGAAACCGCTGGCCCGTATAGCGATGATGAGGCTGCGAATATTATCGCTTCAGCCGTAGTTATCTATTGTCCGAGGCACAGTGTTGCTGAGGCTGGACAGGGCTGGGATGAGTCCCGTCCGACATTTCCAATTCCTTCATATCCGCCACTTATGTGGTCACCCGGTGGTGGTCGTGCCGGTGCAACATGATCGCCAGCAGCCTGGCGCATCGGGTCGCCCTAGCCACCAGGATGAGCGGACTAAAGAACAAAGAGACAAGCCCAGAGGTTGAATTTCTAAGGCCCGGGCGGCAGGTTCTGCGAATTCTGCAGCTCTTGTTGCTTGGCCTGCTCTAGGTTGGTCGCGCTATTAGGCGACATGAATACCCGAACCGGTGGAGGGCACTGCGGATCGGTGCAGGCCCCGCCCCCCTGTCCGACTGGATCGGCACCGGCTACCGGTCCTGTGACAATGGCAGCAGCAACGACAAAAACGCTGGCCACAACCAATTTCTTAACGTTCATCTGTTCATCATACGTAGGTCGTACAGGCGTGCGTTAGAGCCTTTTGGCCCGGCAAAGAGGATCGCGCCCCGTTCCGTTCCACCAGACCGCACGGCAGGGGCCCCCGTTCTGGAACCAATAAGTCCGCGTCTAACTCGGTATTGACAACATTGAACGGGCCGCCATCGCCGCCGAGTGATACGACCCGAAAAGAAGAATCTTTCCGTGGCCCAACCAGGTCGCCTGTCCCGAGCGCCAGGTGGGCGTTATAAGCGTCTAGCGGGCGGTGGTGTTTCAGCGTGAAGTTGCGACCATTGATGCGGCGCGTAGCGCGGGCTACTAAGCCGCGATCAGGCTCCTGTTCACGATGTCCTGCGCTGCCTTCATCTGCCTCTGTGCCACGTTGATGCGATCGTAGAATTCACCGGACTGCTGGAGGGCCCCCTGCTGGGCAGCCAGGCAGTTGTGCGCCGCGACGTGGACGTCGGTGATCGCGCCTGCTATGTCAGCGGTCACCAGCGGGTCTGGGCTGGGCAGGTGCGACTGCAGCTTGTTCTCAGCGATGTCGTGCATCCGGAGACAGGCGTCTTCGGTGACACCTCCGCCCGCCGCGATAGCGCGGTCCATTATGCGTTTGGCATCGTCGATGGCGTTCTGCAAGTCATTGAAGTCCGCACTCGCTCCGCTCCACCAGTTCTTGAGCGCATCCTGGGGGGACGTCGTCGTCGGCTTGGATGAGGTTGTCGACTTGTGCGCGAAGAGCACTGCGGTCGTAGCTCCGCCTCCGATGAGAAGAACGGCGGCAACGCTTGCCAGCGCGATGATCCACTTCTTCTTCGACGACTTCGGCGGCTTGGAGACCGGGCCGCTGGGGGGATGCTCTGGATAAAACTCTGCTTGGGGTGGCGGCTGTGCTGTCATGTCCTTCGTTACTCCCCGTAGTGGGCCGGCAAGATCGGATGCGGCCTTGTTGCTCGCGGCTCTTTGAGTTGTGCAAAGTGGGATACCGCTCTAAACCAATCGCTGACTAGGGCCTTTGGTCCCCAACACGTCTAACGCCAATAACTCGGCACCGCTTGCTCAGCCGGGCTTGGGGACTCGCATGCTATGCCGTCGTGGTTCTTGTCCAGCGCGGGCCTGTAGGCCGGGTCACCCTCGGGAATGTCCCAGCGCCCATCGGCGTGGGCCTCAGCACAGTTCTTGTAGTAGACCGCTGGCCGACTCGGGGTGGTGGTCGAGAACCGAGTGGGCGGGTGGTTGGTTCGCGGTATCGACGGGCCCTGCTTTATCCAGGGCTACAACTACGATCACCACGCACACCACGATGACCGCGATCAACACCCCGGCGAGTACGTGCGCCAGTCTGTTTTGCGCCGCCTCACTCAAAGCCAGGCGCCCCGTGGTTGGTCTTAGCTGCTGTGCTTGGTGGTGTCTTGGCCGCCAAAGTAAAACCCGATGATCGTGCCGGTCACTCCGAAGAACGGCGTGAATATGCCTGTCAGTAGCGTATTAACATCGCTATGCCAGATTAGGGCCCACAGCAGCAGAATATTCGCTATCCCCGCACTCACCGCTGCGAATCCAATCGCCAATATCGTTCGGACCCGTTCTCGATCACGCGCCGGTTTGTATTCGGGCGCGTACGGCACACTCGGCGTGTTCGAAGCCCCCGGCGTCGGGGGCGGCGCGGTGTCGATGTTTAGCACACGAGGATGACTCACTTGCTTCTCACCGCCGCGCTGCGACTCGGAGGGCCCCGTGGGTCATCGGAAGACGATCTCCCGCAGCTCGCCGTTGTCCTTCTTGATGAGAAGCTTGCCGTCTCTCGTCTCATCATCGATGAACTTTGAGGTAGTGATCGCCTGCCGGAGTGCCGCGCTGAGCGTCAAGTGATTAGCCTTGGCAAGTTGGCGCAGATCATCGACTACATCGTTTGGCAGGGTTGCGGTGATCTTGGTGGCGACTGCTTCAGTCGTGTCGGTCTCAGTCGTCGTGTCGGTCTCAGTCGTCGCGGCGGTCTCAGTCGTCGCGGCAGTGTCGGTTTCAGTCATCGATGCGGCCCTCCTTCTTAGGTACCGTAAGTATGGCTCCTGTGCGGGTATATGGGTAGAACAATTACGGCAAAAGTACGGTTCCTTGGCTACATCATGACCCTCATCACACGGGTTGCGCCGAACGCGAATGATGCGCCGAAAGGCCAAAGTACTACCGGCTGCGGCCCGCGCTCGGTCAAGTAGGGCCGCGATGTCGCGGTGCGTCCCAGACGCGGTTCTCGACGCCAGCGGCCATCGCGGGCGTGACCTTGTGGCCTCCGGCGTCCTTGGTGAGGGTCTGGTGGGGACGCGCGAAGTTGTAGTTCACCTTTTAGACTGACCCACTACGCGCTGGCACAATACCTAGGTCGGGTAGGCATTGTGCCGTATACTTGCTGGTGTCGCGGTAACGCGGCGAACAATTACATCTGGTGGACGGTAGGGGATTCGAACCCCTCGGGTAGCAGTGTCCAACTTCCGACCCGGCACCGTGCACCGCCCAGTGTGAGAGGCCCGCGACCTCGCCTTTCGACGAGGCCACGGGCGGTGATCAGCCTCCTATGGGGGCTCGATCTCCAACACGATCAAGGTGGATTCGTGCGTCATACGCACTACTACCTTGATCGTGAGGCGGGGCCGAGGTTCCATCTCGACCACCTCCTATCTCTCTGGGGGAGCCTTCGTACGACTCCCCGTTGACCTCAACCCCGGTGTCCGCCGGGGTTGAGGTGTCTTTGAGGGTGAACTTGCCCGCTCGCCCAATGACTCGATGCAGATTTCCTTGCTTGTCGGCGTAGTAGAGGGCGTTCCGCACTCTCTCTTTTGTGGCGTCTGACCTGCTTTCTTTCAGTAATTCCACCACCTCACCGACGCCGAGGACGGCATCCGGACGCTGCTTAAATACAGCGATCACCGCGTCGGTGAAGGTAGCGGCTTCGCCCACCGTTGGCGACGTTTCTTCGGGTGCCGAGGGGACGGTGGGGAACTCCTCAACCGCGAGACCGTAACGGCCTAGGCGCTCTGCCTCCGCTATAAGGGACGCCATCTGCTTCTGTAGTTCGCGGATCTCGGCGAGGCCCTTCTCCATGGCAGCGGCGCGTTCATTGAGACGGCTGAGGGTTTCGCTGAGCCGTCCAACATCCAGTGCTGACTCCATGTGGGTAACACTACCACCTCCCCACAAACTTTTGTGGGTAGGTGGCCGGAGCGCCCAAACTCCATTCATGTAACTTTGGGGATGCATCGAAGTCCTATGAACTCGGCGGCGTCACAGCCACCGGCCGAGGCTCGTACTGATTCGAGCTGCCCTTCACCCCCGTGAACGTCAGGCTGCACGCCCCACACCGCTTCCCCACGCGAACCACCTCGGAGAAACAGACACAACAAAGCACCGCCCTGGTCATAGGGACTCCGGGTCCCACGGCAGCTCACCGGCCCGCTCATCCTCGCCGCCGACAGCCCTGGCCGCCGCCTCTTCCGCCTCCGCATCCAGCCCGTACAGCTCCCGCTCCACAGTCAACAACAGCCTGCCCAACGTCCCCACATCGCGAGGCCCGGCATCGCCGATCACCTGCGCCATCCGATCCCGCACCGCCCGCAGAATCGTCACATGATCACCACCTCGAACAGCGGCGAGGACCGTCACCACCTTCGTCGAAGTCGAACGGTGATCCCGACGAATAGGCGTCACATCGGACATAACCAGCCTCTATCGCTCAATTCCGGGAAACCCCAAAGCAATTCGCACAAAGCGGCGGCGATCTGCGGAAACCAGAACCGTTCCGGCACTTGACCTTTGGCGCGCGGACCGGAAATCCCGACCGCACCCCCCGATGGTCCGTGGTAAGTACCCCCAGGCGCGAGGCGGCCTCGCCAAGCGGATTTGCTAAAAATAACGCGTGACGCGATCGTCGCTGGTCAGATGTGGTTTGCTGTGTATACGCGTTTGCTGGCCAGGTCGGTTGCGTCGTTGTGGGGCTTGGTGATTCGCCGCTGACCTGCGTAGACGTTTGTGTCGGTGGGTTGCTGTACGAGTGTCGTTGTGCCGCAGGGCTTTTCATGTCACCCGCCCGGGCTGGGTTGTGTTGCGGGGCTTGGGTTTTGGAGCCCCGGCACGCATCCCCCGGACTGGGGCAATTGAAAAGGACGGCGCGCCGGGGTGGTCGAAGGTCCCCGGCGGTGCGGCGCCGACCATTTCGCCTTGTGGTTCCCCGGCGGCGAGGTGGACAACCAGAACGCCTGCCGCCGGGGGCCGGACGAGACGGGGGGCTCGCCCGGCCGCCATCTCGTTCGGAGTCTTGGTGGGGTTCCCGGCAGGGCGGCCCGGAAAGTGTGGCTCGCCCTGCCGGGCCCCGTGGTCGCACTCGCCCATGACCAACGTGCGACTTGGGGTCTGCCCGTTCGCCGGTCGCAGCCAAGTCCGCGAAGACAGCCATCGGACCCAGTTCGGCGAACGGGTGGTTCGGGGGTCCCGGCGTGGCGGGCGGCTGGAGAAACCGTGGCAACCACTGAGTAGCCGCCCGCCAGCGCCGGGGTGCGCTCCGGCCGCCACCGCAACCCGCTCAGGAATCGGCGGGGCCGTCGAATGGAGCGCTGTTCTGGGTGTCATGGCTGGCAATGGCCGCACGAACTGCAGCACAGCCCTTGGTAGTCGGGGCTGTGGCAGTTGGGGCAGCAGGTGTCGGACATCATGGCCGGGTTGCTGGTGTCGGTGGACGGCCCGAACTTTTTACCCAACGTCACCAGCTGGAACGGCATCGCGGCTTGCCTGGCGGCGGCGATGCGGCGGGTCCGCGTCCTCGATTCAGCTCGGCGCGCGACACTGGCCAGTCGGTCCTGTGCGGCGAGTTGCGCGACTTCCTCGACAGAGATTCCGGCCGCTTCGGCCAGCTCGGTCAGCGGCCCGGCGGCGGCCGATGAACGGTCGTCGGAGTACTCGATCCGGTGCCGGTTTGCGCGGTTGGACATGGTGGGCCTCCCGTGTCAGGGCTGCTGCTTTTGATAAGCCCGACCGAGCGGGCCGGTCAGGCGGGATTCGGCGAGCCCGGCTTTGAGGTAGCCGTCCGCGACGGTGTCGGGCAGGTCGAGGATCGCGCCTTTTGGCGTTCCCCCTTCGATCCCGACATGCAGCCCGTTAACCGGAATAAGCATTCTCACTTTGGTGGCCATGGGTCGGTCCTTCCGTCGGTGTCTGCGTACCAGTATCGGCACGATTCGCTGGGTCTGCCCGCAATGAGCGCAAGTTCCTGGATAGCGGGGCTGTCCGGGGACACGGAAAGGTATCTGTATCGCGTTCTGACGGCCGTTGGGGGCCGCTCGGGCACTCCCCCATAGCTGAGGGGCCGTGCAGCTGTCTGTGCCCTACTGATAAGGCTTCCCGCGCCATTCCTGTTGGTCGGCGGACCACCCCGGAGCAGGGGGTACTGGCGGCCCGCGTCGACTAGGTCGAACCCGGGATACGCTCTGCGCGGATCGTTCCCTCGGATACCGCCGAGATGAAACTGCTCTACCTGGCCATCCGCAATATCAACCCAGAAAAGAGCATCCACCCAAGGACCCGGAACCTACCGCTGGACCGAAGCGTTGAACACCTTCGCCATCCAGTTCTCCGACCGGCTCCCGCTATAAACCAAAGATGAACGGCTACAACACCTTCCACAGTTATCTTGACAAGCCCTGGCCGCTCGGCCGACGAACGAGCACGCCCGGTACATGGAGTGCGGAATTAGCCATTGACCCAGAGGGGTGCTGTACTCTACCGCCATGGCGTCTCTGACAGCGGTGCCCGACTTCATGGAATCAGCGGCGGCGGATATTGGCCACATCGGCTCGTCACTGCAAGCGGCTAACGCCGCCGCAGCCACTTCCACAACTCGAATTGTGGCCCCGGCCGCTGACGAGGTGTCGGCGGCGATCACGGCGCTGCTCGGCGCCCACGCTCAGGAGTTTCAAGCGCTCAGCGCCAATGCGGCAGTCTTTCATGATCAGTTCACCAATCTGTTGAATGGCGGGGTGGCGCAATACGTCAACACCGAGGTGGCTAATGCCGTGCAAGCGTTAGCCAGCGCCGTGAACACGCCCGCACACGCGCGGGTAGCTCCCATGATTGGAATCGGTCGGAATTTGGCTGGGGCGGCTGCCAACCCGGCTCAGACGATTTCCAGCGTTCCCTTCGGTCCTTTCGAGGCGTACGTGCAGGAGACGATGTTTGGCACTCCTCCCGGTCCACAATGGGGTGTCTTTGATATTGGCCTCAGGCTAAACACGCCGTTCGGTTCGGCGACGTTGTTCTCCGAGGGAGCCACCGAAGGAATGTTCCCGGACGGCTCTGCGGGTTTTGTGTACCACTTCGGAAATCCGCTTCTCTACTTCGGAACCTACGACCTGACGAGCCCAACGGGCCAAACACAGACCGGTTACATCTTCGACGGTTTAACCTTTTCCTGGCCGGGATCCCCGCTGTTAGGCGGCATTCTCCCCAACGTTGGCTATTTGCCGATTAAGTTCTGACCGCACGGGTCGAGTCCGCGAGTCTTTTTGGCCGGGCGACGGGTTCCGCGAACACGGCTTCTCTAAGGGCGGCGGCGGCGCGCTGGCGGATCAGCTCGCGGCAGTCAGCGGAGCAGAATCGGTATTCCCGGCGGCCCGGGGTGAACGGGTGACCGCAGGCCGGACACGTCACGGACCGCGACTGCAAAGGCTTGGGGGTCACTCGGGTGTCACCCTCGGGCAGACGGCGTTGGGATGGCACCGCTCGGCGATGCCGCAGATCGGGCACGGCGATTCGCCGTCGGGGCTGCTCGCCGGGTTGATCTGGTCGAGTAGGTGCGCGACGCGGCCCGCAGTGAAGCGGATCGCGCCGACAAGGTAACGCGGCTGCCCGCTGATCGGATCGACTTCGGCGGGGCATTCCGCGACACGCCCGGCGAGCAGGTGGGCGATGAACCGCCAGTCGTCCGGGGCCACCGCGTCGGCGATGCGGTTCAGGGCGTCGCCCAGCGCGGCGTTGTCGGCGCCGCCGATCGCGTCAAGGCACACCAACGTCAGCCGTTCGACCACAGCAGCAAGCCGAATCAGCTCAGCGTTGTACGAGTCGTCGGTCATGGGGTCCTCCCCGTGTCGGTCTGCCGGTCGCCCGGCAGTTGGGCCTGGGCCTCATCAGAAAGTCTGCATTTCGAGGCACCTGGCGGTGAACTTCGACAGGGCGTGCTCCAAACGTGCCCCGCAACCCGAGCACCACCGACTGCGACGCGGCCGAGGCCCCGACACGGTCCGGCAAAACAGGCACTCATAGCCCTTCCGGCAACGACAAGCGATGTGCACCAGGGCCGTCCATGGCAGCCCGCTCACGGGTGCGCTTCGATCCACGACTGACCCTCATCGAAGCGAGCCTGATTGAATCCAGCGCACAACGTCGGATCACACCAGTCCTCGGCACCGGCCGCGCCGACCGCCGGAGCGCACCCACAACCCCGACAAATGACCGTCCTCACGGCTCGGCCTCGGCGGGGTCGTAGTCGAAAGCGGGCTCAGGCGGGAGCGGTTCGTTGTTTGCTGGGGCTGCTGGTCCCTTACTTCCGTAGGTGGTTACTTCTGTATAGGCCTTGCCTTGCCTAGCCTGTCCTGTGTTTTCCGGATGGACTTCCGTACGGACTTCCGTATGGACAGGTTGTTGCGCTGCGAGTTTTTCGGCACGGTCTTTCGCCTTCCGTTCACGGTCCTTGGCGCGTGTCCGTTCGGCGGCTTCGAGTTGCGTGCGGCTGGTTTGCGTGGCCAGGTAGTTAACGACCAACCAGCCATCGTGAAGCTCGACGCACAGCCCCGCCGCGACAAACGCGGCCATCGCGTCGGTGTCCACGCGGGGGATCAGCGGCAGGTTCTCAAAGCGGATCATGCCATCGGTCCGGTTGCTCGCTGACCATGCCAGCACGTGCATCCACGCCCGGAAATCACTATCGGTGAGCCCCTGAATACGGGCGTCATGCAGCCAGCGGTCCGGGAATCGGGCGTCGGTCATCCGGCCCTCCGGGGAATGTAGGGGTCGGTGGCTGCGCGTAAGCTGCGCGCGATTCGCGGCCAGTCAGCAGCGGCGGACACCGCGCGGGACGCCTCCGCGAGGGCCTGCTGCGCGGTCTCCAGCCGCAACGCGTGATGCCGGGCGGCGTCGAATAGCGCCGCGATCTTGCGCGGGTCGGCGTCGGGCAGCTCGGACCACGCCGGGCTGCCGAGCACCGGCCAGTCACCGACCGCGTCAAGGAGCGGGCTGACGAACCGGTGAACGCTCCACCAATCAACTTGCTGACTCTCGGTGCCGGTCATGCTGGCCTCCCGGTGGGAAGTCCGGCGTCAAGGGTCGCGGCGATCCCCCGGCACAGCGTGTCCATGTCTCGGTGATCGCAGGCAAGGATGGTCAGGAACCAGGCGACCTGCTTCCAGCGGTCGAGGTCGTCGCCGATTTCTACGCCGATCATCGCCATCACGTCGCGGTCACGTGTCATCAACGCCAACGTGAGCCGCTGCGCCCAGCACCAGTACCGGCGTTTCTCCTCGCTGAGGGGATACATCTTCACCGCGACCACCCGGCCGTCTTGATACCCCGAATGTCGCCGTGCGCCGTAACATCAACCATGTCTCTCGCCTTTCGGGGTCTCGCTTCGACTTCGGCGGGCCGAGCGAGGCCGGACGGCTGACTGCGGGATAGTGGTTGTCCAGACGGTGACGGTGGCGAGTCCTCGGTTCGGTGGCCGAGGACCGCTCCCGTTTCTGGGGGGAGTTGTGTTTCACGCGGCGCCGCCGTCTTCGAGCTGTTTAGCCTCACCGGCCGCGCCGCCGTCTTCGAGCTGGTCGGCCTCAACATCGGCGGGTTGGACGCAGATTGGCGCGAGCAACTCGCGTAAGCGGTTGCGTTGCTCGACCGTCAGCGGCGGCGCGGCGGCGACCAATCGCCTGATCTTGTCGCTCCAGACGGCGGCTTGCAGCGCCTCGCGTTCCGCGCTGGCATCTTCGGCGGGATGGTAACGACGCCGCATCCCGAGCTTTCCGCGCGCGGACATCACCTCGGGCGAGGCGGTGTATGGCTTGGACATTCAGACAAACCCCATTCAAACCGTGGGCGCGGGCGGGATGCCCGCGCGCCTATCAATCCGGGGTGTGGTTGTCCTGCGCCTCTCACCGTAAATCCGTACCGTCCTAGCCGCAAGCTTTTCTACGTAACTGGCCCCTCTTTTTACCCGTTGCTACAACACGAGATGACGCGAAGCTTACTCAGCGTTATCAACGATGCAACTGTGTTCTGAGTCGCACTATTGCAACATAGTTGGGGAACTTATTACACGGTGCGTGCGTTGCAGGGTCAACGAGGGAAGGTTTGCCAGGCGCAGGCCGCCTTGTTAGCCACCGAACATGAAAGCAACCCCATGACATGACCGACTACCTCTCGCCCGAGGACATCGCCGCCGTCGACCTCGACATCGCCGACGATGACGAGAGGCTGTCCAAGCTGGGAAGCATCGCGGGCACTCTTCAGCGCGCCGCGCTTGCCCGGTTCCGCGTCCACCAGGCCGACGACACGATCCCGACTAACGGCCGGTTCGTGTTCTACGAGCTGGAGCAGCTCGGGATCGTCTGCAAGCATCCGCTTTCGGCGTTCGCCGAGCTGCGCCGCCGTGACGGTAAGCCGATCAAACGGGAAGACCGGCAATACCTCTCAGAGGCGCTGACCCATCTGCGGGAGGTCGGGATCATCCCATGGTCGTGGCTCCTCGATGAACGCCGGATCTACAGCGAGTGGAACACCGCGCCCAGCGTCGCGGACTTCATGGCCCAGTCGCTGGAGGAGGCCACCCTGGACCCGTGGGGTGGGGAGCCCCCGCCGCTGCTTCTGTGCGAGTCCGGTGACACCGCCGGGGTGCTGCGCAACCTCGCCGCCCTCTACGGGTGCCCGATCACCGACACAGCGGGCATGGCGCGGGCGCATCTGATCAACGAGGTCGCGTCGCGCCTGCAGCCCGGCCAGCGCGTCGGCTATCTCGGGGACTCCGACCTGTCCGGCGGGCAGATCGAGGCCCACGACCGGCGGGTACTGATGAAGCACGCCCCGGCGTGGGCGGAGTCGGTGATCCGTTCGGAGGCAAGGGCTTTGCGGTCAGGCGTACCACTACGCCCGCTGTGGGAGCGGATCGCGTTGACCGACGCCCAGGTAGCTGCCGACCCCGAGCTACGGCGGCTGGTCATCCGCAAGAGAGACAAGCGGTACGACGGCGGCCGTGAACATGACGCCGTCGAGCTGGAAGCCCTCGGGCAGCGGCGAATCCTCGACATGGTGCGCGCCTATCTCGACGCGCTGATGCCCGAGCCGCTCGCCGACGTACTGGTACGGGAGAACGCCCAACGGGCCGAGGTCCGCGAGATTCTGCGGCGGGCCGGACTGATCGCCTGACCGACAACCACAACCCACGACCACCCGAGAGGAACACCATGACCGAAAACCACGCGGCTGCACCCCGACTACGCGCCTTCGCTGGACAAGGACCATGACGGCATTGCCTGCGAGACGGGCAAAGACGGCTAACGACGATGAGGCCACCGCCCGGATACTCCGCCTGCTCCCAGCCCTATCCCCAGCGCCGCAAGATGAGCACCGACGAGGTGCTCGGCGGATGCGGCCGCGCGGAGGATGCCGCCGAGGGGGGAGCGGGGGACCGGGCACCTTTCGGGTCGAGGACCTATGAGCGCGGCGATTGCGGCTGATCGTCTAAATCCCTAAGACTCCCGGCGGTATGTAGTTGTTGGGCGACGATCGGCACGTGGCCGCCGGGAGCGGTGCCATTCTACCTACGAAGAGGTGCGCGGTGATTGTCGCGGCGGTGCTGGTGTACGAGCCGGACGGGTTGCTGGCGCTGGCGGAGGAGGACCCGTCCGCGGCACTCCGCCCACGACGTAGGGATGCGAGGTCCCGCCTGATGTCGGCCGCGACGTCTAACCTCGTTACCCGAGATGTCCAGGCAGCGCGGCCGCAGGCCGATTGACCGTCACCGCAGGCGCAAAGCCGTCTGCGGCGTCTGCGGGCACAAGAAGCTGATGACCAGGGCGCACGTGCCGCCCCAATGCGCCGGCAACCAGATGCTGACCAAGCGCTACCGACTCATGCTGGAGGGCCACGAGGTCAGCACGGGCCGCCCGGACCCCGGCGGAATCCACCTGCCGGGACACTGCATCGAGTGCAACGGGCTCGCGAGCCGGTACGACGGCGCGTACGGCGACTTCGCGGCCTCGCTCAAGCCGTGTTGGGACAAATCGCTCACACTCGCCCTGCCGAAACAGATCGCCGTGCCCGACGTCGGCTTCGACCCCGGCGCGGTCGCACGCTCGATCCTGTTGGGGATGTGCGCCACCGGAACCCTGCTCAGGGAGCATTGGCCCGACCTACCGATGTCGCTCACCGGGGCCGAGCCCGTCGAGCTGCCCGCGCAAATGAAGCTATACCTCGCGCTCGCCCGCGGACGGTCCGCGCGCGTCGCCGGGTCCATCTTCGGCTGGCACCTGCTGGGCCCGAACCAGCGCCGCGGCGCCGACGGAAACCAGATCGGGATCATGGCCATCGCCTCCGTGTACTTCCCGCCGTTGGCGTGGGAGCTCGTCTACACCGCCCGCGAGACGATCCTCGATGAACTCGGCTGGGTCGACGTCAGCGGCTGGACCCGGTTTCGCCCGGGAGAGACCCACCGGCTACGGCAGATGGTTCCCAAGCTGGCGCCGACGTGCCACCCGTGGCACGACCCCTACCGAAACGACAGCTGGACCGAACTGTTCAACTCCGACATGGTGCACATTGTCGAGTGCGCCAACGTCGAGGGCGGCGAACCGGATCCCGCTCTGCCGCTGACGTTTTCGACACGAGCGTACATGCCGACCGAGCAGATGCTGGACCTCGCGCGCCAACGCGGTGTTGTGCCGACTAGCGGAACCTGAAGGCGCGCAGCACGGGTCCTTGCTATTGCCGCCGGACGGCGGGCCACTGGAAGTGACGTTGCGACGCAAGTGTTTCGTGAGCGAATTGGCGACCCAGCGCAAGGTGCGCGTTGTCCGGGTAGATGGTGACACCCTGCGGGAACGGGGTCGGCCCGTTGTACGTCAGGTTTCCGGTGATCCCGAGCGCGTACTTCCCAGCCCGAAGGACCTCGTAGTACGCCTCAAGCTGTTCGTCGACGTGGGCGCCGCCGTCTTTGTTGGCGAGGCTCAAGATGATTTTCTTGCGCGTGTACGGCGTGCCGTTGTCGACGAAGATCGTCTCGCCGTCCCACCAGTCGGCAAGAGGAACCTCCGTGAACTCCTTACCCAGCAGGGGCGTCATCGTGATCGGCCGCGGACTATTGATATCGAGTCTCATGCCGAGGTAGTCCTGCCAGTTGCCGTGTCCCCGCGCCGACGACAGCATCTTCGTCCCCGTCAGCTGCATATGGGTCAACAGCGAGGTGCTCATAGCCGTCTGGTGGAAGATCACCCGCATCGTGGTGGCGAACCGAAGGCTTTCGTCTTCCTGACCCGAGTCGTATGCCCGTGCCGACCGCTCAAGAAATCCGATCTGGGTCCCCATCTGCTCCTCGAACCGCACCGCACCACTCATGGCGAACACCTTATTGCAGCTCCCCGACAAGGCCGGGAAAGGGCGGCGGCGCTGACGACTCAGGGGCCACCACAACGCCCAGGTGGGCACCTCGGGGCGCTGGCCGGTGCCGACGTCGGCTCGGGCGGCGCTGGACGGTGACTCTCGGCCCTGGTCCCAGCGGCGGCGACGGCGATACGATGCGGCATTCCTACGAACGGGCGTAAGGGGTAAGTGATGATGACGCTCGCGGACAGCGGCAACGGCAGCGGCTACGGCCCCGCCTTTGTCATCGTGCTGGCACTGATGCTTGCCGGTTACTTCCTGCCGTCGATCATTGCGGCGGCGCGCAAGGTGCGTAACACCGGCTCAATCGTCGTGATAAACCTTTTCCTGGGTTGGACTTTCATCGGCTGGGTGGTCGCAATGGCGATGGCGGCGCGTACCGTCGATGCTTCACCTGCACCGCGTCAGTATCCCGGCGTGCCGTACCCCGGCAGGCCGCAACAGCTCGAAATACCTTCGGAGACTGCGGATTCAGAGTCGCCGTCGTTGGGTGATATATGGCGTGACCATATCAGTGGTGAGCCTCTTACCCAGACCAGGGATGACTTACAGCAGTGGTGGAGGCGGCGAACCCAATGAGCGCCCACCGAATATGACGAATAGCCTATCTCGTCAGCAGGCCGCCGTCAGGGCTGGTTACTTTGAATCCGGGGTTTGACTCCTCATCAGCCACCCGATCACCATAGGCAACCAGCCCGCGCAACCTGCGTCTTCGATCACTGCCCGATGTCACCAGGCTTTAAAGTGTTCCCAGCCAGCCGACACCATCATTTGATCAAGACGTTTCTGGGTTGGGCCGAACAGCAACTGCCCGACGGGACGCTGATTCTGACCTCCCCGTCCGGACAGACGTATGTCACCACCCCGGGCAGCGCGCTGCTGTTCCCCAGCCTGTGTTATTCGGTGGGCGGCATGCCCACACCGGAGGCCGACCCGCCGGCCGACTACTGCGCCGAGCGCACCGCGATGATGCCCCGACGCCGCCGCACCCGCGCCCAAGACCGCGCCTACCGGGTGGCCACCGAACGCCGCCACAACCGCGACGCCCGCCTGGCCCGTAAAGCTGAGTGGCCCAGCTACTTTGGACCCGCCCCACCCCAAGACGACGACGATCCACCGCCGTTTTGACGCCTGGCTAAGCTCCCCGCGGAGACTGCTCTTTTCCCAGCGTCATGGGCCGGACGTAGGTGCCCACCAGCGTGCGATGCCACCACGCCCGCTCGCGCCGCAGCTCTCGCCACGTCGTAAATCGGTACTCATAGAGCTGCGCGCGCACGTACCGCGGCGGCGAATCGGGAAACGGATTGCGCCGCAACAGGCGCAGCGTCGGGCGGTCGTTGCGCAGCAGCCGCTGCATGAATGGCCTCAGCCACGGCTGGGCGTAACCCGGCGAGATGGCGGCGAACCACATCAGCCAGTCCAGGCGCAGATGGTAGGGGGCCCACTGCCGCGGCAGCCGGCGCACGCCGCCGGGCTTGCCCTTGAATTCGTATTCCTTCCAGACCGTTTCGCTGCTGACAGGCGAGCCGTCGGTGCCCTCGATCACCACCTCGCGGCGGATGCGCCCGATGCTGCCGAACGCCCCGTAGGTGTTCACCAGATGAAATGAGTTGAACGACATGTTCATTCGCTGACGCGGCGAGAGCATGTTGCGCAGCGGCCAGTAGCTCATGAACAGCACGGCGGCGGTGAACGCCATCACCACGCCGGCAAACCACAGCGGCGGCCCCGAGGGCCAAGCGTGCGCGGGCACCGCAAAGAGCATCCCCAACGACGAGTCGTCGATCGCGCTGAACGCCAGCATGATCGTTACCCAGTTGAGCCAGGCGAAGTTGCCCGAAGCCACCAGCCACAGCTGGGTGACGACGACGACCGCCCCCGCCACGCTGGCCACCGGCTGCGGTGCGAACAACCCGAACGGCACGATCAGCTGGGCGAAATGGTTGCCCGCCACCTCGATACGGTGCAGCGGCCTCGGCAGGTGGTGGAAGAACCAGCTCAGCGGCCCCGGCATCGGCTGGGTTTCGTGGTGGTAGTACAGGCACGTCAGGTCGCGCCAGCACGGGTCACCGCGCATCTTGATCAGCCCGGCGCCGAACTCGACCCGGAACAGCAGCAGCCGCGCCATCCACAGCGTCAGCACCGGCGGCGCCACCCGCTCGTTGCCGAGGAAGATCATCAGGAACCCCGACTCCAGCAGCAACGACTCCCAGCCGAACCCATACCAGGTCTGGCCGACGTTGACGATCGAAAGGTAAAGCGCCCACAGGGCCAGCCACGCCAGCATCGCGCCCCACACCGGCGCCAGGTCGGCCGCGCCGCCGACGACCGCGGCCGCCAGCGCCGCGCCCAGCCAGGCCACCCCCGCGAACAGCCGGTCGGAGTAGCGCAGATGAAAAAGGCTCGGCGCGCGCCAAAACGTCTGCCTGGCCAAAAACCGCGGCACCGGCAGCATTCCGTGCTCGCCGATGAGCGCCCGGAATTGCAGCGCGGCCGCGACGAACGCGATCAGATAGATGGCCGCGACGCCCCGCTGCAGGACCATCCGGCCCAGCCAATATTCAGGCGCCGAAAACCAATCCATGGTCGTCACGTATTACCAGTCAAGCAGCAGGAAAACCGCTAGCCAACGGCCAAAAGTCATTCCTCGCGCGGCCGCGGCTCGCGGCGCGGAACCGCCACCACCGATGCGGCGAGCACCGCGAGCGAAATCAGTGCCAGCAGTTGCACATTCGCCGCGTGCCCCGCGTAGCCGTCGACCGAGCGCCAGGGGTGCCGCGACAGCGCCGCCCCGGCCAGGATCAGCCCGGCCGCGCTCAGCGCCACCGTCGCGGCGTCGCCCCGACGCCGCCGCCGCAGCGCGTACCGCAGGCCCAGGGCGGCGCCGGCCGCGACCAACCCCGCGGCGCCCGCGATGAGAACCCCGGCCGCCAGCACGGCGACCGCCGCCCACGGCCCCGGCGCCCACGGCCGGGCGGGCGGGTCGTCGGTACGCCGCCGCCGGGGTCGCCACCAGGCGAGCGCGGCCAGCAGCGGCAGCAGCACCAGCCCCACCGCCAGGCCCGCCCGGTACAGCGAATTGGACGCGAAGCTCAGCGTGATGGTGCCCGGGTCCCCGGCCGGCACCACCCAGCCCTGCTGCCAGCCGTTGACCGCGACCGGCGTCAGTCGGGCCCCGGCGGCGGTGCGCGCCACCCAGCCGGGGTTGATGCTTTCCGGGATGACCAGCAGCCGCGCGGCGGGCGACGCGGGGGCCCGCACCTCGCGGCGGCTCGGACCCCACGCTCCGGTCTGGGCGCGAACCGGAGCGGCGCTGGGTATCGCGGCGGCGGCGGGGGTCGACAGCCGGGCCCCGTCCACGACGAATTGCGCGCCGGGACCGATCAACAGCTCCTGCTGGCCGGCCGGCAGCGCGATCGGCTCGCGTTCGCAGGGCTGGGCCTCGACGGGTTCGCCGTCCAGCAGCGCGCCCGCGGTGGTGCGGATCGAGGTGTGCACGAATCGGCCCGCGACGGCGATGACCGGGCCGCGGTCGCAACCGACGGTGATCTCGCGCGAGCGGTTGCGGGCGGCGTCGGCGGGTGCGATCGGGTTGCCGTCGGCGCCCAGCACCGCGACCTCGGCCAGGCCCGGCGGCTTGAGCTGATCGAAGCCCAGGGCGTTGCGGTCGATCACGTCTTCCCAGTCGAGCAGGCTGATGCTGACGGTGTCGGTCACCCGCGGCTTGAGTGAAAGCGTTTGGGGCTCACCCGGTTTCAGCTGGCGTACCTGCGGGCCGTCGCCCAGGTTGACGGCCACCACCGTCGGGTGCGCCGGCAGCGTCGACGCGCTGGGCGCCACCCGCAGCCCCGCGACCTCCGTCGCCCGCGGCAGGGTGACGGTCAGCGTCGGCGGGGACTTGTGCTGCACCACCCGCTGCGGCGCGGTCCACGCGGTGGCCGGGTCGCCGTCGGTCGCGGCGAACGCGGACCCGAGAATGTCCACCGCGTCGGAATCGCCTTGGGCCCGAGTGGTATTCGGCTCGGCGACCAGGTCCGCCAATTTGGGCCCCTGCCGCGGCCGTACCCACACCGTCGGCGTCACCGACACCGGGGCCGCGACGGTCAGGGTGCGGCTGAAGTTGACCGGCTCTTCCGGCGCCAACGCCATCGACGCCGCGCAGCGCACGCCGCCGGGCGCCGCCGCGCAGCCGGGCCTGCCGAGCAATTCCGAACCCAGGTCCCACGCGGCGACCGCCGAGCCCGGCGGCGGCCCGGGCACTGAAACGGTGTGCCGCAGGCTGACCGGGTGCGCGAAGCCGGACGCGTCGTACTGGGTAATTGAAAGGTCGGTGATGCCGAACTGCACGCCGGGGGAGCCGTCGTCGGTGCCGGCGGCGGTGACCCGCACCCACGGGGTTTCGCCGTACGGCAGCGCCGTTGCGAGCGGCTTGCCGGGCTCGTCGAACCGCAAAGTGGTGCTGCCGTTGGCGGTCTCGATCAGGATGCGGCGGACCTGGGCGCCGACGGCGGTCGCGCTCGGCGTGATGGTGATCGAGCCGTTGGTCACCGGGTGGTCGAAGTCCACCCGCAGCCACTGCCCGACGGCGGCCTGCAGCGCGTTGGACACCCACGCCGTCCCGGAGTCGCCGTCGACGGCCTCGGCGGGGGAGGTCGCGGGCGCGACGTCGGGCATGGCGGTGGAGTCCGACGACGAGCTCGACACCGTGATGCGCCCGCCGTTCCAGGCGCCGAAGACGGTGTCTGCGCCCGGCACCGGATAGTCGGGCACGCGGTTGTAGGTGCGCCGGGCGTCACCGGTCGCCCGGACGGCCGACGAATGCTGGTCGACGCGGCCGTAGTCGGTCTCGCGGGCCACCGGGGTGTCGGTGACCGTCACGAGCGAGGCCGGGAGACCGGCACCCCGGGCGTCGGGCGTCAGCAGCACCGGGCCCAGCGGCTGCTGGCCCAGCAGTCGTCGCCGCTCGTCCAGGCGCAGCAATACTTCCGGCCCGCCGTCGACCCGGGCCAACCGGTCGGCGTCGACGAAGTAGGGCGCGCCGGGGTCGTCGCCGCCATTTGAGGAGGCCACCCGGTAGATCTCCACGGCCGGGTAGCGGGGCCGCAGCCCGCCGTCGGCGACGAAGCCCGCCAGTGTGCCGGGCCCCACTGGCGCGCCGAACTGTGCGACCTTCTGCAATCCCGGCGAGCCCGCGATCGCGCGGTGCACCAGGATGGGGCGCGCGGAGCGAGACGTCTCCGGATCCAGGTCGTTGCGCAGCACGACGTACGAAATGCCTTGGCGGGCAAGGGTGTCGGCCAGGCCCGCCGAGGGTTGCCCGGCGGCGAACAGGCGTTGCACCGAGTCCAGCGCCCGGATGGTCTGCGGCGGGGTCAGCGGGATCGAGTCGCGCACCCCCCACGGGCTGTTGCCGAGCACCTGCAGCGGCTCGTCGTGGGTGGTGCCCCACGCCTGGGTGGCGAACGGCGCGCCGGGGACCACCAGTACCCGCCCGGGAACCGGTGCGCCCGTGTTGTGTTCGTCGAGCCAGTCGGCGGCCTGGTGCCAGTACGCCGGGATCGCGCCGAATGTGCCCGGCGGGGCGAGCCGGCCGGTCCACGCCAGCGAGGTGCTGACCATCAGCGCGGTCAGGACCACGATCGCCACGGCGGCCCGCTTGTCGCGCTCGGGGTGGGCGAGCGCGCGCAGCCACGCCGAGCGCGGCGCGCTGCCCGGGAGCGCGACCCGGCCCAGCAGCTGCGCGACGCCCAGCGCCACCGGGATCCGGATCACCGGTCCCAGTTTGTGCACGTTGCGCAGCGGCGCGCCGGCGGCGTCCATGAACGCCTGCACCTCGTGGGCGAACGGCGACCCCAGCCCCCCGCTGTAGCCGACGGCCATCAACACCACGCCGACCAGCAGCATCGTTACCAGCCGCCCCCGCGCCGGCATCCCCGGGCTGGCCAGCCCGGCCAGCCCCGCCGCGGCGACCAGGCAGGTGGCCAGGACGGCCGCCGACCCGGTCACCAGGGGCGCGCCGGCGGTGGCGGTCGGCGCCACGAACGGGGTCCAGGCGTCGGTGCCGCGCAGGATCTCGGTCAGCGACGACCACTGCGTTGTCACCCCGGAGGATTCGATGAAGTCCAGGAACGGCGGGCTGACGTGGCGCAGGCAAACCAGCGCAACCACCCACCACAGCGTGGCCAGGCCCAGCGCCAGCGCCCACCACGCCGTGTAGCGCCACCACAACCGGTTCGGCCGGTGGCACGCCCACCAGATCACCGCGGGCAGGCATCCGGCCAGCGTCGCGATGGCGTTGACCGCGCCCATCAAAGCCACGGCCAGCCCGGCCTGCGCGGCCAGCGCCCGTACCGACCTGTCGCCGGCGGCCCTTAGCGCCAGGATCGTCGGCAACAGCACCCACGGCGCCAGCATCATCGGCAACGTCTCCGACGAGATCGATCCGAGCGTGGTCAGCACCCGCGGCGACAGCGCGAACGCCAGAGCGCCGATCACCCGGGACGTCGGGCTGCCGATGCCCAGCGTTTCGGCCACCCGCAGCAGCCCCCAAAAACCGACGCTCAGCAGCAGCGCCCACCACACCCGCTGGGTGATCCAGCCCGGCACGCCCAGCGCGTGGCCGACCAGAAAGAAGGTGCCGTGCGGAAACAGGTAGCCGTAGGCCTGGTTCTGGGCCTGACCGAACGGCAGCTCGCTGTTCCACAGGTTGGTCGCGCGGGCCAGGAACCGCAGCGGGTTGGCGGTGAGGTCGAGCTTGGTGTCGGGGGAGACCTGCCCGGGCGACTGCGCGAACGTCAGCGCCAGCGCGACGGCGCCGACCAACAGCAACCACCGGCGGGAGAGCGGCGCGGCTGGCGCCGGCGCCGCCGGCTCGCCCAGCGTCGGCCCTGCCGCGCGGCTAGCTACGGTTGCCGTACTCGACCCGGTTGAGCACTGACGACTGCGGATCGCCCCCGGGGAGTGGCGGCTTCGTGTCCTGCTGCACCATCAGGGTGATCCCGAAGATCGCGGCCGCGCCCAGCAACAGACCAACCACAACGCTCGCGGCGGCGGGCGCGATGATCCGGTTCATGAAAAGGCTCCTGAAGTTTCGCGGGGGGACCTAGCGCCAACCTAGCAGAACGGCCGTCGCCGGCTCGGCCGGCGAGTCACGGCCACGGAATGCAATGGCCATGCCAACAGCGAGAGCCGTAACTCACCAGGTACGGCCCGGAGGGGTGCTGCGGTGCGGTCTGCGCCGGCGCCGCCTTGTGGTCTTCGACCTCGAGCGTGACGCCGACGGTCGCCGCGGCGCCGATCATCAGCCCCGCCGCGATGCTTGCCGCCGCGACCAACGAAAACCCGGCCATCGCCGGCTCCTCCCTGCCAGGCAAATGGGCTGATTGCCAACCTACCGGCGATGCCCCCTGGAGCACGGGACGAAACGCTCGCCGTGACAACATGGCCCGATGCCCTTCCCCCGCACCCTGGCCGTGCTCGTCGCCGCAACAGCGCTGGTAGCCGGCTGCGGCCACCATGCCGCCCACCCGCCGGCGGCCTCGTCGAGCAAGCCGGCCGCCGCCCCCGCGCCGCCGGTGTGCGCCGACCCAACGGCCGTCCCGGCCGCGCTGTCGACCCGCGACAAGCTGGCACAACTGCTGATGGTGGGCGTGCGGAACGCCGACGAAGCCCGAACCGTCGTCAATGACAGCCACGTCGGCGGGATCATCATCGGTGGCTGGACGGACCTCTCGATTTTCAAGGGCGGGCTGGCCGAGGTCGCCCACAGCGCCGGGCCCCTCCCGCTGGCGGTGGGCGTCGATGAAGAGGGTGGCCGGGTGTCGCGGTTGAAGTCGCTGATCGGGGCGGCCCCGTCGGCCCGGCAGCTGGCGCAGACCCAGACGCCCCAGCAAGTCCACGACCTCGAAGTGGAGCGCGGCAAGAAGATGCGCGACCTGGGCATCACCGTCGACTTCGCCCCGGTGGTCGACGTGACCGATGCCCCGGACGGCGTGATCGGTGACCGCTCGTTCGGCGCGGACCCGAACACCGTCACGGCCTACGCCGGGGCCTACGCGCAGGGCCTGCGCGACGCCGGGCTGCTGCCGGTGCTCAAGCACTTCCCCGGCCATGGACATGGCTCGGGCGATTCACACAAGGGCGGCGTCGTCACGCCGCCGCTGAGCGACCTGCAGACCAACGACCTCGTGCCCTACCGGACGCTACTGACCCAGCTCCCGGTCGCGGTCATGATCGGTCACCTGCAAGTCCCCGGGCTGACCGGCGACGACCCTGCCAGCCTGAGCCGGGCCGCGGTGCAGTTGCTGCGCGACGGCATCGGCTACGGCGCCCCGCCCTTCAACGGCCCGGTGTTCAGCGACGACCTGTCCAGCATGGCCGCGATCTCCGATCGGTACGGCGTGGCGGAGGCGGTGCTGCGCGCGCTGCAGGCCGGTACCGACGTCGCGCTGTGGGTCAGCATCGAAGAGGTGCCCGCGGTCCTGGACCGGCTGGAAAAGGCGGTGGCCGCCGGCGACCTGCCGATGGCGGCGGTCGACCAGTCGGTGGTGCGGGTGGCGACGATGAAGGGCGCCAATCGAACATGTGGCCACCAATAGGCCGCATCATCGTTACCCTGTAGTCAGATTTTGGCGGGCTAGAGAGGCACGGCGATGGCGGGTGGCACCAAGCGGCTGCCGCGTGCTGTCCGCGAGCAGCAAATGCTCGACGCCGCGGTGCAGATGTTCTCGGTCAACGGTTACCACGAGACCTCGATGGACACCATCGCCGCCGAGGCGCAGATCTCCAAGCCGATGCTGTATCTGTACTACGGCTCCAAGGAGGACCTGTTCGGCGCCTGCCTGGACCGCGAGCTGGGGCGGTTCATCGAAGGGGTGCGCGCCGACATCAACTTCGACCAGAGCCCAAAGGACCTGCTGGGCAACGCAATCAGGTCGTTCATGCGTTACATCGACGCCAACCGCGCGTCCTGGATCGTGATGTACACGCAGGCCATCAGCTCGCAGGCGTTCGCGCACACCGTGCGCGAGGGACGCGAGCAGATCATCGAACTGGTGGCCGAGCTGATGCGGGCCGGCAGCCGCACCCCGCGGTCGGACGCCGAGTACCAGATGATGGCCGTGGCGCTGGTGGGCGCGGGGGAGGCGATGGCCAACCGGCTGTCCAGCGGCGAGCTCGGCGTCGACGAGGCGGCCGAGCTGATGATCGACCTGTTCTGGCACGGTCTGCGCGGCACGCCGGAGGATCGCGAAGCCGCCGCGGCCGGCTAACCCCTACATTCGTGGGGTGGCCCCTCCGCCTCGATCGCCTCCCCGCCGCAACCTCGACTTCTTTTGCGCCGTAGTCATCGTCGGGTTGCTGGCCGGGGCCGCCGGGTTGGCGACGACGGAGGTGCTGCGGCTCGTCGAGCACATCACCTATCACTACAGTTTCGGCCCGCTGCTGACCGGGATCACCGGCAGCGGCCCCGTCCGCCGTGCGCTGGGGCCGGTGGTCGGCGGCGCGCTGGCGGGACTGGGCTGGTGGCTCCTGCGCCGCCGCACCCCGGTGCCGCCGCTGGCGGGGACCATCGCCCGCCGCGAGCCGATCCCGCGGCTGGCGTGGAGTGTCGACGCGGTGTTGCAGGTGCTGCTGGTCGGCTCCGGCGCATCACTGGGCCGCGAGGGCGCCCCGCGCCAATTCGCCGCGGCCCTGGGCGATTTCGCCACCGCATGGCTGAAGCGGCTGTCCGGCCATGACCGCCAGGTCTTGCTGGCGTGTGCGGCGGGGGCGGGTCTTGGCGCCGTCTACGCCGTCCCGCTGGCCGGCGCGCTGTTCGCCGTGCGGATCATGCTCAACACCTGGCATCCCCGGGCGGTGGGCGCGGCCCTGCTCACGTCGAGCCTGGCCGTCGCGATCTGCTCGGCCGAAACGCACGACCAGCCGAGCCTGGCCTGGCCCAGCGCGGAATCGTCGTACCTGCTGACCGCGCACGGGCTGATCCTGGCGCCGGTGACCCTCGCGGTGGGGTTGGCGTTCAACCGTCTGATGGCGGCGGCGCGGCCGGCCCGGGTGATGCGTTCGTGGGTGCTGGTCCCGGCGCTGGCCGCCGCGGGTGTGGTGATGGGCATCTGCTCGCATTGGTTCCCGGAGTTGCCCGGCAACGGCCGCAGCATCCTGACCGTCAGCCTCGCCAGCCGCATGACCCTGTCGGCGGCCCTGGTCATCCTGGTGTTGAAACCGCTGCTGACGGCGCTGTTCCTGCGCGCCGGCGGGGCGGGCGGAATGCTCACGCCCTCGCTGGCCACCGGCGCGGCGGCGGGATCGGCCCTGGTGCTGGCCGTCAATTGGGCGGCCGGGACGCACCTGCACACGCCGGCCGTCTCGCTGGCGGGGGCCGCCGGGGTGCTCGCGGTGACCCAGGGTTCACCGATCTGGGCGGCGATCTTCGTCTGGGAGCTGGCCCACCCGCCGCTGTGGCTGTTCGGCGTCTTCCTGCTGACCGCCTGCGGCGCTTACGGATTGAAGGTGCTCGCGCTCGGCCGCCGGCCCGCGGGCTAGAGGCCCCGGACGCTGCCGGTTAGATAGGGATAGCCCTTCGCGACGTTGCGCAGCGACAGATCCCAGCCGCCGTCGTCGCCCTCGTCGATGTACAGCCCCGCGGTGCCGGGCAGCACCAGCGGCTTGCCGAACCGCACCGAGTACTGCGCCGCGTCGGGAATCCGGGCCTCGATGTTCGCCAATACCGCTGCGGCGCTGAACATCCCGTGCGCGATGACGGTCGGGAAGCCGAACAGCTTGGCGGCGATCGGGTTCGTGTGGATCGGGTTGTGGTCGCCGCCGACCGCGGCGTAGCGGCGGATCTGGCCGGGGCTGATCCGCAGCACGGTGCTCGGCGGGGGCAGCTTCGGCTGCTTCTGCGGCGGCGGTTTGGGCTCGTCGGACAGGCTGGTGCGTTGCTGGTGCAGGAAGGTGGTCACCTGGTGCCACGCGACGTCATTGCCGACGCTGACGTCGGTCACCAGATCCACCAGCAGGCCCTTGCGGTGTTCGCGCAGGTTCTCCGCGCGCACGCGCACGCCGACCGTGTCGGTCACCGCGATCGGGCGGTACTGCGTGATGCGGTTTTCGGTGTGCACCGATCCCATTGCGGCGAAAGGAAAGTCGAAGCCGGTCACCAGCGACATCATCGCGGGAAACGTCAACGCGAACGGGTAGGTCAGCGGCACGTGGTTGCCGTAGCGCAGGCCCGTGACGCCCGCGTACTCGGCCACGTTCGTCTGGTCGATGGGCAGTTCCTCGACCGTCACCGTGCGGCTCGGCAGCTGGTCCGAGCGGGGCAGCAGGGGCAGCGCCCCGGCCGCCGCGCGCAGCATGTTTCGCAAACCGCTTGGCTGGTTCATCATGCCCCCAACATCGCCTGGCCGCAGACGCGAATGACGTTGCCGGTCACCGCGTTCGACGCGGGGCTGGCGAAATACGCGATGGCCTCGGCCACATCGACGGGCTGCCCGCCCTGCAGCAGCGAGTTCATCCGGCGGCCGACCTCGCGGGTGGCCAGCGGGATGGCCGCGGTCATCTGGGTTTCGATGAAGCCGGGCGCGACCGCGTTGATCGTGATGCCCTTCGCGTAGAGCCCCGGCGCCAGCGCCTGGGTCAGGCCGATCATGCCGGCCTTGGTGGTGGCGTAGTTGGTCTGCCCGCGGTTGCCCGCGATGCCGGCCATCGACGACAGGCCGATCACCCGGCCCCCCTCGCCGATGCTGCCGTTGCCGATCAGGCCCTCGGTAAGCCGTTGCGGGGCAAGCAGGTTGACGGCCAGCACGGCGTCCCAACGCGCGTCGTCCATGTTGGCCAGCAGCTTGTCGCGGGTGATGCCGGCGTTGTTGACCAGGACGTCGGCGTGCCCGGCGTAGTGGTCGCGCAGGTGCTCGGTGATCTTGTCGACCGCGTCGTCTGCGGTGACGTCCAGCCACAGCGGGGTGCCCCCGACCCGGCTGGCGGTCTCGGCGAGAGCCTCGGCGGCCGACTCCACGTCGATGGCGACGACGCGGGCGCCGTCGCGGGCGAACACCTCGGCGATGCAGGCGCCGATGCCGCGGGCGGCGCCGGTCACGATGGCCACTTGGGAGTCCAGCGGCCGTTCCCAGTCGGCCGGCGGGGTGGAGTCGGCCTCGCCGACATAGAAGACCTGGCCGTCGACGTAGGCGGACTTGCCCGAGAGGATGAACCGCATCGTGGATTCCAGGCCGGTGGCGGCGGGCTTGGCGTCCGGCGACAGGTACACCAGCTGCGCGGTGGACCCGTTGCGCAGCTCCTTGCCCAGCGAGCGGGTGAAGCCCTCCAGCGCGCGCTGGGCGATGCGCTCGTCGGTGCTGGCGGCGGCGTCGGGCGTGGTGCCGACCACCACGACGCGGGCGTTGTGGCCCAGATTGCGCAGCACCGGGGTGAAGAACTCGTAGAGGCCCTTGAGCCCGGCCGGCGCCGTGATGCCGGTGGCGTCGAACACCAGCCCGGCGAACTTGTCGGCCCAGCGGCCGCCCAGGTTGGCGCCCACCACGTCGTAGTCGGCATGCAGGGCCGCGCGCAGCGGCTCGGCCACCCTGCCCTCGCCGCCGATCAGCAGGGAGCCCGCCAGCGGCGGCTCACCGGGCCGGTACCGGCGAAGCGTCTCGGGCTGCGGGATGCCGAGCTGCTTTGCCAGAAACGATCCGGGGCCGGAGTTGACCACCTGCGAGAACAGATCGGACGAGCCTTTGGGAGCCACTGAGCTGCCTTCCTGGGTAATGCCGTTTGTCGGACAACCGTATCGGGACGAACTTACTTCAGAGTAAGAACAGTGAGTAGTATGGCGAACAACGGCCGGTTCAAAAAGTGATGTACCCGGAGATGCACGGAGAGAAAAGTGGCCCCTGCGAGTTCTAAGACCAGGCGACCAGTCGCGGTACTGGGCGGCAATCGCATCCCGTTCGCGCGGTCGGACGGCGCGTACGCCGAAGCGTCCAACCAGGACATGTTCACCGCCGCCCTGGACGGGCTGGTGGACAGGTTCGGGCTGGCAGGCGAGCGGCTGGGCGTGGTGGTCGGCGGCGCGGTGCTAAAGCACAGCCGCGACTTCAACCTGACCCGCGAGTGCGTGCTGGGCTCCGAGCTGTCGTCGTACACGCCCGCGTTCGACGTTCAGCAGGCGTGCGGGACGGGGCTGCAGGCCGCGATCGCCGCGGCCGACGGCGTCGCCGCCGGCCGCTACGAGGTGGCCGCCGCCGGCGGGGTGGACACCACCTCCGACCCGCCGATCGGCCTGGGCGACAACCTGCGCCGCCAGCTGCTCAAGCTGCGCCGGTCCAAGTCGAACCTGGAACGTCTCAAGCTGGTCGGCACGCTGCCCGCCACGCTGGGGATCGAGATCCCCGCCAACAGCGAGCCGCGCACCGGGTTGTCGATGGGCGAGCACGCCGCCATCACCACTAAGCAGATGGGCATCAAGCGCGTCGACCAGGACGAGCTGGCCGTCGCCAGCCATCGCAACATGGCCGCCGCCTACGACCGGGGCTTTTTCGACGACCTCGTCACGCCCTTCCTCGGGCTCTACCGGGACGACAACCTGCGCGCCAACGCCAGCACCGAAAAGCTGGCGACGCTGCGCCCCGTGTTCGGGGTGAAGAACGGCGACGCGACGATGACGGCCGGCAACTCCACCCCGCTGACGGACGGCGCGTCGGTCGCGCTGCTGGCCAGCGAGGAGTGGGCGGCCGCCCACTCCCTGACTCCGCTGGCCTACCTGATGGACGCGGAAACCGCCGCGGTGGACTACGTCAACGGGCGCGACGGGTTGCTGATGGCGCCGACGTACGCGGTGCCCCGGCTGCTGGCCCGGAACGGACTGAGCCTGCAGGACTTCGATTTCTACGAGATCCACGAGGCGTTCGCGTCGGTGGTGCTGGCCCACCTACAGGCCTGGGAATCCGAGGAGTACTGCAAGGAGCGGCTGGGGCTCGACGCCGCGCTCGGGTCCATCGATCGGGCCAAGCTGAACGTCAACGGGTCGTCGCTGGCCGCCGGGCATCCCTTCGCGGCCACCGGCGGGCGGATCCTGGCGCAGGCCGCCAAGCAGCTGGCCGAGAAGAAGGCCGAGCAGAAGGGCGGCGGCACCCTACGGGCGCTGATCTCCATCTGCGCCGCCGGCGGCCAGGGCGTGGCCGCGATCCTGGAGGCCTGATCGCCTCAAACATCGGGCGCGAATGAATTCGGTCACAGTCGGTTACGAACCGGGGCTCTTGGGTATCCGACCGTCCGGATAGCCCCGTGTTGTGGTCTGACCCCCCGACCCCGACGGCAATACGGGGCATCCCTGAATCGACCGCCGATCGTGGGCGGGGGGCGAAAAGGGCCGCCGCTGGACTGAGGGGATCCAGCGGCGGTCTTTTTTGCTTACATACAAAAACCCCGCCTCCAGCCGGAAGCGGGGTTTTTGCTGAGGCCCAGCGTCTAGAACGCCGCCTCGTCGAGCTCCATGATGTCGTTGTCCAGCGTCTCGATGACCTCGCGGGTGCTGGCCAGCAGGGGCAGGAAGTTTTTCGCGAAGAACGATGCCACCGCGATCTTGCCCTCGTAGAAGGACCGCTCGGCGCCGCTGGCGCCGGCGTCCAGCGCCGCCACCGCAACCGCGGCCTGACGCTGCAGCAACCAGCCGATGACCAGGTCGCCGACGCTCATCAGGAAGCGCACCGAGCCCAGGCCCACCTTGTACAGGCTGGTGACGTCCTCCTGCGCGGCCATCAGGTAGCCGGTCAGGGTGGCCGCCATGGCCTGCACGTCGGTCAGCGCCTTGCCGAGCAGCTCGCGCTCGGTCTTGAGCCGGCCGTTGCCGGACTCGCTGTCGACGAACTTCTGGATCTCCCCGGACACGTGGGCCAGCGCCACACCCTTGTCGCGGACGATCTTGCGGAAGAAGAAGTCCTGCGCCTGGATGGCCGTGGTGCCCTCGTAGAGCGAGTCGATCTTGGCGTCACGGATGTACTGCTCGATCGGGTAGTCCTGCAGGAAGCCGGACCCACCGAACGTCTGCAGGCTCTCGGTCAGCTTGGCGTAGGCCTGCTCGGAGCCCACACCCTTGACCACCGGCAGCATCAGGTCGTTGACCTTGACGGCCAGCTCGGCGTCCACACCGTGCAGCGCCTCGGCGACCGCCGCGTCCTGGTAGGTCGCGGTGAACAGGTACAGCGCGCGCAGACCCTCGGCGTAGGCCTTCTGGGTCATCAGCGACCGGCGCACGTCGGGGTGGTGCGTGATGGTCACCCGCGGCGCGGTCTTGTCGGTCATCTGGGTCATGTCGGCGCCCTGCACCCGGGACTTGGCGTACTCCAACGCGTTCAGGTAGCCGGTGGACAGGGTGGCGATCGCCTTGGTGCCGACCATCATCCGCGCCATCTCGATGACGTCGAACATCTGCGCGATGCCGTTGTGCACCTCGCCGACCAGCCAGCCCTTGGCGGGCACGCCGTGCTGGCCGAGCGACAGCTCACAGGTCGCCGAGACCTTCAGGCCCATCTTGTGCTCGACGTTGGTGACGAAGGCGCCGTTGCGCTCGCCCGGTTCGCCGGTCTCGAAGTCGAACAGGAACTTGGGCACGATGAACAGCGACAGACCCTTGGTACCGGGGCCGGCGCCCTCGGGACGGGCCAGCACCAGGTGGACGATGTTCTCGAACAGGTCACCGGAGTCACCCGAGGTGATGAACCGCTTGACGCCGTCGATGTGCCAGGAGCCGTCCTCCTGCTGCACCGCCTTGGTGCGCCCGGCGCCGACGTCCGAGCCGGCGTCCGGCTCGGTGAGCACCATGGTCGCACCCCATCCGCGCTCCGCGATCAGCGTGGCCCACTTCTTCTGCTCCTCGGTGCCGAGGTGGTAGATGACGTTGGCGAATCCGGCGCCGCCGGCGTACATCCATACCGCCGGGTTGGCGCCCAGGATGTGCTCGTGCAGCGCCCATACCAGTGCCTTTGGCATCGGCATGCCGCCGAGTGCCTCGTCGACGCCGGCTTTGTCCCAACCGGCCTCCTGGACGGCGCGGACCGACTCCTTGAAGGCCTCCGGCAGCGCCACCGAGTGGGTCTCCGGGTCGAAGACCGGCGGGTTGCGGTCGCCCTCGACGAACGATTCCGCGACCGGGCCCTCGGCCAGCCGGCTGATCTCGGACAGCATTTCCTGGGCGGTGTCGACGTCGAGGTCGCTGTACTCGCCTTGGCCTAATGCCTTGTCAACGCCGAAGACTTCGAACAGGTTGAATACCTGGTCACGGACGTTGCTCTTGTAGTGGCCCACTACGTTCCTCCTCGTTGAGAATGCCACTTGTGGTTGGGTACTAGGTCTAAGTTACCCACCAGTAACTGCCCTAAAATATAACCGTTATTGTCGCCGAAGCAAGCGAGTGTGAGCTAGATTCCACCGTCTAACTAACCAACCGGTTGGGCAGTCCCTTCTTTCGCGCCTGACCTGCGGAGATGATGTGGCCATGACGGACGTGAGGCGCGTCACAGCGCTGCCCGTGGTGGACCTTCGAACCGCCCCGGAAGCCCTGCGGGAGGGCCTTCGCGAGGCCGCCCACGACGTCGGTTTCTTCTACCTGATCGGCCACGACGTGCCCGGCGAACTAGCCGCCCGGGTGCTCGACGCGGCGCGCCGCTTGTTCGCGCTGCCGGAGGCCGACAAGGACGCGATCGCGATGGTGCGCAGCCCGCATTTCCGCGGCTACACCCGGCTGGGCGGCGAGCTGACCCGGGGCCGGGTGGACTGGCGCGAGCAGATCGACCTCGGCCCCGAACGCCCCCCGATCGGCGGTCCCGGCAGTCCGGACTACCTGTGGCTGCAGGGCCCGAATCAGTGGCCGGAGGCCCTGCCCGAGTTGCCCGCGATCATCGACGAGTGGGACGCCGCCCTTTCCGTGGTGGCCCGCCGCCTGCTCCGGCATTGGGCGGCGTCGCTGGGCAGCCCGCCGGACGCGTTCGACGCCGCGTTCGCCGACGCGCCCGCCACGCTGATCAAGATCATCCGCTACCCCGCCCGCGCGGCCAGCCCCCAGGGCGTGGGCGCGCACCGCGACGCCGGCGTGCTCACGCTGCTGCTCGCCGAGCCGGGCAGCCGTGGCCTGCAGGTGCGACGGGGCGGCCACGCGGGCTGGATCGACGTGCCGCCGGTGGAGGGCGCGTTCATCGTCAACATCGGCGAGCTGCTCGAGGTGGCCACGGGCGGCTACCTGCGGGCCACCGAGCACCGGGTGAACCTGGCCGGCCCGGCCGGGGAGCGCATCTCGGTGCCGTACTTCTTCAACCCGCGACTGGACGCGCAGATCCCGGTGCTGGCGTTGCCCGAGGAATTGGCGGCGCGGGCCGCGAAAAGGGACGACCCGTCGGATCCGATCTTCTCGGTCTACGGCCGCAACGCCTGGAAGAGCAGGCTGCGGGCGCATCCGGATGTGGCTTCAGCCCACGGATATTCGGCAGGTAGGGTCGGGGACGAGAATTCCGTCCTCGGCGCAAGGGGCGAATGACCGCGGTGAACCCGAACAAGAATCTGACGCCGTCCACGCTTCGTGAGGCATTCGGCCACTTTCCGTCCGGCGTGGTGGCCATCGCCGCCGAGGTCGAGGGGATCCGAGAAGGCTTGGCCGCCAGCACCTTCGTCCCCGTTTCACTCGAGCCGCCGCTGGTGTCGTTCTGCGTGCAGAACACCTCGACGACCTGGCCCAAACTCAAGGCCGTGCCGATGCTGGGCATCAGCGTGCTCGGCGAGGTCCATGACGCGGCCGCGCGCACGTTGGCGGCCAAGACCGGCGACCGCTTCGCCGGGCTGGAGACGGTGTCCTACGACAGCGGCGCGGTGTTCATCAAGGGCACCGGCCTGTGGCTGGAGAGCGCGATCGAACAACTGATCCCGGCGGGGGACCACACCATCGTGGTGCTGCGGGTCAGCGAGGTGACGGTCGACGCCGAGGTGGCGCCCATCGTGTTCCACCGCAGCACCTTCCGCCGGCTCGGCGTCTAGGCCACGGCGATGCCGCCCCCGCCTAGCCGCGGCGGAACAGCTTGTTGCCCAGCCAAACCACGGGGTCGTACTTGCGGTCGGCGACCCGCTCTTTCATCGGGATCAGCGCGTTGTCGGTGATCTTGATGTTCTCGGGGCACACCTCGGTGCAGCACTTGGTGATGTTGCAGTAGCCCAGGCCGTGCTCTTCCTGCGCCTGGTTGCGCCGGTCCAGCGTGTCCAGCGGGTGCATCTCCAGCTCGGCGATGCGCATCAGGTAGCGCGGCCCGGCGAACGCCTTCTTGTTCTCCTCGTGGTCGCGGACCACGTGGCAGACGTTCTGGCACAGGAAGCACTCGATGCACTTGCGGAACTCCTGCGAGCGCTGCACGTCGACCTGCGCCATCCGGTACTCGCCCGGCTGCAGGTCCTTGGGCGGCGCGAAAGACGGTATCTCGCGGGCCTTTTCGTAGTTGAACGAGACGTCGGTCACCAGGTCGCGGATCACCGGGAACGTCCGCAGCGGCGTGACGGTCACGACCTCGTCCTCGGCGAACGTGGACATCCGGGTCATGCACATCAAGCGGGGGTAGCCGTTGATCTCCGCCGAGCACGAGCCGCACTTGCCGGCCTTGCAGTTCCACCGCACCGCGAGGTCGGGCGTCTGGGTCTGCTGCAGGCGATGGATGATGTCGAGCACCACCTCGCCCTCGTTGACCTCGACGGTGAAGTCCTCCAGCGCGCCGCCGGCCTCGTCGCCGCGCCACACCCGCATGGTCGCGTTGTAGGTCATCAGCCTCTCCGTCCTGGGTGGTCGGCCAGTTCTCCGTCGGTGTAGTACTTCTCCAGCTCGGAGATCTCGAAGAGCTCCAGCAGATCGGGCCGCATCGGCACCTGGTCCTCGCGCGTGATGCTGATGTCGGGCAGCACCTCGTCGCCGCCGGACGCCCGGCAGACCAGCAACACCTTGCGCCAGGACGAGTCCATCGACGGGTGATCGTCGCGGGTGTGCCCGCCGCGGCTCTCGGTGCGCTCCAGCGCGGCCTTGGCCACGCACTCGCTGACCAGCAGCATGTTGCGCAGGTCGATGGCCAGGTTCCAGCCGGGGTTGTACCGCCGCTGCCCCTCGACGTGGATGTTCTTGAACCGCTCGCGCAGTTTGTCGAGCCGGCCGAGGGCCTCGGAGATCTCCTCCGCCTTGCGGATGATGCCGACCAGATCGTTCATCGACTGCTGCAGTTCCAGCTGCAGGGTGTAGGGGTTCTCGGCCGCGGCGCCGTTCGTCGGTCCCTCGAAGGGCGCGAGCGCGCGCTGGGCCGCCGTCTCGACGGCGTCCTCCGCGACCGTCGGGCGGCTGCTCAGCGCCCGCACGTAGTCGGCCGCCCCCAAGCCGGCGCGCCGGCCGAACACCAGCAGGTCCGACAGCGAGTTGCCGCCCAGCCGGTTGGAGCCGTGCATGCCGCCCGAGCACTCGCCGGCCGCGAACAGGCCGGGGACGGTGGCCGCGCCGGTGTCGGCGTCGACCTCCACGCCACCCATCACGTAGTGGCAGGTGGGCCCGACTTCCATTGGCTCCTTGGTGATGTCGACCCCGGCCAGCTCCTTGAACTGGTGGTACATCGACGGCAGCCGCCGCTTGATCTCGTCGGGCGTCAGCCGGGACGCGATGTCGAGGTACACGCCGCCGTGTGGGCTGCCCCGGCCGGCCTTGACCTCCGAGTTGATCGCGCGCGCGACCTCGTCGCGCGGCAGCAGGTCCGGGGTGCGGCGGGCCGAGTCGTTGTCCTTGAGCCACTGGTCGGCCTCTTGCTCCGTTTCGGCGTACTGGCCCTTGAACACCGGCGGGATGTATTCGAACATGAAGCGCTTGCCGTCGGAGTCCTTCAGCACCCCGCCGTCGCCGCGCACACCCTCGGTGACCAGGATCCCCTTGACGCTCGGCGGCCACACCATGCCGGTCGGGTGGAACTGGACGAACTCCATGTTGATCAGCGACGCGCCCGCCCGCAAGGCCAGCGCGTGCCCGTCACCGGTGTACTCCCAGGAGTTCGAGGTGACCTTGAACGACTTGCCGATGCCGCCGGTGGCCAGCACCACGGCCGGCGCCTCGAACAGGACGAAGTTGCCGCTCTCGCGCCAGTAGCCGAACGCCCCGGCGATCCTGTCGCCGTCCTTGATCAGTTCGGTGATGGTGCACTCGGCGAACACCCGGATGCGCGCCTCGTAGTCGCCGACTTCGGCGTAGTCCTCCTGCTGCAGCGAAACGATCTTCTGCTGCATGGTGCGGATCAGCTCCAGGCCGGTGCGGTCACCGACGTGCGCCAGCCTCGGGTAGGTGTGCCCGCCGAAGTTGCGCTGGCTGATCTTGCCGTCCTTGAGGCGATCGAACAGCGCGCCGTAGGTTTCCAGCTCCCAGACGCGGTCCGGGGCCTCCTTGGCGTGCAGCTCGGCCATCCGCCAGTTGTTGAGGAATTTCCCGCCGCGCATGGTGTCGCCGAAGTGGGTCTTCCAGTTGTCCTTGGGGTTGGTGTTGCCCATGGCTGCCGCGCAGCCGCCCTCGGCCATCACCGTGTGGGCCTTGCCGAACAGGGACTTGGACACCACCGCGACCTTCAGGCCCCGCTCGCGCGCCTCGATGACCGCCCGCAATCCCGCGCCGCCGGCGCCGATGACGACTACGTCGTAGGCGTGCCGCTCGACCTCAACCATGAAACCTCGCTCAGCTCTCTCTATAATCGGCGAAATGGCTTGTCAGCCAACAAATCTCAGGTCGCCAATGGTGCCGCTGGCCACCAGCGCGATGTAGAAGTCGGTGAGCATCAGGGTGCCCAGCGTGATCCACGCGAACAGCTTGTGCCGGGTGTTGATGGCGCTGACCTTGGTCCAGATCCAATACCGCACAGGGTTCTTGGAGAAGTGCTTGAGCCGCCCGCCGGTCACGTGCCGGCACGAATGGCAGGACAGCGTGTAGATCCACAGCATGATGACGTTGCCGAGCAGGATCAGGTTGCCCAGGCCGAAGCCGAATCCACCGGGCCCGCTGTCGGAATGGAACGCGACGATCGCGTCATAGGTGTTGATCACCGAGATGATGCCGGCGATATAGAAGAAGTAGCGGTGGGTGTTTTGGACGATCAGCGGGAACTTGGTCTCGCCGGTGTAGTGCACGCGGGGCTCGGCCACCGCGCAGGCGCTGGGCGACTGCCACACCGTGCGGTAGTAGGCGCCCCGGTAGTAGTAGCAGGTCAGCCGGAACAGCAGCAGGAACGGCAGCGACAGCGCCGCGTAGGGCAGCCACCAGACGTCGGGCAGGAACTGGGGCCAGATGTCGCCGGCCTCACCGCAGGCCTTGCTGACGCATGGCGAGTAGAACGGCGTCAGGTAGTGGTACTTCGGGACGAAGAAGTAATCCTGCTGGAACGCCCGCGCCGTCGCGTAAATGACGAAAGCCGCGAAGCCCAGGTCGATGCGCAACGGCGACATCCACCACCGGTCGGTGCGTAGGGTCCGCTGCGGGATGCGGGCGCGTGTGGGTGAAAAGACACCGGACGCAGGACGGTTCGCCGTAGGTGCGCTCATCTAGTGTTCCTCTTCGAACGGGCTGTCTGTCGAAGGGTACACAGAGCAAACCCCCTGTTTCGCGGGGGGCTTGAAGTTGTCCGAGGTTGTCAGGACCTGTTGTGACCCCCGACACCCTCGTCGTCGACATCGCGCCAGAAATCGGTGTCGTACTGGGTGTCGGGAATGACGATCTTCTCGCCGGACTGCTGCACCGTGGCGCGGTCCAGGTCCAACTCGGAGACGTCGGTGTCGAGCAGTTCGACGTCGGACAGGATCCGGTCGGCGTCGATGACGATGCGGCGCATCGCCGGGTTGTCGCCGTACCGCGCCCGCAATGAGCTCACGCACCGCCGCAGGCCACCGATGAGGTCGTGCAGTTCGGCGAGTTCAGTCGTGGTGCTCAACGGATCTCCTACTACTTCTCCGGGCGCAGACGGTGTTGCGGATCACAGTACGCCCTCGATAGTAGCGATCGTCGCGGCCTAATGTCGGACACCATGACAGGCCAAACCACCGCCGAGCGCGCCACGGCCCTGCTCGACCTGCACCGGCCGGGCGACCCGGTGATCCTGCCGACGGTGTGGGACGCGTGGTCGGCCCGCCTGGCCGCCGACGCGGGATTCGCCGCGCTGACCGTGGGCAGCCATCCACTCGCCGACTCGATCGGCAAGCCGGACGGCGAGGGCATGTCGTTCGACGACGTGCTGACCCGGGTCGCCCAGATCACCGCCGCGGTCGACGTCCCGGTGTCGGTGGACATCGAATCGGGGTACGGGCAGCCGCCGACCCGCCTGATCGAAGGCCTGCTGGGCGTCGGCGCCGTCGGGCTGAACATCGAGGACACCGTGCACTCGGAGGGCAGGCGCCTGCGCTCCGCGGCCGAGCACGCCGAGCTGGTGGCGGCGCTGCGCTCGGCCGCCGACGCGGCCGGCGTGCACGTCGTGATCAACGCGCGCACCGATCTGTTCCTGCGGCGCGACGGTGACGAGGCCGACCGCGTCGAGCGGGCGGTGGCGCGGCTGACCGAGGCTGCCGCCGCGGGCGCCGACGTCCTCTACCCGGTGGGCTACCACGACCCGGAAACGTTGCGGCGCTTGGCCGCCGAGCTGCCGCTGCCGATCAACGCGTTCGCGCTGCCCGACCAGGACGACCCGGCGTCGTTCGGCCCGCTCGGCGTCGCCCGGGTCAGCTTCGGGCCGTTCCTGCAGGCCGCGCTGGCGGCCCGGGCCAAGGAGCTGCTGGCCCGCTGGGCCTGAAGCTCTCGGCACGGCGGGCCGCTTGAGGGTGAATCCTGGGCATTGAGCGTGAAGCCAGGGCTTTCGCGGTGAAGCCAGGGCGGGGATTCGGCAGCTTTCCCGCCCACCCTTCACACCCAGCGCCGTGGCTTCACACCCAAAGCCCGCGCTTCACAGGCAAAGCCCTGGCTTCACACGCGAATCCGGCGAGGCCGTCCAGAATTGGCGCGGCCCCGCCGGATTGATCTGTCGCGGAATTACTTGGTGATCGCGATGCGCTGCGGCTGGGTTCCGGCGTAGGCGCCGGCGACCCGCACGGTCAGCACGCCGTCGTCGTAGGAGGCGCTGATGGCCTCGCCGGTGACGTGCGTCGGCAACTGGAACGACCGGCGGAAGGATCCGTACCGAATCTCCCGCAGCGTGCGGCCGTTCGATTCCTCCGCGTGCTCGTCGCGGTGTTCGCCATGGATGACCAGCCGGCCCTTGTCGACCTCGACGTTGACATCCTTCTCTACGTCGACGCCCGGCAGTTCCAGGCGGACCACCGCGTCATCGCCGTCCTTGACGATTTCGGCGGCTGGGGTGAAGCCGCTGCTCACCGGCTTGACCCAGTCGGTCGCCGCGGCGGGTCCGAAGAAGTCGCGCACCCAGCGGTCGGTGTCCCAGGCCGGTCGCGACCACAATGCGAGGTTGCTCATGGGGATCTCCTTATGCTTCATTGTGAGTTTGCTGTGACCGGCGCCTTACCGGCCGGCTATTTCTACAAACATGAGTCGACCACGCTAAAGTTCCTCTCGGGCGTTCGCCCGCGGCGAACAGTTTCACAGCCGTCGTTGTGAGGTGTGAGCACGCCGTCATGTGGGTGTCATATTCAGCGATTCCGAGTTAATTTCCCGCCCCTACCCTCATGGCATGGCCCAATCCGAAACCTGGTGCGCGGATAGTGTTGCGCGTCACGTCATTGTGGTCGGGCACGGCATGGTCGGCCACCGGCTGGTCGAGGCGCTGCGCGCCCGCGACACCGAAGGGCGTTGGAGCATCACGGTTTTGGCAGAGGAAGCCGACGCCGCCTACGACCGTGTCGGTTTGACCTCCTACACCGAAAGCTGGGACCGGCAACTGCTGGCGCTGCCCGGTAACGACTATGCCGGCGACGACCGGGTCCGGCTGCTGCTGAACGCCCGCGTCACCGAAATCGACCGCGACACAAAGACCGTGGTCACCGCCGACGGTCAACGGCACGGCTACGACGCCCTGGTGCTGGCCACCGGGTCCTATGCGTTCGTCCCGCCCGTGCCCGGCCACGAGTTGCCGCAGTGCCACGTCTACCGCACGCTCGACGACCTCGACGCGATCCGCGCCGACGCCCAGCGCACGGTTCAGGCCGGCCACGCCACCGCGGGGGTGGTCATCGGCGGCGGCCTGCTGGGGCTCGAGGCCGCTAATGCGCTGCGCCAGTTCGGGTTGCAGACGCACGTCGTCGAGATGATGCCGCGGCTGATGGCCCAGCAGATCGACGAGGCCGGTGGCGCGCTACTGGCCAGGATGGTCACCGAACTCGACATCGCCGTTCATGTGGGGACGGGCACCGAATCGATCGAAGCCGTCGCGCATCCGGACGGCTCGACGTCGGCGCGGGTGCGCCTGACCGACGGTGAGCTGATCGACGCCGGCGTGGTGATCTTCGCGGCCGGCATCCGGCCGCGCGACGAGCTGGCGGCGGCCGCCGGGCTTGCGCGGGGCGAGCGGGGCGGTGTGCTCACCGATTTGTCCTGCCGGACAAGCGATCCCGACATCTACGCGATCGGTGAGGTCGCGGCGATCGGCGGGCGGTGCTACGGCCTGGTCGGCCCCGGCTACACCTCGGCCGAGGTGGTGGCGGACCGGCTGCTGGACGGCGCCGCGGAATTCGGCGAAGCGGACCTGTCGACCAAGCTCAAGCTGCTCGGCGTCGACGTCGCCAGCTTCGGCGACGCGATGGGCGTGACCGAGAACTGCCTCGAGGTCGCCATCAACGACGCGGTGAACCGGACCTACGCCAAGCTGGTGCTGTCCGACGACGCCAAGACCCTGCTCGGCGGGGTCCTGGTGGGCGACGCCTCGTCGTACGGGGTGCTGCGGCCCATGGTGGGCAGCGAGCTGCCGGGCGATCCGCTGGCGCTGATCGCGCCGGCCCAGGCCGATGGCGCGCCGGGCCTCGGCGTGGGGGCGCTGCCCGATTCGGCGCAGATCTGCTCGTGCAACAACGTCACCAAGGGTGATCTGAAGGGCGCGATCGCCGGCGGTTGCGCCGATGTGCCGGGGCTGAAGTCGTGCACGGCCGCGGGCACCTCGTGCGGGTCGTGCGTGCCGCTGCTCAAGCAGCTGCTGGAAGCCGAGGGCGTGGAACAGTCCAAGGCGCTGTGCGAGCACTTCAGCCAGTCGCGGGCGGAGCTTTTCGAGATCATCACCGCCACCGAGATCCGGACGTTCTCGGGACTGCTGGAGCGCTTCGGCCGCGGAAAGGGTTGCGACATCTGCAAACCGGTGGTCGCGTCGATCCTGGCGTCCACCGGCTCGGACCACATCCTCGAGGGCGAGCAGGCCTCGCTGCAGGACTCCAACGACCACTTCCTGGCCAACATCCAAAAGAACGGGAGCTACTCGGTGGTCCCGCGGGTTCCCGGCGGTGACATCAAGCCGGAGCACCTGATCCTGATCGGCCAGATCGCCCAGGACTTCGGGCTGTACACCAAGATCACCGGCGGCCAGCGGATCGACCTGTTCGGCGCCCGCGTGGACCAGCTGCCGCAGATCTGGAAGCGGCTCGTCGACGGCGGCATGGAATCCGGGCATGCCTATGGCAAGGCCCTGCGCACCGTGAAGAGCTGCGTGGGCAGCGACTGGTGCCGCTATGGCCAGCAGGATTCGGTGCAGCTGGCCATCGATCTGGAGCTGCGGTACCGCGGGCTGCGCGCGCCGCACAAGATCAAGCTCGGCGTCTCCGGTTGCGCCCGCGAATGCGCCGAGGCGCGCAGCAAGGACGTGGGCGTCATCGCCACCGAAAAGGGTTGGAATCTCTACGTCGGCGGCAACGGCGGCATGACGCCCAAGCACGCCCAGCTGCTGGCCAGCGATTTGGACACCGAGACCCTGGTCCGCTATGTCGACCGGTTCCTCATGTACTACATCCGGACGGCCGACCGGCTGCAACGCACCGCGCCGTGGGTCGAATCGCTGGACGGCGGCCTGGATCACGTCCGCGAGGTCGTGTGCGACGACTCCCTGGGCTTGGCCGACGAATTCGAGGCCGCGATGGAGCGGCATGTGCAGAACTACAAGTGCGAATGGAAGGGCGTGCTGGAGGACCCGGACAAGCTGTCGCGGTTCGTCTCCTTCGTCAACGCCCCCGACGCCGTCGATTCGACGGTGACGTTCACCGAACGCGCTGGGCGCAAAGTGCCTGTGCCCATTGGCATGCCGCGGGTCCGGTCGTAATCAAGGAGACACGATGACACTTCTCAACGACGCTCAAGACATTCAGGTGTGGACGACCGCCTGCCACTACGACCGCCTGATTCCCGGGCGCGGCGTCGGGGTTCTGCTCGACGACGGTTCGCAGGCGGCGCTGTTCCGGCTGGACGACGGGTCGGTGCACGCGGTCGGCAACGTCGACCCGTTCTCTGGAGCGGCCGTGCTGTCGCGGGGGATCGTCGGGGACCGCGGCGGCCGGGTCACCGTCCAATCACCCATCCTCAAGCAGGCTTTCGCGCTGGAGGACGGGTCCTGCCTCGACGATCCGCGGGTGTCGGTGCCGGTCTACCCGGCGCGCGTCACGCCCGACGGCCACATCCAGATCGCGCGGTTCGCCGC